>NZ_FNQZ01000002.1 GCF_900107545.1 Pseudobutyrivibrio sp. ACV-2 | reverse complement strand
CACACGATGGTGAGACATTGAACATAACACTAATGAGTTATAGAGATTTATCCATGAAGAATCTAGAAGAAGATAATTTTACTGCATTCCTACATCCTAATACTACTAAAATAGCTTTTGTTTATAATAACAAGCCTATTATTACATACAATCTTGATGACATAGATACGAGAAATAAGTAACCAGCCCCCTACATTCTTGAGAAAAAGGGCAAGCCCCTATCCCTATAAAAAGGAGATTAAGGCTATTATTTTAATCTGTTAGTCTACCAGGATATATGTAAGCGTCAACTAAAGGGCTTTATATTTACCGCTTACATAAAAAAGGCCCTTTCTTGCGAAAGGGCTCTTTTTTAATATTCACCGTTTTTGTATTTTGTGATGAGTTTTTCAATACGTCCGTATGGATTAAGAAGCTCTGAAATTGAGCAATCATGATTAAGTGTATCGATGATGTATGCGATGTATTTTGACATATCACACTTGATGAAGTATGGCTTGTTGAGCACTTCGTCTGTGAGGTATGTAAGGTTTGTTGTAACAACCTTGTAGATGATACCTTCTTCAACGGCTTTGTCGAATTTCTCCATACCGTTTGTGAAAAGACCGAATGTAGCAACTACAAAGATACGTCTAGCGTTGCGCTTCTTAAGCTCTGTAGCAACATCGATCATAGACTCACCAGAAGAAATCATATCATCAACGATGATAACGTCCTTGCCATCTACGTCGTTACCAAGGAATTCATGAGCAACGATAGGGTTACGTCCGTCAACGATGCGGCTGTAGTCGCGACGCTTGTAGAACATACCAACGTTGACACCAAGTACTGATGCCATGTAAACGGCACGCTTTGTACCACCTTCATCTGGAGAGATGATCATGAGGTGATCATTGTCAAGCTGAAGGTCCTTAACGTTCTTAAGGATAGCCTTAAGGAACTGATAAGTAGGTGAAACAGTCTCGAAACTGTTAAGTGGAATCGCGTTCTGAACACGAGGGTCGTGAGCATCAAATGTGATGATGTTGTCAACGCCCATGTTAACAAGTTCCTGAAGAGCCATAGCGCAATCAAGTGACTCGCGGGCACTTCTGCGGTGCTGACGTCCTTCATAAAGGAAAGGAATGATAACAGTGATGCGCTTTGCCTTGCCCATTGCAGCAGCAATGATACGCTTTAAGTCACAGAAAATATCGTCTGGGCTCATGTGGTTTTCATGACCGCAAACACTGTAAGTAAGGCTGTAGTTGGTTACATCTACAAGGATGTAAAGGTCAAGTCCACGAACAGACTGTCTAATGATACCTTTACCTTCACCGGAACCAAAACGAGGGCACTCAGCATCCACGATGTAAGAATCACTACGGTAACCTGCAAGAGTAATAATAGATTGATCGCTCTTGCGCTCCTGTCTCCATTTAAGAAGATAGTCGTTGACTTTGTCAGCGATAGCTGTGCAGCTCTTATGAGGGATAAGACCTAACTCAGCCATAGGGGGTGTGTTTTCCAACACGATTTCATTGTTTGGCATTGTTTGCTCCTTGAATGATACTTATTTATTTATTCATCATTACTTTCTTAATACGAATATCATCCCCGATAAGCCTAATAGCATCGTAATATGAAAATACTCGCGAAGTAATTCTTTCGCTATAAGTGTCTCTCATTTCTTCGAGAGAAAGATTTGTGGAAATTACGGTTGATTTATTTCTAAGTAACCTTTCGTTTAAACACTGGAATAGTTTGGTAATTTTGAAATTGTTAGGAAATTCAGTGCCTAAATCATCGATGATTAATAAGTCACAGTCAAAAATCTGGTCTGGAAGATCGTCAAGATGGTCCTTCTTTTTGAAGGTTTGATCCTCAAAGACCTTAAATAAGTTAGATGCTGTAAAGTATATAACAGATATGCCTTCATCTAATAAGGCTTTTGCGATGCAATTGGATAGGAAGGTTTTACCACAACCTGTCTGTCCAAGCAACAATAAATTACCACCTTTTTCCTTAAAATGCTGCACAAAGTTTTGAGCTCTTTCTAGGGCTATTTGTGCAGTGGCACGAGGACTTGAGGTGGAATGATCATCATCATACACACTTAGGTCAAAGTAGTTGAAATTCTCCTTTGCAAGGATGTTACTCAGGTTGGATTGTCTGTAGACAATATTAATAGCTGCCTGTTTGAAACAATGGCAGCGTTTTCCGTCTATATAACCTGTGTCCTTGCAATCCGGACAATCGTATGGTGGCTCAAGGTAATCCGCAGGAAAGCCAGCTGATTCCATAAGCTTGATACGACGGTTTTTGATTTCTTTGAGTTTGCGGCGAGAGGCGGCTGAGGCAGCATCAATGCTTTCACCGTTGAAAATAGCGTTGATAGACGATACTGAAACTCTTGAAACCTCTGCGTCTAATTCTGATAGTTTGGGGATGGCAGAGTACACCTCGTCAGTGCGGTAGGCAACGATCTGGTTGTTGCGAGCCTGTTTGTGGTTGTACTGACGCATAAGTGCATCGTATTGTTCATTTGAGAGTGCCATTTTTATTCCCCCTTAGTTTCCAAGAATTTTCTTTTCCAATTCTTCGAAGTTGTAATCGCGCTGCGAGAAGTTATGGAACTTATTGCTCTTAGCCTTTGTAGCTGATGTAACCTGTGATGATTTCTGGCGTGTTGCTGAAGAAATCTTTGCTACAGAAGCTGCAGTGAAGTCTGCATCAAGCTTTGCGATGTCATCAAGTGTTTTAACACCGGCCTTCTGCCAGCTGGTAATGATTTTATCTGCATATGGAAATGATGGCTTGTTAGTCTGGATGATAGTGCGCTTGCAAGCCTCGCAGATAATAGCTAAATCCATGCTGAAGGTGGTGGTCCATTTGTCTATGTAGTTAAGCTCTGTCTCCACAAGTGCACGACCTGTGATGCCAAGAGCCTTCATGATTGAGTAAACAGTGTTGTTTCTGGCGCTTGAAGCTTTGATTGCGTCATCTACAGTGCTGATGCCGTCCTCTGCCCAGTTTCTTGCAACTGTGTCCATGTAGTGGAAGCTTGAGTGTCCGCCGCCAATGCATGTTTCAACAAGGTACTGGATAAGGTCTACTGACATGTGAAGGCTGTCGTACCAGAACAGAAGAGTAGTTGTTTCTGGAACGGAAAGTGGCTTGCCAAGGTATGTCTGTGTAGCGAAAATCAAATCGCTTACGTCGGTATCCTCACTGAATGCCTTTAATTCGTCAGGGCTGTAGCTTGGTTTTTCAACAGCCTGGAGGTTTGAAACTGCAGGAGCTCCGGCTGTAGCTGCTACATTTGACACGCCATTGAAACGTGCTGATGTAGTCATGGATGTGATGTTGGAAATGACAGGGCCGCAAGCCTTGTCAGTTCCGTTCACATCGGCTAAGCAGATTCCAGAAAGCTCATTTTCCGGTGAATACTCCAGGTGAAGCAAACCAACTTTCTCCCAATAAGTTAAAGCTCGCATTACGTCTTTTTCTGTGTGGTCTAAACAGTCCGCCAACTGCGAGATTGAAAAGTCGAACCCATCTCGATTAAGACAACGCAACAGATAAAGGTAAACCTTAACGTATTCTCCATTTGCCTCTTTCATGAAATCGTCGATAAAAGTATTTGAAACACAAGTGATGCCTGTGTTATTGCTGGTGTGTAACATGATGTCTGCCATAAATATATATACATCTCCCTCTTAAGCTGAGGCAAATTATAGCAAAGTAATTCTGAAAAGAAAAGGGCAGGAAAGTCCACAAAGCCTGTAAATAAAGGGGTTGTGACATATGTGGATAATGTGGATAACTATGCGAATAACTGAGAATTTCGCATAAAAAAAATCCACACCCTGTGGTGGAAAGTTTCCCACCAAAAAATGTGGATAATGTGGATAACTATTGGATAACTATTTGTTAAGTAGGTTTTCGCCCACCAGATTAACATCTCCGGCGCCCATAGTTATCAACAGATCGTTGTGTAAAAGATTTTTTTTCAAAAATTTTTCACATTCTTCAAAAGTGCCTAAATAGTGGGCTTCCACGCCCATTTTTTCAAGTCTGTCGGTGATATCTTTTGAGCTTACTCCGTAAATGTCTGGCTCTCTTGCAGGATAAATATCCGGCATGATGACAATGTCTGCAGCGCTGAGTGCTGTGGCAAAATCATCTAAAAAGCTAAGTGTTCTGGTATATGTGTGTGATTGGAAGCACACAATCAGGCGATTATGTGGATAATTTTTAGCAGCTGCAAGGCTGGCTCTGATTTCTGTAGGATGATGAGCATAGTCATCGATTATAGTGGCACCGTTGTAAGTGCCTTTGAACTCGAAACGTCTGTGGGCGCCGCCGAATTTGGCAAGGCCAGCTAAAATGTGGTCGTAGCTTACTCCCATTTCTATAGTAAGAGCGATAGCTGCAAGGGAGTTGCTGATGTTGTGGTCGCCAGGTACGTTAAGCTGCACCCTGTCAAGAGATTTTCCATTGTAAACAGGTACGTAGCTTGCGCATCCTTTTTCATTATATGTAATTTCTGATGGAACAATATCAGCATCACCATGGAGTGCATAAGTGATGACCTTGCATTTTAATCCTTCGGTAAAGAACTTAACATCATCTATTTCGTTATTGATGATAAGAATTCCATCATCTGAAGTATTTCCGGCAAATTTCTTAAATGAAGCGCGGACATTTTCAAGATTTTTGAAGAAATCCAAATGATCTGCTTCTACATTTAAGATGACATTGTATTTGGGGAAAAATGAATGGTAGCTGTTGGTGTATTCACAGGCTTCTGTGATAAATACATCGCTGTGGCCAACATGAACGTTGCTGTGGATGGCATCTAAAATACCTCCTACAGATATAGTAGGTTCATCTGCAGTCTCTAAAAGAATCTGGCTAATCATGGAAGTAGTGGTAGTCTTGCCGTGGGTTCCTGCAACGGTGATGGAACGGGCGTAGTTTTCCATTATCTCACCAAGAAGTTCAGCTCGGGTAAGCATTGGCTTGCCGCTTTCCTTGGCAGCGATGAATTCTGGATTGTCCTCGCGGATAGCAGCGGTGTAGACGATAAGATCTATATCATCTGTGATGTTTGATGCTGCCTGTGGATAATGAATGGTAGCGCCAAGAGCCTCAAGGTGATTTGTCAATTCAGAGGCACTTCTGTCAGAGCCTGAGATGGTAAAGCCGGCACCAAGCAATATTTCGGCAAGGCCGCTCATGCTGATGCCGCCGATACCTATAAAATGAACATGTATCTGTTCGTTGAAATTAAGTTTATACATTGATTTTCGTTTTCCTTCTTAATTATTTATTATTGTTGCTACAATTTTTTAACGCTAAACCTAAAGATAAACCCTATTGAAGTGACTTTCAAGGGTCAACTTGTGAAATAATAGCCATAATTTTGTGTAATCTTACCATTTATTGTCAAAAAATTAACATTGAATGAGTAAAAATAAGAATAATATTGCGTGAAAATAGGCACTTTGTTATACTAAATGCATAAGAGTGCGTTTTTTGGATAAAAAGACACACTTAGGGGAGTGCTATGGGCAAAACTAGGCACATCCTTGACTGACACCACGAGAAAGGCAGATGATAGGGATGATTAGAAAAGAAATGATCGCAATGCTTCTGGCTGGTGGGCAAGGAAGCAGATTAGGCGTACTGACGTCTGATGTTGCAAAGCCAGCCGTCTCTTTCGGAGGAAAGTATCGAATTATCGACTTCCCTCTATCAAATTGTATCAATTCGGGGATTGATACCGTTGGCGTACTTACTCAGTACCAGCCACTTGTTTTAAATTCACACATTGGAATTGGTATTCCATGGGATTTGGACAGAAATAATGGTGGCGTAACCGTTCTTCCTCCATACGAGAAGAGCGATACATCTGAGTGGTATTCTGGTACCGCTAACGCAATTTTCCAAAACCTTAAGTACATGGAGAACTATAATCCTGAGTATGTGCTTATCCTTTCAGGAGACCACATTTACAAGATGGATTACGAGGCCATGTTAGATTTTCATAAGGCAAAGGGTGCTGATGTTACAATCGCTGTAATACCAGTTCCAATTGAAGAGGCATCGCGATTCGGTGTTGTTATTGCTGATGAAGAAAAGCGCATCAGCGAGTTTGAAGAGAAGCCACCAAAACCACGTAGTAACCTGGCTTCAATGGGTATTTATATTTTTAGCTGGAAGGCATTAAAGGAATCACTTTTAGCACTTAGAGATCAGAGCAATTGCGATTTTGGTAAGCATGTATTGCCATACCTTCACGAGAAGGGTTCTCCAATGTATGCGTATGAGTTTAACAGCTATTGGAAGGACGTTGGAACACTTGGTTCATATTGGGAAGCCAATATGGAGCTTATAGATTTAATTCCAGAGTTCAATTTATATGAGGAGTTCTGGAAGATCTACACTAATCAGAACATCATTGAGCCTCAGTTTGTAGCAAACACAGCAGTTGTTGAAAAGGCGATTGTAGGTGCGGGTGCTCAGATTTATGGCGAGATTTACAACTCAGTTTTAGGCGCTGGTGTAGTAGTTGAAGAAGGCGCAGTTATCCGCGATTCTATTATTATGGAAGGCGTTACAATCGGAAAAGATTGTGTTATTGATAAATCGATTATCGCTGAGAATACAGTCGTTGGCGCAGGAGCCAAGATTGGACAGGGCGAGGAGGCAGAAAGCAAGCTGAATGCCAGCATCTATTCATATGGATTGGCAGTTATTGGCGAGAATTCTATAATCCCACCAAATGTTACAATAGGAAAGAATACAGCTATCAAGGGCGAGACTAGCGAGGCAGATTATCCTGACGGACAGTTAGCTAGTGGCGGCTATATTATCAAGGCAGGTGATCGAGTATGAAAGCATTAGGAATTATACTAGCAGGCGGAAACAGCAGCAGAATGCAGCAACTCACAGACAAGAGAGCAATCGCTGCTATGCCAATAGGAGGAAGCTACAGATGTATTGATTTTGTCCTTTCAAACATGACAAACTCGCACATCCAGACAGTAGCAGTACTTTCACAGTACAACGCACGCTCATTAAATGAGCATCTTAATTCATCAAAATGGTGGAATTTCGGTAGAAAGCAGGGAGGACTTTTCCTCTTCACACCTACCGTAACCACAAATAATAGCTGGTGGTACCGCGGTACTGCCGATGCCATTTGGCAGAACATTGACTTCCTTAAGAAGAGACACGAGCCATATGTTATCATTGCCAGCGGTGATGGAGTTTACAAGCTTGACTTTAACAAGGTTCTCGATTACCATATCGCAAAGCAGGCAGATATCACAGTTGTTTGTGCAAAGCTTCCTGAGGGTGATGACATCAACAGATACGGTGTCGTTTCAATGGACAGAGATGGCAGAATTACTGAATTTGAAGAAAAGCCTATGGTGGCTACATCAGATTTAGTTTCTGCTGGTGTTTACATCATCAGAAGAAGAGCCCTTATCGATTTATTGGAGGAGTGCAATCGTGAGGGACGTTACAACTTCGTTACCGACATTCTTATTAGATACAAGAGCATGAAGAAGATCTACGGCTACAAGATGGAAGGCTACTGGTCAAACATCGCAGACGTAGACAGCTACTTCAAGGCTAACATGGATTTCTTAAGAAAGGATGTTAGAGATAATTTCTTCCACACTGAGCCAGGAGTCTTCTCTAAGACTCACGACCTTCCACCTGCAAAATACAATTCAGGTTCGAAGGTGTCAAACTCACTCATCGCAGGAGGATGTATCATCAATAGTACGGTAGAAAATTCAGTATTATTTAAAAAGGCATTTGTTGGCAACAATTCAGTTGTTAAGAATTGCGTCATTTTAAATGGAGCATACATAGGGGACAACGTGCACGTTGAGAATTGCATTGTTGAAAGCCATGAGACATTGCTCAGCGGATCTACATATATTGGGGAAAATGGAGTCCGCATTGTTACCGGTAACAAGAACAGATACGATATGCCAGTTGGGGAGGTATAACACAATGCAAATTACAGACATCAGAATACGTAAGATCGAAAAAGAAGGCAAAATGAAAGCAGTTGTTTCAGTTACTATTGATGAGGAGTTTGTAATTCACGACATTAAGATTATTGAAGGAGATAAGGGACTCTTTATCGCTATGCCTAGTAGACGTGGTTCTGAGGGCGGATACAAGGATATTGCTCATCCTATCCGTTCAACTACAAGAGAGCAGATGCAAACAATGATTCTCAACAAATTTAAGGAAGAGTTCCCAGAGTAAGATATGTATTTAATTGTTGGTCTAGGTAATCCTGAGAAGAAGTATGATGGAACCAGACATAATGTAGGTTTTGAGGCAATAGATGTCCTTTCCAAGCATTATGGGATTGAGGTTAACCACAAAGAACATAAAGGTCTAGTGGGAAAGGGTATGATAAATGGACACAAGGTAATTCTTGTTAAGCCAATGACTTACATGAACCTTAGTGGAGAATGCGTTTTCCCAATGACTGAGTACTACGAGGTGGATCCTGAGACGGAGCTTGTGATTATATCTGATGATGTATCACTTTCCACAGGAAATATCAGGGTGCGAAAGAA
The DNA here is from genome assembly GCF_900107545.1 of Pseudobutyrivibrio sp. ACV-2. Lineage (GTDB taxonomy): Bacteria > Bacillota > Clostridia > Lachnospirales > Lachnospiraceae > Pseudobutyrivibrio. The sequence continues at coordinate 431,986 of NZ_FNQZ01000002.1, read as the reverse complement.
GGGCAGTGCAGGTGGTCACAACGGGTTGAAAAGTATAATCAACCTGCTTGGAACCAATGAATTCCCTCGAATCAGAGTTGGAGTTGGCGAGTGCCAAAACGGAGATATGGTAGCACATGTTTTGGGACACTACGACAAGGAAGACAGAGAAAAGGTGGATGCCTCCATGGAGAAGGTTATAGGTGCTGTTGAATTATTCTTAGAAAACGACCTTGACACAGCCATGAATAAATACAATATCAAAGAGAAATAGAGTAGAACAAAAGGGTACACTTTCTAGTGTGCCCTTTTTTATAACAATGTTATTTACAATAACGTTTAAGAAAACTATACTAGGGTTGTAACTAGAAAGAACTCGTAAATAGAAAAGGGCAGTATAATGGTAAATGAAAACATTGTAATAAAAGCAAGAATGTTAGGAAATGTGGAGATTTCTTATCAAGGAAAACCCTTCACAATAGAGCGCAACAACACCACTAAGGTAAATCAGCTTTTTCAGATGCTTCTATATTATCCTAATGGATTGGCTAGAGAGCAGGTTATGTATAATCTCTTCCACAACGAAGATATAGCTGATGAATCAAACAGTTTAAGAGCTTTGGTTTTTAGACTTAGAAAAGCGCTTCCAAGTGTGGGACTTCCGGATGAAGATTATGTTCATGTTAAGCGCGGAACCTATCGCATCAGCCCAAATGTAGCTGTGGATTGCGATGCTATTGAGTTTGAAGAAACAGCTAAAAAGGCATTGGGATCTGAAGATACAAATGAGCAGCAAAAGCTTTTAGAGGAAGCCTGTGAAATCTATGGAGGTGATTTCCTCCCAGGATTAAGCGGAGTTGAATGGGTTGTTACAGTTCAGGTAAGACTGAAGAAACTCTACGACCGTTGTGTAAAACAGCTTCTTGAAACATATGCCCTTCAGGAAAAATATGACAAGCTCTACCAGGTGAGCCACAAGGCGGACCAGCTTTATCCATACGATAATTGGCAGACCTACGAGATGCAGGCGCTTATTGAGCTGGGCAAATCAAGGGAAGCTTTAAAGCTTTATGAGGACACAGAAGCTCTTATGTTTGAAGAGCTTGGTGTTTCCGTATCAGCTGATATGACAAAGCAGCTGGATAAGCTTGGAGAGCAGATTAAAAATAATACTGATGTTATCAGCGAGGTTAAGAAAAACCTGGATACATCAAAGGAAGATATCGAAGGTGCTTTCTACTGCACATACCCTATTTTTGTGGAAAGCTACAGATATATCAAGCGTGTTATTCGCCGTTCCGGCCAGTCAGCATGGCTCATGCTTTGCACCATCACAGATGGCAAGGGCTTTGCTCTTAACGATTCAGATAGACTCAACACTTTGTCTGATGAACTTTCAGAGGCCATCAGAACATCAGCCCGTGGCGGTGACATGTATGCCAGATATAGCAACAACCAGTTTGTAGTTCTTCTTTTGGATATTACTCAGGAAGACTGCGTGCTTGTAGAAGCTCGTATCAATGAGAACCTCAGCAAGGAGTCAAGAAAGCGTTATATCAAGTATCATCTTGCGCCAGTTAACCTTGCAAGTGCAGGCACAGACAACGATACAGATGAGCTTAAGGATATCGTAAGGGGTGATGAGTAATGCCAGTTTCAGGAAGAATGAAAAGAACCCCAAATTGCGTAGGGGTGATTATCGACGAGTCAAAGAAGGGCTTCAAGGGTAGAGTTTACAACTGCTTTGATAAAAATCCACAGCATTTTAACGATATCAACGAGCTATTCTATATAGTTGAAAGCGTTATGGATGCCCTTAATTTTCCAGCATTAAAAACCAAGAGCAGGCAGTTTAAAAGGACTGAAAGCTATTTTGTTCCTAAGAAAATTGATGTGGAAAAACAGCTTGTTGATGCAGAAGGGCTTTTGCCAGATATGGAAAAAGAGGGCTATGTAATCATGGTTACAGGCCGCGACAATGCTACCTGGCAGGGCTTTGTCTATAACAAAAAGGCGGACGAGGAATATAGCTTTAACAGTGAGGTAGAGTTAATTAAATATCTAAAATAAAATTTAATATTTTGTGGACAGGGCAAACTAGTGAAAACTGTCCACAGGTTAAAACATTCGAGGCTAAACAATTATTTTGGGAGAATAATGGAACAAGGATGGAGGAAGCAAGTGAGAAGATGTAAATATTTGCTTTCACTGATTGTTCTGAGTATTAGCCTGGTTGCTTGTGGAACCTTAGAGGGACCATCACCAAACATCACACAGAACGCGGATAAACCAGCTGGTGGCGCAACTAAAGCCAAGGAATCCAACGGAAACAGGGACAATTCCATTACAGTTTTGGAGCCTGTGGCAAGTGGAGTTACGGTTTATTCAAATAAAGATGCGACAATAGATGCCAGCAATGCGACAGATGGATATGTGATGGTCAAATACACAGGTTCTGCAGCAAAGGTGAGAATGCTAATAGAGACACCTGCAAAGAATACCTACAATTATCTGATGGATTTGGATGGGCAATACGATGTCTATCCGCTGTCTGAAGGTAGTGGTACTTATAAAATTGGTGTCTACGAGAACCTACATGACGACCAATATGCAGCAGCATTTACTCAGTCAGTGAGCGTTAATCTGAAAGATGAATACAGTATGTTTTTGTATCCTAATGCCTACGTGGATTTCAATGCGAATTCCGCGGCGGTAAAGAAAGGACAAGAGCTGGCAAGTGGTGCAACGACCGACCTTGAGGTGGTGGAAAATGTATATCATTACATCATCGAAAATGTAACCTATGACTACAACAAGGCGGAAACGGTGCAATCCGGGTACATCCCAAAGGTGGATGACACCCTTGCTACATGCACGGGTATCTGCTTTGACTATGCATCCCTCATGGGAGCGATGCTTAGGTCGCAAGGTATACCAACGAGACTGGAGATTGGTTACGCAGGTACACAGTATCACGCCTGGATTTCAGTATATACGGCTGAACAGGGCTGGATTGACAGTGTTATACAGTTCGATGGTACTCAGTGGACACTTATGGATCCAACACTTGGTTCCTATGCCAATACCAGCACGGTTAAGAAATTTAGAGAAGACGACAGTTACTATCAATTAAAGTATAAATACTAAAGGGTGGGACTATGAGCAATAAATCTAGAAAAATCTTAACGTCAGAAGAACTCTATGCATTCTCCGATGAAATGGGAATGATGATATCAAGTGGTGTATCGGCCATTCAGGGCCTCACCATGATGATTGATGAATCTGAGGGAGGCGAGGAAAAAGAGCTTCTCACAGAAATGGAACAGGTAGTAGGTGAAACAGGCTCTCTTTCAAAGGCTATTGAAAAGGCCGAGGTTTTCCCTGACTATTTTGTTGAAATGGCTAAAATGGGTGAGCAGACCGGTAAAATGGACTCTGTTCTCACTAATCTTGCGGCTCATTATTCGCGAGAAATGGCAATCAGCAACGCCATCAGAAGTGCGGTTACATATCCGCTGATGATGGTTGCGATGATGCTTGTCATCATAATCGTATTAGTTACAGAAATTATGCCTGTCTTTGACAGGGTCTTTAGGCAGCTGGGAGGCACCATGGATGGACTTTCAGCGGGCTTTCTTTCATTGGGCAAATTCATGAAGGCACACGGGGTAGTTTTGCTACTCATTCTAATTGCTGTCGTAGTATATCTCATAATTTTAAATAAAAGTACATGGGGAAAGAATCACAGAAACGCTATTCTTTACAAGAGCAGAAGGTTTAAATCCATTCATTCAAAGATTGCAACAAGCCGCTTTGCATCGGCAATGGCTATGACTTTATCAAGTGGTATGGATGTAATGCAATCTTTAGATGTGAGCGGAAGGATAGTTGAAGCTCCTGAGTTTGAGAATAAAGTGGAAAAATGCAAGGATTCCTTTGCAGAGACCATGGATATAGGAAAAGCATTTTCCGTGTCAGGAATATTTGGCGGATTGTACGGACGTATGGCAATCCTGGGCGCAAAAACAGGTAATATGGAAAATGTTTTAGAGAAGGTGGCTACAACATATCAGGAAGAGGCAGACGAGGAAATTAACGACTTTATCGCTGTTGTAGAGCCTACTTTAGTTATCATTTTGTCTGTAATAGTAGGAATTATTCTGTTTTCAGTAATGTTACCGCTGTTAAACATTATGTCAGGGATGATTTAATATGGCAAAAACAAGGTTCGGAAATTTAGATGGAATTCATCAGATAAAAAAGAAGAACGTCCTAAGCACAACACTGATATCGGCAGGTATGTTTTTGGTTGTATTTGTAGTGTTTTTATATGCTGTTTCAAAGGCATCAGAAGGAAGTGTTCAGGAGCAGCAGAAAAACCTGTCAGATGCCGTAGACAGGGCTATTATCCAGTGTTATGTGACAGAGGGCAGATATCCGGAGAGCTTTGAATATCTAAAGGATAACTATGGAATTATCTACGATGACGAGCTTTTCAGGGTGGATTATGTGATTTACGGCTCAAATATGAAGCCGGATGTAACGATAATCAAGCTACAGTAGTGTAAAGAGGCTCAAATATGGCAATGGAAAATAAGGTAAAAAAACATAGCATGGACATCATCTTTTTGATGGTTTTGTTCCTGATTTTCACGTTTTCGGCCGTGAGTGTGCTTTTGATGGCTGTAAATTCCTATCGCTCTGTAGTGTATGCCAACGAGGAGAATGCAAATACAAGAACTGCTGTGGCATACGTGAGAGAGCAGGTAAGAGCCAATGACAACGCAGGTGCCATTGAAATAGGAAATTTTGATGGTACAAAGGCAATCAAAATCAAAAAGGATGACGGAATTATCCTGTATATATACAGCTACGATGGTTATTTGATGGAAATGGAGACAAAAGAGGGAGCAGATGTTACTCCTGATTTTGGCAATAAAATCATCGAAGTAAAGGATATAGACTTTAATTGGATTAATAATCAGCTGTTGGAAGTGGATGTAGTTGATGCATCAGATAATAAAGAAATTGTAAAAATTGGAATTAAATCAAATATTAATTAGATAAAATCTTTGTGTAATATTTTGGTATGTGATGTAGGAAGGGGATGGCAGAAAAATGAAGAACAGAAACAATGGCTCCAGAATTTTTTTGACTGAGCTAATGTTTTCCATAATGTTTTTTATAATTGTTGCTGCAATATGCGTGCAGTGCTTTGCATTGTCAGTCTCCCAGAGCAGAGATGCAAAGGAGTTGACGAAGGCTATAAATGTGGCCACAAACGCTGCCGAGGAATATCTGGCATCTAAGGGAGACTCAGGGTTCACAGAATATTATGATGGCAAGTGGAATCAAGTGTCTGAAACTACATCTGATGATGGGTACAAGGCCACGGGAATCATCACTGCGGCTGACGGAAATAAGAAATGTGAATCAATGCATATTGTCATATCAAATATGAATGATGAAGAGATTTATTCACTGGTGGTAGAAAAGGCTAAACGCTAGGGGTTGAAGGTTTATGGAACGAAAGAAACGTGAAAACCGGACAATAATAAATATTGGAACGGCTCTTATGGTGGTTATCCTGATAGGAATGGCTTTTGCTGTAATTGCTGCATTGTCCATATCTTCCAGTCATCACGATTATGAACTGACAAAAAAGATGGCAGAGCGCACGCAGGACTACTACGCAGCCAGCAATCAGGCCTATGAAAAGATAGCTGAGAGCAACTGGAAAAATCAGGAATTCACTGTAGATATTAATGAAAATCAGGTGCTGAGCGTAAAGGTTTCAGATGGGGAGATTGAAACCTGGCAGGTGGAAAATACTGGCGATTGGGATGCGCAGAGCTCACAACCTGTATTGATACTTGAAGAATAAGGGGCAAGGAGGGGACTATGGCTATTGATATCGTAACCTATTTGACTGATGCAGTTAAGAAATACAGGGCTTCAGATGTGTTTATCATCACAGGTCGTGAAGTGTCCTTTAGAGTCAATGATTTGGTAATGACCAGATCTGAGCTGGAGGAGAGTTGTATCATAAAATCGGAGCCTGATGATGGACCTGTTATGCCTGCAAAGGCAAATGAGCTGGTGGAGCAGATATACGAGCTGGCAAAGCGCGATCCTACTCATTATAGAGAAACTGGTGATGATGATTTTTCTTTTGCTATCAAAAATGTATCCAGATTTCGTGTTAATGCCTTTAAACAAAGAGGTACATATGCAGCAGTAGTTCGTGTAATCACATTCTCACTGCCTGACTATCAGCAGCTTAAAATCCCGGAGGCAGTAATCAATCTTGCCAATGAATCCAAGGGACTTGTGCTTGTGACAGGCCCTGCCGGAAGCGGTAAGTCTACAACTTTGTCCTGCATAGTAGATAAGATTAATAAAAATTATAATAAGCATATTATCACTCTAGAGGACCCTGTGGAATACCTGCACAAGCATAATAAATCTATCGTTTCACAGCGAGAGATTCATCTGGATACGGAAAATTATGTAACAGCCCTCAGGGCTTCGCTGCGCCAAAGTCCTGATGTAATTTTGCTAGGTGAAATGCGAGATGCAGAGACCATTTCTGTTGCAATGACGGCGGCAGAAACAGGTCATTTGATTTTATCCACACTTCATACTATTGGTGCTGCCAACACAATCGACCGTATTATTGATGTATTTCCATCTGAGCAGCAACACCAGATTGCACTGCAGCTTTCCATGGTAATAAAGGCTGTTGTATCACAGCAGTTAGTGCCGTCATTTGATGGAAGGCTTGTGCCTGCATTTGAGGTTATGACCGTGACTCCTGCCATTAGAAATATGATTCGAGAGAATAAAGTTCCACAAATTGAGGGCGTAATCTATTCTTCTGACACAAATGAGATGATTTCTATGGATTCTAGTCTTTACAAGTTGGTAAAGGATGGTACAATCGATAGGGACGTTGCAATGGAATTTGCAGTGAATCCAGAAATGTTAGGAAGAAGATTAGGAGTTTAGTGTATGGAATTTTTTAATCCAATGCTGTTCACCTGTATGAAAAAGTACAGTAAGGAGCAGTTTGTCAAAGATGTTATTTCAGGTATCATTGTGGCAATCATAGCATTGCCACTTTCTATTGCCCTGGCATTGGCATCAGGTGTCGGTCCTGAGCCTGGCCTTTACACCGCAATAGTGGCTGGTTTTTTGATTTCGTTTTTCGGTGGTAGCACGGTTCAGATAGCTGGTCCGACCGCTGCTTTTGCCACAATCGTAGCAGGTATCATTGCTACAGATGGTATGGATGGCCTTATCATCGCCACAATCATGGCTGGTATCATCCTCATTATCCTCGGTCTTGTAAAGGCAGGAGCTCTTATCAAGTTTATCCCTTATACCATCACCACAGGTTTTACCGCAGGTATCGCCGTTACTATTTTGATTGGTCAGTTCAAGGATTTCTTTGGAATGGATTTCCACGGTGAAAAGCCAATCGAAACTATGGATAAGCTTAGACTTTTCTTTGCAAACCTAGATACAATCAACTGGCAGGCAGTGCTTGTAGGTGTTGTTTGTCTGGCTATCCTTATTATATGGCCTAAATTTTTCAGCAAGGTTCCAGCATCTATCATCGCTGTATTTGTAGCCATCGCTATGGTGCAGGGGCTTAAGCTTAACGTTAATACAATCGGTGTACTTTATCCTGATTTAAAGGCTGGTTTGCCAAGCATTTCAGTACCACATTTCAGCCTTAAGGTTATCAGAAATGAGATGCCAAATGCATTTACAATCGCAATTCTCGCAGCTATCGAGTCACTTCTTTCAGCTGTCGTTGCCGATGGAATGGTAAACAGCAAGCACAGAAGTAATCAGGAGCTTATCGGACAGGGTATCGGAAATATAGGTTCAGTACTCTTTGGCGGTATCCCAGCTACTGGCGCCATCGCAAGAACAGCTGCCAATATCAAAAACGGTGGTCGTACACCAGTCGCAGGTATGGTTCACTCAGTGACACTTCTTATTATTCTTGTAGTGCTTATGCCATACGCAAAATTCATTCCAATGCCATGTATCGCAGCAATCCTTTTCCAGGTAGCTTACAACATGTGTCAGTGGAGACCATTTGTCCGTCTTGTAAAATATGCTCCAAAGTCAGATATTATCGTACTTGTGCTTACATTCATCCTTACAGTAGTATTTGATTTGGTTGTTGCTATCGAGTGGGGTATGATTGTTGCCTGCATCCTCTTCATCAAGAGAATGAGCGAGGAGACACAGGTAAGCGGTTGGACTTATGCTAGCGATGATGAGGAATTTGTTGATGACCTTCGCCCAGTTGCCAAGGAAATCCGTGTTTACGAAATCACAGGTCCTCTTTTCTTTGGAGTTTCAGATCTTCTTGCAGAAAGCATCAATGTAAAGGATTTCACAAAAGTCCTTATCATCAGAATGCGTTCTGTGCCAGCTATTGATGTTACTGCACTTAGAGCCCTCAGAGACCTGGTAGATAAGGCAGAAAAGAAGGGTGTTACAGTAGTATTCTCACACGTTAATGAACAGCCTAGACACATGATGGAAAAGGCAGATTTTATCAAACGAGTTGGTGAGGACAACTTTAGGCCAAATATCGATGCGGCAATTGCAAGAGCAGAGGAATTGCTTTGGCTTAAGTAGATAAGTAGAAAGATGGGTCGTTTAAATGAAAGCATTTTTAGAACCTTTTGAATCACTTACAGCTGTGGAGTCTCTTAGAGAGGCTCTACAGAAGCATGGAAAGATATATGATATTACTGGGTGCGCTGATAAGGCGCACCTTATTTTTGGTATAGGCCACGATGTAAAATACAAGCTTATCATCTCAAGTGACGAGTTGAAGGCCAGAGAGCTGTACGAGGAGTACAGATTCTTTGACAATGATGTAGTGTATTTTCCAGCCAAGGATTTTCTGTTTTATCAGTCGGATATCCGAGGAAATGCCCTTACAAGAGAGCGAATGAAGGCTATAGAGGCCGTTATAAGCAACAATAGTTGTACAGTCATTACCACTATCGACGCGCTTATGAACAAGCTGCCAGCCATGTCTTATTTCGAGGAAGGTGTGGTAGCCATTTCTGATACTGATAGTGTGGAACTGGAGGCCCTGAGGAAAAAACTTGTTGCCATGGGCTATGAACACGTGGGTACCTGCGAGCACCCTGGAGAATTTGCCGTCCGAGGCGGCATCATAGATGTGTACCCACTTACTTCAGATTTTCCTGTTAGAGTCGAACTATGGGGTGATGAGGTAGACAGCATTCGTTCCTATGACCCATCCAATCAGAAGTCTATAGAAAATATCAATTCTGTCCTGATTTTCCCTGCAGTAGAGCTTATATTAACAGCGGAGCAGGTGGAAGCCGGTCTGGCCCGAATTGAAAAAGAGCGTGATGAGAGATATGAAGCCTATCGTAAGGAAATGAAAACAGAGGAGGCTTATCATCTTAAAACTTACGCTGACAGAGTGGTTGAGGAGACCAGAGAATGGGGCTTAAGCCAGGAGCTTGAGACTAATCTGACATATTTTTGTGATAATTTGGGCTCATTTATAGATTTCATGCCAAAGGGCACCTATGTGTTTGTAGATGAGGTTCAGAAGGTCATTAACAAAGCAGAGGTGACCTTTAGCGAGTTTTCCGATGCCATGACCAGGCGCGTAGAGCAGGGATATATGCTAAAGGGTCAGATGGAAATGCTTTATGACATATCAGAAATCTTTGGCAAAATCGAAAGATTCCCTACTACACTTATGTCTGTTTTAGATGCCAAAAATAAGCTGTTAAAGTCTGAGGAGCACTACAGCATTGTAGTAAAGGGCGTAAATGCCTACAATGGCAGCTTTGAGCTTTTAACAAAGGAATTGCTGCAGTATAAAAAGCACAAATACAAGGTGCTGTTGGTGACTAGCTCCACCACAAAGGGACAGCGTCTGGCAGAAGATTTGCTGGATGAAGGCTTGAATTCATATTTTACCACCGATTTAGACCATAGGATTAATCCTGGGGAGACAATGATTTGCACAGGAAATATCAAGCGAGGCTTTGATTATCCTGATTCTGCCTTTGTAATGCTGTCAGATGGCGATATTTTCGGCCATGTGCGAAAGAAAAAGCATCGTGTAAAGAAGTACGAGGGTGAAAGCATTTCATCATTCTCTGACTTGCATGTAGGGGATTATGTAGTTCACGAAAACTACGGCCTTGGCGTGTACAAGGGTACAGAGCAGATGGAGCTTGACAAGGTGATTCGTGATTACATCAAGATAGAATATGCCAAAGGTAGCAATCTGTATGTGCTGACATCCCAGCTTGATATGATTCAGAAATATTCTGGACCTGATGGCAAGAAGCCAAAACTTAACTCACTTGGTGCAGGCACACAGGAATGGACCAGAACAAAACAGAAAGTTCAATCTGCTGTTGGTGTGGTGGCAAAAGAGTTAGTTGACTTGTACGCCCTCCGACAAAACACCGATGGATTTGTGTATGGGCCTGATACCGTATGGCAGCGAGAATTCGAAGAAAGTTTCCCTTATGAGGAAACAGAGGGGCAAATTTCTGCAATTGATGCGGTGAAAGCTGACATGGAATCCACCAAGATTATGGACAGATTGATTTGTGGAGATGTAGGATTTGGAAAGACTGAGGTGGCAATGCGAGCTGCCTTCAAGGCTGTTCAGGAAGGAAAGCAGGTGGCGTATCTTGTACCAACTACCATTCTTGCCCAGCAGCACTACAACAATTTCGTACAAAGAATGGGTGGCTATCCAGTCAACGTAGGCTTGCTATGTCGTTTTAGATCTGCAGCAGAGCAGAAAAAGACCATAGAAGGCCTGAAAAGCGGCATGGTGGACATAGTTATCGGTACCCACAGACTGATATCAAAGGACGTGGAATTCAAGGATTTAGGCCTGTTAATCATCGATGAAGAGCAGCGATTTGGTGTAAATCACAAAGAAAAAATTAAACAGATGAAGAAAACTGTGGATGTACTTTCACTTTCTGCCACACCAATTCCAAGAACACTTCACATGTCATTGGTTGGAATTCGTGACATGAGCGTCTTGGATGAGGCTCCAATGGAAAGAACACCTATCCAAACTTTTGTATTTGAATACAACGAGGAGATGGTTAGAGAGGCAATTGTGCGCGAAATGTCAAGAGACGGGCAGGTTTATTACGTGTTCAACAGGGTGCGTGGCATACAGGATGTAGCGGCTGAAATCGAGAGGTTGGTACCTGAATCAACGGTAGGATACATTCATGGGCAGATGACAGAGGCAAAAGTTGAGGATGTCATGATGCAATTTATCAACCATGAGATAGATGTTTTAGTTGCAACAACAATCATCGAAATCGGTCTTGATATTTCAAATGTCAACACAATCATCATCCATGATGCTGACAACATGGGTCTGTCACAGTTGTATCAATTGAGAGGACGTGTTGGCAGAAGCAACAGAACAGCCTATGCATTTTTAATGTACAAACGTGACAAGCTTCTTAAAGAAGTGGCAGAAAAGAGACTGGCAGCAATTAAGGAGTTCACAGATTTAGGTTCGGGCTTTAAAATTGCCATGCGAGACCTGGAAATCCGCGGTGCTGGCAACTTACTTGGCGTGGAACAGCACGGAAACATGACTGCGGTAGGTTACGACCTGTACTGCAAGATGCTTAACGAGGCTGTCAAAATAGAAAAGGGCGAGGTAAAAGAGGATATCTTCAATACATCTGTGGACGTAAATATAGAAGCATACCTGCCAGATACTTATGTATCTAATGAAGAGCAGCGTATTGATATTTACAAACGTATCGCAGCCATCGATTCCGAAGAATCAAGGGATGAGATGCTAGATGAGCTTGTGGACAGATTTGGCGAGCCAAAACGCTGTGTGCAGAATCTGCTTTGGGTGGCAATGCTCAGGGTAAAGGCTCACGATGCCTACGTTTCAGCCATTGAGCAAAAGGGAGATATAATCAGAATCGTGATGTATGAGAAGGCAAAAATAGATGTGGCACAGATTCCATCACTTCTTGAGCGTAACAATCCGCACATCACCTTTGCCGCAGATTCTAAAAATCCGGCATTTATCTTTAATACAAAGGCCAACACCAGAATAAAGCCTAACGAGGTCTATGATTATTTACAGGATTTCCTGCTTGACCTAAAGAGTTTGAAAGTTGAATAAACCTTCAAGTTTAACTATAATTAAGAAGTTGAACAAAAAGGGGATACGGACCCAGGAAGAAGGACATAATGATGAATTTTAAGATTAAATCCGCTGGCCTTGCGGCTCTTTCCGCTGCAGTATTACTAACCGGCTGCGGTAAGCTTGACCAGAATGCAACACTGGTTACCATTAAAAATGGAGACACTACAGACACAATAAGCCTTGGCTATGGCAATTTTGCTGCAAGATATCAGCAGTCAATGTACGATCAGTTTTTGCTTTCATACTATGGAGAGGGTATGTGGAGCAGCGACATGACAGGCTCTGGCTCAACCATGCAGGATGAGACAAAGGACAATGTACTTGATGAAATAGAAAATCAGTATTTGGCAAAAGCTCACGCAGCAGATTACAATGTTTCACTTACCGATGACCAGAAAAAGGCGATTGCAGATGCTGCTGCCAAATTTATCTCAGACAATCCAGAAGAGACTATAAAAGAAATGGGTGCTACTGAGGATATCGTAAAAGAATACCTCGAAAACAGAACCTACTACACATTAGTTGAAAAAGCTGCCAAGGAAGCTGCAGATCCAGATATTTCAGAAAAAGATACATGGATGAGAAGCTTCACATATGTATTATTCGATACAAATGGCAAAAAGGATGAAGACGGAAATACTGTAGAATATACAGAGGAAGAAATCGCAAATCTTAAGTCTCAGGCAGAGGATTTAAGCAAATCTGAAGACTTTGACAAAGATGCAGAAAAGCTTGGTGTTACAACTTCTAAGTTCTCTTATTTAAAGGGTGAAAAAGAAGATGACACAATGGATATGAAAATCATTAAGGCTGCTGAAAAGCTTAACGAAGGTGATGTTTCATCTGTTATCGAGATTGAAGATGTAGGATATTATGTTCTCCGCCTCGACAAAGATCACGATGAGGATGCATCAGCAAATAAGCGTTCAGCACTTCAGACAGAAGCATTCACAAAGCTCCTTGACACATGGAAGGCAGAAATCACCTGGACCGTTGATGAAGATCAGTGGAAGAAGGTAGAGTTTGATACATTGTTCAAAGCTCCTGAAAAGGAAGAGGAGGAGTCTACAGAAACAACAGAATCTACTGAAGCTACTACAGAAACTACTACAGAAGAGACTGTAGAAGATGACTCAGAGAAAGTAGAGGAGACTACTGAGGAGACAACAGAAGAAACAGAAGAAACTACAGAAGAACAAAATGAAGACTCAACCGAGGAAACTGCAGAGGAGTCAGATGCAGAATAATCTATGAATTTTATAATTAATTACGTTAAAAAATATAAATTCAGAGCAATATTAGCCCCACTATTCAAAATGTTAGAGGCGATATTTGAGCTTTTAGTTCCCCTTGTGATGGCAGCGATCATCAACAAGGGAATTGGAAACTCAGATACCCACTACATCTTAAGGATGAGTGGGGTTTTATTGTTTCTGGCAGTTGTGGGTCTTGTATTTTCTATCACAGCCCAATATTTCAGTGCCTATGTGGCAGTATATTCAGCAGCAGAAATAAGAAGAGACCTGTTTGAAAAGATTCTTTCATTGTCACAGGGAATGAAAGAGAAGGTGGGAGAGGATGTTCTTACCACCAGAATAACCAGCGATATCAACCAGATTCAAAATGGCATAAACATGGTTTTAAGACTGTTTTTGCGTTCACCATTTATTGTGGCAGGTGCTACAATTATGGCATTTATAGTTGATGTTAAATCATCATTAATTTTTTTGGCTGTAGTGGCATTGCTATCAATAATAGTATTTTTAATCATGAAATACACCCTGCCTAGATACAAGCAAATTGCTGCAAAGTTGGAAAAAGTATTAAAGACAACATCAGAAAACTTAGAGGGTGTAAGAGTCCTGAGAGCATTCTCACAAACCGATGCTGAGAGAAACAGGTTCGGTCAGATTACATCGGATTTAACCACAATGCAGATATCTACGGGCAAAATCGCAGCGTTACTCAACCCGGTCACATATGTTGTAGTTAATCTTGGAACAGTAGGTCTGATATACCTAGCGGCTAGAAGAGTTGATGCCGGTTTTATACTAAGAGGTGATGTTGTTGCCATCGTTAATTACATGGGACAGATATTGATAGAACTGATAAAATTGGCAAACTTAATTGTACTTTTAATAAAAGTATTCCCTTCTGCTGATAGAGTTAAAGAGCTTATGGATATGAAATCTGATGAAAGAGAGCATATCCTAGACGGGCAAGAGGCTGGCAATAATGAAGTTTCAAAAGCCTTGGAGTCTAAAAAAAGTGGAAGAATCTCCCTTAAAAATGTTTCCTTTAGCTACAACGGAACAGAGGATTACGATATTGAAAATATATCACTTGAGATTCCAGCAGGTTCTACAATAGGTATTATTGGAGGAACTGGTTCAGGAAAAAGTACTTTGCTTAAACTGTTGAATCATACCTATGATGCTACAAGAGGTTCAGTAGAGATAGATGGAATAAATGTAAAAGCGCTAAGTGATAAAAAGCTGGCAAGATTGTTTGGAATAGTTCCACAAAAAGCTTCATTATTTTCTGGGACAATCAGGACTAACCTAACAATGGCTGAAAATAAAGTAAAAAATGAAGATATTAAAACTGCACTTAATATATCTCAAGCGATAGATTTCGTTGAAGCTAAAGATGGTGGTCTTGACGCCATAGTAACAGGTAGAGGAAACAATTTCTCTGGCGGTCAAAAACAGAGACTGACCATTGCAAGAGCCCTGGTTAATAAGCCTTCCATTTTGATGATGGATGATTCGACATCAGCACTGGATTTATCGACGGAAGCAAAATTGAAAAAGGAACTGGCACACTTGAGCTGGAAACCAACCATTGTTATAGTTTCTCAAAGAGCATCTTCAGTAAAGGATGCAGACCAGATACTAGTACTGGATGATGGCAAGTGTGTAGGACTTGGATCACATGACAAGCTATTAGAGTCCTGCGAAACTTATCAGGAGATATATTATTGCCAGTATCCTAGAGAGGAGGCAACCCTTGAATAATAAGCCTCAATCGCAAATATTAAAACGTGTTTTAAAAGAACTTAAATCATATAATATTAGTCTTTTAGTTTCTATATTATGTGCCCTTGTGACGGTATATTTCACACTGAGGATACCAATTCTCACAGGTAAAGCTGTGGATTGCATTATTGGCGCAGGCAACATCGACTACGATGGACTTTTACTTATTTTAAAGAAGATGTCTGTAGCGGTTGCCATTACATTTTTTTCTCAGTGGATCATGAATCGTGTAAATAATAAGATCACCTATACGGTTACTAAAAATCTCAGAGAGCGAGCTTTTAACAAGCTTCAAAACATGAGACTGTCAGATATTGATAGTCATCCTCACGGAGATTATGTCAGCAGAATTGTGTCCGATGCAGATACATTTTCAGATGGTCTTTTGATGGGATTTACACAGCTGTTCACAGGAGTGCTTACTATCATTGGCACCATATATTTTATGCTGATGATTTCCTGGAAGATAGCACTCATTGTCATTATTGCCACACCGTTCTCATTACTTCTTGCCAGATTTATTTCAGGCAAAACATATAAATACTTTGGCAAGCAGGCCAGCCTTCGAGGAGATACCACTTCTTATATAGAAGAAATGATTATTAATAAAAACATAGTCAGAAATATGGACTACGAGGATGATGCACTTAATCATTTTGAGATGATGAATGATAATCTGGCAGATGCTTCCATGAAAGCTACATTTTATTCATCTATTGTCAATCCAAGCACCAGACTTATAAACAATATCATTTACGCTGCTGTTGGTGTGGTAGGCGGTCTGATGGCGGTAAGCGGTGGCATAACTGTGGGAGGTCTTACTAGCTTCTTATCTTATGCAAGCACCTACGGCAAGCCATTTAACGAGATTTCCGGCGTCATTACAGAGTTTCAGAACGCTCTAGCCTGTGCAGGACGTTTATTTGAAATGATTGATGCTGATGTAGAAATCAACGATGGCAGCAAGCTTATCGATGATGTGAAGGGCCACATTGAATTTAAAAATGTATCTTTTTCATATGATAAAAATAAAAAGCTTATTGAAAATCTAAACCTGGACGTAAAACCTGGTCAGAGGATTGCCATTGTTGGACCAACAGGTGCAGGAAAAAGTACAATCATAAATCTTCTGATGAGATTTTATGACATCGACAAGGGACAGATTCTCATTGATGGAACAGATATCAGGGATATTGACATTGATAATCTGCGCAAGAACTTTGGCATGGTGCTTCAGGAAACATGGCTTAAGGAAGGCACAATAAAAGAAAATCTTAAAATGGCAAATCCTACAGCCACTGATGAAGAAATAATAGCAGCGGCAAAGGAAACCCATTCACATAGCTTTATAAAAAGAATGCCTAAGGGTTATGATACAGTGCTGTCAGGTGATAACGGATTGTTATCCCAAGGCCAAATGCAGCTATTGTGTATCACACGAGTAATGTTAAACATTCCGCCAATGCTGATTTTGGATGAAGCTACAAGCTCCATAGATACGCGTACAGAGCAAAAAATTCAATCTGCATTTGCGAAAATGATGGAGGGAAGAACCACATTTGTAGTTGCCCACAGATTGTCTACCATAAGGGAAGCTGATGTTATTTTGTTTGTCAAGAATGGTCAGATTGTGGAGCAGGGTACTCATTTTGAATTGTTGCAGAAAAATGGCTTTTATGCTAAATTATATCGGAGTCAGATTAATTAGGGGTTAACTATGCCCTTTTGACAAAAAAGCTGCTTGTGAGAGAGCAGTAATTGAGAATTGTAGGAGATAATATGGAGCAGTATGTAATTAAAGGTGGCACTGCCCTTTCGGGAGAGGTCGAAATCAGCGGCGCTAAAAATGCAGCCCTTGGTATTTTGGCCGGCGCCATAATGACAGACGAAACTGTTACTATTGAGAATCTGCCAAACGTTAAAGATATAAATGTACTTATTGGAGCCATTGAGGACATCGGCGCAGCTGTTGAAAGGGTAGACGAACACACCGTAAAGATTAATGGTAAAAGCATTAACAGACTTTCAGTAGACTACGAGTACATCAAAAAGATTAGAGCTTCTTACTATTTAATGGGAGCTCTCCTTGGCAAATACAAGAGTGCCGAGGTCGCACTTCCAGGTGGATGCCTTATCGGTTCAAGACCTATCGATTTACACGTAAAGGGTCTTAAAGCACTTGGTGCCAATGTAGATGTCAGCTACGGCCTTTGGTCAGCCAGAGCAGACAGACTTGTGGGAAATCACATCTATCTGGACAAGGTTTCTGTTGGTGCAACTATCAATATCATGCTTGCTGCAGCGCTTGCAGAGGGCAAGACCACTATTGAAAATGCAGCAAAAGAGCCACACGTAGTAGATGTGGCATCATTCCTCAACAGTATGGGTGCCAACATTCGTGGCGCTGGTACAGATGTTATCCGTATCGTAGGTGTGCCAAAGCTTCACGGCACCACATACGCAGTTATTCCAGATCAGATTGAGGCAGGAACATACATGTGCGCAGCAGCTGCTACACACGGTGACGTTCTCATTAAAAATGTTATTCCTAAGCATTTGGAGGCTACATCAGCAAAGCTAATCGAGGCTGGCTGTATTATAGAAGAATACGATGATGCAGTTCGTGTAATCGGCAAGGGCAGAAAGCTCAGCAGTACACACATCACCACGCTTCCTTATCCAGGCTTCCCTACAGATATGCAGCCTGAAATCACAGCAGTGCTTGCTATATCAGAGGGTACCAGCACAGTTACTGAGTCCATCTTTGAAAACCGTTTCAAATACGTGGACGAGCTTGCCAGAATGGGTGCCAACATCAAGGTTGAAGGTACAGTAGCTATCGTAACTGGTGTTGAGAAATACACAGGCGCCAGAGTGCAGGCACCAGACCTTCGTGCAGGTGCAGCACTTATCATTGCAGGCCTTTCAGCTGATGGCATTACAGTTATCGACGATATCAAATATATCCAGCGCGGATACGAGGACATCGTTGGCAAGTTTGTCAAGCTTGGCGCTGACATGGCAGAAGTTGATTCAGAACACGATTTACAGAAATTTAAATTAAAGGTAAGTTAAAATGGACATTACAGAAAATATTGAAATTCATGACTGCCCAATCTGCGGCGGTGCCGGCCTCATCGAAGCGGAGGCTCAGGGATATTATGTAGCCTGCCTTGATTGTGGTAGCTACACAGGAACAGTTGGTTTCAAGGATGAATCTAAGCGTCTTGAAGCTGCGGAAAGAGCAGCAATGCTCTGGAATACTGGAAAGGTTATAAATAGCGCCCCAGGCGAATAAAACTAGGTGATTATTAAAGCTTGCAATCCGATTTTGTGATTGCAGGCTTTTTTGTTATACAGAACATATTGAATGTGAAAATTCTGTAAATTAACACTATTTTCACACTTTAGTTGATATACTAATGATATTACGATAGGGAGATGGTGTACAAATGATTTAAACAAGTATTGGAGGGGTAAGAGTATGCCAGAGAGAGAAGAAAATATGGATATAAAAACCAGGCAAATGATTGAACGAAATCGTTTAGGAAGATATGCCGGTACGATTTCATGTATTGCTTTAATTTTTTGTACGGCAAGGTCTATCGTACTTGACGGTGTGAATCTGCTTGATATTATAAGACTTGCAATAGCAGTACTCGATGTCATTCTATTTCAGGTTTTATATGCACCATTTGGAGATAAGTATAAATATAAATATACTGTTACTCTTTCAATGTGTGCCCTTTTTATACTTAATATCTATGCTCCAGCAGATAAAAACATGTACATTTTCATGTACACAATTATCCTGATTGTAATGATTTATGGTGAAGCAAGCACAGTTAGAATTGGTTGCTTCATCGCAAATTTCTGCCTCATTACATCTGGCTATATTGAGCTGAAAAAAGGTAATATTACAGGACGAGAGCTTGTAACAGAGCTTGTATTTTCAGTCATTGGCTGCACAATAGCAGTTATCGTATGTAAGATGCAAAGACGTCAGACTACAGAGACTTTAGATACTATCAAAGAGCATGCTGCTGACTTAAAAGAGACTTCAGATACAATCGTAAATCTGGCAGAGCAGCTTAATATCAAATTTGAAGAAGCAAATGAAGTATCTTCACGACTTAACGATGCAATGCGAGCATCAAATTCTTCAGTAAATGAAATCGTGCAAGGCACCAAACATACGGCCGAAGCCATTGAAAATCAGACTAACAAAACAGCTATTATTCAGGAAAGTATTCAGACTGTTGGTATGGAAGCTTCAAACATTGATGATGTTTCAAGCAGAGTAGAAGAGTCGGTTAATGGCGGTGTTGATTTAATTAATCAGTTAAAGAAACAGGCTGAAGAAGTTGCCAAGATTAATATAGAGACAAGTAATACAACAAGAGCTCTTAACGACAGTATTCAGGATGTTCAGGCTATTACAGAAACTATCCTTGGTATTTCAAGTCAGACAAATCTGCTTGCTCTTAACGCTTCAATCGAAGCTGCCAGAGCAGGTGAGGCAGGAAAAGGCTTCGCAGTTGTTGCTGATGAAATCAGAGCCCTTTCTGAGAGCACAAGAGAGGCTACAGAAGAGATTTCTCGCATTATTGAAAGACTTACAAACGATGCAAAATCAGCATCATCAGCAATGTCAAAATCTGCTGAATATGCAACAAAGCAGAATGACCTTATCGAAGAAACAGGTACAAAGCTTGATGCCATCAAAGAAGGTACAGACGAGCTCAGAGGTGGTGTTGTTCAGGTTAAAGGCTCTGTAGATGAGGTTATCGATGCCAACTCGCAGATTATGGACAATATCACGAATCTTTCTGCTACATCTCAAGAAGTTGCTGCAGCTGCCGATACAGTAGGTGCAGTAAGTAATGATGCGATGGACGCACTTGACAACATGAATGTGACTTTAGAGGTAATCAATAAGATTGCCCGTGAGATGGAAGAAATGGCCCTGAAATAAAACTAAATAGATTCTATTTCATCTGAAATGTGTCCAAAGCCCAGACAAGATCCTTTTTTGTGACTTGTACCGGGCTTTTGACACATATGGATGTATGTGATAGAATGCAGATGCTGTTAAAATTTTATCAATTAATTAGCTTGCAAAACCTGTTTTTAACAGGAGGAGACCTGTAAAAGGCTTCTACCAGAAGGAGGAAACATATGCAAAGCAACAATTCTAAGACCTATGAGCTTGTGCTCACAGCGTTATTCGTAGCCATTATTGTAGTTATGGCTTCAACCCCACTCGGATATATTCCACTCGTAGTTATCAATGCAACAACACTTCACATCCCAGTTATCATTGGTTCCATCTTTTTAGGACCAAAGAAGGGCGGATTCCTTGGAGGCGTGTTTGGACTGACAAGTTTTATAAAGAGTTCTCTTACACCAACTCCATCAGCTTTCGCTTTTTCACCAGTGGCAGCTCTTACTATGCTTCCACATGATACTGTAGGACAGGCAATAGCACTTGTATTTAAGAGCACATTTATTGCAATTGTTCCTAGAATTCTTATAGGTGTAGTTCCTTATTTTGTTTACATAGGAATTAAGAAAGCTATCAGCTCAGAGAAAAAAGTTGTTTATGGAACAATCATCAACTTAATTATTTCTTTCATCATGGGATTTGGTGGTTACGCATTCTTTAATAAGATGGTTTCAGAAGGCAAGTTAGGTTTTTCTGCTACAGTTGCTCAGGTTATCGGAGCAGTTGTCGGAATAGTAATATTTGCTGTAATTGAATACTTATTTATGAATAAAGATGCAAAGGCACTTGGTTTTATCACAGCAGGTATTTCTGGAGCTATGACAAATACACTTCTTGTTATGGGAAGTATTTATGCATTTTACAGAATTCCATATTCTGAAGTTCTTCAGATTGATCCAAATGCACTTATGGGTGTAATTGGTGGAATCATCAGCTTCAACGGTGTTATCGAGGCCGTTGTAGGTGCGGTAATCGTATATCTTGTAGGTATCGTACTCGACAAGATTAAGCCAGCCGGCATGTATTCTGGCAAAAA
Source organism: Pseudobutyrivibrio sp. ACV-2 (assembly GCF_900107545.1). Lineage (GTDB taxonomy): Bacteria > Bacillota > Clostridia > Lachnospirales > Lachnospiraceae > Pseudobutyrivibrio. The sequence continues at coordinate 410,693 of NZ_FNQZ01000002.1, read as the reverse complement.
TGCAAAAATTAAATCAGTAAATAATAATAGTGACGCATCTAAAAAGATGGCATAAATAGCATTCCCGTAGGGGAAATCATTCAAGTAAGCTAATAAAACAGCATCAACAATCAAACCTGGAGGTAATCATTAAATGTTAAAAGGTAAATGTGTTGTCCTTGGAGTAACAGGCTCCATTGCGGCATACAAAATAGCAAATTTGGCATCAGCCCTTGTAAAGTTAGGAGCAGATGTAAATGTCATCATGACAAAAAATGCTACCAATTTCATTAACCCGATTACCTTTGAAACTTTGACTAGCAATAAGTGTCTTGTAGATACTTTTGACAGGAATTTTCAATTTAATGTTGAGCATGTGGCATTGGCAAAAAGAGCAGACATTTTCATGGTGGCACCAGCCAGTGCAAACGTAATCGGCAAGATGGCTCATGGTATAGCAGATGATATGCTTACCACTACAATTCTTGCAGCTAAATGCAAGAAGCTTGTAAGTCCTGCGATGAACACCAACATGTTTGAAAATCCAATAGTTCAGGACAACTTACAAACATTAAAAAAATATGGCTTTGAGATTATCGAACCAGCCAGCGGATATTTGGCCTGCGGAGATACTGGTGCCGGCAAAATGCCTGACCCAGAAGTGTTACTTCAGTACATTTTAAGGGAGATTTCCCACGAGCATGATTTAACAGGCAAAAAGGTACTTGTCACTGCCGGACCTACGGCAGAGGCCATTGATCCGGTTCGATTCATCACCAATCACAGCACAGGTAAAATGGGCTATGCCATAGCAAAGGCTGCTATGGAGCGCGGTGCTGAAGTAACTCTGGTCAGTGGGCCAGTAAACATCACCCCGCCTATGTTTGTAGATGTGGTTAATATAACAAGTGCTGCTGAGATGGCTGATGCGGTAAAATCCAGAGCCGGGGAGTGCGATATCATTATAAAAAGTGCGGCAGTGGCTGATTACAGACCAACGACTGTTGCTACTGAAAAAATCAAGAAAAAGGACGGCGAAGGCTCAACCATAGAGCTGGAGCGTACAGAAGATATCCTGAGCTATTTGGGATCACATAAAAGAGACGGACAGTTTATATGCGGATTTTCCATGGAAACCGAAAATATGCTGGAAAATTCGCAGAAAAAGCTTAAAAAGAAAAATGTGGACATGATTGTGGCAAACAATCTTAGGACCGCAGGCGCAGGCTTTGGTACCGACACCAATGTAGTGACACTCATCACAGCAGATAGCGCCGATGAGCTACCAAAGATGTCAAAAGAAGATGTGGCTCACGCAATATTAGATAAAATAATAAAATAGCCAAAAGGCAAAATTCGCAACATTCTGTGAATTTTGCCTTTTTTTTCTCTAAAAGTATACAATGATAATATGGTCAATTGCACACAGTGGGGATTAAGAGAATGAGAAAATATAAGTTTAAGGTGATAGAAAACTATATTAAAATTTTCAAAAAAGTAAACAATGAGATTTATGAACTGCTGGCAAAAAAGGATTCAGATATTGAGGGAGCCTGTGTGTATTTAGAAAAAATACAGCAGAAGGCTATTGAACTGGGGGAATTTATCGAAAAAGAAGAGCCCGAGGCAGTATCTGTAATAAAGACTCTGGAGGAGTTTTGCGAGGTGCTATACCAGATTCATGAAGAAATACTATCCGAGCGAGGCCTGGCAGCAAGCTCTGCAAAGGGGCGTTTGGAGCATGCTGTGAACAATATAGAACGAACCGCCGCCGCTGACATCACTATCACCAGAGTAGTAGTATTTCTTCCATATAAGGCTTCTATGTGGGATTCTTTAGAGTCTGTCTGGATGGCAGCAAATGCAGATGAACACTGTGAAGCTTATGTAATTCCAATCCCTTATTATGACAGAAATCCGGACAGGAGCTTTGGCAAGATGCACTACGAAGGCGAGCTTATGCCTGACTATGTGCCTGTTACAAAGTACGAAGAATTTGATTTTGGAAAAATTCATCCTGATTTAATTTTTGTGCATAACCCTTATGATCAGTACAATTATGTGACATCCATACATCCATTCTTCTATTCCTACGAAATAAAGAAATATACAGAATGTCTTGTGTATATGCCATATTTTGCCACTACAGGCGGCATGGGAGATGCACAGGCATATAGCCCGTCATTTGATGTGTTTGACTATATTGTGGTCCAGTCTGACAGCCTAAAGGAATATTACAAGAATATAGATATGGCAAAACTGTTGCCACTGGGCTCGCCAAAATTTGACAGTGTCATCAGAAAATGCAAAAACCCGCCACAGCTACCTGAGGATTGGAAGGAAAAAATGACTGGCAAGAAAGTATATTTCTACAATACCAGCCTAAATGGCATGCTTTATAATCCTCTCAATTTCATGAAAAAGATGCTGTATGTATTTAATACTTTTAGAGCGAGGCAGGATGTTTGTCTGTTATGGAGACCTCATCCTTTGTTTGAATCCACTTTGGAGTCCATGGAGCAGGAATTTGTACCGATTTTTAAGGATCTTCGAGATAAATATATAAACGAAAATTGGGGAATTTACGACACCACTCCAAGTATTGAGGATACTATTGCACTGTGCGATGCCTATGTGGGGGATTCGGCAAGTAGTGTCACAGCATTATTTGGCGTGGCAGGAAAGCCTGTATTTGTCATAAATAACAATATCGATGTATTGCCTGATGAAAATGACTGGCAGGATAACGTCTGGCAGCCATATCTGGAAAACTATCGGGGGGACACCTTCAACAAGTATTGCCTGGTAGGTGATATTAAAGTTTTCTGGTCCCCAAAGGATGACATGCATTTCGAGTTTTACTGTGATTTGCCAAAGGATGTGTACCCGGGAGATTATGGCAGGGCAATTGAGTATAAAGGTCATGTGGTTTTGATACCGTTAAATGCCCAGGATTTCCTAATCATAGATAAAAATAAGAAAGTCAAACGAGTATTTATGGATAAGCAGATGAACATAGCAGGCGCATTCTGGGGGTACTTGATTGACAAAAATTATGTATTTCTGCTGCCAAATAAATATCCATATATGGTTAGATTTGATATGGATAAGTATGAGTTTGTGTGTCTCACAAATGTGGGAGAATTTAACATCCTAAAGACGGAAGACAACCAGGAAGTCCCTGCTCCGGTCTGGGAAAATGAGGAAAAGATTTATATCCTGTCTGCCATCGCTGATGAGCTTTTGATAGTAGATAAAAAAACGATGTCTACCCAAAAGAAATCTACCGGATTAAAAGGCGTCTATTGGGGCGCAGTCAAGGAAAAGGGCGGAACTAGCGTGTGGTTAAATCCATACGAAGGCACTGTGTGGAAGCGATTTAACTACAAGACAGGGGAATCAAAGGACTTTAATATAGCAGTTGATGGCTTAAATGGCTTTGATCGTGAATTTAAGTGTGAATCTACCAGACGACTTTTTTCAAACCTGGCATTTAATGGAGATGAGTTGATTTTCGCGCCATATTGGGGAAATATGTTTGTTTCATTTGACAGGAAAACAGGAAAGGTAAAAAAATGGGATGCCCCATTTGAGGTAACAGCAGAAGATAAAAGCCAATATCAGGTAAACGAAGCCGTGGGCCAATTTATTTATCATGCTAAAAATAACACATACAGCTACATGGATCAGATAAATCGCAAGCACTATACCATTGAATTAAATACCATGGATGCGGTCCTGGAGGAGCAGTTCTTTGATAAAGATGAGGTGATTTCACATACCTATGGTTTTGGAAATCAGGCAAGAAATCTTACCTATATGTGCTTTGAAAATGAATTCAACACTCTGGTAGATTTCATCGATGGCACCATTCATGGCAACAAGCATTCAGTGGAAGAACAGCTTGAAGCCTACAAGAAAATCAATGCAAGTCCTGCAGGGGATTGTGGCGAAAAGGTTTATGAGTATTTGAAGTAGGTAATGAAAAAACATGTAAATAGGATGTTTAATCATTATTTAACAATGGTTGTAACGGGCGCTATTTAGCCGGAGGGCATTAGCTATGAAGAAAGTCATAACCTATGGTTCTTTTGATTTATTCCATGAGGGCCATTATAAACTGTTGAAAAGAGCCAAGGAACTTGGGGATTACCTGATAGTGGGAGTAACCACGGAACATTTTGATTATTCCAGGGGAAAGCTGAATCTTATCGACCCTATTATGACCCGCATCGAAAATGTTCGTGCCACTGGTTTTGCAGATGAAATAATAGTGGAAGACCATGAGGGACAAAAAATAGAGGATATTCAAAGGTACAATATCGATATTTTTACGGTAGGCTCTGATTGGACTGGCAAATTTGATTATTTAAATGCCTACTGCAAGGTTATCTACTTAGAGAGGACACCGGATATTTCCTCTACTATTATTCGTCATGGCAGGGGCCAGCTTATAAGAATTGGCATCATTGGAACAGGCCGCGTTGCGCCTAGATTTTTCGAGGAATCCAGCTACGTTTCAGGCGCAGAAGTGGTGGCTGCATACAATCCAGATGTAGATTCTGCCATGGAGTTTAATGAGAAATACAAGCTGCCAACCTACGTGGATAATTTTGAAAAATTCTTAGATAAAATAGATGCGGTCTACATTGCATCGCCAAATGAGACACATGCGGAATACGTTCGAAGAAGCCTGATGGCAGGAAAGCATGTGCTGTGTGAAAAGCCTATGACATTTACTTACGACGAGGCGCTAGAGCTGTACACCTTTGCAAAACTCCACGGACTGCGGCTTATGGAAGGTATCAGAGCAGCCTATCTGCCGGCTTTTCAGCAAATACTCGCGGTGGCAAAAAATGGCTCCATTGGCAGAGTGGTAGGTATTGATGCCACATTTACAAGATTGCCTGCAATTGGTTCAAGAGAGCAATGTGATTACAAATACAGTGGAGCATTTTTAGAGTATGGTTGTTACGGCATGTTGCCTATTTTTAAAATATTAGGAACTGATTATGAGGACGTGGAAATCAAATCCATACTGGGCGACAGCGGCATAGACATATTCACAGAGATTCATTTTCAGTATAGTGGCGCACTTGCCACAGCAAAGGCAGGGGCTGGGGTCAAATCTGAAGGCGCACTGATAATTGCAGGCACACAGGGGTATATATACGTGCCGGCTCCGTGGTGGATGGCAGATAGTTTTGAGGTTCGTCACGAAGACCCAAACATAGTAGAGCGGTATCGCTCAGAGTTTAAAGGTGATGGCTTCAGATACGAAATCGCCGAATTTATTTCAAAAATCAACGGCGTGGGGCAGTCGGATTATAAACTGACAGCCGGAGAGTCGAAGGAAATGGCAAAGGTTATTGAGCAATTTATGAAGCTTAGAAAAAAGAATCAAGGAGACTAACGTATATGCGAATTGGAATCATTGGAACTGGAAGAATTGCTGGAAAATTTTTAACAGAGTTAGAATATGTGGAAGGTGCCACAGTATCCGCGGTTTATAATCCACACGAGGGCAGTGCTACAAGATTTGTAGGAAAGCTGCAGGACTCTGTAGTTGAGACCATGAAAAATGCAGTTAGAGGGCTTTCTCTGACACAATTGCCGCAGGCCTGTGCTGATATAAGTGAATTCTGGGATATGGTTGATGCTGTGTACATTGCATCACCACATGAGACTCATATCGCATATACGATAGAGGCATTGGAGAAGGACAAACATGTACTTTGCGAAAAGCCATTTGCGTTAAATGAAGCTGATGCAAAAAAGGCATTCAAGCTTGCCGAGAAAAAAGGGCTGATTGTAATGGAAGGTCTGAAAACCGCCTATATGCCGGGCTTCAGGCAGATGCTTCAGGTGGCAAAAAGTGGAGTTATTGGTGATATAGTTCAGGTAAATTCTACTTTTACAAAGCTTGTGCCAGAGGACAGCAGGGAGTTGAACGGCAAAGAGGCTGGAAGCTTTATTGAACTTGGCACCTATGGAATGCTGGCGACATTTAGCCTGCTTGGCACAAACTATAAAGCTGTTCATTTTGACAGTATGAAAAATAAAAAGGGCGTGGATTTATATACGGTGGCTCATTTTGACTATGGCAACGCTTTTGCCACAGCTACAGCAGGACTTGGAGTTAAATCCGAGGGAAACCTGGTTGTTGCAGGAACAAAGGGCTACATCACAGTGCCGGCGCCTTGGTGGTATACCAAGCACTTTGAAGTTCATTTTGAGGATGCAAATAAAGTAATCTCATATGACGATGAGCTAAAAGGTGACGGTTTGCGATATGAAATTCGCGAATTTGTGGAACGTGTTCAGAATAAGGTTGCCCCGGAAATAGACAATGAACCATTAAGCATTGCCATGGCAGCTACAATGGCAAAATTCAAAAAATCCTAATCAAACTAAATAAAAATCGTTGACAAGAAAATCCTAGCGTGCTATAAGTGTATTAGAACAGATAATACAGTTTAGTGCGCTAGGTTTTTTACATTTTACAATAATCAAAACACACATCCCAATACAGCTTTTAGTCTGGCGCACTTCTGTACATCTTTCAAGAGGAGGGTATTAGATGATCCAACTGAACTACAGGGACTCTAAGCCAATCTATGAGCAAATCAAAGACGGTCTACGCAAGCTGGTTGTATCCGGCGCTGTAAAAAAGGACGAGAAGCTGCCAAGCGTTAGAGAACTTGCCACCAGCCTGTCCATCAACCCAAACACCATCCAAAAGGCTTATAGGGAGCTAGAGCAGGAAGGCTACATTTACACCATTGCGGGAAAGGGCAGTTATGCTGCCGAGCGTGCAGATGTTGCATCAGGGAGGAATGAAGAACTTATGAAAGAATTTGATGAAATTGTCAAAGAACTTCTATACCTTTGTCAGGATAAGGATATCCTTATCAAACGAATCGAAGAATTAGCGAAGGGAGGGGCGCAGAAGTGATAGAAGTAAATAATGTTACGAAAAAATTCGGTGATTTTGTGGCCCTCGACGATTTAAATATGAATGTGCCCAAGGGCGCAATTTATGGTCTTGTTGGTCCAAACGGTGCTGGCAAATCCACTATCATCCGCCATCTCTGTGGTGTTTACAAGCAGGATGCAGGCCAGGTGCTTATAGATGGTCAGTCAGTATATGAAAATGAAGCTCTCAAACAGAGATATACCATCATTCCAGACGACATTTTCTATTTCACTCAGGCAAATACACTGGATATGATGAAATTCTACAAAAACATGTATCCAAGGTTTGACGAGACATTGTTCAAAAAAATCATGGATTGCTTTCCTGCCATCAACCCTAAAAAGATGGTTAGAACTCTTTCAAAGGGTATGCAAAAGCAGGTGGCATTTATGCTTTCCATCGCTGCCAGACCGGAGCTTATGATTTTGGATGAGCCGGTGGACGGTCTTGATCCTGTTATGCGCCGTCAGATTTGGAGCCTTATTATGTCAGATGTGGCAGAAAATGGCCTGACAGTTCTTGTCAGCTCTCACAACCTTAGAGAGCTTGAGGATGTGTGCGACCACGTGGGCATCATGAACAATGGCAAGATTTTAATCGAGCGTTCATTGGATGAACTGCAGACATCCATCACAAAGGTACAGATAGCCTTTGAGGGAGAAATGCCTGCACTTCCACCTGAGATAAAGGTATTAAAGAAAATCACAAACGGTCGCGTTCATACGCTTATTGTAAAGGGAGAGCCACGAGCTGCTGAACATGCTATCGGTCAGATGAATCCGCTTTTGATGGACATCCTGCCACTCACCCTTGAAGAAATATTTATTTACGAATTAGGAGGTGAGAACTATGCAGTCAAAGACATCATTTTTTAATATGGCTTTGTTTAAAAAGAACATAAGCCGTACCTGGATTGCTGGCTTGCTGTATTTCATCCTTCTAATGTTGATGTTGCCTGTTTCATTTATCATAAACACTGCTCACAGTGAGGATGATTGGATGGCAGAAATGGGCTACACCATGGAAATGCGCCTGTACGAGCACATGGCATATCAGCCAACAGCCAGCATTGCCATAGTTGTTGCCATAGTTGTAACAGGAGTCACCTTCTGGTATCTGTTTAATAGGCGTGACAATTACATGATGCACGCATTTCCAGTTGGCAGAAAAAGCCTTTATTTTACAGGATTGCTATCCAGCTTTGTTGTTGCCATTGTGCCAGTGCTTTTAGTATCAATTTTTTTGACTATTGCAGCAGCTATTTCAGGCGCCTCAGGCCTGGGATGCATATGGTATTGGGCACTTATAGTGATAGTATCCACATGTCTCTTCATGTCGGTGGCCATGTTTTCGCTGATGACCACAGGTCAGATTGTGACAGCCATAATATTTTATTTTATATTTAATTTTTTATACATATTGATGGAAATTGCCTTCAGAATCACTGCAAGCCTGCTGATGTTTGGCATGAGCGCAGCATTGAATGGCATCAATTACAAAATATGGACTCCGATATTTTTTATCGGCAACAAAATCAAAGTTATTTCAAATGTCCAGACAGACGAAATGGGAAACCGCGTTATCGGCTTTACCCACGAATTTATAGGTGGTAAATATCTTGCAATTTATGCAGTTGCAGCAGTGGTTATTTTCCTTGTCAGCTATTTGATGTACAGCCGCAAGAAGCTTGAAACAGTCCTTGATTTTATCGCTGTTCCATTTATGAAGCCAATCTTTTCAGTGGGAATGTCATTTTTCATTTCCATGGTGGCAGGTGCATACGTGGCAGGAATGATTGAGGCAGTAAAGCCTCTGAGATACAATGCAAGGTACGCTATAGCGATAGTTTCTGCTATTATCATTGGCATCATCATTTATTATGCCACACAGATGCTTATCGAAAAGACCTTAAGAGTCTTCAGATTGAAGAATCTAGTCCATGCCTGCATATATAGCCTGGCAGCTTTAGTAGTGTTGCTTGGAATGCGTTTTGATGTTGTCAAAATAGAAAACAAGATTCCAAATGCAAAGGATATTGCGTGGGCCGGCATTTCAGACCACTATGAGATGGTATTTACAAATCCTGATGAGATTGAACAGGTGAGAAAGCTTCACCAGAATTTCCTTGAGGATAAAAAGGAACTTAGAGATGTAAGTGTGATTTATCCTGATACTGATAGTACAAGATATAGCATAAGATACAAGCTGAAAAATGGTGACATCATTATCAGAGATTACACTGTTGTAGACACTGAAGCGCCAGAGGTGAGTCCTGAATATGTGGCAGCTACACAGCCAATACTGGACTTCATAAATGAGCCATCACGAATAAAAGAACATGTCATAGGCAACACCTGGAACACAGGCGAGATTACACAGATGACATTTTCAGTATACAAATACAACGATAACATCCTAGACTACGAGTATCAGGCTAACAGCTTTGATGAGCTTAGCACCAATGAGAAAAAAGAAAAGTATGGCAGAGTTTACAAGGCTTTGCTTAAGGATGTAGACGAAGGTAAAGTATTTGTACAGAAATTCAATGGTCATGATGGCTATGAATATGATGAAGAAGCCTTGTATAACGACTTTGACTTTACTATAACAGACAAAGAACATCCATATTTCTCAGACACTGAACATTTCTGGGATTACGCTGATGATTATTTCAATTCATATCCAAGATATGAACAAAACATAACTGTCTCACTCAACAAAAACTGTGATAACACGCTGAAAGCTCTCAAGGACGAAGGCTTCTACGAAAGCGACGACGATATCCTGACTTACGAAGAGTACGACAGCCAAACGGGAGGAGACGGCGGTGAGCCTATCCATCTCTACAATGATTAAATTGCTTATTTCTTAATTCTCTATCCGATACAATTCTCAAACCGCCCCCAGGAACTCTCAGCCTGGGGGCAATTTTTGCGGGAGAAGTATTGTATGCAGCATAGTGAAGATGTAGGTACTAGTAGTGATTTATGCAAATATAGACTTGAGGTGGCAAGAAAAGATGTCAAGTCAGACGATTAAGTAGATATAAATTGACAAATACCAATAGTTATGTTTAATATTATAGACATAAGGAGGGCGAAATATGCCTAAAAAGTCAATTGTATTATTACCGGAAACTGAAGATATTCTTTCGCAAATGGGGATGCAGATAAAATATGCTAGATTACGAAGAAAACTCACAGCGGAGCTGGTTGCTGAAAGGGCAGGTATAAGCAGAGCAACATTAGTAGCTATAGAAAAAGGAGCTCCATCTGTTGCTATGGGGTGTTATGCCGCTGTACTGCATGCTCTAAATTACATGGATAAAGACTTACTTTTAATAGCCAGGGACGATGAATTAGGAAGAAAACTTCAAGATTTAGATTTACCTGTAAGAAAGCGTATTTCGAAGTAAGGAGAGGTCTAGATGTCGGAAGAGAAACGAATATATGTATATGCGGATTTTGAACCTTATAAAGAAGAGTTAGTAGGAACCATTTTTGTATCTCAATTAAGAGGAAAAGAGTTTTATGGTTTTGAATACGCAGATAGTTGGTTAAAAAATCAGCAAATGGTGTTAGATCCAGACTTACAGTTATTTAAAGGTCGGCATTACATAAATGATGAAAAATCAATATTTGGCGTATTCGCAGATTCCTGTCCAGATAGATGGGGACGAAAACTAATGAACAGACGTGAGGAAATGCGTGCTAAGGCTGTTAAAGAGCGTCCTAAGAAACTATTGGAAAGTGACTATCTTTTGGGCGTATATGATGAATCTAGGATGGGTGGATTACGTTTTAAAACAGAAGTAGATGGAGAATTCCTTTCCAATGATAAAGATTATGCAACTCCTCCGTGGACTTCACTTCGAGAATTAGAGCAAGCATCTATTGCATTTGAACAAGAGGATAATGCTCTAGAGGAAAAGTGGCTGAGACAATTATTGGCTCCCGGTTCGTCTTTAGGTGGAGCCAGACCAAAAGCATCTGTTCTTGCTCCTGATGGGAGTCTGTGGATAGCGAAGTTTCCTTCGAAACATGATGATGTTGATTCTGGGGCATGGGAGATGGTTGTTCATGAATTGGCAAAACTCTGCGGACTGAATGTACCTGAAGCTAAGGCAGAGAGATTTTCAAAACTTGGAACGACTTTTTTGGTAAAAAGATTTGATAGAATTGGTAGCCAAAGGGTTCATTTTTCATCGGCAATGACAATGCTAGGAAAAACAGACGGGGCAAATGCTTCAGATGGAAGTAGCTATCTAGAGATAGTATCATTTTTAAAAGCAAACGGAGCAAGCCCTAAAGCGGATATAGAGGAACTATGGAAACGCATAGTATTTAGTATGGCCGTGTCTAATACAGATGATCACTTTAGAAATCATGGATTCATTTTGGAGAAAAATGGTTGGTGCTTATCACCTATGTATGATGTAAATCCGGATATATATGGAGAGTATCTGTCACTCAACGTGGACAATGATGATTCGCTTATTGATTTTGAATTAGCAATAAAGGCTGCACCTTATTATGGCATTAAGAAAGTCGCGGCAGATCAGATTTGTGCGGAAATAAATAGAATAGTAGTTGATAATTGGGAAACTCTTGCTAAAAAATATGGCATTAGCAGGGGAGAGATTGAAAGAATGAGCATAGTTTTTAATAAAAAGTAACGTGGCCGCCAGCTGATGCTGGTGGCTTTTTTAAACCACAGATTTAATCAAAAAACTTGGAAAAGTTACAAAAACACCCCAAAAACCATTGGAAAAGTTACAGAAAAAGTTACATTTTTGCCTTAAAAATAGTTGGAAAAGTTACATTACGGTTCATATAGAATAGTTATAAATATTTCAACATTTTGTGAACAATAGAGAATTTTGCGACAAAATGCGGTAAAATAGAGTATCATTTAGATAATAGCAAAAAAGTAAAGGTACGAAGTGACCTCATGTGGTTTTAGCATGTAAGGGTTATATCAAGCCATGAACAAAGAAGAACTATACATTTTAAAACGAAGAATGAAGGCACTGTGTAATAGCATGTGCTTTTATTTGTGTAGAGTTTTTCCTGTGGACAAAAAGCTAGTCAGTGTTTGTACTTTTGAGGGTAAAGGTGGATTTGGTTGTAATCCTAAGTATGTGGTGGAGAAACTGCATGAAATGGATGAATCCATTAAGTTTGTTTGGTTTGTAAATGAAAATGTGTGGGAGAAAGAGTTCCCTGACTATATACAAAAGGTGCCAAATACTCTGTGGTCAAGAGCCTATTGGTTGAGCAAATCAAAGGTATGGATTGATAACTACAGAAAACCATTTGGTACAGTAAAAAGAAGAAATCAGTACTACGTAAATACGAATCACTATACCCTTGGGATAAAGACAGTTGGCTTATGGAGAGGTAAAGGTTTTTCAAAGATGGCATATCTGGTTAGCAAGAACGATTCAGATATGATTGATGATTTGATAATTGATTCAAAGTTTTGTGAGCTAAATAGTCCCAAGGGGCTTGTTTACAATGGCCATTGCTTAAAGACAGGCGCGCCCAGATGCGATGTGCTTTACGGAGACAGAACTGAAAAGAAACGAGAATATCGTAGAAGAAATAACTTGCCAGAAGATGCAAAGATTCTCTTATTTGCACCTACTTTTAGAGAGGGAGCAAAGGACGGAAAACGCTTTGTATATTCTGAGCTATGGAGTATAGATTTTAAGCGTTTAATTGATAATCTGGAGAAGCGATTCGGGGGTACCTGGTATATCTGTTTTAGAGTTCATCCGCAGCTTGCAGCAGGATTTGATGATTATGATAATCCTGATATTAGGGGACGTGTTTTGAATGAATCACAGGCAGACGATATGTATGAAATTATGGCTGCTATGGCTGCCTATATGACAGATTATTCCAGCGCCTGTTTTGAAGCAGGCTTTACAAAGATGCCTGTATTTATATATGCGGATGACATTCAGCAGTATGAGAAAGACAGGGGTGCCTTGTATTGGAATATGGCAACAGAAGATAAGAGCGATATTCGTTGTAACCAGGATATTTTTACTGGAGAGGAGTGGCTATTCCCATTTCCGGTTGCAACCAATAATGATGAGTTGGAAGAGAATGTGTTAGGGTTTGATAGTGCGGTCTATGAAAAAAGATTAGAGTCTTTCCATAATGATATTGGATTAGTGTTTGATGGAAAGGCTAGCAATAAAATTGCTGATAGGATTATAGAGAGACTGCATGAGTCATAGCGGTCTTGATGCTTTGGTTAGAACGTTATATTGCCGCTTGAAAATTTCATACTTTATATGAAGAGTGAACTCCTCATGTAAGGTATGAACTTTGCATGGGGAGTTTTCTAGATACCTACATAGATTTTGTGTAGTGTTTACGGGACATGACGCAAGTGAAAAAGTGAAAGGTATTATAGTGGCTGTGCTAAATGAGAATAATCGGGTATAATTTTCCATAGGATTAACATTGTTTTATAAGAAAAGGTTAAATGAAATGAATGAAATAAATGAATTACTTACAAAATATATAGAAGAAATAAAAAATATATATGGCTCAAATCTTGCGAAAATTATTTTATTTGGCTCTTATGCAAGGGGTGATAACAAGCAGGGCTCTGACATAGACATAATGATACTTGTAAATATTTCAGATGATGAAGCTAAAGAATATCAAAAAGAGCTGTTTAATGAAACATATGATTTTAATATGGATAATGATGTAGAAATAAATCCAATGACTCATAGTAGAGATCTTTTTGAAAAGTGGGTGAATAACTATCCATTTTTTTATAATATTCAAAAAGAGGGAGTTGTGTTGTATGCAGCATAGTGAAGATGTAGGTACTCGTAGTGACTTATGCAGATATAGACTTGAGGTGGCAAGAAAGGATGTCGAGTCAGCCAAAGTGTTACTTGGAATAGATGACTATAGAGGAGCTAATAATAGAGCATATTATGCGATATTTCACGGAATAAACGCGGTTCACGCTTTGGATGGAATGTCTTACAAGAAACATAAAGATGCCATTGCCAATTTTAATAAGAAATATATTAAGACTGAAATATTTTCGAGAGATTGGGGACGTAAGATTAACGAAGCAGAACAGATAAGGCATGCAAGTGACTATGATGATTTTTATATTGCCAATAAGCAGGAAGCTAAGGAACAGGTAGATTTAGCGAAGAATCTACTGGATGAAATAGAGAAGTATTGTACGAGACGCTGGTAGCTGGTTAGCAATGACTCATTTCACACTTTTTTCACAGACACTACCTAAACAACTGATAGAATTAAATATAATAAGTACACTAAAAGTTATATCAATTGTGACTTCATAAGGATGTGAGGCAGAAAGATATAAAGAAATAGGGTAACAGTTTACTTTGAAGGATAACTCCTCATGGAATAGATGAAGGTCTTTTCATGAGGAGTTTTTGTTTATAAAGAAGTTTTATGAAGATTAAAGAATGAGTCGTAGATTATCAAAATGTTACATTTTTACTTGAAAATTTCATACTTTACATGAAGAACGAACTCCTCATGTAAGGTATGAACTTTGCATGGGGAGTTTTTTATTATGTGAGAGTATGTGAGCATGGAATTAATCGAACAAATGATAAAAATATATATTTCACTTCATTATGATGAAGTCATAAACATGCTTGATTTGGGAGATAAAAAAGAGTGGGTTTTGAAATTTAGCTTAGCTGAATTTGAAACATAAGAGTGGTATTTGAAAGGATAATATTAATGGCAGGAAAGATTTACTTTTGGGGAACAGGTCGATTGGCAGGAAAAATCCTCGATAGATGGATACCAATAGAGAGAATAGAAGCGTTTATTGATAACAATCCTAATAAAAAGGAATACTTTAGTAAAAAAGTTCTTACGCCAGAAGATTTAATAGATAAAGAATATGATGCTGTAATCGTATGTACATTAGGATCTAAAGAAATATATAATCAAGCAAAAAAAATTGGATTAGATTTAGACAAGTTTATCTTTTTATATGGAAACTGTTGCCTGAAGGATATAAATGAAGACTATAGTTTTGTGGAACAAATAGTAGGTGAAAAATATGCAAAAGTTATAGAAAAACGATATCACGTAGTAAGAGGAACGGAGGCGTATGGTGTTTTATGCTTCGAAAACACAAAGTATCTAAGTGATTCTTATATGGAAACAGATTATGTAAGGATAAAAACATTCGAATTGGTAGTAAAAGAAATAAGAAAAAAAGATATAAAAGGGGAAGTCGCAGAAGCTGGAGTTTTTAGAGGTGAATTTGCTCAATATATAAACAAAGCTTTTCCGGATAGAAAGTTGTATTTATTTGATACGTTTGATGGTTTTGATGTTAATGAAGCTGTGAGCGAAAAAAAGAATGGAAATTGCACAGAAGCATTTATTGAAGCGTACAAAGATACAAATATAATGTCAGTCTTAGAAAAAATGGATAATCTTGATCAAATAGTAGTAAAACAAGGATTTTTTCCGGCTTCAGCAGAAGGAATAAATGATAGTTTTGCATTTGTCTCTTTGGATATGGATTTTGAAGAATCAATATATGAGGGAATAAAGTACTTTTATCCTAAAATGTCTGAAGGAGGATATATATTTATTCATGACTACAATAGTAGTTTGTTAGGTGTAGAAAAAGCTGTAGATAGATATGAAATAGAAACAGGAAGAGGTTTAAAAAAAGTTCCTATACCAGATGCAAATGGAACATTGGTTATTTCGAAATAGATATTAGATAGTTAGGTTAAAAGTGAATCAAAATATTTGTAAACAATCATATATTAATTATTGAAATTATTTGTGTTAATGATGGGTTATCTAATGTGATAGCAAAATATTTAGATAAGTTGAAAAATAGATAGTAGAGTTATTGTAATTCATCAAAAAATAGTGAAGAAAGTATAGTGTGAAATGCGGATATCATTATGTACGATAAAAATAAATATAATGAATTAGTGAAACCATATATTAGTGTAATTGTTCCCATATATAATGTTGAGAAATATTTACCTGAGTGTATAGAAAGTATTATTAATCAGACATATAAGAAATTAGAAATAATTCTTGTCGATGATGGTTCTACAGATTCCTCAGGAGATATAGTTGACAACTATAAGAAAATTGATAGCAGAATAAAAGTAGTACATAAATCTAATGGGGGAATTATAGGTGCGCGTAAAGTTGGTGTAGATATTGCGACTGGAGAGTATATAACATTTGTTGATGGAGACGACTGGATTGAACCAGTAATGTATCAAGAAATGATTGAGTTATCTTCGGATTTTATGCCAGATATAATTACCTCTGGAGTAAAAAGAGACTATGGAAAACATACTGTTGACGAATTTGATCAGTGTAAAGAAGGGTACTATAACAGAGATGATTTAGAAAATAAGATTTATCCTATTGCCGTATATACGGGTGTTTTTTTTGAATCTGGTATAAATATACATGTATATAACAAACTATTTAAATCAGCACTTATAAAGACGCTATATAAGAATGTAGATGATCGAATTAATGTGGGTGAAGATGCAGCAATAGTGTATCCGTGTGTGTATTCTGCTAATAGCATGATGATTATTCATAAAGCTTTTTATCATTATCGAATACGTAGTGGGTCTTGTATGGATAACAATTTAAAAGATGAAGAAATGCGAATAGCGTGTTTAGAGAAAAATTTAAAAATTAATCTTAATAATTTTTTGGATAAGGAAAATTATTCAATTCTAAACGGAGTGAACGCGTTAATTCTATATTCGACCTTATTACAAGTACCAGAGAGTATTATAGAAAACAGAAATGGAAAAATATATCCATTAGGTAATCTTAAACCGGGGAATCAAATTATACTTTATGGAGCTGGTAGATTTGGTAAGAGACTAAAGGGTATTCTGGAGAATAAGTTCAGTATTTCTGTTGTTTTGTGGCTAGATAAAAAAGATGGTGGAAATAATGATTATGATATTAAAACTATAATGGCAGAAAAAAAATATGATTATGTGCTTATAGCGGTATTGAGGGGAACTATGGTTGAACAGATTATAAAAGAACTAAAAGATTTAAGGATTAAAGAAGAAAAGATTTTACGTATTAGTATATGAGGTGATATTTAAGTGGAAAAGATAATAATATTTGGTGCAGGGATAATGGGAAAGCAGGCTTTATCTTGATGTAAAAATCAAAATTGTATAGCGATTTACTATTGAATGCTTTAGGAGATATTTATAATGATTGTAAAAAATAACAAGGTTTATATATTTGTTCATTGGGTAGAGATAACCGATAATTGTATATGGGTAGAAGATTCTGAAGAAGCTTGGGGAAGAAGATTGCAGGATTCTTCTAAAAGATATTTAAGAACTAATATGCATGATATTATGACAGTTGCTGGATATAATCTCTTTGAGCAGATTAAAGTGATAGAAGAAGCATATTTGGGGTAAAAAAGATGAAGATAGTAGTATTTGGCGCTGGAATAATTGGAAAACAAGCAGTTTCAATGTACAAATCAAAAGTTGCATATATAGTCGATAATAATAAAGAACTTCAAGGGAAAAATGTCGATGGAATTCAGATCAAACCAGTTGAGGTATTGCTAGATGATTGCGATTATAAAGTATTAATTGCTAGTCGAAATGTTGAGATGATGAAAAAACAACTAGATAAATTGGGGGTTACTAACTATGAATACTTTGTTTCAGACCCTCGTGCATACTATTCAACAAACGAGATTGTTTTTAATCCATATGATGGGAATTCTAGAACAGAGGAAAGTGAAAAGGAAAGGATACGTTTAGCAATTGATACTATTAATGCTAATGTAGAGGAATTACATGATAAGGTTCCTTTATTTGATCATGTTGAAATAGAGACCATAAATCGATGCAATGGCGTGTGTGCATTCTGTCCTGTTAACCGCAATCAAGACCCTAGAGAATATGCCATTATGTCAGAATTATTGTTTAAAAAGATAATTGATGAATTATCTGAACTAGATTATCAGGGGAAATTAGCTTGTTTCTCAAATAATGAACCGTTTTTAGATCCTAATATTATTGATAGGTTGAAATATGCACGAGAAAAGTTGCCTAAGGCTAGAATGCACTTGTTTACTAACGGTACCCTTTTGACGTTAGAAAAATTTCTGCAGGTGGTAGACTATTTGGATGAGTTAATAATTGATAATTATAACCAAGAACTAGAACTGATATCAAATAACAAAATAATAGCTGCATATTGTGAAAATCACCCTGAATTAATAAATAAAGTTACTATAGTTCTTAGAAAATCGAATGAAGTTCTTTCGTCTAGAGGTGGAGATGCACCTAATCATGAAATGGATAGTACATTTGAGGACGTAAGATGTGCACTACCATTTAAACAACTAATAATCAGACCAACAGGTGAGGTCTCTCTGTGTTGTAATGATCCACTAGGGAGAGATACCTTAGGGGATTTAAGCACGCAGTCACTAAAAGAAGTATGGTATGGAAAGAGATTTAATGAAGTGAGAGAAGCATTATATAAAGGCAGAGGGAATTGGCCGCACTGTAAGTACTGTGACACGATAAATATTCAGTAAATATCGATAATGGCGGAACACTATGGACAAAGTAAGCATAATAATACCAATATATAATGCTGGGAAATATCTAGGACAATGCATAAACAGTATTATTGCGCAGGATTATCCAAACAAAGAGATAATACTAATCAATGATGGTTCTACAGATGATTCGGAGAAACTATGCCGAGAGTTCAAAAAAGAATACCCAGAAGTAATAAAGTATGAATACCAGAATAATGCTGGTCAAATCGCAGCAAGAAAAAGAGGGTTAGAATTAGCTTCAGGAAAATGGTGCTTATTTGTAGATGCAGACGATTGGTTAGTCCAACAAAATGATGTAATACAGAGTCTTGTTAATAAAGCCAGAATGAATAATGTTGATGTAGTTCTTTATGATTGTAAAAAGGTCTATAGGGATAAAGAGTCTGTGATAACAAACGTTGCACGCGGGACTTATTCTGGTATAGAGTTAGCATGTGATTTTATAAATGATAAATGCTTTTACGAGAGCAAAATGATTACCTCTTTATGGGGCGGGATGTATAAAATAGAGTCGATTCGCGAAATAATAATGAGTTGCCCAAATGATATTCGTATGTCGGAGGATGTGGCCTGTGTATGGAATATTATGGCTAATGTAGATAAAGTATTATCTACAGGGCAGATAGTATATTGTTATAGGATTCATGAGGAGTCATTTTGCCGAACACATTCAAAAGATTTAATGGAATCAGAGAAGAAGTTTTATGAATATCTTAAGGCACAGTTTTTGAAAAAAGAAATATGGAAGAAAGTTGAAAACCAAATAATTTTACAAATGGTAAGAGATATGATGCTTGCCGATTATAATCTGCTACAAGCGTATTATAAGGATGATATATTCCCGTTTAATGTTAAAATAGAAGAAAAAGTGGCAATTTATGGATGTGGAGATATGGGACAAGAATATCTGCGCGTGCTATCAAGGCATGATAGAAATAATATAGTAATGGTAGTTGATAAAGAAAAAACAGGAGAGATAAGTGGATTCAAAATTGACACACCCTCAGAACTAGTTCGTAGGCAAAAAGAAATGGACAAAATACTTATTATGGCAACGCGAACTAAGTTAAGAGAATCAATAAAAAATGAACTTATTTCTTTAGGGATTGATAGCAATAAGATAGCTAAGTTAGACATGAAGCACACAGATATAATAAGAGTATTGGATTTATATAATTTGTAAAGAGGTAGAGTAATGAGCGACAACAAGTTTTTGGATAACAAATGTATTGAGGAATTACATGGTTTAATCGTTTGGTAATTGTTTGATAATTGATATAGAACGAAACAAAATATGTATTTTGTGCTGGTTTAATCGTTTGATATACCGATGGATATGAAAATAATCTCAATGTACCTACCGCAATTTCATAGAACGCCTGAAAATGACAAATGGTGGGGAGAGGGATTTACAGAATGGACGTCTGTAAAATCTGCAGAACCACTGTTTGAGGGGCATATTATGCCTAAAATTCCAAAAGATGGATATTATTACAATCTTTTGGAGAGAGAGACTATGCAGTGGCAGGCTGATTTGATGCATAAATATGGCGTGTATGGTATGTGTTTTTACCATTATTATTTTAAAGATGGACGCAAAATATTAGAGAAGCCAGCAGAGAATCTTTTGCAATGGAAAGATATTGATATGCCATTTTGTTTTTCTTGGGCGAATGAAACCTGGGCTAGATCCTGGAGCAAAATGAGTTCGAAAAATGTATGGTCGTTGGAAAATGACTCAAATCAAGAGAGTAGTGACGGTATATTACTTGAACAAGGGTATGGAGATGAAGAGGATTGGGCAAGCCATTTTGAATATCTTTTAAAATTCTTTAAAGATGATAGATATATAAAAGTGGGGAACAAGCCGCTTTTTTTAATATATAAATCTGATGAGATATTTTGCCTTCCAGAAATGGTTGAATTATGGAATAAATTGGCTAGGAAAAACGGATTTAATGGTATATATTTCATTTCGACGAATGTGGAAAGTGAATCGTGTGATGCCAGGTTAAATATGGAACCACAGTATTCGTTTAGAAGGAGTTATCCAGATAGATATAGAAAACTCGATGACAAGGTTGCAGCAGTTATTGATTATAGTGAGATTGTTGAAAAAAGTATTAAGATTCAGCGTCAAGTGAGAAATCTGAAGAAGAAAACATATTTATCAGCCTTCCCTGGGTATGATGACACTCCTAGAAGACATAAAGCGGGAATTGCTGTTATCAACTCAAATCCAGACGTGTTTAAGGATTATATACGGGAAATCATAAAACAAAGCGTAGATTTGGAAAATGAATTTGTATTTATAAACGCATGGAATGAGTGGGGAGAGACAATGTATTTGGAGCCAGATGAGGAATGGGGATATCGATTCTTAGAGGCGATATATGAAGCGCAGAATGAGAGTTCTGAAGATAATAAAAAAACACATAGTATGGAATCCGATATAGAATTAGAAAAAGTTGAGAAGACCATAACTCAATATCGAAGTTACTGGAAAATCTTTGATAAATGGATGATGTTGAAAGAAAGAGGTGTTTCAACAGCAGAATACTTTGAACGAAAAGGTGTAAAGCGAATTGCTGTGTATGGATTGGGAATGCTTGGTACACATTTTTTAATGGATTTGGAGGGATCATCGATAACAATTGAGTATGGCATTGATGGGAAAGGTGAGGCAATAAAGAAATCATTTCCGGTTTATACATTGCAAAATGATTTGCCAGAAGTTGATATGGTTGTTGTATCAGTTACATACGACTATGTGAATATCAAACAATCACTTGAAGAAAAAGGAATAAAAAAGATCATTTCACTAGATACGGTTATTGGCTCTTTGATTGAGAACTGATGATAGTGTAAATGGAAAATTGGCGGTAGCAAAAACTACCGCTAATTCTTTATGATGATGAATTTTGCGAAAATTCTCAACATTCTGTGAATGATAGAGTATATTTTGACAAAATAGAGTAAAATAGTAGCAACAAGTTTGTGGGGTGGAACGATGAAGTATGCTATTTATGGTGTAAACAGAGTCAGCAAAGATTTCTTGTATATATTTGACAATCTAGAAATAGTGTGCTTTTTCGATGATGAGTATGTAGAGAGTAGATTTCTAGGAGCACCAGTTTATTCATCGAAAGACATCATACCTCATAAAGGTGAGTTTAATAAGCTAATTGTATGTGATTTCGATAAAAAAGATAAGATAAAAGTTCTTAATGAACTGGGATTGAGTTCATGTGATTATACGGCGGAAGACACCTTTTTTGAGCAACTCAATTCAGATAGGATTAATTCCAACAACAAACCAATTCTAATCTGGGGAACAGGAATAGCAGCGGGTAAGCTCCTTGAATGGGACAAGACAATAAAACCACAGTGCTATGTTGATACATATAAATATGGTAAGAAATTTAATGAGGTAGAGATACTAAAACCAGATATCGATTTATGCAGCAAGCACTTTATCATAGTTGCCATAAGAAAGAATCAGGAAATAATACAGCAGCTTCAGCAGTGGGGGTTTAAACACTGGGAGGATTATTGCACTGACGAAGAGTATATCGCTTTGCCTTCGGAATTATTAAAGCGGACGATATTTGACAAGAGTTGCTATGATTTGGGTTGCAGAACAATGTTAAATCATATGGAAGTTGGTACAGATGGGAATAGTATCTGTTGTTGCTCAACATTTATATATCATTCTTTGGGTAGTCTGTTGAATAAGTCGGCTGGAGAACTTTGGAGTTCTTCAATTCATAAAATTATGTGCCTTTCAAATGTGAATAAGACATATAGTTTTTGTAGAAAAGATATGTGTCCATTTTTTATTGGAACTTATAATAAAGCGGGGACAGACTTGTCTTCTCCATATAAAAAAATGGAAGCTAGTCCCACAACAGTAGCTGTAGGATTCGATGAGACATGTAATCTTAAGTGTATTACTTGCCGAGATAGCTATAAGGTGGCATGTGAAGAAGAACAGGAAAAGTTAGATATTATTAGCAATAAGATAAAAGAAGAATTATTGCCAGATTGTGAGTTCTATATTTCTGCAGGTAATGGTGAAACTCTAATGAGTAAGCAATACCGAAATCTTTTGACATGCAAGGCAAATAAAGATACAAAATGGATAAGACTTCTTTCAAATGGACTTCTCTTTAATGAGAAAAATTGGAGAATGCTGCGTGAAACTACATCAGCAAAAATAATGATAACAATATCAATTGATGCAGCTACGAAATCAACGTATGAAGCGATTCGAAGAGGAGGAAATTTTGATATTCTGAAAAAGAATATGGAATATGCAGCTTCACTCCGAAAAAATGGTGAATTATCGTATATGCGGTTAAACTTTGTGGTTCAAGCTATGAATTACAAGGAGATGCCAGGCTTTGTAAAATGGGGACTTGAATTGGGAGTGGATGAGGTTTTCTTTACTAAAATCTTAAATTGGGGTACGTATTCGGAGGAGGAATTTGCGCAGGTTAGTATGATGGAATCTGATGGAGTTACTCCTAAAAAAGAATTAAAAGAGATATTGTCACTACCGATAATGCAAGAGAAAATCGTGGATTTGGGAACTATTCAGTATGGAAGAATGAATGTTGAGAAAGGTAGTAAAGAGAATTATTATCGGTGGGAATTAGAGAGAAAAGTAACAGGACTTTTTGAATAGTGTTAAAAGGGATATGTGTATGAATACAGATTTTATTGAAAAAACAAACAAAATATACGAGCACCTGTTGGATGAAGAATCTAAAAGATTATACGTTAATCGTTTAAAGTACAATTTGACTGGGGATGTGCAATATCTAAACGATATAGTTTGCAGCGGTTCTTATTTGCGAAATGTTCTTCCATGGTTGAATGATAACAAGAATCTACCTGTATATATTTATGGCGCAGGAATTTGGGGTGACAAGTTATACCACGCAATAAAAGACTTGGCATCGGTAGAGGGATTTGTTGATTCCTATAAAGCGGGGGAGTATTACTGTGGAAAAAAGATTTATTCTATAGATGAATTGACGAACAGTGTAAACAACGTTCTTTTTATTGTTTCAATAAAGAAAGGGTATGCCGAGGTAAAAAATTTATTATTAAAAAGAGGTGTTGATGCGTCAAAGATTATTGCCTTAGGTGAGATATATGATAATGAGGTCAATGAATATTTTGAAACCTTTATATGGCACGATGATAATGAAGTGTTTGTAGATGCAGGAGTCTATGATGGAGGTACAACTTTAGATTTTGTGAAGTGGTCTCATAACAAATATAAGAAAATATATATGTTTGAGCCATCTATAGACTATTACAATCGTTTTTACAAAAATGTTGAGCACTTGGATAATTGTGAATGGATAAAGAAGGGCTTGTGGAGTAAGCCAGATACTTTAAGGTTCTTTGATAGACCCGATAGTGATATTGCAACTGAGCAAAACTTAAGTGGCTTAAAAGGAATAGATTACTCGGATGAAAAATGGGTAGATATTCCAGTAACATCGCTAGATAGTTATTTGCCAGATGAAAGAGTGACATTTATTAAGATGGATATTGAGGGCTCTGAACTGGAAGCCATTAAAGGAGCAAAGCGAATAATAACCGAGCAAAAGCCTAAACTGGCTATATGTTTGTATCATAAGTTAGAGGATATTTGGACAATACCTGAACTATTGTTGGAGTATAATCCAGAGTATTATTTTTATGTAAGGCATTATTCAATGGATATGTTGGATACGGTGTTGTATGCGGTAAATAATCAAATGGCTTAAAAAATAAATTCGCTATGTTGAAATAGTATCAATCGTAAAATTATCAGTAAAGGACATTATGATGGATGTTAAGAGTAGCATAAAAATGATAAGCGTTATTGTTCCAATGTATAACGCTGAGAGTTCAATAGAAAAATGTGTAAATAGTATTGTAAATCAAACATATAAGAATATTGAAATAATACTGGTGAACGATGGCTCTACAGATTCAACATTAGAGAAATGTACAGAATTAGCTGCTTGTGATAGTAGAATAAGAATAATTAATAAAGAGAATGGTGGGCAACAATCTGCTAGAAATGAAGGGATAAAAAATGTAAAAGGTGAGTATATCGGATTTGTAGATGCAGATGACTGGATAGATTGTAATATGTATGAAAATCTGATATTGATGATCGAAAATAATGATATAGTATCATCATCAATAAAACGAGTTAATTCAAACACTAATCAAATAGAAATTTGGAATGACAATTTAGCAGAGGGGGTTTATAGAGTAAATGATGATTATTTACAAAATAATTTGATTATATATTCGCACTATAGCGGTGGAAAAGTAATAGGTGGGATAACAAATAACATGGTGAATAAACTGTACAGAAGCGATGTAGTAAAAAATATATTCAACAAATTACAGGAAGTTATATTAGATGAAGAAGACTTTTATTTTAATATATTAGCAATATTGAATAGCGCTAGTATTTGTATATCCCATAGGGCTTTCTATAATTATGTCATTAATACCAATGGTATGTCACAAAAAAGTAATGAAAACTATATAGCTGAAAGAGCGATATTGTACCGAAACATTAAGCATGAAATAGAAAAATTTAATAATGTTTCTATGCTTATACAATTGCAGAGAAGAATATCCTATGAACTTGTTTCTGCTGGAGTAAAAATGGGTTTTTCTGATTGTGCTTTACTACCGATGTACTCGTGTGAAATGATTGATCAAATTTATAATAAGCGCATTATAATATTTGGATTAGGAAATGTAGGTAAATCATATATAAAAATATTGAAAGAAAATAACAAGTGTCAGGTATTAGGGTATTTAGATAATAAAGAGAGGTGTACATATGAAGGTGTACAACCTCTGGATATGAATGAGTTAATGAAAATCGATTATGACTATATAGTTTGTTCAGTTGATAGCAAAATGCAAGCAGATGAAATGTGGAATCAATTGAAAACGATTGGAATTGATGATGAAAAAGTAATATGGGAGAAGCCATATAATTATTATAAAGATTTTTTTTTAGGTGGAGAATAGATGATGTATAAATGTTTGCTATGGGGAATGGGAAAAATTCTGATAGAGAATATTAATTTAATAAAGTATTTTGAAACAAAAGGAGACATAAAAGTTATAGCCATTACTGGAAATGAAGATGCAGTCACTTTTTATGGATACAAGTATATTAACAAAATGGATATTAATGCGGAAGACTATGATTTGGTTATTATTATGGCAAAATCAGTGACTGAAATAAAAAATGAGGCTATCAAAGTTGGCTTTCCAGAAAGAAAAATAATTTTTTATCCTGTATTAAGATATCCAGATTTGAAATTTGATGATTTGAAAAAATTGATAAATAATGTCCCTTCGATTTTTTCAATGAATTGTTGGGGAGGGATAGTTTATCATAGACTGGGACTAGAGTTTAAATCGCCTTTTATTAATATGTTTTTAGAAGAAGGTGATTATATTAAGTTTTTAGGTGAGCCCAAACATTATATAGAAACAAATCTTGAAGTGATTGAA
The DNA here is from genome assembly GCF_900107545.1 of Pseudobutyrivibrio sp. ACV-2. Lineage (GTDB taxonomy): Bacteria > Bacillota > Clostridia > Lachnospirales > Lachnospiraceae > Pseudobutyrivibrio. Next base: position 384,544 of record NZ_FNQZ01000002.1, on the reverse strand, counting down.
TATTTATATAATAAAGATTTAGATATTAATTATCCAGTGTGTTTATGTGACGATATAAAGCTATTTTTTAATCATTATAGTAGCTATGAACAGGCACTTTTTTGCTGGAATAAGAGAAAAAAGAGAATAGAATGGAATAACTTATTTGTGACTATGTACACAAATAATGAAGATATAATAAGAAAATTTTATGAGCTACCATATAAGAAAAAAGTATGTTTTACTTCATTAAATACGGAGAAGAACGATAGTATTTATTTAAAAAGAAAAGCAGATGAAGAATACTATAAAACTGTGAGTAGCGTTGCATGGGGCAAGAATCCAGAAATTGATATTATTCAGTTGTTATTACATGGTAGCAAATCAGTTATATTGAGATAAAATAAACAATTATTATGGCAAAAGCAATACATGAAATAAACGGAGCGGTCAACAGCTATTCTCGTAATAGAGCATAAGTGTGGCAAAAGGGGTATTTATTCAGTTTGTTGATGCCGATGATGAAATTAATGATATTAATTGGAATGAGATTATAGATGAAGCGCTTGAAAAGAAAATAGATGTAGCAGTTTTTGACAGCATTAGAATTACTAATGCTAACAGGACAAATTCATCAATGTTGGATGAAGCAATCGATGATTATATGCCTGGGAAAGAATTATTTGAAATAATAGTTAAAAAGGGGACAATCAGAGAATCTTCTTGTTTATATATCATCAATAGGGATTATCTTAACAAGAATAATATTCGTTTTGGAGAAGGTTATATAAATGAAGATGCGCTTTTTTCATTAAAAGTATTAATAAATGCAGAAAGGGTAAAGTATTATACTCAACGCTACGGATATAGTTATTATAAAAATAGTAATTCGGTGACATTCAAGAAGTTAAGTGATTTTTGTGTTGCAGGTTGGATAAATATATATGAGCTGTTGATGCTAGTGCATTATGATAATGAGAGTAAATTGCCTAAATCTATTATTCAATATATAAATCGTATTTATATGAAAACATTAGATTTTATGAACAGGACTGATAGTAATGAAATAGAAAAAAGATTACTAGAATATGATGAAAAAGTTTATAAAGTATGCGGAGGACTTATTCCTAAGAAAGATTAATTAATGATACTAGTTTATTTAAAAACGGGAAACCAGTGATAGTGTTTGGAATTGGAAATAAAGGAAAGATAGTGGCGAAAGAATTAAATAATTCTGAAGATATAAATTTCTTGGGGTTTGCAGTATCTAAGAGATATGGGGATGACTCTGAGAGAAAAGATTATTTGTTAGCACATCCCGTTCGAATTGGATGATGAGCCTAGTTATTCTTTAAGAGATGAGATACTTACATATTTAAAGTCTTTGGCAAATGCTTTATATAGTAGATACAAAGACATTGATTGCTTCCCAGATGATTATAGGTATAAATATATACAAACTGAGCATGTATTACCTCTGATTCAGGCGGGTTTCTACAAAGGTTATTTCCCATATAAATTTTCAAAAAGCCAGATGGATATAATTAGAAATAGCAATAGAGTTTTGATATATGGAAGAGGTAAAGTTGGAGAAGCTGTCGAAGAACTACTTGTAGAAAGAGGAATTAGTAATTACACATTTGTTGTAACTCAATCCGAGAACTCCAACGAGGCTGTGATAAGTGACTGGATACCTATGAAGAAAAATGTAGTTGTCATTATATCATCGACAAAGTATTGTGACGAATTATATAAAAATGCAACTGATTTAGGATTTACCAATATAATTATTCCCCAATTTTAATAGTTGGCGATTTTATTAGGGGATTTGACATTTATGCCTCATAGAGAGAAATCATGAACAGAAAAACTACTATTTCAATCATCATAACAATTCATAATTCAGCTAAATATATTCCAAGGATAAAAGACTGCCTAAATGTGCAGTCTTTTGCTGATTTTGAGGCCATTTTTATAGTAAGTGGAGATGATGATTCACTTACTATGCTAGAAAGCTATGCTGAATTGGATCAGCGTATTAGAATAATTGCAGATTCAAATTCTAGCTATGGTCATAAGATAAATGTGGGTATTGCAGCAGCTGTTGGTGAATATATAGCTATTCTAGAATCAGATGATGAATATGACCCTGGCTTTTTACAAGAGCTTATCACAGCTATGGAGCCAGAAGTCGATTATGTAAAAGGAAGCTTTACAATGTTCCTCAGAGAAGGCACTCAGCGGATATTATTGCCTTGCTCTTTGGTTCCTGCAGAAGATCATGAAAGAATCATAGAGATAAATCATGAACCGCAATACAGGATAAATGCCTACACCCATATTTGGACTGGTCTCTACAGAAAACAATTCCTCACAGACAATCACATTATCTGCAACGAAAGCCCAGGAGCATCTTATCAGGATGTAGGTTTTAGTGTATTATGCGCGCTTTATGCACAGAAAATAAAATTCTCTCAAAAGCCTATTTACCTGTACAGGGTGGACAATGTAAAATCATCAACCAAAGATGACAGCAAGTACTTGTGTATCAAGGAAGAATTTGACTGGCTTAGAAATGAGTTGAAAACCAGGAGTTTAGAAACACCGGATGCAGTAGAATTTTATGAATTGGTAAAAAAGGGTTCATATTTATGGAATGCCAAGCGACTTCATTCTGTACCTAGACAGAAATTTTTGCAGGCAGTAGAAGAAGGCATCGTTGATTTAAACAGTCTGAAGTTAGTAGAAGAAGCAATAGATAGATTACCTAGTCTGCTTCAAATTCTTAAAAATGAAACTAATTGCATTCTGTGGGGTGCGGCAGGCATAGGACAGGAGGTACTTTTAGCTCAAAAAATCCTTGGTGTCAAAGCTATAAAAAAAGTAGTAGACAACAACCCTGCCATAGTAGGGCAAAACTTATTAGGCTATATAGTCCAAAAGCCAGACATGAAAAACGTAAATACGGATTACAGATATATTATCACCGGTCGAAAAAGTACGCCAGAGTTAAAGCGCCAGCTAATGTCTGCTGGAGTGAATGAAGAAAAAATCTTCGAAATAAGGGAAGGTTTAAGTATAGAAGTGTTGGTATCATATATACAATGATAAACAAGATTTGCTATGTAGAATGGTTTCTATACACAAGGGTATTGTATCAGGCAGGAAAATTTTATAATTGACAAATACGCTATAGCGAATTACAATAAATCTACTTGATTTTAGAAGTAGGTTTAAAAAGTGTTAGAAAAAGAAGAACAGAGATTAGGGAGGAATAAAGAAACTCAGATTAATAAATCATATATTGATAGTAGTGATTACAGGAGAAAGTTTGATACTATTTCAGATAATCCAGCATTGAACAGATTGATATATGATTTAGCAAAACGTATGCTGATACACAGAACCGGAACACATAGAGAGGATATGTTCTGGCTTGATGTTGGAAAATGCCAAATTGTTGCTGAGGAAACAGATGCTGCTATAGACGGTAGAATTGAGTATTCTAGAAAGACTATCTCAACAATTAGGAAATATAAAAAGGATCAATATAGTTTTTTGTTAACGGTACACACGCATCCAAGTAGTTTTCCTCCAAGTATAGATGATTTTAATACAAACTATACTAATGAATACTTTGCAGGGTTAGTTATTTGCCATAATGGCGCTGTATATTTTTATTCGGCAGGTGAATATATCAACCCTCAGTATTATGAGATTAAGGTTGCTGATTATTTTTCCAGGGGATATAATGAGTGTGAAGCACAGATACTGGCATTAGAAAATATGAAGAGTTATTTTGATATAGATTTTGAGGAGGTGTGTGTTGATGATAATGGAAAACGATACATTTAAGATTTCCGAAAGGTACTTAAACATGTCTCCTAAAGACTTGAAAAAAGAAGAAGAGCGATTATTAAAAGAATTGGGAAAACTGCCTGGCGACTCAGCTAAGCACAAGCCGGCACAGAAACTTGTTGTTGCAGGAACGACATTTTTACCATATTTATAATATTATCTTTTAAAGCGGTATTATTGTACCGCTTTTTTTAGAAGAATCGAGAAGCACTAGAGATGATAGTTAACGAAAAAATATTTACACTACTTAAAGAACGAGGAATATCTCAAAAGAGTTTGTCGCAGATGACGGGGATACCAGAGAGTACAATTAGCGACTGGAAGCGCAAGGGGAAGACACCAGGTGCCGATAAAATAGTAGAGGTATGCAAAGCATTGGAGATTAATCCCAGTGAATTACTAGAGATTTCAGAAAAAAAGACATCTGTAAGCAGTTCCTACTCAGAATATAGCGACTTGATTGAAAAGTTTAGAAAGTTGGATTTGGGTAAGCAGCAGAAACTTGTGAGATATTTGGATTTGTTATTATTGGAGAACGGTGAGTACTAATATCAATATTAAATTAAGGCTACTTGCGGTTCGCCAGATTATGAATGGAAAGATATAGTTAGCTATTCAGAGGACGAAATGAACTCATTTAAAGTAATTATCAAGAATAATGCTCATCTTATACTAGAATTTTCCATGAAAGGTGTAATCACGAATGCCTCAGGTTTTTAAGAGTGACGGATATATGTAGAAGATGAAAAATCACTGTTTTTTGAAAAAACAGTGATTTTTTGCTCTTATAATACTATAATTTGATTAAAATAGTGAAAAAATCTTGTTTAGGAGTAGAAATGGAACCGTATATTGCAAAAACAATGCCTTTAGAATATGAAATGGATAAGGAGTTTCTTAGATTACTATCTGAGGCGAATACAAAGTATGGTGAGTACAAAGCCATGCTTAATACTTTGGAATTTGATGCATCATATTTCTTAGATTCAGTATTATTAACAGAAAGCTATAAATCTACACAGATTGAAGGAACTCAGATATCTCAGGATGAAATGTTTTACCTGAAATATATGGAAAAAACAGACGATAATAAGGAAATACAAAATCTAAAAAGAGCAATTGGCTACGCAGAGAGTAATATTTCAGGCGGAATTACCTATGAACTGGTAAATGAGATGCACAAAATACTATTGGATAGTGTAAGGGGCTCAGAGAAGACGCCAGGAAGAATAAGGACTACGCAGAATTGGATTGGACCAAGAGGATGTACATTGGAAACGGCTACATTTGTACCGCCTGTTCCAGAGCAAGTCTATGGGTTACTGATAAACCTATATGAGTATATGAATAGTTTGTTCATAGACCCTTTTTTAATTAACGTGGCGCTTTCACACGCACAGTTTGAGACCATACATGCTTATAAAGATGGTAATGGAAGATTAGGAAGGGCACTTATACCAGTACAGATGGCAGTTTTGGATGAGACCAGACCTATGCTTTATATGTCAGAGATTATTGAATTATACAAACCTTCCTACCAGAGAAATCTCATGGAAATGAGAAGAGGAAACGTAATGGGGTATATTAAATTCTTTTTACAATGCACCATTGATCAGTGTTCAGCCTATATCTACAAACTTGAAAAAGTCAAAAAAATCTATAAGGAAGATATGCAGACTATTGAGGCTGTAAAAGGAAATTCAGTGTATAAGATTATGCCGGTAATATTTAAACAAATAGTTTTTACCAAAAAGGAAGTAGTGGATGCTTCTGGAGTATCTGTAAATGTTGTCTCCAAAGTAATTGATCAGTTGGTTACTTTAGGTATACTTATTCCAGATTCCAGTGTAATGAAAAAGGGATACAGGTATCAACGGATTTATGATGTATTCGTGAATTCTGGCATTGAGTAGAACAAAAAATCACTGTTTTTTGAAAAAACAGTGATTTTTAAATATTAGAAAGGTAAAATTTCACTAAAACAGTGAGAACTCAATGTAGATTGCAGCAATAATGCTCGATAATCTGCATTATTATTTACTGCCCCACCAAAAATTCACAACTTCATCACCAACTATTTCTTCATTGTGGTATATTCATCTTAACTTTAGGACGAATGAGGGATGATTAAGGACAATCTGGGGAGAGAGCATGGACGTTAACAGATATGTGAAGGATTTACCACGGGGGCTCATCAGTTGGTACAATTTCAAAAAGGATACAAAAGCACTTTTAATCACAGGGAGGTATCCTGCCTTTAAGGTGCTTTTTTCTGTATTTGAAGATGTGGGAATCAAGGCAGAAAGTGTGGATATCTCGGAAATTGGCACTGTAGATGGTGGATATGATTACATCATCGTTGCAGCAGGATTGGAAAGCACGCTGGAGCCAAAAGGATTATTAGCTCAAATCAGGAAACTCCTTAAGGGTGACGGCATCCTCTTTCTTGCAACATTTAACAGGCTAAATATAGGACAGGTGGTGGGCGATAAAGACGTTACCACAGGGCATGTGCTGGATGGTCTTGACAATTATAAAAGAATTGTCCCACATAGAATGAAGGAAATGGATGGCAGATGCTATACAAAGCTTGAAATAGAAGAGATGTTAACAACTGCAGGTCTTGAAACAGTTACCACCTTTTCCCTATTCCCAAACCTTTTCCGCCCGCAGATAATGGTGAAATATGGGGAGACGCCAAATGAGCGCTTTGACGGAAGACTTCAGGGAATCTACAATGCACCGGAATCAGTATTTTTAGATAAAGCAAGCATATATGATGACTTCATGAAGCATGGCTTGCTACATACCATGGCAGATGGTTATTTGTTTGTGTGCCGTCAGATAGATTCAAGTGAAGCTATATCCAATGAAATCACAGACATAAAATCCATACAGGAAATCACTGTGCAGACAGGCCGTAAGCCTGAGGCTGCCCAGGCCACTATCGTATATACGGATAAGGTTGTAAAAAAGAACATGTATCCAGAAGGCCTAAAAAGTCTGGAAGAGACAGATGAAAATGCCAGATATCTTAATGACCGCGGCGTGCCTGTAATTACAGGAAACTTCACGGAAAATGGTTACGAGACACCATTCATCAAGGGCCAGATTTTGACAGACTATCTCCGTGACACTCTTATCAAAAATGGTCAGAATGATTTCATCATAACACTTACAACTATTAAAAATATCATAGAACACTCTTCAAATAACCTGTCCTATGATGAAGTGGACTGGACAAAGTTTGATCCCTACTGGGAGAAAAGAAAGCCTGACGACCCAGAACTTTATAAATGGCGTGACCTGGCCCATGGCACAGAGGAAGATAAAGCTGCAATCGGAGTTATCTTAGAGCGTGGCTATCTGGATCTTGCCCCGATAAACTGTTTTAGGACAGAGACAGGCCCGCTGTATTTTGACCAGGAGTTTTATATCAGGCAGTTCCCAGCAAATGCAATATTTTTAAGGACAATCGAGGTGGTCTATGCCGGTTGGAATGAAGGAGAAAAACTAATGCCTTTGCAGCAGGTGCTTGACCATTTCAATCTATCCACACATGCAGAAATGTTCAGACTTCAGATAAGAAAACATTTGTTGGATTTCATAAATGACAATGAACTGCAAGCATACTATGGAAAGGTGCAACCACATCACGGCACACTCACCAACAACCGCTTTCGTATGGATTATCCACAAGCGGAATACGAAAAACTATTCACTGATATTTTCAAAGATGCCGACGGCAAAAAATTATATATCTTCGGCTCAGGAGACTACGCTACAAAATTTGTTAAAAGATTCAGAGACCAATATGTGATAGCAGGAATAATTGATAACAATAGTGCAAAGTGGGGAAAAGACCTTGAGGGAATACGTATTTACGAACCGGCTCATCTTCTCACCGAAAAGACAGGCCTAAAAGTGTTCATCTGCATCAAATTTTACGATGAGGTTCTAACTCAGCTAAAAGAAATGGGAATCACACACATAGGTATTTTCAACCCTTGGCTAACCTATCCAAAGCCACCAAAGCACATTCCAACAGCCACTGCAGATGCCCCTCCAAAGAAATACCACATAGGCTACGTAGCTGGAGTTTTTGACATGTTTCATGTGGGCCATTTGAACCTGCTGAGACGTGCCAAGGAGCAGTGCGATTATCTGATAGTGGGCATTGTCACCGATGAGCAGATTCTTAAATACAAAAAGACCAGACCTGTAATCCCATTCATTCAGCGATTTGCCATAGTGCAGGGCTGCAGATATGTGGACGAAGCAGTCACCATTCCAATAGAGGACGCAGGCTCGGAATACGCATACAACACCTACCAGTTTGACGTTCAGTTTTCAGGAAGTGATTATGAGAACGACCCAAACTGGCTCGCCACCAGGGAGTACTTAAGGCAGCGAGGCAGTGACCTGATATTTTTCCCATACACCGAGGAGGTAAGCTCCACCATGCTGAAGGAGCAGCTCCGGGAGAATACCGAAACTGCAAAAAATATCGAAAATACGGATTGATTAACACACATATTTTATGGAGAAACATATGAAAGTAATCACAACCAGCGACTATATAGATTACAACCGATTCAAGAAACCACCTGTAATGGATGGCGATGAAGGCATTCATTTTCTGGCTGAAGCATTTATGAAAAAATCAGTGACTCAGGGCAAGGAAATAAAACTATCCAAGGCCTTGTGCTTTCAGGAAAAAGAAATAAAAACCCGTCCCAAGGCAGCCATGGAGCGACTCTTTAAAGAGAGCATCATATCAGCTAAAGACTTGGGCTGTAGGTCTATCCTGATAGAGCCATATGCATGGGATAAAAAAACTTCCCTGAAAAAAGATGAAATTACCCAAATGTATCTTGAGGTAGCAGAGCTCTTAAAGGACACAGACATCACTATCCTCATCAAAAATCAATACGACATATATAACGGAAGTTATAACAGAGGCTTCCTATCAGATGCCTACCAACTAAAGGATTTTATCGAAAACCTGAACAGGGCATACGCGAACAAACCATTTAAACTGGCATTAGATACAGGCGTAGCAAATCTGTGCGGACAAAACATTCCAGAGTTGATAGATGGCCTCAAAGAAGAACTAGGATTGATTATCCCAATAGAAAATAATGGACAGGAAGACTCTGCCGCCCTGCCATTTTCAAATGCTTCTAATGGTCAAAGCTGGATAAACTGGGGAGGCATAATAAAGGCCATCAGAAAAATAAAATTTGAAGGTGACATTTTAATTGATATAAGTTCCACACAGTGGAACCTCCCAGGCCTGATGAAACCTGTGATGTCGAGCCGTATCATTGAGATAGGCCACTACTTCGAGTACCTGATATCAATAGAGGACACAATCCGCAAATACGAATCAAGGGCACTCTTTGGTGCAGGTAACATGTGCAAAGTATATATGGAACATTTTGGTGTAGATAATACACCTCTATTTACATGCGATAATAATCCTGCACTTTGGGGCCAAACAGCTTATGGACTTGAAATCAAAGATCCCAAGAGTCTAAAAGACCTGCCGCCTGACACCGCCATCATCATCTGCAACATGTATTACGACGAAATCGTAACCCAACTCATATCCATGGACCTACCAAACCCAATCGTAATATTCAACGACGAGATATTGTAATGAAGTGGCTACTATTCAGTACTATAGTTTAGTGAGGAATGGTTCTGAGTTACTGGCAGTATATATGTAATCAGCCAATAGTTCTTAGTGAAAAAGTATTCTTCAATGGACTTTTCGAGGACTGTTTGAGCACGATGTGTATAGTCATTTAAAGAATGTTTGAAGCGAGTTCCGCAGAAAAGTCCAGCGCCTTGAAGAATGCTTTTGAACTTAGAACTATTGAGCACATATATAGTGCCAGTAACTCAGAACCATTCCAGCCCAGGTATACTATGAATAGTAGCCACCCACCAAAAAGGAGACCCCCACCATGCTAGACATAGGAGTTCAAACCAAAGGCGTAGTAAAAGACGATAACCCTTCAGAGGGCTTCAATCAGCTTAAAGCCGCCGGCTTCACAGCCTGCGACTTTAGTCTCAACGCCTACCTTTACAACAAAAAAATCTACGCAGGCGAAATCAATGATTTCTTCGACAAATCAATAGAAGAGTTAGAAGCCTACTTCACACCACACAAACAGGCGGCCACCGCAGCCGGCATTTGCATCAACCAAATGCACATGCCATATCCCACATATGTGCCAGGCGCTCCCAAGGCTACCAACGATTATTTGCAAAATGTGGTGGCGAAAAAAAGCATGGAAATCTGCAAATTTTTAGAGTGTCCCTACATAGTAATCCATGGCTTCAAGCTGGCAGATTTACTAGGCAGTGAGGAGGCCGAGTGGGAGAAAACAGCCCAGTTTATTGATACAATAGCTCCATTTGCAGCGGAAAATAACATCACTATCTGCGTTGAAAATCTATACAACAGCAGAGCAGGCCACCTCACGGAAGGCCCATGCTGTGACCCTGTCAAGGCAGCAAAACGCATAGACGATTTCAACCAGCGCTATAACGCAGAAGTGCTGGGATTTTGTTTTGACATCGGCCATGGAAATCTGGTTCACCTGGACTTTGACTTTTTCCTTCACACACTTGGCAACCGAATCAAAGTCCTCCATCTGCATGACAATGACGGAGTCAGAGATCTCCACCAGGTCCCATTCACCTTCACAAAGACCCGTGACAACACCAGCTCAACCAACTGGCCAGCCTTTATTAAGGCAATGAGAGATATAGGCTTCAATGGTACCCTTAGCTTTGAAACTGCCCCGGTTTTAGACTCCTTCCCACCAGAACTAAAAGATGATATTTTAGCTTTTATTGCAAAAATAGGCTGCTATTTGTCACATCAGATACAATCAGGCGAATAAACATCACACTTCTACATATCTAATAGACAAAATGTTCACAATTTAATGCTACAATTTTTAAAGGCTGGGAATATCCACTTAGAGGTAAATGTATGGGTGACACTGGTGAACAGAGAAAATGTATAGATGAACTCACAGGTTTGCTTGATAAGCAGACCTTCTACGAGTGTGCCCAGAAAGTGTTGGATGAAAAGGACCCCGACCAGGAATATATCTTTGTTTTTTTCGATTTAGATAATTTCAAAATATTCAATGCAAACTATGGCTATGAACTGGGAGATGAACTGCTCATCTCATTGGGCTACATCATTAATGATGTATTTTATGGTCAGCTGGTTTCCCGTTTCTCGGGGGATCATTTTGCAGTTCTTACAAATAGTACCCAGATTATCCCTGCAATCAAAAATATCCGACAGCGTATAAAGCTGGTTCAGCGCTCAATCAATATTGAGGTAAAAGCTGGTATTTACGTGGTTGAAGGGGACGAAAAAGACGTTATCCGCTGTTGCGACAGGGCTCGAATGGCCTGCACCAGCATCAAAAAGAAATATGATATGGCCTATCGCTTCTACGATGATGCCCTGGGAGGCTCTTTAAAGAGAAAACAGGAAATCCTCGATAGCTTGGAAGAAGCCATTGAAAATAAATATATACAAATCTACTATCAGCCCGTTGTACGTGTTCTCACAGGAGAAGTATGCGGCTGGGAAGCACTGGTTCGTTGGATTGACCCTAAAAAGGGCGTGGTATTCCCTAACGAATTTATCCCGGTTTTAGAGGAATATCGCCTGATTCCAAAGGTAGACTGTTATGTAATGGAGGAAGTATTCTCCAGATATCGGGACGATGTACGAGGCAAAATGAAGGTTGTGCCTGTATCTATAAATCTGTCCCGAATTGATTTTGAGACAATGGATGTGGTTTCCTACCTGGATGCAAAAATGGAGGAATACGAGTGTCCTAAAAATATGTTCCATTTTGAAGTAACTGAGAGCGCCCTTATGGACAGCCCTCTGTTTATTAGGGAACAGATAAAAAAGCTTAGAGAAAAAGGCTACATAGTATGGATGGACGATTTTGGCAGTGGCTACTCTTCACTCAACGTCCTAAAAAGCTATGAGTTTGATCTTATCAAAATCGACATGGATTTCCTAAGCGATTTTGACACACACGATGGCGGAAAGGTTATCTTAAAGCACATCGTTTCCATGATTAAAAACTTAAAAATCCATACCTTAGTAGAAGGCGTCGAGACACAGGAGCAGTACGATTTCCTGAAAAGTATAGGCTGCGAAATGATTCAGGGCTACCTGATAGGTCGTCCTATGCCTTATATGGAAAGCTTGAAAAATGTTAAAAGAAATGGCAGAGAATTAGAGTGTTTCGAGCAAAGATTATTTTGCGAGGCCATCGGTCTTGTGGATGTGTTGCGCCAAAATCCTCTTCAAAATGTGAACAGCTCAGTAGTTGAAAGCCCTCTGCCCCTCGCACTTTATATCAGAGAGAATGACACCTGGACAATTCTTCATGCAAATGACGACTTTAAAAACACCGTATCTTTTCTGAATGCTGATAGTATTGAGGACTTAGAAAAACTGCTCAATAGCCCTGTTGAAGGCAAGGAAATGAATCACAAACAGTTTTTGGCGGTGTGTGAAAGCAGTAAAGTAGAAAACAGGATAGGAAATATGGATTTTGTGAAGGGAGGACATATCATAAACCTGAGAGTGCGCCATATATGCGCAGACGTAACAGGCCGTAGGGACGCATTTTTGGTTTCTATGAGAGTACTCTCACGATTCATAGATTCAAATTATGATAATAGATTAAACACTATCAGCTGGGCAATGTTCTCCCAGTATGAGTGTGTTGATTTGTTTGGAATACATGATGATTACTTTGAAAATGTATACCTGAATGACAACAGACTACACGTAGACTTTTCAAATAAGACTGCCAGAAAGGTTATAGACGATTTGGCTGAACAGAGAGTTCATCCTGATGATAAATGTTATTTCAAGAGTTTCATGGATTTAACCACTGTAGAACAGCGTCTGCATGATGAACCAATGAGTATAAGTGTGGGCTTTTTCAGGTTGAAAGATGCCAGAAAAACCTATGTGTGGAAAGAAATAATCCTTTCTATTATGCGACTTGGAAACACTGACCTCCTCCTTAGCTGTGTGACAGAGGCTTGCAATGAAATAAGCAGGCAGATGAATCTGGCGCAGGAGCGTGAGATTGTTACAGATGAAAATGGCACCGTAGAAATACTGGACAAGAAGCCTGAGTTTGAAAGTATTCTTCAATTCTTGCCGGCAGGTGTATTTTGGAAGGATAAAGACCGCAGATTCAAGGGAGCAAACCAGATGTTCCTTGATTATTACGGTCTGCAGTCTGTAGAAGAAATCCTTGGTAAAACAGACGAGGAAATGGGCTGGCATATTAATCCTGAACCATTTAAGCGGGATGAACTTGCAGTCATAAATGAAGGAAAGTCCATTGAAGCTGTGGAAGGTGAATGCATCGTCAAAGGACAGGTGCGCAAAATTAAGGCATACAAGAGGCCTTACATAAAAGATAGAAAGATAGCAGGTCTGGTTGGCTACTTCAGGGATATTACTGAAGAGCTTGAGGAAATGGAGAAGCTGGAGATGCTGTCTATTACTGATGCCCTGACAGGACAGTATAATCGTCGTGGATTTGCGAAAATCGTTCAAAAATATATAGATCAGTACAATCGTGACAAAACTGATTTTACACTTATCATACTCGATATTGATAAATTCAAGCAGATTAATGACATGTATGGTCATGACTATGGCGATGAGATTTTAAAGAGAACTAGTAAAGTGCTTAGCCGTGTAGCTTTAGATGATAGCGTGGTATTCAGGTACGGAGGCGATGAATTTTTGATTTTACATCAGCATAAAGATATGCAGGAAATCGATAATATAAGACACGAAATTGACATGGGGCTTAAACGATATGAGAAGATGGCTACTACTATGATACCAATCAAGGTGTCCATCGGCCATTCTGTTTATTCGGATTTTGAAGACCTTGGAAAATGCATCGATGAAGCAGATAAAAATATGTATTTAGATAAGGAGAAGCATAAAAAAGAGAAAATTTAATCAACGCCTGGGCATTTGCCTTGGCAAAAATCACAAAACTACAGCCCGAAAAATGTATAAAGTGACAGAATTTGATTATTTGTGACCTCTCGTGATTGTTTATGATTGCTAGAAAAACAAAAGCGTGTTATATTTGCATTAAGGTAATCAAAAACGAGCAAAGATGTTCAGGGGGAAACTAATGCTTACGGAAGAGAGACGTGCACTAATAGTCGAAATAGTGAATGAAAAAAAGGCAGTATCTGTAAATGAGCTGGTAGAGCTTTTGGATACCTCTGCCGCCACCATCAGACGTGATATTAATGCACTCAATCGTAACAGGCAGCTGATAAAGGTATTTGGCGGTGCCACTGCGATTACTTCAAAGCATGTTAACACCAAAGAAGACGCAGTCAAAATGAAGGCTCAGAAAAATGTTGTCGAAAAGGACAGCATTAGCCATTACGCTGCAGAGCTCATTGCAGATAACGACTTTGTTTATATAGATGCAGGAACCACCACACTTGCCATGATTGAATACATCACCAATCACAACGCAAAGTACATCACAAATGGTGTAGTTCATGCAAAGCGCCTCATGGAAAAGGGCCTTGAAACTATTATGATTGGCGGCAGGCTCAAAGGTGCCACAGAGGCAGTTGTTGGACCGGATTGTGTAGAGTTCATTCGCAAATATCATTTCACTAAAGCATTTATGGGTACTAATGGTATTTCAATTCAGGCTGGCTTTACCACACCGGACGTCGATGAGGCCATGATTAAGACCGAGGCGATTCGCCATTCTTACGTTTCCTACGTACTTGCGGATCACACCAAATTCGACGAAATCAACTCAGTTACATTTGCTAATATCGGTGATTGCACAATTATTACAAACAAGCTCACCGTTAAAGAATATTTAAATCACACAACTGTAATTGTTACCAGTGAATAAGAAAACGGAGGTAAAGCGATGATTTATACGGTTACATTTAACCCTGCTATTGATTATGTAGTAAGAATGGATGGTGACTTGCTCCCAGGCATGACCAACCGCTCATCTAGCGAGGAATACTATTTTGGTGGAAAGGGTATCAATGTATCCATGGTTCTGGCGGAACTTGGACTTAAGAGTACAGCACTTGGTTTTGTTGCTGGATTCACAGGTCGCGCTATTGTTGAAGGCGTTCAGGCTGCTGGCATCGAATCAGATTTTATCCAGCTTAAGGAAGGCATTTCTAGAATTAACGTCAAGCTTAAAGCTACCGAGGAAACTGAGATTAACGCTCAGGGACCAAAGATTGACGAGGAAGCTCAAAAGGAGCTCTTCGATAAGCTTTCAAAACTTGTAGAGGGTGATGTTTTAATCCTTGCAGGTTCAATTCCTAATTCACTTCCAGATGATGTATATGAAAAGATTCTTTCAATGCTTGATGGCAAGGGAATCGAGTTTGTTGTTGATGCAACAAAAGACTTGCTCACAAACGTACTTAAGTATCATCCATTCCTTATCAAGCCAAACAATTTCGAGCTTGGTGAAATCGTAGGAAAGACACTTGAGACAGACGATGAGATATATGAAGGTGCACTTGAGCTCCAAAAGATGGGTGCGAGAAATGTACTTATCTCTATGGCGGGAGATGGAGCTATGCTTGTTGATGAAAATGGCAAGCGTTACAGAATCGGTGTTCCAAAGGGAACAGTTAGAAACTCTGTAGGTGCCGGGGATTCAATGGTTGCAGGTTTCGTAGCAGGGTATATGAAGGAGAAGAACTACGAGACAGCACTTAAGATGGGAACCGCTTCAGGTTCCGCAACAGCGTTCTCAGACGGCCTCGCAAAGGCTGCTGATATAGAAAAATTGTATAAAGCATTGTAGGAGGGAATATGAAAATTTCAGAGTTCATTGATCCTAGAGGGATCAAGCTTCAGGTTGGATTAGCTGACCAGAATGAAGCAATCGACCAACTCATCGCACTTCACAGCGAAGTAGGCAATTTAAAGGATGAGGCAGCTTTCAAGAAAGCTATTCTTGCGCGCGAGGAAAAAGGGTCAACAGCAATTGGTAATGGTATTGCTGTTCCTCACGGAAAGTCAGCAGCTGTAGCAAAGGCAGGAGTTACAGCAATCACATGTCCATCAGGTGTAGATTACAAGTCTCTTGATGGCAACCCAAGCAATCTTTTATTCATGATTGCAGCTCCAGAGGGTGGTGCTGATACACATCTTGAAGTTTTATCAAAGCTTATGACCATTCTTATGGACAAGGCATTCTGCAAGACTCTTGTAGAGGCAAAGTCAGTTGATGAGTTCTTAAAGCTTATCGATGCAAAGGAAGCTGAAAGGGACGGCGCTACAAAGGCAGCTGCTCCAGCAAAAGCTGCAACAAAGAAAATAGTTGCAGTTACAGCATGTCCAACAGGTATCGCACATACATTTATGGCTGCAGAGTCTCTTGAGCTTAAGGCTAAAGAGCTTGGCATTTCTTTCAGAGTAGAGAAGGACGGCTCAGCAGGAGCAAAGGATCCTCTTACAGCTGCTGAAATTGCTGAGGCAGATGCAGTTATCGTAGCTTGTGACAAGAACATTGACATGAGCGTTTTCGACGGCAAAAAGGTAGTTATGGCTTCTACAAAGGAAGCTATCCATACTCCAGAAGTTTTATTCCAGAAGGCAGAGACAGCTACTGTATATCATCACACAGGTGCTGTTACTAAAAAGTCTGATGATGCAAACGAGTCAATCGGACGTCAGCTTTACAAGCACTTAATGAATGGTGTATCACACATGCTTCCATTCGTTATCGGTGGTGGTATCCTTATCGCTATCGCATTCTTACTTGATGATTACTCAATCGATCCTAGCAACTTCGGTACAAACACACCAGTAGCTGCTTGGTTCAAGAATATCGGTGGTACAGCATTTGGCTTCATGCTTCCAATCCTTGCAGGATTTATCGCTCAGTCAATTGCTGACAGACCAGGTCTTGCAGTTGGTTTCGTAGGTGGTGCGCTTGCAGCTAGTGGTGCTACATTTGCAAATCCAGGTGGAGCTATTCCTTCAGCTTTCCTTGGCGCATTAGTAGCAGGTTTCGCAGCAGGTTACTTTATGAAGTGGCTTGAGAAGCTTTGCGACAAGCTTCCACAGTCTCTTGAAGGTATCAAGCCTGTACTTATTTATCCACTTTGCGGTATCGCAGTAATTGGTATCATCATGTGCGCAATCAACCCAATCGTTGGTGCACTTAACGCATGGATTTCAGGTGTTCTTTCTAGCATGGGTACTACATCACTTGTACCACTCGGAATTATCCTTGGTGCAATGATGGCTACAGATATGGGTGGTCCTCTTAACAAGGCTGCATACGTATTTGGTACAGCAGCACTTGCAGAGCAGAACGAAGTAGGCTGGATGATTATGGCAGCAGTTATGGTTGGTGGTATGGTTCCTCCAATCGCAATCGCACTTGCTACACTTATCTTCCCTAAGAAGTTCACAGTAGCTGAAAGAAAAGCTGGCCCTGTAAACTTTATCATGGGCTTCTGCTTCATTACAGAGGGTGCTATCCCTTACGCAGCAGCTGATCCACTTCACGTAATCCCATCACTTATGGTTGGTTCAGGTCTCGCTGGTGCACTTTCAATGGTATTCAGATGCACACTTATGGCTCCACACGGTGGAATCTTCGTATTCCCTGTAGTAGGCCACTGGGCACTCTACCTTGTAGCACTTGCAATCGGCTCAGCAGCAAGCTGCCTCCTTCTCGGACTCTTAAAGAAAACAGTAGAAGAATAATAAATAAGCCTTCCCCTTCGAGGGGAAGGTGGCCCGAAAGGGCCGGATGAGGTGTTGCCTTCCCCCTCTGGGGGAAGGTGTCAGCTGTTAAGCTGACGGATGAGGGCTACACAGCCTAAAGGCTACCAACAAAGCCCCAAAATTCCCACCAAATCCCAGATGAGGGGACCCAAAAACCGCGCCCCCTCATCTTTCTATTATTGTTAGCCAAATTGTTTAATTCGTTTGAAAATACACGTTTTTCGTATATATTTTGTAGAAAAACAATGATAGACAAATCAAGTGTTTTTCTATAAAGTATATAAGTACTTTTTTAGGGATTTAATACGCGTTGAAACGAAAGGAGTTTTATATTATGGTTTCAAAAGTAGTTAAGGTTACAAACGAGCAGGGTATGCACATGCGTCCAGCTACAGTTTTCTCTGCAGCAGTTACACCATTCGAGTCAGATGTTAAGATCGGCTACAATGGTATGCAGTACGATGGAAAGAGCGTTATGATGCTTATGGCAGCTTGCATTAAGTGTGGCGCTGAAATCGAAATCATCTGCGATGGTGCTGATGAAGAAGCAGCACTTGCAAAGGCAGTAGAGCTCGTTGAAAGCGGTCTCGGAGACTAATTCTTCATTAGATTAAGGAGGAAAACATCTATGTACAAAGGCATAGAAGCATCGAGAGGTATAGGTATTGGTAGCATTTGCCTCATCGTAGACCGCGACTTATCTTTTGAGTCAAAGCACATCGATGACACAGATGCAGAAAAAGCAAGATTCAGCTCAGCTATCGAAAAGTTCAAGGCTGAGACAGCAGAAATGGCCGAAAACATCCGCAAGAACATCGGTCCTAAGGAAGCAGAAATCATGGAAGGTCACCTTGCTATGATTGCTGATCCTACAATGGCTGGCGAGATGAACAAGATGATTGAGGCAGGTCAGTGTGCAGAGGCAGCTGTTACAGCAGTTTGCGATATGTTCATCGGCATGTTCTCTAAAATGGAAGATGATATGATGCGTCAGCGTGCATCAGACATCTCAGACATCAAAATCAGCTTGCTTAAGATTCTTCTTGGGGTAGAAGATGTTGATATCAGTAAGGTAGCACCAGGTACAGTACTTGTTGCTCACGACCTTACACCTTCAATGACATCACAGATTGTTAAGGAAAACGTTGTCGGAATCATCACAGAGGTTGGTGGAAAGACATCACATTCAGCAATTCTTGCTAGAGCCTTAGAGATACCTGCAGTTCTTTCTGTTCCTGGTATTACAGAAATCGTAAAGGACAAGGATACTGCTATCGTCGATGGTACAGAGGGTGATGTATATATTAATCCAGACGGTGAAGTTGTTTCTAAGTACGTTATTAAGCGTGAAGAGTTCATCCGTGCACAGGCAGAGCTTAAGAACTTCCTTGGTAAGGAGACTCTTACAGCTGATGGTGACAAGGTAGAGCTTTTCTGTAACATCGGTACACCAAAGGATGCTAAAAAGGCTATCGAGTGTGACGGCGAAGGTATCGGTCTTTTCCGTTCAGAGTTCTTATTCATGGACAAGCCACATCTTCCATCAGAGGATGAGCAGTTTGCTGCTTACAAGGAAGCTGTTGAGACTATGGGTGGCAGATGCGTTATCATCCGTACACTTGATATCGGTGGCGATAAGGACATCCCTTATCTTGGCCTCGAAAAAGAAGAAAATCCATTCTTAGGATACAGAGCAGTTCGTTACTGCCTCGCAAATCCTGATATTTATAAAACTCAGCTTAGAGGTATCCTTCGAGCAAGTGCATTTGGCAAGGTTAAAATCATGGTTCCACTTGTTACTTGTGTAGACGAGGTTCGTGCTGTAAAGGCTCTCGTAGAAGAGTGCAAGCAGGAGCTCAAGGCTGAAGGTGTTGATTTCGATGACAAGATTGAGGTAGGATGCATGGTAGAAACAGCAGCAGCTTCTCTTATTGCAGACATGCTTGCAAAGGAAGCAGACTTCTTCTCAATCGGAACAAACGATTTAACACAGTACACAATGTCTGTAGATAGAGGAAATGCAAATGTTGCATACCTTTACTCAGCATTCCAGCCAGCTGTTCTTCGTTCAATCAAGAACATCATCAAGGCTGGTAACGAAGCTGGTATTCCAGTTGGTATGTGTGGCGAAGCAGCAGCTGATCCACTCATGATTCCACTTTTGATGTCCTTCGGACTCGACGAGTACTCAGTAAACCCAGTACTCGTCCTCACAGCTAGAAGCATCATCTCTAAGTGGTCAAAAGCAGAAGCAGACGCTTTAGCAGAAAAGGTTCTTAGCCTTTCAACAGAGGCTGAAATCGTAGCTCTTCTAAAAGCATCCGCAAAATAAATTAATGTAAAGTCCCAGGCGCCAGCCTGGGATTTTTTTTTATTGAAGCCTTCCCCTAGAGGGGAAGGTGGCCCGCCAGGGCCGGATGAGGTGTCTGCCTTCCCCCTCAGGGGGAAGGTGTCAGCATAGCTGACGGATGAGGGCCGTACGTAAAGCCCTTGAAATCCCCCCCCCTTCGCGCAAACAATTTGTCCCCTTACTCCCACTATGCTACAATAAAATAAATTCGGTAATTATTTATAATCTATAATCTAAACTACAAAATCAATTTCGGGAGGGTACAAAAATGGGATTAATCCAGTCATTCAAAGGCTCCGTATCAGGTGAGCTTGCAAACCAATGGAAAGAATTCTTCGTATGTGATTCAATGTCATCAGAAGTGCTTCTTAAGAGAGCCACACACAAGGTATCAGGCAAAAGCTCAAATACCAAAGGTGATGCAGACGTTATTACAAAGGATTCAGTAGTAATCGTCAACGAGGGTCAGGTGGCACTTCTTGTAGACCAGGGCCAGATTATTGATGTTGCTGCGGAAGCAGGTGCTTATTCTTGGGAAGACAATGGCTCTGCGTCAATTTTCGCTGGGGATTTTGCCAATGTATTCAAGGAATTTGGAAGACGTTTTACATTTGGTGGAGAAAAGCCTGTTCAGCAGAGAGTCTACTATGTAAACACAAAGGACATTACAGGACTTAAGTTTGGCACACCAAGTCCAATTCCATTTAGAATTTTAGATGCAAACATCGGTCTTGATATGGATACCAACCTCAAGTGCAACGGAAACTACAGCATGAGAGTATCAGACCCTACACAGCTTTACACAGCGATCGCAGGAAATGTAAGGGATGAATATACTATCGAGGATATTCAGGACCAGCTTAGAGCCACATTTGTACAGGCTCTTCAGCCAGCTTTAGGCAAGCTTTCAGGCATGGGTATCAGACCATCAGGCATTCCTGGCTATACAAAGGAAATCTCTGAAGCAATGGCAGATGAGCTTAATTATGATTGGACAGAAAAATATGGTCTTGCCATCACATCTGTTCAGATTCTTTCTACAATTATACCTGATGAGGATGCCGCAACTTTAAAGGAACTTCAGAAGTCAGGTGCACTTCGCTCACAGTCTATGGCAGGTGCTACACTTGTTCAGGCTCAGGCTGACGCAATGAGAGCAGCAGCAAGCAACTCAAATGGAGCTGCAATGGGCTTCTTTGGAATGGGTATGGCTATGCAGGCAGGTGGTGCCAATGGTGCAGACCTGTTAAATCAGGGGGCAGCTATGAATCAGATGGGTGGACAGCCTATGCAAGGTCAGCAGAACTTCGCAGGCGCACAGGGCGCACCACAGCCTCAGGGAGCACCTCAGCAGAATAGATGGTTCTGTCCAAACTGTGGAAATGAAAACTATGGAAACTTCTGCACAAACTGCGGAACAAAGCGCCCATAGTAATATCAGGATATCAGGAGAAATTTAGATGGCAACAATGTTTCCTTGCCCGGATTGTGGTGGGCAACTAAAATTTGATATTCCAAAACAAAAGCTTAAATGTGGGTCTTGCGGGAATCTACATGATGTAAATAAATACAAAGCCGACGATAAAATAGGCACTGATCACATAACAACAGGCGTGTACCAGTGCCCTAATTGTGGCGGTGAAATACAGCTGATTGACAATGATGGTATGGAGTTCTGCCCATACTGTGGCAGCCAGGCAACCATGCAGGAGAAGTTTTCTGAATATGGTACACCTAAATACATTATGCCCTTTGAAATCAGCAAAAAGCAGGCTAAAAATAGATATGAGAAAGCTACAAAGGGACTGCATTTCGCACCAGATGGTCTGAATGACGATGACAATATTGAAAAAATGGTGCCCCTTTATGTACCATATTATTTTTATGAGTATTCCATTAATGATACAGTCACTTATAAAGGCGTTAAAAGCTATACCAAGGGCTCCTATGATTACGTGGACAAGGCAGATGTTTCAGTGGATTTGAAGGTTGATTCAGTAAAGATACCATACGACGCATCTCAGGCTTTGGACGATTCCATTGCGGAGCATATCGAGCCGTTTGCTCTTGATAGAGTGGAAAACTTTAATCCAAATTTCCTGGCAGGCTTTTTTGTGGAAAATACATCGGTGGATCAGGCTCTTTATCAGCAGGAATCCTTCGATAAGGCTACAGAATATTTAAAACAGCAGGTAACAGCAAATTCAAAAGGTTATTCACCAGACCTTGGTATGGTTGAACCGATCACAAGTCAGATAACAAGCAGTCTAAAGTTTGACGGCATAGAGGGTGCTTATATGCCACTGTATTTTTTGACCACCCGTTATGGTGACAGAGTTGCATACTCCATTGTCAATGGTGTCACAGGCAAGCTTTATACAGATATGCCTATAGAAAAGTCGAAATTATTTAAGAAAGCAGCGGTAGTATCTCTGATAATATTTGCAGTACTTATTGCAGCAAGCTTTATTTTTAATTTTAGTTTTCAGGTTAAAAATCTATGTGCTGTGGCGGCATTTGTTTCTTCTGTTATTGCATTTACAGGTGCATTGCTTGCAAAGGAAACCTACATAAGAGACTTGCATTTAAACGATAAGGGATATTTTAAATCCCCTGAAAATCTATCCGAGGAAGCAAAAAAGCAGGCAAAGAAAAAGCCGATGGGGACTTTTGGACTTACAGTTGCTTTATTTTTAGTTATGGCTATGATAGCTATCATTTTTATATTTGGTGTAGCACAAGCAGGAGCACTTGTTTCGGGAATGCTTTATTTTTGCAGCGTGATATTTGCAATTCTAAGCTTATTTACTGTGAAACAGGGGGAGAAAAAGGTAATGCTGACAGGCCTTGCAGGATGGTTATTGGCCATTTTCATTAGGCTTATAAATCTTCCAAATGATGTTTTCTATTATGGAGCATTAATCGTAGCCTTTGGAATAATCATATATTCCATCCACGCAGTGGTAGATGAGTTCAACAGATTTGCAACCAGACCATCTCCTCAGTTTATGAAAAAGGGAGGAGGGCTTGAACGTGCGTAATATTTTAAAATATATGCTAGGGCTTGCGGTAGCCATTATGCTGATAGTACCACTGACAGTCCAAGCAAAAGATACAAATGTATACGTTATTGATGATGCAGATCTTTTGTCATCGGAAGAGGAAACTGAGCTTCAAACATATCTGGCATCCTTGAGTGCAGACTACAATTATATGGCAATCACAGCTGAGTACAATGACTATGAGAATACTCACGCTCTGGCAGATGCATACTATACAGATATTTATACTATGAATGACCCTGGAGTTGTTTTCATTATCGATATGGATAATCGTCAGATTTTCCTTTCAGGGCATGGAACAGCAAAGAAAAATTTATCAGATGCAGATGCGTTAGATGTTACAGATAATATTTACAAATACGCTTCAAAAGGCGAATATTATAGCTGCTTTGTAAAGGGCTTTGACCAGGTAAACACCCTTTTAAGTGCAGGCTTCATCCTTCGACCAATGCGATACATAGTAGCTGCGTTGCTCTCCATTGTGTTTGGATTCCTGCTCACCTTTTTCTGGGCAATGAGTGAGAATAGAAAGGCCAGCGCCCGCGCAACAGACAGAATGGCAGCCGCTGTGGTAGCAGGTGCAGCCATAGGTGCTTCGGCAGTTATCTACGACAGTAAAAGAACCAGACATGCATCCGACAGCGGTTCTTCTGGCGGAGGAGGCTGGTCATCAGGTGGTGGAGGATTTTCAGGAGGCGGATCCTCATCATCTGGAGGCGGACACAGCTTTTAATGCAGGTAACTCCGAAAATGTGCAGTTTACTTCTAAAGCCAACATTTTTCGGAGTTTGTGTTATGACTTAAATGCGATAAGTTGAAAGTGGGATAATACAATGATCGATTTAATTTTAGATTTAATTGGTTTCTCATTTAAAGGAATAAAAAAAGCTAGGAGCGGCAACTCCTAGCTTTTTTGTTATTACGCTTGAAATGTCTTTCTTGCATTCTTGTCTAAAATCATTATATCAACTATTTCTAAATAGTCAACTGGGTGGATTTACGCTGCCTAGAAGCTCTTTTTATTGGAAATAATTATCGTTTAATGTAAAATAATAAATTAAGGGGAGGTGAGAATTCTGTGGGGAAATAATGTATTATGAAGTCATATTTTGATGTTGCTATATTCTTTTTCTGGACAATTATTGAATTTATAAATATCTATTTGATAGCGGGCGAGTTTTTATATCTTGAAAAGAAAAAGCCCACTATCAGACATATCTTTT
The DNA here is from genome assembly GCF_900107545.1 of Pseudobutyrivibrio sp. ACV-2. Taxonomy (GTDB): domain Bacteria; phylum Bacillota; class Clostridia; order Lachnospirales; family Lachnospiraceae; genus Pseudobutyrivibrio. Next base: position 360,223 of record NZ_FNQZ01000002.1, on the reverse strand, counting down.
TCAACGTATTTGTCTTTTGGGTTTTATGGTGTGTATTTGTAGTAGCTACGATAAAAGACAATCGTATTCTGATAGGTCTATTGTATGTTCCGTTACTATGGAAATCCTTGATTATAGTTAGCTTGTTCTACAAAATAAAAAGGAAAATTGTTTTTATAGTATTCTTTTTTGTTACTATTTCTTCAACATTAGCCAGCAATATAGGCCTTTTGTTGAAGACTATTGGATACCATAAATTTGCAAGCAATAGTTTTGCAATGGAACTACTTGCATCAACCTTTTTTCTTATTGTATTCCTATCGTTATTATTAATAAAAAAGAAATTTAATATGAATGTTATTTTTTCAAGTCTGGGGTATATAGATTATGTTTTATTCATTGTGATTACATACTCTATATCCATGATTGAAATAGGAATGTTTAGATCGGTAAAGTATTCGAATGCTGCCAGAACGGTGGCTGTTATTGCATATATATCTGTAGCGCTTTTGATTTTTAGGTCCATTGTAACGCTTGTGAGAAAAAGTCATCTAGAGGACATTAATCAATTACTGGAAAAACAGATGAAACAGACCACTGAGTATTACAATGAGCTTGTGGAAAAAGAAAAGGATACAAGAAAATTTCGTCATGATATTAGAAATCTTCTAATAGGACTTTATTCTTTGATTCGAGAAAATGAAAATGATAAAGCTCTTGGATATATAGATGAGTTGCAGGAAATGACTTCTCATGGAAGTTCAAAATATAATAGTGGAAATTTTATAGCCGATGCTATATTGACAGCAAAATCACATCGATCAGAAAAAGATGCAATAAAAATTGAACTAAATGGACTAATGCCTTCAGACAAAATTGCGGATTCAGATATAGTGATTATTTTGTCGAACCTTCTGGATAATGCAATCGAGGCTTGTGAGAAGCTTGAGGGAACAAAGACTATAGTCATTAACTCAGTATTGAAAAAGAATATTTGGGTGTTGTTAATCACTAACCCAAGCGAGAAGGTTAATATAAAAAATAGTAATTCGATAAAGACTAGTAAAGCTGAAAAGGATATCCATGGTTTTGGCTTGAGTAATATTAATAGAGTTGCAAAGAAATACAATGGAGATTTTTCATTAGAATACAACGAGGGGATTTTTCAGAGCAAGGTTCAGCTGATGCTCCAGTAAAATAACAGGAAAACGTAATGGTAAATATAGCAATATGCGATGATAATAAGGAAATACGAGAAGGGACAGAAAAACTATTACTTAAGTATTACATTCAAAGGGATCTCGAATATAAAACTACCAAATATGAGTCAGGAGAAGATTTATTAGAAGAAGTAGAAAAATTTGACTTAGTGTTTTTAGACTATGAGTTTGGGGATAAAGGTGAAGACGGCCTCACCATAGCCAAAAGGATACGTGATAAAAAGCTAGATGTTACAATTATCTTCCTTACAAGCTATTCAAGTATAGTGTTTGATGCGTTTGAGGTATCGACCTTTAGATTTTTGGTTAAGCCACTCGTTGAGGAAAAGCTATTTGCTGCAATGGATGATTTCTATAAGACAATGGAGGAAGACGAAATACTGGTAATAAAGAAGGACGGTATTAACTACTTTATTAGAGAAAGCCAAATTTCCTACGTAGAAGCAGATGGAAAGAATTGCATTATTCATTATATTAACAAGGGGGATATTATAAAGTGCAATGAGACTTTGGCTTCGGTGGAAGAGCGAATATCAAAGAAGCATTTCTTTAGATGTCATAAGTCATTCCTTGCTAATATGAGATATGTTGATTCCTTTAGTCATACCGATTTGACCCTACAAAATAAAGAAACAATAATGATTAGTAGGCATAAATATATGCCTTTTAGCACAGCATATGCAAATTATATAGTTCAGGTAGCAATTGGATAGATATATTTTTATTAGATGAGCAGAAATATTTGCTCATCTTTTTTTGTGCAATTAACTCCCATATTACTGCAGAATACTCTATTCAACTTCTTTTTTGTAATTATGTAATAAAATTGTAAAAAATAAACGAAGGTAAAAAGAAATGAGATATACATTTGTAAAACAACATGACTATACAAATATGGAGAAGTATAGATGGTAAAGAAATTGCTTATAGTAGGGGACATTATATTTTTTATAACCATATTGTTTATGCAATATGCAAGTTATAAAAATATAACTGACTACAGGATTGCTTTTGTAATTGCTCCTTTGATAATAGGAATTTTAATTTCTGCCATTCCAAGCTCGATGAATGAACTGGGATTGCTAAGTAATTCTGGAAAATATAACAATGTTGACTTGGTGTTAAAGCTATTGATTATTATTCAGATAGTTTATCTTTCGAATTTTAGTCATTACGTAACAATGGTTTTATGTTTATGTGAAATAATTATTTGTATTGCATGCAAATTAAAGATATGTGAAGAAATTGAGGAAAAGAATGTATCTACAAATGAATTAATTCGTGAACTTAGGGCATACGATTCATCGCATATAGATCGCTATTATAGTTTTATTGTATGTAATTTTGTATTAATACTGATATTTATGTCTGTCCATGAAACATTCCTAGAATTAATAATTTCAGGTTTGATTTGTACTTTATATTTTTCTATAGGAATGATTCGTATATGGAAAAATAAGAGTGTAGGAAAAAAAGATATATATGTATTATTCATAATAGAAATTATAATTCTTATTCTAGTTGTTTTAGATCAAAGATTACTAGTGTATATATTTTTAGGAGAATTCTATTCATACTTCAGAAATGCCTTGAAAAGGAGATTAGAGAATGTGTGCGAGAAAGAAAATCTAGATATATGAGAATAAAACATTGAAATTTGCAAGGAGGTTTATAGTTGAGCTTTGTTGATAAAAAAGTCAAAGTAACAGTAGTTGATAGTCTTTGTCCCCAATACAAAGTCGGGGATGAACTGTATTTTGAAGGAAGTATGCTTGATAAAGAAAGAAGTGCAAATGTATGTATGGTGGCCATGAATGCAATTTACCCGTTCATCTATGCTTTTCGTAGAGGCGGAAATTTGAAGCATGGGCCATATCAATGCACTGATTGTGGTGAGAGAGTTATATTCGAAATAGAAGCTATAGATTAATCAGCTTTATTAAAGGGATGATAAATTGATGAAAAATAAAATTGCGTTTGCTTGTATGTTAATGCTGTTTTTAACGGGCTGTGGAAATATTCAGGATACTGATGAAATATTTGAAACTTCAAATCAGGATGAGGTTTATGAGATAGTATCGGAAATACGAAATGATGAACGTGAGGCTCATTCAGAGATGCTTATTTTCCCAGAAGACGAAGAGGATTTTGAGGACGCATATCTTTATGAGGAAAACTATGGCCTTTCAACAGCTCATCAAATTGTAGTTGAAAGGAAATACGATAGAGAAGAATTTGATTCTGAAATTAGAAGACTGTTAAAGTTAACCTATGAGGGACGACACACCTACTATACTGAGAATCAGTTTAATTTTCCTGCGATAGTAGGGGTTTTTAGTCATAGTAATTGTTATGAATATGCCCTTCTAGACAATAAAAAGAATCAAATAGTCTATGTTTGTAATACTTTTATTGATAATATGGATTTTATTAAAGAGGATTACAGGCCTATTCATCTTGAAGAATTAAATAAAGATAATACTACAGATTATTCAATATATAATTGTTCAAAGTAGAGATTAAATGAAGATACTAATTATAGGTGCCAGTGGGTTCCTAGGTAGCACAATATATCACAAGCTGAAGAGTGTTGAAAATATTGAGCTCCTTGGTACTTACATCACTCACAGGAATCAAAACGAATTCATTCAACTTGATGTGCTTGATACAAAGCAATTGCAAATAGTCGTAAAAGAGTTCAATCCAGACGCAATAATTTGGACTGTCATGAATCATGAGCTAGAGGAAATCATAGCTGATGAGGTGATGCCAGTTCTTTCTGAGTTTATAGGTTCAATTCGATTTATTTTTCTTTCTACATCGGTGGCGTATGAGAAAAATATGACAGAAGAGGTTGAACCTTTCATTAGAACAGAAGACTGGTATAACCATCATTATTTCAATGGAAAGATTAAATCTGAAAGCATTATTAGAATGTTTAATAATTTTTGTATTATCCGACCTGGCAGTATTTATGGTATAAATCCAGATGGAAAGCTAGACAGTAGAAGCCGAACATTAAAAGACTATGTGGAGTCAGACAAAGAATACATTAGGGCGACTAATATAATTTTCAGTATTGTAGAAGTCAATGAATTGGCTGAGGCAGTCATAGAACTATTATCCAGTGAATACATTGGGATAATAAATATTTCAGAGGAGGAGCCAGTATCTCACTACAATTTCAATAAGGCTTTATGTCAGCTATATGGCTGGGATGATAGTTGCATTGTAGGAAAAGAGGAAGAGGAAAATATTTATTACCTCAATAATGATTTGCGCAAAAAGATTCTTAAGACTACCATAGGTACCATAAAGACATCCGCCAGCTACGCAGACTAAAGCTCATACTTACTCTTCTTTTTAGTAATCTCAGCCATATAGGCAGCCGTAATGATACCTGTAGGCAGGGCAATCACAGCCATTCCCACCAAAGCGGAAATCATGGTGATAAGCCTTCCTACAGGGGTTACAGGAGAAATATCTCCATATCCTATGGTAGTAATAGAAATGGTAGCCCAGTACAGGGCATCAAAGAAATTGTTAAAAAGGTCAGGCTCCAGCTGGAATACAAGCATTGCCGAAACAAAAATATACACAGTAATCAAAATCAAAACAGCCATCAGCTGTTTCTTAACCTTTCTAACTACATTTGCAATAATAACCATAGTCTTAGAATATCTGACAAGCTTCAGCACTCTAAAAACTCTAAAAAGTCTAAGCAATCCAATCAACGAAGAAACAGGTAAAAATACATAAATAACTGGCACAATAGAAAGAAAGTCAAATATTGCCAGAGGGGTAAAAATGTAGGCAATATAAGCTCTGTAGTGCTTATAGCCCATTTTATAATCAGCTGTATAAACGCGAGCAATATAATCAATCAGAAAGAGCACGCTGGTAAAAACGTCGATAATAACCGTGTAAATACTATTCCCCTTCATGGTCAAAGGAACCAAACCCACAATAATAGCCGTAGTCATCAGCACATCGTAGGCTCTGCTGGAATTGTCCCCCACATGGGATACTTCAATTACTTCGTAAACACGTTTCTTAAAATCATACATAGGATTTCCCCTAGAAGTTACCCTTAATAAAAGCAACTAAACCAAGCACAGCCAAGGCAAACGTCAAAATATTGCACAGGAAAACAAATCGTCTCGTCTGCTTACTTTTGTTAGTTTCAATTATTCCTTCGTCACTTATAAAAGTGTTCATGTTATCATGATCGCTCATATCAATACCTCACGAAATCATCCTACCGCAATAATATCATCTAGCTGCGAAATAACTGTGAAAGCCTACTCAATAGTTACAATATTGTCAAATAATAGTATAATGTTTGATATGGAGCATTATAAATTTTTCCAAAATACAGAATGTGAATATTTCCCTTGTCACAAGACAAGTCATCCAGAGGATTTTAACTGCCTATTTTGTTATTGTCCACTGTATTGTCTGGGGGATAAGTGCGGCGGTGGCTTCGTATATACGGAATCAGGAACCAAATCCTGTATAAACTGTCTGCGCCCACACGAAAGAGATAGATACGATGAGATTATAGATGTACTGCGTGAAAACAGGAGGACACAATGAAAAATACAAACATGAATGTAGCAGATGCAGTAGCAAATCGTGACCAGATTATCGTCAAGACCAGTATTATCGGAATTGTAGCAAATATTTTCCTGGCGGCCTTCAAGGCCTTGGTGGGAGTGATGTCAAACTCCATTGCTATCATACTGGATGCGGTAAACAACCTGTCGGATGCACTTTCTTCCGTGATTACCATAGTGGGTACGAAACTGGCAGGCAAAATGCCAGACCGTGAGCATCCTTTAGGTCATGGCCGAGTAGAGTATTTAAGCGCGCTGCTTGTGGCTGCCATCATCATATATGCAGGTCTTACATCATTGAACGAGTCGATTTTAAAGATTGTTCACCCTGAAAAAGCAGAGTATAACTCTATAACACTTGTGATTTTAGTGGTGGCCATCATCGTAAAATTTTTCCTTGGCAGATATGTTAAGGCCACAGGTGAAAAGGTCAATTCCAGCGCTCTTGTGGCATCTGGAGCAGACGCCAGCTTTGATGCTATCATTTCAACATCAGTACTGGCATCGGCTATCATCTACATTGCATTTGGCATTTCACTTGAGGCATTTGTAGGTGTGCTGATTTCTGTGATTATCATAAAGGCAGGTTGGGAGATGATGTCCGATACTTTGGATGATATCCTGGGACGCCGCCCTGATAGAGAGCTTTCAGTAGGAATCAAGCGTATCATCTGCGAGGAGCCAGAGGTCAGAGGGGCCTACGATTTGGTGCTTAATAACTATGGCCCAAACAAGTTCTTAGGGTCAGTCCATGTAGAGCTTCCAGATGTTATGACCGTAGAAGAGGTGGACAATCTTACCCGTAGAATACAGGAAAAGGTATTTAAAGAAACAGGCGTTGTGCTTACAGGCGTAGGTGTCTACTCGTTCAATACCAAGGACGACGAGGCAGCCCACATCAGAAACCGTGTGCTTGAAATCGTAAAGGCTCACGAATGGGCCCTCCAACTCCACGGATTTTACGTAAACACCACCACAAGGGAAATGCGATTTGACGTAGTATTTAGCTTTGACATTCCACACACCGAAGGCACCGAAATAATTTACCGCGAAGTCCTCGACGCCTACCCAGAATACACTATCCAAATATCCGCCGACGTGGACATAACGGACTAAATGCGTACCTTAACACAATACGTAAATGCGTCATCGTAGTTCCGTAGATACACATTCAAGCCCGTATGTGCCGCTACTAAACGCATTCCAAACTTTAAATGAGCAGTGTAGCTAACAATTATTACTGCTACCCTGAGGTGAGTATAGCGAAAGCGATACCGAAGGGTAGTAGTAATGATTGTGAGCGTAACACTGCGGACTAGGAGATTAGAAAAACCCAATGAAACAAACACAAGATAAAGCAAGAAACCTAACCATGATGATGGACGAATACGAACTTACCATGGCCAATGCGTATTTTAATGACCCATCCATTGATCCAAATACTAAAGTAAGCTTCGACGTATTCTACCGCGTCAACCCAGACGGCGGTGGCTTCGCCATCTTCGCAGGCCTTCAGCAGATAAAGGATTACCTTTTGAACATGCATTTCACAGATGAGGATATTGATTATCTTAGAAGTGTAGGCCATTTCACAGAGGACTTTTTAGAGTACCTGAAGAATTTCAAATTTACAGGTGATGTGGATGCATTCCCAGAGGGGACCATTATGTATCCAAACGAGCCAATCATCACAGTTACAGCCCCTATTATAGAGGCTCAGCTGGTAGAAACTGAAGTCTTGGCTCAGGTAAATCACCAGTCACTCATTGCTACTAAAGCCAGTCGCATCGTGCGTGCAGCAGCAGGCCGCCCAGTATCAGATTTTGGTGCAAGACGTGCCCATAATAACGATGCTGCTATCTATGGCGCTAGAGCTGCCTATATTGGCGGTGCAGCAGGTACAGCCACAGTATCTGCGGGTCAGTACTTTAACATTCCAATTGGTGGTACTATGGCTCATAGCTATGTCATGTATTTCACCAGTGATGATAATGATTACCATACCTCAGAGCTTGCAGCCTTCAGAAGCTTTGCAAAAAGCTATCCAAATAACTGCATTCTTTTGGTTGATACCTACAACGTACTTAAATGCGGCGTGCCAAACGCTATTAAAGTGTTCCAGGAAATGAAGGAAGCAGGCATCCAGTCAAAGAGCTACGGCATCAGAATTGATTCAGGAGACCTTGCATACCTTACAAAAAATGCCAGAAAAATGCTTGATAACGCAGGCTTTACCGATGCTAAAATCATCGTAAGTAACTCACTTGATGAGTACACTATTACTTCTATTTTGCAGCAGGGTGGACAGGTTAGCTCATTTGGTGTAGGCGAGCGCCTTATCACAGCTAAATCAGAGCCAGTATTTGGCGCTGTTTACAAGCTTTGCGCAGTTACAGATGCAAAAACAGGCGAGACCATTCCAAAGATTAAGATTTCCGAGACCGTTGAAAAAATCACCAATCCAGGTCTCAAGGACGTGTACCGTATCAAAGACGAAAACGGCAGAGCCGTTGCAGATATGCTAGCTATCAAGGGTGAAAATGTGGATATGTCTACCCCAGGTGGATATCGCTTTATCGACCCTGAGCAGCCATGGAAGAGCACACACATTTTTGAAAACTGCACAGCAGAGCTTCTTCAAAAGCCTCTCATCCGCGGTGGCGAGGCTGTTTCTCCGGACGAGGACATGCAGACCATCAGAGAACGTGTAAAAACTCAGCTTGAAACAAGCGTATGGCCTGAGGAGCAGCGTTTCGAGAATCCACACAAGCATTATCTGGATATGACACCGGATTATTACAACATGAAGATGGAACTCTTACGCAAAGAGGATAAATAATATTGATTTCAGATATAAAGTTACAGGAATACAATACAAGGCTCGCTGAAATAGGGCTGGCTCTCACAAATAATGGTGAGGGCTTGTGCCTTACAGATGGCGAGCTTTCTATAATGGCAGATTTTAGAGATATGCTGCCACGATTAAAGCAAAGCAATCTCCAAAGAGAAATGCTTGTAAAGGCGGCCAGAATAAAAGGTCAGGCAATGCCACAGACCCTGGTTGATGCCACAGCAGGCTTTGGCGAGGATTCTCTCATACTTGCAGCAGCAGGCTTTCAGGTACGACTCTATGAGTGTGACGAGATAATTGCCGCTCTTTTGCAGGATTGTATGGATAGGGCAGCCCAAATTCCTGAATTAAGTGCTGCGGTGAGCCGTATGGAGCTAATCTGCGGTGACAGTGTAGCAGGGATGAAACAGCTTGATTATCAGCCTGATATTGTACTTTTAGATCCAATGTTTCCTGCCAGACAAAAAAGCGCGTTGATAAAAAAGAAGTTTCAGCTCATTCAAAGGCTTGAAAGCCCATGCTCTAATGAGGAGGAGCTACTTGAAGCAGCGCTGTGTGCCAGACCCCAACGCATTGTTATTAAACGCCCACTTAAGGGTCCATATCTGGCAAATAAAAAGCCTAGCTATAGCCTGGAAGGAAAAGCTATTCGATACGATTGTTTAGTTAATACCAGATAGATAGACTGTGTAAATTCATCAAATGGCACTTTTTTTTCACGAAATTCCCTTATTTATATAATAAGATGAACATATATAACGAAAGTACTGTGTTAATGAGTAAAAGAGGGGTTGAAATGAAGAGTACCAAGCGCACTACAATCAGGAGAAGGATTACAGTACACGTTGTAATAGCATTATTAGTTACAATCAGTTTTATGACTGCAATCAATCTTATATATTTGTCTCGCCGAATTATCGAACAGCAGGAGACCAAACTGGAGTTGGCCACAACTATGACCACCAATGTGGTTGACAGCTGGATAAATGACATGAGTACCGTTACCGAAGACATGGCTAGCACTCTTACAGCACTTGGCGATTTAAATGAGGTTACTGTTCGTGCTGTGGTTGATAGAGTGGCGCTGAACCATCCTGAGTATTTTTATGTATATTTCTCAGACAAGCTTGGCAATATGACTATGGCCAGAGGAGTTAATTTTGCTGAGGGTGTAGATCCAAGGGAAAGAGTCTGGTACAAAAATGCGGAAAAAGCAGGGCACACTGTAGTTATTGACCCATATGCCAGCGCAACGAGACCGGACGTAATGATGGTAACTGTAGCAACGCCTGTGTATTGGGGCACAATGATGGTGGGAGTTGTAGCAGTTGATGCGGATATTGAATCCATCCAGGAGTTCTTTGGAACAATAGATTTTGAAGCGGGCTCCTATGGATTTTTATTGGATAGCAAGAATAATATTATTATTCATCCAAATGAAGCCTATAATCCTACTTCCGAAAAAATAACAGCCGCTCCAGACGTAATGCCAGAATTGGTGGAGCTATTGTCTACATCTCGTCTAGATGAACATATTACTGCAGCGGATTATACAGGTACCCGTATGGTTTATTCAATACAGTCCCTTGCAGATAGCAAATGGACTGTCGCTATGGCGTACCCAGAGTCCAACTTCATGTCTCATGTTATGAGAGGAATTAGAATCAGCGTTTTTGTTGCGCTCTTTTGCTTGGCTTTAGCCTTAGGTGATATTACAGTTACCATCAGAAAGGTATTAAAGCCTTTAGATAAAATTAATCCGGTTATGGATAAAATCATACAGGGCGAATTTACAACACAGTTGAATTTTGCTGAAGCCAACGATGAAATAGGTGATTTGCAAAACAAGCTTGCCCTTACGATGAATGTTTTGTCAAATGTTATCCAACAGCAGAAATACGTATTGTCAGAAATGGAAAAGGGCAACCTGATGGTGCAGGATATTGATCCTCTTCCAGGTGAATTAAACGATATTTCATCATCGGTCAATTCTATCAAGGAAACCTTTAACGACATCATTTCAGATATTCAGTTTTCAGCCCTAAATCTTCAGAGCTATGCCATGGGCATAAACGAAACCTCGGATTTAGAGGAAATGAAGATGATATTTGAGGAGCTGTCAGCCGAGGCCAATGCCCTTATGGACAAAACCTCACAGTTTACCACCGCAGTGGCAGCCCCTAATATTGAAACACCTACAATGAACACAGAGGATTCCATAGACTCCTTCGATTCATAATACCTCAAAGAGGGCCTTCACAAAAAGTGGGGGCTCTTTTTGTGCTCTTTAACAAAATTTAGCGCAACCAGTTGCAACAGATAGTATCTTGTGATAGCTTTTAATATAGAGCTCAATTTTAGTGAGCATCTTTCTAACTTAAGAAATGGAGAACCCCATGTCCCATACACTAGAATCAATCGCAAAAGAACTAGGTCTTTCTAAAACCACCGTAAGCCGTGCAATCTCAGGTAAAGGCCGTATTTCCGAGGAAACCAGAAATAAGGTAAATGAATATATTAAGCAGATAAACTACAGACCAAGCGCTGTGGCTCGCTCCCTTGCGGCCAGTCGCACCTTTAACGTAGGCCTTGTAGTGCCAGCGGATTCAGCACTTGGAGAGATGCCTTATTTCCAGACTCTTATGACAGGAGTCTGTGATCGTGCTATGGATTTTGACTATGATGTGTTGATAATTCTTGCAGATAACGAGGGAATTTCGCCACTGAAACATGCTGTCCAGAACAGAAAAATTGACGCTGTTATTGTCAGCCGATGTGAGCGTGATTCAAAGGTTATCAATTTCTTAAAGACTGCAAATATCCCATATATCGTGGTGGGGAACCCTATGGATAAAGCTGTTCCATACGTGGATCACGACAATGAGGGGGCAGCCTCAAGAATGATTGAAACACTTATAGATGCTGGAATCACCCGTATGGCTCTTATTGGCGGTGGTGAAAATATCAATGTAACCTCAAGTCGATTAATCGGCTTTAAAAATGGTTTTAAAAATAAAGGTCTCAAAGTAGATGAGGACCTTATTTTCTTGAACATGCATAAAAGTGAGCGTCTGGACTCAGTGCTTAAAACAGCCATGGCAGACGGGGCTGAGTGTATTGTTTGTATGGATGATATGCTTTGCAACTCAGTGCTTAACTGCCTTCACAACGATGGTATTTCTGTGCCTGAGGATGTTAAGCTATGCTCATTTTATGACTCAAATCTCTTATCTACATCAAAGCCATCTATCACCAGTTTGTATTTTGATGCAAAAAAACTGGGGGCTTTGTGTCTTGAAACTCTTATGCGCAACTTAGATGGAGAAAGTGTCGCAAGCCAGATAGTTACTGACTTCAACATTCAAATGCGCGATAGTACCAGATAAACAACTTGGTAATATTTCACAAAAATTTCACTAAATAGTCGTACAAGTTTATTAGTTGACGAAAAAAGAACACAAGTATAGGATAATGTATGTAGAACAACCGGTTGCACAACGTGAACAATTGTGCAACCGAGGTATAAATAATACCTATGAGGAAAATGGAGGATTTTAACATGAAAAGAAAATTAGTATCAGCACTTCTTGTTTCTACAATGGCAGTTACCGCTTTTGTAGGATGTGGCAGCGCAGCTGAAGAAACAACTTCAGATAGCGCACAGACAGAGGCTACAGATGATGGCGCAAGCGACACAGCATCATCAGAGGATGCAGTTGCAAATCTTATTGCAGCTACAGATGGCACAGTAAACATCGATTTATGGTGCTCAGAGACAGAGGCTTATCAGAAGGTTATGAAAGAGCTTTGTGATAAGTTCGAAGCAGAGTACCCAGATGTAGATTTCAACATCACTCTTGGCGCTGTTTCAGAGGCTGATATGAAGGATAGAGTCCTTGAGGATGTCGAGGCAGCAGCTGATGTATTCGTATTCCCAGATGATCAGCTCGAAGCACTTGTTAAGGCTGGTGCACTGAACGAAGTAGCTGCTCAGTACACATATGACATGAACGAGACAGATACTCCTGCAACAGTTGATGCAGGTAAATACGATGGTAAGCAGTACGGCTATCCATTCACAGCTTCTAACGGATATTTCTTGTACTATGACAAGAATCAGTTATCTGATGAAGATGTAGCTTCTTGGGAGGCACTTACAGCTAAGGCTGAGGAGCTTGGCAAGGAAGTTGGATGTGAAGTAGCAAACGGCTGGTACTTATATGGATGGTTCCAGGGTGCAGGTTGTGAGCTTACAGAAAACGAGGATCAGTCAAACAACTGTGATTGGAACTCTGAAACAGGTCTTGCAGCAGCTGAGTCACTTCAGAGCATCGCATCTTCAAAGGCATTCAAGAGCTATGGTAATGATGACCTTCTTGCAAACCTTAATGATGGCAAGGTAGTAGCTTATGTTTCTGGTACATGGAACGTTAATGCATTCTCTGATGCATACGGTGATGGCTATGCAGCTACAAAGCTTCCTACATTCAAAGTTAATGGTGAGGACAAGCAGGTAGCTTCATACTCAGGATATAAGTTCATAGGCGTTAACGCATATGCAGAAAACACAGGTTGGTCAATGCTCCTTGCTGAGTACCTTTCAAACGCTCAGTCTCAGGAAGCAGTTTACGAAGCAACAGGTGAAGGCCCTTCAAACACAGAGGCACTTTCAAAGGCTTCTTCTCCAGCACTTGACGCTCTTGCAGCTCAGTCAGAATTTGCTCAGCTTCAGAGAGTAGGTGGCAATTACTGGAGCCCAGCTGAATCACTCGGAAAGAACATCTTAGACGGCAAGGTATCACAGTCAGTACTTGACGATGCCGTAGCAGGTATCACACAGCCTGTAGAAGATTAATACTTTTTCCGACTGGAAGGAGGAAAATGTATTACTGGAGCGGCCTTTGCCGTAGGCAAACTTTAAATGGCCGCGACTGTCCTTGTTAACGGACTAAGCGTGGTGTTCCCCCACCCAAAAGCGGGGAAGGTGTCAGTGGAGCTGACGGATGAGGGTTTTTACCCCTAACTGCTTTACCCTCATCCAGTCAGCTTTTTTATCAGCGAGGTGTCTATGAACAAAATAAAAAACTATTTTAGTAGCTTCGCCCAAGCCATCGCAAAAGGTGATATCTGGGTAAAGCTTTCTCTTATAATCATGGGCGCAGGATATTTTGGAAGAAAGCAAATTGCACGTGGTATCCTGATGACCCTCTTAGAGGTAGGGGTACTTACTTCAATCTTTAAAGTATTTATGCCATATCTGTCAAAACTTAACACTCTTGGTACTGTTCAAAGAGAAGAAGTATTCGACATTTTAACCATGAAAAAAACAGTAAATGATTACGATAACTCATTGCTGATTCTTCTTTACGGAATCATCGCAATCCTTGTAATCATTGCATTTATAGCACTTTATATCGGAAACATAAAAGCCGTATATCGTGTGCAGAAGATGAAGGAAGAGGGAGAACACATCAATACATTTATGGATGATATTACCTCATTTAAAAATGAGAGATTCCATATCACTCTTCTTACATTGCCAAGTATTGGCGTTCTTCTTATCAACATCATACCTATCCTTTTCATGGTATGTATCGCATTTACGAATTATGATGAAAATCATCAGCCACCAACTTATCTGTTTACATGGGTGGGTATCAAAAACTTCGTAAATCTTTTCACCACAAGCCAGACAATTACATTTGGCTACGCATTCGTAAGAGTTTTAATTTGGACATTAATCTGGGCCGTAGTTGCCACAGCAACAACCTTCCTTGGAGGTATCTTACTTGCCCAGTTCATCAATCATGAGGATACACGTTTCAAGGGTATGTGGAGAACCTTATTTGTTATTACAATTGGTATCCCACAGTTCGTTACCCTGCTTCTCATCAGCAAAATGCTTGGTGACAATGGTATCGTAAATACGTTTTGTTCAAACATCGGTATCACCGATTTCTTCAAGACCATCGGCTTACTTAATCCAGGTGATGCATTTATCCCGTTCCTTTCAAAGCCAGGCTGGGTTCATGCGACCATCATCCTTGTAAACATCTGGATTGGTATTCCATATCAGATGCTTGTTGCGACAGGTATCCTTATGAATATTCCATCTGACCAGATTGAGTCAGCAAAAATCGATGGAGCAAATAAATTCCAGATTTTCTGGAAGATCACAATGCCATACGTAATGTTTATCACAGGACCATCCCTTATTCAGTCAGTAATCGGTAACATCAACAACTTCAATGTTATCTATCTGCTTACCAGCAATTACAAGACTGCAAACATGGCTATGGCAAACTCACACGCCAACGAAGCAGACTTGCTTATCACATGGCTGTTCAGACTTACAAATGAGTACTCTAACTTCAAGATGGCATCAGTTATCGGTATCGTAACATTCGTAATCTGTGCAGGCTTATCACTGTTAACCTTCTCAAGAATGATAGGTGGAGATAAAGAGGGGGTATATAGATAATGAAAAAGACATATAAAATCGTCGGAAGACATGTAGTATTAGCACTCCTTGCTTTCATTTGGCTTCTGCCAATCTTTTGGCTGGTAGTCACCACATTCAGTGCTCAAAAGGGTATCAATACAAACCATTTCTTCCCAGAGCACTGGACACTTGCAAATTATCACCAGCTGTTCTTTGAGCCAGATGCAGCGGCCAACTTCCCTGCATGGTTCAAAAACTCAATGATAATCGGTATTTGCAGCTGTATCATTTCGTCTTGCTTTGTAATTATGACAGCTTATGCATTTTCATTCATTGAGTTCAAGGGTAGAAAGCAGCTTATGAGCTTCTCTCTTATCCTTGGAATGTTCCCAGGTGTTCTTTCAATGATTGCTATGTATTTCATCTTGAAGATGCTTGGACTTACAGACAGTGTAGTAGGATTAATCATCCTCTACTCAGGTGCATCAGGACTTGGATATTTGATTTTAAAGGGCTTCTTTGATACTATCCCTACCTCTCTTCACGAGGCAGCAAAGTTGGAAGGTGCATCAGAGGCTACAATATTTGCAAAGATAGTAGTACCTCTTTCAAAGCCAATGATCGTATATACAATCATCAATTCCTTCTTAAATCCATGGATGGATTTCGTACTTGTACGATTGATGATTAAATCAAAGAACCCTACAGATTGGACTATGGCATTAGGTCTTTTCAACCTGTTACAGAGAGCACTTATTAACCAGTACTTCGCATACTTCTGCTGTGGAGGTCTTATGATTGCGGTGCCAATTTCAATTCTTTTCATCATAATGCAGAAGTTCTATGTTGAAGGTGTTACAGGTGGTGCTGTTAAGGGTTAACTTTCCCGTTAGCCTTAGAAAGAGTAAAGGACAAATATTATGAATTTAGCAGGAATTACACACAGACCATTGTCGGAGCAAGCCTATATGGTGGCCGAAGACAAACTTGTGCTATCCCTGAAAGCTGCAAAGGGAGACCTGAAAAAGGCCTCCCTTTTCTATGGGGATAGAGTGGATAGAGAAAAACAAATCAGAGTCACAGAGGTAGAAATGGAGCTCACCGGCTCTGACCAAATCTATGACTATTTTGAAGCTGAAGTAAAAAGTGATTACACCAGAATTTGTTACTATTTCAGCCTAGAAGATTATTTTGGAATAAAGCTGAATTATAGTGAACACGGCTTTACAGATAACACTGACGTAGACCGTACAGAGTTTTTCCAATATCCGTATTTACGAAGAGAGGATATGATTACCATGCCTGAATGGACTAAGGACATGGTAATGTATCATATTTTCCCTGATAGCTTTGCAGACGGTCACAGAGCTATTTCAGGTCAGGGAAATGATATAGAACAGGATGGTATTCACTTCCGTTCAAACCTTGGTGGAAAAATATCTGGTATTGTGGATAACCTTGATTATATTTCGGATTTAGGTGCAAACTGCATCTACATAAACCCTATTTTCAAGGCTAATAGCTACCACAAGTATGACACTGTAGATTACTTTGATATCGATCCTTGTTTTGGTACCTTGGATGAATTTAAGGCCTTGGTAAAGGTTTGTCACGAGCGAGGTATAAAGGTCATTTTAGATGGTGTATTCAATCACTGTGGTCCTGATTTCTTTGCATTTAAGGATGTTTTGGAAAAAGGTGAAAATTCAAGGTATGTGGATTGGTTCTACAAGCTGAGATTTCCTATTGAAAGATATCCTTATCCAAATTATGAGGCCTTTGCCTACGTTTCAGACATGCCAAAACTTAACACAGGAAATCCAGAGGTATGTAAATATTGCTGTGATGTTGGCCGATTCTGGATTCGTGAATGCGGTATTGATGGATGGAGAATGGATGTTGCCAATGAAATTGACCATGAGTTTTTCCGCCAGTTCAAAAGAGCCATTAGAGAAGAAAAGAGGGACTCCTTCCTAATAGGTGAAATCTGGGAGGATTCCACTGCTTGGCTTTTAGGGGATCAGTTCGATTCCACCATGAATTACACCTTTACAAATATATGTAGAGATTTCTTTGCAGAAGAAAAAATCACTCCATCAAAATTTGACGAAAGAATCCAGCATATGCTTCACCGTTACCCTAGACAGGTTACACTGGCTCAAATGAACTTCCTTGATACTCATGATATAGGACGCTTCTTAAGCTTCTGTAATGGAGATGAGTCTAGGCTAAAGATGGCCTTTGCATTTATGATGTGCGCACCAGGAATTCCATCTGTGTTCTATGGAGATGAAAAAGGAATAACCGGTCTTGAAGAATGTGAATATAGAAAGCCAATGCCATGGAATGAAACAAACTCACTTGAAGATTTTTATAAGTATTGGATTTCCTTAAGAAAGAGCTCTAAGGCGCTAACCAGAGGCAGCTACAGGACGGAGCTTGTGGATGATAAAAAACGTATATACGTATTTTCTCGTGAATACGAAAATGAGAGGAAAACCATAATTATCAATGGCTCAGATAGTGAAATGTGTCTATACTTTGGCGAAAATGTGAATTGTGCCCCAAGGTCTGTTACTATTCTTTAATATTTCATATATTATGCTTAATCTATACACAATTATAATGTAATATACAAACATATAACGGGAAGGTTATGTAAGGAGGACGCCCGCATGAGTGAATTTAGAGAGTATATCACATTTGTTGTCAATACAAAGGATGGTGACGAAGTAGAAATGGCAGTTATCGACCAGTTCGAGTTTGAGAACAAAGGTTATGTAGCTGCGGCGTTAGTAGAAGGTGATACGGTTAACGACGAAGGAGTTTTTCTATATAGAGTTAAAGTAGGAGAGGAAGACTTCAAGGTGGAAAAAATCACCAATCAGATTGACTATAATCGAGTAGCGGAAGCATATATGGAAATGAAGTAAACTTAAAGACAAGGCTAGCCAAAATGATGGTTAGCCTTTTATATTGTGCTATACTATTTTTATAAAATAGGGAGCATATTAGAGATGAAAAAATCAATTAACTTAACATACTGGATGGCGGTTCTTCTTATTGCAGCCGCCTTTACAAAACATTTCAGCTTTATCCAGGACAGACCCAATATTTTTATCGATGCAATGGCACTTGGTGCTATATGTGCCATATTTACTTCGAAAGCAGATGAGCTATACGTCAAAAAATCGCTGGCACTTATCAAATCGAATCACACACCCATCTATGATTATTTAAGAACCATCGCGGTTATTTTAGTGATAGGGATTCATGTGATAAATTGGGATCTACCCAATGCAACTGAAATGAGTGGCACCTTTTTGTACAGCAGCCTGGATCATTTCAGATATTGGTCTTTTGTATGCAACGCTTTGTTTGTGATGCTTTCCGGAGCACTGCTGCTAGGCAAAATCGAACCGGCCACAGCATTTTACAAACGCAGGGTGACAAAAATTGCAATCCCTCTTGTAGTTTATTATCTGTGGTATTTGTGGGAGTATGATGAATTCAAAGCGCTGTCTGTGGGGAAGCTCATCAACCTGATACTCACCCAGGATCATGTGCCGCATTTTTGGCTGATAAATTATCTGCTTCTGGTATACATTTCCATGCCACTTATCAGAATTCTCATAAGAAAGCTGTCATATAAAAATCTAACGATTTTCATGGTGCTCATAGCTGTGGCATCAATCATCGGCGGCTATTTTAACTGCCTTAATGTGCCGGTTGTAAAGGCAATTGGCTGGATACTTGTTAGCATCGTAGGATATTGGTGCTCAAAAGAGGAGACTAGAAGATTTGATTATCTGTTGATTGCAGCCGGACTCATTACAAGCATATTCATTTTCTTTATAGACCCATCAGCTCCTGCAAATGAAGGAATTATAAGCAATCTATCAATATTCAGGTTGCTTGCAGCAACAGGCATCTTCTCCCTCCTATTTAAAATAAAGGGGATACTGGTGGATAACCTGTTTGTCAGATTAATAAGCAAATATGGCTATGGAATAATGCTTATCCACATGTGGGTGCTATACTTTGTATCCAGAAAAATAGTCGATGTATCATCCTTGGAATATCGCGGCGTAGGCCTTGTTATTTCAATATTTGTAACACTGATTATTTCACTGATATTTACCTATTTTATAGATAATCTGGTGATTAATCTTTTTAGCATTTTTAGTCAGCCAAAGCTGGCATCCAGCAAACAAATGTTTGACTAAAACGGTTGCTGTGCTATAATATGAGCAACTGAATTTAACAAAATTCGATAAAGGACAATAAGTAATACACGTGAACACTAAAAATAAAAAGAAGAAACTATTAATTATTTTAGGTGTAGGCTTGCTTTTAATAGCTACTGCTGTGGCACGCCTCGCCTCTTATGTAAACCACTATTATGAAGCCACAGACAGGGCATTAACCTACGTTACTAAGCCAGTGGATGGTGTCACAGTCGTCCGTGATGGATTAAACATCAGCTTTATTCCAGAGAATCCCAAGGCTGGACTGGTATTTTATCCAGGCGCCCTGGTGGAGACAGAAGCCTACGCTCCTGTAATGGAACAGCTGGCAGAAAACGACATCGAGTGCGTCATTGTAGGTATGCCTCACTACCTGGCACTTCTCAATCCAAAGGGAGCCAATGACATTGTAGACAACTGTCCGGAGATTCACGACTGGTACTTGAGCGGCCACAGCCTGGGAGGTGTAATGGCATCCTGGTTTGCCCATTTTCACTCCGAGGATTATAAGGGCATCGTCCTGATGGCATCATATTCCGTGAAGGATTTAACAGAAACAGATTTAGATGTTTTATTGCTCAGAGGTTCTGAGGACAAAGTATTAAAAATAGAAAAGTATAATGAAAATCTTAAAAATCTTCCATCTGATTACACCGAAGTAGTGATAGATGGTGGCTGCCACGCTTTCTTTGGGGATTACGGCAGCCAAAAGGGCGATGGAGAGCCTACCATTACAGTGGAAGAGCAAAATGATATTACAGTAAAAGAAATTTTAAAATTTATTAACTAATTGATTTAGCATAGCATTTTTGGTAAACATTATGGATTTTAAGTTACATTCGCAGTACCAACCTACAGGCGACCAGCCACAGGCTATAGAGGAACTGGTTCGGGGCTTCAAGGAAGGTAATCAGATGCAGACACTCCTTGGTGTTACAGGTTCAGGAAAGACCTTCACCATGGCCAATGTCATTGAACAGCTGAACAAGCCAACCCTTATCATTGCCCACAACAAGACCCTGGCAGGCCAGCTCTATTCCGAGTTCAAGGAATTCTTCCCGGAAAATGCCGTGGAATATTTTGTATCCTACTACGATTACTATCAGCCCGAGGCCTACGTGCCTAGCACTGATACCTACATCGCCAAGGATTCCTCTATAAATGATGAAATCGACAAACTGCGTCTGTCTGCAACAGCGTCTCTTTCTGAAAGGCGTGACGTAATCATAGTTTCATCAGTTTCCTGTATCTATGGCATCGGTGAGCCTGATGATTTCCAAAACATGATGGTTTCTCTGCGTCCTGGTGATATGAAGGACAGGGACGATGTCATCCATGAACTGATAAACATCCAGTACATGCGTAATGATATGGATTTTGCCCGCGGTACCTTTAGAGTGCGCGGTGATGTGCTTGAGGTCATCCCAGCCAACACCAGCGACTATGGTATCCGCATCGAATTCTTTGGGGATGAGATAGACCGTATATGCGAAACAGATATATTGACAGGTCAGGTGAAGCGCACCTTAGAGCACTGTGCTATCTTCCCTGCCAGCCACTATGTTATTCCTCAGGATAAAATCAACGCTGCCTGCGCCAGCATAGAAGCGGAGCTTGACGAGCGTGTTAAATACTTCAAATCCGAAGACAAATTAATAGAAGCCCAGCGTATAGCTGAACGCACTAATTTTGATATAGAGATGCTCAGGGAGACAGGTTTTTGCTCCGGTATCGAAAACTACAGCCGCCACATGACAGCTCAAAAGGCAGGAGAGCCACCAAAATGCCTTATAGATTATTTTGGTGATGATTTCCTCATTATCGTAGATGAGAGTCATATAACACTGCCTCAGGTGCGAGGTATGTTTGCAGGCGACCAGGCCAGAAAGCGCACATTGGTGGAGTACGGCTTCAGACTTCCATCAGCTTTAGATAATAGACCTTTGAATTTCGGAGAATTCGAATCGAAAATCGACCAGATGATGTTTGTATCTGCTACCCCTGGCGACTACGAGGAAGAACACGAAATGCTTCGTGCTGAGCAGGTTATCAGACCTACAGGATTGCTGGATCCAGAGATAGAAGTACGCCCTGTAGATGGTCAGATAGACGATCTGTTCAACGAAATCCAAAAGGAAACAGCAAATAAAAATAAAGTAATGATTACCACTCTAACCAAGCGCATGGCAGAGGATTTGACTGATTATTTGGCAGAGCTTGGCATCAGGGTTAAATACATGCATTCCGACATTGACACCATGGAACGTGCAGAAATCATCAGAGATTTGCGCCTGGATGTGTTTGATGTGCTTGTAGGTATCAACCTTTTGCGTGAGGGCTTGGATATTCCGGAAATCACCCTGGTAGCCATTTTGGATGCAGACAAAGAGGGCTTCCTCAGAAGTGAGCGCTCACTTATCCAGACCATTGGACGTGCTGCTCGTAACAGCGAAGGTCACGTAATCATGTATGCCGACACCATGACAGAATCCATGGAAAAGGCTATCAGTGAAACGGAGCGTCGTCGTGAAATCCAAAAGGCCTACAACGAGGCTCACGGCATCACACCACAGACCATTCAAAAATCAGTCCGCGAGCTCATCTCCATTTCCAGGGACATCGCGAAAAAGGAAATGCAGTTTAAGAAGGATCCTGAAGAAATGGACAAAAAAGAGCTTGAAAAGCTTATCGCAGATATCCAAAAGAAGATGCAAAAGGCCGCTTCTGAGCTCAATTTCGAAGCTGCTGCCGAATACCGCGACAAAATGGTTGAACTTAAAAATATGTTGAGGGATTTATAAGTTAGTAGCCTTCCCCTAGAGGGAAGAGATAATGCTTTAGCGTTATCTGCCACCCCGGCGAGGGGGAAGGTGGCCGCAGGCCGGATGAGGTGTCGTACCTAAAGCAAGAGAGGAACCAAAATTGAAAGAAAAAAAATATATCAAGATAAAAGGTGCCAACGAACACAACCTTAAAAACATAAGCATAGACATTCCCCGTGATGAATTTGTAGTTCTCACAGGTCTCTCAGGCTCAGGAAAATCATCCTTAGCCTTTGACACAATCTTTGCTGAGGGCCAGCGCCGCTACATGGAATCTCTTTCCAGCTACGCTCGCCAGTTCTTGGGCCAGATGGAAAAGCCAAACGTAGAGCACATGGAAGGTATGCCACCTGCCATTTCCATTGACCAGAAAAGCACCAACCACAACCCACGTTCTACAGTAGGAACTGTTACAGAAATCTATGACTACATGCGTCTGTTATATGCCAGATGTGGCATCCCACACTGCCCAAACTGTGGCAAGCCTATCAGCAAGCAGACTGTAGACCAGATGGTTGATGCTATAATGGCACTTCCTGAGCGCACCAAAATTCAGCTACTAGCACCAGTAGTGAGAGGCCGCAAGGGTACTCACGAAAAGCTATTTGAAAAAGCGAAAAAATCCGGTTACGTCCGTGTAAATGTAGATGGAAATGTCTACGATTTATCTGAAGAGATAAAGCTGGATAAAAATATAAAGCACAATATTGAAATTGTCATCGACAGACTTGTAATCAAAGAGGGCATCGAAAAGCGTCTCACTGACTCAATCGAGGCAGTGCTAAAGCTGGCTGATGGTCTTGTGATTGTTGATGTTATCGACGGAGAGCCTATCAAATTCTCAGAAGGATTTTCATGTCCGGACTGCGGCATCAGCATCGATGAAGTGGAGCCACGTAGCTTTTCCTTCAACAATCCATTTGGCGCCTGCCCAGAGTGTTTCGGACTTGGCTACAAGATGGAATTCGACGAGGATTTGATGATTCCAGACAAATCACTTTCCTTTAATGAGGGTTGCGTTCAGGTCATTGGCTGGCAGTCCTCAAACAAAAGCACAAGCTTTGCCCACGCATTGCTTGAGGCTTTATCCGAGGAATACAAATTCTCACTGGATACTCCATACAAGGAGCTTCCGGAAAACATCCGCCATATGTTTATGCATGGTTTCGACCGCTCAGTTGATGTCCATTATGAGGGACAGCGCGGCAGAGGCGTTTATCCTACAGTATTTGAGGGCTTGATTGAAAATATCAACCGTCGCTACAAGGAGACCTATTCGGAGTCTGCTAAAAAAGAATACGAAGAATTCATGTTTTACAGCGATTGCCCATGCTGTCATGGTCAGCGTCTGAAAAAGGAAAGCCTTGCAGTTACAATCGCAGATAGAAATATTTTTGAGATGACTCAGTATCCGGTTCATGAGCTATACGACCTTATCGACAACCTTGACCTTACTGAACAGCAGAAAAAGATAGGTGCTGTAGTCCTTAAGGAAATCAGAAATCGTCTGAAATTCATGGTAGATGTAGGGCTTGACTATCTAACACTTGCCCGTGCTACAGCCACACTATCAGGTGGTGAGGCTCAACGTATACGTCTGGCTACCCAGATAGGCTCAGGTCTGGTAGGTGTTGCATATATTTTAGATGAGCCATCTATCGGACTTCATCAGAAGGATAACGACAAGCTTTTAGCATCCCTAAAGGGGCTTAGAGACTTAGGCAACACCCTGATAGTTGTAGAGCATGATTCCGATACCATGAAGGCTGCGGATTATCTTGTGGATATTGGCCCTCGCGCCGGCAAGGATGGTGGAGAAGTCGTTGCAGCAGGTACACCAGAGGAAATCATGGCAAATCCTAATTCCATTACAGGTCAGTACCTAAGCGGCAAGCTTTGCATCCCTGTTCCATCAGAGCGTCGTGAGCCAAAGGGCTGGCTCACTATAAAGGGCGCTAGGGAGCACAACCTTAAAAATATCGACGTGGATATTCCACTTGGAATCATGACAGTTGTAACAGGAGTTTCCGGTTCAGGAAAGAGCTCCCTTATCAACGAGATTTTATACAAGGATTTGGCAAAGAGGCTTAATCGTGCCCGCAAAATATCAGGAAAGCACGATGATATCATTGGTACAGAAGCACTAGACAAGGTCATCGACATTGACCAGTCTCCAATCGGACGTACTCCTCGCTCAAATCCTGCTACATACACAGGAGTGTTCGATTTAATTAGAGACCTTTTTGCAGGCACAACCGAAGCTAAAGAAAGAGGCTATAGCAAGGGGCGTTTCTCTTTCAACGTAAAGGGCGGACGCTGTGAGGCCTGCTCAGGAGACGGTATCATCAAAATCGAGATGCATTTCTTGCCTGATGTGTATGTACCTTGCGAAGTCTGCGGAGGTAAGCGTTACAACCGAGAGACACTTGAGGTTCACTACAAGGGCAAGACCATCTACGACATCCTTGATATGACAGTAGAGGAAGCAGTGGAATTCTTCAAAAATGTTCCAAGCATCCTAAACAAAATCCAGAGCCTATACGATGTAGGCTTAGGCTACATCAAGCTTGGTCAGCCATCCACCACACTTTCAGGTGGTGAGGCACAGCGTATCAAGCTTGCCACAGAGCTGTCACGTCGCGCCACTGGAAAAACAATCTACATCCTTGACGAGCCGACCACAGGTCTTCATTTTGACGATGTAAACAAACTCGTAGAAATCATGCGAAAGCTATCCGATTCGGGCAACACAGTAGTGGTCATCGAGCACAATTTGGACGTTATAAAGTGCGCTGACTACATAATCGATATGGGCCCTGACGGTGGTGACAGAGGTGGTACCGTAATAGCCAAAGGAACACCAGAGGAAATTGTAAAAGTTAAACAAAGTTACACAGGCCAGTACCTTAAAGAGTATTTAAAGTAAATACTTGAAACCTCTCTTTTTTCGTATATAATAGAAAAGTAAAAATGCGTAATTTTGTCTAATTTAGACAGTTCTATATTAAAAAATAAGAGAGGAACAGTAAAATGGCAGGTTCAGATATCGGAATTGATTTAGGTACAGCTAGCGTTCTTGTATATGCAAAGGGCAAGGGCGTTGTATTAAAAGAGCCTTCAGTTGTGGCTTTTGATAGAGATACAAACAAAATCAAAGAAATTGGTGAAGAGGCACGTCTTATGATTGGACGTACTCCTGGTAATATTGTGGCAGTTCGTCCACTTCGTCAGGGTGTTATCTCTGATTACACAGTCACCGAGAAGATGATTAAATATTTCGTTCAGAAGGCTATGGGTAAAAAGAGCTATCGTAAGCCTCGTATCGCTGTCTGTGTTCCTTCAGGAGCCACAGAGGTTGAGAAGCGTGCCGTTGAGGATGCAGCATTTGCAGCAGGTGCCCGCGAGGTTAAAATCATCGAGGAGCCTATCGCAGCAGCTATCGGCGCTGGTATCGATATTTCACTTCCAATGGGAAATATGATCGTAGATATCGGTGGTGGTACAGCAGATATCGCTGTCATCTCACTTGGTAGCTCAGTTGTCAG
This sequence comes from Pseudobutyrivibrio sp. ACV-2, assembly GCF_900107545.1. Taxonomy (GTDB): domain Bacteria; phylum Bacillota; class Clostridia; order Lachnospirales; family Lachnospiraceae; genus Pseudobutyrivibrio. The sequence goes on along the minus strand of NZ_FNQZ01000002.1, from coordinate 334,501 downwards.
CACATCTATCAAGGTGGCTGGTGACGATTTCGACGAGGCTATCGTTCGTTACATGAGAAAGAAGCACAACCTTCTTATCGGTGAGCGTACAGCCGAAGATATCAAAATTAAAATCGGTCGTTGCTACCCACTTGGCGAGCCAGAGACTATGGATGTTAGAGGACGTAACCTCGTATCAGGTCTTCCAAAGACTATCACAGTTTCTTCAGAGGAGACAGAGGAAGCACTCAAGGAATCTACAATGCAGATTGTTGAGGCTATTCACTCAGTTCTTGAAAAGACTCCACCAGAGCTTGCAGCCGACGTTGCAGACAGAGGTATCGTACTTACAGGTGGCGGTGCACTTCTTCGTGGTCTTGAGGAGCTCATCGAGGACCGCACAGGCATCAACACTATGACAGCCGACGAAGCTATGACATGCGTAGCCATCGGAACAGGCCGTTACGTGGAGCTTCTTTCAGATTAATATCAAATATAAATTATCAGGACTTGGATTTTTTCCAGGTCCTTTTTTGTTAGAAGTTTTTATAAAAAATTTGTTACCAGGGTTAAGTATGGCTTAAAGTGTCCGATAACATAGATGGAGAAAGGTTTAAGTATAAGTAAAATGGGGGCAGCTTATGGTAAAAGGACTCTACACAGCCTATACAGGAATGGTAAATGAGCAGAGGCGAATGGATGTTATGACAAACAACCTGGCCAACTCTGCAACTACAGGCTACAAAAAGGAAGCTATGGTAGCGCAAGCCTTTGACGAAAAGCTGGCCATAAAAATAAAAGATACATCTCATTGGCACAACATGCCTGAGAAAATAGGCTACATCTCCCTTGGTGCAAAGATAGGCGAGACCTACACCAATTGGGATCAGGGCCCATTTCAAATTACAGATAAAGAATCAGATGTTGCCCTTGGTGGTAAAGGCTTTTTTGCAATTGAATTTACAAATAAAGCTGGAGAAACTTCCATCAAATATACAAGAGACGGTTCTTTCGTAGTGGACAACGAGGGATATCTTAGAACAGTAGATGGCGACTATGTGCTGAATTCAGATGGTGCATCAGGTTCTCAGTACGGTGATGGTTTTAGAGTGCAGATTGACCCGTCGTTAAAATATTCGATAGCGTCTGATGGAACAATTCGCCAAAACGGAGAAGAGGTAGATACCATCGGAGTAATCGACATAGATAACTACGACTACATCAATAAATATGGTGAGAATCTATATGATTTGATTCCAGGCGGAAATATCATCGAAAGCGAAGCAATAGTTGAGCAGGGCACACTTGAAGCCTCAAACGTAAATGTAGTAGATGAAATGGTTAGTATGATTCAAATAGCCCGCGCCTACGAAGCAGGTCAAAAAATGATACAAACCGAAGATTCAACCCTAGAAAAAACTGCCAATACAATAGGCCGCGTATAATCGTAAACGTAATTATTCGTTGTTAGCAGCGTAACCCACTGCAAAGTAAAGATAGCCTGTAGCTATCAATACTATATATTGCATAAGGGAAGCATTCCAAGCTGACCGTTGCAATATATAGCATTGAGAGCGTAACAGGCGAGCCACAGCGTAACAATATCTTATAGCATTGAGAGCGTAACAGGCGAGCCGTAAACTAGGAGGAAATACCATGGTCAGATCATTATGGTCAGCTGCTTCAGGAATGAAGGGCCAGCAAACATCAGTTGATACAATCGCAAATAACTTAGCAAATGTAAATACAACAGGCTATAAAGCACAGAACGCCCAGTTCAAGACACTTTTGTACCAAACCCTGCAGTCTAAAAGTACAAATGCTCAGGGCGATACCAAACCAACTGCAGCTCAGGTAGGCCTTGGAACCAGAGTGGCTTCTTTGAATTCAAACTTCACCCAGGGCGCACAGCTTGCAAACGATAGCAATACAGCAATGTGTATCATCGGTGAAGGCTTCTTTGCAGTGCAGGATGGCACAGAGACTCACTATACCAGAAATGGAAATTTCAGCTGGGCTATAAATGATGCAGGTGAGAAAGTTCTTACCACTCCAGAAGGTTACCAGGTACTGGACCAGGCCAATCAGCCAATCAAGGTTCCAAAAACTGTAGAAAAAGATTTTAAGGTGGACCCTGATACAGGCGCTATCACAATTCAAAATGCTGATGGAAAATATACAGCCACCGGACAGAGTGTAGCTATTTATCAATTTACCAATAGAGTAGGTCTTAATAAGATAGGCGAAAATCTATATGATGAGTCAGAGGCTTCAGGCGAACCAATGCCAGAGTGGAGCACTCAGGGAGTCATCAGAAGTGAAGTTGTCCAGAATTATCTGGAAGGCTCAAATGTAAATGTAGCTGATGAAATGGTAAATCTTATCATTGCTCAGCGTGCATATGAAATGAACTCAAAGGCGATAACCACTTCAGATACAATGCTGGAGCAGGCTAACAACCTGAAGAGATAGTGTTACTATTAAAAGGGGGATAAGAATATGGATATCACAGGAATGAATCAGTACTTACAAACGCAGTACACAAATCAAGGCAGGGCATCTGCGGCAGATGCCACTACAAGGTCTATCGGAGGCATTTCAAAGAATTCCTCCAGGGAAGACATCACCAAAGCGGTGAAAAACTTCGAAACCTTCATGATGGAAAAGGTCATCAAAGAGATGAAAGAGACCATGACCATGGAAGAAAAAAACAACGATTCTATGAGCATGTACAAGGATCTTTATCTCGACCAGTCCATCACACAGATTGCATCACAGATGGTAGATCAGATTGGAGGAGACCTGACTGATGATTTAGTTGACCAGATTATGCGCAACTATGGAATCACAGGCACTACAAATCTTCCGACAGAAAGCAGTGGTCTCGATAATGAAAAGGTTTCAGACGACATAGCAAGTGAAAACACTTCCACAGTTCAGGAAGTGCTAACCTGATAATGATTGAAATGACACCCAGGGCTTTATAGCTACTGGGTGTTTTTTGTGTTAGTATATATCCTATGGTAGAAATAACAGGATACGTAGAAAACATAATATTTAGAAATCCGGATAACGGATATACAGTGCTTGATTATGTAACGGATGACATGCTAATTACCGCCACCGGGATTTTCCCTACAATCGGTGAGGGAGAGAATCTTTTGCTAAGAGGCGATTACGTGGATCATCCCGTATACGGCAAGCAGTTCAAGGCAACAAGCTATGAGGCGGTGGCACCTACGGACGAAGCTTCCATGGAGCGATATTTAGGCTCGGGAGCTATCCGTGGAATCGGCCCAAAGCTGGCTGCCAGAATTATTAAAACATTTGGGGCAGATACTTTCCGTATCATCGAGGAGGAGCCAGAGCGACTTGAGGAAGTAAAGGGCATCTCCTTAGGAAAGGCCATGGAAATCTCCGACCAGATAGTAGGGGCCAAGGATATCAGAAATGCCATGATATTCCTGGATAAATACGGCCTACATGGAAACACTGCCATCAAAATATATAATCGTTTTGGAAATGATGTATACAATGTCATTCAAAGCAACCCTTATCGAATCGCCGATGAAGTATCAGGTATAGGATTTAAGACTGCCGATGAAATCGCAGGGCAGGTTGGTATAAAGGTAGATTCTGAATTTAGAATCAAGGGTGGCATACAGTATGTGCTGGGACAGGGAGCAGGCTACGGACACACCTATCTTCCAATAGAGACATTGATAGATATGGCTGTGGATTTGCTGAAGGTGGACGCTGAATCGGTAGAGGCTCAGATAATGAATCTGGCAATGGATAAAAAAGTCATAATTAAACGTATGACAGATGATACTAAACAGGTTTACTCTCGTTCCTTCTATCGCATGGAGGAATCCATCGCAGGTATGCTAAAGGAGCTTAACCTGACCTACAAGGCCGACAGGGCAGATTTGGAAAAGGTGATTCGCCGTATAGAAAAAGATGAAAGCTTTGAGCTGGATGAGCTACAAAAGGATGCTGTTATTGCAGCAGCGGAGCATGGCTTTTTCGTACTGACAGGTGGCCCTGGTACTGGTAAAACCACTACTATCACCACTATGATTCACATTTTTGAAGAAGAGGGGTACAACATCTTTCTGGCAGCCCCAACAGGCCGAGCCGCCAAAAGAATGAGCGAGGCCACAGGCTACGAAGCCAGAACCATCCATCGTATGCTTGAGGTATCGGGCAAAATGGGGGATGACGATGATGCTACATCCTTTGCCAAATTTGACCGCAATGAGGAAAATCCACTGGAGTGTGATGTCATCATCATAGATGAGATGTCCATGGTAGATGTTTCACTGATGTATTCTCTTTTAAAGGCCATATCAGTTGGCACCAGATTAATCCTGGTAGGTGATATGCATCAGCTCCCAAGCGTTGGCCCTGGCAATGTGCTAAAGGATATCCTGGCATCTAATCAGTTCACATCAGTTACTCTGGAAAAGATTTTCCGTCAGGCCCAGGAGAGCGACATCGTTATGAATGCTCACAGGATTCACAAGGGTGAGCATATGGTGTTAGATAACAAGTCCAAGGATTTCTTTTTCCTTAAGAGAAATGATGCAGATACCATCATCAGCGTTATGCTCACATTAATTAAGGAAAAGCTGCCCAAATATGTGGATGCAAATGTAAGTGATATTCAGGTCCTCACCCCTACCCGCAAGGGGCTCATCGGTGTGGAACGTCTTAATGGCATCCTACAGCAGTACCTAAATCCACCGTCCACCAAAAAAAACGAGTGGAAGGGTGAGACCAGAACCTTCCGCGAAGGTGACAAGGTCATGCAGATTCGCAATGACTATCAGCTGGAATGGGAAGTAAAGGGCAATTATAATATCACTTTGGAAAAGGGCGTTGGAGTATTCAACGGAGATGTGGGAATTATCAAAGAAATAAATGACTGGTCCAAATCCATAATCGTCGAGTTTGAAGAGGGCAGGACGGTCACTTATCCATTTGCATCGTTAGATGAGCTGGAGCTTGCCTATGCCATCACCATCCACAAGTCGCAGGGTTCCGAATATCCTGCAGTGGTGATGCCTATAATGGAAGGTCCAAAGATGCTTATGAACAGAAACATCCTCTACACAGCCATCACCAGAGCAAAAAAATGCGTCACCATGGTAGGCGACGCAGATGTTTATTATTCAATGATTGATAATGTGTCTCAGGCGAAACGCTACTCTGGTCTAAAAGACAGAATAGACGAAGCCTTTAGAGAATCGATTTAATATACAGCTCATTGTTGGCGCTATCAGCAAGATTAAGGATATCCCCATTGTCAAGGGCTACTACAGGTCGTGAAAGATTGGTTTTGTTAATATAAACCACACGGCCTGTTTTTGCGTTATTAAGCATTATTCGGCTGTTGTTGTATGTGTTAGCTATTCTTTCAAGGAATACAAGAATATATTTTGTGTTGTATTTTTTTAGTCCATCTTTTTCAAATTCAGAAATAACCTGGAAGGAACAAAGCGGATCGCGATGTGCTCTTGCAGAGGTCATTGCATCATATACATCAGCAATAGCTACAATGCTCGCAAAATCGTCAATTTCGTCTTCCCCAAGGCCTCTCGGGTAGCCACTACCGTCACTTCTCTCGTGGTGTTGAAGTGCAGCGTACAAAATACGAGGGTCAAAGCTCTTATCGTTAAGAAGTTTTTTCCCAAGCAGAGTATGGGACTTCATTTGGGCAAATTCTTCATCTGTATAACGACCAGGTTTATTAAGAATACTTTCAGGTATCTGAGTTTTTCCAATATCATGAAGCAACCCAGCCAACGTTATAATGTTCAATTCTTCTTTAGGGAGCTTAAGCCATTTTCCAATAGAGCGGGAAATCAGTGCAACATTAAGGGAATGAGAATAAATAGGATCCTCAAGATTTCGCATGTTGCTTAACATATCTAAAAGCTCAAGTGATGTCTTTGATTTAAACAGACTTTCGCAGTTTTCAAGCATTAAATCAGAACACTCTGCGCCGCCTCCGGCAATAATTGCTTCGAAGTTTTCCTTGAGATAAGTGATATTTAATGCGTAGTCCGATTGGAATTTCTGAAATTGTGGAGAAGCCTTTAAACGCTGTGTATATGTGATTTGCTCACTTACATAAGTCTCATTCGTTGTGGTAGTGGTAGGTGTAGGCTCAGGTTCAGAAGACACAGGTGGCTCTGTATCTTCCACAGTAGCAGTTTCTATCTTATAAAAAGAGAGCTTTGCTATCAGTTGGGGAGTGAGTTTCTCACCTGCCTTTACAATAGTTTGCCCACGCTTGGTAAGAACAGGCTCTGCTGTTATCATGTTAGGTTCAAGTTTGTCTACTGTTAAAGTTGTCATAGTTGCCCTCACGTTACATTTTTAGTGCCACCATTATAGCGGGGCACATGCTATTGCACAATGTAGTTCACAATCATTTCATTAATATTGATTATATAAATCAATTATTATATTCCGGTGAACTAATTGTGAATAAAAATATTTATTGTTGCTATATACAGAACTAGGGTATATACTATACTTTACCTAAGAATGACCTTAGGTAAGACAATTTCATATAGAAAGAGAGTTAAAAGATGGAAAAGTTACTTTTTACTTCAGAGTCAGTAACAGAAGGTCATCCAGATAAGGTATGTGATGCCATATCTGATGCCATCCTCGATGCTTGCTTAGCTGAAGATCCAATGAGTAGAGTAGCTTGTGAGTCTTGCTCATGTACAGGATTTGTCCTCGTTACAGGCGAGATTACTACAAAGGCTCAGCTCGATGTTCCAGCTATTGTTCGCAAGACTCTTCTTGAAATCGGTTATGACGATGGAAAGAAAGGCATCGACGGAAATTCTTGCGCTGTTATGGTCGCTCTTGATCAACAATCCGCAGACATTGCCATGGGTGTTGACAAGGCTCTTGAGGCAAAGGAAGGATCACTTACAGATGACCTGGACACAGGCGCTGGTGATCAGGGTATGATGTTCGGTTTCGCTACTAACGAAACAGAAGAGCTCATGCCATATCCTATTTCTCTTGCTCATAGACTTGCTCTACAGCTTGCTAATGTCCGCAAAGACGGAACACTCAGTTACCTTCGTCCAGACGGAAAGACACAGGTTTCTGTAGAGTATGACGAGGCTGGCAAGCCATTTAGACTTGAGGCTGTAGTTTTATCTACACAGCATGATGAAGATGTTACTCAGGAACAGATTCACGCAGACATCAAAAAGTATGTCTTTGACCCAGTCCTTCCAAAGGACATGATTGATGACAAGACAAAGTTCTACATCAATCCTACAGGCCGTTTCGTCATCGGTGGTCCACACGGTGATGCAGGTCTTACTGGCCGTAAGATTATCGTTGATACTTACGGTGGCTATGCTCGTCATGGCGGCGGTGCTTTCTCAGGAAAGGATTGCACAAAGGTGGATCGCTCAGGCGCATATGCAGCTCGCTATGTTGCTAAAAATATCGTAGCAGCTGGCCTGGCAGACAAATGTGAGATTCAGCTCTCATATGCTATCGGCGTAGCAGAACCTACATCTATCATGGTAGACACATTCGGCACCGGCAAGCTTTCAGACAACCAGCTTGTTGAAATCGTTCGTGAAAACTTCGATCTTCGTCCAGCAGGCATCATCAAAATGCTCGACCTTCGTCGACCAATCTACCGCCCAACAGCAGCTTATGGCCACTTCGGCCGCACAGATGTCAAGCTTCCTTGGGAGCAGACAGACAAAGCTGAGGCTTTAAAGAAATATCTTTAACAGTTAGTAGTTATAACCCAGATTCAATTGAGTCTGGGTTATTTTTATATGGAAAAACCTATGACTTACCGAATCATGCATAGAAAGTAAATTTAAAGTGTGCTATATTATATTCAAATAGATTTAATTAAAAATGATTTGAATAAAAACGATTTGAATATAAGGAGTGCATATGTTTATTGGTAGAGAAAAAGAATTAGAATCATTACAGGCTATATACGAAAAAGATGGTTTTGGAATGACAGTAATTTATGGTCGACGAAGAGTAGGCAAATCATTCCTTATCAGAGAGTTTATAAAAAACAAAAAGGCTATATTTTATACAGCTACAAAAGTAGGAGCCGACAGAAATCTTGAGTTGTTTTCAAAACAGGTTTTTGATGTGTTGGATCCAGCGTATAGTAATGCCACATTTTCAAATATAGAAAGTGTCTTTGACATAATTACTAGCAAAGTATCAAATGCAAATGAAAAATTAATATTGGTTATCGATGAATTGCCATATTGGGCAGAAAAGGATGAGGCATTGCTGTCCGTATTGCAAAAATATATTGATAACCAGTGGTTGGATAAGAACATGATGCTTATTCTATGTGGCTCAGCACTTAGCTTTATGGTAAAGAAGGTGCTTAGTGAAAGAAGTCCGATTTTTGGGCGTAGAGATTCCCAGATAAAGCTAGATGCATTCAACTACAAGGATTCTGCGTTATTTGTCCCAGGCTATTCACCAGAAGATAAGGCAATCTGCTATGGTGTTACTGGTGGAGTGGCAAAGTATTTGGCCCTTTTTGATTCTTCAAAAAGCTTGGATGAAAACATTATTAAGCTTTTCTTTAATACGGATGGCTATCTGTTTGATGAAACAAAGAACCTATTAACCCAAGAATTTTCAGATGTAACTCTTGTAAATAATATTATTGAACAGGTTGCATCAGGCGAGACTGCTCTCAATATTATAGCAGCTAAAGTTAAAGAAAAAGATAGTACGGTTCTGTATTCATTGGAAAAGCTAATTGATGTTGGTCTTGTGGAGAAGAAAAAATGTATTACAGAAGAAAAAAACAAGAAGAAAACCCAGTATGTTCTTAAAGATCATATGTTTAAATTCTGGTATCAGTTTATTCCTAAAGCTATAAGCGTGATAGAAATGGGTCAGGGCCAGGTCTATTATGAAAAAGTTGTAAAGAGTGGATTACATTCTTTTATGGGAAGTGTATTTGAAGATATGTGCCGTTATTACACATTGAATCGCGGTATTCTTGGGGAATTTGGCTCTTTTATTACGGAAGTTGGTACTTGGTGGGGCGTCGAGCAGATGATAGATGTAAACGGAAGAAAGTATCAACAGTCTGCAGATATCGATGTAGTAGGTATATCTACAATAGATAAAACGGCTATTTTAGGTGAGTGTAAATTCAAAAATGAAAAAATAGATAAAGAGATATTCGAGACGCTTGTTAGAAGATCTAAGCTTATATCTGGCAGCTATAATGTCACAACATTAATTTTATTTTCTTTGAGTGGATTTACTGAATGGGTAAAAAATGCTGATACGCCTAATGTAAAGCTAATTACAGTAGAAGATTTATACAAGTAGCATATATTAAAAAAGTATAGAATAGCGAATTTCGTCATAAATTCGGTATTCGTACCCTTTATTATACAACGTGAATTAATAAGGGTTTATTAGGCAGTAGCTAGGAGTTACTATGGTGTTATAGGGGAGCAGGATTATAATCTACTTGCGATAAATGCAGATGCTTATCATGCTAATGATTTTGCAGTCACGTTATATGGTTTGTCTGCATACAATAAGAGTGAACTGATATCACAAAACGGGGCTGATTTTAACTCTAATTTTGAAATGTTCCCAGATAGCATCAAAGAATTTGCTGATGGACAATATGTGTCGAAGATGAACCTAGACACAGATGATTCTTTTGAATATACTATTTTAAGAATTAAGTATTCAGAGGATGATTATAATGCAGAACTGGAAAGATTATCTAATATGGGTGATGCGAAGTCAGAGGTGGGTTCAGGTAATCTAATCTATGACGATAAATCATATAATTACCCGGCATATATAGCTAAGGATGGGGAAGACAATGTATATGAGTATGTTTTAAATAATGAAAACGAGCGTGAGATTATATATGTAATACTTTCAAACCCAATAGTTTCAGAGATGAAGGAATGGTACGAGTATTTAAAAATTGACAGGAATAGCTATGAAAAGTAAGGAGGCCTAAAGAATGGACATAAACTGTGAAAGGATACATCTTAAACGAATAGTTTCTGTGAGTATAGCTGTTCTTATCTATATTTTAGGGGAACAGTTTGGCCGAGGGGCGTTTTCAATATATAGTTTCCCTATAATCATATTATTTGCGACTAATCAAGCTTTTTCCTATTTGTCTATTTTCAATCGAAAGATACATATTAGCAGAGATGACAGGTATCTTGTGGTTGATTATGGTAATAAAACAAAAAGCTATGAACATAACCAGCAAGAAAAAATAATACTTATTGAGGCAAGTGTTTTGGCCAATTATGATGAATTAATTATATTTTTACCTAAAAAAGAATTACATTTTGTTTTGAGTGTACGTGAAAAAGATGCAAAAATGAAAATAGAAAGATTGCAAGAAAGTGTTGCCAGAGGGTTATGTTTTTGAATATTGAGGTAAGATAATAAGAAATAATCAGTTATTGTAATGAGTTTGTAGATATAGGAATAGAAATACATTAAAAATAACAGGTATGCTATAATTAAAGCAGTCACACTATGTGGCTGCTTTTTTGGTGAATGAGGTGCTTATGAAACTAAAAAATCGACTGATTATTTCATTTTTTATAATAACTTTGGTTCCTGTACTACTATTTACTACATTGATGTACGGTCTAAAGGGGATAGTTCGGGAGGCGGCGGCTAATCCCATGGTCACAAATGAATTCGTGGATTCGGTGAAGACCTACATGGATGATAGCGGGCGATTTGATGAGCTGGTAGTCAGCTTTTGCGTTGCTGAGCTCATAATACTGCTAGTTACTGCTGTGATAATGGTAGTATGGATATATCGAGGGATAGCTCCACAGCTAAAAACTCTAAAAATAGCCGCCAACAATGTTAAAGAGGGCAACCTGGATTTTAGTGTGGCATCCACAGGCAAGGATGAAATGTCAGATGTGTGTAATGCCTTTGAGGACATGAGAGTGCGCCTCAAAAACAATGCTAAAGACCGACTTGAGGACGAAGCGGAGCAGAGGGCGCTGATTTCCAATATTGCCCATGATTTAAAAACTCCTATAACCGCCATAAAGGGTTATGCCGAAGGTATGCTTGATGGTGTGGCAGACACCCCTGAAAAACAGGAAAAATACATACGCACCATTTACAACAAGGCTAATGAGATGAACACACTCATTAACGAGCTTACCCTTTATTCCAAAATTGATACCAATAAAATTCCATACAATTTCCAGAAACTCAACCTGCAGGCATATTTCGATGATTGCATCGAGGAGCTTGGAATGGATTTGGAAAATCAACACATTCGCCTTGATTATTCCAATTTTGTGGATCCAAATGTGCTGATTATCGCCGATCCGGAGCAACTTGGTCGTATCATCCACAATATCGTCAGCAATTCTGTGAAATACATGAGGGCCGATGTGGCCAGCAGAATTGGTATTTCTATAAAGGATGTGGGGGATTTCGTTCAGGTAGAGATAACAGACAACGGCAAGGGTATCGCCACCAGAGACTTGCCTTATGTTTTTGATAGATTTTATCGTGCCGATACATCCAGAAACTCAGCCGCAGGTGGTAGTGGCATAGGTCTTTCCATCGTCAAAAAGATTGTGGAGGACCACGGTGGCAAAATCTGGGTCACCAGCAAGGAAAACGAAGGCACAACAATGTATTTTGTAATACGCAAATTTATGGAGGTTGAAAATGAGTAGAATTTTGATTATAGAAGATGAAGAAGCCATTGCAGAGCTTGAGAAGGACTATCTGGAGCTTTCAAATTTCGAGGTGGATATTGAAGCAGACGGAGAAAAGGGTCTACAGAAAGCTTTGGCTGGCAATTATGATATGTATATTTTGGATTTGATGCTTCCAGGTATCGATGGCTTTGAGCTGTGCAAGCGCATCCGCGAGGTGAAAAATGTACCTATCCTTATGGTTACAGCCAAAAAAGAGGAGATCGACAAAATCAGAGGCCTGGGGCTTGGTGCAGATGATTACATCACAAAGCCATTTTCTCCAAGCGAGCTTGTAGCCAGAGTAAAGGCACATTTGGCCAGATACGAGCGTCTGGTTCAGTCGCCGGCTATCAAGAAAAACGAAATCAGCATCCGTGGCCTTAGAATTGACAAGGCCAGCCGTCGAGTTTGGATTAATGGTGAGGAAAAGGTATTCACAGCTAAAGAATTCGACCTTCTCACATTTTTAGCAGAAAATCCAAATGTAATCTACTCAAAGGAGCAGCTTTTCGAGACTCTTTGGGGCGAGGAATCTATCGGTGATATCTCCACCGTTACAGTTCACGTCAACAAAATACGAGAAAAAATCGAACTTAACACATCGAAACCACAGTATATTGAGACAATCTGGGGTGTAGGCTACCGCTTTAAGGTTTAAGTATGTTAAAATAAGGGTATAAATCTATAATTTAGGGGGATTGTGTATGAACGTAATTTTTGAGGATGAAAGCATCATTGTATGCTATAAACCAGCTGGGGTTGCTACCCAGACAAAAAATATTGGTGAGCAGGATATGGTGAGCCTGCTTAATAATTATCTTTCAGAAAAAGGGCAGCAGCCTACTATCCATGTAGTTCACCGCTTGGATCAGCCTGTTGAAGGTGTAATGGTTTTCGCAAAAACAAAGGAAGCCGCTAATAATCTTACAAAACAAATCACTGAGCATAGCTTTAAGAAGCATTACTATGCAATCATTACCAGAGAGTCATTCCCAGAGGAAGGCGACCTGGTAGATTATCTCGTAAAGGACAATCGAACCAATCTTTCAAAGGTTGTCAAGGAGTCAGATCCTAGAGCGAAAAAAGCTACTTTAAGATACCGCACTGTAGATGAATGGGATGACAAAAAGCTTTTGGATATTGAGCTTTTTACTGGTCGTCATCATCAAATCAGAATTCAGCTTGCCAGCCGCACAGCTCCAATACTTGGGGATGTGAAGTACGGTGGCGTGGCTACAGGCCGAAATCTTGCACTGTGTTCTTATTCTATCGGATTTAAACATCCTGTTTCTGGCGAATCTATGAGCTTTGCCATAAAGCCAGAGGGAGAGGATTTTAAAGATAGCAAAATAGCTAACTCTAACTAGAACAGAAAACGGGGGTTTACACTTGATAAAGCTGTATGTATTTCTTTTTTTGCTGACAGCCTTCATCATGCTAGTGGGAGCACTGCATATAGGCTCAAAGCATATCATTAAAAATAGTAAGCTGAATATATCGATATTACAGCTTTTGATAGTTGGAATTGTTACCTGCGTGGTGTATTCGTTTGCGATTTCCACCAAGAATCAGTTCTTGTCGGAAATCGGATATTCTTTATACTTTGCAGGAATAGACTGGGTGCTTATCACATTTTTGTTTTACTCTAGAAACTACACCAGAATCTGGATGGACAACTACGCTGCACCCATGATTACCACATCAATAGCTATAGCTGACAATATCAGCTTGATTTTCAACAGTAAATGGCACCATGCATTTTGGCTGGAACGCAGATATGTAGGTGAAGAGTGGTTCTACCAATTCAAAATCAATGACTACTATATGGTTCACCTTGTGTTCTGCTACATCCTGGTTATTATGATAGTCTTGATTTTCATCAAGAAATCCTTTATAACCAGCGGCTTTCTCAGGAACAGGTACCTGTCCATCCTGGTGATGTTTTTGGGAATTATAGGTCTCAATGTTTTATATCTGTTCTTTGACTATCCGGTAGATGTGTCTATTTGCTTTTATTCTATTGGGTCAATGTTTGTGGCGTATTATACGCTTCTATACAACCCAAAGACATTCGTAGAATATATGCTCAGCACCATCACTGAAAGGATGGAATGTGCCCTTATCTCCTACGATGAAAACGATAACTGCATTTATTCAAATCAGCTGGCCAACAGGATTTTTTCTGCCAGCGGCGATAAGCGTCTCCTTGAAGCCAGATTTAGAAAATGGCGCGAGGGCAGGCCGGCAAACGCCATCTCAAATACCAGCTGGAGTGCTTTATACACAGTGAATGGTGACGAATATCGTTTCGATATCCATTTCAACAAAATATATGATAAAAAGGGCTTCTACTGTGGATGTTATTTCTCCTTCTATGATGTTACAGGAGATTTCCTGGCCTACGAAGAAGAGAAATATCGTTCAAGCCACGACAGCCTCACAGGCGCTCTGAATCGCGAAAGCTTTTACGAGGAAGCAAGGAAAAAGCTTGATGACAATCCGGATGTCAGCTATGTTATGACCTGCTTCAATATCAAAGGTTTCAAGCTTATCAACGACATGTTTGGAATGGAGGAGGCAGATCAGCTGTTGGTAAGATGTGCCGATACTATCAGGGAACACATATCAAATGTCTCCGTGTTTGCCAGATTAGAGGCTGACAGATTTGCAATTCTTCTGCCTAAAAATCGATATAGCGAAGAGGTGTTCATGACTGGCATGAACAAGGTTAGCCATTTCATGAACAATGCCCAATACAGAATGGTCATTTTGGTGGGTGTATATGATATTTACGACCGCAACGCCTCTGTAATGTCTATGTGTGATGGTGCATTCCTGGCGATAGATTCCATAAAGGACAGCTTCAAAAACTCAATCGCCTACTATGGTGATATGCTTCGAAACGAGTACTTAAGCGAGCAAAAGATTATCGGAGAGTTTGAGTCGGCCCTTTCTACAGGACAGTTTGCAATGTTCCTGCAGCCGGTAGTTACCATAGACGGAAAAACTGCTCTCTGCGAAGCACTGGTGCGCTGGATTCATCCAGAGAGAGGCATCATCGCTCCGGCGTCATTCATTCCACTTTTAGAGCGTACCGGCTACATCTACAAGCTGGATTTATACATCTGGGAGCAGGCAGCTAAAAGGCTTTCCTATTGGAAGGCTCTAGGTCATGACGACCTGTCTATATCAGTAAATATTTCTGTAAAGGATTTCTACTACATAGACATTTACGAAACGCTGGTTTCGCTTGTTGAGAAATATAACATAGCTCCATCCAGACTAAAGCTGGAAATTACGGAAAGTGTCTTCATGACCGAAAAAGAAAGGCAGATTGAAATCATTTCATCTCTAAAGGAATATGGTTTTCTGGTTGAAATCGACGACTTCGGCAGCGGTTATTCATCACTTAATATGCTCCAGGAGGTTCCAGCAGACATCTTAAAGATGGATATGGCATTCCTCTCGATGGACAAAAATACCGTTAGAGGACGCAAAATCGTTAATACAATAATTACACTTGCAAAAGCCTTAGGAATGATGGTTATCATCGAAGGGGTCGAAACCCAGGAACAGCTGGATTACCTGAGGGAAACCAATGCTGATTACCTTCAGGGCTACTATTTCAGCAAGCCACTTCCAGTGAAAAAATTCGAAGAAAAATACCTACAGTAATTTAAAGAGCCTAATCTTTCGGGATAGGCTCTTTTGTATATCTGTAGCAATCACCAATAATATTCCAGAAAGCCCATTAATATAGCAACTTGAGGTATAGACTTGTATTGATATTTGTATTAAAATAGGAGAGCTAATTAGAATTAGCAGGATTTTATTGTAATATAAGAAAAGGAGAAAAAAATGGCACAGGAAAAAAAGCTGGTAGAAGCGATTACCTCTATGTCAGAGGATTTCGCACAGTGGTATACCGACGTAGTTGTTAAGGCTGATTTGATTGCATATTCATCAGTAAAAGGATGCATGATTATCAAGCCCGATGGGTATGCTATTTGGGAAAACATCCAGCACGAGTTAGACAGAAGATTCAAGGAGACAGGCGTTCAGAACGTTTACATGCCTATGTTCATCCCCGAGAGTCTTCTTCAGGTTGAAAAGGATCATGTTGAGGGCTTTGCACCAGAGGTAGCTTGGGTTACACATGGTGGCCTTAACCCGCTTCAGGAACGTCTTTGCGTTCGTCCTACATCTGAGACTCTTTTCTGTGATTTCTATAAGGATATTATCCACTCTCACAGAGACTTACCAAAGGTTTATAACCAGTGGTGCTCTGTAGTTCGTTGGGAAAAGGAGACTCGTCCATTCCTTCGCTCACGTGAGTTCTTATGGCAGGAAGGCCATACAGCTCATGCTACAGCTGAAGATGCAGAGGCTCGCACAGTACAGATGCTTAATCTTTATGCTGATTTCTGCGAGGAAGTACTTGCTATGCCTGTAGTTCGTGGACAGAAGACAGACAAGGAGAAATTCGCAGGTGCTGAAGCTACTTATACTATCGAGGCTCTTATGCACGATGGTAAGGCTCTACAGTCTGGTACCTCACACAACTTTGGCCAGAACTTCTCTAAACCTTTTGGTATTCAGTACACAGATAAAAACAATCAGCTTCAGTATGTTCACCAGACATCATGGGGCATGACTACACGTCTTATCGGTGCTATCATCATGGTACACGGTGACGACTCAGGTCTCGTACTTCCACCACGTATTGCACCTACACAGGTTGTTGTTATTCCTATTCAGCAGAAGAAGGAAGGCGTACTTGAAAAGGCGGGCGAGGTTTGCGAGCGTCTTGGCAAGACAATGCGTGCAAAGCTTGATGATTCAGACAAGAGCCCAGGTTGGAAGTTCTCTGAGGCAGAGATGCGTGGTATCCCTGTTCGTGTAGAGCTTGGACCAAAGGATATCGAGGCTGGCAAGTGCGTACTTGTTCGCCGTGATACTCGTGAGAAAATCGAATGCTCACTTGATGAAGTTGAGACAAAGGTAGCTGAGCTCCTTGAGACTATCCAGAAGGATATGTTTGAAAGAGCAAAGGCTCACAGAGACAGCCACATCTGGGATGCTCACAACTACGCTGAGTTCACAGAAATCGCTAATAACAAGCCAGGCTTCATCCGCGCTATGTGGTGCGGCGATGTGGCTTGCGAGAACAAAATAAAAGAAGATTTAGCTGTTACTTCACGTTGTATGCCATTCAATGACCAGGAGCACATTTCTGAGGTTTGTGCATGCTGTGGCAAGCCAGCTAAAAAGTTAGTATATTGGGGTAAAGCTTATTAATATGAATTTACCAGCAGACGTTCAAAATATTATATCGGTATTAGAATCAAACGGACACGAAGCCTATGCAGTAGGCGGCTGTGTCCGTGACTGCATTCTAGGGAAAATTCCACACGACTGGGATATTACCACTTCGGCTTTGCCAGAGCAGGTCAAGGCCTTGTTTTCGCGCACTTTTGACACCGGAATTGAGCATGGTACAGTCACAGTGTTGATGCATGGCGTGGGTTATGAGGTCACCACCTATCGAGTGGATGGCAAATACGAGGATGGACGACACCCTAAGGAGGTCACCTTTACAGCATCCCTCGAAGAGGATTTAAAGCGCAGGGATTTCACTATTAATGCCATGGCATATAACGAAAGCAGAGGGCTGGTAGATTTATTTGGTGGAGAGGCAGACCTTCAGGCTGGAATTATCAAAGCCGTCGGCAATCCTACAGAGCGTTTTACAGAGGATGCCCTTCGCATGCTTAGAGCCCTTAGATTTTCAGCGCAACTTGGCTTTGAGATAGAGCCAGCTACCTATCAGGCTATTAAGGACTTAGCACCTACACTTGAGCGCATCAGTGCAGAGCGCATTCAGGTCGAAATGGTAAAACTGGTCACCTCAGACCATCCAGAGAGGCTTCGTGAGGTATATAATACAGGTCTTTCAAAGGTATTCTTCCCAGAGCTTGACGTTATGATGGAATGCCAGCAAAACAATGTGCATCATGCCTATACAGTAGGTGAGCACACCATTAAGGCTATGGAGCTGATTCCTACCGATAAAGTGTTGCGATTGACCATGATGCTTCATGATATCGCTAAACCAGCCTGTAAGACCACAGATGATAAAGGACAGGACCACTTCAAGCTACACCCGATAAAGGGTACAGATATGGCTCGTACAGTCCTCAGACGTCTGAAGTTTGACAATGATACCACAAGCAAAGTCTGTAACCTGGTTAAAAATCATGATGACAGACCGGCTATAAATGACCGTAATGTCCGAAGAATGATTATTCGCGTAGGTCAGGAAAACTTTCCAGATTTACTGGAAGTTAAAAGAGCGGATACACTGGCTCAAAGCACTTATCTGAGGGACGAAAAGCTTGCATATATCGCAGAGCTCGAAAGAGTCTTTCATGAGATAGTTGAGGCTGGCGATTGCCTTAGAATTAAGGATTTACAGATAAATGGCAAGGACTTGATAGCTATGGGTGTTCCACAGGGACAAAGGATTGGAGAAGTTCTAAACGACATTTTTGATGCTGTAGTAGACAATCCAGAACTAAATGACAGACAAATTCTGTTAAATATGGCACAAAGTATGATAAAATAATCCCATGAGAGGGAACTTTTCTAAAAAATGGGTCAATTTAATAGTTGTAATAATGATACTTACAGGAGCCTTTGCGAGCTGTGGCACTCATCCTAACAATGCCACAGTTACTAACCGCACAGGCTCTGCTGTTTTGCCGAAAGAGGAGACTATAGAGGATACGGATGAGGAAGAATCTGTAGAAACTTCGTCTGAAGACGTTAATCTATACATCCTTGAAAATTTGGATATGACGGACGAGACTATATCCTTATATTCCCTGTCCACAGACAAACAGCTTCGTTACAAGTACAACATGACCACAAAATTTCTTGATAAATATGGCGGTAATAGCACCTGGGCTGAGTTTACCACAGGTTCAGTGGTAGATATCGGTAGCCTTCTGCCGGCATCCGGGGCTTTAAGCCAGATTCAAAAGTCAGCAGATGTTTGGTATTTTGAAGATATCACCAAATATAAAATCGATGAGGGCAGAGGTCTTATTCAAATCGATGGGAAAAATTACAAGCTGACAGATTCCACAAAAGTATATTCAGATTCAGAGAAAATATTGCTGTCAAGCATTAGCGAAGATGATGCTATCACTGTTATTGGACGGGATAAAAACGTTATTTCCATTGCTGTTACCACAGGACACGGCTATCTCAGCTTGGTTCATACAGAACTGTTTGACGGCAGCATGATTTTTATTGGAAATAAAATAGTTTCTATAGTAAACGGCCCAGAGGTGATAGAGGTGCCGGAGGGAACCTATAAAATCACTGTTGCAAACAACGGTTGGGGTGGTTCCCAGACCTTTACTATTCCACGCGGAGAAGAAGTCAGGGTTGATTTGGATGATATGAAGGGTGATGGCCCATCCTACTGTTTGCTTACATTTCTTGTGACTGTACCTGATACTTATGTTTATCTGGATGGTAAACTCATCGATACCAACGAGCCGCAGAACGTGCAATATGGCGCCCACAGGCTCGTGGTAAAATGTGCAGGCTATGCTTCCTGGAACAAAACACTTGTAGTCAATTCAGAGTCTGCAGAAATCACCCTTGCCATGGAATCAGAAAGTGAGTCAGAGTCAACCCAGACATCAAATGAGACTACAAATGAAACGGAAAGCCAGACAGCGGCACCTGGTACAGCCGAACCTGCCAGTGGCGAAGATGTATCTGAAAATAATGGCCGGGAAGAAGAAACTGCAGGAAGTGCCATTAAAAATGATTATGACTACGAAGTGGATTATTTATCTACAATTTCCGATTTAATCGGCAATCTTATGAACTAAAAAAGAAATTACAAACCTTAAATTTACGGGCAAAACTCAGTTATTTTAAACAAATTGCGTAAAATGTGTGAAAAAATTGTGAACTCCTAGGAAAATCAAGGGTTTGTAAATGGTAATAATGTTTAAAAATACCGCAAAAAATTTGTAATAATCCATAAAAACCTTATAAAATGGGCGTTTTTAAGGCTTTTTGGTTGACATGACATACCAAAAGAATTATAAAGGATATTGAAATTATACGGGATTAAGGTCCTAAATATAAAATAAGAATTCTCGAGGAGGAATAAGTAATGAACAAGACTGAATTAGTAGCAGCTATCGCTAGCAAGGCTAACATTTCAAAGAAGGACGCAGAAGCTTCTGTTAAGGCATTTACAGATGTTGTAGCTGAAGAGCTTAAGAAGGGTGAGAAGATCCAGCTCGTTGGTTTCGGTACTTTCGAAGTATCTGAGAGAGCAGCTCGTACAGGTAGAAATCCACAGACAGGCGCTGAGATGAAGATTCCTGCATCTAAGGCTCCTAAGTTCAAGGCTGGTAAGGCTCTTAAGGATTCTATCAACTAATACATTAGTAAATTGAGAATCTTTTCGGGGTTCGGCATTGCCGAACCCCTTAGTTTTTCTCAATGGCGGCGCTGTCTACGGCAACAATCATATATTACATATTTGGGTATCGCTTTCGCTATACTCACCCAAATATGCAATATATAATTGTTACCTGACAGCTTACACTGTGAAAACTTACTTTCACAAAGCAGAAATCTACAACTATGGTACGAAAAGAGGTAAACGAAACGCATGAGACTAGATAAATATTTAAAAGTATCACGCTTAATCAAGCGACGCACCGTAGCCAATGAGGCTTGCGATAGCGGGCGTGTTCAAATTAATGGAAAAATTGCGAAAGCATCCACTGATGTAAAAATTGGTGATATAATAGAAATAGCATTTGGGAATAAAAACGTAAAGGTCGAAGTTCTGGATATTCAGGATACTACTAAAAAGGATGCTGCGGCAGATCTTTTTAAATACCTTTAAGGTTGGTTATGAGAAATAATAGAAGACAAGTTAGAAGACGAAAGAAAACCTCAACTGGTAGAATATACGTGGCTGTAATTATGCTTTTTATGCTGGCAGTGTTTACTGTCCAGATTGTGCGTCTTTACGATAAAAACGAAGAGCTTAAAAGGAGGGAGGAGTCCCTTAAAACAGAGCTTGGAGCAGCAAATGAAAAAAGCAGACAGCTTAAAGAACAAGAGGAATACGTCGGTAGCGATGAATACATAGAGAATGAGGCTTCACAAAAGCTTGGGTTGACGCATGACAATTGGATCATTTTTAAAGAAAAAGAAGATTAAAGAGTATCTTGAAAAACATAATATGTTACAGAAAGGTGACAGAGTAGTACTTGGCCTATCAGGCGGGCCGGACTCTGTTTGCCTTTTTTTTGTGCTTTTAGCGCTAAAAGAAGAATACGATTTGGAGATTCATGCCCTGCACGTAAATCACTGTATCCGAGGGACGGATGCAGACGAGGATCAGGCATATGTGGAATCACTGTGCCAGGATTTTGATGTACCATTGAAGGTGCTTAAGATAGACATTCCATCACTGGTAAAGGAATCGGGCCGTTCTACAGAGGAGGAAGCAAGGCTTGCCAGATATCAGGCATTTGAGGATTATGCTATGGCTCTAGATACCTACAATCCTGATACATCGGCCACCAAAATAGCTATAGCCCACAACGCAAATGATAACGCTGAAACAGTTCTATTCCATATGGCTAGAGGTACGGGGCTTGATGGAATGTGTGGTATTGCTCCAGTCAGAGAAAGAATCATCAGGCCACTCCTTGCAGTGTCCAAAGCAGATATCATGGAATTTTTAAGTGCCAATGACATCCCTTATTGTATTGACGCCACCAATTCAGAGATTCAATACGACAGGAATCGCATCCGTCACAACATAATTCCTGAACTTCAGGAGATTAATTCCAGAGCTTTAGAGCACATCAACGAAATGACTGAGAAGTTAAATGAAATTGCAGATTATATCGAAATGGAATCGCAAGGACTACTGCTTATAGCTCAGTCTGGTGAGGGCAGGCTTAGAAAGCGTACCATTGCTACAGCCCCTAAGGTTATAGCGAGCCACGCTCTAAAGGAGTATCTAAGCTCTTACATGCCACAGCGCAAGGATGTTAGCGCAGTACATATTGATGCCATTTTAGGCCTGCTGAATGAGGCGGGAGAGCGTCAGGTGCAGCTTCCATATAAAAAGACACTAATCATTTCCTACGAGGATATATATGTTGTAGATGAGGCAAAAGAATCGGCTTCAGAAGACACTTTTACATACAGAGAATTCGACTATGAACAAGGTATGAATTACCCTGTGGAAAACTATACTAAATGGTTTGATTGTGATAAAATCACAGATAATGTTGAAATAAGAACCCGTTTAGAGGGGGATTATCTGACTATAGACGCCGCAGGAAACCACAAATCCCTGCAGGATTATTTCGTGGATGCAAAAATTCCCCGTCATTTAAGAGACAATATTCCGCTGGTATGTGATGGAAATCACGTTATGTGGGTGGTTGGATATAGAATCAGTGAACATTATAAAATTTCTAATAATACCACTCGTGTATTAGAGATAATTTACGGAGGAACAAAAAATGAGTGAAAACATCAGAGTCCTTTTACCAGAGGATGAGTTGGCTGCAAGAATCGCAGAGCTTGGCGAGCAAATCAGTAAGGATTATGAAGGAGAGTCAGTCTTTCTTGTATGTATTCTAAAGGGCGCGTCTTTCTTCGCATGTGAGCTTGCAAAGAGAATTACAGTGCCAGTTATCATCGATTTCATGGCTACATCAAGCTATGACGGAGGCACAGTATCCTCTGGCGTGGTCAAAATTAAAAAGGACCTTGATTTAGACCCAACAGGACAGAATGTCATTATTGTTGAGGATATTATTGATAGTGGAAATACATTAAATTACCTTGGTCAGCTTTTCAAGGATCGTGGCGCAAAGTCAGTTCGTATGGTTACCATGCTTGATAAGCCTGATCGTCGTGAGGTAGACGTACATGTTGATTACACAGGCTTCACAATTCCCGACCAGTTCGTAGTAGGCTATGGCTTGGATTACGACCAGAAATACCGCAATCTCCCATACATCGGTGTTGTTGAGCTAGACTAGGAGGAGCACATTGAAGAAAAGCAGAGCTTCAGGAATGATAATCTATGGATTGTTTGTCTTGGTAGTGCTTGCAATCCTTTACACAAGCATGGGGCGTAACACATCCACCTATACCATGAAACAATTCCAGAAGGCTATTTCAAATGATGAAGTACTATCCGTTACCATTTCTCAGAATGAGCAGGTTCCTACAGGTAGCGCTTTGATAAAACTCAAGGGCGATAAAACTTCTACACTTTATGTCTCAGATGTTAATGAGTTGCAGGATTTGCTAGATGAGAGTGAAATCTCTTACAACTTAAATGACGTGCCACATGACAGCTGGATTTCAGAATTGCTTCCAATGCTTATAGTCCTTGGAGCGGTGTTTATTCTGTTCATGATTATGATGAATGCACAGGGTGCCAGCGGTGGCGGGGCCAATGCCAAAATGATGAATTTCGGCAAAAGTCGTGCCCGCATGACAAGCAAAGAGGATATCAATACTACATTCAACGATGTGGCAGGCTTAAAGGAAGAGAAAGAGGAAGTAGAAGAGCTGGTTGATTTCCTCAAAGACCCTAAAAAATATACCCAGCTTGGAGCCCGTATTCCAAAGGGGGTCATTTTGGTGGGCCCTCCAGGAACAGGTAAGACACTCCTTGCCAAGGCTATTGCCGGCGAGGCAGGTGTTCCATTCTTCTCTATTTCAGGTTCAGACTTTGTAGAGATGTTTGTCGGCGTAGGTGCATCCCGCGTCCGCGACCTTTTTGCAGAGGCAAAGCAGAATGCACCTTGTATCGTATTTATCGATGAAATTGATGCTGTAGCCAGACGCAGAGGCACTGGTATGGGAGGTGGCCACGATGAACGTGAGCAGACTCTAAACCAGCTCCTTGTTGAGATGGACGGTTTTGGAGTAAATGAGGGCATCATCGTCATGGCTGCTACCAACCGTGTTGATATTCTTGATCAGGCTATTATGCGTCCAGGCCGTTTCGATAGAAAGGTTTATGTGGGACGCCCTGATGTTAAGGGGCGTGAGGAAATCCTTAAGGTTCACGCATCAAACAAAGCTTTAGGTGATGATGTAGATCTTCACCAGATTGCTCAAACTACAGTAGGTTTCACAGGCGCAGACCTCGAAAATCTACTGAATGAAGCAGCTATCCTTGCAGCAGGAGAAAATCGTCCTTTCATTCGACTGGACGATATAAAGAAATCCTTCATCAAGGTTGGAATCGGCAAAGAAAAGAAGAGCCGTGTTGTTTCAGAAAAAGAAAAGAAAATTACTGCATACCATGAGGCAGGCCATGCTATTCTTTTCCATGTGCTGCCAGATGTAGGTCCGGTTTATTCTGTATCTATCATCCCAACTGGAGCCAGTGCAGCAGGCTACACCATGCCTATCAATGAAAATGATGACATGTTCCTTACAAAGGGAAAAATGCTACAGGATATAGTAGTATCCCTTGGTGGACGTGTGGCTGAGGAAATTATATTCGATGATGTAACCACAGGTGCGTCAAATGACATCAAACAGGCTACACAGATGGCCAAAAACATGGTTACTAAATATGGTTTTTCAAAGACACTTGGCATGATTCACTACGGTGATGACGATGAAGAGGTCTTTATAGGCCGTGATTTAGCTCATGCAAAAAGCTTTTCAGATGCCACAGCCAAGGCTATAGATGATGAAGTTAGAGCAATAATTGACGAATGTTATGAAAAAGCTGTGAAAATTTTGCGAGAGAATGAAACAATTCTCCACAAATGTGCTAATCTATTATTAGAGAAAGAAAAGATTAATAGAAGCGAGTTTGAGGCCTTGTTTGGCATCGAAACACAGTCGGATGAGGCGGATCCTAGCGAAGAAGGAGTCGCTGTAGAGGGAATTAACTGGGGTGAGTAGTGCAATATGCACAAAAAATAATGTTGGGTTTTGGCATGTTTGTGCACACTTGAGTGTTGCATCGCCATATAATAAACATCGTAAAAACCCCCCAATACATTATATAATTTTTACTAACCCCATAGTAAAAATACCTTCTCCTAAAAAGACAGCGATCGTTGCTGTCTTTTTTACTGTATATTTTTATACTGGCAAATACTGCGTAAGGGGAGTCTAAATGAATATTCACGCAATATACTCGGACGGAACAGATGAATACAGATATCCAGTGGAGCCGGAACCAAATTCCCTGGTCACCATCAGCATCAGAGTCTATCATCAGGAGGACGTTGAAGTATTTTTGATGTCCAAATCAGAAAATCTCAATCTCAGGATGCATCTGGATAGGACAAGAGGAGAGTTCGATTTTTATTCTTGTAATGTTCATCTTGGGGAAAAAGAATTTCGATATCATTTTGAACTCGTAGGAGGTCTTGATCATTATTATTACGACAGGGTTGGACTCTGGCGTGATTATCGTGAACACTACGAGTTTTCTATAATGCCAGGCTTTAAGACACCAGCCTGGGCTAAAGGCGCGGTTATGTACCAGATCCTGGTAGACCGCTTCAATAACGGGGACAAATCCAACGACGTTGAAACAAATGAATACTGCTATGTCAGTGGCCCTGTGCAACGTGTCACTGATTGGGAATCTATGCCAGCAAATCTCGACATCGGCAGATTTTATGGAGGAGATTTGGAGGGCGTTAGACAGAAGTTCCACTATCTAAAGAGTCTTGGAGTAGAGGTCATCTATTTCAACCCTCTATTTGTGTCGCCTTCTAACCATAAATATGACACCTCTGACTACGATTATATCGACCCTCATTTTACTGTCATCAAAAATGATGGCGGTCAATGTTTGAGTGAGGGGGACTTCGATAATACCCATGCAACAAAATACAAGCAGAGAGTTACAAATAAAGAAAATCTTGATGCCAGCAACAAGTTCTTTGCTGATTTTGTAAGAGAGGCCCATGAAAAGGGAATACGTGTAATCATCGATGGTGTGTTTAATCACTGCGGTTCCTTTAATAAATGGCTAAATCGCGAAAAGATTTATTCCCGTGAGGAAGGCTATGCTCCGGGGGCTTACGAATCAAAGGATAGCCCATATCATTCCTTCTTTAAATTTTATGAGGATTTATGGCCAGACAACAGGAGCTATGATGGCTGGTGGAGCCATGACACCCTTCCTAAGCTAAATTACGAGGAATCGCCAGAGCTTTGCCAATATATCCTTAATATCGGTAAAAAATGGGTTAGCGAGCCATATAACTGTGATGGATGGCGTCTTGATGTAGCAGCTGATTTAGGTCATTCAGAAGAGTTTAATCATAAATTCTGGCGTGACTTTAGAAATGCTGTCAAAGAGGCTAATCCGAATGCTATCATCCTTGCGGAACACTATGGCAATCCTTCGTCTTGGCTTGCAGGAGACCAATGGGATACAATCATGAACTATGATGCCTTTATGGAGCCGCTGACATTTTTCCTTACAGGAATGGAGAAACACTCCGACGAGTTTCAGCCTAGTGCCTTAGGAGATGGTGAAAGATTTAAAAATACCATGCTTCACTTTATGGCAAGACTTAAAACGCCATCCCTGTACTGCTCCATGAATCAGCTTTCGAACCACGACCATTCCAGATTTTTGACTCGAACCAACCACACCGTAGGACGAATTGCTACAAAGGGAACAAAAGCTGCTGAAGAAGGTGTAAGCATCCCTATAATGAAACTTGCAGAGATGATTCAGATGACCTGGCCTGGAGCCCCTACCCTATATTATGGTGACGAGGCGGGAGTATGCGGCTTTACAGATCCTGACAGTCGAAGGACCTTCCCATGGGGCAAATGTAATTATGATTTGATTGATTACACAAGAGATATAATCATGATTCACAAGCATAGCCATGCTATAAGAGAGGGTTCCTTCACATTCTTGAATTGTGGACAGGGATTTATTAGCTATGCCCGTTTCACAAGCAGTGAGCAGATAATCATTCTTATCAACTCAAATGCCGAAGAAATTACAGTAAATGTGCCGGTTTGGATAGCAGGAGTACCGCTTAACTGCCAACTTGAAAGATTAATTTTATGCAATGAGGTTGGATATTCCATCATGCCTACCGATATAAATGTTGAGGGCGGAAATCTTAATGCAACCCTCACGGCCTATTCGGGCATAGTGTACAAAAGAGTTTAAAATATACTGCCTATTCTTCTAATTTACAATGCCAAAAATCCTATTGTATAATTGACTCAGGTTTAGGCGGTGGCTCAAACCCCGAGTTTTTAGTGGGAGATATTTTATGGCAGAAGAACGCACATGTCAGGAAACAATCGACATGCAGGCACTTGAGGACCGACATAAAGAGTTAGAAAAAGCATGGAACGATTTATTAAAAGAAAAGCGAGAGGTCGAAGCAAGAATCCACACTCTTGAGCAGCAGGAAAAGACTTTCAGTCTAAAATGGGATATGCTCATTCGTGAAACACAAAAGCTTGCCGATGACAAAAAACAATTCGAACTTAAAAAGAAATTTTATGATCAGGTTCAGGCACATTCCGTTGAGCCTTACAGCGAGGATAACAATATTGTCCACGGAGAAATGTTCTTCTCCGGTGTCTCTACCGAAAAGGCTCTAAAGAAGCGCTACAAGGACCTGATAAAGATTTATCATCCAGACGGAGAATCCGGTGACACTGCCACTGTAGCAGAAATCAATCGCGAATACGAAGATTTAAAATCATCAATGAATTAGAGATGCCTTCCCCTTGAGGGGAAGGTGCCCGAAGGGAAGAGATAATGCTTTAGCGTTATCTGCCACCCTGGCGAAGGGCGGATGAGGTGTCGTAACTAAATTACTTAAACACCACTTCCTTCATCAGCAAAACACCCTATTCATATCCTCCGGCATCTCCGCCACAAATTTCATTTCCTCTCCAGTTATAGGATGTGAAAATGCAATAGCATGTGAATGCAGAGCCTGCCTCTTCATCCACTCAAAGTCAGGATTATAAATCTCATCCCCAATCAGAGGATGACCAATATACTTAAAATGAACACGAATTTGATGGGTACGACCTGTCTCAAGATGAATTGAGATTAGGCTGTGCCCATTTTTTTCTTCAATCACCTTGTAGTGGGTGACAGCTCGTTCACCATTTTCAAAGTCTACCTGTCTTGCTATGGTATCACCAGCGATTCGTCCTATAGGAGCATCTATCGTGCCGCAAGGCTTTTCAAGCTTTCCTCGAACGATTGCATAATATTCCCTGTGAAACTGTCTGTTTTTTACCATGGTAGAAAGTATATTTCCACTAACCAGATGCTTTGCTATCACTGTAAGCCCAGAGGTATTTCTGTCTAATCTATTGGTGCATCTAAATATAAATGGCTTTCCCTGAGACTCGTAATAATATGCAAGCCCATTTGCCAGAGAATCTTCATAGTGATTGAGGCTTGGATGTATAGGAAGCCCTGCTGGCTTATTTACCACGATAATATCTTCATCCTCAAAAATAATATCTAGTGGCATTTCAACAGCAGGAATGCGCTCGGAAAAATTATCCTCCTGAATGTTTACATGCAAAATCTCTTTTGCTTGAAGCTTTCTATTCAAATGTTCCCATTGTCCGTTAATTACCACGTTTTCATCCATTTTTTTTAGGGCAACTATATTTGCTTTGGAAAAACCATGGTCTTTTAAATATTTTTCAATGGTAAATCCATCATATTCAGTTTCGATTTCATAAATTAATGTTCTGTTCATATCTAAAATTGTAGAAGCAGCTTTCACACAAGTCAAATAAAAAACCTGACCACCCACATAGGGCAGTCAGGTTTATGAAGGAGAAGTTTATGTATATGAAAAGATATTTATTTCATGGTAGCAACTACGCTAACGGTCTTTTTGCTTCCATCAAATGGAATGATATTTCCTGTGATTTCCTTGCCATCAACAATGAGGCTTGCAACGCCCTTTTGAACTTTGTTAGGGTTCTTGATTTCGATGTTGTAAGTAACTCCACGATAAACACGAGTAACATTGAAATCGCCAAACTCAGCAGGAGTACATGGATTTACAGAAAGTCCCTCAAGTGTAGGGTAAATACCTAAAATGTACTGAGAGATGTTTGTAAATGTCCATGCAGCAGTACCTGTAAGCCAGCTGTTCTTAGCCTCGCCGTGGAAACGTGCATCTGCGCCAGCAACCATCTGCGAGTATACATAAGGCTCTGTTCTATGGATTTCAGAAATATCCTCGATGTATGAAGGGCAAGTTTTCTTGTATACTTCAAAGGCTCTATCGCCACGACCAATGCAGGTCTCTGCAATTGAAATCCAAGGATTGTTGTGGCAGAAAATACCAGCATTTTCTTTGTATCCTGGTGGATATGAAGTGATTTCACCAAGCTCAAGGTGATATCTAGTGTATGCAGGCTGAAGAATCATAACACCATACTTTGTATCCAGTCTTTCCTTAACAGAATCAAGGGCTTTCACAGCATTGCCATCTTCGATGCCCACGCCGGCCATTACACACATACCCTGTGGCTCGATGTAGATTTGACCTTCGTCGCATTCCTTTGAACCTACCTTGTGGCTGTAGGCATCATATGCTCTAACAAACCATTCGCCATCCCAACCATCCTTTTCGATAGCTGAAATCATCTTGTCCACTTCAGCAAGAACTCTTGCTTCCTCAGCGGTATCACCCATCATCTTGCAAAGAGCAGCATATTCGCGACCATATTTTACAAACATACCAGCGATGAATACTGACTCGGCAACAGGTCCCTCTGAAGGTCCGAAGCACTGGAAGCTTTCACCTGGATGCTCTGAGAAGCAGTTCAAATTCAAGCAGTCATTCCAGTCAGCGCGACCTATAAGAGGAAGGTCATGTGGACCCTTGTGATTTACGATATAATCAAATGATCTCTTTAAATGCTCCATAAGTGTTGTTGCAACAGACATATCGTTGTCATATGGAACCATTTCCTTAAGGATTGAAGTATCTCCAGTCTCGCGGATGTATGCTGAAGTGCCAGCAATGAGCCAAAGTGGATCATCGTTGAAACCAGAACCGATATCAGAGTTACCCTTTTTAGTAAGAGGCTGATACTGGTGATAAGCAGACCCATCCTGGAACTGTGTTGATGCAATATCAATGATTCTTTCACGGGCTCTGTCTGGAATTAAGTGAACGAAACCAAGCAAATCCTGGCAGGAATCTCTAAAGCCCATTCCACGTCCAATACCTGTTTCATAGTAGGAAGCAGAACGAGACATGTTAAATGTAACCATGCACTGATACTGATTCCAGATATTTACCATACGGTTTACATGCTCATCCTTAGACTCGATGTGGAATTTGCTAAGGAGTCCATTCCAATATTCATTTAAAGCAGCAAATGCCTTATCAAAATCCTCTGTTGTCTGGTATTTTGAAAGAAGAGCAGTTGCCTTCTTTTTATTGATGATACCAGGAGCTTCCCATTTATCATCCTCTGCGTTTTCCACATAGCCAAGTGCGAAAACATAAGTTTTGCTTTCACCAGCTTCAAGGGAAATGTTAATCTGATGAGAAGCGATTGGGTACCAGCCAGAAGCGATAGTATTGTGAAGCTTTCCTTCAATAACAGCGGCAGGCTTGTCAGGGCCGTTGTAAGCACCTCTGAATTCATCGCGGCTTGTCTCAAAAGCATCAATCTTTGTATTCACAGAGTAAACGGCATAGTGATTACGGCGCTCTCTATATTCAGTCTTGTGGTAAATAGTAGAATCTATAACTTCTACTTCACCGATTGAAAGATTTCGCTGATAGTTTTTCATATCGTCATCAGCATTCCAAAGACACCATTCAACATAAGAGAAAAGTGTAATATCTTTCTTTGAATTACCCTTATTTGTAAGTGTTACTTTTGTAAGTTCGATTGGATCATCTACAGGTACGAAGGTTACAAGGGCTGCTTCGATATCATTTTTAACACCTGTAAACTTGCTATAGCCGATACCATGGCGGCATTCGTAAGAATCAAGTTCTGTCTTTGTTGGCTGCCAGCCAGGATTCCAGATGGTATCGCCATCCTTAATATAGAAGTACTTTCCATTTGTATCTGGTGTTGTGTCATTGTAACGATATCTTGTCATGCGAAGAAGCTTTGCATCTTTATAGAAAGTGTAACCTCCGCATGTGTTAGACAATAAAGTAAAGAAATCCTTGCAGCCTAAGTAGTTAATCCAAGGCAGTGGAGTCTTTGGAGTGGTGATGACATATTCTTTGTTGTTATCATCGAAAAATCCGTATTTCATGTGTTCCTCCTAGATATTTTATATTGGAAATTATGAAGATTTAATCAATATAGAACCGTGTATGTAAACGATTAAGCAGCTAGGAACTAATACACAGTTCTATTTAAAGATGATTTAGCCGTAAACGTTTAAGTGAACGGGCACACTAAATCCACCTAAACAATAACATACACAGCCGAAAAAGCAATAACACTATTATAGATTTGTAAAAATGTTACTAAAAGCCATTTCGAAATCTTCACGAAATAACAAATTTTCGAAAAATACTTGTAAAATAACTTAAAGGGAGATATATTTAAGTTGCGTAAACGATTAAGGAAAACGATTAAGGCCTATAAATTTGGGCATCTGGGAGAAAACAATGGTTTCACTAAAAGACATAGCAGTCAACTGTGGTGTATCGATAGCTACTGTGAGCAAAGCTTTAAATGATCACAGCGATATTGGTACCGATACTAAAATAAGGATTCGAAAGGCTGCAAAAGAAATGGGATATGTTCCCAATGCCGCAGCGAAATCAATGAAAACTAACCGCACACATAATATTGGAGTCCTGTTCATGGACGAGGCCAACAGCGGTTTGACACACGATTTCTTTGCGGGAGTTTTGGAAAGCTTCAAAAGAGAAGTGGAAAGAGAGGGATATGATATCACCTTCGTTTCCAACGACAGAAGCAAACCAGGCAGAGCTTCATATTTGGAGCATGCCAGATACAGAAGATTTGACGGAGTGATTATCGCAAATGTTCACTTCGATGACCCTGAGGTTGTTGAGTTGGTAAAAAGCAACATCCCAGTGGTTACAATTGATCATATTTACAACGAAACAACGACGATTCTTTCCGACAATGTGGGAGGAATGTCAGATTTAATTGATTTTGTAGTTGCGGCTGGTCATACAAGAATCGCCTATATTCACGGCGCCGACTCAGCTACAACAAACCTTCGACTCACTACCTTCAATAAAAAGCTTGAAGAGTATGGAATAGAAGTTCCAGAGGAATACATTAAAGAGTCTCCTTACAGGGACACTCATGGGGCCTATGAAAAGACATTGGAACTGCTAAAGCTTAGAACCAGACCTACCTGCATCTTCTATCCAGATGATTATGCAACCTACGGCGGTATGAGAGCTATAGCAGAAAGAGGACTTAAGATTCCTGATGATATCTCGGTAATAGGTTTTGATGGAATAAAAGTAGCAAGACACATTAGGCCACGACTTACCACCTATCGCCAGAACACAGAAGAACTTGGAACTCTGGCGGCAAAAAATCTGGTGGATTTAATTGAAAGACCAAAGACAACGCTGATTCAGCAGATAGTTGTCAAAGGTACATTGCTAGAAGGGGATACACTTAAAAAATTAAATTAGGCATTTAGTAGATATTATCTACTTATTATAAATGCAAAATTACAAATTACGTATTAACGTAAACGATTTGGGAGGAACAAAAAAGATGAAAAGAAAAATTGTGAGTTTACTTGCTATCGCAACAATGACCGCAACAATGTTCGCTGGATGTGGAGGTTCAGACACAGCTTCAACAGATTCAGCAGCACCTGCAGAGGGCGGAGAAGCAACAGAGACAACTGAGGAGACAGTTGCAGAGCTTCCTGAGGACACAGGAAAAGTATTTAACATCTACTGCTGGAACGAGGAGTTCAAATCTCGTCTTACAGATCACTACGCTGATTACACAGAGGTTGACGCTACTCACGGCAAAATCGGCGATGTAGATGTTGTTTGGAACATCACACCTTCTACGGACAATGCATATCAGAATAATCTCGATGAGGCACTTCTTGCACAGGAAAGTGCATCTGCAGATGACAAGATTGACTTATTCTTAGTAGAAGCTGACTACGCTCTTAAATATGTTGATACAGATTTTGCTATGCCACTTAGTGACCTTGGTATCACAGATGCAGATCTTGCAGATCAATATAAATACACACAGGATATCGTAACAGACAGCAACGGAAAGCTTAAGGGCGCTTCATGGCAGGCTTGCTCAGCTGGTTTCATCTACAACAGAGAAGCTGCTAAAGAAATCCTTGGCACAGATGATCCTGATGAAGTTCAGGCAGCAGTAGCTGATTGGGATAAGTACAACGAGACAGCTAAAAAGGTAGCTGATGCTGGATATACAATGTGTTCAGTAAACGATACATTCCGCGTTTATTCAAACAACGTATCTGGTAAATGGGTACAGGATGATAAGGTTGTTATCGACAAGAACATCGAAAAATGGATTGATGACTCTAAGGCTTTAGTAGACGCAAAGGCTGAAGATACAGACGACCTTTGGGGCGATGACTGGGCAAAGGGTAAGACACCTGCAGGAAAGGTATTCTGCTACTTTGGACCAGCTTGGTTCTTCAACTTCTGTCTTGATGCTGATCAGGACGGAACAATCGCTAACCAGGGTGGCTGGGGCTACTGTGTAGGACCACAGTCTTACTACTGGGGTGGTACATGGCTTTGCGCAGCAACAGGCACAGACAATGCTAACCTTGTAAAGGATATCATCCTTACAATGACAACTGACAAGGCAGTTCTTAAGGAAATCGCTCAGAAGGATGCTGACTGTGTAAACTCTAAGACAGTTCTTAAGGAACTTGCATCAGATGAATCTGGTAACCTTGATCTTCTTGGCGGACAGAACCCATATCCACAGCTTGCAGAAGGTGCTGAGAAGGTTGACCTTTCAAATATCTCTGCATACGATCAGGGCTGCAACGAAGAACTTCAGAAGGCTATGAAGAACTACTTCCTTGGTAAGGCAACAAAAGATGAGGCACTTGATATGTTCAAGAAGGCAGTAGTTGAGAAGTATCCAAACCTTACAGCAGAGTAATAAAATAGTAAGTATATTGGAATAACAATAAGGGGCGTATAGGGTTTCCTGTGCGCCCCGTAATTTAGAAGAAATAAGGGAGCACTTATGAACAAAAAAAGCAAAGTTGTAAGCTACAATAAGTGGGGATATATTTTCTTGATACCATTTGTAGTAATCTATTTGGTTTTCCAGATGATTCCATTGGTATCTACAATCTACAATTCATTATTTGAATATTATCGTTCAGGTTTAACACAAATCGGACCTAATTTCGTAGGTTTCGAAAATTACGCAACTATTATCACAAATGGAGATTTACCAACCTATTTCAAAAACACAATGATTATGTGGGTACTGGGGTTTGTGCCACAGATTGTTTTGTCTTTACTTTTGGGTGCTTGGTTCACAGATCCTTCATTAAAGCTTAAATGCCAGACATTCTTTAAGACCGTAATTTACCTTCCTAACCTTATTATGGCATCAGCTTTTTCTATGTTATTTTTCACATTATTTGCAGATAGCGGCCCAATTAACTCAATGCTTATGCAAATAGGAGTATTCCACGAGGCATACAAATTCATGAGCAATGTATGGTCTGTTCGTACACTTGTTGCAACAATGAACTGCCTGATGTGGTTCGGAAATACGACAATTCTTCTGATGGCAGGTATGATGGGTATCGACCCTTCACTCTTTGAAGCTGCTCAAGTAGACGGCGCAACTGCTACACAGATTTTCTATAAGATTACATTGCCTCTGCTTAAGCCAATTCTTATCTTTGTTATGATTACATCCCTCATTGGTGGTTTGCAGATGTTCGATGTTCCACAGATTTTAACAAATGGTAGTGGAGATCCAATGAGATCATCAATGACACTTATTATGTACTTGAATAAGCATCTGTTCAGCAAGAACTACGGTCTTGCCGGTGCACTATCTGTATTCATGTTCATTATTACAGGTATTCTTAGTTTAATAGTATTTAAGTTCACAGGAAAAGAGGATAAAGATGGACGCTAATATTTTAAGCTATGATAAAAAAGTTAGAGAGGATAATAATATGGCTGAAAATACAAGCAGCGTGACAAAAAAGAAGGACAACGGAGCTTCGATACATGCCAGACGATTTGTGGCATATCTTGTTTTGATACTGGTTTCATTCCTATGCCTGTTTTGGTTTTATGTATTGTTCATCAACGCTACAAGAAGCCATTCTGAATTAAGTCAGGGATTTACTGCAATACCAAGTTCTCACCTGATTGATAACTGGGTTAATCTTAAATCTGGTACATTACCAATCTTCAATGGTATGGTCAATTCGCTGATTATATCTGTTGCAACAGCAACACTTGCTACTTATTTCTCAACAATGACAGCCTATGCAATACACGCATATGATTTCAAGTTGAAGAATTTTATGTTCACATTTATTCTTATGATTATGATGATTCCAACACAGGTTACAGCCCTTGGTTTCTTACAGTTAATCGATAAGATGCATTTGGACAACAGTGCTATTCCACTTATTGTTCCTGCAATTGCTTCTCCAGCGGTATTCTTCTATATGAAGCAATACATGGATTCCACACTTCCTTTATCTCTCGTGGAAGCAGCCAGAATCGATGGCTCAGGAGAATTCAGAACCTTTAATCAAATCGTTGTACCACTTATGAAGCCAGCTATTGCTGTTCAGGCAATCTTTAGCTTCGTTGGCAGCTGGAATAACTACTTCACTCCAGCTCTTGTACTTCATGATGATACAAAAAAGACATTGCCTATTCTTATTGCACAGTTACGAAACGCCGACTGGCTCAAGTTTGATATGGGACAGGTTTACATGATGATAGCTTTCTCTATTTTCCCAGTTATCATTGTTTACCTTCTTCTTTCACGCTTCATCGTTGGTGGTGTAACTCTAGGCGGAGTTAAGGGATAAGCAGACGGGAGGGCCCCGCTTGCGGGAGTCGCGCGTCTGCCACGGCATAGCCCTTGCCGAAGGCAATCTTCAATGGCTGTGCCTTCCCGTAGCCTTAGAATGTATAAAGGCTAGCCAGGAACAGTTCGATTTTTAATTAAAGAAAAAGACTTGACACATCTTGAATCCTATGCTAAATTTAGCTAGCGACTAAGAAAAGCAGGTCTTTTTTTTATGCTCTTTTTTCGCCTCATCAAATTGTTCGCTATGATGAGTGAGCATAAGCAGGACCAAGTTAGAAATTTAACGGAGGTGGAAGTTGTGCGCACAAAGATAACATTAGCTTGTACAGAATGCAAGCAGCGTAATTACAACATGACAAAAGACAAGAAGACACACCCTGACAGAATGGAAACAAAGAAGTACTGCAGATTCTGCAAGACACACACATTACACAAAGAGACTAAATAGTCTTAAGGAGGATGTGATTATGGCAGACGAGAAAAACAAGTCAGGACGCTTAAAGGGTCTCAAGACAGAGTTTAATAAGATTGTCTGGGCAGATCCAACAGACGTGTCAAAGCAGACTACAGCGGTTGTAGCTGTGTCAGTAGTTGTGGCAGTGATCATCATCGTATTAGATGCAGTGATCAACAAAGGTGTAAATATCCTAGTTAATTTATAATGGAGGCATCAAATATGGCAGAGGCAAAGTGGTATGTAGTTCATACTTACTCAGGCTATGAGAACAAAGTCAAGACAAACATTGAAAAGGCTATCGAGACTCAGCATCTCGAAGAGCAGATTCTTGATGTACGTGTACCTATGGTTGAAGTTACCGAAACAAAGGACGGCGTTAAAAAACAAGTATCTAAAAAGATGTACCCTGGTTACGTTCTTATTGAGATGATTATGAACGACGAGACCTGGTACGTTGTCAGAAATACCAGAGGTGTTACAGGCTTCGTTGGACCAGGAAGTAAACCAGTGCCATTGTCAGAAGCCGAAGTTAAAGCATACTTACTAGGTGATAACACTGAAAAAGTTAACGTTGAGGTTGACTTCGAGCTTGGTGATACTCTTAGCGTCATCGACGGTACCTGGAAAGATACAGTCGGCGTTGTTAAGTCTATCAACGCAAAGAAGCAGACTGTTACTATCAGCGTTGAGATGTTCGGACGTGAAACACCGGTTGAGATAGATTTCACGGACGTTCGCAAAATGGATTAATTTACATATTTGCAGGAGGAATAGGATATCATGGCAAAGAAAATTGAAGGCTATATCAAGTTGCAGATTCCAGCAGGCAAGGCTACACCAGCCCCACCAGTTGGTCCAGCACTTGGTCAGCACGGTGTAAACATCGTGGAGTTTACAAAGCAGTTTAACGCAAAGACAGCAGATATGGGAGATACAATCGTTCCTACTATCATCACTGTTTATGCAGATAGAAGCTTCAGCTTCATCACAAAGACTCCACCAGCAGCAGTTCTTATCAAGAAGGCTTGCAAGATTCAGAAGGCTTCAGGCGTACCTAATAAGACAAAGGTTGCAAAGATTACAAAGGCTCAGATTCAGGAAATCGCAGAGACAAAGATGCCTGATCTTAACGCAGCTTCACTTGAGGCAGCTATGAGCATGATCGAAGGAACATGTAGATCAATGGGCGTTGAGGTTGTTGAATAATTAGCAGCTTAGCGAAAACAACGTTTTTTAACTATTAACTATTGAGTGGGAGAGCTAAAAGCTCGATTAACCACAGGAGGTAAACATGAAAAGAGGAAAGAAATACGTAGCAGCTGTACAGTCATACGACAAGTCAGTTGCATACGATCCAGCAGAAGCAATCTCTCAGGTTAAGAAGAATGCTACTGCAAAATTCGATGAGACAATCGAGGCTCATATCAGAACTGGTTGTGACGGACGTCACGCAGAGCAGCAGATCCGTGGTGCTGTTGTACTTCCACACGGAACTGGTAAGACAGTTAGAGTTTTAGTATTCGCTAAGGGTGCTAAGCTTGACGAGGCTCAGGCTGCTGGTGCTGATTTCGTTGGCGGCGAGGAACTCATTCCAAAGATTCAGAATGAGGGATGGTCAGATTTTGATTCAGTAGTTGCTACTCCAGACATGATGGGTGTTGTTGGTCGTCTTGGTCGTGTACTTGGACCTAGAGGATTAATGCCAAACCCTAAGGCTGGTACAGTTACTATGGATGTTGCTAAGGCTGTTGAGGAAATCAAGGCAGGTAAGATTGAGTATAGACTTGATAAGACAAACATTATCCATGTACCTATCGGAAAAGCTTCTTTCTCAGAGGAGCAGTTAGCGGACAACTTCCAGACTCTTATGGATGCAATCAACAAGGCTAAGCCATCAAGCTTAAAAGGTCAGTATATTAAGAGCATTTCACTTGCTCCTACAATGGGACCTGGCGTTAAGCTTAATGTTGCTAAGGTTTCAAACTAATTGTTGACAATCCTATATACATAATGATATAATGCACAAAGTTGTTGCCGAAGACAGCAGGTGGCGCAAGCCGTAAAGAGTTTTATCTCTACCAGCCGAGGACGATTAAGTATTTATCGATTACTTAACCTCTATGTCTTTTTGGCATAGAGGTTTTTTAGATGAATAAATCCTCATATAAGCAACACAAAATATTATAAGGAGGAAAAATTCGTGGCAAAAGTTGAATTAAAGCAGCCAATAGTTAACGAGATTGCAGAAGCAGTTAAGGATGCAGCTTCAGTTGTAGTTGTAGACGCTCGTGGACTTACAGTTGCAGAAGACACACAGTTACGTAAGCAGCTTCGTGAAGCAGGTGTTACATACAAGGTATACAAGAACACACTTATGAAGCGTGCTTTCGAGGGAACAGATTTCGCAGCTCTCGACGAAGTTCTTGAGGGACCTAGCGCAATCGCAGTTTCTAAGGATGATGCTACAGCTCCAGCAAGAATCATTGCTAAGTTTGGCAAGACAGCACAGAACCTTGAAATCAAGGCTGGTGTTGTTGAAGGAACTTTCTATGATGCACAGGGTATGGCAGCAGTTGCAGCAGTACCAAGCAGAGAGGAACTTCTTTCAAGATTACTTGGAAGTATGCAGTCACCTATCACAAACTTCGCTCGCGTTATCAAGCAGATCGCAGAGAAGGACGGCGCTCCAGCAGAGGAAGCTACTGCAGAGGCACCAGCAGAAGAGCCGGCTGAGGCTCCTGCAGAGTAATCATTACTCAAAACAAAAGTTAAATGATATTAAATTTTTAATGGAGGAAAATTATCATGGCAAAGATGACAACAGAAGAGTTTATCGCAGCTATCAAAGAGCTTAGCGTATTAGAATTAAATGACCTTGTAAAGGCATGTGAGGAAGAATTCGGCGTTTCTGCAGCAGCAGGCGTTGTAGTTGCAGCAGCAGCTGGCGACGGTGCAGCAGCTGAGGAGAAGGACGAGTTCGATGTAGAGCTTACAGAAGTAGGTTCTGAGAAGGTTAAGGTTATCAAGGTTGTTCGTGAAGCAACTGGCCTTGGTCTTAAGGAAGCTAAGGAGCTTGTTGATGGCGCTCCTAAGCTTATCAAGGAAGCTGCTGACAAGGCTACAGCTGAGTCAATCAAGGCTTCTCTTGAGGAAGTTGGCGCAAAGGTTACTCTTAAGTAATTTAGCCCTACTCATACACAGAGCAAATAATGAAAATAGTATCTCAGAGAGTATCTCACTGAGGTACTATTTTTTTGTTCGATGGGCATTGCGGGTTCTTACAAATGCATACAGCGCGGGCATTTGTGTAATAATTGAAAAATAATAAAAATAATACTTGACTTTATTATTGCTTTTGGCATAGAATGTAATTTGCACTATTATGGTGCAGTGTGCATTGCTATGCTTATTTTTATGGGCAATGTTTTTGCTACATTTTTATTGAAAGTTATATCCAAATTAAAAATATTATGAGAGGTGGAACGTCAATGGAGAAAAACAGAATACGTCCAGTGAAAGCTGGAAAGAACTTGCGTATGAGTTACTCGAGACAAAAAGAGGTACTTGAAATGCCTAATTTAATCGAGGTCCAGAAGGACAGTTACGACTGGTTCGTTAAGGACGGATTAAAAGAAGCATTTGCAGATATCTCTCCTATTCAGGACAGGGGTAACCAGCTTGAATTGCATTTTGTTGACTTTCAGCTGTGCAAGGATGAGGTGAAATACAACATTCCACAGTGCAAGGAAAGAGATGCAACATACGCAGCACCATTAAAGGTCAAAGTGCGCCTTGTTAACAAGGAGTCCGGCGATATGCAGGAGCACGAGATCTTCATGGGTGATTTACCACTTATGACAGATACAGGCACATTCGTTATCAATGGAGCGGAGCGTGTTATCGTATCTCAGCTTGTTCGTTCACCAGGTATTTACTATGCTATTGGTCACGATAAAATCGGTAAGGAGCTATACTCTTGTACTGTAATCCCTAATCGTGGTGCATGGCTTGAATATGAAACAGATTCCAATGACGTTTTCTATGTTCGTGTAGACCGTAACAGAAAGGTGCCTGTTACCGTACTTATCCGTGCTCTTGGTCTCGGAACAAACCAGGAAATTATCGATGTATTTGGCGAGGAGCCAAAGATTCTTGCTACATTTGCAAAGGATCCAGCTATCACAGAAAAGAACCCACAGGGTAGCTACGAAGGCGGTCTTTTAGAGCTCTATCGTAGACTTCGTCCAGGTGAGCCTCTTGCAAAGGATAGCGCTGAGAACCTTATCAATGGTATGTTCTTCGACCCTAGACGTTACGACCTTGCAAAGGTTGGTCGTTACAAGTTCAACAAAAAGCTTATGCTTAAGAACCGTATTACAGGTCACGTTTTAGCAGAGGATGTTGTAGATACAACTACTGGTGAAATCATCGCTAAGGCTGGCGACAAGATTACACTTGAGATGGCAGAGGACATCCAGAACGCTGCTGTTACTCATGTATTCATTCAGACTGAGACTCGTAATGTAAAGGTTCTCTCAAACATGATGGTAGACATCACAAAGTTTGTAGACTGTGATGCTAAGGCTCTTGGTATTAATGAACTTGTTTACTATCCAGTTCTTGAGAGAATTCTTGCAGAGAACTCTACAAAGGAAGACATCGAAGATGCTATCGAGAGATCTGTAGCAGACCTTATTCCAAAGCATATCACTGTTGAAGATGTGTTCGCATCTATCAACTACAATATGCACCTTGAGTATGGTATTGGTAAGGAAGATGATATCGATCACCTTGGAAACCGTCGTATTCGTGCCGTTGGTGAGCTTCTTCAGAACCAGTACAGAATTGGTTTATCACGTCTTGAGAAGGTTGTACGTGAGCGTATGACTACTCGTGACCTTGAGGATATCTCTCCACAGAACCTTATCAACATTAAGCCTGTAACAGCTGCAATCAAAGAATTCTTTGGTTCATCACAGTTGTCACAGTTCATGGATCAGAATAACCCTCTTTCAGAGTTGACACATAAGAGACGTCTTTCAGCTCTTGGTCCTGGTGGTCTTTCAAGAGATCGTGCCGGATTCGAGGTTCGAGACGTTCACTATTCACACTATGGACGTATGTGCCCTATCGAGACTCCTGAAGGACCTAACATCGGTCTTATCAACTCACTTGCAAGCTATGCTCGCATCAATGAGTATGGTTTCGTTGAGGCGCCATACAGATGGATTGACAAATCCGACCCACAGAATCCTCGCGTAACAGACAAAGTTATTTATATGACAGCTGACGAAGAGGATAACTACCATGTAGCACAGGCTAACGTCAAGCTTGACGAAGAAGGCCATTTCATGAGAAAGAACGTATCTGGTCGTTTCCGCGAGGAGACACAGGAGTACGATAAGACTATGTTTGATTACATGGACGTATCTCCAAAGATGGTATTCTCAGTTGCTACTGCTTCTATTCCATTCCTTCAGAACGATGACCCTACTCGTGCCCTCATGGGTTCAAACATGCAGCGTCAGGCCGTTCCTCTTCTTACTACAGAAGCACCAGTTGTTGGTACAGGTATGGAACCTAAGACAGCAGTCGATTCAGGTGTCTGCGTAGTTGCAAAGCGTGCAGGTATCGTTGAGATGTCTGAAACAAACAGAATTATTGTTAAGGCTGATGAGGACGGAACAAGAGATGAGTACACACTCTTCAAGTTCACACGTTCTAACCAGTCTAACTGCTATAATCAGCGCCCTATCGTATTCAAGGGCGATCATGTAGAAGCAGGCGAGGTTATCGCTGATGGACCTTCTACAAAGAATGGTGAGCTTGCCCTTGGAAAGAACCCACTTATCGGATTCATGACATGGGAAGGTTACAATTACGAGGATGCTGTTCTTCTTTCAGAGCGCCTCGTTCAGGATGATGTTTATACATCTATCCACATTGAAGAGTACGAAATCGATGCTCGTGATACAAAGCTTGGACCAGAAGAAATCACTCGTGATGTAGCTGGTGTTGGTGATGAAGCTCTTAAGGATCTTGATGAGAGCGGTATTATCCGTATCGGTGCTGAGGTTCGTGCTGGTGATATCCTTGTTGGTAAGGTTACACCAAAGGGAGAGACAGAGCGTACTCCAGAAGAACGACTTCTTCTTGCAATCTTCGGTGAGAAGGCAAGAGAGGTTCGTGATACTTCACTTCGTGTACCACACGGTGCATATGGTATCGTTGTTGATGCAAAGGTATTTACTCGTGAGAATGGCGATGAGCTTTCTCCAGGTGTTAATAAATCAGTACGTATCTACATCGCTCAGAAGAGAAAAATCGGTGTAGGTGATAAGATGGCTGGTCGTCACGGTAACAAGGGTGTAGTTTCCCGCGTACTTCCAGTAGAAGATATGCCATACCTTCCAAATGGTCGTCCACTTGATATCGTACTTAACCCATTGGGCGTACCTTCGCGTATGAACATTGGTCAGGTCCTTGAGATTCACCTTTCACTTGCTGCAAAGGCTCTTGGCTTTGACATTGAAACACCAGTATTCGATGGTGCAAAAGAAATTGATATTCAGGATACACTTGAGCTTGCAAATGACTATGTAAATATGCCATTTGACAAGGAAGAGGCTGAAAACGGTGAGGAGACATTCTACGACAAGTACGTAGATATCCTTCGTGACGATGTAATGGATTACCTCTCAACAAACCGTGCTCACAGAGCTCTTTGGAAGGGTGTTCCTATTTCTAGAGATGGTAAGGTTCAGCTTCGCGACGGACGTACAGGCGAGCCATTTGATGGTCCTGTTACAATCGGTCACATGCATTACCTGAAACTCCATCACCTTGTTGACGATAAGATCCATGCTCGTTCAACTGGTCCTTACTCACTTGTTACACAGCAGCCACTTGGTGGTAAAGCGCAGTTCGGTGGACAGCGTTTCGGAGAAATGGAAGTTTGGGCTCTTGAGGCTTATGGTGCTTCATATACACTTCAGGAGATCCTTACAATGAAGTCCGATGATGTAATCGGTCGTGTAAAGACATACGAGGCTATTATTAAGGGTGAAAATATCCCTGAACCAGGTATCCCTGAGTCATTCAAGGTATTACTTAAGGAATTACAATCACTTGGTCTTGATGTTCGCGTTCTCGATGAAAATCGTGAAGAAGTGGAACTCATGGAAACAAGTGAATACGGCAATACAGACCTCAACGCAATTATCGCTGGAAGCGATAGAAATTTCGCATTCGAAGATGACAACTCATTTGCACAGGCCGGCTTCGGAATGAAGAAGCTTAACGAAGAGGGTGACCTCGAGGACGTAGAAGATGATGAGCCATTCGCTGAGGATGACGATGACTTTTCTGATATACCAGAAGATTTTGATGAGGAATAATTAGGAAGGGAGCTACAAAATGCCAGAGAATAAAGAAGCGACATATCAACCAATAGCTTTTGACGCAATACAGATTGGATTGGCATCACCTGAGAAGATCAGACAGTGGTCTCGCGGCGAGGTTAAAAAGCCTGAGACAATCAATTATCGTACACTGAAGCCTGAAAAGGATGGTCTTTTCTGCGAAAAGATTTTTGGACCAAGCAAGGACTGGGAATGTCACTGTGGTAAGTACAAAAAGATTCGTTATAAGGGTGTAGTATGTGATCGTTGTGGTGTTGAAATCACAAAGGCATCAGTTCGTCGTGAACGTATGGGACACATTGAGCTTGCTGCCCCAGTTTCACATATTTGGTATTTCAAGGGTATCCCTTCACGTATGGGACTTATTCTTGATCTTTCACCAAAGACATTAGAGAAGGTTCTCTACTTTGCATCATACATTGTACTTGATGCAGGTGAGACTGCTCTTATGTACAAGCAGGTTCTTACAGAGGCTGAATACCAGGAGGCTAGAGAGCAGTATGGTAGCAGCTTTAGAGTAGGAATGGGTGCTGAAGCTATTCAGGAGCTTCTTAGAGATATCGATCTTGATGAAGAAGCTACTAGACTTCAGATTGAATTAGATAACGC
This sequence comes from Pseudobutyrivibrio sp. ACV-2, assembly GCF_900107545.1. Lineage (GTDB taxonomy): Bacteria > Bacillota > Clostridia > Lachnospirales > Lachnospiraceae > Pseudobutyrivibrio. Next base: position 290,114 of record NZ_FNQZ01000002.1, on the reverse strand, counting down.
TACAGGCCAGAAGCGTTCACGTATCATTAAGAGACTTGAGGTTGTTGAGGCATTCCGCGAGTCAGGAAACAAACCTGAGTGGATGATTATGACAGTTATCCCTGTTATTCCACCAGATCTTCGTCCTATGGTTCAGCTTGATGGTGGCCGTTTTGCAACATCAGATTTGAACGATTTATATCGTCGTATCATTAATAGAAATAACCGTCTTCGTAGATTATTAGAGCTTGGTGCTCCTGATATCATCGTACGTAACGAAAAGCGTATGCTTCAGGAAGCTGTTGATGCTCTTATCGATAACGGTAGACGTGGTCGTCCTGTTACAGGTCCTGGTAACAGACCTCTTAAGTCACTTTCAGACATGCTTAAGGGTAAGTCAGGACGATTCAGACAGAACCTTCTTGGTAAGCGTGTTGACTACTCAGGACGTTCAGTTATCGTCGTTGGACCAGAGCTTAAGATTTACCAGTGTGGTCTTCCAAAGGAGATGGCACTTGAGCTCTTCAAGCCTTTCGTTATGAAGGAGCTTGTTGGCAATGGCATGGCCCACAACATTAAATATGCTAAAAAGATGGTAGAGAAGTTTGAGCCAGAGGTTTGGGACATCCTTGAAGATGTCATCAAAGAGCATCCTGTTATGCTTAACCGTGCTCCTACACTTCACAGACTTGGTATTCAGGCATTCGAGCCTATCCTTGTAGAAGGTAGAGCTATCAAGCTCCATCCACTTGTATGTACAGCTTTCAACGCCGATTTCGACGGTGACCAGATGGCTGTTCACCTTCCACTTACTCAGGAGGCTCAGGCTGAGTGTAGATTTATGCTTCTCTCACCTAACAACTTACTTAAGCCTTCAGATGGTGGTCCTGTTGCCGTTCCTTCACAGGATATGGTACTTGGTATCTACTACCTTACACAGGAGCGTGGTACTACAGTAGGCGATTCACGTGAAGAGCTTGGTGAAGGTACAGCATTTAAGAACCTTAACGAAGCAATCCTTGCATACGAGAACAAGGCTCTTACAATGCATGCTCGTATCACTGTTCGTGTTACAAAGACATTAGCCGATGGTACAACAAAGACAGGTACTGTTTCATCAACACTTGGTAGACTTCTCTTTAATGAGATTATTCCACAGGATCTAGGATATGTTGATCGTACAAATCCTGAGAATGAGCTTGTACCAGAGGTTGACTTCCACGTTGGTAAGAAGCAGTTAAAGCAGATTCTTGAAAAAGTTATTAATACACATGGAGCTACAAAGACAGCAGAGGTTCTTGATGATATCAAGGCTATGGGTTACCACTACTCAACAATTGCTGCCATGACAGTTTCAATTTCAGATATGACAGTTCCACCTCAGAAGCCAGAGTTAATCTCACAGGCTGAAGAGACAGTAGATAAGATTACACGTCAGTACAAGCGTGGTCTTATCACAGAAGAAGAGCGTTATCGTGAAGTAGTTGATACTTGGAAAGAGACTGATGATCAGCTTACTAGAGACCTTCTTGATGGTCTTGATAAGTACAACAACATCTTCATGATGGCTGACTCAGGTGCCCGTGGTTCTGAAAAGCAGATTAAACAGCTTGCAGGTATGCGTGGTTTGATGGCTGATACAACAGGTAAGACTATCGAGCTTCCAATCAAGTCAAACTTCCGTGAAGGTCTTGACGTACTTGAGTACTTCATGTCAGCTCATGGTGCTCGTAAGGGTCTTTCTGATACAGCTCTTCGTACAGCCGATTCAGGATACTTGACACGTCGAATGGTTGACGTTGCTCAGGAACTTATTATTCGTGAGTCTGACTGTGTGGCTGGAACAAACCGTGAAATTCCAGGTATGTGGGTATACGCATTTATGGATGGTAAGGAAGAAATCGAGTCACTTAAGGATCGTATCACAGGTAGATTCTCATGCTACTCAATCTATGATGCTAAGGGCGAGATGATTGTTAAGGCTAACCACATGATTACACCTAAGCGTGCAGCTGCTATCATTGACCGTGGTGTTGATGAAAAGGGCAACCCAATTAAGAAGGTTAAGATCAGAAACGTACTTAACTGTCGTTCGCATGTCGGTGTTTGTGCTAAGTGCTACGGCGCTAACATGGCATCAGGTCGTGCTGTTCAGGTTGGTGAAGCAATCGGTATCATCGCTGCTCAGTCAATCGGTGAGCCTGGTACACAGCTTACTATGAGAACTTTCCATACCGGTGGTGTTGCTGGTAACGATATTACACAAGGTCTTCCTCGTGTCGAGGAGCTTTTCGAGGCTAGAAAGCCAAAGGGTCTTGCAATTATTTCAGAGATTGCTGGTACTGTTTCAATCGAAGAAGACTCTAAGACAAAGAAGAGAGAGGTTGTTGTAACTAATCCTTCAACAGGAGATGTTGAGAAATACCTTATCCCTTACGGATCACGTATCAAAGTTCTTTCAGGACAGGAAATCGAAGCAGGTGATGAACTTACAGAAGGTTCTGTAAACCCACACGATATCCTTACTATCAAGGGTAAGGCAGCTGTTCAGGATTACCTTATCCGTGAAGTACAGCGTGTTTACCGTTTACAGGGTGTTGATATCAACGATAAGCATATTGAAGTACTTTGTCGTCAGATGCTTAAGAGAATCAGAATCGACGAGGCTGGTGATACAGGATTCATGCCTGGTTCACTTGTTGATTGGCTTGATTTCGAAGAAGCAAATGAGCAGATGGAGGCTGAAGGCAAGGAAATTGCAACAGGTACTCAGGAACTCCTTGGTATCACAAAGGCAGCTCTTGCTACAAACTCATTCCTTTCAGCTGCTTCCTTCCAGGAAACAACAAAGGTACTTACAGACGCAGCTATCAAGGGCAAGGTTGATCCACTTAACGGACTTAAAGAGAACGTTATCATCGGTCGCTTAATCCCAGCTGGTACTGGTATGAAGAGATACTCAAATATTCCACTTTCTACAGATGCTGAATTGCAGATGTTAGATACATATGAGGAATATATTGAAGACTACGAAGGAAAATCAGCTGCTCCTACAGAGGAATTAGTTGAAGTTGATGAGTAAAATATAGACTTAAAGACAAGGACTGGAGAAATCTGGTCCTTGTTTTTTTAAGAAGTCTAAAAATTCTGTGAAGAGTATGTGAAACGAGAAAACTAGTAATATTTTCGCTTGACATAATGAAATTAAGGAAATATAATGTTCTAGCATGCGCAAACATGGTTATTTCAACCATTAGCATGTTAAGAATAAATTAGGAGGTAAAAAAGAATGCCAACATTCAACCAGCTAGTTAGAAAAGGTCGTCAGACATCTGTAAAGAAGTCTACAGCACCAGCACTTCAGAGAGGTTACAACTCTCTTCAGAAGAAGCCTACAAACACTTCTTCTCCACAGAAGCGTGGTGTTTGTACAGCTGTTAAGACAGCTACACCTAAGAAGCCTAACTCAGCTCTTCGTAAGATTGCCAGAGTTCGTCTTTCAAACGGAATCGAAGTAACTTCATACATTCCAGGCGAAGGTCACAATCTTCAGGAGCATAGCGTTGTTTTGATTCGTGGTGGTCGTGTTAAGGATTTACCAGGTACACGTTATCACGTAATCAGAGGTACACTTGATACAGCCGGCGTTGCTAACCGCAAGCAGGGACGTTCAAAGTACGGCGCTAAGAGACCTAAGGACGCTAAATAAAATAGCTTAGGTAAATTATTGTAATTCACATGCACTTTGGTTAATGTTGTTATTTTTTCTCTATAGAATTAATAGCGCATGAACACATGAGTTTTAATGTGAGTACCGTTGATCTAACAAATATTAGTTAAGGAGGGAAGTATCGTGCCAAGAAAAGGACATACTCAAAAGAGAGACGTTTTGGCAGATCCTATATACAATAGCAAGGTCGTTACAAAGCTTATCAACAACATCATGCTTGATGGTAAGAAGGGTGTAGCACAGAAGATTGTATATGGTGCATTTGACAAAGTCGCAGAAAAGACTGGAAAGCCAGCACTTGAGGTTTTCGAAGAAGCAATGAACAACGTTATGCCTGTACTTGAAGTAAAGGCTAGACGTATCGGTGGTGCTACATATCAGGTACCTATCGAGGTTAGACCAGATCGTCGTCAGGCCCTCGGCCTTAGATGGCTCACAATGTTCTCACGTAACCGTACTGAGAAGACAATGGAAGAGCGTCTTGCAAACGAGATCATGGATGCAGCTGGCAACACAGGTTCAGCTGTTAAGAGAAAAGAAGAAATGCATAGAATGGCAGAAGCTAACAAGGCATTTGCTCATTACAGATTCTAATAGGAGGGACAAACAGTGGCAGGAAGAGAATATCCACTTGAGCGTACCAGAAATATTGGTATTATGGCTCATATCGATGCCGGAAAGACTACACTTACAGAGCGTATTCTTTACTATACTGGTGTTAACTACAAGATTGGTGATACTCACGAAGGTACTGCAACCATGGACTGGATGGAGCAGGAAGCTGAGAGAGGTATCACAATCACTTCAGCTGCTACAACATGTCACTGGACTGAGCAGGAAAACTGCAAGCCTAAGAAGGGTGCTCTTGAGCACCGTATCAACATCATTGATACACCAGGCCACGTAGACTTTACTGTTGAGGTTGAGCGTTCCCTTCGTGTACTTGATGGCGCCGTTGGTGTCTTCTGTGCAAAGGGTGGCGTTGAGCCACAGTCAGAGAATGTTTGGAGACAGGCTGACACATATAACGTACCAAGAATGGCTTTCATCAATAAGATGGATATCCTTGGTGCAAACTTCTACGGAGCTGTTGATCAGATTCGTGACAGACTTAAGAAGAACGCTATCGTTCTTCAGCTTCCAATCGGTAAGGAAGATGATTTCAAGGGAATCATCGATCTTTTCGAGATGAAGGCATACATCTATAACGATGATAAGGGTGATGATATTTCTATCACAGATATCCCAGCTGATATGGCTGATGATGCTGAACTTTATCACACAGAGCTCGTTGAGAAGATCTGTGAGTTAGATGATGATCTTATGATGGCTTATCTTGAGGGTGAAGAGCCTTCAGTTGAAGAGCTTAAGGCTGCACTTCGTAAGGCAACTTGCGAGTGTAAGGCTATCCCAGTATGCTGTGGTTCTGCTTATAGAAACAAGGGTGTTCAGAAGCTTCTTGATGCAATCCTTGAGTATATGCCAGCTCCTACAGACGTACCAGCTATCCAGGGTACAGACTTAGATGGCAACCCAATTGAGAAGCACTCTTCTGATGACGAGCCATTCGCAGCATTAGCATTCAAGATTATGGCTGATCCATTCGTTGGAAAGCTCGCATTCATCCGTGTATATTCAGGTACATTGAACTCAGGTTCATACTGCCTCAATGCTACAAAGGATAAGAAGGAGCGTGTAGGTCGTATCCTTCAGATGCACGCTAACAAGCGTTCAGAGTTAGACAAGGTTTACTCTGGTGATATCGCAGCTGTTGTAGGTCTTAAGTTTACAACAACTGGTGATACAATCTGCGATGAGCAGCATCCAGTAATTCTTGAGTCTATGGAATTCCCAGAGCCAGTTATCGAGCTTGCTATCGAGCCTAAGACTAAGGCTGGACAGCAGAAGATGGGCGAAGCTCTTGCAAAGCTTGCTGAAGAGGATCCTACATTCCGTCAGCATACTGATCAGGAGACAGGCCAGACTATCATCGCTGGTATGGGTGAGCTTCACCTTGAGATCATTGTTGATCGTCTTCTTAGAGAGTTCAAGGTTGAGGCTAACGTAGGTGCACCTCAGGTTGCATACAAGGAAACCTTTACAAAGCCTGTTGATCAGGAATACAAATATGCTAAGCAGTCAGGTGGTCGTGGACAGTACGGTCACTGTAAGGTTAGATTTACTCCAATGGATGCTAACGCTGAAGAGACATTTAGATTTAAGTCTTCAGTAGTTGGTGGTGCTATTCCTAAGGAATACATCCCATCTGTTGGTGAGGGTATCGAGGAAGCAGCTAAGGCTGGTATCCTTTGCGGATTCCCTGTACTTGGTATTGAAGCAGACGTTTACGATGGTTCATACCATGAAGTCGATTCATCAGAAATGGCATTCCACATTGCTGGTTCAATGTGCTTCAAGGAAGCTATGGCTAAGGCAGCTCCAGTTCTTCTTGAGCCTATCATGAAGGTTGAAGTAACTATGCCTGAGGAATACATGGGTGATGTAATCGGATCTCTTAACGCAAAGCGTGGTCAGATTCAGTCTATGGACGATCTCGGCGGCGGTAAGATTGTTAGAGCACTTGTTCCACTTGCAGAGATGTTCGGATACTCTACAGAGCTTCGTTCATCAACACAGGGACGTGGTAACTACTCAATGTTCTTCGAGAAGTATGAGCCAGTACCAAAGAACGTTCAGGAGCAGATTATCTCTAATCACGCTAAATAATTCTAAATAGTTGAAAAATCTCGGTATTTCCATTATAATCGGAAATATCGAGAGTTTAGAACTAAATAGCCCAGAGTGGGCATTATTTTAAGGAGGATTTTAAAAAATGGCAAAAGAGCATTTTGACAGAACCAAACCACACTGTAACATCGGTACAATTGGTCACGTTGACCACGGTAAAACAACTCTTACAGCAGCTATCACAAAGGTACTTGCTGAGAGAGTAGCAGGTAACGCAAAGGTAGATTTCGAGAACATCGATAAGGCTCCAGAAGAGAGAGAAAGAGGTATCACAATCTCTACAGCTCACGTTGAGTATCAGACAGAGAAGAGACACTATGCACACGTTGACTGCCCAGGCCACGCTGACTATGTAAAGAACATGATCACTGGTGCTGCTCAGATGGACGGCGCTATCCTTGTAGTTGCTGCAACTGACGGTGTTATGGCTCAGACAAAGGAGCACATCCTTCTTTCTCGTCAGGTAGGTGTACCTTACATCGTAGTATTCCTTAACAAGTGCGATATGGTTGATGATGAAGAGCTTATCGAACTCGTAGAGATGGAAGTTACAGAGCAGCTTGAAGAGTATGACTTTAACGATTGCCCAATCATTAAGGGTTCAGCTCTTAAGGCTCTTGAAGATCCAAACGGCGAGTGGGGCGACAAGATCATGGAACTTATGTCTACAGTAGACGAGTATATTCCAGATCCACAGCGTGAGACAGACAAGCCATTCCTTATGCCAGTAGAGGACGTATTCACAATCACAGGTCGTGGTACTGTTGCTACAGGTAGAGTAGAGCGTGGTGTTCTTCACCTTAACGACGAACTTGAAATCATCGGTATCAAGGAAGATACACAGAAGACTGTTGTAACTGGTATCGAGATGTTCCGTAAGCTTCTTGATGAGGCTCAGGCTGGTGATAACATCGGTGCACTTCTTCGTGGTGTTAACCGTGATCAGATCCAGCGTGGACAGGTACTTGCTAAGCCAGGTACTGTAACATGCCACACAAAGTTTACAGCTCAGGTTTACGTTCTTACAAAGGATGAAGGTGGACGTCATACTCCATTCTTCAACAACTATCGTCCACAGTTCTACTTCAGAACAACAGACGTTACAGGTGTTTGCGAGCTTCCAGCAGGTACAGAGATGTGCATGCCTGGCGATAACGTAGAGATGACAATCGAGCTCATCCACCCAATCGCTATGGAGCAGGGTCTTACATTCGCTATCCGTGAGGGTGGTAGAACAGTAGGTTCTGGTCGTGTTGCTACAATCATCGAGTAATAACGAGCGAACAGCCCAACCCAAATTATAAAATTATGCCCTTCGAGGATTTCCTCGGAGGGCTTTTTTATAGTTTGACAAATATCTATTGTATGGTATTCTTTAGTAAAGATAGAACTCGACCCATCGCTGGATTTAGCGAAGGGCCAGAGTTCTGTTCTTTAATATTAAGAAACATATAGTTGTAATATGTTATAGGGATTGATAAAATAAATCTGTAAATATTTACAAGGATTATCCGTAAGGCTCTGGCCCACCGGCGAATGGGGATTTACCTCATCATATTGGAGTGAAAAATCAGTCCACATGATGGCGGGCGGGACGCCCATCAATGATATTTGACGAAATAAGCTATAGATGTTAATATTTATATACAAAGAGTGCTACCGATAGACGGTTAGCCCTAGTATAAAACGATTAGAAAATAACCGCTCAGTTTGTCAGGCTCGGGCGGTTATTTTTGTATCTTGGCATCATGCTTACCTCGCACGTAACCAAGACTATAGAAAGTCGCACGCAGTCCTAAGACTGCGATTAAGTCCGTGATTGTAAGCATACGCACAAGTCCTTCTGTAAAGATTTCCCTCAAAGAGGGATTGGAATCTCTAAATTAACTGAGGTCACAGTCCTCCGAGAGAAGGACCAACCGCCTACCGTAAATGGTAGCACTAAAAAGCATTATAGAGAACAATTGTTTGTGTGCCAATGGGAGAATTAGATATGGCAGGTACAATTATTTATTTAGCAATATCATTTTTTGTTTCGCTTATATTTATTATATTGGGGATTCAACAGTACAAAAGTAAAAAGCCAGTATCAATTAACACTGGAGAAAAACCACCAAGCGAAGATGAGTTAACTAGTGTCACAGAATGGAATCATAGGCATGGAAGAAATTTTATTCTTTATGGATGCATGTTATTTATTTCACTGTTTATCTTTGGTGTTCTTATGAATCAGGTTAGTAGCGGTGTACTTCAAGTCGTTATGTTTATGATAGTGATATTTGCAGAGGTAGCTTGGCTAGAGGTCGAACATATCATGATGAAAAAGAAAATGATTAAGAATTAATAGTTAAGCAGAAAACAATAAGAGTCAATAGAAGATAATATATTAGGAAAAGCATTTGTAATTAACGGATTTATCTGTTTTACAAATGCTTTTTTATTTAGGAGGTAGGTATTAGGGCAGGTTTTAAGTAAATCAATTGAATAAGATATAAAAAGATGAAGTCAAATTCAAAATACTAAGCAGTCGAAATTCTTGGCTCAATTAGCAGAAAGCAAAAACTCTTTCTTAATAGCAATTCTTTGAATAATAATGTACAATAATTACCAAATTACTAACAATGTGGAGAAGATAGATATGAGTAAAGTTTTTTTAACAGACAACAAATATAGCAGAAAGGTAGTTATATTTTTTTTAGCTATGGTTATACTGTTTTCTGTAGTATGCGAGACACTGTATTGTTTGGGTGGTTCTGAGTGGTTAGTCGCGCTGTTAATGTGGATACCGGCAATATCGGCTATCATTGCTTCTTTTATAAGCATCAAAGAGAATGGAGAAAAATATTCTTTTAAATATCACAGAAGTCTTATAGGTATTAGACTTAGCCATATAAAATATATACTAATGGGAGTCATTATTCCTTTTATTTATATTTTTATTCCATACAGAATCTATTGGACAATGCACCCTGAAAATTTTGGATATACTGGAGTGGCATTTTCAGTTGTATTAAAGGATTTGGCTCTATATACAGTAATCAGCGTATTTATTTCCTTAATTACTGCCTTAGGAGAAGAAATTGGGTGGAGAGGATTTATGCTACCTGCTCTATTAGAGAGTATTGGAGTGATTAAAGCTTTTATTATAGTAGGACTGTTTTGGTGTTTGTGGCACTTTCCACTTCTTATTTGGGGCGGATATATGGAAGGTACGCCTTTATGGTGCGGGCTGATTGCATTCGTACTTTGCATTTTTCCAGTTAGCATAATTGCTGCAATTCTTACAATCAAAAGTCAAAGTGTATGGCCTGCAGCATTTCTTCATGCAGCACATAATGCATATGATCAGGCTGTTTTTGGTGTAATTACTTATGGTGATGACAAAATGTATTATGTAAGCGAGACAGGGTTTATCACAATCATCTGTGCTTGGGTTGTAGCAATTATAATGCTTTATTTTTATAAACCTTGGAAAGAGGATAACGGGAGGCTATTATAATGGCAGATAAAGCATTAGTTTACATTCATGGCAAGGGTGGCACAGCCTCTGCTTCAGAACAATTTAAGTCTTTATTTCCTGATTGTGATATATATGGATTTGATTATAAATCAGAGTATCCTTGGGAAGTTCGATGCAAACTATGAGAATCTTAAGGATATAATTCGCATATACGATATAGATTATATTGGATTTATGTTGTGTAATGACATGAAAAGCGAAAGGATAATTTGCTTAAAAGTTGACACAAATCTACATTTCATAAAATCAACAAAATTTGGTAATAAAATCGACACTTGTAAGATTATATAATAGTCTGTCGGGTTGTGAATTGGATGTTTGATATAAATTTAACTATTATTTTTTCAAATTTAAAGGGGCATCCCAAAGGAGGTAATATGGGGAAATTATTATTAACAGGTGTTGATGGTAACTTAGGTTCAGAGGCTGCCAGAGTATTACTTACTCTTGCTAATAAAGAAGATCTTATTTTTGTGGGCTATAGCAAAGAGGCCCTTGATAAGTTTGCAGCACAGGGTGTAGAAACTCGACAGGCAAACTTCAACGAATATGAAGGTCTTGAGGAGGCATTTGCAGGTGCTGAAAGACTAGCGCTTATCTCTATGCCATTCGTAGGTGCCAAGAGACAGAATGCTCAGAAGAACGTAGTTGATGCGGCAAAGGCAGCTGGGGTAAAACAGATTATTTATACCTCACTTGTAAATGCAGGTGACGAGACAAATCCTTCAGTAGAAAAGAAGGATCATATTTATACAGAAAACTATATCAAGGAAGTAGGACTTGACCATATTTTCCTTCGCAATTCACAGTATGCAGAAGCTATGATTACAAACTACTTTACATATGTTAAGGGCGACGGAGTATTAAAAAATAGCCAGGGCGATGGCAAGATGGCATACATCTCCCGTAAGGATTGTGCAAAGGCAGTAGCTTATGCCCTTTACAGAGGTGCTGAATACGACCACGCAACTCTTGATATCAATGGTCCAGAGCTTATGACAATCACAGAGTTTATTGAGATTGGTAACAAGGCCACAGGAAACCATATCACATATCAGGAACTTACAGACGAGGAAAACTACCAGGTATTTGATGCCATGGGGGTGCCAAGAACAACTGATGGTGTATTCCAGAAGGGTTCAGAGGCTCCATTTTCATCAGATGGAATGGTTACATTTGCTCAGGCAATTCGTGAGGGCAAGATGGACACATTCACAGATGACTTCAAAAAACTTACAGGTGATGACCCTATCACTGTCAAGTATATGTTTGAGCACAGTGATGATTTCCAGATTGGTGAGCGCCACTCTAAGGATGCATAAATAGATTTATCAGGCTTTCGAGGATTTGAGGTCTTCGAAAGCCTTTTATATTGTTTGGGGAAATCACATTGGCTATAATCAAAGAAGCAAATAAAGATATTTGAAAGGAACTGATACAATGCAGGAGTTGCAGTTACATAGAATCTACAAGCATTTTAAGGGAAACTATTATCTGGTGGAGGATGTATGCAGAGATTCGGAAACCCAGGAGGAAATGGTTTTATACAGAAAGCTTTATGATGATGGCTCACTTTGGGTAAGGCCAAAGGAGATGTTTTTGTCTGAGGTGGATCACGAAAAGTATCCGGAAGTAACACAGAAATATAGATTTGAGCTTCAGGATGTTCCAAAGAAATAATATGGAAAATAGTAAGATAAAAATGAAAGCATATTTTCATCTGCCAGGATTATTTGAATTCTACGAATTTTATAAAGTCTTTCTTCCGCTATATCGCACTCATCCAGAATATTTTTATGATTGGTGTGAGATAGGTTCCATCTACGGTGCACCGGCAGATTGTCTGTGGGGAGGTGGTCGAGTCGGATTTGGTGATGAAAGCCCAACCGATGTTCTTAATCTTATGGAAGAATATAACATTTCGCCGCGCCTTACTTTTAGTAATTCATTACTTAGAAAAGAGCATCTTGCAGATAAAAAATGCAACAGATTATGCAAGCTATTTGAAAACAGCAGCATAGAAGAAGTTGGCGTTATTCTTCATTCAGATTTGCTGCTGGAATACATGAAAAAGACCTACCCAGAATTCTATTTTGTTTCATCCACCACGAAGGTTTTGACAGATTTTGGTGATTTTGAAAATGAACTTAATCGGGATGAGTTTAAGTACGTAGTGCCTGATTTTAGACTAAACAAATCATTTGACAAGCTTGAAGCACTATCCCAGGCGCAAAAGGACAAGGTAGAATTTCTATGCAATGAATGCTGTTCCTTTGGTTGCAATGACAGGAAGGCCTGCTATGAAAATGTAAGTAGAAAAAGTCTTGGGGAGGAATGTGAGGACCATATATGTGCTTCACCTCAGGCCAACAGAGGCTACAGATTCTCAGATGCCATGAAAAATCAAGGCTTTATCAGCGTAGATGATATACAAAACATTTACATGCCTATGGGATTTTCAAACTTCAAAATAGAAGGGCGAAGCCTCGGCAGTGCTATAGTGTTGGAGTTTCTACTACATTACATGACAAAACCTGAGTATCAGCTTATTGTACGAGAAGAAATATATTTAGATAGTATGTTGGATTTGTTTTAAAAATATCAGCCCTTCAAGTTTTGACTTAGAGGGCTCTTTCTATTCCAAACAGGAATGACAAGTATCTATTTTTGAATAATCAAAGGCTTATGCTGTAGTTTAACAGTACTCTATTATTGATATAATACTAATGATATTTTACGGTATTCCAAATTGGAATGAAAATTAAGAGGAGGATAAGAATTATGGCTTGTTTTACAGTTCCAGCAGGAGAAGCTATTGTTACAACAATTGTAAAAAAGACAATGGAAAAGAAGGGTGTAGAAAAGAAGGAAAGTAGCTCAACAATCCCAATGTCTAGAAAGCTTAAGTGGCTTTCAAATCTTTTATGGGGAGGTTCTGTGTTACTTGCTTTTGAGCATGTATGGCACGGAGAGGTTCAGCCATTCTTCCCATTTTTAACAGCTATGTCAAATCCAGAGGACACTGCTGAGATGTTACATGAAATCGCAACTGTAGGTGTTTCTATGGCTGTTCTTGTTACTGTTGTATGGATAGGAATTTGCGTAACAGCAGACATGATTGTAAGAAGACCTTTATCAGACAAAGCAACATTGTAGGAGGCAGACATGACATTATTAATTACAGTAATCGCAGCTGTCATCACAACAGCACTTTGGTACAACAGAAAAAATAACGATATGCAGTTACACGTGTTGATGTTCATGTTTTGGGGTGCGTCATTAATGTGGCTTGTAGATGCTATATTTGAATACGCAGAGCTCAGAGCTGAATACTTCACACCAGCATTAGAGGATATGATTAACGATTCATTTTTAGGATTTTCAGTAGTTGCACTTGCACTTGTAATCTGGATTGTATTTATCCTAATCAAGGATCCCAAGGGTGTTGTTAGAAAGACATTATCATAAAAGAATTGCTATTGAAAGGATTTTAGAGACTCAGATTTTGAGTCTCTTTTTGTTTGTCCAAAAGTGGCTGATTGTCTATAATAAAAGCGTTGAGTATAAAATTCAAAAATAGCGACCAGGAGAAATGAGACATGAATTATTATGATAAAAATGCATTTAATATAGAATCTATAGAAGAGGATTCTGATGGAATAAAATGGGCGAAAAGGTTGCTTCTTTCAGATGGGATAGCCCTTTTATATGTCATAGCTTATATTTTTGTTTGTATATACTATGTCAAACAAAAGCTGATACTTGCTCTAGATCTTGAGAGGCATATAAATTTCCTAATTATCGGCTCGGGGTTTTTCTTATATTTGGCAGTGATGCTGTTTGTAGCTGCTGTAATCAGAAAGAAAACAAGTAAGATAGATATACAGGAGAAAATCTATTACGATTTATATCTGTACCATATAATAGGAACAAAGCTTAAGGGATATGGAAATATTTTAGCACTTGCTATGGCCAGGTTGGAAGCTGTAAAGGGCGATAAGCAAATGTGCAAAAATGCATTGGCGCTCTGTAAATTTAGGCGTGAAATCCAGGATTACAACATCCTTAAAAATTGGGCGGATGGCCCTGATTGCCCTATAGATGTGAGCCTATTAAAGAAGGTAACAGCGAAATGGGTGCCTTATACCATAATTGAATTTGTGCTGTTTTCTATGACATGCCTGTACATTTGCTTTGATAGAGATATGCTAACTGCTTATGGCATATCAAGTATTTTGCTAAATGTGCTGGATACATTTACTGCTTTAGCTGTCGCAGTTATGTACACAGCAGTGTTGTCACTTATAATTACTAGAAATAGAAGCCGCAAAGCAAAAGCAATTGTAACTACCATTATTTTTGTTATTACAATGGTTTTATCTTCATTTATTTATATAAGTAGTTTCCGTAACGCATTGTTATATTCAAATACTCAAGATGAGGACTACGATTATTATGATGACTATTACAACGATTATGATTATTCTGATGAAGAAGATTACTCAATAGACGCATCATCAGAGCCTTTAAATGATGTAGATATAATGAACCACATGATTACTCTGGCAAACTATCTGTTAGATAACGGAGTGATTGAAGACTTCAAAGAGGTAAAGCTAAGCTACACTGCAAAAGGCGTAGTCATGGGAACAATAGACAAGGATGATTCCTACGAGTACAATCTTTATGATAATGGAATCAAAACTGATGACGCCGGTAATGAGTGCGTCGAGCTTGTTTTAGAGGCAGAGCCATTAGACGAGGATGGCAATTCTCTAGGCCAGACCGAAGCAAGTCTTAAAGGATTTTATATGGTAAATCTTGAAACCTCAGAGGTAATAGATGAACACAAGACACATTGGTAAATAGATTTAAAAGGAGAGTTCATAGACAAAATGATTATAAGAAGAGCAAAAGAAAAAGATATTACAAAAATTATAGATTTATTGGAGCAGGTGCTTGAGATTCATGCTGACATCAGACCAGATATTTTCATTTCCGGAACAACTAAATATGATTACGATGAAGTAAAAGAGATGCTTGGCAATGAAGCAAAACCTATTTACATTGCAGCAGATGATGAGGACAATGCTCTAGGCTATGCCATCTGCGAGATAATAGATACCCCTGAAGATGCCACAAATAAAGTAAAAATCAAGCAGATGTATATTGATGATTTATGTGTGGACGAAAGCGCCAGAGGCCAGCACGTAGGCGAAGCATTATTTGAGCATGTAAAATCAGAAGCTAAAAAAATAGGATGCTATGAGATTACCCTCAGCGTCTGGTCCGGAAACGACTCAGCTGAACACTTTTATGAAAAGATGGGTATGAAAAATAAATATAGAATGATGGAATACATATTAGAATAATTTCGAGGTAAATCACATGAAAAATAATGATAAGACCAATGTAATGCGAGTTCTGGATTCAAAAAAGATTACATACACCAGTCACTCTTATGAAGCAGATCCAACACTTACAGGTGAGGAAATTGCAGGAATTTTGGGTGAGGACGCTGATAAGGTATTTAAGACACTTGTTACCCAAGGTAAAAGCGGAAGCTATTATGTGTTTGTTGTGCCTGTAAAGGCAGAGCTTGATTTGAAAAAAGCAGCAAAGGCTGCAGGCGAAAAATCTATTGCTATGATAAAACAAAAGGATTTGCTAGGGCTCACAGGCTATGTTCATGGAGGATGTTCACCTGTTGGAATGAAGAAACAATTTCCAACATTTATCCATGAGACAGCAGAAAGCTATGATAAAATATTTGTCAGCGCTGGTAAGGTAGGGCATCAGATAGAGCTTGCACCTAAGGATTTGATGGCAGTGGTGGGCTGCAAGAGTGCAGATATAATTACGACTATTTAAATTAAATAACCAAAAGAAAGAAGGAGACTCGGGTAAATGAGTCTCCTTTTTTGGGGTTAGAAAATAGATGATTATAATTAAGAAGTGAAAAGAAAAACTTCTTATTATAATAGAGTAATTAGTTCGTCGCCGTAAGTGACAGTGTTTACATCCGTAGGAATGATGTCCAAGTAGGTTTCAGAATTGGTGATTACTACAGGAGTATCCAATGAATATCCAGATTCTCTAATAAAATCAATGTCAAATTCAATCAGAAGATCTCCAGTTCTCACCGAATCACCTTGTTGAACAACAGGTGTAAATCCTTTTCCGTCGAGCTGAACCGTATCCATACCAATATGGATAATAATCTCTGCTCCCTGGTCTGTAGTGATGCCGATGGCATGACCAGTGGAAAAGAGTGCAGTCACTGTACCGTTTGCAGGGGAATAAACCTTCCCCTCAGTTGGTACAATGGCAATACCCTGCCCTATTGCTTGGGATGAGAACACGGCATCTGCTACCTGGGTGAGGGGTTTGATAGCACCCATGATAGGAGAAAAAATTACTTCGTGTTTAGGGGTTTCGATAGGGAGTGCTACATTAGTTAATTCAGGAGATAAATCTGTAGCTTGGGGTTTTGATGTAGATTTTTTCTCATCTTGGTAACAGATAAGCTCCACTACCCATCCCACAATAAGGCAAAGTAAAGTAACAAAAATGGTTATTATTGTTCCAGAAACATCATTTGCATCACTGTTTACAAATTCAGGATAGGAAAGAATTCCAATACCTGAAAGGCGATAAGCCTTGACACCCAGTGAACAAAGGATTGCTCCTGCAACTGACGAGATTATACAGGCTCTGAAAAAAGGAGCCTTTTTTGGAAGTGTCAGACCATACATAGCTGGTTCAGTAATACCAACAAGGCCTGAAATAATAGCAGCTGGTGCTAGGGATTTAAGTCTTTGATCTTTTGTTTTCATCATAATTCCCATGCAGGAACCAGCTAATGCAAAGCTGGCACCAGTCATTGCCACGAGTATAGTGTCCTGCCCAGATGTGGTCAGGTTGGTAAGGGCAACTGCTGCTAGCGACCAATGCAGTCCAAACATAACAAGTATCTGCCAGAAGTAGCCTACTAATCCACCGACAAGGGTAGGACTAATATTATTGATAGTGTTAAATAGAACTGACAAAACATAAGTCAGTCCACTTGAAAGAGGACCGATTATATATAATGTTAAACAAAAGGTTACAAATAATGTAACAAGTGGTATTCCAAATTGTCGTATTGCGTCAGGTACAATTTTTTTGACGATTTTGTTTTCAAACCATGCAGCAAAAGCAACTGCAAGTATGATAGGAATAACTGATTGAGTGTAATTGCCGGAGGGGGGCATTATTACAGGTATTCCAAAAAGTGAACCACCGGTAAAGGATTTATCTGTTAAATTTGGATAGACTAAAGCTAAACCGATAACCAATCCCTCTATTTCCGGAAGCTTGAATTTTTTAGCAGAGGTAACACCCAGTATCGCAGGGAGAAAATAGAAAATGGAATCTCCCAAGGAATACAAAAAGATGTAGGTTCCACTTGTTTCTGTAAGAACATCTACGGCAAGTAGCAGAGACATCAGCCCTTTTACAAGTCCACAAGCACAAAAGACTCCCAGAAAAGGAGTGAACACTGTGGTGATTACGCTTATGAAATAATTAAACAATGCATGTAGTTTACTATGACTTTGCGCATGTATCTCATCTGGAGAATTTGAACAATCTTCCAGATGCCCCACCTCAATTACGGCGTCATATACTTCTGAAACATGACTTCCGATTACAAGCATATACTGGCCGCCAGATTGTCTGACGGTAACAACTCCATCAGTATTATTTAATGCAAAGGTGTCTGCTTTTCGTTCATCCTTCAAAGCAAATCTTAATCTAGTAAGACAATGGGTTACACTGATGATGTTTTTGCTTCCGCCTAAATGTTCAATAATGAGTGTAGCTAATTTACTATACTTACCGTGCATCTACTTTCTCCTTAAAAGAAAAACCCGCACAGAGCCATAGACATGCTATGACTCTGTACGGGTTTAGCCGACTATTACGCCGTAACTATCCCTTAGCTAATTATCAGTTACTTATCTTCTATCTGTGATACGGGAAATGTGAACTACTAGGTAAAGCATTTCCTCGTCTGTTATCTCATCTGGGTATCTGGATTCCATGTAGCTTTTAATGCGACTGGCGCATTTAAAAGCGGCTGGAAATTTATCCTTCATGGATAAATATAAATCGCGGCTATCCGAAGGGTAGTACTCTCTGCGCTCTGCTCGCTGTAAGAAATACTTGAGATGAGTTACAAATCGCTCAAAGGAGAGGGAGTCCTCATCCAACTGAGTTTTAAATGTGTATTTGACAATGCTTACAATGTCATTTATTACCTCTGAGGTGGCAACGGTATGATGCATGTTGCCATCTAATTCAGCATTGACTACATGAAGTGCGAAAAATCCTGCTTCATCTTCTGGAAGTTCAATGCCAAGCTTTGATTTTATAATCTCAAGAGCGTGACATCCGATTTTAAATTCTGTTTTGTAATAATTTTTAATATCCCAAAGAAGTTTGTTTTTTAAAAATGTGCCTTCTTCGGCTCGTTGGATTGCATAACCTAAGTGATCGGTTAATGTGATATAAATGTTTTTGCTGAGACGTCTATTTAGTGTGTCAGATGCATATCTAATAATTTCATCTGCTACTTGAATTTGTTCGTATGGAAGTTCAGAAACCAATTTTTCAAATTGTCTACATGGTTTTTCCATGACGAAAGTTTTTTCGATTTTGCTTTCGTCTAACGGGTCACCTGCTTTCTTCCGAAAACAGATGCCGCAACCAGTATAAACTATTTCATTCCCGGCACTATCAACTGCCAGGGCTGCGTTGTGGTTTAAAATCTTTTTAATCTTCATACTTCATTCTCTGCAAAAAAAATGACTGAACCAATCCCAAAGATAAAAACAAAAACCATCAAAGATGATTTAGGGTTGATTCAGTCTTGCCTGCCGAACAGTAACAATCCGAACAAATAATTTTTTTATACTCATACTTTACAGTGAAAAAGTCTTCTTGTAAATACTTATGATCGAATTTTATCTTTTTTGACGTTTTGACCCAATAAAGGGTCTTTTTTTGTACTTTTTTCACAATTTGGACACAAAAAAACTAGGCAATAAAAACAATCACACGCAATTGTTTTTTCGCATTACGAAAAATTTCCGAAAATGTCAAGGGATGGATTGCGCGCAATTTGGAATAAAAAATGCCCATTTTTGATTGAGTTGATGATTGAGATGCAGTAAAACAATCACATCAAATCATCCTTTATTCGGTTAAAGTGTAAAAGTTTGATTGAGTTCAGAGGAAAATAATCAAAGAATAAGCAGATAATAGACCCTTTTGTAGATGTTTTACGAAAAATAATCAAGATTTTTCCACCATGATGTACAAAAATCAAATAATACTCAAAATTGTGTTGACCAAATAACACTCTTTCACTTAATGTGTTAACAACGTTAAGCGATTTGTGAACAAACTGTGAACGGATTGCTAATAAATCACGGACCGGTTCGAAAAACTTTGGGAAAAGGCTGAAGCCTAAGGTTTTTAAGGAGGAATAAAATGGAGGGCCAAGAGTACAGAACCTGTAAAAAATGCAAAACCACATTTGAAAAAATCGTGGTTCAAAACAATTATTCAATTTGTCCTAACTGCGGTGCTTACTTAAGAGTTCATGCTTATCGCCGTATAGAGAGCCTGGAGGATAAAGGCACCTTTAGGGAATTCAAGCATGAGATTGATTATCCAACTCAGGTAAAGGATCCGGCCTACAAAGAAAAAATTAACGAGATGTCTGCTAAATACAATTTGGACGAAGCGATAGCAATCGGTGAAATGAAAATTGGTGGACATGATGTGGCAATCGGTGTCATGGACGGAAGATTTTTGATGGGTAGCATGGGATATATAGTTGGTGAACGAGTAACCAGACTATTCGAGATTGCAACAAGAAAAAAGCTTCCAGTCATTCTGTTTTGTTGTTCCGGTGGAGCCAGAATGCAGGAAGGGATGATTTCTCTGATGCAGATGGAGAAAACTGCAAATGCTGTAAAGGTATTTAACGACGCAGGCGGTTTTTATATTTCTGTTTTAACAAATCCTACAATGGGCGGAGTTACGGCAAGTTTCGCAATGCTTGGTGATGTGATTTTAGCAGAAAAAGGTGCCATGATTGGATTTGCTGGTGCAAGAGTTGTTGAACAAAATACAGGTGAAAAGCTCCCAGATGATTTTCAGACAGCTGAGTTCCAAAAGTCCCATGGATATGTGGACGATGTAGTGACCAGGCAGGAGCTTAGAGACAAGCTCATATTTTTACTGGATATGCATAAGCGAAAAATTAACCTTCCAAAGCTGTTTGGCATGAAGCGAAAAATCCCCTTTAGAAAGAGACAATCGCAAAAAAGAAGTCTTGATTTAACAAACAGAAGAACCGCTTGGGAAACGGTGGAAATTGCCAGAAGTCAGAAGCGTCCAACCTGTAGAAATTATATCGACAAGCTGTTTGATAATTTCTACGAGTTGTACGGGGACAGAATTGGTGGAGAGGACCATGCCATCATCGGCGGCATAGCTTCCTTCCACGGCAGACCTGTTACGGTTATCGGAAATCAAAAGGGCAAGGAAAACATACAGGATGCCCTCTACAGAAATTTTGGAATGGCATCTCCATCGGGTTACAGAAAAGTAATGCGTTTGGCTGAACAGGCAGAAAAATTTGGCAGACCAATTGTCTTTTTCATCGACACCATCGGTGCTGATTGCAGAAAACAGTCTGAAATAAACGGACAGGGTGTTGCCATTGCAAATGTGCTAAATAAAATCGGCACACTTAAAACACCAACACTATCAATCATTATCGGCGAAGGCGGAAGTGGAGGCGCCCTTGCTCTTGGAATTGGTAACGAGGTGTGGATGCTTGAAAACGCAGTGTATTCTGTACTTACTCCAGAGAGCTATTCAAGTATTATCTGGAAGGACAATTCCAGAGCACCTGAGGCAGCAAACAGGATGAAAATGTGTGCAAGAGATTTATTGGAGCTTGGCATTATCGACAGAATCATCGACGAGGAAACTCCTGTTACAGTGGAAAATATGGCTGGTATTTGTAAGGAATTAGACATGAATATTAATTCATTTTTGATGAAATATGAGGGTATAAATCCAGATCAAATCGCAAAAGAGAGATATATACGTTTTAGAAATTTCTAAGACATAACGAGGAAATTAAATTTGGCTTTAAAGATATTGGGAGAATAAGAAATGAGCGATAATAGTAATTTTTACAAGAATCATGAGGATGCTGTAGCAATAATCGGAATGGGGTGCAGATTCCCAGGTGGTTCCAACGATGTAGAAAAGTTTTGGGATGTTCTTGCAAATGGTAAAGACGTGGTAGTTGAAATCCCTGAAAACAGATGGGATAGAAAAAGCTTCTACAACAAAAACAGAAATTATAAAGGCAAGACAGTAAGCCAGTATGGCGGTTTCTTAGATAACATAGACGAATTTGACGCTGAATTTTTTGGCATCACACCAAGAGAAGCCCCATTTTTGGATCCACAGCAAAGACTCTTACTTGAGACCAGCTGGGAAGCTATGGAGGATGCAGGAATTGTAGTTGAAAAATGTGCCGGCAAGGACGTGGGCGTGTATATGGGTGCATTCACACTCGACTACAAAATTCTTCAGTTTGGAAGTGAAAATTACGATTTGATTGATGTTCATACAGCAACTGGAGCCATGATGACAATGGTTGCAAACAGAATATCATACGCTTTTGATTTTACTGGCCCAAGTATGGCTATTGATACAGCTTGTTCTTCATCACTTGTTTCAATTCATACGGCATGCCAAAGCATCAGAAATGGTGAATGCTCGATGGCTTTAGCCGGTGGAGTATTACTTAACATGGCACCTCAGTACACAATTGCAGAATCTCAGGGCGGTTTCCTTTCGGTAGATGGAAAATGCAAGACCTTTGATGAATCGGCAAATGGCTATGTTCGCGGTGAAGGTGTTGGCGTGGTAGTTTTAAAGCCTTTGGCTGAAGCGATAAAGGACAATGATAACATTTATTCAGTGATTTTAGGCAGTGCTGTAAACCAGGATGGACACACCAGCTCTATCACAGTGCCAAATCCAGAGGCTCAGAAAAAAGTAATCAGAGCAGCATTAAAAAGTGCAAAAGTAGATGCTAAGGATATCCAGTATGTGGAAATGCATGGAACAGGAACATCAGTAGGTGATCCTTTAGAGGCAGAAGCTATTTCTGAAATCATGTCTGAAGGAAGAGATGCAAATAAGCCATGTATCGTTGGTTCTTTGAAGACAAACATCGGACATACAGAAGGCGCAGCAGGTGTTGCAAGTATCATCAAGACTTCACTTTGTCTTACAAAAAAAGAGATTCCACCACATCTAAATCTAAACAAGCTTAATCCAAAGATTAACTTGGAAGAGAAAAATATATGCGTATCAAAAACTCTGCAGCAGTGGCCTAAGACCGAGGGTGTGGCGCTTGCAGGTGTAAACGGATTTGGATTTGGTGGAACAAACAGCCATGTAGTTTTGGCTGAAGCTCCAGAGAAAAAAGTAATTAACTCAGACCATAAGGATGAAATCAGACTCTTCCCTATCACTGCAAGATCAGAAGCTGCACTTAGGGATTATGTTGAAAATTATAAGGAGCTTGTAGAGAAAAACGAAAACGTAAATACGTATGACCTGGGATATAGCATGTCCTATAAAAGGGATAGACATAATCACAGACTTGCGTTTATGGCAGCAAACAGACAGCAGCTGTTGAAGGAATTTGATGACTATCTAAGGGATGAACCAAACCTTTTAGTTCAGAAAAATAAAAAGAAAAAAACAAATGGAATCACCTTTGTTTACACAGGAATGGGTCCTCAGTGGTGGCGTATGGGACGCGACCTGATGGCAAGAGAAGAGGTATTCAAAAACGAAATTTTAAGATGCGATGAGGAATTCAAAAAGTACTCTGGCTGGTCACTCTACGAGGAAATGATGAAGTTTGAGGAAGATTCCAAAATGGCAGAAACCAAGGTGGCTCAGCCTGCAAACTTTGCAATTCAGGTTGCTCTCACAAAGCTTTGGGAATCAAAGGGAATAGTGCCAGATGCAATAGTTGGCCACAGTGCCGGTGAAATAGCAGCATTTTATTGTGCCGGAGTGATGAACTTTGAGGATGCTATCAAGATTCTTTTCTACCGAAGCAGTTTACAGCAGAGACTTACAGGAAAAGGAAAGATGCTTGCTGTGAGTCTGACATTATCAGAGGTTAAGGAATATATAGACCGTTATGACAGCGTTGATATTGTGGCGATTAACAGTAACAGCGGTTTGACTATAGTAGGCGAAGAAAGTGATTTGCTTGAGATAAGCGAAGAGCTTACTGCAAACAAAATATTTAATAAGTTTTTACGTGTAAATGTACCATTCCACAGCCACTACATGGAAGAAATCAGAGATGAATTTAATCAGGGTGTGGCTGACGTAAAGCTTAACAATCCAACAGTAACTCTATACTCATCTGTTACAGGTCAACTTGTTACAGACATGAGCTCAAATATTTACTGGTGGAAGAATGTAAGACAGACAGTGCTATTTGCTGATGCAATTAACAATATGCTAACCGATGGATTTGATACCTTTGTAGAAATTGGTCCTCATCCAACTTTATCAAACTACATTAATCAGCTAGCAGACGATAAAAAGCTAAAAGTCAATACATTTTCCTCTCTTAAAAGAAAAGTGGATGAGACAGAGACCTTCTATGGTGCCTTCGGAGCGTTGTTCACTATTGGAGCGGCAAATAGCCTGGATTGTTTTTATCCTACAGAAGGAAACTATATCAAGCTCCCATTTTATCCATGGCAGCGTGAAAAATACTGGCTCGAAAATGAGGATGCCAGAAAAAGAAGACTTGGAATATTTGACCATATCATTTTGGGACACAAGGTTCACAGCGTAACACCTTGTTGGGAGCTTGAGCTAAATGAACAGGTTTTAAAATTTATACCAAACCATAAAATTCAGGGGAACACAGTCTTCCCTGCAGCAGGCTATATGGAAATGGCTATGGAGGCTGCAAAGCAGCTTTACGGTGAAGGCTACTATGAATTAGAGGATATCAAATTTGTTAAAGCTACATTTATTAATCCTAATAAAGCCACAAGATTACAGATTGTTTTGGATGAGACTAATCCATCTTTCACGATTTACAATGTGGCAGATAAGGAAGTTGTAGCAAAGGGAAAATACAGACAATCTCAGATGTGTGCAGCAGGCTTTGATCTGCCTGTGGATGAAGTTGAGGCCATGGTACGCAAGCAAAAGCTTAGAAGCTATCAGCACGAAGGCATCTACGAGAGATTCAAAGCAATGGGCTTTTTCTACACAAACCATTTTGCAAATATGGAACAGCTGGTTAATTGCGAAGACAAAGCAATTGCACTTCTCAAGCTAAACCAGGAAGTGATTGCAGAGCAGAATGATTACACTATACACCCTGCAGTGATAGATGCTTGTTTCCAGACGGTGATTACCACAAGCTTTGAGGATACAAACAGTGAACTTAGACTTCCTGTTGGAGTAGGACATTTTAGTGTCTATGGAAAAATTGAAGAAAAAATGTGGGCTTTATGCGAAATAAAGGAAAACACACATGACTATTCAATCAGCGATATTTCTTTGTACACCATGGACTATAAGTGCATTGCCAGAATCGAAAACTTCAAGGTAAATGTGCTTGAGGCAAGTAATAAAAAGCCATCTACACAGACTATTGATAAATGGCTTTATGAGTTCACCTGGAAGGAAAAGGAGCTTGTAAGAAAAAGTAAGCGTACAAACCCATGGATACTCCTTGAGGACGACAAGGGCATCGGTAGGATGATTGCTGAAAAACTTAAGGCTGAAGATGTGGACTGCTACGTATTTACGTATTCGGATGAATACAAAGAAGAGCTTTTAAATCATCGCATAACATTAACAAAAGACAGCGATGAGGATATGCAAAATGCTATTGCAGCAGTTAGAAGCATTTCTGAAATCGAAGGAATTATCGACTGCTTAAATATAAATCTTGCGGGAAATGAGGACATCTCAAAATCAACTATTTTAGAGGTAGGAGATACAGGTGTTTACACATTTATCAGTGTTGTAAAGGCACTTGAAGCACTTGGAGTAAATAAGACCAAAATCTTTACAGTAACACTTGGAGCACAAAATGTTGTACCAGGAGATGAAGGTCAAATCCTTCAAAGACCAGCATGGGGCGTAGCTCGACTTCTTAGAAATCAGGAAAACACATCCTTCTGGGGAGGTGTAGCTGATATCGTAAATACGGATTCAGAGGATGGAGTACATCAGCTGGTTCAGGATTTATTATACGGTGACGAGGAAGACCAGCTGGCCTACAGAGATGGCAAACGCTATGTGGGAAGACTCAACAACATCGAAACTCTCACAAAGCCATTCCCTACAAGCTTTAGTGCTGATGATTATTACATGATAACAGGTGCTTTCGGAGAGCTTGGCCAGTTGTTTGTAAACTGGATGGTTGAAAAGGGTGCAAAACGTTTAGTGCTTGTTGGACGAAATACAGTTCCAGCAAAAGCTCTTTGGGAACGTCCTGAAAATGATGAAAGAACAAAGGCAAGAATAGCATTTGTAAAAGGTTTAGAGACGCAAGGTGTAGAGGTAGTACCTGTAAATCTAAACATGGCTGATGAAGAAAGCGTAAATAATTTCTTCAAGGAAAATACTGAGCTAAAGAGAAAAATCCGAGGCATCATTTCCACAGCTGGAATGGTCAAAGACATGCTTATGACCGAGATGCCAAAGGAGACATTCCACCAGGTATATGATGTTAAAACAATCGGAAACTGGGTGCTTCACAAGCAGTTTGAAAAGCAGCCACTTGACTTCTTTGTAATGTTCTCATCTATCACCGCCATGGTTACAGCAACAGGACAGATTAACTATATTTCAGCAAATTCATTTTTAGATGGACTTGCTGAGTACAGAAGACAAAAGGGACTTGCAGCTTTAAGCGTTGCCTGGGGCCCATGGGATGCAGGAATGATTAGCCAGCTTGGCCTTCAGGAAACCTACATCAAAAAGGGTATGACTCCAATTTCACCTATAAATGGAGTATGCACTTTGGAACGAATAATTATGCAAAATATTCCTTATGCCCTTGTGGTTGAGGCTGACTGGCAGAAGGTAATTGATTCAGTTTCAAGAAACTCAAATCCATATCTTGATCACTTAAGAGGTGGTGCAAGTGATGGAAATAATTTGATTCTTACAGATGAAGAAGTGTTGGCTCAGTTTAACGAAACCTTTAAGACACTTGAAGACCAGGAGCGAGAGGAATTTGTTTTAACCACAGTTAAAAAGTTGGTTGGACGAGTATTACATTTACCAGTTGAAAAAATTGAGTCAGAGGTTTCACTTAACGAGCTTGGCATTGATTCAATGATGTCTACAGAGCTTAAGAACCGAATCGAGATGAATACAGGTGCGGTGATAACTATCGTAGATTTACTTAACAATGAGTCTATCGCTCAGTTAGGACAGTTTGTACAGTCTCAGGTTCAGTCAATACTTGAGCTTGATACAGTGGAAGAGCTTGCAGAAGAAATATCTGATGACGAGCTTGAAGCACTGTTACAGGAAGTTATTTCTGAGTTAGAAACAGGAGAAGAAATCGCGGGGTAAGCGCAGATGGATGATAGATTAAATGGTTTAACAGAAGCACAAAAAGCCATTCTTTTGAAGAAGCTGAGAGAGAAAAAACTTGCAGCAGCAAAGAATGAAAACAATTTAATAAAGCATGATCCTGCAAATAACAAGGAGTACCAGGTTTCCTACAATCAGGAAAGTATTCTGATGGTCGAAAAGCTGTATAACCACAACACCATCTATAACATTGGTGGTATTGCAAAAATTAAAGGTAGTCTAAATTTAGAAGCTTTCTCTGCAGCCTTTGATTTGCTGGTAGAAAAGCATGATATCTTAAGGACTGTTTTTGAAGAAAGGGAAGGCAAGTCGGTTGCCAGGACTTTAGAGTCTACAGATTTTGCCATAGGTATTGTGGATTATTCAGGTCGCCGCGATGAAGCAAATGATTTTATTCTAAGCGAAAGAGACAAGCCATTTGATTTGAAGAATGCTCCAGCCTATAGAGTGGATGCAATAAAACTTGAAGATGAAGAGTGGATGATAGTACTTGTCATCCACCATCTCCTGGCAGATGGTGCCAGCACAGGCATCATTTTCAAGGAGTTGATTCAGTATTACGAGGCAGGCCTTGAAAACAAAACCATCGAAAATCCTAAAGAGACAATTACCTACGGTGATTTCAGTCTCTGGCAAAAGAGTTTAAGAGATGAAAAGCTAAACGCCAACTATTGGAAAGACAGATTATCCGGCACAGATTTTCAGCTTGAGTTTTTCAGCAGGTGCAGTGGATTAAAACAGCTTGACCATGAAAGTAGTCGCATTAATTTTGAAATTGATGAAGCAAGAGTAGGTCAGCTACAGGTCATTGCTAAAGAAAAAAAGATAACTCTATTTAGTCTGTTGCTTGGAGCGTTTTATATCACACTGTATAAATATTCAGGTCAGAAAGATTTGGTATGTGGAGTCCTTACTTCGGGAAGAGACAATGCCGAAATAGCAGGACTTATAGGATGCTTTATCAGTGCTCTTCCAATTAAAACAGAAATAAGACCAGAGGTTTCCACCATTGAATATTGCAAGGATTTATACCAGCAGTTCCTAAAGGATTATCAGCATAGAGAGGAGCTGATGGTCTATGAAAATGAAAGCTTGGAGCATCAGATACTTTTCAGTTATGAGGAAGATCCTGAAAATCATATTGAAATAAAAAGTCTTGATATGAGCTTTGAGGAAATCCCATCAAAGTTCTGTCGAAGCGAGATGGAAATTGAATTAAATAGATTAAAGGGAAAAATCCGAGGCTGGATAAATTATCGCAGTCACCTGTTTGAGCATGAATTTGTAGAGCAGTTTGTAAATCATTTTAAGGTGGCACTAGGCATCATAGCTGCCTCACCTGAGACATTAATAAAGGATATTGAGCTGGTCCAGGCAGAGGAAAGAGAGCAGATAATACATAGGTTCAATCCGCCAAAAACTGAATTTGAAAGAGAGTCATCAATCATAGATTTATTTGAAAATCAGGTTGATGCCCACCCTGAAAAAACAGCACTTTTCATGGGAGATAAAACCCTATCCTACATAGAGCTTGATAACAAAGCCAACGCAGTTGCAAACACCCTGATAGAAAATGGCGTCAAGCCAAAGGACAAGGTGGCAATCATCTGTAACAGGGGATTTGATATGCTTGCCGGAATACTTGGAATCTTAAAGATAGGTTGTACCTACGTTCCAGTCGATGCAGAAATACCAGATTCCAGAAAAGAATTTATTTTAAATGACAGTAAATGTACAGCAATCATATGGGATAGAAATGATTATCTGAATACAGACTTGGTAGAAAACTTACCAGCCATGTTAATCCAGGATTGCTACGAGAAAGATACGAAACGTCCTGCCATTAAAGTGGCACCGGACACCAGTGCATACATCATATATACCTCAGGTACCACAGGAATTCCAAAGGGTGTAGAGGTCAGTCACAGAAATGTCCTTAGGACTATGCGACACACTAACTACGCGGATGCAAAGGATGACGACAGGCTAATAGGCCTTTCAAGCTACGCATTTGATGCATCAATATTTGATTTTTTCTACACTCTTCTAAACGGACTTGGACTTGTGATAGTCAGCAAAAATCTTCAGCTGGATATTCCAAGGCTGATAGATGAAATCGAAAGCAAAAAGGTCACTATCATGTTTGTCACTACAGCATTTTTCAATGCTCTGATAGACATAAAACCAGAGGGACTAAAGGGGCTAAGACGTATTTTGTTTGGCGGCGAAAGAGCATCAGTAATGCATGTTAAAAAGGCCATTGAAGTAATAGGCTCAGGAAAAGTTGCCAACATTTATGGACCTACAGAGACAACAGTTTTTGCGACCTACTGGGATATAAATGAAGATCTGCTACAGCAGGAAATTATACCAATCGGAAAGCCACTTTCTAACACTACGGTAAGAATAGTTAATGAGGATGGAAACATAAATCCTGTAGGTGTTGCCGGTGAAATATTAATCGGTGGCGAAGGTGTTTCAAAGGGATACAGAAATAACCCTGAGTTAACTGCCCAGAAATTCATAGTGGATAAAACCGGCGAAAGATTTTATCGCACCGGTGATTTAGGTCGATACATGACAGATGGCAAAATAGCCTTCTGTGGCAGAGTAGATGATCAGGTAAAATACCGAGGCTTCCGTATAGAGCTTGGAGAAATCGAATCGGCAATCCTGTCATTTGATGAAATAAAACAAGCGATAGTAGTGCTATCGAAGGATGAAAAGCTGGGAGCTTACCTTTGTGCCTACTATGTTCCAAGTGGACAAATAAAAATCGAAGCGCTGAAAAAATCACTTCGCGAGAAGCTTCCGGCCTACATGATTCCAAACTATTTTGTGGAATTGCAGGAGCTGCCATTAAACGTAAATGGCAAGGTTGATAAGAAAAAGCTTCCAAAGCCAGAGCTTATCATAAATGACGATTACGTGGCACCAAATGGAGAACTGGAGGAAGCTCTTGCAGACATTTGGGAAGAAGTGCTTGGTGTAGATACTGTTGGCACCACAGACAACTTCTTTGAGTTAGGCGGTCACTCCATCAAGCTGGCCAAAATGTGTGCCCTTGCAAATGAAAGATTGGATTTAGAGATTCCACTTAGAATCGCTTTCCAGAATCCAACTATTTCAACCCTATGCAACTATTTGGAAAATCAGGAACAAAGTACTGATACCAATTTTGAATACAAGATTGAAAAGACAGAAAAAAGTAGCAGATACGAAGCGTCCCCAACCCAAAAACGAATGGTATTTGCTCACATGCTGGACAAAAGCAGTGTCAGCTACAACATTCCATTTGCTGTGAAGCTAAAGGGAGTGGACACAAAGCTTTTAGGGCAGGTATTTAATGAGATTATCGAAAAGCATGAAATCCTGCGAACCAGATTTTCTGTCAGCGATGGAACTGTTTACCAAATAGTTGAGGAGCCATTCAAATACGAAATAAAAACCATTAACACCCTTAATACCATTACAGAGTACTTCAACCAATTTATTACTTCTTTCGATTTGAATGAGCTCCCACTCTTTAGAGTGGAACTGGTAAAAACACCAGATGATGAGACATACCTTTTGGGCGATTTCCATCACAGCATTTTTGATGGTGTGTCCATGCAGGTGTTGTTTGAAGATTTAAGCACTATATATAACGGAGAAAAACTAGAAAATCCAAAACTGCAATACAGGGATTTTGCCGCTTGGCATAATAAATTCTTAAGCTCTAAAACAATTGAAAATCAGGGACAGTACTGGAAAAAGCGTTTCGAGAATTTTGAAAATACACCAGAGCTTCCACTTGATTTTGCACGACCTGCACATAAGACAGGAAAGGGCGAAGTAATATTCTTTTCAATTGATGAGGAGCTTACCAAAAAGCTAAGGGCAAAAGCTAACAATCATAAAACCACTTTAAATGTGGTGCTAATGAGTATGTATCACGTACTCTTAAGCCATTACACAGGAAGCGATGAAATCGTCACAGGAATGGCGGTAGCAGGCCGCAGACAGGAGTCGCTCCAACGCATGATGGGAATGTGCCTAAACACACTTGCCATTAGAAGTAATCCGACAGCTGCCAAGTCAATTTATGATTATATCGAAGAATTCAAGACTGATTTTGTAAAGGATTTTGATAATCAGGATTATCCATTTGAAAAGCTGGTTGAAGATTTAGGCATTCCAAAACAGATAAACAGAAATCCTATTTTCGACACAATGTTCATCATGCAAAATTCCGTGAAATGGGATTTCAATTTCGATGGTTCAAGCTTTAGCCTATGTGATTTGGATTACAAGACTTCAAAGTTTGATATGCAGATGGAGGTCTACGAGGAAAGTAATCACCTGAAATGTCTGGTGGCTTATGCAGATGATTTGTTTTACAGAAGCACCATTGAAGGATTTATTGATGCCTACAAAGCCATTCTTACACAAGCAGTTGAAAATGAAAGCATGTTGCTTGGAGACATTAGCCTGGGGCAGACAGTAAGTCCAGATATGATTAATCCTTTTGCAGTAGATTTAATAGTTTAAGAAAGAGGCAGAATATGTGTGGTATATGCGGAATCATAGATAAAACTAAAAACGTAGAAGGTCAGGTGGAGATAGTTCAAAAAATGATGGATGTTCTTTACCATAGAGGCCCTGATGACCGTGCATACCACACTGATTTAGGAATAATTCTTGGATTTGTAAGACTAAGTATCCTAGACCTTGAGTCTGGAATGCAGCCTATGCAAAACGAGGATAAAACGGTGACTGTAGTATGTAATGGAGAAATCTACAACTACAGAGAACTGAGAGATGAGCTAAAGGCCAAAGGTCATATTTTTCATACGCAGTGTGATGTGGAGGTTATCTCCCATATGTATGAGCAGTACGGTCCGGATTTTATTAAAAGATTAAATGGACAGTTTGCCATTGGCCTTTATGACAAGAAAAATGATTTGGTTTTCCTGGGAAGAGATCAGGTAGGAATTGCACCGCTGTTTTATACAAGAGTTGGTGAGGCTGTTGTATTTGCATCTGAGATAAAAGCTTTACTTAAATATCCTGGTGTGAGTAAGGAGCTTGATCTGACAGCAATAGACCAAATGATTTCCTTCCCGGGAATAATCGCTCCAAGAACTGTGTTCAAAGGAATAAACAGCTTGGAAAGCGGTCACTATCTCATTATCAAAAATGGTGAGATAACAAACACTGAATATTGGGATCTTTTATACGACAAAGAGATTAAATACAAGGATGAAAACGAGGCGGCCGAGGCACTAAAGGCTGAGCTTGAAAAGGCAGTAAGGTATCGCCTAAATGCCAGTGTTCCAGTGGGATTTTACATAAGTGGCGGTCTTGATTCTTCAATCATTGCATCCCTAATAAACATGGTTGGCAGCGACACCATAAGACATTCATTTTCCATTGATTTTACAGCTAGAGAAATTTCTGAACGTAAATATCAGCAGCTGGTTCAAAAGCAGGTGAAAAGCATCCACCATGAAAGATTATTTGGAATAGGTGATATTGTTTCAAACCTAAAGGACGCTGTGTACTATTCAGAAAGCGTGCTAAAGGAAACCTATAACACTGCATCCTATGTGTTATCAGGCCTTGTGCACGAAAACAACATGAAGGTAGTTCTCACAGGCGAAGGTGCAGATGAGCTGTTTGGCGGTTATGTTGGATACAAATTCGACAAAATGCGAGAGGCTTCAAAAGCACAGAGAATGAGCCAGCTTACCAAAGAGGACATGGAAATAAATGACTTCCTTTGGGGCGACCCATGTTACACCTACGAAAAAAATCATGGAAGCTTTTTAGACCAGAGACGAAAGCTGTTTTCAAACAAGCTGGTTGACAGCCTAAAGGATTTTGATTGTTCAAGGGTAAAGGTAGTTGATACCAAAAAGCTTGAGCATATGGATTTATTACAGAAACGTTCCTATCTGGATTTTAAAATGAGACTTTCAGATCATCTTCTTTCAGACCATGGGGACCGCATGGCAATGGGGCATTCTGTTGAGGCCAGATATCCAATCCTTGATATCAACGTGATTGAAACAGCTATGACAATCCCGTCTGAAATGAAGCTGAAGGGATACGACGAGAAATACATCCTAAAAAAAATAGCAGAGGGCATAGTTCCCAAGGAAATTGTAAAAAGACCAAAATTTGCTTTTGTTGCCCCGGGAAGCTCGGACATCCTAAAGCAAAATGATGAATACATAAATGAAATATTAAACTTCGACAGGATAAAAAGTCAGGGGATTTTTGATCCGGAATACGTTGAAGAATTAAAAAAGCAATACAGTCAGCCTGATTTCAAATTAAACCTGCCCTATGACAGTGACATGTTAATCATTGTTATAACCACAGGAATTTTAATGGATATATTTGAGGTTGCGGGAGTTTAAGGAGAGGGAAAGTAATGAAGTATGAATTAGTTCAGGATTATTTGGCACAGGCCTTCAAATTATTTGGTGAAAGCGAGGCGGTGAGATACAAAAAAACTTCCTATACCTATAAACAACTGAATAATGATTCGTCAAAGGTGGCAAATAAATTACAGGCCATAGGCGTTGAAAAGGGAGATTTGGTTGGAACCCTTTTAGAGGATAAATATCAGGCTATTGTAGCCATGATAGGTATCTGGAAAATAGGTGCAATATTTGTTCCATTCGATCAGGAATATCCTTTAAAACGTATATACGAAATGATTGAAAGCTGTGGAGCCTCATATTTAATCAGAGATGATCGTGCTATTGGAGATGAACTTTTAAACTCTGTAGAGACCATTTCCGGAATCGACTATCAGGAGTTTTTCGATGCAACAACTGACTATGAGGAGCCTGAACTTTTACCTACTGACGGAGCTTATCTGTACTTCACGTCAGGAACCACAGGCAAACCAAAGCCAATCCTTGGTATGAACCGTAGCCTGGCTCAGTTTATTGAATGGGAAATAAATGAGTTTGCCATTGAAGAAAAAACTCGTGTGAGTCAGCTTACTCCAATTTGCCACGATCCATATTTGAGAGATGTGCTTGTACCTCTTTTTGCAGGCGGCGTTTTATGCATCCCTGATGACAAGAAAACCATCATCTCAAGGGAAAGCTTTATAGGCTGGTTAAATGATGAGGCAATTGAGCTGATGCACTGCACACCATCATTGTTTGCAAGCATCAAGCCAGATAACATCCTAAAGGATTCCTTCAGTAGTCTCAAAAACGTGTTACTTGCCGGTGAAAAAATAGTTCCAAATTCCCTTAGAGATTGGTACGAAGTATTTGGCGACAGAATTCAGCTGGTAAATGTTTACGGACCTACAGAGACTACTCTTGCAAAGCTTTTTTATAGAATTTCTCCTACAGACATAGAAAAAAATGCAATTCCAGTAGGAAAGCCTATAGCTGGTGCACAGGCAATTATCTTAAATGATAATTTAAAGCCATGCCCTGTTGGTGCTGTAGGAATGATTCATATCAGAACTCCTTACCGTACATTAGGCTACTTTAGAGATGATGAGCTGAACCAGGAAAAATTCATCGTAAATCCATTCAACAATAGCGAGGACGACCTGATTTATAAAACAGGAGATTTGGGAAGAACACTCGCTGATGGAAATATTGAATTTGTTGGCAGAGCAGATCGTCAGGTAAAAATCAGAGGATTTAGAGTAGAGCTTACTGCAATCGAAAATGCGTTATTAAAAATAGAAAGCATTAAGGATGCAGCAGTAGTATTTGAGAACGATGATACAGCAAAGCTATTAAAGGCATTTATCGTAACAGAAGAAAGTGAAACAGAAGATAACTGGGAAAAGGAAATCCATGAGACTCTTGCAGCAGAGCTTCCAGAGTACATGATTCCAAACAAGCTCATTACACTTGAAAAGCTTCCAATGACACCAAACAACAAGCTTGATTATAAGGTACTTGAGCAGTACAAGGTGGAAGTTGCTGAAGAGGTTGCACTGCCAGAAACTAAAACCGAAGAAGTCATTCATGAAATCTACTGCACTCTGTTAAATCAGACTCAGGTGGATGTGAACCAGTCCTTCTTTGAGCTAGGTGGAAACTCTCTTAACTCTATGGCTCTTATTGGTGAGGTTCAAAGGCAGTTTGGGGTAGAGCTTCCA
Source organism: Pseudobutyrivibrio sp. ACV-2 (assembly GCF_900107545.1). Classification (GTDB taxonomy): domain Bacteria; phylum Bacillota; class Clostridia; order Lachnospirales; family Lachnospiraceae; genus Pseudobutyrivibrio. The sequence continues at coordinate 255,266 of NZ_FNQZ01000002.1, read as the reverse complement.
CTTGGAATGATTTTTGAAAATGGTTCAATAAAAGGCATTGCCGCATTTATTGATGATAATAGTGGAAACGAAAATGATGCTGACACCATCAGCCATATTGAAGATGCAGAAAGCTATCCTGTAACCAACGCACAAAAGCGAATGTATCTTTTAAATGAGATGATGGGGCGAAACACCATTTACAATCTTCCAAATGTTGTGAAAATCACAGGCAATTTTGATGTCAATGTGTTAAAGGCTTCAATGGAAAAAATCGTAAATCGCCATGAGAGCTTGCGTACAACCTTTGAAGTAGTAGATGACGAAATTATTGAGAGAGTCCATGAAACAATGGAAGTCGCTGTTTCCTATGAAAAGCTTTCAGGAAGAAGCATCGACACAGTTATAAAAGAATTTGTAAAGCCATTTGACCTGCAAAACGGACCACTTATCAGAGCAGCTGTAGTAGAAGAAAACAGCAATGTTTTCTATCTGATGTTTGACATGCACCACATTATTTCAGATGGTACATCACTTGGAATATTTGTTAGAGAGCTGATGCAGATTTGCGGTGGCAAGGAGCTTGAGCCACTTAAGCTTCAGTACAGAGATTTTGCAGCATGGCAGCACGACAGATTAAGTGAGGAAAACCAGGGAGAGCAGGAGAAATTCTGGTTAGAGCAGTTTAAGGATGAAATTCCAGTTCTTGATTTTCCAGCAGATTATCCAAGACCTCTTATCAAAACCTATAATGGCGCCAAGGTTGAAGCCATTCTTGATACCAAGGTGATGGATAAGATTTCAGAATTTGCAAGAAACATAAATGTTTCAGAGTTTGCAGTTTACTACAGCGCTTATCTGGTGCTGCTTCACAAATATACAGGCCAGGATGAGTTTGTAGTGGGCACTCCGGTGCAGGGAAGAAATCACTACGAGCTTCAAAACATGATAGGCATGTTTGTAAATACCCTGCCATTAAAAAATAAGGTGGAGTCTGATAACAACATAGCATTTTTCATCAGGGATGTGCAAAGCTATCTGACCGATGCTTTAGAGAACTCAGAGTATCAGCTTGATGATTTAATCGAAAAGCTTGATTTGGTGAGAGATACCAGCAGAAATCCTCTTTTTGATACAGTGTTTGGCTACCACGATTACGATGTTTCAGGCGTTGAAATAGAGGGGATAGAATTTGAAAATTATGCTCTTAAAGACGTAACAGCAAAATTTGATTTTGAGCTTGCAGTGATAAACAGAAACCGCAAGGTTTCAATGCAGATTGAATATTGCACAGATCTATTTGCCCATGAAACCATGGAAAGATTTATGAAGTATTATGAGTTGATTTTGACTCAGATTACAAACATGGGAAGCAGCATCAAAGACATAAACCTTTTGTCAGAGTCAGATAAGAATATCGTATTTACGAATCAGGAAATCTCTGAAATAGGCTATCCACAAAAGACAGTAGTAGAGCTGTTTGAAGAGGTAGTTAGTAAATATCCACTTAACACAGCCCTGACCTTTGGCGATAAGCATATGACCTACAAGGAGCTGAACACCAAGGCCAATCTTTTGGCTAGACAGCTTCGTGAATACGGAGTAGGGCTAGACACCTATGTGCCGCTGGTGGCTAGAAGATCCTTTGAAATGATTATCGGAATTCTTGCCATAATCAAAGCCGGTGGAGCATATGTACCTATCAATCCTGATTACCCTGCAGAGCGTATCAGATACATGCTAAAACAGGTTGATGCAGATGTGATAGTTAGAACGGATGCAGGCATTGCCTTACCACTTGATGACAGCTTAAGAAATGTTGAAATTATTGACCTTTCAGATGTACGTAATTACGTAGGAACAGGTGAAAACTTAAAGAAAGAAAACACTATAAATGACAACCTGTATGTGATATTCACATCAGGTACAACAGGCAATCCAAAGGGAGTAGTGATTTCCCACTACAACCTGGTGAGACTTCTTTTCAACGACAGGAATTTATATGACTTTAACCATAACGATGTGTGGATGATGTTCCATGAATTCTGCTTTGACTTCTCAGTATGGGAGATGTACGGAGCACTGTTAAACGGTGGTCGTCTGGTACTTTTAGACAAAGATGTGGTTCGTGACACTTATGCAGTTTCAAACATTATTGCCGAGGAAAAGGTGACAGTGTTCAACCAGGTGCCATCAGCATTTTACAACTACATCAAGGTAGACTCAGGCAAAAAGACAAATCTTAGATACCTGATATTTGGTGGAGAAAAGCTGGTGCCTACCAAAATCGCAAAATGGTGTGAAAACCACAAGGACGTAAGGGTAATAAACATGTACGGAATTACAGAAACTACAGTACATGTTACCTACAAGGAGCTGAAACCAGCTGACCTTAAAAAAGATACGAGCAACATCGGAAGACCAATTCCAACCCTAAAGACTTATATCTTAAACGGTGATGAGCTTTGTGGCATTGGTATTCCTGGAGAGCTTTGCGTGGCAGGCCTAGGCTTAGCAAAAGGCTATTTGAATAACAGTAAGCTTACAGAAGAAAAATTTGTAAACAATCCTGTAAATCCGGGAGAGAGAATATATCGCTCCGGAGATTTAGCTAAATGGCTGCCAAACGGTGAGCTTGAATATTTGGGAAGAATAGACGAACAGGTGCAGCTGCGAGGCTTTAGAATCGAGCTTGGCGAAATCGAAAGCAAATTGCGAGAGTATGCAGGAATCACTGATGTTATTGCAGCAGTCAGAGAAAAAAATGGAGATGAATATCTGGTTGCATACTATGTGGCAAAGGATGAGCAGGAAAATGCCAAGCTTAGAGAATATCTGCTGAAGCGCTTACCTGAATACATGGTTCCACAATTCTTTGTGAGAGTTGATGAAATAAAGCTTACAACAAATGGAAAGGCAGACAAACGAGCTCTTCCAGATATAACTATTGAAAATGAAGGTGCTGAAAATGCACTTCCAGAAAATGAAATGGAAGAGGCACTTGTCCAGGCTTGGATTAATGTGCTTGGCCTTGAAAAAGTTAGTGTAATTGACAATTTCTTCTTACTTGGTGGAGATTCCATAAAGGCACTTCAGGTTGTGTCAGAGCTAAAAAAATCAGGCCTTACCACAAAGGTGGATTTGATTTTCCATTACCAGACCATCAGAGAATTGGCGCCTTATGTTGAGGAAATGACCCAGGTGGCAGAACAGGGAATCATCACCGGAGAGGTTACACTTCTTCCAATCCAAAACTGGTTTTTGAATAATAATCCAGAAAATTATAACCATTGGAATCAGGCGGTGCTTTTAGCTGCAAATGCAGACATAGATGAGGACTATTTCGAAGGGGCGCTTCAAAAGGTTGTGCTACACCATGACGCTTTAAGAACAGTCTTCAATCCAAAGGGGCTGACCGCTGAAATAAATGGAATAGGAGGATCCTTATTTGAGTTTGAATTGTGTGAAACTGCTGGTTGCTGTGATAGTGCATTTATGCTTGCAAAAGCTAATCAGCTTCAAGAGACGTTTGATGTAGAAAATGGTCCGCTATTTAAGTCGGTAATGTTTAGAGATGATGATGACTGCTTCATCTTTATCTGTGCACATCATCTGGTGATTGACAGTATCTCATGGCAGATAATACTGGATGATTTGATTCATTCATATTATCAGCTCAAAGATAATGAGGAAAACAGCATTCCACTTAAGACTGATTCTGTCAAAGCATGGGTAGAAGCTCTAAAAGATTATTGGAATAAAGAAAGAATTGAAGATGAGATTAAATACTGGAGCGATTTGGTACAAAGTCCATCAGCAAAACTAAACGTAAACAGGGATGTAGATAACACCTACAAAAACAACGAAAAACAATCCATTACAATCAACCCTACAGATACATCCTTGATTACAACTGAGGTCAACGTGGCCTACAACACCGAGACTCAGGATATATTACTCAGTGCCTTGGCAAGGGCGCTGAGTGTATGGAGTGGAGATAGCAAATACTTCATCAATTTGGAAAGTCATGGAAGAGAAGCAGAGGCAGGAAAAAATCTTGATGTAACAAGAACTGTTGGCTGGTTCACCTCACTTTACCCAGTGCTTGTAGACAGTGATTATGCAGATGAAGGAATGCTTATTAAATTCACAAAGGAAATGCTTAGAAGAATTCCAAGTCATGGAATTGGATACGGAATTTTAAACTATATGAAGGAGAGCCCATACAAGGGCACTTTGGATGTAAATACAGAGATTGGATTTAGCTTCTTTGGAGACATTAATAACACTCAATTAGGTGGCGATTTTGAAATGGTAGATATGCATTATGGCAATCTAATCGGGGATGAGGTTACTCGCCCTTACATTTTAGATATTGTTTCATTTATTGAAAATGGCCGTTTAGTGTTTGAAGTCAATTACAACAAGCTACATTTTAGCAAGGAGCAAATCGAGACTCTGTTGCAGCACATAAGTGATAGTCTCCTTCAGCTTGGCTCACATTGTCTGGGCAAAAAATCAGTTGAATACACACCAGACGATTTCGGCTCAAATGAAATATCTATGGATGAACTTGCATTTATCCTAGAAGCAGCAGATTCTATCGGCTAGTAAACAGGAGGCATCAATGGAAGCAAAGGTAGAAAAAATATATCCACTGACCCCCCTTCAGGGGGGAATGCTTGCATTCACAAAACTATATGGGGACAGCATGTACATAGTGCAAAAGCGCATCCCATTGGAAGGTGAGATAAATAAAAATGCAATAGATGAGGCACTCGCCTATCTCGTAGACCGCTACGAGGTTCTAAGAACATTTTTTGTCACAGTAGGCGTAAAGGAGCCTGTACAGGCAGTACTTAAAAATAGAAAAATTCTTCCGGAATATATAGATATCTCTCAGAAATCTACAGAGGAACAGGAGCAATTCTTAGAGGACTACTTAAGCAGCACAAGAAAAAAAGGATTTGATTTAGCAAGAGATCCGCTGTTTAGATTTGCAGTAGTTAAAACAGGCGATAGAAAATACGAGCTTCTTTGGACCTTGCATCACATCATTTTGGATGGCTGGAGCACAGGAATTCTCCTTTCGGATTTCATTAATATCTACACAGATATTTGCTGTGGTAGGAAGGTGCAGACCTATATAAGAAATGAGTTTTCTACCTATGTAAACTGGCTTAAGAGCAAGGACAAAAAGGATATTGAGTTCTGGAAGGATTATTTAGCAGATTACAAAAATATCCTTACTGTGGAAGGAAAGGATTTAAGCACTGGAAGCTTTAACTATAGTCCAAGCGAACTGTCCGTGTTTATTGATGGAAGCTTGGGCGAAGGCATTAACAACCTTGCCAAAACACTTGGAGTCACAGTCAACCTCTTGTTTGAAACCATCTGGGGATTGATGCTTCAAAAATCAAATTACACTGATGATGTAGTTTTTGGCTATGTTTCAAGCGGTAGAAATGTGCCGGTGGATGGAATTGAAAATATGGTGGGACTTACCATAAACACCATCCCAATCAGGGTAAATACAAATGAGGCTGATAGCTTTAAGTCTCTTGCAATCAGAATGCAGGAAAATTATGGAAAGCTGCAGCAGTATGAGTATTCATCATTGGTAGAAATCCAATCAGGTACCGAGCTAAAAAACAACCTTATAAACCACATCATGGTGTTTGAAAACTACCCATATGATGAGTCAATCAACAGTGAAGAGGCGGTGAAAAATCGTGGCTTTAAAATCCTTGGAGTAGCTGGAAACGAGCAGACAAACTATGACTTAAATGTGGTAGTTATACCAGGAGCAGATGCATTAGAGCTTAAGTTCATGTACAACAGCCAGGTTTTCACAGCTGAAAATGTGAAAGCCATCAAGGAACGTTTCCTTTTGATTATGGAGCAGGTCATCGCTAATCCAGATATTTCATGTAAGGATATTAACATCTGCTTCTCAGAGGAAAAGGAAAAGCTCTTAAAGTGGTCTGTAAATCATGAATGTGGATACCCTACAGATAAAGCTATCCAAGATATTTTTAGGGAAGTAGTAGAAGAGTATCCTGACAGAATTGCAGTTCAAATCGGTGAGGAAGCTATCACCTACAAAGACCTTGATACGAAATCAGATTTGCTTGCAGTAAAGCTTAAAAAGCTTGGTGTAAAGGCAGATAGTCTGGTGGGACTTTGCATAGAAAAATCTATTGAACTGATAGTTGGAATGCTTGCCATCCTAAAGGCTGGTGGAGCATACATCCCTATGGATCCTGATTATCCAATAGACAGAATCAACTACATGATTGAAAAAGCAGGGGCAACTCTCGTTCTTGTAAATGACAAGTTTGATACAACAAAACTAGAAGGTGTAACACCTGTAAATGTATGTGAAGAAACAAATGCATCTGACGCAGAAATCCAGAATATCAAGGCTTTAAAAAGTGCACCGACAGATGCCGCCTATGTCATTTTCACATCCGGAACAACCGGCAATCCAAAGGGCGTTTTGATACCTCACAGAAATGTGGTAAGACTCCTCTTTAACGATAGGTTCCAGTTTGATTTCAGTGAAAATGATGTATGGACCATGTTCCACTCAGCCTGCTTTGATTTTTCAGTGTGGGAAATATATGGAGCTTTGCTCTATGGTGGAAAGCTGATACTGGTTCCAAAGTCGGTTGCAAAGGCTCCAAAAAGCTTTGCAAAACTTCTTGAAGAAGAAAAGGTTACAGTGCTAAATCAGGTTCCTTCATCCCTATATAACCTGATTCAGTTTGTAGAAAATCCGCTTCCAGCACTTAGATATTTGGTGACAGGTGGGGAGGCTTTAAAACCTACAAAAACCATAGAATTCAAAAATAATAATCCGTATTTACGAATCATAAATATGTATGGAATTACAGAAACAACTGTCCATACAACCTACAAGGAAATCCTGGAGGCTGATGCTGCAAGTGAGCTTAGCAACATCGGAAAACCACTCCCTACCTTAGACACCTACATCATGAACGGTGACAACTTGTGTGGCATCGGTATCGTGGGCGAGATATGCGTTGCAGGCGAGGGACTTGCCAGAGGCTATGTAAATCTGCCAGAGCTTACCGCTGAAAGATTTGTAGAGTCAAAGCTTTTAGGCACTAGGATTTACCGCTCAGGCGACTTAGGCAGATGGCTTGAAAATGGTGAAATAGAGTATTTAGGCAGAGCAGATCAGCAGGTTAAAATCAGAGGCTTTAGAATTGAGCTTAAGGAAATCGAAACTGTGCTATTGCAGCAGCCTGGTGTGGCCGATGCGGTAGTCATCGTAAAAACAAGCAGTGCCGGTGACAAGCAGCTTTGTGCATTTATAGTTGGCGAAGCATCTGATTACGAGATGCTAAAGAACAATCTAAAGAAACGTCTGCCAGATTATATGGTTCCAACTAGCTATTGCAATATTGAAACCATACCTGTTACCAAAAACGGAAAGGTGGATAAGGGAGCTTTAGAGGCTATTGATCTGGGGAAAAATCTTGAGTATGTAGCCCCTGAAACAGAAATAGAAAAATCTATCTGTAGCTTCATGGAAGAGATTCTTCATACTGAAAAAATAGGAGCCACAGACAACTTTTTCGTAAGAGGTGGACACAGTCTGTCAGCTACTATTTTAGAGGCAAAAATCGCTCAGATGCTAAAGGTAAATATTCCACTGGCAAAAATCTTTAGCGAGCCTACACCAAGGCAGATAGCAAAAAATGTTGAAGCACTACTTTCTCAGAAAAATGCTGATAACAATGAAAATAAAATAGAGGCTCTTGGTGAAAGGGAGTTCTACCCACTAAGCTACAACCAGCAAAATCTCTGGTCTACAGTTTCAATGGGAAATGACAATGGCACCTTAAATATTGTGTCAGCATTTATCTTAAGAAACATTCATACAGAGTGTTTTGAAAAGACTATCAGAGGCCTTGTAGAAAAGCATGAAGCTCTTAGGACAAGAATCAAACTTGTTGAAGGAGTTCCTGTTCAGTACTTCAGCTCCGTTGATGAGATTATGCAGGAGTATAAGTACGAGGACTTTGTGGATAAAGATGTAAATATAGAAGAAATTGTTGATAAAGAGTATGAAACTCCATTTGACTTGTTGAAGGATTCACTGGTGAGATTTCAGTTGATTCAAACAGGTGAAAATGAGCACCTATTCATTTTAACTCTTCATCATATCATCGCAGATGCATGGTCATTTGATGTGCTCTCAAAGGATATGCTTAGGCTATACGAGAGCTATTTAAGTGGTAGTGCTCCTGAAATCAAAAAGCAAAATATTCGCTATGTTGATTTTGCGGCATGGCAGAAAAAGGAATTACAGAAAAATAAGGATGCTTTAAAAACATACTGGAGTGAAAATCTAAAAAATCCTATTCCAGTCTTAAACATGAACACCGACTTTAAACGTCCAATAGAAAAAGAGGTTGTTGGTGCAGGAATAGATATCGATTTTGACAAACAGCTTGTTAAAAAGCTTCAGGCCTATGCAAATGAAAAACAGGTGTCTGTATTTATGGTGACTTTATCAGCGGTTTATCTGCTTTTAAATATGTACAGCGGACAAAAAGACATCATAATAGGCACTCCAATCGCAGGCCGCGATAATCCAAAGCTTAAGGATTTAGTGGGATATTTCCTGAACATACTTCCACTTAGAGTAAACCAGGAAGGCTGTGAAAATGTAGATGATTTGCTAAGCAAAGTAAAAAGCACAACCCTTGAGGCATACAATCATCAGGATTATCCATTTGCCATGATGGTTGAGGATAAATACATCAAGCGCGACCCATCCAGAGCTCCATTTTTTGATGTGATGGTGCAGCAGATAAATACAGCAGAGCAAAAGCTGGTACAAGTGGGTGATGCTGAAATAGAGGTCGTAAGTTTCAAATCAAAGCAGAGCAAGTATGATTTAGTATTTAACTTCCTTCAGACAAATGATGGTTATAGTCTCAGACTAGAATACAGCACCAAGCTGTTTAAGCCGCAGACTGTGGAGCGATTGCTTGAAAGATATCAATTGATTCTGAGTCGAATCGTTGAAAACGTATATACGAATTTGGCTGACATAAAAGAAGACCTATAAATTAAATTTAGAGGGTCAATATTGGGAGGCAATGTAATGAAATATGTAGGATCTTATCACCAGGAGAGAATCTGGTTTATTGATGCCTTTGAAAGAGGCAGCCTATATGAGGGTGGCCCTGTCTATCACAACATTCCTTTGATACTTTATGCAAAGGATGGTTTTGATAAAAGAACCGTAAGGGCAACCTTGGATTTTTTGGCAGAGCAAAACGAAATCTTAAGAACCAGAGTTGTAACAGTAGACAATCAGGTGTTCCAGGAAATATCTGAGGATGTGACAATTCCATTTTGTGTTATTGACAAGCAAAATGGAAATGTGACCTGTGACGAGGCAGTGGATACCCTTCTAAAATTTAATGACGAGGCATTTATTAAAGGTATTTCAGGCAGCCTGATTCAGGCTATCATGCTTAACGTAAATGTTTGTGAGTCATATCTTCTTGTTACGCTCCACCATCTGATTTGCGATGATACAACAAAACAGCTGTTCAAGGATGCATTTTTACAGGTGTATCAGCAGCTTGAAGCCGGAGAGGAGCCTCATATAGATGCCGAGGATGATGAGGATGATATGACAGCATTGCTTGGAGCCTTCCTGGATCCAGATATGTTGGTTGCCTCTGATGAGTCTGAAGCCAAAACCTATAAGGAGCTTGCTATGCAGCAAAAGGACATGGCAGATGACATAATCGAAAAAGAGGTTATGTACTGGAAGGGACGACTCCATGAGAGGATTCAGGCTCTTGAAATCCCTACTGATGAAAAGCGTGCAGCAGTCCACATTTATAAAGCTGCTGTAGAACAATATCCACTATCAAAGGAACTACTTGATGAGCTTAATCTGTTTAGTATCCGTTATGGAATTTCTAAAGAAAAGTTCTTCCTTACAGTATTTAAAATCATTCTTATGAAATACTCTAATCTTTCAGAGATAAACATTGGAACAAGCATCTGCGATAAACGGCAGGAGAGCTTGAAGCAGGTGATGGGACCTATGTCAAATCTGGTTTTATTAAGTGATGATTTGGATGAGGATAAATCATTTATAGATATTGCTGAAATAGTGGGCAACACATTGGATGATGCCAGGGAACACAGTGTTATTCCATTTGACAAGCTGGTTATGGAAATCAATCCGGAAAACGATATGAGCCGTACTGCTTTGTTTGACATCCTTTATAACTACAGAGTAGAGGAAAATGATTATCGTATATGCGAATTGGATTACAACCTTGGCTGGGGTAAATATGACTACAATCTGCTTGTCAAGGAAAACCCTTCAGGTATCAATTTCATAATGACCTACAACGGTCTTTACTTTAAGGAAAGCACCATCAAGCGTCTTCTTAAAAATATTGAAAAGCTTTGCAGCTGGGTTCTCGAAAATCCAAACACAAGCATTGTAGAGGCTGACTACATTTCAGATGCTGAAAAGCAATATTTGTTAAACGAATGGAATGAGACCTATAAAGGGACACTTTCAAACAAGGCTATTCACCAGGTGTTTGAGGAAAAGGCAGCCCAGTTTAAGGACAGAATTGCAATTACAGATGAGGTATTTGAAATCACCTATGATGCTTTAAATAAAAAGGCAAATCGAATTGCAAACTATCTGAAAAAAAAGGGTGTAGCTGATGAGGATAAGGTAGCAATTATCCTTGATAAAAGCATTGACTGTCTGGCAATTATCCTTGGAATTTTAAAGGCGGGTGCATGCTATGTTCCTATGAACACCCACCTTCCAATAGAACGTATTGATTACATGCTTAAGGATTGTAATGCAAAAATATGCATTGTCAGCGAGAACTTTATAAGTGACAGGCAACTCTCCCCGGCTCTTGTCACTTGTAAAGAGCTGGCAAAGGAATGTGAAAATGAGTCTGAAGAGTTTGCATCACATTACAATCCAAATGGGCTTGCATATATTATTTACACTTCAGGCACAACAGGAAAGCCTAAGGGTGTATTACTGGAGCACAAAAGTGTCACCAGACTTATTCAGGACAACGCAGCACTATTTAACTTTACAGAAAATGATGTGTGGACCATGTTCCATTCCTACAATTTTGATTTCTCAGTTTGGGAAATGTATGGCTGTCTGTTAAATGGTGGAAAGCTTGTCATCGTATCTGAGGATGCGGCCAGAGATGTAAAACGCTTCAGAAGGATGTTGGTAGAAAATGAAGTTACCATTTTAAATCAGACTCCATCAGCGTTTTATGTGCTCGATAAAGAAGAAGCTACTTATGAAAATAAAGAGCTTTCTGTAAGGATGATTATTTTCGGTGGCGAGGCGCTGAACACCGCTAAATTAAAGGGCTGGGCAAGTCGCTACGAAGATACAGAATTTATCAATATGTATGGCATCACAGAGACCACCATACACGTTACCTTTAGACGTCTTACAAGAGACATCATCGAAAATGGTGTAAACACAATCGGCAAGCCACTGCCTACTTATAAGGGCTATGTATTAGATAAAAATATGCAGCTTGTACCGGCAGGTGTAAAGGGCGAATTTGTAGTAGGTGGAAGCGGTGTGGCCCGTGGTTATTTAAATCTGCCGGAGCTTACAAACCAGAAGTTTATTGATAATCCATTTGCTTCAGGTGAAAGGCTATACCGGTCAGGAGACCTTGTAAGAATAAACGCAGATGGTGAGCTTGAATATTTAGGACGTATCGATAAGCAGGTTCAGATCAGAGGCTTCCGTATTGAAATCGGAGAGATAGAGACAAGGCTCCTAAGCCATCCTACTATTCAGGAAGTAAGTGTATTATCGCAAGACAACGGCATGGGCTCACTTGAACTTGTGGCATTTCTTGTGATAAAGGAAGGAACAAAGGTTAACAGCATAGACCTTTCAAACTATTTGAAAAACACACTTCCAGACTACATGGTTCCGGCCAAGTTCCTAAAGGTGGATGCTATTCCACTTACATCAAATGGCAAGGTAGATGAAAGAAAGCTAAGGGAGCTTGAAGGTGAAAGCCTAGGCTCAGGTGAGGAATTTGTAGAGGCTACCACAGAGCTTCAAAAGCAGCTTGTGGAAATTTTTAGGCAGACAATCAATACTGAAAAAATCGGTATATACGATAATTACTTCCACCTGGGTGGTAACTCAATTTTAGTTACCAAGCTTACATATCTTATCAATGAAAAATTTAAGGTAGAGGTTCCATACAGATATTTCTTTACAAAGCCAACAGTCAAGGCTGTGGAAGACTATATCGTAAATGCGAATCCTAAAAATGCAGAGGCTGATGTAACAGAGGGCTGGGAAGCGGATTTAGATATGCCACTTGCTATTGAAGCAGGTGTTCCATATGCAAACACCTGTGAAAACGTGCTTTTGACAGGTGCCACAGGATTTTTAGGCGCATATTTGCTTAAGTCATTATTAGAGAAAACGGATTGCAATATTTATTGTCTGGTGAGAGCTGAGGATGCTGTAAAGGCATTCGAGCGTGTAGCTTCAAATCTTAAATACTATGGAATTGATGTGCTGAGTCAGTTACATCGTGTGAAGGCCATCGCCGGTGATTTGGGACAGCCTTTGCTTGGCCTAAATGAAAACCAGTTTGCTGAGCTTGCAAACACAGTTGATGAGATATATCACAACGGCGCCATTGCCCTTTATGGCTATTCATATGAACAGCTTAGAGCAGCAAATGTGCTTGGTACGGCAGAGATAATAAAGCTTGCAGCACAGGCAAAAAGAAAAGCTATCCATTATGTATCCACAGTTTCTGTATTTGATGGTTCGGCAAAAAACAAAGTCCTTGAGGATGATATCCCAGACTGTGGAAAGCTTAAAAATCAAGGTGGCTATGGAATGACAAAGCTTGTTGCAGAAGCTTTGCTTCGAAAAGCCAGAGAGCAGGGACTTAAAGTAAATATTTATCGTCCAGGCAGAATCGTAGGCTGCACTGAAAACGGAGCATGCCAGACCAAGGATTTCCTATGGATGCTGGTAAGAGCCTGTGTTGAGATAAACAGCTTTATGGACAGCAATGTGCCATCAGAAATGACACCGGTAGATTTGCTGGCAGATACCATCGTAGACATTTCAAAAGCAGACATTGAAAACAACCACACAGTGAACCTGAACATGAGACAGAACATTTCTGCAGAGCTAATCAGAGAGTGGCTTAACGACTGTGGCTACAATATTGAATTTGCTACCTATCAGGATTGGTACAAAAAGGTATCTGACAAGGCTACCGAGGATATGGGCAGTGTGTGCGCACAGCTTCTTCCATTCTTAAGTCCAACTGAAATAGAAGAGATAAATGTTTCTTACGACAACAGCAATGCTAAAAAGCTTTGTAATGTAGAGGAACGACTTCATGTAGACAGCATGGAAGAAATCTTTAAAAAGACAGTAGGCTTCTTTAAGGATAGGAGATTGATGGCATGAACGAAAAAATAAAGTTTTTTGTGCTGTGGTTTGGGGAATTTCTATCAGTTATAGGAACAGGAATTACAGGCTTTGCTTTAAGCGTTGATATCTATCAAAAGACTGGTATGGCAAGCTACTATTCACTGATAACCCTTTCCACAGTTGCACCTAGTATTTTAATCAGGCCAGTGGCGGGAGCCCTGGCTGATAAATACAGTCGCAGATTGATAATGATTATCGGAAATATGCTTGCAGGGTTTGGCATAGTGCTGCTGTTTTTCCTGCTTCATTTTGAGGCAGGTGCCATAAGCATACTGCACATCTGCCTTTGCATGATAGTAAGCTCCATCGGAACAGGCCTTTCTGTGCCAGCCTACACATCCTGCATCACACTTTTAATACCAGAAGAATTTTATCAGGTGGCAAGTGGAATGATTCAGGTATCGGCGTCAGCCCAGTACATTATATCTCCTTTGCTTGCAGGAATTTTACTTCCAATCATGGGTGCTGAAAATGTGATTTTACTTGATGCTGCATCTTTTTTAATCGTCATACTGATTGTCTTTTGGATAAAGGTACCGCTAAAGGTATCAGACAAAGAGGATGAAAAGGAAAAGCTTTTAGTATCCATCAAAAAGGGAATGAAGTACCTAAGAGATTACAAGGAAAATGTAAAGCTTATCATCATGGGAATGCTTGTAAATTTCTTTATGGGATTTTTAATCGTTTTGATTGGACCTATGATTTTATCTTTTTCCACACAGACCTGGCTTGGAATTGGCGAATCCATTTCAGCCTTGGGAATGGTGGCAGGAAGTGTGCTTGTAATGTTTGTAAAGCTTCCTAAAAACCTTTACAGCAAAATCTATTCATATGTAATCCTTATGGGAATAGGGTATGCCATGGTCGGTCTGACCCAGAACTATTTATTTATTATCGTGGCCTGCATCACATTTTTTTATTCAATACCCTATATCAACACCTACGTGGATGTGGTATTTCGCACTACCATCGAAAAGAAAATGCAGGGCAGAGTATATGCAATACATGGCGCCTTGGTCCAAGCAGGCTACATAGTGGCCTACTCAGTGGCGGGGCTTTTAGCAGATTATATTTTTGAACCTATGTTTAAAGAGGGCGGCTATTTCTACAATAACCTTGGCAGAATATTTGGAACAGGCGAAGGCCGTGGCATAGGTCTTATGTTTGTTATTTGTGGAATCTGCATTGTTACCATAGGTTTATTTTTCAAAACAAGAATCGATCGCCTAAGCATTGGCGATGAACAGGAGGTTGTAGCGTGACTAGTTACAGTATGGAAACATATAAAAGAATTAACTCATCCTTTTCACCAAAGGAGCGAAGCATATTAACAGTGGGTGGAATTGCAACAGCAGTTTCTGCAATTATCTACTTCGTAATTACGGTATTGATTGCAATCGATCCGGTTGGAATGTACATTTCAGGTGGCGAGGGCTTTGACACATTACTAAACAATCCATATATAAACGTGACCTGGAGATTATTATTTGCATTTAACAATATGTTAAACGTGCTTATCATTCCGGCATTCGTGTTATATGTCTCAAAGAACAATGACAAATTTTTCGGCTTATTAAATGCAGCCAAAATCTTTATGCTATCAGGTGTAGTTTTGGCAGCTGTGAACTGGGTACATTTTGTAGAGGTTACAAAAATCATGTTAAACCAGTACAAGGCCGGAATTAGCATGGATACAATTACAGGAATTCATTATTTTCCTATCGATTCATTTTTCTTATGGACCTGGGGGCTTTATGGTCTTGGATTTTTCATTACAAATCTAATCGGACTTTTAACAGGCAGATTCACTAAAAAGATGGGAATCCTTGGAGTGGTTTGCGGCTTACAGCTCATGCTTTTAGTAGTCTTTTACATCGGCGGTGTCGCAGTGGCAATTGCAGGAGTTCAGTACAGCATGATGATGATTTGTGCAGGACTTTTAGGCGGCATAACAGGACCGATTTTCATGTTTAGCTGCAAGAAATATTATTTGGCATAAAAGCCTTTAGGAGGATATGTGTGAGAGCTTTAGTTTTAACTTCCAGTCCAAAGGAAAAGGAATATAGTGTGACTCAGGTGCTGGCATCTCAGTTTGCAAAGGGAATGCGTGAGGCTGGTGCTGATGTGGAAGGGTACGATTTAACTCGTATGAATATCAAGCATTGCATGGGATGTGGAGCCTGTTCTACAGTTACAAATGGACACTGCATCATAAAGGATGAGATGACTGAAATCTTATATACAAAATTCATAGAAGCAGACGTAGTGGTGCTTGCCTCTCCTATCTATTTTGGAATGCTAAATGCGGTGATGAAAAATTTTATAGAGCGTCTGTTTCCTTATCTTGATCCAAAGCAGATAGCAAAAGGAGATATGGTGGTTCAGAATTTCAGAGGCCCATTTCCAAAGATAGTTGCTATATCGGCAGCGTCATGGCACAAAAGTCATGCCTTCATGCAGATGTCAGCTTACTTAAAATATCTTTTTGACGACAAGCTTATAGCTGAGCTTTACAGAGGAAACTCCGATGCAATCCTGTTTAGCCCTGTGTATGCAGACAAAAAAGACGAAATACTTGAGGCGGCATTTAAAGCAGGTGAAGAGTTGGCTAAAACTAATGCAATCTCACAGGATACCATAGAAAAAGTCTCACAGGATTTAGACGATTTGGAAAAAGTGGTTTCACTTCACAATCTGAATATGAAGCTAAGCCAGGAAGAAAAGGTAACTATTCAACAGTACATTAAAAACAGACTACATGACCACGGCAGAGTGCTACCAAAGTCCGTAGAAAGCTTTGTAGAATATGTTGAACTGTTTTTTAAACCAAAGGGTGAGGACACAGATACAGATTTTAGTGCACAATTTGTATTCAACGGAGACGAGAAAAAATACTGCTTTTTTGATATTAAAAATGGAAAGCTTACTTCATCAATGGAAAAAAGTCCTACTGCAGATATTACCCTAAAAAGCAGCTTTGAAACTATATCAGCCATTGTGGGTCACAAGGCCAGCCTCATGGAGGAGATAATGAATGGCAGAGTTATAGTGAAGGGGAAAATCGATGAATTAAATCGGGTAGGAACATATTTATTAATGGAGTAAATACACAAGGAGTGATAAGATGGGTACAACTGTCATTGTAATTCCTCACGCAGGAGGAATGGCATCTGCATACTATGATTTTTTGAAATTTGCGGATGCATATGTAGATTTTAAAATAGTGGAGCTTCCCGGTCATGGTGGAAGATTTGATGAGAATTTAGTAAATACCTTTGAGGAAGCTGTAGATGATATTTACCTTCAGTGCAAGGATGTAATAGAAAATGGAGAATATGTAGTCTTTGGGCACAGCATGGGAAGCTGGCTGGCTTACGAGCTGTATTACAAAATTAAATCAGAGGGAATGCCTCTTCCAATGCATATGTTTTTCTCAGGTAATAATTCCCCTTACAAGGAGCGAAGCCTTTCATTTTCAACTCTGAGTGATGAAGAATTCATACAGCATATTTTAAAAAATGAGCAGACCTCAGAGGAGATATTTAAAAATCCAGAGCTTAGAGCACTGTTTTTGCCAGTCCTTAGATCTGACTATAGCCTGCTTGAAAATTACAAGCCTGTGCCAGGCAGGGAGCCAGTGGATTGTAATATTTCCATCCTGTGTGGTATGAGCGACCCGCTTCTTATGGGTGGTGTTTCAGAATGGAATGAGCTTACCGCAAGGGAATGTGAAATCACTTATTTTGAGGGAAACCATTTTTATCTGTTTAACAATCTAGAGGAAGTATTTGACTACGTTTATAGAAATATTGAGATGTGCAATAACTACTAAAACAGGAGGTCAACTTGAGCTTAATAGTAAAATACATTTTAAATAATGTGCGGGAAAAATTAGTCAGGACCATACTTGTGCTTTTATCTATAGCTGTATCCTCAGCCCTGTTTTTTGCCACCATAGGTATGAAAAATACCTGTCGGCAGATGTATGTGGATCAGGCAGTGCAGCTAGGTGGAAGCTCTGATATCAAGGTTGCTTTAAAGGATGAGATTGGCGGGGCTGAATTCATAGCGAATGATTCCCTGACTGCTACATCTGAAAAACTTGATTACCAGATAAACATCATGAGTGTGGAGGGCCTTTACAATCCTGACGATATAGAAAATTCAGAGTATATAAATCTATGGGGTACAACTCTTGAGGACCTAGAGACCTTTAATAGTTATGAGCTGGCTGAAGCAGGTGACACTTCCTCTTTTGAGGGTAACAAAATCATAGTAAGCCAGGTGTTTGCAACAGAAATTGGAGCCAAGGTCGGTGACACTGTTGATATCAAAATAAATGGTGAGGTTGCTTCACTTGAAGTAGTAGGTCTGGCAGAGCAGGTAGGATTTTTCCTAAATGAAAGTACAGGCTACCGTGCCATCGTTCCAAAGGATTTCTTAGAGACAACTTATGGTGTTTCTGAAATGAGCAATCTGTTTTTCTTAAAGGTTGCAGATGGAGCTGATGTAAATGACACTATAGACCAGTTAACTGAAGCAATGGAAAACTGCACTGTTCAGGCATCTGTAAACGAATCAGATTTAAATCAGGCTGTAAACACCGTTGTTATGCCATTTATGGTGTCGGCTCTCACAGTAATTTTCATGAGTATCTTCATTATTTATACCTCGTTTAATCTGATTACATTGGAGAGAATGCCAGCCATTGGAACCTTTAGAAGCGTGGGGCTATCAAAACGCAGATTAAAATTCGTATTTACGGTAGAAAGTATTATCTGGGGATTAGTTGGTGGTGCCATAGGCTCAATCCTCGGTATAGCAGTTTTATATACTATTGTAGTTGCCTATGTGCAGCAGCTCAGTGAGGGAACAAAGCTTACAGTATCCGTAAGCGGAATGCAGATAGTAGA
Organism: Pseudobutyrivibrio sp. ACV-2; assembly: GCF_900107545.1. Lineage (GTDB taxonomy): Bacteria > Bacillota > Clostridia > Lachnospirales > Lachnospiraceae > Pseudobutyrivibrio. The sequence continues at coordinate 236,822 of NZ_FNQZ01000002.1, read as the reverse complement.
GACACTATTGTTATCAGTTGTTCTTACCATGGTCAGTGCTATACCACCACTTTTTAAGGCACTAAAGAAATCCACAAAGGATATTATTTTAGACCTGGATACAGAAAAGAAAAAAGCAAAAAAGCATGTGCTATTAAAGCTTATTGTACTTGTGGCTATCTATGGGTTATGCATCATTATTCCACATACATTAAGCACAAGCCTGCTTTGCATGATAGTTACTATCGTATGCATGACGGTTATTATTGTGGTAACACTGATGCTTGTTCCTTTTGCTATTGACTTTATCGCAAAGCTATTTGCAAAAAGCTCTGACAATACCACAATGCTTGCTATGAGAAATATCGAGACAAACAAAACTCTTCTCAACATAGTAAGACTCCTTCAAATTGCAGTGGCCAGCATACTTATTATTTCAAATATTTCAAATGTTATTTCAAACACTATTAACAGTGTATATGAAACCTATCATTTGTATGATATCTCGCTGGTAGGAAGAGCCATTGATCAGGATTTTTGCGACAGACTATCAGAGGTTGAGGGTGTAGAGTCATTTGCAAACTCTTACGAAATCAGCCTGGCTCAGATAGAGGATAAAAATTTCTACTTCAATACTTTGTATGGAATTGATGATGAAAGCTTTTTCGATTACATGGGTGCAGAAATCGGCGATGAGGCATATGAGGCTTTATGCAGCTTAAATGATGGAAGAAACATAGTATTGACTGAACTGATTGCGTCTAAGGTAGGTGTAAAGGTTGGTGATATCATCAGCATTAAGGTAGGTGCTAAGAGCTATGACTATACAGTTACAGGTCTTGTGGATAGCTCATTTAAGCTGGGCAATATCGGATTTATTTCCGCAGCTAATCTCAGCAGTGACTACGAGGTTACTTACTACACAAACACCTATGTAAAGGTGGCAGATAAAGCATCAGTCGAGCAGGTGAGAAACAATATAAAGGCTGAATTTTTAGAAGAGCTAATCAGCATTCAGACACTTGATGAACTGATTGAGATTAACAGTGATTTGATTGTAAGCATATTTAGAATCATTAACGCATATGCGATACTTGCTCTTATAATTGGAATCATCGGTATGGTAAACAACGTGCTGGTGTGCTTTGCCACCAGACAAAGAGAGCTTGCCATGTATAGAACAGTTGGAATGAGCGCCAAAACCATGCGTCAGTTATTTCTTAAGGAATCATTTTTCCTTGGCGTATTTGGAGTATTATTTGCATTCATATCAGCAACAGGAATTTTAAACATTGTTCCATATATGCTAAGCTTCATATTCGGCAACGTAACAATGAAATATAATCTAACCCTATATATCGTATTTACGATATTTGGAATTGGAGTGATGTGCATGATTTCAATTATTCCAATTTCACGCAGCAGAAAGTTAAACATAATAGAGTGCATCAAGTACGAGTAATCGGGAGGGTTTCAAATGATAGAAGTAAACAACGTAAGCAAAAGCTTTGCACTAGGTAAGGCAAGTGTGCCAGTTTTAAAAAATATAAATCTTACAATTTCGGATGGAGATTTTGTATCAATCATGGGTCCTTCTGGTTCAGGTAAAAGCACCCTTTTATATTTGATGGGTGACTTGGACAACGTTTCCGAGGGCAACATCGTTATCAACGGCAAGGAAATCAGCAAGCTAAGCGACGAGCTTCAAAGCAAAATGCGCAGAAAGGAAATCGGTTTTATCTTCCAGTTTTACAACCTGATTCCAAACCTCACTGTAGAGGAAAATATCATGCTTCCAGCTCTTTTAGACGGGGCAGATAAAAAGGAGCTAAAGAAAAAGGTAGATGAGCTTTTAACTCTGGTAGGTCTTCAGGAAAGAAGAAAGCACACACCACGAGAGCTGTCTGGTGGTCAGCAGCAAAGAACAGCCATCGCCAGAGCACTTGTGACAAATCCAGACATCATATTTGCCGATGAGCCTATAGGAAATCTGGACAGCAAATCCGGTGTAGAAGTTTTAAAACTTTTGCAGAAAATTAATAGAGAAAGTGGTAAAACTATAGTGATGGTTACCCACTCTGAGGAATCCACCCAATATGGTAACAGGGTAATCAGACTAAAGGATGGACATGTAGTAGAGCAGGCTAATGGTTAAACAGTACGGGTTAAATATTTCAGATATAAATATAGATGAAAGGTTTTTTGAGCTGTGCAGCTGCATTTCAGCAGAGCGTCAGGCGCGAGTGGAAAGATACAAAAAGCCGAAGGATAAAATTCGTTGTCTGTATGCTGAATTGTTGCTTAGACAGGCACTGAGGCAGCAGGGATTTAATCCTGATGATATTGAGTTTGAATATGGCTCAAGTGGTAAACCTACACTGAAAAATGCACCTGGAGTGGAATTTAATCTATCCCACTCCGGGGATTGGATTGTGTGTGCCATTTCTGAAAAGCCTGTTGGAATAGACGTGGAGCATATTAAGGTAAGAGACTTTGCGCTTCTAGCCAGACATTGTCTTACAAAAGCAGAGCAGGCTGAATTAGCAGGGCTTTCTCCTGAGGCGCAACAGGACTATTTCTTTAAGATATGGACCATTAAAGAAAGCTATGTAAAAAAGCTTGGAACAGGGCTAGGCAAAGATTTTCAGAGCTTCGAAGTGAGAGCTGTTGATGATGTTTACAGAGTGCTGGAGAATGGAAGTAATGTATCGCCTGAGCAGTTTCGGGTGTATCGTATAGACGAATATCATCAGGTGGCAGTCTGCGCAGATGAGCCTATTGAGAATACTATTTGTCTCACATATAAGGATTGGATATAATGGTGAAAGTTTATAGGGTGCATATTCCTATAAACTTTCACCATTTTTTTATAGGAATAGAAATTAAGATATATGACAGAACAGAATTTTTTAGATACATATGGAGCCAGCTTAAACCCACAACAGCTTGAGGCGGTAAAGACTGTGGAAGGCCCAGTACTACTTCTTGCAGTACCAGGCAGCGGCAAAACCACAGTGCTTGTAAATCGCTTAGGCTACATGATTTACTGCAAGGGTATCGCCCCTGAAAATATACTTACACTGACTTATACTGTAGCAGCCACAAAGGACATGGCATCAAGATTCAATCACATTTTTGGAGACCAGCTTTCCGGCAGACTTGAGTTTCGTACCATCAATGGAATCTGTGCCAAAATCATAGCCTATTACGGCAGACTCATAGGCAAACCATCCTTTGAATTATGTAGTGATGATAAGGACACCGCAGGGCTACTGACTAATATTTATATCAACGTGGTAGGCGAGTTCCCAACAGAAAGTGATATTAAAAATATCCGTACTCTGATTACATATTGCAAAAATATGTGCCTGACTAAGGAAGAGATAAAAGACCTGGGAAAGACCGAGGAGATAGATTTACTTCGTATATACGATATTTATAACAATGAGCTTAAAACCCGAAGCCTGATGGACTACGATGACCAGATGATTTACGCTTACAGGATTCTAAAGGGCTCCAAGGAAGTAAGAGACTATTACCAGAGACTATATAGATATATCTGTGTTGATGAGGCTCAGGACACTTCAAAAATTCAACACATGATTATATCCTTGCTGGCAGGTAGTGACGGCAATTTATTTATGGTAGGCGACGAGGATCAAAGTATATATGGTTTCAGAGCAGCATATCCTGATGCTCTTTTGAATTTCGAAAAGGACCATCCAGGGGCGAAAGTTCTTTTCATGGATAAAAACTATCGCTCCAACGCCAACATTATTGCAGCAGCTGATATCTTTATCCAGCACAACAGAGACAGACATAAAAAACACATCTGCGCCACCAAGGAAGCTACAAGTGAAATCAGTTTGGTGCCAATCGACAGACAAAAGCAGTACCAGTATCTGTTAAAGGTAGCCGGAGAAATTCAGGAAAAAACGGCTATCCTCTATAGAGACAACGAAAGCATACTTCCACTAGTTGATTTGCTGGAGCGTTCCTCCGTCCCATATACCATCAGAAGTGCTGACATGGCTTTCTTCACCAACAGGGTAGTCATTGACATTATAAATATGCTTCGCTTTGCATTTGTGCCAATGGACGAAGAAATCTTCATGAAGATATATTTTAAATTCCAGACCTACCTCAGCAAAAAGGATGCCATAGAGATGTGTCGCATTGCAGAGCGCAATCATTCAGGGATTTTGGATGCAGCAGAGTTTGTAGATATAAAGGGACACATTCTAGGGAATTGCCGTTCACTTCGAACCCATTTTAAAAACATGGCAAATGAAACTCCATATAAGGCCATCAATCGCATTGAAAAATTCATGGGCTATGGCGAGTATCTGATATCGAACAACATCGACACAAACAAAGTGTTCATCTTAAAGATGCTAGCCAAACAGGAGCAGGATATTCCATCCTTCATCAACCGACTAAATGAGCTGAGAATGATATTGCAGGAAAAGAAAAATGTACCCGGTGCAAAACTCATCCTGTCAACCATCCACTCCAGCAAAGGATTAGAGTACGACAATGTGTACATGATAGATGTAATAAATGGAGTGTTCCCAAACAAAGTTATCAGAAACCCTGAGAAGGCCACAGCCCAGGAAAAGAAAAACTACGAAGAGGAGCGCCGTATATTTTACGTAGGTATAACCCGCGCCAAGGACAAGCTCACCATCTTCAAATACGCCGACAAGCAGTCCACCTTCATCCAGGAGCTGAAACCATCTTCTGACAAGCCAAAACCACCTGAACCAAAATTTACACCGAAAACTTCATACACCACCGCTGCATCCTCATACCTAAGCCGCATGAGAGGCCAGCGATAAAACTACCACTCACAGTTTTTGATACAACAGGGGAGCCAGGTCTTTTTTGACGGGCTCCCCTATATTTTTGCCCCGGCTCCAGCCCCCTTATGGCCCCCGCGACCCACACCTTCAAACAGGCATATTTGGACAAGAATTTTGTATTTTCTTAATGGTGCAATCAAGCTTCACGTAGGTGTCCGTTCACTGCTTTTACATTTCGCCGAAGATGTGTGACCTACACAGACACATTTTTAGTCTCCGGAATATTTCATCAGCCAGGTGGCAGGATACCCCCTACTCATACTCCATTCACCAAGTGGTAATTGGCAAGTGAGTTTTGATAGTTTGGGCACCAGTCGATATTCGCATCCGTGCTCAGCATCTCCTTGACCTCGCCGTCCATGGCTCGGTCTGCCCAAACTAGCAAAACTCACTTACCATTACCACTAGGTTCATTCCAAAATCGTAGGGGGTATCCTGCCACCTGGCTGATGAAATATTTCTATAGTTTATATATGTGTCTGTGTAGGGCATACAGCTGAGAAGAAATGTAAAACATTGAAAGAACACCTACCAATAAAAGAAGCTTGATTGTACCATTTAGAAAATACAAATTCTTGGACTTTGCCTGATTGAAGGTGTGGGTCGCGGGGGCCATAATGGGGCTGGAGCCGGACACCAAGTTTAGAGGAGCCCGTCAAAAAAAGCTAAGGCCTATACAGGTCTTAGCTCGATTACGTTGTCACCGTAGGTGATGTTGTTCTTATTTAGGAAGTCCATAAATTCTGGAACGTCTTCAGGCTGTTTCATATCCAGTGGGTTGTGGGCGTCGCAGCCTATTACAAAGGACGCGCCCATTTCTGAGGCCAGGGAGAAGAAGCGGTCGCTTGGATAGTTGCGTCCATCTCTGAAGCCTAGCATGTTTACTTCAAGGGGAAGCTTTAGGTTGATAGCGGTCTGGATTACTCGCTTCATGTGTTTCTGGAATATTTCGTCTGGTCCGTCGTAGTATATTAAGTCTGGGTGAGCCAGATAGCTGAACAGGCCAGTGTGCATTCCTTCTATGGTGAGGTCGGCATATGCGGCAAGCTTTTCTTCATCGTCCATCATTGCGCCTGAATAGAATCCGTTGAATTCATCTGGTACAAAGTGCTGTCCTTGGATGATGTAGTCTAAAGGGTATTGCTTTAGGTGAGGGATTAGTTTGTCGAAATATTTGTGGGTGTATTCCACTTCGTAGCCGATAAAAATCTGGATGTCGTTTTTGTATTCCTCACGAAGCTTTACAAGGGTGTCTGTGTAGTTTTCAACCTCGTCCATTCCCATTCTGATGTGAGATTCATACTGTGGTGGGTATGGCTGTGGAGTGTGATCTGAAAATCCTAAAATCTTGAAGCCATTTTTGATGGCACTTTCAATGTATTCTCTTTCTGTGCCAGAGGCGTGATTGCATCTGACCGTATGTGAATGGTAATTAGCTAACATATTATCATTTTCCTTTCAAACATAGAAAATGATATCACAATTAAGGGGAAAAATAAATTTTGACAGAATATATTTTTAATGATATATTTCATATCAGGTGTGAAATTTTAACAAATTCGACACAAATGAGTACTATAATGCAAAAGGTTTGTAACTATATTAATTTTAGAAAGAGATTATGGATAAAAAATATATAAAAAGTATTGCAGTAGTATTGTTATTGAGCTTGTGTGTGCTCTCTAAAAAAAATACCATGGCCGAGGAGATCCAGCCCGAACAGCCGGCTCCTGTAATTATGCAACCAGAGGTTCCGGTAGTTGAACAGGAGACCATTCAGGATGTTACAGTGGCTGAGGAACAGATAGTAGGTCAGGTTGACGAGGCGCTACAAAAAGAACAGATTTTGGCACAGGTCACAGCCGACCAGGCGTCACGTCAGCTTGTTATGATTGGTGATTCCAGAACAGTGGGCATGAAGAGTGCTGTTGGGAAAAACAGCAATCTTTGGTCTGCAAAGGTTGGCATGGGCCTGTCATGGATGAAAAGTACAGGTGTGCCAGCTGTGGATTCTGCTATCAATGCCAACTCTGACGTAATCATCATGATGGGTGTCAACGATGTCAGAAGCCTTTCAAATACTAAAAAATATGTGTCATACATAAACAAAAAGGCGGCAGAGTGGACAGATCGTGGAGCAAATGTTTACTATGTGTCGGTCAACCCAATGGTATTTGAAACCTCAAATTATCCTGGCATTACAAATAGTCTTATCGAAAGCTGGAACAGCAAAATGCAGCAGGGACTTAGCGCTGATGTTACTTACCTTGATACCTATTCTCAGGTGGCGGGAAGGCTTTCGTCCAAGGATGGTATCCACTACACAAATAAGAGCTATAAGCTTATTTATAGCCTTGTAAATCAGCAGATTATCGAGAAAAAGACAGCGGCTAATTTGGCAGATGCGCAGGCAGAGGCGCAAGCACAGCCTTCAAATGAAATAATCGAAAATGTGTCAACTGTGGCAGTACAGCAATAGAAATTCAGGCCTACTGATAGTTTTTATCAGTAGGCCTTTTGTTTACCAATAAGTGCTAAAAATAATTTTTAAATCGTGGTAATATATCAATTGTGACTTTAGTTAGTACATTAGTTGTGGCTAGATCTTTTTGAAAGATTCCGCTGGCACGGATGGCCACGCTATAGAATAGGAGTATAGAAATGTTAGAAATCAAAAACCTTACCTATAGGGTTGATGATGAAAATGATTCCACAAAGGAAATCATTGATGGACTCAACCTTACAGTTGAAGATGGCAAATTCATTGTCATCACAGGACCAAATGGTGGAGGTAAGTCTACACTTGCAAAGCTTATCATGGGTGTAAATCAGCTTACTTCAGGTCAGATTATTTTAGATGGAGTGGATATCTCTGAAAAAAATATCACTGAGCGTGCAAAAATGGGCATCAGCTTTGCATTCCAGGCACCAGTTCATTTCAAGGGTATCAGAGTAATCGATTTACTTCGCCTTGCTGCAGGAGAAAAAATATCAGTTGCTGCAGCATGTGAGTACCTTTCAAAGGTAGGACTTTGCGCAAAGGATTATGTAGAGCGCGAGGTAAACTCATCACTTTCAGGTGGAGAGCTTAAGCGTATCGAAATCGCTACAGTACTTGCCCGTGGCACAAAGCTGTCTATTTTTGATGAGCCAGAGGCAGGTATCGATCTTTGGAGTTTCCAGAACCTTATCAAGGTTTTTGAAAATATGAGAAAGACAGTCAACGGAACTATTATCGTTATTTCACACCAGGAGCGTATCCTTAACATTGCCGATGAAATCGTTGTAATCGAAAACGGCAAGGTAAAGAAGCAGGGACCAAAGGATGAAATCCTTCCACAGCTCCTTGGTACAGATTCAGCAGCAAGTATTGCTTGCGAGAGATTAGGAGGTGACGAGTAATGGCTCTTGATGCAATTCAACAGAACATTCTGCACGAGGTTGCAGATTTAGATGGTATCCCACAGGGAGCTTATAATATCCGTGCTAACGGTGCCAGCGCAGCCCGCAACACTACTGCCAATATTGACATCGTTACAAAGGAGGACAAGCCAGGTATCGATATCATTATCAAGCCAGGCACAAAGGGTGAAAGCGTGCACATTCCTGTAGTCCTCACAGAAAGCGGACTTAAGGATATGGTATACAATGATTTTTACGTTGGTGAGGATGCAGATGTTACTATAGTAGCAGGCTGCGGTATCTCAAACTGCGGTGACCAGGATTCACAGCACGACGGTATTCATACATTCCATGTAGGCAAAAATGCAAGAGTTAAGTACGTAGAAAAGCACTACGGCGAGGGTGATGGCAAGGGAGCCCGCATCCTTAATCCTGTTACAGAGGTTTACCAGGAGGAAGGTAGCTTTGTAGAGATGGAGATGGTGCAGATTAAGGGCGTTGACTCTACTGTCCGCACTAATCTTGCAGAACTTAAGGAAGGAGCCACACTTCAGATTCACGAAGCACTTATGACTCACGGCAGTCAGTCAGCCACATCTGATTACAAGGTGGCTTTGAATGGTGAGGGTGCCAGCGCAGACGTTGTTTCACGTTCGGTTGCCAAGGATGACTCAGAGCAGATTTTCGAGGTTGCCATAGAGGGTAACACAGCCTGCAACGGACACGCAGCCTGCGATGCCATCATCATGGGCAATGCACACGTAGTTGCTATTCCAAAGCTTGATGCTAAAAATGTAGACGCTGCCCTCATCCACGAAGCAGCCATCGGTAAAATCGCCGGTGATCAGCTTATCAAGCTTATGTCTCTTGGTCTTACAGAAGAAGAGGCCGAGGAGCAGATTGTGGCTGGATTCTTAAGATAATAATTAAAAAATATGAGTAAAAGGGGCTGTTAAAAAACTCCCCTAAAAAGGATAGGATTCAGTGACTATTGGTGCTGAAGCCTTACCTTTTAGGGGAGTTTTTTAACAGCCCCTTTTGATTATTTTCCGATTCTTATTTTTCTCCATAAAGCTGTAATACTAACAGATACAACTACAATTACTAGTCCTGCTGGAATAATCATTGGTTTCTCAAACCAAGGTATACCAAGAGTTGTCATAATTCCCTGAACATAGTGGATAACAATCCATTGAACAATATAAATTGTTGGTAGATTGTTTCCCAGATAAGCTACCATTTTTTCTATTGGAGCAAATCTAATATATTTAGAACATCCATAATAAATTGGAAGCGCAGTCATAATTACAAATGTTGTGAAAATATAATGCAGGATTGTCTGTGCATAGAACACTCTGCCCGAAAGCATAAACATTGTTTTGATATCTATTCCAGCAAAAATATAAATAACCGATACAAGAATTGTTCCTGTTATACCTGTAAGTAATATTCTGAAATAAAAGCTTCCCTTATCTGTGACACGACGTAGCACATTAGCAAAAGCCATACCAATCAAAGGATAATAGAGCCACAGGAAAAGTGGAAATGTTGTAATGTCATTTGTCATGAAGAAAAGGCCAAAGAAATATTGAAGCCATGAACTGCTCATATGTATGGATTATAACCATAACTATAATTGTGAAAGCCTTTGCCCAATCAAGCTCTTTTTGCCTACCTATGTTTACTACATCCCTACCTATAGTACAGCCAAACAATCTATTTTCCTCCATATCTATGTGTTTGAATCTTAATCACTATATTTTTAGTCAGCAATGTTCAGAATTATATCATCATAGATAGGATTTTGCCAGTAAATTCAGGTTGTTATACATATTTTTAGTAATGTACATCTTTTGTCAACACAACTCAATTGATGATTATTGCTGTATCTGGCTATTCAGCCTACCATTAACTTAGAGAAGGTTATTTGTAGATGGAGGTAGAATAATGGCAAACACAATTGCAAGTATAAAACATTCAATTCAGCGAGAAGCTTTTTCTCTTGCTATACATAAATTCTTAAGTAACTTAAATGACAACTCCCATAGAACTGATTACTATCTGCAGCTAATCGATTACGCTGAAAAGTTTTGGGGGAAAGATGGTGCTAAAAAAGAGAGCCTGGATAAAGTTCGAAAGGCATTTCAAAATTCAGATAACCGCTGGGTTAACTTTATTAACAAGGTTATCGATGAATCTAATCCAGAGTATGTTCATAAGATGGCGCTAAATCTCGGATACGAAGCCTTTTTCAGGGGAACAAAAATGATTCGTGCCAACAGAGAAAAATACAATTGCAACATTCCATGGTTGATATTATTTGATCCAACAATGGCTTGTAATATGCATTGTGTTGGTTGTTGGTCAGGTACATATGGACATAAGGTAAAGCTGAGCTTTGAGGATATGGATAAAATTGTCACTGAGGGTAAGGCGCTTGGTGTTTATGTCTATATGATGACAGGGGGAGAGCCAATGTGCGCAAAGAAGGATATTATTAGACTTTGTGAGAAGCATAATGATTGTTTCTTTGCTGCATATTCAAATTCAACTTTTATTGATGAGGAGCTTTGTAAAAAGGTCGTTGAGTTAGGAAATCTTACATTTATGCTTTCTATAGAAGGCACGCCAGAGACAAATGATAAACGTAGAGGTGAAGGCCATTATGATGCCGTAATGAAGGCCATGGATCTTTTAAAGAAATACGGGATTGTCTATGGCACTTCGATTTGCTATACGAGAGATAATATTGAAGCCGTCACTAGTGACGATTTCCTTCGCTTTATTGCATCTAAGGGCGCACGCTTCGGTTTTTATTTCCACTACATGCCAGTTGGAAACAATGCTGTTAAGGAATTGATGCCTACAGTAGAACAGCGAAGAAAGATGATAGAAAGAATACGTGAAATTCGTTCCGATAAAAGTGACATTGAGTTCTTCCCAATGGACTTTCAGAACGATGGAGAATTTGTTGGTGGTTGCATCGCAGGTGGTCGCAACTATTTCCATATCAACTCCAATGGGGATGCTGAACCATGCGTGTTTATTCACTATTCAGATTCAAACATACGCGAGAAATCTATTTTAGAAATATTGCAGAGCCCGCTATTCATGGCTTATCACGAAGGACAGCCATTCAACAGAAATCATTTAAGACCTTGCCCTATGCTTGAAAACCCTGAGCTTCTCCGCAAGATGGTAAATGAAACTGGTGCGTGCCAGACAAATTTGGAATCGCCAGAATCTGTGGACCACCTCTGTGAAAAAGCCGATGACTATGCGAAAGAATGGGCTCCTGTTGCTAATGAAATCTGGGCAAGCCAGAAGCATAAAACTCCTGCTTATGAAAACTATTGCAAAAATCATAGAGACAATCCTGACCTTGCAGCATTTGAGCAGAAGACTGAGTCAGTGTCTCAACACACGCATAAGATAAAGAAACATAATAATAGACATAGAACAGCGTAAATTTGATTAAGGCCGCCTTTCGAGGTGGCCTTATTTTTTGTTTGCGCGCCATGGGCGCGCTCTAACGGCTGCAAGTCCCGAGCATGCCCGGGTAGTGGGAAATCTAATCGCTAGAATCAAAAGGCATTGAATAACCAACCAAACCAGTGGACAGTAAGGTTCAAACCTGAAATTCACTGGTTTGCTTTTTGTTTAAATATAGTATTAAGTTGGGTATAATATTGTGTATATTAAGGAGGCGAACATGACAAAGTCAAAGAAAAACGGACGGGTGGAGTTTTTACGTTTTATTTTTGCTTTAGCTATCTTGTTTTTTCACATTCACAAACGCTTCGCAGGAGATGATGTAATTGAGCTTGGAAATACTGGGCTTAATTTTTTTGCCAGAGGGTATATTGGGGTTGAATTCTTTTTCCTGGTTTCAGGATATTTGCTGGCAGCCAGCGTCTACGCTAAAAGAGAACAGCCTATAGAGTTTCTTGGAACGGAAACAGCACTTGTGATGAAGAAAAAGTTTTGGAATATTTTTCCATATCACTTATTTGCCATAATACTTACGATTATCGTAAATGCGTATTTTCTTGAGAAGACTGCTCTGGATAGATATCATTATGTTGTAGATTCTTGGGCATCAATATTCTTCCTGCAGGTATTTGGATTTGATAGTAACTGGGTAAACAAGCTTACCTGGTATCTGGATGTGTGGCTGATGGTTACATTTATTTTTTATCCTCTTATACGAAAGTACTACGAGGTGTTTGTAAAAATCATCTGTCCACTTTTAGCACTTTTCATACTGGGGTACATGGCTCACGAATATGACGGCATCGCTGGCGTTGATGGGTGGACAGGAATGTTTTATAAGTGCTTCTTGAGAGGTCTGTCTGAAATGGCACTTGGTTGTAGTACTTACAGTCTTACCAGACAGTACAACAAATACAATTTTTCGCAACGAGGTAAGAGGGTATTGGCTATAGTGGAAGCGGTTTGCTACATTATAGTGTTTAATTATTCCTGCACAGAGATGGATGTAAAGTATAGCTATCCAGTTATATTTGTCATGTGGGTTGCGGTTATACTTTCGTTTTCTGATATCAATCCTTGCCATGAAATTTTTGATAAACCAATTTTTGCATGGCTTGGGAGAATCAGCTTGTTGATATATCTGAACCAGTTTTACGCCATTAGGCTTGTGCAGGAGCTGCTTGAAGAAAGAAGCTTTGCAACAAAGGCGATTATGTGTACTCTGTTCACATTTATTGGAGCTTTTGCATGTGATAAAGTGGTTGGATGGTACAAGAAATATAGACCTATTAGGAAATTGCTTTTAGAATAGCTAAAGTTTGACATTTTGTGATGACTTGTTATAATAATGATAGACAAAAAATGCACAACATATGTTGAACGTACTAACAAAAAAGCTAGGAGTTGCAGCTCCTAGCTTTTTCTATGCCTTTTGGTCAAGGAGGCTTAATCCTTAGGCTCATTGCCAGATTCATCTCTGTCGAGCCATTTGCAGATGTAGTGACAAGCTATACCTGCCATAACAGAGACTAAAAATGCAACAACTACGTCAAGCGTACTAACACCCCCTTCCTGTGCCTGTCTAGGGGTGGCAACGTTCATTATTATATCATTTAACAATGCTATTCTCTACTTAATAATGAGGAATCAAATTCTATTGCTCAGGTTGAGGCAAAACATTGAAACAATAAATATAAATCAACAGTCATCTATCAAAGTGGTATAATGGATATATATTGAAAATAAATGTTTTGGGGAGAATGACTTGGTATTCAGTTCACTTTTATTTTGTACAATTTTCCTGCCTTTGTGCTTGCTTTTATACTATGGTATACCTAAAATTTGCGGAGGCGGAATAGATAATAAAATTCAAATATCAAATTATATATTGCTAGCCTTTAGTCTTGTTTTTTATGGCTTTGGTGGGATTAAATATCTGCTGCTTATTGCTGTGGTAATCCTGATAAACTGGGGCTGTGGATTTTTGTGTAAGGTTGGAAGGCATGGCATTTCTGTGAGAAAGCTTGGATTGATATTGGCTACAGCCTGTGATTTAGGCCTTCTGTTTTTCTTTAAATATTTCAATCTATTTATTGCTACAATTGAAAATCTGTTTTTTGCAGATGGGCTCACAGAGGCTGAGAGGGCTTCTGGGATTTTCTCGGGAGTTGGTACGGGGGCTCTTGGACTAGAGCAGATAGTTTTGCCTGTAGGTATTTCGTTTTTTACATTTCAGGCGCTGTCATATGTAATAGATGTGTTTAATGATGATGCTGAGCTTCAGGATAATCTGGGGTATTTTGCACTTTATATTTCCTGCTTTCCTCAGCTGATAGCAGGTCCTATAGTCCATTACAAGGATATTGCCACACAGCTTTCAGACAGAAAAGTGGGGTCGTACGAGTTTGCAGAAGGAATTAAAAGATTTTGTTTTGGTCTCAGCAAAAAAGTGCTTATCGCAAATACGTTAGCAGCTGTTGCAGACAAGGTGTGGGCAACCAATCTGTCAAATCTTGATGCTACAACCGCATGGCTTGGAGCCATCTGCTATACATTCCAGATTTACTATGATTTCAGCGGCTATTCAGATATGGCCATAGGCCTCGGGAAAATGTTTGGTTTTGATTTCAAGGAAAACTTTAATCATCCATATAGAGCAGAATCCATAAAAGAATTCTGGAGACGCTGGCACATTTCACTGTCTACCTGGTTTAGGGATTATGTGTATATTCCTATGGGGGGCAGCAGATGCTCTATTTCCCACACTTGCCTGAATATATTTATGGTGTTCTTGCTTACCGGAATCTGGCATGGAGCCAACTGGACGTTTTTAGTCTGGGGAGTGGTTTATGGAATTCTACTTATTATAGAAAGACTATGGTTTGGCAAAATTTTGGAAAAGAATCCTGTTAAATTTGTAAACAGACTTCTTATTTTTATAATTGTTACACTGCTTTGGGTGGTATTTCGTGCGGAAAATATCATGGATGCAGGTGTGTTTATTTCAAGAATGTTTATAGGTGGTTTCAAGCCATTAAACCTTATAAATTATCTATCTGGTCTTAGTGTGATAGCCCTTGTGTGTGCTCCTGTAATGGCAGGCTTTATTCAGGATCATATGAGTGTAAAGGCGGTAAAAGGAAATGCATTTGTGTGTCTCGCGCTGCTTATGCTTAGTATGCTGTTTTTAGTTAATGGTACCTATAATCCTTTTATTTATTATCAGTTTTAATAGGATTTGAAGAGGCTTGTATATGAATTATAGAAAGATAAAAAACTACATATTTATTATAGTCTTCCTGACGGTTTTGTCTTTCCCTTGGATAGGTGGTGGTGTTTTGCGCCTTTTTAATCCTGAAGTCTTTGCCAGCTTGTCGATAGTGGAAACTGAAAAGCGTGACATGCAGCAGATTGAGTGGAAGCAGCTTTTAAGCACGGGAGAAAGTGTATCAGGATTTATAGATGACAGGATTCCTTTCAGATATACCATGATTTCCTGGTATAAAACATTAAGTGATGCTATCGACGCCAAGTATCAGGTGGTGGCAACAGCAGTGGGGCAGAAGCTATATACTAAATCAGCTGCAAAAAAAGAGGTCGCGGTAGATAAAGGAAAGACCAACAAACCAATAGTGCCTGCAGAAGAGGTCCCTAAAGAAGAGCCAGAGGAAGTTATATCAGATTATTTTTATCCACTTCAGACATACGAGGATGTAATAATTGCCAGAGATGGATGGCTGTTTTTATATGGGGAAAATGAGATAGAGTGTTATCAGGGAACCAATATTCTATCAGAAGATGAGACCAGGCACTTCATTAATTTGGCAAATATTTTACAAAGTATATGTGCTGCACAGGGAAAGGAACTATATATTTATATTGCTCCCAACAAATCATCGGTCTATTACCAGTACATGCCTACGGTGGAAGTGGTCAATCCATATCGACGCATCCAACAATTCAATGACAGGTTCCACGAAGCCAGTACTGTACCTTTTACATATCCACTTTTAGAGGAAATGGTAGCCTCAAATTCAAACCAGGTTTATTACAAATATGATTCACACTGGAATCACTTAGGCGCTTTATATGGTACAAATGCACTTTATGCAGCCATGGGAGTGGAGCAGACTGACCCTATGATGTGGGTTACAGGCCAGCAGGATGCTGATAAATACGAGCTATACACCTACATGGGTATTCCTGATTCCATGGTCACTCACGATGATGTGGAATACACTATGAACTATCGCCCAGAGGTGACTGTGGAAGGACTGAATCCAGAGGCAATGATATGTCACACCACTTCAAATGGAGCAAACCAGAAAAAGCTATGCCTGATAGGTGACAGCTTTAGAGTAAACATGGAGCCATACATAGCCAAAGATTTCACCCAGTGTACCTTTGCTCATAGGGATTATATGGGAGAGGTCAAAAATGATATAAAGGATGCAGATATCATAGTCATTGAAGCTGTGGAGCGATACGATTATGAGGCATTCCATACTATCCAGAGAGTTATTAATATCTTCAATTAAAAAAAGCCAACGACTCAAAAGTAGTGAGTTGTTGGCTTTAAAAATTTTATTATTAAAGTGCATTTATCAAATGCTGAGCAATAGCTTCAAAGCCTGCGTCGTTTGGATGCCCGGCCAGGAATGAACCGATGGTATAAACTCTGCCGTCAGGGGTGACGTATTCCTCGCCCTGCTGGAGCTGGTATGCCGAAACACCCTGTATATCAGAAAGGCTGACATAAGTGGCTCCGTTTTCTGATGCAACAGCTTTTTTGGTAGAGATGATACTCTTGTAAGCCCAGAAATTATCAAGTATTACAATTCTTGCGTTTGGGTTGTAGTGCTTGATGTATTTAATCATATCGGTAAGGTCTTCCTTGAAGTGGGTTTCATGCCCCTTTACATTTTCCCCAAGCTCGATTACGACAGTTCCGTACTGATAGTTGGTGATGTATGGATCCAAATCGTCCAGCTCGTAGTTTCGGGTGCTTGAAAATTCCCAGGCACGAAGTGACATATAGTCGTATGAGCTGTAGCCCTTTGCAGCTACTGTCAGATGTACATAATCATTTTCAGGAGCTGTAGCGCCACATCCCCAGCCTGAACCCCACCAGTCGCTTGTGGCAGGATAGAAGGTGATAGAGTTTCCTATAAATAGGATATCTTTTGTAGCACTAGGTATGCCCTTGGAGCTTGATATTGGAAGAGGGATATCAATGAAATCCTTTGAAACATCATCAAATGCAATGTAGCCATAATCGCTGTTTGTTTTGATTTTGTAGTAATCAGTCTGATTGCATTTTGAAACGATGCTGACCCTTTGATCTAAGGATAAAGTGCCTAGCACATCAGCAGTGTCGTATGGCTCTTTGCGTACAGTCGCTTTGCTTTGAGCATAATATGTGGCTTCTAATTTAGTAAATGTATATTTTTGCTTTTCGGCTTTGGCAGCTTTTTCAGCCTCCTTTTCAATTTTAAGTTTTGCAGCAGCCTCTTCCTTTTCTTCTGCAATGCGCAGTTCTTCTTCCTTTTTCTCCTGCTCTATTCTGGCCTGCTCAGCAGCTTTTTCAGCTTCAATTTTATTTTGGTAAACTACCAGACTGCCAAAGGCAATCACAAGCATAACCAGAGAAATCCACAGTCCAATAACTATCTTCTTTTTCAAAATTATTCTCCTGTCTCAACTTGTTGAGATTTCTGAATGCATTTTCCTCTTTTGCATTCGGAAACCTATTAAAATGTGTTCGGTTAAACTATAATTGCTGTAGATGCCTGCTAGAGGCATTAACACATTATAACACTATTACACAAATAAGTCATATAAGGGAGTTTGTATGAAAAAAGTATTATCCGCGGCAGAAATGAAGGCCTGCGACACAGGCACAATAGAGGAGTATGGTATTCCATCGCTGGTATTGATGGAACGAGCGGCCCTTGGTGTGTGCAACGTATTATTTGAAAAATATCCTAAGGCAAATAATATAGGGATATTTTGCGGCCCCGGCAATAACGGCGGCGATGGTGTTGCCATTGGAAGAATACTTCATAATATGGGCTACTCCGTGAAAATGATAGTCCTTGGAAATCCAGAAAAATTCTCACCACAGCTTAAACAAGAGATAGATATAGCAGTTAATTACAAAACAGAACTCCTAATAACTGGGGATATTACGATGGATGCCAATTGCTTTGATGAATTGCTTGAGGGTACAGATTTATTCATAGATGCAATGTTTGGTATTGGCTTGACTCGTGGGCTATCAGGCTCATTTGAACATATGGCCAGATTCATAAATAACAGTGGAAAGCCAGTTATAGCTGTGGATATCCCATCCGGCTTTGACACTGATAGTGGAAAACTTTTAGGAGATGTGGGAGTAAAAGCTGATACTACAGTAACATTCGCATACCTGAAAAAGGGATTGTTGCTTGGGGATTGCAAGGCAGCTGCCGGTGAAATCAAGGTGGCCGATGTAGGCATTTACGGTGCTGATGAAAATGCAGCAGCGCTCTTGGATGATAGTATTTTAGAGGTTATTCCACCGAGAGATGTCACTGCAAATAAGGGCACCTGCGGAAAGGTTCTTGTGATTGCAGGTAGTGAGAATATATATGGAGCCTGTTATCTTTCGGCAAATGCTGCTCTCACCACAGGCTCAGGGCTTGTAAAGGTTTATACCCACAAAAATAATATCCAATCTATCCAGCAGAATTTACCTGAGGCCATGTATTTAGGCTATGATGATTTTAATGAAACAGAGCTTTTAGAGCAGATAAAATGGGCTGATACTATTTTAATTGGTCCAGGACTTGGAATCTCAGAAGTAGCCGTTAATATCGTAAATACGATACAAAAATCAGCTCAGGTGCCTGTTGTAATTGACGCAGATGGAATAAATATCGTTGCAAAAAATCTGCCTCTATTTGATGAATTAACAGGGCGTGTTCCAGTCATCCTCACTCCTCATCTAAAGGAAATGGAGCGACTGTGTGGTGTTCCTGTAAAGGACATAAACTATGACATGGAAAAAGTTGCCAAAGACTTTGCAGTAAGCCATAATTGTGTTGTAGTTTTGAAAAATCACACCACAGTGATTTCAAACGTAAATACGGTATTTTATTGCAATAGTGGAAACGAAGGGCTGGCTACAGCTGGAAGTGGTGATGTGCTTGCAGGGATTATTACATCCCTTCTAGGACAGGGGCTATCAGCATTTGATGCAGCAGCCGCTGGTACTTATATACACGGCAGGGCGGGCGCCATTGCCACCAGAACTACTGGAATAAAAGGACTTTTAGCCAGAGATATTATTGCAAACATTAATCAATTGATATAGAAATACGTAGCAGAACAAAGGCGTTCTGCATTAATGCAGGGCGCCTATTTTTTTATGAAAGGCATATAAAATGAGAGAATTTGATGTAGAAAAACAGACAAAGCAGCTTATCGAATACACTAGAGAGTGGTTCAACAAATTTGGAGAAAACAGCCGTGCAGTCCTTGGCATTTCAGGTGGAAAGGATTCTTCTGTTACAGCAGCTATTTTAAAGGAAGCGCTTGGAGCAGACCGTGTCCTTGGAATCATCATGCCAAATGGTGAAATGAGTGATTTAGATGATGCAAAGCTTCTCGTGGATTTCCTTGAAATCCCAAATGAGATAGTACCTATCACAGACTATTACAACGCAGCAATAGCTACCTTTGAAAAGGCTGAAAAATGTGAGGTGACAAAGGATTTAAGAATCAATCTTGCACCTAGACTTCGTATGTCTACACTTTACGCATTCGCACAGGGACAGCCTGTGACCACATTTGTAGTAAATACCTGCAACGCCTCAGAGGATTACGTAGGCTACTCTACAAAATACGGTGATGCAGCTGGTGACGTTTCACTTTTACAGGATTTCACAGTTACAGAGGTGCTTCAGATTGGAGAATACTTAGGACTTCCAGAGCAACTGGTACACAAGGTTCCATCGGATGGACTGTCTGGAATGTCAGATGAGGATAAGCTTGGATTTAAGTATGCACAGCTCGACGAATATATAGCCGACAAGGATGCTGATATCCCAGCAGACATCAAAGCATCCATCGACAAAAAGCATGTGGCAAACCTCCACAAGCTTCAGCTTATGCCAGCTTATAAGAGACATTAATTATTTAAGAAATGTTATTTACCAAAAATCTCTACAGTGAGATTCAGCTTTCCTTTGCGGGAAAGACCACCCTCTTCAAGGAGGTTAAACTTTCCAAAACCGCGGACAGATACTGAATCTCCGGCGGAGAGGAGCTTGTCGTTGTTTTCTACAATGTGGCCGTTGACAGATACCTTTTTCTCAGTGAAATAAGGTATGGTGTCCTTGCGGCTCAGGTTGTAGACTCTGGCAATGACAGCATCTGCTCTAGGTGATGCCACCTGAATGGTGACTTGCTTTAGAGCAGCCCGCTTGTAGGATTCTGGAAGCTCTGAGATAGAACATTTCACAGAGTTTCGCCCTACAGAAACAAAATTTTCGATAAGATAATCGGCGGTAGATTCGTCGGCATAGATATAAGCATCCATGCCATCCACGAAGATATCGCCGAATTTTTTGCGGTCAATTCCAAGACTCATCAGGGAGCCCAGGTAGTCTCTGTGAGTATATTCTTTTGCAAACTTTTTGGCTAAAGGCTCTACCTTTATGCATTTAATAGGAAAATCCACTTCGTAGCCAAATTCT
Source organism: Pseudobutyrivibrio sp. ACV-2 (assembly GCF_900107545.1). Classification (GTDB taxonomy): domain Bacteria; phylum Bacillota; class Clostridia; order Lachnospirales; family Lachnospiraceae; genus Pseudobutyrivibrio. The sequence goes on along the minus strand of NZ_FNQZ01000002.1, from coordinate 216,349 downwards.
GCTTCGTTTCCAAAGCGCACCATTTTTCTCTCGCAGTTTTCATATCCGCCAGACAAATCGTAAGAAATAGGCGCAAAGGATTTGTCCCTGGCAGCCTGATACATCACTTCCTGCTGGCTGAGGGATAGAAAATCGCTAAAGGTATAAATGTTATTTTGATAGGCTCTGTTGGAAAGCTCTATTAATCTTTTATATAAAAGCTGTTCGTCATCAGTCATGATAAAATCCTTTCTGTGAGTTTTCATTATACCGAAAATAAGGTAAAATAGCACCTAGTAAAACCGAAAGAAACAGGAGAAGTGTTATGGGTTACAATGTAGAAAAAATCTTTGAGGATGTTGCATATCTAAGCAAGGTTCACAGCAAAAACGATTACGATTCCCACACCAATAAATTTAAGGAAGATAGGTACTCTGAGCTTGATGGGCTTGTACATGCAACTGATGTTGCAGCAGAGGCAAAGGTGTTCTGTGAGGATGTTTTTGTGGCATTTAAAAAGTTTGGTAAGGTTCGCGGGGCAGACCTTATGAACCTGAACTATTTTATGATTTACTACGTGTTTCCAACCATCCTTTCAGAGGAGGAAAAGGGGGCTGAAATCTGTGATACTATCAGGGATGTTTGGAACGAGCGTTTCAAATGCAATATCAACTATACAGATTTTGAAACTTTAAAGGAAGGCTTCCAGACCAAGATATTTGGCATTCCAATTGGAAAGAATTAAGCAATGAAAAAGATATTAATGATAGGTACTGGCGGTACCATCGCTTCAAAGCAGACAGATGCTGGTCTTAAACCAGGACTTACAGCAGAGGATGTTTTGTCCTATATCCCAGCGGTAAAGGATGTGTGTCGGGTGGAGACACTGCAGGTGTTAAATTTAGATAGCACAAATATGACTCCTGCCCACTGGAAAAATATCGTAAATGCGATAGAGGAAAACTATTCAAAATATGATGGCTTTGTTGTGTGCCACGGCACAGACACCCTGGCCTACACTGCAGCGGCATTAAGCTATATGGTGCAAAACAGCGCCAAGCCTATAGTGGTAACAGGCTCACAAAAGCCTATCAGCAAGGATGTTACAGATGCAAAAACCAATCTTTTAGATTCATTTATCTATGCTGCCGATGACGAGTCGCAGAATGTCAGCATAGTTTTTGATGGCAAGGTAATATGTGGAACCCGCGCCAAAAAGGAAAGAGCAAAAAGCTATAATGCATTTTCCAGCATCAATTTCCCATATCTTGCAGTGATTCAGGATGGGGTGATTTTGCGCTACATTCAGGAAGTTCCTGTCAGGGGCATTCCAAGCTTTTACTATGAGATGTCAGACAGGGTCACACTTCTAAAGCTTTATCCTGGAATGAAGCCAGAGGTACTAAGCTATCTGTTTGAAAACTATGACATAGTTGTTATTGAAAGCTTTGGCGTAGGCGGTATGCCAGAGGCTTTAATGCAGACATTTTATGCAGAGATGGAAAAATGGAAAAATGCCGACAAGCTTGCCGTGATGACCACACAGGTGGTAAGCGAAGGCAGCAACATGACAGTCTACGAGGTGGGCCGTCAGATTAAACAGGACTTCCATATGATAGAGTCCTACGACATGACTTTAGAGGCAACCATCACCAAGCTCATGTGGCTTCGTGGAATGAACTACAGTCACGAGCGTCTGAGGGAGGCCTTCTACACAGAAATAAACAAAGACATGCTTTATAGAAAGAAATAAGCCTTCAAATAAGCCTTCCCCCTCTGGGGGAAGGTGCCCGAAGGGCGGATGAGGGTCTACCTAGGGCCAGATGAGGAATTCCATGAAAACACAACCACTATACGACAACAATCCATTCCAAAAAACATTCCAGAGCAAAGTCTTATCCTGCACACAAGCTGACACAGGCTACAAGGTGCTCCTTGATCAGACAGTATTTTTCCCAGAGCAGGGCGGCCAGACCAGTGACATAGGCACACTTGGCGATGGAAAGGTTATAGATGTCCAAATTGAAAATGATGAAATAGTCCATTACACAGATATCGCATATACGGTAGGAACGACTGTGACAGGAGAGATAGACTGGCAGCATCGTTTTTCAAAAATGCAGCAGCATACAGGTGAGCACCTTTTTACAGGGTTGGCTCACAATAAGTTTGGCGCTGAAAATGTAGGCTTTCATTTAAGTGACAACACAGTTACCTTGGACCTTAATATTGAGCTTGATTTGGAAAAGGTGAGACTGCTTGAAAGACTGGCAAATGAAGCCATAGCTGAGGATATTCCTGTCAGAGCTTTTTATCCATCTGATGAGGAACTATCTCAAATCGAATATCGTAGTAAAAAAGAGATAGATGGTGCCATCCGCCTGGTGGAGATTCAGGGTATAGATATGTGTGCCTGCTGTGCACCTCATGTGCGTACCACAGGACAGGTGGGGATACTCAAGGTAGTTTCTTTTAACAAATACAAGGGCGGCACCAGAGTATATATAGCTTGCGGTCTTAGAGCACTTGCGGATTACAATCGTAAAATGGATATCCTGTCACAGACATATCAGGTTCTAAACTGCAAGGAAGATGAAATCCCAGAAAAGGTAAAGGCTCTGCTTTTAGACAACAAGCAGCAGAAATATGAGATTTCTGAGATAAAGGCCAAAATCCTTATGGAACAAATCGAAAAATATCCATCTGAAATAGTGGATGTGACTATTTTCACTGAAGATTTAGATGCCAAAAATATGCGTGATGGTGTAAATGCACTCGTGGAGAAGCATGAAGGGCTATGCGCTATTTTTTCAGGAAATGATGATGATGGCTACAATTTCGTAATAGGCAGCCGCACCAGAGATTGCAGCGCTATTGCCGTAGGGCTTCGTGAGCTACTTGGGGCTAAAGGTGGCGGAAGCAAGCAGATGGCACAGGGCAGCATAATGGCCACCAGAAGCCAGATAGAGCAGACTTTATAAACAGATGATTAAATTTGGTAATATTTCTGTAACATAAACGAAAAAGATATGTTATACTAACTAATGGTGTTGGATAATTTTACACAATTAGCAAAAAGATAGGGAAGAATAATAATGGGAGATTTAAGAGACAGAATATTAGATTTTTTTGATTATTTGCGAGATACCTTCGATGACATTCGTTACGGCATCAAGGATTATTTTGAGGCTAATCCATTTGCAAAGCGTTGGCTACTGGAAGGTCTTATCTGTTTGGTTGTAGGTGTTCTCGCCGGAGGTATTACCTTTGGAGTTTTGAATCACCAAAAGAAGACATTGTCTGTTAAGCAGGAAAATGCGGCTACACCAGTTCAGGAGCAGACTGTGGAGGGGGATGAAAATATCGAAGCAGCCTCATCTATGGAAGGCACTGAGGTACAGGATTATGGCGATGTGGTAATTGAAGTAGTAGCTCCTGGAGAGTACGCAGAAGCAGTGGCCAACTGGTCTCAGGAAGAAATAGATGCAGCAGTCACAGAGCGTGCAGGCTATCTGGACAAAACAAAATACTGGTCGGCAGTATCAGCATATTGGGACGCAAAAGGAATCAGTGGAAACGCAAGATTTGCCACATACCTTTTTGATACATCAAGCAAAGTATACACAGCAGCCGATTTTGAGGGCTTGTCTCCAGAGGTTATCCATGTTATCAAAAATGAGATGTACGCCCGTCATGGATATTCATTCCGTGACCAGGATTTATACAACTATTTCATGGGACAGATTTGGTACAATCCATCCATCATGCCTGCTGATTTTTCAGAAAAGACATTTACAGAGACAGAGGTTAAAAACCTTGATCTGATTAATTCTATTGATAATATGTAAAGTAATTTGAAAAAGGAGTTTATAATGGCAAAATACAGTTACTCTCCAAAGGGAGTTTGTGCTAGAAAAATCGATTTTGAAATCGAGGACGGAAAGCTTCACAACGTACATTTCACTGGCGGCTGTGATGGCAATACCAAAGCCATCGCAAAGCTTCTCGAAGGAGCAGATGCTAAAAACACAGTGGATATCCTAAAGGGAAACCTTTGCGGTATCAAAGGCACTAGCTGTGCAGACCAGCTAGCACGTGGAATCGAAGCAGTATTACAGTAATCATTATCCCCTATAGAAATCAGGTGGATTTCTATAGGGGATTTTTTTATCTGTATTATTAGCTTTACAACTGTCTTGTCAGTAGACAATACATGTGCTATTCTATTTGTCAAACGCAACTGGTCAACCGTAAAAGGAGAATAACGCAATGTCTACATTGGTAGAAGAGATTAAACAATTAAAAAAAGAAAAGGATGCTGTAATACTGGCCCATTATTATGTAAATGATGAGGTTCAGGAAATAGCAGATTATATTGGTGATAGCTACTATCTGGCAAAGGTAGCTGTTGGTCTGAAGGAAAAAACTATAGTTTTTGCAGGCGTTAAATTTATGGGAGAGTCTGCAAAGATTTTAAATCCGGATAAGACTGTGCTTATGCCTGATGAAAAGGCAGATTGTCCTATGGCTCACATGGCAGAAATTGAGCGCATCGAGGAAGTGAGAAGGGAATATGATGACGTGGCTGTAGTGTGCTACATCAATTCCACTACAGAGCTTAAGATGCATTCAGATGTATGCGTCACTAGCGCCAATGCAATGAAAATCGTAAAGGCTCTGCCTAATAAAAACATCTTTTTCATCCCTGATGAAAACCTGGGCAGATACATCGCCGAAAAGGTTCCAGAAAAGAATTTTATTTTCAATGATGGATACTGCCACGTACACAAGGCGGTAACAGCAGACATGATCAAACGCGCAAAGGAGTCTCATCCAGAGGCAGAGGTGCTCATCCACCCAGAGTGTACATTGGCCGTTTTAGAGCTTGCCGACTTCATCGGAAGCACATCAGGAATCATAGACTACGCTACCAAATCTGATAAAAAGGAGTTCATCATTTCCACAGAACTTGGCGTGCTCTATCAGCTCAAAAAGAACAACCCAGACAAGACCTTCTACGCAGCAGGCTCCGTTCAAATCTGCCCTAACATGAAAAAAGTCACACTGGAAAAAGTACGCAACTGTCTCCGCGACACTACGGGAGTAGTGGAAGTAAGCGACGAAACCCGCACCCGCTCCCTCGTCCCACTCCAGCGTATGCTAGAACTGGCGCAGTAACGCGTAATCAACGTATTTTTAATTATTAGATGAGCCAGCATTAGGTAATACATATTATTTCCCGAGAGTATAACGAAAGCGATGAGGGAAATGATATGTATTGACTGATGCTGGCGGATTATGGGATTTAGAAGAGCCTGTACTAGGGAATAAATATTATTTTCTGAGAGTATAGTGAAAACGATGAAGAAAATGATATTTATTCCATAGTACAGGCGGACTAAAAGATTGAGATGAGCCTGTATCAGGGAATGAATATTATTTTCCGAGAGTATAGTGAAAACGATGAGTAAAATGATATTCATTCCATGGTACAGGCGGACTAAAAGATTGAGATGAGCATATAACTGGATATAGATGGTTTTCCCGAGAGTATAGTGAAAACGATGAGGGAAAATTATCTATATCCAGTTGTATGCGGACTATAGGATTGAGAAAAACTATGGATAATAGAAGATTTGATGTAATTATTGTAGGCAGCGGCGTGGCAGGTTTATTCTGTGCCCTGAGCTTGCCTGAATATAAGAAAATACTTGTAATTTCAAAGGATGCGCTAGATGGCTGTGATTCTTTTTTGGCACAGGGCGGTATCTGCATGCTCAGAGATGAGGATGACTATGATTCATATTTTGAAGATACCATGCGTGCAGGTCATTACGAGAACCGTAAGGAATCTGTAGAGATAATGATTAGAAGCTCTCAGGATATAATTAAAGACTTGGTAGGCTATGGCGTGGAATTCGACAAAAAGGATGGTCAGTTCTTGTTCACAAGGGAAGGGGCACATTCAAATAATAGAATTCTGTTCCATGCAGATGTAACAGGAAAGGAAATCACCAGCAAGCTTTTAGCCAGAGTAAAGGAGCGAGCAAATATCACTCTTATGGCTCATACCACAATGGTAGACTGGGTGTGCCAGGATAATGTGTGCTATGGCATTGTGGTTGCTGATATGGATGGAAAGACCACAGCTATAGAGGGGGATGTGACAGTCCTTGCCTGTGGCGGTTTGGGTGGTGTGTATCCACATTCCACAAACTTCCGCCATATTTCAGGTGATGCTCTGGCACTTGCCATGTATCATAACGTAAGGCTTGAAAACTGCGACTATGTTCAAATCCACCCAACCACATTGTACTCAAACATGAGTGGTAGAAGCTTTCTTATTTCTGAATCTGTGCGAGGAGAGGGTGCAGTGCTTAGAGATAAAAATGGTGAGCGTTTCACAGATGAGCTTCAACCAAGAGATGTGGTAAGCAAAGCGATTTTTGCAAAAATGAAGGAACAGGGCACAGAGCATGTATGGCTGGACTTTTCCCCTATTCCAAGGGAGGAAATATTAAATCATTTCCCAAATATCTATGCCAGATGTAAAGAGGCAGGCTATGACCCGCTAGAGACCTGGGTTCCAGTAGTTCCTGCGCAGCATTATTTCATGGGGGGAATCTACGTGGACAAGGATTCCAAGACCACCATGGAGCAGCTTTACGCAGTGGGCGAGACTAGCTGTAATGGAGTGCATGGACGTAATAGACTTGCCAGCAATTCGCTTCTTGAAAGCCTGGTGTTTGCAAAAAGAGCAGCACAGGATATCGTAAATACGGATTCATTTAAGAAGTCTGATAATTTTGAAAATCTGGTAAATATGGATGGCTATGAGGATTTGCCATCTATCATGGAAAACTATCATGCGATGGTAGTAGGTGAAATTAAAAGAGAAGAAAAATTAAGAGCCGCTAAGGAGGCAATATAAGATGAACAATATTACAATGACACTCAACGCAGACGAGCTTATCAAGATGGCTCTTAGAGAAGATATTTCAAGTGAAGATGTTACTACAAACTCAGTGATGCCTGAGGCACAGCCAGGTGAGGTAGACCTTATCTGCAAGCAGGATGGTATCATCTGTGGTATGGATGTGTACGAGAGAGTATTCAAAATCCTTGATGAAGCTACTGTTGTAGAAAAGTATGTAAAGGATGGAGATGAGGTTAAAAAGGGACAGCTCATGGCTAAGGTAAAGGGAGATATCAGAGTGCTCCTTTCAGGAGAGAGAGTAGCCCTTAACTACCTTCAGAGAATGAGCGGTATCGCCACATATACTCATCAGGTAGCATCACTTTTAAGTGGCAGCAAGACAGTACTTTTGGATACCAGAAAGACTACCCCAAACATGAGAATCTTTGAGAAGTACGCTGTAAAATGTGGTGGTGGTCAGAACCATAGATATAATCTTTCAGATGGTATCCTTTTAAAGGACAACCATATCGGTGCAGCAGGCTCTATCACAAAGGCCATCGAGATGGCAAAGGCATATGCTCCATTTGTTAGAAAAATTGAGATTGAGACTGAAACTCTTGAGCAGGTAAAGGAAGCTGTTGAGGCTGGTGCAGACATCATCATGCTCGATAACATGGATGTTGCAACTATGAAGGAAGCTGTTAAAATAATAGACGGTCGCGCAAAAACTGAGTGTTCAGGAAATGTCACAAAGGAAAACATCGCAAACATTATTGATAGCGGTGTAGATTACGTTTCAAGCGGTGCACTTACACATTCTGCACCTATTATGGACATTTCAATGAAAAATTTACACGCAGTTTAGGAGGTGCTATGGACGGACAGGCTAGAAGACAAAAGATAGTAGAAATCATTCGTAAATCTGGCAAGCCTGTATCAGGTACAGCCTTGGCAAATGAACTAAATGTCAGCAGACAGGTGGTTGTCACAGATATTGCCCTTATCAGGGCAAATGGTATAGAAATCACTTCCACCAACAGAGGTTATGTGGTTTCAGAATCCAAAAAATGTAAGCGTATCATTAAGAGCCGCCACACAGATGATGAGATTTTAGATGAGCTGTTTACCATAGTAGACAATGGTGGAGTGGCAGAAAATATCATTATCAACCACAGATATTACAACAGACTTGAGGCTCCCCTTAATGTCAGCTCACGCCGTGAAGCCAAGGAATTTATGGAAGCTATTGCTTCAGGTAAATCAAAGTCCTTAAGCTCCGCCACCAGCTGGTATCACTATCATGTTATTAGCGCCGACGATGAATCCACGTTAGATATTATCGAAGAGGAGCTGAAAGCTAAGGGCTTTTGGCTGCCTATCGATGACTGGATATTACAGTAATAAATATCGAAGCCACGGTTGTCACCCAGCCCTAAGGCACTCTGCAATCCCTATTTGCTATCGCTTTCGCTATACTCAGCAAATAGGAATAGCAGAGCACCTGAGGGCTGGGTGACAACCTAGGTATCAAAATATCTAAATTTCTTGATTACGATTGGAGATTATTTAATGTCAGCAATTAGCAACGATTGGTTAGAGCCACTTACGCCGGAGTTTAAGAAGCCTTATTATAAAAGCTTGTACGAGAGCGTTAAAAAAGAGTATCACGAGCATCCGGTGTATCCACCAGCAGATGATATTTTTAATGCATTTGATTTCACACCACTTTCTCAGGTAAAGGTGGTTATTATTGGGCAGGATCCTTATCATGAGCCGGGACAGGCGCATGGTTTGTGTTTTTCGGTAAAGCCTGGAGTAAAGACTCCACCATCTTTAGTAAACATATATAAAGAGCTTCAAGATGACTTGGGCTGCTACATTCCAAACAACGGCTATTTGGAAAAATGGGCCAGACAGGGAATCCTTATGTTAAACAATGTGCTTACTGTAAGAGCTCATCAGGCAAACTCTCACAAGGACTTGGGATGGGAGCAGTTTACAGATGCTGTTATCGACATTTTGAATCAGCAGGACAGACCTATTGTATTTTTACTTTGGGGTTCACCAGCTCAAAAGAAATGCTCAAAACTCAATAATCCAAATCATTTAATTCTAAAAGCACCACATCCATCGCCTCTTTCAGCATATAGAGGCTTCTTTGGCTGCAAGCATTTTAGTCAGACCAATGAATTCCTAAAATCAAAGGGCTTAGAGCCTATCGACTGGCAGATAGAAAACCTTTAAATCGATAATAATACACAGAAAGTTCATCGTTTCTTCATTGAGTCGCTTATATTATTATTTTATTATTTATATTAGAGAGAATTTACACTAAAAGATTGTGCGCAATCTTTAATTGGAGATAGATTTTGAAAAAATTATTAGCGCTTGGAAGATACTTTTTTAGTCCGGATTTACCTACGGATTTAATACTTTTTAACATTATAACTATAATCGGTTTTATAGGTGGAATTATCGCAATTCCCTTTAATGCCATAAACAGCACATCACCGGCTCTTACTATAGTTATCATTATTGCCATCTTTATGGATGCGATTTGCATATATCAGGCCAATTACAAAAACAGGCTCAAAAACGCCACAATAGCAGTGTGCTTTGTGGTTGCTGTGGCTGTTTTTCCAGTGATGTTCTTTTTGACAGGTGGAATAAACAGTGGAATGGCCTGCTGGTTTACCCTAGGCCTTATTTTCATATTCATGCTATTAGATGGCATGGATTTTGTCTTTATGTTACTTACTGACATTGCCATCATTATTGGGTGTTATGTTATTTCCTATTACCATCCGGAGTATGTAATAAAGCTGGATAGAACAGAGAGCGTTTTCTTTGATGTAATCCAGTCAATGCTCATCTGTGCATTTGCAGCAGGTGCTATTTTAAAGTTCCAAAAATCCATATATGTGAGACTCTACAAACAGGCCTCAATCAACAACGATGACCTGCTTGAAAAGACTCTTCAGGCAAAGAAAGCGGAGAAACAGGCTCAGTCAGCAACAGAGGCCAAGAGTAATTTCCTTGCAAATATGTCTCATGAAATCCGTACACCAATCAACACTATCATGGGTATGGATGAGATGATTTTAAGGGAAACAGACGACAAGATAGTGGAGGAGTATGCCCTTGATATCAAGACTGCCTCACAGAATCTGTTGTCTCTGATAAATGATATTTTGGATATCACAAAAATCGAAACAGGTAAAATGGGCCTTGTAAATGGTGAGTATCAGTTTATGAGCCTTATGCATGATGTGCTTAATAATGTCACACTTCGTGCAAAGGAAAAAGGTCTTGAAGTTCGCCTGAAAATAGACGGAGATATTCCATGTGATATGTATGGCGATGATGTGAGAATTCGTCAGATTCTCACAAACATTATCACAAACGCAGTTAAATATACACCTGAAGGACATATTGATATCACCGCAAGATGTAAGCGAAATTATAATCACACAGTAGATTTATATTTTTCAGTAGAGGACACCGGAATTGGTATCAAGCAGGAGGATATCAAGCGTATGTTTGAATCCTTTGAACGCCTTGAAGAAAATCGTAACAGAAACATCGAAGGTGCAGGTCTTGGTATGGCCATCACCCAGAATCTGTTAAAAATGATGGGCAGCACTCTTCAAGTGGAGAGTGTCTATGGTCAGGGTTCAAAGTTCTCATTTGTAATTAATCAGGATATTGTAAACGGCGAAGGTATCGGCGATTTTGAACACAAGCTAAAACAGCTCACAGCCAATTATGAATACAGCACCAGCTTTGAAGCTCCAAACGCGCATTTTCTCGTTGTAGATGATAATGCAATGAACCGAAAGGTTTTTGCAGCGCTGTTAAAGGAATCAAAGGTAAAGGTTTCTGAGGCAGCAAGTGGTGATGAGTGCCTTGACCTTATCCAAAAAGAGCATTATGACATGATTTTCCTGGATCACATGATGCCTGGCATGGATGGTGTGGAAACCTTCAAGCGCATGGCTTCATTAGATGGCAACAAGTGCTTGAGAACTCCGGTTATAGCGCTTACAGCCAATGCCATCGCTGGTGCCAGAGAACGATATTTGACAATGGGCTTTCATGGCTTTCTGTCAAAGCCTGTAGTTCCAGCTCAATTAGAGAAAACCATCAGGGATTTCCTGCCAAAGGATTTGATGGAGCATCATGAAATAAATGCTATAGACGAGGCCAGAATGAATCGTGTAAAGCCGGTAGAGCTTCCTGAAATAGAGGGGGTTGATTGGGATTATGCACTACTTCATTTCCCGGATTCAAAAATGGTGCTCACTACAGCAATAGACTTTTATGATTCCATTGGATACGAGGCAGAAATAATTGATTCATACTATAGTTTGATAGATGATAATTTCCCACTGGCTGATTATCGCATAAAGGTTCATGCTGTAAAAAGTATGGCAAATACAATAGGCGCCACTGCTTTAGGCGGCCTTGCAAAGATATGTGAGTACGCAGCAAGGGATAAAGAAATCGACAAAATCAGAAGTCTTACTCCAGTTCTTTTAGAAGAAATGGAAAGCATGAAGAAAAGACTTAAAATCCTTACATCAGAAGTTGAAAAACCACAGATGGAGGATTTGGATGAGCTGTATGCTCTTCTTGAAATGCTAAAGATGTCTATAAAGGCTCATGATTCTGAGCTTGCGGACAATATTATAAAACAGATTACATCCTTTGCTTACGAGGATGATATTCAGGTAAGAATAGACGAATTAAATCAGTCTATTATGAATTTAGATGAAGACGAAGCTTTAGCACAAATCGAAGAATTACAAAAGTAAATTCACAAGTAATAACACAGGTAATACAAGGAGAATTGGAAAATGCGCAAAATACTTATTGTTGGGGATTTTAACAACGACACCTCGGATGTTAATTCCTATCTTTCACATCACTTTCATACCCAGCTATGCACTGACAGCGCAAAAATCGTAAGGAGTATGCTGAAGCTATATAACCCGGAACTTGTGCTTATGGATATTGATGATTTCGAGTTAAATCATGAGGAAGTATTTGAGGCTATTCGTGAATTTAACTCAGAGCTTCCGGTACTCACTTATGGCAGGGAGACAAAAAAGCAAATGTTTATCTCCTACTATTATTCAGGACAGTGCAAGCATGTGGCGCAACCTTCCAAGGAACTGCTTATTCAAAGCATCTGCAAGGAATTCAATATGAATGCCGATGCGATTTTGAATGCAGTAGAGGAAACAGATAAAAAGCATATTATCGTTGTGGATGACAACCCAGTATTGCTTCGCAACATGAGAAATATGCTTCAGGATAAATACAGAGTGACACTGGCAACATCAGCAGCTCAGTGCATGAAGGCTATGGGAACAGATAAACCGGATTTGATTATTTTGGATTACGAAATGCCAGTCGTTGACGGAAGACAGACTCTTGAGATGATAAGGGCCGAGGATGATGTCAAGGATGTGCCTGTAATCTTTTTAACAGGAATAGCAGATAAAGAGCATGTAGATGCAGTTCTTGATTTGAAGCCTGCAGGCTATTTCGTAAAGCCACCAATGCAAACCAAAATAATAAATGCAATTGAAAACATTTTCTTAAAACAGAGTGAGTGACATTTGGGGACGGGGGGTACACTATGAACTTTAAGAAGATCGGAACTAAGATGTTAGTACTTATTTTGCCAGTGCTGGTTGTAGCACAAATTGTACTAACGATAATTTCTGCAGTTTCAAGCCAAAATCTTGTGGACGACAAGACGCAGCAGGCTATGGATGCTGAGTTGCGTGCTAACGATGAAGAAATTGTAGCCAAGCTGATGGAAGTTGAGATTTTGGCAGATGCTATTGCAGTAAGCGTGGCAAACTCATATACCTACACTGAGTGGGGAAACTATGAGAAAATGCTGGAGAATATGATAGACAGTAATGATATTGTCTTGGGCTCTGGTCTTTGGTTCGAACCTTATGCATATGATCCTGAGCAGCAGTATTATGGTCCATATGTAATGAAGGATGGCAACGGTCATACAACTACATGGGAATATAGCAATGCAGAGTATGATTATTTCTCACAAGAATATTATACAAACGCTATGGCATCAAATGACGCTGCGATTACAGACCCATATTATGATCCTTCATCAGGAGTAATTATGTCATCTTGCTCTACTCCTATTATTGTAAATGGAACAAAAATCGGCTGCGTTACAGTTGACATAGAGCTTTCTTCTATTACCGAGATTATTGGAAATGTAAAGGTTGGCCGGACTGGTGTTGGTATCTTAACTACAGGCGAAGGTATCCTTATCGCTGGCTACGATGATCAAAAGGTTCAGGATAGCGCCAACATCTTGGATGACTCAAACACATCATTTGCAACAATGGGTAAGGAAGTTATTGCAAATGAATCTGGTACTAGCGGTTATACAGATGGAAAGACAGAGTATAGAGTTTACTATGATACCATCCCAGAAACAGGCTGGAAGTTCATGATTGCAATTGAAGCCTATGAGCTGATGAGACCTATCTATCTGCTTATAAACATCCTTGTATTTGTATGTATTGCAGCAGTTGTTGTTGCAACTATCATAATAGTGTTTGGTATTGGTGGTATTGCAAAGACAATCAGAAGGGTTCAGAATTTTGCTTCTGAGCTTGCTGAAGGTGATTTCACAGTTGATAAGCTTTCTGTTAGGGGTAAAGATGAGCTGGCAGTCATGTCTGATTCTCTTAACGAAATGTACGGAAATAACAAGGGCGTAATCAGCAGTATTGCAGACTACTCAATTGATATTAACGATTCAAGCAGTAAGCTAAAGGTTGCTGCTCAGGACTTAAAGATAGAGTTCGACAAAATTGTAGATATCATGACAGCTGTTAATGCCGATATGATGAATTCTTCAGCTGCAACAGAAGAGCTTTCAGCGTCTGTAGACCAAGTTGCTCAGTCTGCTGACAACCTTAACGAAGAAACAAAGGGCAGCTTAGAGCTGGCAGTTGATATTCAAAAGCGAGCAAATGCAATTGGTAAGGAAAGTCAGGAAGCCTTTGATAAATCACAGACCTTACAGAGCAACTTCCAGACAAAGCTTGAAGAAAGTATTGCCCAGTCTAAGGTTGTTGAAAATATCGGTGAAATGGCAAGTGTTATTGCTGATATTGCAGATCAGATTACGCTGCTTTCACTTAATGCATCCATCGAGGCAGCACGTGCTGGTGAACAGGGCAAGGGATTTGCTGTAGTTGCTACAGAAATCGGAAAGCTGGCAGGTCAGACTACCGATTCAGTTGAAAAGATACAGGAAACAATTTCAGCTATTCAGGGTGCTTTTGAGGGACTGGAAACAAATGCAAAATCACTTCTTGATTATGTATCTGGAACAGTTACTCCTGATTACAAGAACTTTGTAGCAGTAGCTGAAAGATATGGACAGGATGCAGAATCTATCAAGGATTCATCTGAAAAGCTTTCAGTTATGACTGATTCTATTCAGAATATTATGAGCGAGGTTCGACTTGCGCTTCAGAACATTGCGGAAGCTACTCAGAATACAGCTGCCAACAGTGGTGAGGTAATGGATTCAGTTGAGAACCTGTCAGAGACAGTTGCAGAAATCAACAATATGTCTGATAAACAGAACGGTATTTCTGATAATCTTACAAAAGTCGTCAGACAGTTCAAACTTGAGGATTAACATAAATATTATAACGAGGGTGCCCTTGGTGCCCTCGTTTTTTTTATTTGTATATGTTAAAATAACTTTAAATTGGGAGAATTTTATGTTAGGGAGAAACTATGCGTATTATTCATTGTGCAGACCTGCACCTAGACTCCAAAATGGAAAGCAATTTAGATAAAGAACAGGCACTTCTCAGGCGCTCAGAGTTAATTGAAACCTACGAGCGCATGGTAGAGTACGCCCATGACAATGATGTGAGGGCGATTCTCATTGCCGGAGATTTGTTCGACAAAACCCACATTCGCAAGGAAGTAAAAAAGCGTGTGGTAGAGCAGATTGTGTCGCATCCAGAGATTGAATTCTACTATTTAAAGGGCAACCATGACAGATGTGATTTTATGGAGCCAGGTATAGATGAAATACCTGCCAATTTTCATATGTTTTCAGATGAGGGCTGGACTAGTTACGAATGCGACGATGTGGTTATTTCAGGAATGGAGATTAATTCTTCCAATGTCTCTACCCTGGCACAGCGTCTGGTACTTAATTCTGCAGCTATCAATATCGTCATGCTTCACGGTCAGCAGTCTGACTACGACGGCAAGGACGGAGCGGAGATTATAAACACCACTGCCCTAAAGGGCAAATTCATAGATTACCTTGCCCTTGGTCACATTCATAAATACATATATGAACAGCTTGATGACAGAGGAGTTTACTGCTACCCAGGCTGTCTTGAGGGCCGAGGCTTTGACGAGACAGGAGACAAGGGCTTTGTGGTTCTTGAAATAAATGATGGTCATATTGAGTCTGAGTTTATTCCATTTGCAAAGCGCAGACTTCATGAGATAGAAGTCCCTGTTACAGCCGAGATGGACATTCAGGCCACAGTAGCTAAAGCCAAGAGACGTCTTGATGATGTGGATCCCCAGGATTTGATTAAATTCGTTCTCACTGGAGAGCGTGAGCTTGATGACGAGCTTGATATAGCCCGCTTCGTCAGAATGTTTGAAAATAAATATTTTTTCGTGAAATGTTATGACCATACCAAAACACTGGTAGATTACGACAGCTTCCAGTACGACAAATCCCTAAAGGGAGAGTTTGTCCGCTTGGTTCAGGCTCAGGACATGAACGAAGATGAAAAAGCAAAAATAATAGAACTTGGCATTAGAGCCATAATGGGGGAGGATATAGAATGAAATTAATATCGTGCCATATAGCCCATTTTGGCAAAATTAACAACTTTAAATACGATTTCAAAGATGGCTTTAATTCTATTCTTCAGGAAAATGGTTGGGGTAAAACCACATTTTCTGTATTTATGAAGGCTATGTTTTACGGCCTTGAATATTCACCAAACACGAAAAAGAAGCTGCTTGAACGTAACCATTATCTTCCATGGGATGGAAGTGTATGTGGCGGAAACATCGTATTTTCCACCAAGGATAAAGAGTATCGAATAGAGCGCACCTTCGGTCAGACAGACAAGGATGACACTTTTGCTTTATATGACAATGTTACCGGACTTGCATCTTTAGATTTTACAGAAAACATCGGTGAAGAGCTCTTTAGGGTAGATAGGGATTCCTTTGAAAAAAGTGTCTATATTCCGCAGACGTCTCTTGGCACTGGCATGACCGATTCCCTCAATGCAAAAATGGGAAATCTTGCAGCTGCAAAGGATGACATCAGCAATTTCGATGTGGCTTTAAAGAGTATAAAAGATGCCAGAACCAGCTACACCAGAAACAGCAAGGTCAACCCTGGCAAGCTTGTCAGCATCAAAAATGAAATAAACAAATTAAAAGAAGAATACGAAAAGCTCCCAGCATTGGAAGAGAGTGTGGAGGCTATGAGCTGTCTTGTTGAGGAAAAACAGGATACCTTAGGCCGTCTACAGGCTGAAAAGCAAAAACTCGCAGAAACAATTCAGCTACAGAGTAAAAGAGAGCAGGAGCTTGGAGCCTATCGCACCCGCATTGACACACTTAAAAATGAGCAGGAGCGAATAGCAGTTTTAGATGAGTTTTTTGCAGCAGGAGTTCCATCTGACGAAGAAATCGCCATGCTTGAACAGACCGACAGAGATTTGGCTGTTCATGAGCGTGCAGTAAAGGGACTCACCGACGAGCAGGAAAAGGAAACTCCTGTGTTTGAAAAACCATTTGAAAACAAAATCCCAGATGATAGTGAATTTGCCCTATGGAATAAAATGGCAGCCAATCTTGCAGAGCTTAGAGCAAAAGCAGAGCACTCCAAACTATCAGAGGATGCCAGCCGCCAGCTGACAGAGCTTAAGTTTTTCTTTGACAAGCTGGTGCCTACAGACGAGCAGTTGGCCCATATAGAAAGACAGACTACGCTTATCACAGGACTAGAAGCCCGTGTAGATCAAAGTAACGAGCGACTTTTGATGATGCAGGCAGAAAAGGCTGCTGATGAAAAGCACAAGAAAAGTAAGAGCATTAATGTTTGGCATATATTAGGTACTATACTTCTTATCATTTTCATTCTCACAGGAATTCTATTTACCAATTTCCTGGACAATGAGCTTGGTAGAATCATCGAATATGGTAGCTTCATCGCCAGCATATTAGATGTCATAATACTTATTATCACAGGCCGAAAAGCATATCATGCAAGAATTGCATCAGAACTGGAAATTGAAGGCCGTATTTCAGATGAGCAGGAAGCCCTTGAAGAAACAAAGCTTGAACTGAACGAATTAAAGGAAGAGTGTGAGGAATTCCTATCGAATTTCCTTTTAACCAGAGCATCTTCCATGCAGGAAAATGTTTATGAAATCAGGCGCAAGCTTGACCAGTATAGACACCTGTTAGATGAAGAACAGTCACGTCATCAGGAGGCTGAAGGTACACTTGATGAACTGGCCGATTTACAGCTTGAGCTTTACACCAAGATTCAACCTTTTGCATCTGCTTATGGCATCAATCTTTACGACATGGGTGGAGAATACGAATTCCTCTCTCAGCTGAAAAAGGATGCCAACAGATACAGCGAGTACCTTGCTCAGCTTGAAAGCATTGCTAGACATGAAAATACTATTCGTACTCTCGACATTGATATTAAAAATGTGCTGTCCAGATTCCCGGTGGATGCTTCACTAGAGCGCACAGAACAGGTACAGACTATCGGTATCAAAAAGCGTGAGTATGAGGCTATAGCTGAGAGAATAGGTGCCTTAAAGGCTGAAATAAGCAAATTCGAAGCAGAATATGATGTGAACGAACAGGTTCAGTCTGTAGACGATTTACAGAGACAGCAGACAGCCTTGGATGACCAGATTATGGAAATCAATCGTCAGATAATGCAGGAAAAGGAAAATCTTTCCAGCTCACTTGAAGAGGTTGAAAGACTTTCAGATGTATCAGAGCAGCTTGAGCGTCTTGAAGCTACTGAAAAGGAATACAAGAAAAATGCTGCAGTTCTTTCTAAAACAGAGGATTTGCTGCAGAAAGCCAGAGAAAGCTTTTTATCAAAATACATGCAGCCGCTTCAAAATGGTTTGCATAAATATTTAGGTCTTATAGATGGCCCAGGTGGTACAAACTCAGGTTACGCTGTTGAGGATTTTGAGCTGGATATGGATTTGAATATAAAGCTTTCCTATTCAGGCAACACCAAGAGCGGAGAATACCTCTCTCAGGGATATCAGGATCTGGTGGCATTGTGTTCACGACTTGCTCTTGTGGATGTACTGTATCCAGAAGAAAAGCCTATCCTTATTTTGGACGATCCATTCACCAATTTTGATGACAAAAAAATAAAGGAGTCATTAAAACTCCTTAGCAAAATAGCTGAACAGCGACAGACGATTTATTTCACTTGTCACGACAGCCGATTGTAAAACTATAATAATAGAGGGGCATTGAAGCCCCTCTATTATTGTTTTGGAAAATTATTTTTTCTATATTCTAAGTGACCTTCATGAATCCATTCATGAATGATTGATTTGTCGATGCCGAGCTCTGCGGCAAGTAACATCTCGTTTACGTATTCGTTTTCAATTATATAATCTTTTACCTTTGGAAAGAGCTCCTTTTTCATGCATTCCTTGCACAATTCGTACTCAGAACTTAAAGGAATTCTACATCCACAATTGGTACAGTGTTTAACTGCTGGGCCCTTTTCTTTTAAAAAATCCGATTTTGACCGTCGTCCCATCGTTATACCTCATAAAAAATTATAAGCCTATATGCTCCTTAAAGAAGTCACCACGCTGCTCGAAATTCTTGAATACTCCGTAGCTTGCAGAAGCAGGAGAAAGAATAACTGCAGTTCCCTTGCTGGCATTGCTCTTTACAAATTCACATGCAGCACCAAGATCTTCTATGTAATGAACATGCTCCATAAATGCATCTGATGCCACACTGCTTAATTTATCAAGTAATACCTTGCCACTATCATACATTAAGATGATATGCTCAAGGTTTCTAGTCTGTAAAAATTCTACAAGAGGATCGTAATCAATACCTCTGTCCATTCCACCAAGCAAAATAGTACCAGCATTTGGGATGGCTTTAATGGCGCTGATAGCAGATTCTACGGTGGTGGAAATAGAGTCATCATAGTAATCTACATCGTCTAGCTTGCCGATGAACTGTAATCTGTGGGCAAGTGTTTTAAATGTAGCAAGGGCATCCATAAATTCCTGATTTGAAATATCGTATCTTCTGCATACATCATATACAAATGCTGTGTTGAAAAGATTGTGTGTGCCTCTAAGGGTAACACCTGGTATTTCGTCAAAGGATGCAAACGGTAAATCACCACTGCTAACCTTTACGATAGTAGATTTGCAATCTCCCTTTGCTGGAAGAAATTCAGGATTACAGAACAGATAGTCATTATAGTCCTGATTACGATAAATGTTTTGCTTTGCTTTCCAGTATTTTTCTACTGAACCATAGTGGTCTAAGTGATCCTCGTAGAGATTTAAAAGGATTGCCTTGGCAGGAGAATAGTGTGCATATTCTAACTGATGGCAGGAAAGCTCGAACACAATAATAGTGCGTGGATGAATCTGGTCTGTGATATCAAATATAGGAAGACCTATATTCCCGCCGAAAAGCACATCTTTCCCACATGTCTTGAGTATATGATATAAAAGTGAAGAAGTTGTGGATTTTCCCTTAGTTCCTGTAATTCCTATAGTTTGCGCACCAAAAACCTGCAGAAAAAGGTCAGCCTGACAGGTTATGTGGCATTTGTATTCATTTATATCCTTTGGAAGAACAATTCCTGGACTTTTAAATACTACGTCATAGTCATCCAGACAATTCAGATATCCTGCACCTGTGATAACATTGTGCATTGCTGTAAGGTCAGAGCTCACCGCATTGGCATCTGCGATGTCAAGACATGTAAATCCTCCTACAGAAGAAATCATTCTAAAGCTTGACTGGCCCTCGCGACCAAATCCAAGAATAAGTACCTTTTTATCTTTAACTAAATCTCTAATTGTTTCCTTCATTTGCTAAAGCGTCCTTTATTATATTTTCAAAATATTCATCCAAGGCATGCTCAGATGCGAACTGACTTACGTATTTCTTAAAGTCAATCGTTGGTACAACTGCCTCATCCTGATAATGAGCTAAAAGGGTAGGAAGAGGAATCTGTAAATCGGCATATTTACTAATAGTTTCAGTGATTGCAGCATTTACCTCATCACGACTACCCACACATTCAAATGGCTTTTCAGGCAGAATTCCGCAAAGCTTGTCGAAATCCACCATCATTGTTTCGTCCTCGAAGAGTCGCTTGCCAAAGATTGTATCTAATTCCTCAATACTGAGGAACGGAGATAAAATGATATATACGAACAGACACTTAGGGCAGTGACCACACCATATATCCTGTTTGCTGCCTACATTACAGCTTTTGAAAATGCCGTGATATTTCTTAAAACGTGAAAACAGCATGGCAATCTGAAGCTCTGAAAGTGGACGTAAAAAGCTAAAGTAATATACACCAGAGCCGATGAATTTTTTTTCATAGTTTCTAAAATCAGCTTCAAACTCAAAGCTCTTTGAGTACTGATGATTTACGTAGCTGTCAAGGACAGTAGATTCATTGGCGCTGGATTCATTTGAAAGGGCTACATATGAAAGCCCATTTAGGTATCCTGCAATGATACTTGAAAATGCAACCAAAGCAGAGAATGGTGTGTGCCCATTTAAAAATCCCTTTGCATTTAAATCAAGCATGTTTTTATCCAGGGTACGCTTTGCATAAATGGTGCGCTCAGTAAGCTCAGCCACCTGAACTGTTGAGTCAGTGGCGCCTCTTGAGTTAATGACATAGCAATAGATATCTGCATTATTCTTTAATAGCTCAATAGATACTACAGAATCCTTGCCACCACCTACAGGTACCATGACCTTTGGTTTGTTATCACCAAAAACTGATGGGGAGGAATGGTTTTCAATCACTCTGCCTGAAGGCTTGCTCTCACATTTGATAGTCATGAACTCGTCAAAGTCTTCGTCAATCCCATTGGTATAATAGAATTCTCCAAGACCATTGAAATAGAGCTTTTTCCACCAGCTGGCCTGGTCAGCAGATATGCTTTTCTTCTTAATGATAACAGTAGGCGGACATGCAATTTTCCAATAGCTGACAAGCTCAACCATGCCAAGTGAAAACACCATATCATCGATAAGGGCTTCATCAACATTTGCGATGGTGTTTATGCGTGGTATTTTCCAGGTAGGATGAAACTCTGATAGTCCGTCTATAGAAAAGTCGAATACCATGCTGATTTCCGACTCTGTCAATTCATAGGAATAGCCCTGATATGTGAAAGTAGGATATTCCTCTCTACATTTTTTGTAAAAATCTTGTCTACTCATAATTTTTCCTTATAAAAAAATAGTAACTGTCCAGAACGAAAAATCCTGAACAGCTACAATTATATCACAAATAATATTAACCTCACATAATTAAAGTGCATTGCAGATTTCGGCTGTCATTTTAGCCTTGTTCATGCAATAGATGTGAATGTGACCCATACCGCATCTCTTTAAGTCTTGAATCTGGTTGATAGCATATTCGATGCCGGCGGCACGCATTGCTTCAGCGTCCTCGCCATAGCGGGCACAAATATCGGCAAGCTTCTTTGGAACAGATGAACCAGCCAGTGTGACAGTGGAACCAATCTGCTTTGCAGAGGTGATTGGCATAATACCGGCAACGATTGGAACGGTGATTCCAGCCTGAGAAGCGCGCTCAACAAAACGATAAAAATCTGCATTGTCAAAGAAGAGTTGGGAAATAAACATCTTGGCTCCCATATCCTGCTTCATTTTCATAAAAGCAATATCTGAGTCCATAGAAATAGCCTCTGGGTGCTTTTCAGGATAGCAGGATGCTGATATATTAAGGTTAGTATTTTTATTAAGGAACTGTATCAAATCGGTGGCATGAGGGAAGATACGTTTCTCAAATTGTTCGTCCGACATATCTCTTGGTTTGTCACCTCTAAGAGCGAGCACATGTGAAACACCGGCCGCTTCAAGATCCTTTGTTACAGCTAAAATATCCTCTTCACTGGAACCGACACAGGTCATGTGAGCCATGGCATCTAATTTTAGTGTGTTTTGGATGTAGCTTGTAATATCGACGGTCTTTTTGGAGCGACTTCCACCGGCACCATAAGTAACACTTATGAAGTCAGGGTTAAGGGTTGCAAGTGAGTCTAACACTTTGTAGCAATTCTCAAATTCGTCATCCTTTTTTGGGGGGAATACCTCAAATGAGAGTGATGAATCCTTAGCGAACATGTCTTTTAGCATAGATATTCTCCTTTTTTGAAAAAGTGTGTATAAAGTGCTCGGAATTTTAAAAATGTGTATATATTTTTAACAAAAAATACACAGATTATAAATAAAAGAATAGTATCATACTTTATAATGGAAAAAAAGGGTTAGGGAGCAACATGTCATGAATTTTCGACAACTTAAGGGAGTCATAACTAAAAGTGGAAAGATGAACTTTCCAGAACACAGAAATTTAGCCCGTACATTTGGTGCCGACAGTATGGTGCTGCTCAAAAACAACGGAATCCTTCCAATGAATAAAGGAAAGGTTGCTTTGTTTGGAGCAGGTGCTGTTGACACTGTTTTTTGCGGCATTTTTTATAATTACGTATTTACGGATGGAAATATAAATGTTAAGCAGGGGCTTATAAATAATGGCTTCACATTCAGTACGGATATATGGCTTGATAAAATGGAAAAGGCCACTAAAAAGGCATACAAGTCCAGCCCGAATACAAAATCCACTAAGTTGTTTGCCGGCATGAGAACCCTTGCTGAGGAAGTTCCTATTTCTGTTGCGGATTTGGCTGAAGCCATCATTGGCACAGATACCTGTATATATGTTACCAGGCGTCAGCAGACCTTTGAGAATAGTCATGACGTATCAGAAAAGCCTTATCATCTGTCACAGGTGGAACAGGAAAATCTTAGCTTGATAACAGGTGCATTTAAGAATGTCATCCTGGTAATCAATTCTCCGATGATGGAGATAGCTTCTATAGCAAGATTAAAAAGCGTTAAGGCTATTGTTTTTATGGGAATAGCCGGAATGGAAGCAGGAAATGCTCTTGCAGATGTCATAACAGGTGCGGTTAATCCTAGTGGGCATTTGACTAATACCTGGGCAAAAAAATACAAGGATTATTCTACCTGCATGCACGGCTCTAGAAAAGGTAAGTCTTACGATGCAGGTGAAATAGATTACAAAGAGGGTATCTACGTTGGGTACCGCTATTTTGATGCATTCGATGTAGCACCTCAATATCCATTTGGCTACGGCCTGAGCTATACCACATTTGACACATCTTTAGAGTATTTTGAGGCCAGCTGGATATCTATTATCATGCGTGTGAAGGTGACAAACACAGGTAGTGTTGCAGGCCGCCATGTTGTGCAGGTATATTGCAGTCAGCCGGAAGGCGAGATAGAAAAGCCATATCAGATACTTTGTTCCTTTGCCAAAACAGGAAAGCTTAAACCTGGAGAATCAGAGGAGCTTACTTTAAAGATTCCTATTATGACACTGACATCCTTTGACAATGAGGATGGTGCCTGGGTTATGGAAAAGGGAGATTATCTGTTTAGGATAGGAGACAACTCCCGAGATACCAAAATCGCAGCCAAGGTGGTGCTTGATAAACGCACAGTTATCATGCGTGTAACTATAAGTGAGAAAAACGCCAAGCCTATGGAGTTCCTCACACCACCTCCAAGGATGCCGGTAGATACTGGCTATATAAAAGTTGCTTCACTTTCCGGGGATGCATACAATTCAGAAAAAAAGATTATAGAGCCATTCAGAGAGGTTACCACCTACGTTCAGGAAGACAGCAAATATATTTCCTATGTAAACGATAACACCTACAATATCCCTTACAGAGTCAAGGAAAATATAGAGGTGGTCAAACCTTGCGGCTCTGCCACATTTATAGATGTCATAAAGGAAAAGGTATCTATGGAGGAATTTATAGCTTCGCTTTCTCCAGAGATTTTAGCCAGAATCGTTGTAGGTGCCACAGAGGAATCAAAAATTTCCAGCGAAAACAGATTTACTTTCAGCTTCAATTTTGATTCCAAGGGTGTAGAAATAGCAGCCAAGACCACCAATCAATTTGCAAATACACTTGGCATTCCTAGTGTCAAAATTGCAGATGGTCCATCGGGATTACACCTCATTGGTATTTCCTGCACCTGCTTCCCATCTCCTATGAATATGGCGCAGACCTGGGATATGAGTGCCATGGTTAGAATGGGGCGCGCATACGGAAGAGAGATGGAGGCTCATGATATCGATTATTGTCTGGCACCTGCTTTAAATATTTCTAGAAAGCCTATGTGGAACAGGGCTTACGAATTCTACAGTGAAGACCCAACCATTTCCGGAGTGCTTGGGGCTGGCTTTATCATGGGCGTAAAGCGTTACGAAGGCAGAAACGTTATCATTAAAAATTTACCTGTCTTCAATCAGGATTCGTCAAATCAAAATGTAAATATAAACATTGAGAGAAGAACCTTCGGTGAGATTTATCTGAAACCATTTTCCATCTGTCAGTTTGTAACCAAGCCAGCAGGCATATTGACATCAAGTCTAAAAATAAACGGCAGGTGTATATCTTCGAATAAAGTGTTGAACACAGATATCATCAGAAGGGACTGGGGATTCTCAGGAATCGTTTTATCGGACTGGGGTTCAATGTCAGATAAGGGTGAAGATGTTCACGCAGGATGTGATTTGATAATGCCTGGATTTGATCCTGACAAGCTCTTAGAGAGTATGATGAATGTGCCGCCTACATTTGAAGAAGACGGATATGTATCGGTAGTTGAAAAAGCTTATCTCTATGGTTCTCCTATGATTAAATACGAAAAGTGGGGCTCATTCGTATTGGATAAAAATGGAGATACTGTTGTTACCGCAAAGGTTGAGCCGGGAAATGAGGTCAGTGAACGAGCCTTAAAATTGCAAAATAAGGGCTTATGCACCATCAAAACTGAAATTGATGGAACAAAGACTATTATCTATAAAGGATTTAATAGAGGGCCTTACCTTGCGCTTGGCGAGCTTCAGCAGGCAGTCATCAATATTTTAAATGAAATAAAAAATTCAGGCGCTATGAAGAAATTGATGGAACAGGCAAACATTTAGCTCAAAATGTTCATTCAAAATAATACCCCCTTCGTTTACAATTAGTTACAGTAAAACATGTAAACGGAGGGGGTTTTTATGTTAGCGGAAATATTGGCTATAGCCATATTTGTGGCTATGTTTGCAATGATTGTATGGGACAAAATACCCAAGCACAGGGTTACTCTTGGCTGTGGAGTTCTGACAAGCATTTTTGTTTTTGGAATAGGAATGCATGACAAGCAGGCATTTATAAACACTCTTGCAGTGAAAGGCATTTTTAAACCGAGCTTCTGGTATGCAGCAGGAGAACATGCCGAGCAAACCTCTGGGATTAACTGGGCTACCATTATTTTTTTGTGGGGAATGATGATAATGGTTGAAGGCATGGCTGAGGCAGGCTTTTTCGACTGGCTTTGCCTTAAAATCGCAAAGCTTGCCCATTATGAGCCTACCAGAATTTTTGTATCATTTATGGTACTTGCGTCTATACTTGCCATGTTTATAGACTCAATTACAGTTATTTTATTTCTTGCAGCAGTCACTATTAGACTTGCAAGAACCCTCAGGTTTAACCCGATTCCAGTCATTATGGCCGAAATCTTTTGTGCCAACCTAGGTGGAAGCGCCACAATGTGCGGTGACCCGCCAAATATCATCATCGGTACATCGCTTGGCTATTCCTTTGCAGATTTTGTAGAAAATACAGGTGTAATTGGTGCCGTCTCTTTGGTGATTATCATTGTTTATTTCTATTTCACCATGAGAAAACGTCTCCAGGACCCTGCGGACAAGGTAGATATCAGTACCATCAATGTGGAGCCGACAATAGAAAACAAGCGTGACTTTTTTGTAAGCACTGTTATATTTGCACTGGCAGTGACCATGCTTATCACTCATGCGATGACGGGGCTCACAGTTGCATTCATAGGTGTTTTCATAGCAGCGATTACTTTGATTACAGCAGGTCATAAGGCACCTATACTTTTAAAGAGAGTCGATTATCATACACTTCTATTTTTCATAGGTCTGTTTGTTGTAGTTGGAGGCCTTGAAGAGACAGGAGTACTTGTTGTGATTGCAAGCTTTATAGCGAAAGTATCAGGTGGTAATCAGCACATTATGATAGCTATTATTCTTTGGGTAAGTGCATTTTCATCAGCATTTATCGACAATATTCCGTTCTCAGCCACAATGATTCCTGTTATAAATGCATTGGCTGAAACTACAGGTGTAGATCTTTCCACAATGGCATGGACGCTGGCTATAGGTACAGACATCGGAGGTAGCATGACTCCAATCGGTGCTAGCGCCAATGTAGTTGGTATATCTACAGCTGGTAAGGAAGGTTATCCAATCAGCTGGGCAACCTACTGTAGAGAACTTGTACCAGGTACCATTATCGTGCTGGTTGTTTCTATGATAAATATTTACATAAGATATCTATAAGTTTTGATTCATTACAAAAGCTCTATTAAGCATAAAAATTATTGACTAATTAAGAAGTCTTGAGGCGTAGCCTCTCGACTTCTTTTTCTTAATATAATAAAATAAAGATAGAGAGATACTGGAAGGGGGTTAGTTTATGGGGCAGTTTATCATTTCAGTAGGAAGAGAATACGGAAGTGGGGGACATGAGATAGCAACCGTACTTTCGGAGCGATTTAATGTGCCACTATATGATCGAAATATGTTGGATCAACTAGCTGCGCGCAACGGTATTGACGCAGATTCACTACATCAGCATGAAGAAATGAAGCGTAGGGGTCTGGTTAGAACCGTCCGTGAGCACTCTTCTTCAATGCAGGATTCAGTGGCCCAACTTCAATTTAGATTTATTCGTGAAAAGGCTGAAAGCGGAGAGAGCTTTGTGGTGGTTGGCAGATGCGCAGAAAATGTATTGCGTGACAATCCGGCTCTTATTTCTATATTTGTGAGAGGCGATGAAAAGACAAAGGCTGAAAGAATAAGTCGTCTGTACAAACTCACTATTTTAGAAGCAAAAGCAAAGATGTTTCGCCATGATAAAAAGCGTAAGGCATATCACAATTACTATTCAAAGATGAAATGGGGCGATAGCAGAGGCTACGATATCTGTATCAATAGCTCTCTTATGGGAGTTGAGGAAACAGCCGAGCTTCTGTATCAAATGATTAGTACGTACTTGAAGAATAAAGAGCAATAATTTAAGAAGGATATTTGGGGAATAATGTATAGTGTTTTTTTGGTCGAGGATGAAATTGTTATCCGCGACGGTTTGAAGGCCAGCTTTCCATGGGAACAGTGTGGCTTTGCGTATGTGGGCGATGCAGCAGATGGGGAAATGGCATTGCCTAAGATTAGACAGAGTAAACCGGATGTGGTTATTACAGATATTAAGATGCCATTTATGGATGGTATTTCTTTGTCTAAAATTATAAAAAAGGAGCTGCCGGAGACTCGCATTGTCATCATCAGCGGCTTCGATGATTTTTCCTATGCACAGGAGGCCATTGGCATTGGTGTGGACAATTACCTGCTGAAGCCTATCACAAAGGGGAAGCTTTCTGATGTTATGTCCGATGTGAAAATCAAGCTGGACAAGGAAAATGAAAAAGATAATTATCTGGAACAATTCAAAGCAGAAAGTCAGGAATACGAGCAATTCGCAAGGGTAAGATTCTTTAATCAGTTAGTCAGTGGCGCCATGTCTACCTCAGATATATTTGAAAAATCTGAGGAGCTGGGGCTTTCTCTTGATGCAACCCAGTACAATCTGGTTCTACTTGATTTCACTCCCATGAATGGACAGGTGGCAGCTCCTGCTTATTCTAAGCATAGAGCCCGTCTTACAGATCGGCTGATGCAGTATTTGAGATGCTGTCCTGAATACATAGTTTTCCATTGGAACATGGATACCTACGCCATTATCGTAAAAGGCGACGAGGAAAATATTAATGCACGTACCAGAACTTTGTTTGAAAATATTCAACGTAGATGCATGGTTTACGAGGATGAAATCAATTGGTATCTGGCTGAAAGCGGTGTGATAAGCAGGCTTTCTGAATTTGCAGCAGCCTGCCACAGGGCAAATAAACGCCTGAGTTGTCGATACGTAAATACGGTAGGCCACATTTTTACAGATGAAGATATTGAGAAAATACGCAGCAGTAACGATGAAAACGACAAAGCGGCAATAGACCAGCGACTGGTAGGACTTTTTCTTGAGAACGCTATGGAATCAGAGATAGATAGCTTCCTTGAAAATATTATTGGAAAGCAGACGAAAAATGCTTTGAATTCAAATCTCTTTTGCAAATATTTCTCTATGACAATGTATATGTGTGTCTGTGATTATTTGAGAAAAATAGATCTTGATCCTGATAAGGTGTTAGGTTCGCAAATACGTAGAAGTTTAGAAAACGCTGAATCCTCAAATGTGTTAGATTTGGTAAAGGATATGTTTGCCTGCGCTATAAAAAAGCGTACAAATGAGGTGGGTAAACAATCCCAGTCACAACTGGATGCTGCCATAAAATATGTGGACGAGCATTTTTCAGATGCTAATCTCAGCCTTAATGAAGTGGCAAAGGAAGTAAATATTTCCCCTAGTTATTTGAGTGCCATGTTTTCCCGTGAAAACAAGACCACCTTTGTAGAATATATTACTGCAAAACGTATGGAGCAGGCTAAAGAAATGCTTCTTACCACCTCAAAGAAATCCCAGGAGATTGCAGAAAAGGTGGGCTATAGAGACCCACACTACTTCAGCTATATCTTTAAAAAGACATATGGTCTTAGTCCTAAAGAGTTTCGCGCAAAGGGTCAAGAGTTATGAAAAAAATATTGACCAAAAGAAAATCCAACATGAGTATCATGCTTGGAAGATTAATAACTGTAATATTCATACCTATGAGTATCGTAATTGCGATACTCATAGGTATTTTGTGCTGGTATGCCTATCAGTATCATACCATTTTGCACAATGTTACCTCAGCTTCAGCCTTCAACCAGGATTTTAAAAACGAAGTTGACCTAAAGATGTTTTACTATGTCAGCGACAGCGCATATTCAGTAGGCAAGCCTATTGATGAAGTGGAAAACGCCAGGCTTTTGGCAGAGGAACTGTTAAAGCAGACCAGTGATAAAAAAAGTATAGAATCCATCAAATCGGTGCGAAATCTTTGCCTCACATTGGAGCAGCGCATGGATGAAATAGATGATGCAGGCTCCTATGATGAGAGTATGAGTCAGCTGGATAACAACATATATATTTTGACGGATTTAATTCAGACCTATATGTATGATTATCTATATCACGAGTCTGTACATCTAAGTCTTTTGCAGGAAGAGCTCACAGCCCAGCTTCAATATATGATATATGGCACATTGGCCTTGTTTATCATAATGGTTATCCTTGTTGCCACCTATATCTCAGGCATTACAGAAAGAATTACTGCTCCTATAGCAAAGCTTTTAAAACGTGTAGGAGATATTAAGGGTGGAGACTTCGAGGTGAAGCAGCCTGTAGAAGCCGATGCCATAGAAATCCAGACTTTATCCGATGGCTTTGAAGAAATGGTAGGTCAGCTCAACACTCTGATTCAGGAAAATAAACAGGCAGAGAGAAGAAAACGACATGCTGAACTGGAGCTTCTGCAAGCCCAGATTAACCCACACTTTCTGTACAATACTTTGGACACAATAATCTGGCTGATAGAGGCTGACAAAAAGCAGGATAGTATAAATATGGTCAGTGCTCTTTCTGATTTCTTCAGATTCTGTCTCAGCCGAGGCAAGGATATCATTACTCTAGAGGAAGAACAAAAGCATATTTTAAGCTACCTTTCCATCCAGAAAATTCGTTATCAGGATCGAATGGATTATGAGGTAAATATCCCGGACAGTTTATATCCTTATTCAATTCCAAAGCTGACACTTCAGCCCCTTGTAGAAAACAGCATTTATCATGGGATAAAGCTTCAACGTGAAAAGGGCTCTATAAAAGTAGAAGCCATTGATATGGGAGACAAAATAGAGCTAACAGTCAAAGATAATGGCGCAGGCATGACCGAAGAAAGACTTAAAGAAATGCGAAAGGTCATCATCAACGGTGAAAAAGTAGGCTTTGGCCTAAGAACTGTCCACGAAAGAATGCAACTGCTATACGGTGAAGAATACGGCCTCTCCATCTCAAGCACTGAAGGAGTAGGCACCACCATAACAGCCGTAATACCCAAAATAGAAGAAACTAAAGCCTTCCCCTAGAGGGGAAGGTGCCAGAAGGGAAGAGATAATGCTTTAGCGTTATCTGCCACCCCGGCGAGGAAGAGATGATGCTTTAGCATTATCTGCCACCCCGGCGAGGGGCGGATGAGGTATAGCCTTCCCCCTCTGGGGGAAGGTGTCAGCGCAGCTGACGGATGAGGGCTAATAATGACTAAAAAACACATAATAACCATACTAACATTCACATTACTACTCCTACTCTCCATCACCACCATATCCTGCAGCCTATCAAAATCTGCACCCAATGATACAGATGATGAAAACCCAGACCTGACCGTAGTAGGTTTCTCACAACCAGGCGCTGAATCAGCCTGGCGAGTGGCTCTAACAGATTCGGTAAAAGAATCCTTTACAGAGGACAAGGGTTACAAGCTCATTTACAAGGATGCCCAGTCAAAACAGGATAATCAAATTAGAGACATCAGAACCTTTATCCAGCAGGGGGTAGACTATATAGTAATCAGTCCTATTGTGGAAACCGGCTGGGACACAGTGTTCTCGGAAGCCAAGGCAGCCGGAATACCCGTCATCATCTGCGATAGAAATGTGGTGGTCTCAAATGAGTCACTGTACACAGCCTTTGTAGGTTCAGATTTCAAGGCTGAAGGGGAGAGTGCAGTTTATCTCATGGAAAAGCTATTTGAAGACTCTGAGCCAGATTCAAATAAACCTTTAAACATAGTACACATCCAGGGGACGCTAGGTTCCTCAGCTCAGATAGGACGCTCTCACGCCCTTGAACTAGGCCTTGGCGACCATGAAAACTGGAAGGTAGTATACGAAGACTGCGGAGAATTTACCAAGGCAAAGGGCAGGGAAATAATGGCTATGGCCATTGATGAACTTGGAGCAGAAAACATCGATGTAGTGTATTGCGAAAATGACGAAGAAGCTTTTGGAGCTATGGCTGCTTTAAACGAAGCGGGGATAAGCTACGGACCAGACTCGGGGATAAAAATCGTATCCTTCGATGCAGTGAACACTGCACTTATCATGTGCATGAATGGCCAGATAAGCGCTGAAGTGGAATGCAATCCACTTCAGGGACCCTATATTTATAATCTGATTAGTCATCTAAAAAATGGTGAGGCCGTCCCAAAGATTACCTATGTGAAGGAGCAGTACTTCACTTCGGAAAGCCTCACTGCTGATTTTATCGAAGGTAGAAAATATTAAACTATTTATAAGGAATGGTGATAGATTTACTGTTACCATTCTTTTTTAATGCAATAAAAGCTTTGGCGAGTTCTTTACCAAAGGATTTTGATAAATGAAGGTTGCTTCTGTAAACCGGATATGCACCCTCTGGATAAAGTGTAAAATCATCTACATAAATAACAGAGGCATCCTGATAGGCAACTCTTAAAAATTCATTTATAGTATGTTCTGCTCTGGTGAGCATTCCAGGAAAATCAATGGAATTTACAAATAAAAAGTATGCATCATTAATAGATAAATTGGCGTCGCGGATTGCATCAATAAAGCCTGAGTATGCCAGAGTGGATGCAACATCATCCTGTAAAAATATTCCTCCAATATTTTTATGCCCTTCGTTTATATAGCTACGGGCCATGTAGTAGCCCCTGGCATAATTATCGGCAGCAATCACTGTAGGGTTATATATATCCTTTGGAGCAGAATTGATAAAGACAATAGGCACCTGCCTCTTTAATAAAATCTGCATCAAGTCGGCATTTGTAGAGCTTACACTAGAGTGAGTGGGCAGTATAATAAGTCCTCCATAGGCATCGTTTAACATTGACGAAAGGTATTCTCTTTCAGAGTTTACACTTCCCTTTGTCTCACAAAAATCCGGTTGGAATCCTTCTTTTAGAAGCAAAGTTTCTATATCCTCTACCAGGTTTTCATAAAATGGATATTTCTTATCTGGCAGGATAATTTTTACTACATTTTTTTTCGAAGTATTATTTTTAGAAATGATAGTATTACCGCTTCCCCAACGCTTTGAGATAATACCATCTTCCTTTAGAAGTTCTAGGGTCTGACGCACTGTTGATCGACTCACATTATACTCATAGGCCAGCTGCATCTCAGTAGGAAGCTTAGAGCCTATAGGATATTCGCCTTTAGAGATTTTGTCGTTAATAATTTCTTTGAGTCTTATATATTTTGGAATCATAAAATAATCCCCCATTTAAATAAGAGTTTCCACTTTTTATATCACAATACTATCACACTATAAAAGAAATTGGTATGAAAATTGTGAGATAGATATACATACCAATCTAAAAATTTTAATATATTTGTTTAAAATTTTCCACCCTCAAAAGCGCAAATATACGGCTTTTTAAAAAGATTGGTATGCAAAAATACAAACATGCAAAAATTGGTACTGTTGGTTCTATAGAATCAATGATATTTGCTGTGAATTTATTGTGACTGTATTTACCTAATGCTAAATTATTCCCAGATAAATAAAGCGCCAGGGAACGACAGACTGGCCACAATAGGAAGGAGAAAACCTTATGAAAAAGAAATTAGTAGCAGGAATGCTAACAGCACTTATGGCAGCTTCTATGGTAGCTTGCGGAGGCTCAGATGCAGGTGCAACAACAGACACATCAACAACAGATACAGCTGCTGAAACAACAGACTCAGGAAGCAGTGAGTCTACAACAGATGACGGAGAAAAAATCATCGTTGGTTTTGCTCAGGTTGGTCACGAATCAGATTGGCGCACAGCTTCTACAAACTCAGTTCAGGAAGCTTTCTCAGAGGCTAACGGATATGATCTTGAATTTGTTGACTGCGATAATGATTCTGCAAAGCAGATTGAAGCAGTTAGACAGTTCATCCAGGATGACGTTGACTACATCGTAATCGACCCTATCGTTTCAACTGGTTGGGATACAGTTCTTACAGAGTGCGAGGATGCAGGTATTCCTGTAATCGTTATCGATAGAACAATCGAAGATTCTGATAAATATGTTTCATGGGTAGGTTCAGAGTTCATGAACGAAGGTCTTGCATCTGGTGCATGGCTCAAGGCATACGCTGAAGCAAAGGGCATCAAGGATCTCAACATCCTTGTAATCGAAGGCTCTAACGGTTCTTCAGCTCAGATTGGACGTACAGAGGGCTTCAAGAAATATGCAGATGCAGAAGGCTGGACAATCCTTGATTCTCAGGATGGTGACTTCACACAGGATGGCGGACAGCAGGTTATGGAGTCATACTGCAAGTCATATGAAGGCAAGTTCAACGTAGTTGTTTGCCAGAATGATAACGAAGCATTTGGTGCTATGGATGCTATGAAGGCAGCTGGTGTTTCTTATGGTGTTGATAATGATGTTATCCTTATCTCTTTCGATGCTTGCAAGGCAGGTCTTGAATATGTAGAGAGTGGCGACATCAACGCAGACTTCATGTGCTACCCACTTCAGGGTTCTTATTGTGCAGACATCATCAAGTCTCTTAAGGCTGGTGAGACAGTTGCAAAGCAGACATTCATGACAGAGCCATGGTATGTTGCAGAAGATATCCTTAAGTCAATCACATACACAAACAACGCTGGCGAAGAAGTTACAGAGGACCTTATCCTTGTAACAGATGCTGCATCACAGGCTAGCTACTAAATCGTAAATACGAATTATACATGGGGAAGGATATTTTCCTTCCCCATTTGTTTAAGAACTGATGGCGATCTACACACCCTCGGCCTATGGAAAAACAGTAGACCGCCAGTTAATTAAATAAGCGGAGAAAGATTATGGATGAAAATTTACTTATAACCATGCGCAATATTTCCAAATCCTTTCCAGGTGTTAGGGCTCTTTCAAATGCCCAGTTCACCCTTAGAAAGGGCGAAATACATGCGCTTATGGGCGAGAATGGCGCCGGCAAATCTACATTAATCAAAGTCCTTACCGGTGTCTATTCATTAGATGCGGGTGAAATCCATGTGGCTGGCATTGATGGACCTGTTGTAAACCACTCCACACTGGAGGCTCAGGAAAAGGGAATAGCTACAGTTTACCAGGAAGTAAACCTTTGCCCTAACTTAACAGTAGCTGAAAATTTATTTATTGGCCGTGAGCCAAAGACAAAGCTTAACACCATCGACTGGCGCACAATGAACAAACGTGCCAAAGAAATAATGGATGGTCTTGATATTAAAATTGATGTTACACTGGCACTCGAAAATTATTCTCTTGCTATTCAGCAAATGATAGCAATAGCAAGAGCTGTAGATATGGACTGTAAGGTTTTAATCCTGGATGAGCCTACATCATCCCTTGATGATAATGAGGTTGAAAAGCTCTTCAAGGTTATGCGAGACCTTAAAGCAAAGGGAGTTGGTATTATATTTGTCACTCATTTCCTGGAGCAGGTATATGCGGTATGCGATACCATTACTGTTCTTAGAAATGGTGAATTTGCTGGAGAGTATTCAGTTGAGGAGATGCCAAGAGTCAAGCTTGTAGCGGCAATGCTTGGTAAGGATTTCGATGATTTGGCGTCTATCAAAAAAGAGGGTGGTACAAATACTTCGGGGGAGGTAGTGATTGATGCTAAAAATCTTAGCCATAAGGGTACTATTAAGCCATTTGATTTTCAGATTAAAAAGGGCGAAGTTGTTGGTGTTACTGGCCTTCTTGGGTCTGGTCGTTCAGAGATGGTTCGCTGCATCTATGGTGCAGATAAAGCTCAGACTGGCACATTAAAGGTCTATGGAAAGGAACTCAGCATAAAGGAGCCTTTGGATGCAATCAAGTCCGGCATGGGATATCTTCCTGATGACAGAAAGGCTGATGGTTGTATCGGAGATCTTTCAGTAAGGGAAAATATTATTCTTGCACTTCAGGCAAAAAATGGAATGTTTAAAAAGATTCCGGTGGCGAAGCAAAATGAAATAGCGGATAAATTCATTGAAATGCTTCAGATTAAAACAGCCTCAAGGGAGACACCTATAAATCAACTTTCAGGTGGTAATCAACAAAAAGTAATTTTGGCCAGATGGTTATGCACACATCCTGACTTTTTAATTCTTGATGAACCAACAAGAGGTATTGATATCGGTACTAAAACTGAATTCCAAAAGCTTGCCCTCAAATTCGCAGAGGAGGAGGGCATGAGCATAGTATTTATATCATCAGAAATCGAAGAAATGCTCCGCACCTGCACCAGAATGTACGTAATGCGAGATGGTGCTCAGGTGGGAGAAATCTCTGGTGATATGACTCAGGAATCAGTAATGGCAGCCATTGCAGGAGGTGGAGAATAATGGAAAATTTAAGAAAGCTTACGAAAAAGCCGCTGTTCTTGCCAATCTTCTGTATGATATTGGTACTGCTTATTAATCTGGTAAAGTCACCTGACTTTTTCCTGATTAAAATCAATCACGGCGTTTTGTATGGTAGATTAATTGATATTTTAAACAGAGGTTCTGAAATTGCTATCCTTGCTGTCGGTCAGACCCTGGTTGTTGCAGTTTCTGCAGGAACAGATATCTCTGTAGGTTCTGTAATGTCACTTTCAGCTTGTAGCTGTTGTATGCTTCTAGCAGGCTATGGAAACAATTCCGTATCAACACTTGCAGTTCCAATGATAGTTGGTATGCTATTTGGTGTTTTGATGGGCGGTGTCAGTGGTGCCATGAACGGAGCTTTAGTAGCAAAGCTAAAGATTCAACCTATGGTGGCGACATTGATTTTGTTCACAGCTGCAAGAGCTATTGGACTTCTTCTTTGCAACAACCAGATTACGTATATACGATATGAGCCATACAAATATCTGGGTAATTTTATTCCGGGATGTCCAATCCCAACACCTGTGTTTGTGGCAGTTGTGGTAATATTAGTTGTTGCAATATTGCTCAGAAAAACAGCACTTGGACTGTATATCCAGTCAGTAGGTATTAACAGCCGTGCTGCAAGAATCTCTGGTATTAATTCTGATGTAATTTGTTTTATCTGCTATGTAGTATGTGGTGTATGTGCAGGTATCGCAGGTATTGTTGCATCCTCTAGAATTTATTCAGCTGATTCTAATAACATTGGTCTAAACTATGAGCTGGATGCCATCCTTGCAGTAGCACTTGGCGGCAATTCACTTGGCGGTGGTAAGTTTAATTTAGCAGGCTCTATCATCGGTGCTTACACTATTCAGGCTATCACAACCACCCTTCTTGCAATGGGTGTTTCAACTGATAAAGCCCCAGTGTTTAAGGCTATCATCGTTATCATCATCGTAGTTGTGCAGGCCCCAGCCTTCAAGGCATACATGGCTGCAAGACGTGCTCAAAAGGCACAAAATGCCAAGGCAGCACTTGTAAAGGAGGCAGCATAATGAAGACAAAAAAGAAATTAGATTCTAACTCAGTACTTATAATTATTACCATATGCTTATTTGTATTTATGTATGCAGTGGGTTGCGCAATCTATCAGGATAAAGGATTTAGTAACCTTCAGACATTTTTAAACATCCTTATCAATAATGCTGGTCTGATCTGCGTCACTTGCGGAATGACCTGCGTAATGCTCACAGGTGGAATTGACATTTCCGTCGGTTCGGTAATTGCTATGGACTGTATGCTTTTAGTATATGGTATGACTGAGTGGCATGTAGGGGCAGTCCCAATGGTAATCCTTGTACTTGCAATAGGGCTTGTATTTGGGTTAGTCCAGGGCTTCCTTGTAGGCTACTTGGAAATTCAGCCATTTATTGTAACCATGGCAGGAATGTTCTTTGCAAGAGGCATGACAGCCGTTATCTGCTCAGGACAGATTTCTATTACTGAAGCAGATAATCCACTGTTTTATGCATGGGCAAACTCAAAAATTAACCTTCCTGAATTTTTGGGCAAAGCCAACCGCCACGGTA
Organism: Pseudobutyrivibrio sp. ACV-2; assembly: GCF_900107545.1. Lineage (GTDB taxonomy): Bacteria > Bacillota > Clostridia > Lachnospirales > Lachnospiraceae > Pseudobutyrivibrio. The sequence goes on along the minus strand of NZ_FNQZ01000002.1, from coordinate 178,967 downwards.
AAATCGTGGTACCTTACATGAGACCAACAGTCATCATTGCGCTGGTAGTCCTTGTACTCATCTTCCTAATGTTAAAATATACAAAGTTTGGCCGTAATCTCTACGCAGTAGGCGGCAATCAGACTTCAGCCACAATGATGGGTCTCAATGTAAAAAAGACCAGAATGTTATCACACATTCTTTCATCCTTCCTATGCTCAATCGGTGGAATTCTCTATTGCCTTAACACTATGTCAGGTTCAGTAAACCAGGCAAAAGGCTTAGAGATGGATGCCATTGCATCAGCTGTCATCGGCGGAACCCTTCTTACAGGTGGTGTTGGAAATGTTATTGGATCTCTATTTGGAGTTCTCATTAATGGTACCATCACTGTTCTTGTAAATACAAATGGAAAGCTTCTTTCCAGCTGGGCAAACATCGCAACAGCAGCACTATTATGTGTTTTCATCATCCTTCAATCGGTTTTTGCTCTTGTTAAAGCACAAAGAAATAAATAATCTTAAGGGCCATCGCATTAAGCGGTGGCTCTTTTATGTTCACCATAAATTCATATAAATATGGCATTATGAACGAGAAGGCTTTTCGTTGAGTAGAATCTGTCTGCATAGTTGACAGATGAGGTGTGTACCCAGGTGTTTAGAAAAAGGTGATTATCATGTCACAAAAAAAATTATCCAACAGTCTAAAAAATCAAATGCTTCGCATCACTCTAATTCCCCTTGCAATTATGACTACAATAATTGTTAGCTTCAGTGTGAGTGGCCTATATACTATCACCGCTGACAAAGCCGAAGAAGAGCTTATTAGAGATGCAGATTTAGCGATGTATGTTTTCGATACAGTATATGTAGGTGAATATTGGGCAGAGGATGCAAATGGTGATGGTGTCCTTGAAATGTACAAGGGTGAGCAGCCCATAAATGGCGAGACCACCTTACTTGATGAACTGGGTAAAAAGCTTGAAATCGATATTACGATTTTTTACAATGACGTGCGCTTGCTTACTACACTTAAGGATGCAGAAGGAAATCGTGCAATAGGTACAAATGCCTCTGTTATAGTAAAAAATGATGTTCTAGAAGCGGGCCAGAGCAAATTCTATGAAAACGTCCTTATCTATGACGTAAAAAGCTGCGCCTTTTATAGACCAATAAAGGATGATAAGGGGCAGATAAGTGGAATGGTAGGTGTAAGCAGGTCTAAAGAATCTGTAAAACGAGAAATGTTCATCTACACAGGACCTGTGTTCATAGTATGTATAGTTTCGGCACTCTTTATTGGTTTCATCATGGCATATTTCCATAAGAAGCTGGCTGAAAGAATTTCCAAAATGAATAAATATATAGACAGCCTCGCAAATGGAGAATTCGACGTTGCAATGCCTAGGGAACTGACCCAGGAAGATGATGAAATAAAGGTTCTTGCAAATGATGGAAAACGAATGGCTAGAGCTATTCAGACATTGGTAAACTACGATGCCCTTACTGAATTGTACAACAGAAGATATGCAGATAAGAAACTTGAAGAAATTAGAGTTGATGCATTAGAAAGAGGTACAAAATACTGTGTATGTATTTCAGACATAGATTTCTTTAAAAAAGTGAACGATACATTCAATCATGAAATGGGAGATTATGTTTTAAAAAGAGTAGCAGATAAATTAAAAGCTGGAATGGTAGCAAAAGGCTTTGCTGCACGCTGGGGTGGTGAGGAATTTCTGCTTATATTTGAGAATTTTGAACTTGAAATAGCACGACGTGATTTGGAAATTATAATGAGTGAAGTTAGAACTATTTGGATTCCAAATTCTAATCAGCAAATTACAATGTCATTTGGCCTGACAGCACTCATACCAGGAGAAAACATCGACGAATTTTTAAAGCGAGCCGACGCAAACCTATACGAAGCAAAAGCAAACGGTCGCAACCAAATAATCTGCAAATAAAAAAGCCTTCCCCGCTAGGGGAAGGTGGCCAGCAAGGGAAGGATGAGGTGTTGCCTTCCCCCTCAGGGGGAAGGTGTCAGCGCCAGCTGACGGATGAGGGCTACTACCTAGCGGTCCTAAACTCATCTCTCCTAAATTCTCTAACCAAAAGAATCAAACAAATCGTAAACGAAAGCGCATCTGCAATTGGTCCTGCAAAAAGTACTCCATTGAATCCAAGGAATAGAGGTAACAATAAAATAAGTGGTGTAAGGAAAAGCACCTGTCTAGTAAGAGACATAAAAATACCCTTGTAAGGCTTTCCTATTGATGTAAAGAAGTTTGATGCAAGTGGCTGCAGGAAACATGTGAAAATACCAAATAGGAAGACTCTGAAATATTTAGTACAGAATTCAAAGTATAAATCAGAACCGGAACCAAAAATCGAAACTAACTGTCTAGGGAATATCTGAAAGCATGCCCAGCTTCCAATAGCTATAACAGCAGCAATTTTTGTTGCAAGTAAATAAGCATCTTTAACTCTCTTATAATTCTGAGCTCCATAGTTAAATGAAACGATTGGCTGCAATCCTTGAGAAATACCAATGATAAATGAAAAACATATACCTGTAACCTTTGAAATAATGCCAGCGCAGGTAATAGGAATATCAGCTCCATAGATGGATTTTGCGCCATAATATCCCATCACATGATTCATAACAATCTGAACAATCATCATGGCAATCTGATTGATGAAAGGTGCTGCGCCAAGGGCTATAACAGCAGCAATCATATGTCCGTTTAAAACAAAATGCTTCTTTTCCAGCTTAACAGTTTTAAATTTCGTAAGGTAAACAAGTACCATAATTCCTGCAATGTATTGACCGATAATGGTTGCCACAGCAGCTCCTGTCATTCCCCAGTGGAACACAGCTACAAAAAGAAAATCAAGGACGGTGTTAATAATAGCACCAGTCATATTGATTGCCATGGTCATATTAGGACTACCATCGGCTCTGACGATATGAGCACCGCCGGCTGATAAAATAAAAAGTGGATAGCCAAGTGCACAAATGCGTGAGTACTCCACCGCATAAGGTAAAATGTTTTCAGTAGCACCACAACCAATAAGGATAGGCTCTAAAAATAGCTCTGTAACAACTGTGAGAACAAGTCCACCTAAAAGCATTAAAGAAACAGCATTTCCTATATAATAACCGGCGCGTTTTGTCTCACCACGTCCCATGGCTAGATTGAATGTGGAAGCTGAACCAATTCCGCATAAAAGTGCTATTGAAACATTAAGTATTGATAATGGAAACTGGATATTTGTTGCTCCATTTCCGAGAGGTCCTACAAAGTTTCCAATGAAGAGTTGGTCAACCATGTTGTAAAGTGAGCCTACAAGCATGGCTATAATACTAGGAATGGCAAACTTCCTAAGTAGTTTTCCCACTGGTTCAGTGCCGAGTGGATTCATTGTTGTTTCAGTCATAACATATTTTCCTTCTATATTAATGTATTACGAATAGTGTGTAGATTATTCTAAATAAAAATTAAAATATTAATTTCGTACCCATCGTCCGCTTGCGCCACATGGAAGTACAAGCCCTGACTCTGTAACAGGAAGACCTATTTCATCAGCTGTAACTGTACCAGGATGCTTCTTTAATAGTGCAGTGCTTATCATATAGTTTAAAACTGCAGGCTGAAGTCCAGTTGTATATGAATTAACAAGGAAGAAAAGGGCGTCATCCGAAAGTATCTGCTCGCAGAGTTCAATAAATGGGAAGATATCATCTTCGATTTTCCAAACCTCGTTTTTAGAACCTCTACCATATGAAGGAGGATCCATTATAATTCCATCGTATTTATTGCCGCGGCGGATTTCCCTTTCCACAAACTTTCTGCAGTCATCCACGAGCCATCTGATAGGAGCATCACCAAGGCCAGATGAAACAGCGTTTTCCTTAGCCCAGCCAACCATTCCTTTTGACGCGTCCACATGTGTGACCTGAGCACCAGCTGCGGCAGCTGCAAGTGTAGCACCGCCTGTGTATGCAAAAAGATTTAAGACCTTTACAGGACGATTCTTTTCTTTTATTTCCTTATTTATAATAGAAGAAAACCAATCCCAGTTGACAGCCTGCTCTGGAAACAGACCAGTATGCTTAAAAGCAAAAGGCTTCAGATTAAATGTTAGGTTCTTATCGCAGATAGGATAACTGATGGTCCACTGCTCAGGCAAATCGAAGAACTCCCATTCACCACCACCTTTATTTGAACGATGATAATGAGCGTTTAGCTTCTTATAATAAGGAGAGCTTTTTTTAGTGTTCCATATTACCTGTGGATCAGGACGAAGAAGAACATACTCGCCCCAACGCTCCAACTTTTCGCCAGAGCTACAATCTATTATTTCATAATCTTTCCAATTGTTTGCTGCTTGCATAATTTAAATAACCTTTCTATTATATATAGAAGCTTCTCCAAAATGAGAAGCTGTCAGCGCAGCTGACTGATGAAGCATTTCACAACCTTCACTCCGATATTATACTTGAGAATTGTCAATGTTCAATGACTAATAGTTTCGATATTATAATAAAACCACAACATGTAGTGCTCTTTTGGATTGTACTAAATAAAGTACAATTATTTTCATCTTTCTCTTGCATATATGGACTCTCCCGTGTATATTATTACTTGCTGTGACATGATAGCTATGAAGCGTGAGGTTGCAACTCAATTACGAGTTGGTTTTCCGTGGAGCGAATGTCAAGTTAGGAAACTGACGACAAGTCACTGTACAACAGAAAACCGTCCGCATTCGCGGAGACGACGTGTGAGAACTTAGGTTCAAACTTTGAGTTTAAATCTATGATACACACGGGTAAGTGTACAGTCGCCACTTGTTCGATTTTTCTCAGAAATCAGAAAAACGAAAAAGGAGGAGACTTTTTTTATGGCAAATCAAGTTATGAGAATCACACTCAAGGCTTATGATCATGAGTTAGTAGATTCATCTGCCAAGAAAATCATCGAGACTGTTAAGAAGAACGGAGCACAGGTTAGTGGTCCAGTACCTCTTCCAACAAAGAAGGAAGTTGTTACAATTCTTAGAGCTGTACATAAGTACAAGGACTCTCGTGAGCAGTTCGAGCAGAGAACTCATAAGAGATTGATTGATGTCATTGATCCAACACAGAAGACTGTTGAAGCACTTTCTAAGTTAGAGATGCCAGCAGGTGTTGAAATCAGCATCAAGAACAAATAATTGAGTTCATTTAGTTAAGTAAACATCCAAGATGGTTTTATATAGAAGCAACTTAGATTTCTTATCGGGTTCCACTTATATGACACTGTTCTAGGATGAACGGTTCCGCTACCCACTCTATATTAAATAGGGCACGAAGCGTTCCGCTGTAGAAAATGGAGGTAAGAAAAATGAAGAAAGCTATTTTAGCTACAAAGGTCGGAATGACTCAGGTCTTCAACGAAGGCGGCGAGCTTATTCCTGTAACTGTACTTTCTGCAGGTCCATGTGTTGTTACACAGATTAAGACAGTAGAAAACGACGGTTACGATGCAGTTCAGGTTGGCTTTGTTGACAAGAAGGTTAAGCTTGTTAATAAGGATGCTAACGGACGCAAAGAAATCATTCATCGCAATGGCGTAAACAAGCCTGAGAAGGGTCACTTCGATAAGGCTGGTGTTGAGCCAAAGAGATTTGTTAGAGAGTTTAGATTTGATAATTGTGCAGATTATGCACTTGCTCAGGAAATCAAAGCTGACATCTTTGAAGCTGGTGACAAGGTTGATGCAACAGCTACTTCAAAGGGTAAGGGATTCCAGGGCGCTATCAAGAGATTAGGCCAGCACAGAGGTCCTATGGCTCACGGTTCTAAGTTCCACAGACATCAGGGTTCAAATGGTGCATGTTCATCACCTAGCCGTGTATTCAAGGGCAAGGGAATGCCTGGTCAGATGGGCGGAACAAGAGTTACAATCCAGAATCTTGAGATTGTACGTGTTGACGTTGAAAACAATCTGCTTTTAGTAAAGGGTGCTGTTCCAGGACCAAAGAAGTCTCTTGTAACAATCAAAGAGTCAGTTAAAGCAGGAAAGTAATCTTACGATAGGAAAGGAGGAACTTAGCGATGGCTAAAGTATCCGTATACAATATGGAAGGCAAAGAAGTTGGCACCATGGATCTTAACGACAGCATCTTCGCAGTTGAGATTAATGAGCATTTAGTTCACATGGCAGTTGTCCAGCAGCTTGCAAATAACCGTCAGGGAACACAGAAGGCTAAGACACGTTCTGAGGTTTCAGGTGGTGGTAGAAAACCTTGGAGACAGAAGGGAACAGGTCATGCAAGACAGGGTTCTACAAGATCTCCACAGTGGACAGGTGGTGGCGTAGTATTCGCTCCAACACCAAGAGATTATTCATTCAAGCTTAACAAGAAGGAAAAGAGAGCAGCTCTTAAGTCAGTTCTCACTTCTGCAGTTAACGAGAACAAGTTCATCGTAGTTGACGAGCTTAAGCTTGATTCTATTAAGACAAAGGATTTCGCAAAGGTTCTTACAAACCTTAACGTTGAAAAGGCTCTCATAGTTCTTGATACAAATGATCAGAACGTAGTTATGTCTGCAAAGAACATCCCTACAGTAAAGACTGCCCTTACAAACACAATCAACGTATATGACATCCTTAAGTACAACACAGTAGTTGTAACAAAGGCTGCTGTTGATCAGATTCAGGAGGTGTATGCATAATGGCAAACGTACAGTACTATGACGTAATCCTTAAGCCTGTAATCACAGAGAAGTCTATGAACGCTATGGCTGAAAAGAAGTACACTTTCTTAGTTCATCCAGAAGCTAACAAGACTATGATTAAGGAAGCTGTTGAAAAGATGTTCGACGGAGTTAAGGTTTCATCAGTTAACACAATGAACGCTGATGGTAAGACAAAGAGACGTGGAATGACTTTCGGAAAGACAGCAAAGACAAAGAAGGCTATCGTTCAGCTTACAGCTGATAGCAAAGATATCGAGATTTTCTCAGGACTTTAAAATATAGCTGATAAATAATTTTATGCGCAGTCGAGCGCGATAATAAACGAGTTTTTGAAAGGAGAACAAAAATGGGAATTAAGACATATAACCCATATACACCTTCGAGAAGAAATATGACTGGTTCTGATTTCTCTGAGATCACAAAGAAGGCTCCAGAGAAGGCACTTCTTGTTTCACTCAAGAAGCACGCTGGTCGTAATAATCAGGGTAAGATTACCGTTAGACATCATGGTGGCGGTAACAGACAGAAATATAGACTTATCGATTTCAAGAGAAATAAGGATGGAATTCCTGCAAAGGTTATCGGCGTAGAGTACGATCCAAACAGAACAGCTAACATCGCTCTTATCTGCTATGCAGACGGCGAGAAGGCTTACATCCTTGCTCCAGCTGGTCTTACAGACGGCATGACAGTTATGAACGGTGCTGAAGCTGAAGTTAGAGTTGGTAACTGCTTACCACTTGAGAAGATTCCAGTTGGTACTCTTATTCATAATATTGAGCTTTATCCAGGTCGTGGCGGACAGCTCGTTCGTTCAGCTGGTAACTCAGCTCAGCTCATGGCTAAAGAAGGAAAGTATGCAACACTTCGTCTTCCTTCAGGCGAAATGAGAATGGTACCTCTTAACTGCCGCGCATCTATCGGTGTAATCGGTAACGGTGATCACAACCTTGTTAAGATCGGTAAAGCTGGTCGTAAGAGACACATGGGTATCAGACCTACAGTTCGTGGTTCTGTTATGAACCCTAATGACCATCCACATGGTGGTGGTGAGGGCCGCGCTCCTATCGGACGTCCAGGTCCATGCACACCTTGGGGCAAGCCAGCTCTTGGTCTCAAGACAAGAAAGAAGCACAAGCAGTCTAACAAGCTCATCGTAAGAAGACGCGATGGTAGAGCTATCAAATAAGGAGGATACACATGGCACGTTCATTAAAAAAAGGACCATTTGCTGATGCAAGCTTATTAAAGAAGGTTGAAGCTATGAACGCAAACGGCGACAAGTCAGTAATCAAGACATGGTCACGTCGTTCTACAATCTTCCCACAGATGGTTGGACATACAATTGCAGTACATGACGGTAGAAAGCATGTTCCAGTATATGTTACAGAAGATATGGTTGGACACAAGCTTGGAGAATTCGTTGCTACTAGAACCTACAGAGGTCACGGTAAGGACGAGAAGAAGTCAAAGGTACGCTAATTAACAGAAAGGAGTTTTAATCATGGCTAAGGGACATAGATCTCAAATTAAACGTGAGAGAAACGATGTAAAGGATACAAGACCTTCAGCAAAGTTATCTTATGCTAGAATGTCAGTTCAGAAGGCTTGTTTCGTACTTGATGCCATTCGTGGTAAGGATGTTGACACAGCTCTTGCTATCGTAATGTACAATCCAAGATACGCTTCAAGTGTTATAGAGAAATTACTTAAGTCTGCTATTGCAAACGCTGAGAACAATAACGGCTTAGATCGTAAGGATCTTGTTGTAGCTGAGTGCTACGCAAACAAGGGACCTACAATGAAGAGAATTAGACCAAGAGCACAGGGTAGAGCTTACAGAATCGAAAAGAGAATGAGCCACCTCACAATCGTGCTTGACCAGAAAAATTAAGGAGGCAACACATGGGACAGAAAGTTAATCCTCATGGCTTAAGAGTCGGTGTTATTAAGGACTGGGATTCTAAGTGGTATGCTGAGGGCGAGAACTTCTCAGACTACTTAGTTGAAGACTATAATATCAGAAAGTTTCTTAAGAAGAAGCTTTATGCTGCAGGCGTTTCAAAGATTGAAATCGAGAGAGCTGCAGGTCGTGTAAAGGTTACTGTTTACACAGCAAAGCCAGGCGTTGTTATCGGTAAGGGCGGCGCTGAAATCGACAAGATTAAGACAGAGCTCCAAAAGCAGACAAGCGATAAGCTTGTTGTAGATATCAAGGAAATCAAGAGACCAGATCGTGATGCACAGCTCGTTGCTGAGAACATCGCAGGTCAGCTTGAGAACCGTGTATCATTCCGTAGAGCAATGAAGTCTTGCATGGGTCGTGCAATGAAGACTGGTATCAAGGGTATCAAGACAAGCTGTTCAGGACGTCTTGGTGGTGCTGATATGGCGCGTAGCGAGTCTTACAATGAAGGTACTATTCCACTTCAGACACTCCGTGCTGATATCGATTATGGATTTGCTGAAGCTGACACTACATATGGTAAGGTTGGCGTAAAGGTATGGATCTATAAGGGTGAAGTACTTCCAAAGAAGAAGAATGTGGAAGGAGGAGCTCAGTAATATGTTAATGCCAAAGAGAGCGAAGCATAGAAAGCAGTTCCGTGGGAACATGGCTGGAAAAGCTTCAAGAGGAAATAAGATTTCATACGGTGAGTATGGTATCGTTGCAACAGAGCCAGCTTGGATTAAGTCAAATCAGATCGAAGCAGCTCGTATCGCTATGACACGTTACATTAAGCGTGGTGGTAAGGTTTGGATTAAGATTTTCCCAGACAAGCCTGTTACTGCAAAGCCTGCTGAAACTCGAATGGGTTCAGGAAAGGGTACACTTGAATATTGGGTAGCTGTTGTTAAGCCGGGCCGTGTATTATTCGAGATCTCAGGAGTATCTGAGGAAGTTGCTAGAGAAGCACTTCGTCTCGCTACACACAAACTTCCTTGCAAGTGCAAGATAGTTTCCCGTGAGGATTTAGAAGGCGGTGAAGCATAATGAAGAATACAAAGTACGTAGAAGATTTAAAGAATACTTCAGTAGCAGAGCTTAATGCTCAGCTCGTTGAAGCTAAGAAAGAACTTTTCAACTTAAGATTCCAGAATGCTACAAACCAGTTAGATAACACAGCAAGAATTCGCGAGGTTCGTCGTAACATCGCTCGTATTCAGACTGTTATCACAGAAGCTGAGAAGAACGCGTAAAAAAGAATCGGAAGTTTTTGAAAGGAGAACAAAAACGTGGAAAGAAACTTAAGAAAAACACGTACAGGTGTTGTTGTAAGCGACAAGATGGATAAGACAATCGTTGTTGCAATCCGTGACAATGTAAAGCATCCACTTTACAACAAGATCGTTAAGAAGACATATAAGCTTAAGGCACACGATGAGAACGGCGATGCTCACATCGGTGATACAGTAAAGGTTATGGAGACAAGACCACTCTCTAAGGATAAGAGATGGAGACTCGTTGAAGTAATCGAGAGAGCAAAATAATTAAAGGAGGCTACTATAATGGTACAACAGGAAAGTAGATTAAAGGTAGCTGATAATACTGGTGCCAAGGAAATCCTTGTTATCCGTGTTATGGGTGGATCTACAAGAAGATATGCCAACATTGGCGACATTATTACTGCTACCGTTAAGGATGCAACACCAGGTGGCGTTGTAAAGAAGGGTGATGTAGTTAAGGCAGTAGTTGTTCGTTCAGTAAAGGGTGCCCGTCGTAAAGATGGTTCATATATCAAGTTTGATGAAAATGCTGCAGTCATCATCAAGGATGACAAGACTCCAAGAGGAACTCGTATTTTTGGACCTGTAGCTAGAGAGCTTCGTGAGAAGCAGTTCATGAAGATTGTTTCTCTCGCTCCAGAAGTATTGTAGGAGGAAGAGTAAATGGCAACTATGAAGATTAAAAAGGGCGATACAGTTCGTGTCATCGCTGGTGGCGATGTAAATAACGAAGGTAAGGTTATCGCAGTAGATAAGAAGAATAACACTGTTACAGTTGAAGGTGTTAACATGGTTAAGCGTCATGTTAAGCCTAGCATGGCTAACCAGGCAGGCGGTATCATCGAGCAGGAAGCTCCTATCGATGCTTCAAATGTTATGTTACTTCATAACGGTCAGCCTACACGCGTTGGCTTCAAGATGGACGGAGATAAGAAAGTCCGTTTCGCTAAGAAGACTGGCGAAGTGATTGACTAATTGAAGAAAGGAGAACAGTTCGTTGAGTAGATTAAAAGATCAGTATCTTAATGAGATCGTACCAGCAATGGTAGAGAAGTTCGGATACAAGAATATTATGGAAGTTCCTAAGATCGAAAAGATCGTTGTCAACATGGGTGTTGGCGAAGCAAAGGACAATGCAAAGCTTCTTGAGTCTGCAGTTAATGATATGGAAAAGATTACAGGCCAGAAAGCAGTTACAACAAAGGCTAAGAATTCAGTTGCTAACTTCAAGATTCGTGAAGGTATGGCAATCGGTTGCAAGACTACACTTCGTGGTGAGAAGATGTATGAGTTCGCAGATCGTCTCATCAACCTTGCACTTCCACGTGTACGTGACTTTAGAGGTGTAAATCCTAATTCCTTCGATGGAAGAGGAAACTATGCACTTGGTATCAAGGAGCAGATTATCTTCCCAGAGATCGAGTACGATAAGATTGACAAGACTCGTGGTATGGATATCATCTTTGTAACTACAGCTAAGACAGATGAAGAGGCTAGAGAATTACTTCGTTTATTCAATATGCCTTTCGCTAAGGAAGCATAGGAGGAAAGTTATGGCAAAGAAGTCAATGAAAGTTAAGCAGCAGCGCGCAGCTAAGTTTTCTACACAGGAATATAGCCGCTGCAAAATCTGCGGTCGTCCACATGCATACCTTAGAAAGTATGGTATTTGTAGAGTATGTTTCCGTGAATTAGCTTACAAGGGACAGATTCCTGGCGTTAAGAAAGCTTCATGGTAATTAAGCGAGCACAGATTGATAATTAGGAGGAAATTGCATCATGACAATGAGTGATCCAATAGCAGATATGCTTACAAGAATCCGTAATGCAAATACTGCAAAACATGATACAGTAGATGTTCCTGCATCAAAGATGAAGATTGCAATTGCAGACATTCTTGTTGATGAAGGATTTATCACAAAGTACGACATCGTTGATAATGGTAACTTCAAGGATATCCGTGTTACATTAAAGTACGGTGCAAACAAGAACGAGAAGATTATTTCTGGTATTAAGAGAATCTCTAAGCCAGGTCTTCGTATTTACGCAGGTAAGGACGATATCCCATACGTTTTAGGTGGTCTTGGTATCGCTATCCTTTCTACAAACAAGGGCATCATCACAGATAAGGAAGCTCGTAAGCTTCAGGTTGGTGGCGAAGTTCTTGCATACGTTTGGTAATCAGACCAAACCATTAGTTACTAATTTACCTAAAGTATAACCCGGTTATAGAAGCCGGACATACAGTTTATATTAAGGAGGTACGGGCATGTCACGTATAGGAAGAATGCCAATCGCAGTTCCAGCTGGTGTTACAGTTGATATTGCAGAAAATAATCATGTGACTGTAAAAGGTCCTAAGGGCACTCTTGAGAGAACACTTCCATCAGAGATGGATATCAAGCTTGAGGGTGAAGAAATCGTTGTTACAAGACCTAATGATTTAAAGAAAATGAAGTCTTTACATGGTCTTACAAGAACACTTATCAACAACATGGTTGTTGGTGTTACAGCAGGCTATGAGAAGACTCTTGAGGTTAACGGTGTTGGTTACAGAGCATCTAAGGCTGGAAACAAGCTTACTCTTAACCTTGGTTATTCTCACCCAGTAGAGATGGAAGATCCTGAGGGTGTTGAGTCAACTGTTGACGGAAATAAAATTATCATCAAGGGTATCGACAAGGAAAAGGTTGGACAGTACGCTGCCAACATTAGAGATAAGAGAAGACCTGAGCCATACAAGGGTAAGGGTATTAAGTACGCTGATGAAGTTATTAGACGTAAAGTCGGTAAGACCGGTAAGAAATAAGTAAAGGAGTGAATGTATAATGGTAAGTAAAAAATCTAGATCAGTAATTCGCCAGACAAAGCATAGAAGACTTCGTAACACTCTAGCCGGTACTGCAGAAAGACCTCGTTTAGCAGTGTTCAGAAGCAATAATCACATGTACGTTCAGGTTATCGATGACACATGTGGAAATACACTCGTTTCAGCATCTACTCTTGACGCTGACGTTAAGGCAGATCTTGCAAAGACAAATAACGTAGAAGCTGCTTCAAAGCTTGGTACTGTTATTGCTAAGAAGGCACAGGAAAAGGGAATCAAGGAAGTCGTTTTCGACAGAGGTGGTTACATTTATGCCGGCAAGGTTGCAGCTTTAGCAGATGCAGCTAGAGAAGCTGGATTAGAATTCTAGGAGGAGAACACATGAAACGTGAAATCATTGACGCTAGCCAGTTAGAATTAACTGAGCAGGTTGTAGAAATTAAGCGTGTAACAAAGGTTGTTAAGGGTGGACGTAACATGCGTTTCACAGCTCTTGTTGTAGTAGGCGATAAGAACGGACACGTTGGCGCTGGACTTGGCAAGGCAGCTGAAATTCCAGAAGCTATCCGCAAGGGTAAGGAAGATGCTATGAAGAAGCTTATCACAGTTAAGCTTGATGACAACCACAGTATTACACACGATATTCAGGGTAAGCACACAGGCGCTTCTGTACTTCTTAAGAAGGCTCCAGAAGGTACTGGTATCATCGCTGGTGGTCCAGCTCGTGCCGTATGTGAGCTTGCAGGTATCGGAAACATCCGTACAAAGTCACTTGGATCATCAAATAAGCAGAACGTTGTTCTTGCTACTATCGAAGGACTTAAGCTTCTTAAGTCACCTGAAGAAGTAGCTAAGGCTCGTGGCAAGAAGGTTGAAGACATTCTTGCTTAAGGAGGAAAGGTAAATGGCAGAGAAGAAGTTAAGAGTAACACTCGTAAAGTCTACAATCGGTGCTGTTCCAAAGAACAAGAAGACTGTAGAAGCACTTGGCCTTAGAAAGGTCAATAAGACTGTTGAGCTTCCTGACAACGACAGCGTTCGCGGAATGCTTAGAATGGTCAATCACTTAGTAAAAGTTGAAGAAATTTAATAGAAGGAGGTGCCATAATGGATTTATCTAACTTACAGCCAGCAGAAGGCTCAAAGCACAGCGATAATTTCAGAAGAGGCCGTGGTCACGGTTCAGGAAATGGCAAGACTGCTGGTAAGGGTCATAAGGGACAGAAGGCTCGTTCTGGCGGAAGCATTAGACTTGGATTCGAAGGTGGACAGATGCCTTTATACAGACGTCTTCCTAAGCGTGGTTTCAAGAATAGAAATACAAAGGAAATCGTTGGTATCAATGTTTCTTATTTAGAGAGATTTGATGATGGTGCTACTGTAACTGTTGATACACTTATCGAGTGCGGTATCATTAAGAACCCTCGTGATGGCGTTAAGATTCTTGGTAACGGAGAGCTTACAAAGAAGCTTAATGTCAAGGCTAATGCATTCAGCGCTAGCGCAAAAGAAAAAATTGAAGCTTTAGGCGGAACAGTTGAGGTGATCTAATGCTTCAAACACTACGCGATGCTTTTAAAATCAAAGATTTAAGAAGACGAATTGGTTTTACATTTTTGATGCTTATTGTTGTTAGGCTTGGAAGCTTGCTTCCAGTGCCTGGCATCAATGGCAGTGCCTTTAGCAGTCTCTTCGCGGATAGTGACAGTGCATTGAATTTCTTTGATTCAATCACTGGTGGTTCTTTTTCATCAATGTCAGTTTTCGCGCTGAACATTACACCATACATTACATCTTCTATCATAATGCAGTTGCTTACAATTGCATTTCCAAAGTTAGAAGAAATGCAGCGTGATGGTGAAGCGGGCAGAAAAAAGATGACACAGATAACACGTTATCTTACTATTGCCTTGGCACTTGGTGAATCAATTGCAATGGCAATTGGTTTTGGAAGAAGTGGATATCTTGTAGCTTATAACCCACTTTATGTTATTTTAGTAGTTGCTTCTCTTACAGCTGGTTCTGCTGTTCTTATGTGGATCGGTGAGAGAATTACAGAAAAGGGTATTGGTAATGGTATTTCTATAGTTCTTACTATCAATATCATTAGCCGTATTCCAGCTGATTTAACAAAGCTTTATGAGCAGTTTATGTCTGGTAGAACAATTGCAAAAGCAACACTTGCTGGTGTTATTATTGCCGCTATCATTGTTGCGCTTGTTGTGTTCGTTGTAATCTTACAGAGTGCAGAAAGACGTATTCCAGTACAGTATTCCAATAAAATTCAGGGCAGAAGACAGGTAGGAGGTAACTCGTCTGTTATTCCTATGAAGGTTAATACAGCAGGTGTTATCCCGGTTATTTTCGCTCAATCATTACTTCAGACACCTATAATGCTTGTTCAGTTGTTCGCAAAGAACGGTGTTACAGGATTCTGGGGTAAAGTATTAAATGCTATGAATCAGTCAAATTGGTTCAATCCAGGAAACTGGGTAAATTCAATAGGAGCATTTGTATATGTTCTTTTAATTATTGGATTTGCTTATTTCTATACAGAGATTACTTTCAATCCTCTTGAGATTGCTGAAAATCTTAAGAGATCTGGTGGATTTATCCCTGGTATCAGACCTGGTAAGCCAACTTCAGACTATTTAACAGGTATCTTACAGCACATTATTTTTATTGGTGCAATTGGACTTGCAATCGTAGCATTACTTCCACTCATCTTTAATGGCTTGGTTGGCGCAAGCGTTTCTTTCGGTGGTACTTCAATTATCATTATTGTTGGTGTTATCGTTGAAACACTTAAGCAGGTAGAGTCACAGATGATGGTTCGTAATTACAAAGGATTTTTAAATGACAAATAGTCATTAGTTCATCTAAGGGATACGCAGAATACTGTGTATCTCTTTAGGTGTTTATAGAGAAAAATACATCTATCCAGGAGGGTTTATGATATGAAGATTATTATGTTAGGTGCACCTGGTGCAGGCAAAGGAACACAGGCAAAGCAGATTGCCAGCAAGTATTCTATTCCTCACATTTCTACAGGTGATATATTCCGTGCTAACATAAAAAACGGGACAGAACTTGGTAAAAAGGCAAAGGAATACATGGATCAGGGTTTGCTTGTTCCAGATGAACTTACATGTGATCTCGTTATGGACCGTATTGCACAGGATGATGCTAAAAACGGATTTGTTTTAGATGGTTTCCCAAGAACTATTCCACAGGCAGAGGCTCTTGACGCTGCACTTACTAAAATTGGTCAGTCAATGGATTATGCAATCGATGTAGATGTTCCAGATGAAAACATTATCAACAGAATGTCAGGTCGTAGAGCTTGTCTTAACTGTGGTGCAACATATCACATCGTTTCTATTCCACCAAAAAAGGAAGGCGTTTGTGATTCATGTGGCAGCGATCTTGTTCTCAGAGATGATGACAAGCCAGAAACAGTTAAGAAGAGACTTGATGTTTATCATGATCAGACACAGCCACTTATTGATTATTATAATGGCAAGGGTATTCTTAAGTCTGTAGATGGTACACAGCCAATGGAAAAAGTATTTGAGGATATCACAGCTATTTTAGGAGCTTAAGATGTCAGAAGTTATTACTATTAAAACTGAAGAAGAAATTCAATTAATGCGTGAAGCTGGTAAAATCCTAGCTCAGGTTCATGAAACTCTTGCAAAAGAAATTCATGAGGGCATGTCAACACTTGAGGTTGACAGATTAGGCGAAGAGGTTATCAGAAGCTTTGGTTGCGAGCCGAATTTTAAAGGCTTGTATGGATTTCCAGGAAGTGTTTGTGTTTCAGTTAATGACGAAGTGGTTCATGGTATACCAACGGATGATCGTATCCTTGTAAGTGGTGACATTGTCAGTCTTGATACTGGAGTCCTTTATAAAGGTTATCACTCAGATGCTGCTCGTACAGTAGGCATTGGTGAAATAAGCGAGGAAGCAAGACTTCTTATTGAAAGAACCAGACAGTCATTTTTCCAGGGTATGAAATATGCAACTGCGGGAAATCATTTATTTGATATTTCCGGTGCCATTCAGGAATATGCCGAGAGTTGTGGTTACGGTGTAGTCAGAGAATTGGTAGGGCATGGAATAGGAACTTCACTTCATGAAGCTCCAGAGATTCCAAACTTCCGTCGTAAGTTTAGAAAAGGTACTAAATTAATAAAAGGTATGACACTTGCCATTGAGCCAATGATTAATGCGGGTGGTCCTGAAGTTGCATGGATGGATGATGAATGGACAGTAGTTACTATGGATGAATCACTTTCAGCTCATTATGAAAATACAATCGTAATTACAGATGGTGCTCCTGAAATATTAACTCTTACACCAACAGAGCTTGCAAATCCGGAGGGAAACAAATGGATTTAATGCTTGCAACATCAAAGGCTGGTCATGATGCTAAACAAGTATATGTAGTTATTGAAGAAATCGGTGATTACTATATGATTGTAAATGGTACGACAAAGACCATGATCAAGCCTAAGAAAAAGAAAAAAATTCATTTACAACTAATAAAAAATCTTCCAACTGAGGTTTTTGAAATTTATGATAGTTCAAAGCCATTGGATGATTTAACCATTAAAAGAATTCTTAAAGTTTATAATAGGAGGAATAAAGATGTCTAAGGCAGATGTTATTGAAGTAGAGGGAGTTGTAGTTGAAAAACTTCCAAATGCTATGTTTAAGGTTGAGCTTGAAAACGGTCATCAGATTCTTGCTCATATAAGCGGTAAGTTAAGACAGAATTACATTCGTATCTTACCTGGTGATAAAGTTACTATTGAAATGAGTCCTTATGATTTATCAAAGGGTAGAATCATTTGGAGAGATAAATAGACACAGATTTGACACAAAAATAAATTAATTTGTTATTGACATACCTAAAAACGCTAGCTATACTATTAACCGGACGTTTTCAGTATGTTCAATTATAGATTGACCACAACCTTTGAAAAAAGGGCATGGAAAGGAGGAAAATCGTGAAAGTAAGATCTTCTGTAAAGCCTATGTGCGAGAAGTGCAAGGTCATCAAAAGAAAGGGTAGCATTCGCATTATTTGTGAAAACCCAAAGCATAAGCAGCGTCAGGGTTAATTTCTGTCCACTTATGTAATGCATTTATTATGTGCGGCTGCAGTCTAAAGTGTATCTAATTTAGACTGTTCATAATAAAAAGGCCTATCATACCGAGGCCAACTATTTGTACCAGATATGGGGATACACACATTTCAGGCCGAGTAATCGGAGCTGTATTTTCTATATCGATTATTAATTGTAGAAATATTTATGGAGGTGTAAACACACATGGCTCGTATTGCAGGTGTAGATTTACCAAGAGACAAGAGAATTGAAATTGGTTTAACTTACATTTACGGAATTGGTAGAGTAAGCTCAAACAAAGTTCTTGAAGCAGCTGGTGTAGATCCTAACACTCGTGTTAAGGATTTAACTGACGAAGAAGTTAAGAAGATCAGCACAGTTATCGATGAGACATTAACTGTAGAAGGTGATCTTAGAAGAGAAGTTGCACTTGATATCAAGAGACTTCAGGAAATCGGATGCTATAGAGGAATCCGTCATAGAAAGGGTCTTCCTGTTCGTGGACAGAAGACTAAGACAAACGCTCGTACTCGCAAGGGTCCAAAGCGTACAGTAGCTAATAAGAAGAAGTAATTATTTATAGATAAAGAAAGTAGGTTAGTTTAATTATGGCTAAAGTTGCAAAGAAGACAACAAAAAAGCGTGTAAAGAAAAACGTTGAACACGGACAGGTACATGTTCAGGCATCTTTCAATAATACTATCGTTACTATTACTGATGCTCAGGGTAACGCTCTTTCATGGGCAAGTGCTGGTGGTCTAGGATTTAGAGGTTCAAGGAAATCTACTCCTTATGCTGCACAGATGGCAGCAGAGACAGCAGTTAAGGCTGCATTAGTTCACGGTTTAAAGAGTGTAGATGTATTCGTAAAGGGACCAGGTTCAGGACGTGAGGCTGCAATCAGAGCAATCGATGCAAACGGCGTTCAGGTTCTTACAATCAAGGATGTTACTCCAGTTCCACATAACGGATGTCGTCCACCAAAGCGTAGAAGAGTCTAATTAGGAGGGAAATCTAATGGCAGTTAATAAGACACCAGTTCTTAAAAGATGTAGATCTCTTGATTTAGATCCAACATTTTTAGGATATGATAAAAAGTCACGTAGACAGAAGAATAGAGGAAGAGGAAAGAAGTCTGAGTACGCACTTCAGCTTCAGGAGAAGCAGAAGGCTAAGTTCATCTATGGCGTACTTGAGAAGCCTTTCCGTAATTATTATGAGAAGGCTGACCGTCAGAAGGGTATGACAGGTGAAAACCTTATGACAATGCTTGAGAGCCGTCTTGACAACGTAGTATTCCGTATGGGATTTGCTCGTACAAGAAAAGAAGCTCGTCAGGTTGTTGATCACAAGATGTTCCTTGTAAACGGTAAGTCAGTTAACATTCCTTCATACCTTGTAAAGGCTGGAGATGTTATCGAAGTTCGCGAAAAGTCAAAGAACATTCAGAGATTTAAGGATATTACAGAAGTAACAGCAGGTAGAGTTACTCCTGATTGGGTTGAAGTAGACGCTGAGAACCTCAAGGGTACAGTTAAAGAGCTTCCTAACAGAGAGCAGATTGATGTTCCTGTAGACGAAATGCTTATCGTCGAGTTATATTCTAAGTAAAATAATTAAATATTTAGTAAAATCTTACAAAAAGCACTTATACAAGCTTGCTTGTATAAGTGCGATTTGTTAAAATTTTTTTATACGGCATAAGCATTGAATCAGAATATTATTTAATATTCTGTTTTTTAGAGTCTAGCAAATTACATTAAGGAGGCAATGTAGTGTTAAATTTTGAAAACCCTAATATTGAAATCGCTGAGATTTCTGAGGACAAAAAATACGGCAGATTCGTTGTAGAACCTCTTGAAAGAGGTTATGGTATAACACTGGGTAATTCTCTTCGTAGAATTATGCTTTCATCTCTGCCAGGAGCTGCAGTTAGCCAGATTAAGATTGAAGGCGTTCTCCATGAGTTTAGCGCTATTCCGGGCGTTAAGGAAGACGTTACAGAAATCGTTATGAATATCAAGGAACTTGCTATTAGAAATAATAGTAGTTCAGATGAGCCAAAAACAGCATACATCGAGTTCGAGGGAGAGGGAGTAGTTACAGCTGCTGATATCCAGGTAGACTCTGATATAGAAATCATCAACCCTGATCTTGTTATTGCTCACCTTAATGGTGGCAATGATTGCAAGCTTTATATGGAGCTTACAATCACAAAGAATCGTGGTTATGTTTCAGCAGACAAGAATAAGACTCCAGATACTCCAATCGGCAAGATTGCAGTTGACTCAATTTACACACCAGTTGAGCGTGTAAATATGACAGTTGAAGACACTCGTGTAGGTCAGGTTACAGATTATGACAAGCTTACACTTGATGTATATACAAACGGTACTATGGGACCAGATGAGGCAGTTTCTATGGCTGCTAAGGTTCTCAGTGAGCACCTTAATTTATTCGTTAATCTTTCAGAGGCTGCACAGGATCTTTCAGTTATCGCTGAAAAGCCAGATGATACTACAGGTAAGACTCTTGAAATGAGCATTGATGAGCTTGAGCTTTCAGTTCGTTCATACAACTGCTTAAAGAGAGCTGGTATCAACACTGTTGCAGAGCTTTGCGACAAGTCACCTGATGACATGATGAAGGTACGTAACCTTGGTCGCAAGTCTATGGAAGAAGTAGAGCAGAAGCTTAGCGAGCTTGGTCTTTCGCTTAGATTAATTGAAGACTAATTCGCATAAGTATATTAGTAACAGGAAATAATACGTGGACTATAAGACCGATGAGCAAGTTCGCGCATGCCTTTCCATTAATCAAGTTACGGGGTAAGACCGATGAGCACCTGTGACGCCAGTAACAAGGAGACAAGAAATGGCAAAGTACAGAAAGTTAAGCAGAACATCTTCACAGAGAAAAGCACTTTTAAGAAACCAGGTAACTGAGCTTCTTTACCACGGCAAGATCGTTACAACAGAGGCTAAGGCTAAGGAAGTAAGAAAGATTGCTGAGCACATCATTACACTTGGTGTTAAGGAAAAGGATAACTTCGAAGAAGTTACAGTTCAGGCAAAGGTTGCTCGTAAAGATAAAGATGGTAAGAGAGTAAAGGAAGTTGTTGATGGCAAGAAGGTTACTGTATACGATACAGTAGATAAGAAGATTAAGAAGGATTCTCCTTCAAGACTTCACGCTCGTCGTCAGATGATGCAGGTTCTTTACACTCCAACAGCTAAGGGCGAGAAGAAGAGCCAGACACGCAAGGTTGACATGGCAAACTTCGTATTTGATGAAGTTGCTCCAAAGTATGTTGATCGCAAGGGTGGTTACACACGTATCATCAAGATCGGACCACGTAAGGGCGATGCTGCTATGGAAGTTGTTCTTGAGTTAGTATAATTTAAGACTTTCATTATCCCAGGACTTATAGTCCTGGGATTTTTTTTTAGACATAAAACTACAATATTGTTACACAGAATAACCATTGACTTTAGCAGATAAAAGTGCTAAAGTGAACACCATAATTAAAGACATAGGAGGAGAGTTGTATGAAGAAAATTTTTGCATTAATTATGGCTTCAGCTATGACACTTTCTTTGGTTGCATGTGGTACAGATGCAGCTGCTCAAAAGGAAGCTGACAATGCTTCAGCACCAGCTGCTGAGGAACAGGTTGAAAATGATGATGCTAAAACTTATAACGTCGGGGTGATCCAGTTAGTTCAGCACCCAGCTTTAGATGCAGCTACTGAAGGTTTCCAGGATGCACTCAAGGAAAAGCTTGGTGATAATGTTACTGTTACAATTGAAAATGCATCAGGTGACAGTGCTACATGTGCTACCATTGCTAATACTTTTGTATCTGATAACGTCGATTTGATTATGGCAAATGCTACACCAGCATTACAGGCAGCTGAGACAGCAACCAGCACTATTCCAATCGTTGGAACATCAGTTACTGATTATGCTTCAGCTCTTGATATATCAGACTGGAATGGTTCGACGGGCGTTAATGTAACAGGTACATCAGACCTTGCACCACTTGACGGACAGGCTGAAATGTTAAATTCATTATTCCCTGATGCAAAGGAAGTTGGAATTATCTACTGCTCAGGTGAAAAGAATTCATTATTCCAGGCAAAGAAAATTACAGAATATCTTGAAGATTATGGATACAATGTAACAGATTACACATTTTCAGATTCAGCTGATGTTGCGACAGTTGTACAAACAGCATGCGGATCAAGTGACGTACTTTACGTTCCAACAGACAACGTAGCAGCAAATGCAGCTGAAACAATTAATAATATCGCCGTTACTGCAGGTATTCCAATTGTTGCAGGTGAGGAAGGAATTTGCAAAGGCTGTGGAATTGCAACACTTTCGATTTCTTATTATGACATTGGCTATAATGCAGGCCTTATGGCATATGAGATTCTTGCAAACGGAAAAGATCCAGCAACATATGATATTCAGTATGCTACAGAATTTACAAAAGAATATAATGCCACAATAGCTGAAAAGCTAAATATTGAAATTCCTGAGGATTATGTACCAATCGAGGAATAGAGAAGTATTATTTAAATTTAAAAATAATTAATACGGGCAAGGCCATATGGCCTTGCTCTTTGGAGTTAAAAATGGGAATTGAAACTTTAATTGCAGGAATGCCAGGTACCGTAGCACAAGGTATAATATACGGAATTATGGCATTGGGTATTTTTATAACATTTAAATTATTGAATTTCGCAGATTTGTCTGTAGACGGTTCATTTGCCACAGGTGGAGCAGTGGCAGCCATGGTTATTATCAGTGGCCATTCATGGATACTTGCATTGATTCTTGCATTTGTTGCAGGAGCCTTGGCTGGTCTCATTACAGGCGTACTACACACTGTATTTGGTATCCCTGATATCTTATCTGGAATATTGACGCAATTAGCGCTTTATTCTATAAACCTAAGAATTGCTAATAATCAGCCAAATACACCAATTTCAGTAGACAAATATAACTTAGCAGTATCTTTAAGATACAAAAATGATGCATTAATTACTGTACTTGTATTTGCTGCAATCATTATTGCTTTAATGTATTGGTACTTTGGTACTGAGATGGGTTCCGCTCTCAGAGCCACAGGCACTAACCCAGCTATGACAAAGGCACAGGGTATTAATGTTAACTTTATGAAGGCCTTTGGTCTTGTTATTTCAAATGCTATTGTTGCATTTGCAGGTGCATTATTTGCACAGTTTAACGGAAATGCTGACGTTAACATGGGACGAGGTGCAATCGTAATCGGTCTTGCTTCTATCATTATTGGTGAAGTTCTCTGTACTACATTATTTAAGAAAAAATCTAATTTCGCTTTATCACTTGCATTTGTGGTAGTTGGTGGAATTTTATATTACATTTTCATAGCTATCGTTTTATGGCTAAAGATGCCAGCAAACGATATGAAGCTGTTCACAGCTATTATAGTTGCTATATTCCTTGCAGTTCCTTACCTTAAGAACAAGAGCAATAGCTCGTTTAGAAAGGCAGCTAAGAGAGGAGGTAAGGAAAATGCTTAATGCTATTAATCTTCAAAAAACCTTCAATGCCGGAACTATTAATGAAAAAGTAGCTTTAGCAGGAGCAACACTTCGCCTTGAAGAGGGAGAATTTTGTACAGTAATCGGTGGAAACGGTGCAGGTAAATCTACATTTCTGAATGCTGTTGCAGGTGTATGGCCTGTAGATGGTGGAAGCATAATGATAGATGGCGTTGATGTTACTGGACTCCCAGAGCACAAAAGAGCTAAATATTTAGGACGAGTGTTCCAGGACCCAATGACAGGTACAGCAGCAAATATGCAAATTGATGAAAACATGGCTCTCGCAGCGCGAAGAGGCAAATCTAGAGGCCTTGGATGGGGAGTTACCAGAACAGAGCGTGAAAAATATCATGAGATGCTTAAAGAACTGGATTTGGGCCTTGAGGACCGTCTTACAGCAAAGGTAGGTCTACTTTCTGGTGGACAGCGACAGGCGTTGACTCTTCTTATGGCAACTATTCAAAAACCAAAGGTATTGCTTTTGGATGAGCATACAGCAGCCCTTGACCCAAAGACTGCATCAAAAGTTTTAGAAATTACAGATATGCTTATTAGAGAGCATAATCTTACAGCCATGATGGTCACCCACAACATGCGCGATGCAATCAATTATGGTAATCGTCTTATTATGATGAATGAGGGACGTGTTATTTTAAATATCAGTGGTGAAGAAAAGAAAAATCTTACTATCGAAGATCTTCTCCATAAATTTGAAGAGGTTTCGGGTACTGAATTTACAAATGATACAGAAATTCTTTCTAAATAAATAATTAAAGCTTTATACCGCTAGTTATGCTATCAGGCAGCTAGCGGATTTTTTGTTTTATTTGTATTAAAAATTTATTAAAAACGATACATTTCAAGCCTTTTATGATACATTAATTAAGTACAAAATTTGATTTTACACGGAGGCAGATGTGAACGATAATAACAATTCAAATGGCGGAGATAAAAAGAATAACCGTCAGCCTTTTTATACATTAGGCATATTAGTGCTCATA
Organism: Pseudobutyrivibrio sp. ACV-2; assembly: GCF_900107545.1. GTDB lineage: Bacteria > Bacillota > Clostridia > Lachnospirales > Lachnospiraceae > Pseudobutyrivibrio. The sequence continues at coordinate 154,457 of NZ_FNQZ01000002.1, read as the reverse complement.
GCTCTCTTCTTTACAAGTATGATGTACAAAGGAGCCAGCGCTAGCACAAATCAGGAAATAAGCTACACTGAATTCCTGGACCTGGTGGAGGATGACAAGGTTTCAGAGGTTAACTTTAAGGATGATGTGATAAATATCACATTAAAGGAAGGCGTAAGCTATTCAAAGTCCGAAACAACAGAAGAAGATGAAAAGCTTCAGCAAATATATGAAGCAGCAGGTCAGCCGACTGCAAAAGTAACGTTATACACAGCTTATCTTAAAGATGATGACCTTTTGGACAAGCTGGATGAGCATGGCGTTAAATACGAAGGAACCATTGCAGATTCAACAGCAGCGATTATTTATAATATCTTATCCTTTGTATTGCCGCTTGTTTTACTTTGGGTAGTTCTTGGCTTCCTTATGAAACGTATGGGCGGCGGACCAATGGGCGTAGGCAAATCAAATGCCAAGCTCTACAATATGGAAAAGGCTACAGGCATCACATTCAAGGATGTTGCAGGCCAGGATGAAGCTAAAGAATCCGTACAGGAAATGGTAGATTTCCTTCACAATCCAAAGAAATACACCGAAATCGGTGCAAAGCTTCCAAAGGGTGCGCTTCTTGTAGGCCCTCCTGGAACTGGTAAGACACTTCTTGCAAAAGCAGTAGCCGGTGAAGCAGGTGTTCCTTTCTTCTCACTTGCAGGTTCTGATTTCGTAGAGATGTTCGTAGGTGTTGGTGCGTCACGTGTGCGTGATTTGTTCAAGGAAGCACAGAAGGTTGCACCATGTATTGTATTCATCGATGAGATTGATGCCATCGGTAAGAGTCGTGATGCTCATTATGGGGGTGGCAATGATGAACGTGAGCAGACACTTAATCAGCTCCTTTCAGAGATGGATGGTTTCGACTCTAACAAGGGTCTTCTTATTCTTGCAGCTACAAACCGTCCAGAGGTGCTTGATAAAGCACTCCTTCGTCCAGGACGTTTTGATAGAAGAATCATCGTTGACAGACCAGATCAAAAGGGACGTCTTGAAATTCTCAAGGTACATGCCAAGGATGTAAAGATGGATGAATCTGTAGATTTAGATGCACTTGCACTTGCATCGGTAGGTCTTGTGGGTTCAGACCTTGCCAATATTATTAACGAGGCAGCTATCCTTGCAGTAAAGGCTAAGAGACAGTATGTTACTCAAAAGGATTTATTTGAGGCATTTGAACTTGTGGCTGTAGGCGGTAAGGAAAAGAAGGACAGAGCAATGAGTGAGAAGGAACGTAAAATCGTTTCGTATCATGAAGTTGGTCATGCGCTTGTTTCAGCATTGCAGAAGGATGCAGAGCCAGTTCAAAAAATTACAATTGTTCCTAGAACAATGGGTGCTCTAGGATATACACTTCAGACTCCAGAGGAAGAGAAATTCCTTGAGACAAAGGATGAGCTCATTGCTAAAATCGTCACTTACATGGGTGGTAGAGCAGCCGAAGATATTAAATTCGGTTCATACACCTCAGGTGCCGCAAACGATATTGAACAGGCTACCAAGATTGCCAGAGCTATGGTAACTCGTTTTGGTATGTCGGATAAATTTGGTATGATGGGGCTTGCCACTGTTGAGAGTCAATATCTTGATGGTAGAGCATCTCTTATCTGCGGTGACAACACAGCCGGCCAGATTGATGAAGAAGTTCTCAAGATGATTACAGATGCATATACAAAGGCTAAGGAGCTTCTCACTGAGAACATGGAAAGTCTTGATAAGATTTCAGAGTATCTTTTCGAGCATGAAACTATTACTGGTAAGGAATTCATGAAGATTTTCAGAGAAATCAAAGGCATCCCTGAACCAGAAGAGAAAAAGTCAGAGAATAACTCGTTGTTACCTGAACATAAGAGTATTTTCGAAGACGACAACGATCCAAATAATGTAGTAACTGATAGCATTTTTGACGAATAAAATTTATGGTAACAGAACAAGATTTAAGTAAACTCCCGGACCAACCGGGAGTTTATCTAATGCATGGTAGTAATGACGAAATAATCTATGTTGGTAAAGCTCGTTCATTAAAGAATCGAGTACGTCAGTATTTTCAGCCAAGCCACGATGAAGGGCTTAAGAAAAAACAGATGGTTGCCAACATAGATTATTTTGAATTTATAGTGACCGATTCAGAGCTTGAAGCTCTGATATTAGAATGTAATTTAATAAAGGAATATCGTCCGAAGTACAATACTATGCTTCGTGATGATAAGACATATCCATACATCGAGGTCACCCTTACGGAAAGTTATCCGAGGGTGCTTTTCTCTAGGCGGTTAAAAAAGAATGGCAGCAAATTCTTTGGACCATTCACTTCAGCGGGAGCTGTGCACGATACCATCGAGTTGGTTCAAAAGCTTTATAAAATCAGAACCTGTTCTCAAAAGCTTCCTGAGAATTTCGGTAAAAACAGGCCATGTCTTAATTATCATATAGGCCAATGTCTTGGCCCTTGTCAGGGCAATGTACCAGTGGAAGAGTACAGGAAAAATGTGGAAAAGGTCATAGCCTTTTTAGATGGAGACTATTTTGATACTCTTGAAGATTTAAAGGCTAAGATGCTTGCAGCTTCAGAGGAACTAGACTTTGAAAAAGCAGCACTTTACAGAGATTTGATAGAGTCTGTAAAGGCCTGCGCTGGCAGGCAGAAGGCTACGCAGCTTGACGGTGAGGACAGAGACATCATAGCCATGGCCAAATCAGCGGAGGATGCAGTAGTCCAGGTATTTTTTATCCGTGGCGGAAAAATGATAGGACGAGAGCATTTCTTTATCAATGTGAGAGTGGATGACACTGACGAGGATCTTATCCAATATTTCCTCAAGGATTACTATACCGGCACTCCTTTCATCCCTAGAGAGGTGTTTGTCCAATATGAGCTTGAGGAAGCAGGTCTTATCGAGGAGTGGCTTTCAAATAAAAAGAATGCCAAAGTATATTTGAAAACTCCAAAGCGTGGTGCAAAGGGCAAGCTGGTCGAACTGGCGGCTAAAAACGCACAGATGGTTTTAGACCAGGATAAAGAAAAAATCAAGAAAGAAGAAGGCCGTACCATAGGCGCTATGAAGGAAATAGCAGATATTCTTGGAATTCCTGGTGCAAGCCGTATGGAGGCATACGATATATCCAATATTTCTGGTTTCCAGTCAGTAGGCTCCATGGTGGTTTTTGAAAAGGGCAAGCCTAAGCGCTCAGATTACCGCAAATTCAAGATTAAAACTGTTGAAGGGCCAAATGATTATGCTTCGATGCATGAGGTTCTTACAAGGCGTTTTTCGCACGGTATCGAGGAGCTAGAGGAAAATGGAGGAGTGATTGAGGGCAGCTTTACCAAATTTCCTGATGTAATCATGATGGATGGTGGCAAGGGACAGGTTCATATCGCAGAACAGGTCATGGCTGAACTGGGACTGCATATTCCTATCGCCGGCATGGTAAAGGATGACCATCACCGCACCAGAGGGCTTTATTTCAGAGATGAAGAATTGCCTATCGATACTCACTCAGAAGGTTTCAAGCTCATCACACGGCTTCAGGATGAGGCCCATAGATTTGCTATAGAATACCACAGAAGTCTCAGAAGCAAGGGACAGGTAAAAAGCTTTTTGGATGATATTCCAGGTATTGGCCCAAAACGAAGGAAAGCCCTTATGAAAAAATACATTTCAGCAGAAAATATGGCAAAAGCCACAGTTGAAGATTTAATGGAAACAGAGGCTATGTCCAGAGAAGCTGCTGAAAACGTGTACAACTTCTTTCACCACTAGGAATTATCACAAAAATGAAGTATCATTATATATTGCAAAGATATTTGCGTAGGGAAGAAAATAATTTAACGGAGGGATTTTTATGGCACAAAAATATGTTACAGTGGCAACTATCCAGGAAAGATTTAACCTTACAAATTTCACACCAGAATTAAATTTGGAGGAGATGCAGGTTACTGTGGCTGATGTTAACAGACCAGCCCTTCAGCTTCATGGATTTTATGAGCATTTCGAGCCAAAGCGTATCCAGGTAATCGGAAATGTTGAGGTTGCTTATATATCAAAAAAGACAGATGAGGAGAAAGCTGAAAGCTTCGACAAGCTTTTCTCATATGACATTCCTTGTATCATTTATTGCCGAGGCGAGAAGCCGGCAGATATTTTACTTAGAGAAGCTGTTAAGGCAAATGTTCCAATTTTAGGAACAGATAGAGCTACATCTGAATTTATGTCAGCTCTTATTTTCTCACTTAATATGGATTTTGCTCCATACACCACCATTCACGGCGTTCTCGTTGATGTTTACGGTGAAGGTTTGCTTATCACAGGTGAGTCTGGTATCGGTAAATCAGAGGCTGCTCTTGAGCTAATCAGACGTGGTCATCGTCTTGTTTCAGATGATGTTGTTGAAATCAGACGTCCAAACAATGAGCGTTTGTACGGCCGTGCGCCATCTATCACACAGTACCTTATTGAGCTTAGAGGCATCGGCATCATTGATGTTAAATCTCTTTATGGTGTTGAGGCTGTTAAGGACGAGCAGAGAATCGACCTTGTTATCAAGCTTGAGGATTGGAGCAAGGAAAAGGAATATGACCGTCTTGGCATGACAGATGAATACATGAATATCCTTGGTATTGATGTCACATGTCACTCACTTCCAATCAGACCAGGTCGAAATCTGGCTATCATTTGTGAAGCGGCAGCTGTAAACCACCGTCAGAAGAAGATGGGTTACAATGCAGCTGAAGAGCTCTATCGCCGAGTTCAGGATAATATTAATAAAAACTAATTAGCTTAAAAGCGTTTATCGCTTAATATATTTTTTTTAGAAACAGGAGTTATATCTTAATGGAACGTATTAATGCTTGGAGTAAATATACTTCAGAAAATGATTTAAAGAAGGTTATGGACTTTGGTGAGGATTACAGAAAGTTCTTATCAGAGTGCAAGACCGAAAGAGAATGTGTTGATTTCTTCATCGAAAAGGCTAAGGCAGCCGGATATATTGATATCGAAGATGCTATTGCTAATGGAACACAGCTTAAGGCTGGAGACAAGGTTTACGCTGTAAATAAGGGTAAGATGATGGCTGTATTCAACATCGGTAACGAGGCTCTTGAGAATGGCCTTAACATTCTTGGTGCACACATCGACAGCCCTCGCATGGACTTAAAGCAGAATCCATTATATGAGGATTCTGATATTGCCCTTCTTGACACTCACTATTATGGCGGTATTAAAAAGTATCAGTGGGTAACTATTCCACTTGCTCTTCACGGTGTTCTTGTTAAAAAGAATGGTGAGGTTGTAAAGGTTAATGTTGGTGAGGATCCAGCAGATCCAGTATTTGGTATTTCAGATCTTCTCATCCATCTTGCAGCAGATCAGATGGACAAAAAGGGTGCCAAGGTTGTTGAAGGTGAAGACCTTAACGTAATCGTTGGAAGTATTCCAGGCTTTGATGAAAAGGGCGAGAAGGAAAAGGAATCAGTTAAGAAGAACATCCTTAAGCTTCTCAAAGACAAGTATGAAATCGAGGAAGAGGATTTCATTTCGGCTGAAATCGAGGTTGTACCTGCTGGAGCAGCCAGAGACTTCGGATTTGACCGTTCTATGATTTTAGGATATGGTCACGATGACAGAGTATGTGCTTATCCTTCGTTTATGGCTCTTATCAACACTACAGAAACTCTTAGCAAGACAGCATGTGCTCTTCTTGTAGACAAGGAAGAAATCGGTTCTGTAGGCGCTACAGGTATGCAGTCTAAGTTCTTTGAGAACACATTAGCTGAGCTTTACAATCTTGTAGGCGATTACTCAGAGCTTAAATTACGTCGTGCTCTTACAAATTCAAAGGTACTTTCATCAGATGTTTCAGCAGCATTTGATCCAAATTATGCTTCAGCATTTGAAAAGAACAATTCAGCATATCTTGGACGCGGTCTCGTATTCAACAAGTACACGGGTGCAAGAGGAAAGAGCGGTTCAAACGATGCCAGCGCAGAATATGTTGGAGAAGTTCGCGCTATCATGGACAAGGACAACGTTAGCTGGCAGACAGCAGAGCTTGGTAAGGTAGATCAGGGAGGCGGTGGAACAATCGCTTACATCATGGGTAACTACAATATGCAGGTTATCGACTCAGGTGTAGCTGTTCTTTCTATGCACGCTCCTTGTGAAATCATTTCAAAGGTTGACTTATATGAGGCATTGTTAGGATACGAGGCATTTATTAAGTATGCATAATAGTTTTTCAAAAACAGACTTTTATAACGAACTGCAGCAGACCTTTCCTGAGGTTGAGTTTCTCATTGATGAACCAATGAAGAAACATACAACCTTCAGGATTGGCGGTCCTGCAGATATTTATGTGGAGCCATCTATTTCAGAGGTGGTTCCTCTTATTACGTTATTGAGAGAAAAAAATGTACCATTTATGGTTATAGGAAATGGCAGTAACCTTTTGGTGTCTGATGATGGCATAGAGGGTGTAGTGATTTCCTTCGGTAAAAATACAGGGCAAATTTCTGTTGATGGCGACATTATTACAGTCCAGGCTGGAGCGATACTTTCATCAGTATCAAGTCAGGCGGTAGCCGCAAGTCTGACAGGCTTTGAATTTGCTTCAGGCATACCAGGCTCTATGGGTGGTGCCGTCTATATGAACGCTGGTGCTTATGGTGGCGAGATAAAAGATATTTTATTAGATGTCACTGTGCTTACATTTGACAACCAGGTAAAAACCATTCCTGTAGAACAGTTGGATTTATCCTATAGACACTCTGCTTTTATGGAAATGGATGAGCTATCAATAATCCTTAGTGCAAGAATTAAGCTTGTACCAGGAAATCAGGACGAAATCAAATCTACTATAGATGACATTAAGCAAAAGCGAATCGAAAAGCAGCCCCTTAATTTCCCAAGTGCTGGATCAACCTTTAAACGCCCAGAAGGATTTTTTGCGGGAAAACTTATTGATGATACGGGCCTTAGAGGCTATACTGTAGGAGGTGCCCAGGTATCTGAAAAGCACTGCGGCTTTGTAATTAACAAATCTGATGCAACTGCGGCAGATGTTTTGCAACTTATGAAGGACGTGGACACTAAAGTTTATGACAAATTTGGAGTACATCTTACTCCAGAGGTCAGAATCATTGGGAGGAACATCGATTGAAGCTATTAATTCTTACTGGAATGTCCGGTGCGGGTAAAAATACGGCATTTAAAATGCTGGAGGATATGGGGTATTATTGTGTTGATAATTTGCCTGTACAATTACTTAGGTCATTCGTGGAATTAGCTGAAAGTGGCACATTTGAGCAGAAAATTGTAGTTGGAATTGATGTGCGTAATGGCAGGGCGATGAAGCTTTTGCCGGATATATTGCAGGAATTAGACAATGATAGCAAGCCATATTCTATACTATTTTTGGATGCTGAGGATGATGTCCTTATTAAACGCTATAAGGAAACACGTCGAAATCATCCATTATCTGGTAGGGAAAGAATTGCCGCAGGAATAAAAGAAGAACGTCAGTCTATTGGTTTCTTACGAGACGAGGCTGATTATGTTATAGACACCACTCATCTTCTCACAAGAGAGTTAAAGGAAGAGCTTCAAAAAATCTTTGTGGATGATGCCCAGTACAAGAGTCTTTTTGTTACCATTGTTTCATTTGGGTTCAAGTATGGAATTCCAGAAGATGCGGATTTAGTATTTGATGTTAGATTTTTGCCAAATCCTTATTATGATTTAGAACTTAGACCATTCACAGGCAATGACCAGCCTATAAAGGATTTTGTATTAAAATATGATGAGGCCAAGGAATTTCTTGAGAAGACAACCGATTTAATCAAATTCCTTATTCCTAACTATATTAAAGAGGGAAAAAATCAGTTGGTAATAGCTGTGGGATGTACAGGAGGCAAGCATCGCTCTGTATGTCTGGCTGACGAGATTTTTGAGGCGTTAAATGGAGATGAGTCTTACGGACTTAAAATAGAGCATCGTGATATAGGAAAGGATGCTTTGAGAGGAAAATAATTGTCATTTTCAAAGGATGTAAAAGAAGAACTTTTTCAGGTGGTTCCCAAGAGTAGACACTGTATGGTGGCGGAGCTTGCGGGAATTCTGATAATTCAAGGAATAGATCAATACAAAGAAAAAACAGAAGACCATTTAAACAGAAAAGTCTTTACTTTATTAAATAATACTTGTAATATAGGGAAAGATGTCACCACTATATCTGCAGATGTCTATTTAGAGACAAAAAAAATGCTAAAGCTGTCTGAAGACAGCACTATGATAGATGAGCTGGTGGTCCAGCAATCATGCTGCAAACGTTCATTTATCAGGGGAGTGTTTTTGGCAGCGGGTTCAATATCCGATCCTAATAAGGGATACCATTTTGAAATCGTATGTAATACAAGTCCGCAGGCTGATTTTATTAAGCGGACTATGAATGCATTTGAAGTGTATGCTAAAACGGTTGAGAGAAATGGTAAATATGTCGTCTACCTCAAAGAAGGGGCTCAAATAGTTGAGATTCTTCGTGTTATGGAAGCGTCACATTCCGTTATGGAATTGGAAAATATCCGAGTTGTTAAAGAGGTGCGTGGCACTATAAACCGAAAGGTTAACTGTGAGACAGCTAATATCAGCAAAACGGTAAATGCAGCCGTTCGTCAAATTGAGCAGATTCATATTATCGAAGAAAAGATGGGACTGGATAATCTGCCGATACAACTTCAGGAGATTGCAAAGCTTAGACTTACTTATCCTGATACACCACTTGCAGACTTGGGAGAAATGCTCACACCGCCTATTGGAAAGTCGGGAGTTAATCATAGGTTTAAAAAGCTGGCCGCTATAGCAAATGATTTGTAGACTGGCTAGAGTTATGTTTTATTAGATATTCAGGAGGACGTCATGCAAAAAGAAGTTACTATTCAGATGTCAAATTCAATGGAGGCTACACCTATAGCACATTTAGTACAGTTAGCTAACAGATTTTCAAGCTCAATCTATTTTGAGATGGATGAAAAAAAGGTTAATGCTAAAAGTATTATGGGTATGATGAGTTTGGTATTGTCTTCAGGCTCACAGGTTGTTATCGATGCAGCAGGCGATGATGAAGAAAAAGCAGTAGCTGAGCTTTCTGATTTCCTTACAAAATAAATAATTAGAGGGTTACAATGTCAAAAAGATTATTATTTATAGCTAATCCCCGTTCGGGAAAAGGACAAATAAAAGTACATCTGGCTGACATCTTAGACATCATGATTAAGGCAGGCTATCAAGTCAGTGTTCATATTACACAGGCTGGTGGCGACGCTACAGTTAAAACAATTGAACAGGCAGAGAATTACGACAGAATCGTATGCTCAGGAGGCGACGGCACCCTGGACGAGGTTGTCACAGGTATGATGCAGCTTCCAAAGGAAAAACGTAAGCCAATAGGATACATTCCAGCAGGCTCCACAAACGATTTCGGTAATTCTCTAGGTATAGATAAGAACATGTTGAATGCAGCACGTATTAGTGTTTCTGAGCATCTATTTCCTTGTGATATCGGAAGGTTTAACTCAGACTCATTTGTTTACGTAGCTGCATTTGGTATTTTTACAGAGGTTTCTTATGCTACACCTCAGGACTTAAAAAATGTTCTTGGACATGCAGCTTACATCATCGAGGGTGCAAAGCAATTGCGAGATATTCCATCCTTCAGAATGCAGGTGGAATACGAAGGAAATGTTGTCTATGATGAATTCATCTTTGGTATGATTACCAATTCCAAATCAGTTGGTGGCTTCCAGGGGATTATTCGTGGAGATATAGGATTAAACGATGGAGTGTTTGAGGTCACCCTCATCAAAATGCCTCGTAATCCAATCGAATTAAATGAAATACTTGGCTTTATGTCAGGGCTTATTCCAGACTCAGATATGGTTTATGCATTCCAGACAAAGGAGATAAAGTTCACCTGCAACGAACAGGTTCCTTGGACTTTAGATGGTGAATTTGGCGGGAACCATGATACAGTGCTCATATCTGATGAGAACAACGCCCTGGAAATAGCTATTGAATAGAGATTTAGCTTATGCTAAAATCTCGTTTAGATAGGGTTTTGACCTAAATACGAATATATGGAGGAATAATTATGTTAGTTTCTGCAAAAGAAATGCTTGATAAGGCAAAGGCTGGTCACTATGCAGTTGGTCAGTTCAACATTAACAACCTTGAGTGGACAAAGGCCATTCTTCTTACAGCTCAGGAGCTTAACTCTCCTGTAATCCTTGGTGTATCTGAGGGTGCTGGAAAGTACATGACAGGCTTCGGTACTGTTGCAGCTATGGTTAAGGCTATGGATGAGGAGCTCGGAATCACAGTTCCTGTAGCACTTCACCTTGATCACGGTACATACGAAGGATGCTACAAGTGTATTAAGGCTGGTTTCACATCTATCATGTTTGATGGATCACACTATCCATTCGAGGAGAACCTTGCAAAGTCTACAGAGCTTGTTAACGTTGCTCACGGTCTTGGCCTTTCAATCGAGTGTGAAGTTGGTTCAATCGGTGGTGAAGAAGATGGTGTTGTAGGTATGGGCGAGTGCGCTGATCCAGAAGAGTGCAAGACAATCGCTGACCTTGGCGTAGATATGCTTGCAGCAGGTATCGGTAACATCCACGGAAAGTACCCAGAGAACTGGCAGGGACTTTCATTTGAGACTCTTGATGCTATTCAGCAGAAGACAGGTGCTATGCCACTCGTACTTCACGGTGGTACAGGTATCCCAGCTGACATGATCAAGAAGGCTATTGAACTTGGTGTTTCAAAGATCAACGTTAACACAGAGTGCCAGCTTTCATTCGCTGATGCTACACGTAAGTACATCGAGGCTGGTAAGGACCTTGAGGGTAAGGGATTTGACCCACGTAAGCTTCTTGCTCCTGGTACAGATGCTATCAAGGCTACAGTAAAAGAGAAGATGGAATTATTCGGTTCAGTAGGTAAGGCTAACTAATAAAATACAATAGCTCCTACAAGGGCTTTGGAAAAGACAATCGGCATAGCTTTATTGCTGATTGTCTTTTCTATTATGTAGCTGTATAGTTACAATTTATTTAAAGTGAAAGGATACATATTAATGGAAGAATATTTCAATGTGGCAGACATCTTTGGTGAGAACGTATTTAATGACACGGTTATGCAGGAACGCTTGCCAAAGAAGACTTATCAGAAGCTCAAGCAGACCATCTCTGAAGGCAAAGAACTTGATTTAGAGACTGCAGATGTTATTGCTCATGAGATGAAGGAATGGGCTATTGAGAAGGGTGCAACACACTACACACACTGGTTCCAACCACTTACAGGAATCACAGCAGAAAAGCATGATTCATTTATTTCAGCACCACTGCCTTCTGGAAAGGTTCTAATGAGCTTTTCTGGTAAGGAATTGATTAAGGGTGAGCCAGATGCATCATCATTCCCTTCAGGCGGTCTTAGAGCCACATTCGAGGCTAGAGGCTACACAGCATGGGACCCTACATCCCCTGCCTTTGTAAGACAGGATGCAGCAGGTGCTACACTTTGCATTCCTACAGCCTTCTGCTCATACACAGGTGAAGCCCTTGATCAGAAGACACCACTTCTTCGTTCTATGGAAGTTGTTTCTGAGCAGGCTATCAGACTTCTCAGATTATTTGGTAATACTACATCAAAGCGTGTAATCCCATCAGTTGGTGCAGAGCAGGAATACTTCCTTATCGATCGTGAAATGTACCTTGCACGCAAAGATTTAATGTATACAGGACGTACTCTCTTTGGCGCTATGCCTCCAAAGGGACAGGAAATGGATGACCATTATTTCGGTACGATTCCTGAGCGTATTGAGGCATATATGAGAGATGTAAATATCGAGCTTTGGAAGCTTGGTGTTTCATCTAAGACTCAGCACAACGAGGTTGCTCCAGCTCAGCACGAGCTTGCACCTATTTATGCACAGTGCAACGTTGCTGTTGATCACAATCAGATTATTATGGAGACACTTAGAAAGGTGGCTAACCGTCACGGTTTACAGTGTCTTCTTCATGAAAAACCATTCAACGGAGTAAACGGTTCAGGTAAGCACGACAACTGGTCCCTTGTAACAGATGATGGCATCAATCTTTTTGAGCCAGGCAAGTCCCCACATGAGAACATCCAGTTCCTGCTTATCCTTTGCCTTGTTCTTAAGGCTGTAGACCGTCATGCAGACCTCCTTCGTGAGTCGGCATCAGATGTAGGAAATGATCACCGTTTAGGCGGAAATGAGGCACCTCCAGTCATCATTTCAGTATATCTTGGTGAGCAGCTTGAGGACGTACTCACACAGCTTATTTCCACTGGTATGGCTACTAAATCAAAGAAGGGTGAAAAGCTTGCTACAGGTGTTAAGACTCTTCCTGATTTCAGAAAGGATGCCACAGACCGTAACCGTACATCACCTTTTGCTTTCACAGGAAACAAATTCGAGTTCAGAATGCCAGGTTCTCAGGATTCAGTAGGTGAGCCTAATGTAGTACTTAACACAATCATGGCTGAAGCACTCTGCGAGGCATGTGATGAACTTGAAAAGGCTGAGGATTTTGATGCAGCTGTTCACAATATGATTAAGAAGCTTGCTACAGATCATCAGCGTATAGTATTCAACGGAAATGGTTATGGTGCAGAGTGGATTGAGGAGGCAGGCAAGAGAGGCCTTCCTACTATTAATTCACTTGTAGAGGCTATTCCTGCGCTTACAACAGATGCTACAGTTTCAATGTTTGAAAAGTTTGGTGTATTCTCAAAGGTAGAGCTTGAGTCTCGTGCCGAAATCGAATACGAGCAGTACATCAAGTCAATCAACATCGAAGCACGTACAATGATAGATATGGCTTCTAAGCAGTTTATTCCAGCTGTAATCAGCTATGCAACAGAGCTTGGACTTTCTATCGGCACTATCTCAGATGCATGCCCTGAGGCGGATGTAAGCACACAGAAGGAGCTTTTGATTAAGCTTTCTAATTATCTTCGTGAGTCAAAGGATGCGCTTGTTCGCCTTAGAACTATCAACGAACAGGCTTACACAATGAAGGCTTCTAGCTGCGAAAAGGCCAACTTCTACCATGATGAAGTAGTCAAGGCTATGGAAGAGCTTCGCGCTCCAATAGATGCCCTTGAAATGATTGTTGACAAAGATTCATGGCCAATGCCAAGCTACGGAGACATGATTTTCGAAGTATAAAACGTAAAATAATAGGACTAGCTATTCGATTGATAGCTAGTCCTTTTTCTATGGGGCTTTATTCACCGCCAACAACTTCGATTTTAATATCTCCGCCAGTGTCAGTACCTGGAGAAGAGTCTGGGTTTTCAACGATAGTTATATCATTGCCTCCGCTAACATTTCCACCAGAGCTTCCTCCGAAGCTTCCAGAGTTAGGAAGTGGCTCACCTCCGTGGATAGGACAATATTGACCAAATGTACCAGAATCTACGCCGAATGGTGCATCACTGGTGCCTGCGGCGGCTCCTATGATAAATACGCCACCATAATGTGGACATTCTGAATTGGCAAACATATGAGATTCTGTACATACATTTCCAAGGTAGTGCTTGTCACAGTATTCTGTAGGCTCTGTGCCCTCTTCGAAATATTCTGTGTAAACCTGTGAACCTCTAGGGTCGTGGTCACAAACACCTGCTACTGCCAGCTTTCCTGATTTCTTACATACTGTTGCTGTAACTATGCCAGAAGGCTGTGGGAAGCTTTTGTTCTCCAGACCTTCATGGATTCGGCTCATTACTGATTTCCATATTGCTTTAGAGTAGGCTGTGTAGCTTTGTGGCGTATTATCGTCAAAACCGCCCCAAATAACGCCTGTGTAATATGGAGTGTAGCCTGCAAAGACTGTATCTTTATTTTTCGTTGTAGTACCGGATTTGCCGGCTACAGTCATGCCTTCAAAGTTGGCTGGCTTACCTGTTCCGGAAGTCATAACATCCTGCATTGCGCTTGTAAGAAGCCATGCAGAAGTTTCCTTTAAAACCCTTGTAGGAGTATTTTCTCTATTATCTAGAAGAATATTACCCTGATGATCTACTATTGTGGTATAGAAGATTGGTTTGTTGTATTCACCGCCATTTGCGATAGTTGCATATGCAGCAGTCAGGTCAAGATTTGTAACACCGTCTGTGATACCACCTAAGGCAAGAGCCTGGTTGTTATCGCCATCAGTAAGTGTTGTGATACCCAAATCCTTTGCGTATTCAAAACCAAGGCTTGTACCTATGTCGCCCATAACCTCAACTGTTACAACGTTGATAGAGTTTGTTATGGCTGTTCGGATGTTGGTCCATCCCAGGTATTGATTGTTGTAATTCTTAAGTGATGTGCCATCACGGTAGGTGGTTGGCATATCGTTTTCAACTGAAGCCAGTGTCATGCCGCCGGCATCAAGGGCAGCAGCATAACAAGCGATTACCTTAAAAGTAGAACCAGGCTGACGTTTAATGCCTGTAGCTCTGTTAAGGGTCTTGGCAGCTGTTTTATCGCCACGTCCACCGACCATAGCAACTACCTCTCCGGTGGATTGGTTCATGATGGTCATTGCAGCCTGAGGCTGTAAGGTGTAGGTAACGGATTCGCCGCCTACTTCATCGCCCTCATCCATAACAGCCTCCTTGTAGGCTTCGATGGCTGCATCGGCAGCTTCCTGATTGTCAAACTCAAGATTATAGCTCTTGTCGCTTGACTGGTAATAAGAAAGCATTGTTATGTCGGAATAGTTTTTAGTGGTTCCATCGGCTTTATTGACTGTGAGTCGATATGAGAATGAAACCTTTGCTAAATCGTTATAATTTGCTGAGTCATTTATTTCTTCCTCTACTATAGACTGGATATTTGAATCCTGAGTAGAATAAATGGACAAACCGCCTGAATAGAGGAGTGCGTATGCCTCTGATTCGGAATAGCCAAGCTTATTTTCTAGATCTTCAACTATTTCATCTGTAAGAGCATCTACAAAATAAGAAGTAGAAGATGTGGATAGCTCGGTGTTTAATACCTGAATCCTATCATAAACGTCATCAGAAAGGGCATCCTCGTAAGCGCTCTTTGTGATGAATCCCTGGTCTAGCATATCGCCAAGGACTTTTTTACGACGTTTAGCGTTATCCTCTGGATGTGTAATTGGGTTGTAGCGGGAAGGGTTTTGGGTGATTCCTGCTATAACAGCACTTTCAGATAGGGTCAAATCCGAAACTGATTTGTTGAAGTATCTTTGTGCCGCAGCTTCAACACCGAGAGTGTTCTGTCCTAAGTTGATACTGTTAAGATAGTTCTCAAGAATGGTATCCTTTGAAACAATTTTTTCAAGCTGTACAGCAAGGTATTGTTCCTGAATCTTTCGGTTGATGCTGTCCATCTTGGTGTGCTCGGATGTCCAGGTGGTAAAGTAATTATTTTTTAGTAACTGTTGTGTAAGCGTACTGGCACCCTGTGAAAAATGGAATCCGTTTAGAACTCCGGTTACACCAGCTCTGATGATACCTTGAGGATCAATTCCGTTGTGTTCATAGAAACGGGAATCCTCGATGGCAACAAAGGCGTGCTGCAAATCTTCCGGTATCTGTGCAAGCTTTACATAGGTTCTATTTGCACCTGTTGAGGCAAGAGTCTCAATTTCTTTTCCGTCGGAATCATAGACCGTGCTCATGTATCCGGTAGGTGAGATATCTATGGTGGATACGTCTGGAAGCTGGTCGATAAGATTCCTTGCATAGAGGTAAGCAACAATGCAGCCGGCTACTACTACAGATATGACGCAAAGCAACGTGATTCGGATGATAGCCAAACCAGCCGAATGACGCTTTCGTTTTCTGCGTCGAGAAAGCCGGGCAGATTGCTTAGCCGCATTTTCTTTTCCGTAATTCATATTAACCTCCAATTTAGGCTTCATTATAGCAAAATTATCAATTATAATAAACCTTATGGAAAAAAAGACTTTTAAAATCGTTTACGAGGGCGGAGTAGGAGAAATCGAGGAAAAGAAATCCAGATTCATTGCTCACGTTGCCCCAATCACTTCCGAGGAGGAAGCAGTTAATTTCATAAATGCCAAGAAAAAGGAATTCTGGGATGCAAGACATAATTGCTCTGCATTTGTAATCGGAGACAATAATGAGGTAACCAGATGCAATGATGATGGCGAGCCTGCCCAGACTGCCGGCAGGCCTATGCTTGATGTGCTTTTAAAAGAAAACATCCACAACTGTGTAGTGGTTGTTACCAGATATTTTGGTGGAGTGTTGCTTGGGACAGGTGGACTTGTCAGAGCATACCAGAAGGCTGTTCAGGAAGGATTAAAGGAGTGCAAGCTTTTAGAGCCAAAAATTGGATGCCCTTGTACCATCTCTACAGACTATAATGGCTATGGGAAAATAGAATACGTTCTTAGAGAAAATAATTTTCCAATTTTAAATACTCAGTTTGCGGCAGATGTAGAAATTAATTCAGTGATTCCATCTGAGGATATGGAAGGCTTTGAAAAAATTATCGCAGATAAGACTGCTGGTTCAGCAAAAATAATCTGGGAAAAACCTGTAAAATACGACATTCTTGACGGTCGGCTATTAACATTCTAAAAAAAAATAAAAAAATTTTAAAAAAGTACTTGCACTTTTTAAAATCATGCCCTATAATAGCATTCGTTGACACGGCAAAGCAAACAAAACACAGCAAGCCGTAAGATAATGGCCCATCGCCAAATGGTAAGGCAACGGACTCTGACTCCGTCATTTCAAGGTTCGAATCCTTGTGGGCCAGCTTCAAGACCTAAGCGAATCGCTTAGGTCTTTTTGTTTTATGTGAGGTAATTAAAATGTACAAATACAATGCCAGAGTTACATACAGTCAGGTAGACTCTAATCTTAATCTTACATACTACGCCCTTGTAAATTTCATGCAGGACTGTAGCTGTTTTCATTCCGATGATGTGGGAGTGGGAGTCAGATATTTGGCACCTCGTATGCGAGGCTGGTTTGTAACCACCTACGAGATTCACATAAACAGAATGCCTACTTATATGGAAAATATCACCATCACCACATATCCGTATCAGGTAAAGGGGATGATGGCCAGACGTATCTACACCATAGAGTCGGCTGAAGGCGAGCTTTTAGTCTATGCGGATTCACTTTGGGTGCTTATGGATTTGGAGCATCTTCGCCCAGCCAGAATCACAGAAGAAATTGCAGCAGCTTATCCGGAGGATACTGATCGACCTGTATTTGAATTTACTCGAAGCAAGCTCAAATATAATGGAGAGGGAACTAAGGTAGGTACATTTACAGTCAATGAAAATCACATTGACACAAACGGTCACATGAATAATTCTTTTTATATCGATGTGACTAGAAGATTTTTACCATCTCAGGAATTTTCATCAATTTTTGTAAATTATAAGAAGGCTGCCCTACTGTTTGATGAATTAGACGTGTATTTGGTAGAATTAGGACATGGATATCAGGTTGTTCTGAAAAAGGACGATGAAGTTTATACAATAGTGGAGTACAAATAATGAAATTAGGAGAAATACAGAATCTCAAAATAGAAAAAAAGGTGGAATTTGGAGTTTATCTTACAGATGGTGCAGATAAGGTCCTTCTTCCAAAAAAGCAGGTGCCAGAAAATACCAAAATTGGTGATGAGGTATCGGTTTTTGTATACAAGGATTCAAAGGACAGGCTCATAGCCACCACTACCACACCAAAGCTTACTTTGGGCCAATACGGTGTCCTTACAGTAAGCCAGGTAAATAAAGTGGGCGCCTTTATGGATTGGGGTCTTGAAAAGGATTTATTCCTTCCTTTTAAGGAAATGACACGCCAGCCATCAGAGGGTGACGAAATAATCGTCAGAGTCTATATCGATAAAAGTGAGCGCCTTTGTGCCAGCATGAAGGGCATATATGATTTATTATCTAAAAAGCCACCTTATCAGGTGGGTGATGAGATAGAGGCTCGTATCTATGAATTTGGTCATGATTTCGGTACATTCGTAGCCCTTGAGGATAAATATTCAGCAATGATTCCTAGACATGAAGATGTTTCAAAATACCGCATCGGTGACGTAATTATGGTTCGTGTCACAGGCATCAAGGAAGATGGTAAATGCGACGTTACCATCCGTGACAAGGCATATGTTCAGATGGAGGATGATGCAGAAGCCCTTCTTGATTTGATAGATAGCTACGCAGGCGTACTGCCATTTACAGAAAAAGCATCACCAGAAGTAATCAAGCGTGAGACAGGCCTTTCGAAAGCAGCCTTCAAGCGCGCTATAGGCCGTCTCTACAAAGAGCGTAAAATTACATTAACCGACGGCAAAATTCGTCGTGCGTAATTAAACGTTTTCAGTTATAATATACTCACGTAATTTTTAATAGGCTTGTATAAACCAAGTCCAAATAGCCTGTAGCTAACAAACTATATATCTCTTAAGCGAGGCATTCTAAGCCGAGTGTAGAGATATATAGTTTGTGAGCGTAACAGGCGAGAGAAAAACTAAGGCTTACCGGTGCAATAAGCAGGCCAGAACCTTGGCATACAAGCGAATTAAGTACTAATGGGAGACATAAAAAGCGGAGGATTAATGCTATGAAGAACGTAATTTCTACTGAAAATGCGCCAGCTGCAATCGGCCCATATTCACAGGCCATCGAAGTAAACGGTATGGTGTACACATCTGGAATTATTCCAGTTGATCCTGCTACAGGAGTTATTCCTGAAGGCGCTGCAGCACAGGCTGACAGAGTTTTCAAGAGTATGACAGCTCTTTTAGAGGCTGCAGGCACATCTATGGCTAATGTTGTTAAGACAACAGTGTTCATCAAGAACATGGAAGATTTTGCCGCTATTAATGAAGTATATGCAAAATATTTTCCAGAGCCATTTCCAGCACGTTCGTGCATCGAAGTTGCCAGAATCCCTAAGGATGTATTATTAGAGGCAGAGGCTATCGCCACTAAATAATTAAGCCGGGGGAATATTATGATTTATGACGTTATTGTTGTAGGGGCAGGTCCTGCAGGCCTTGCTGCGGCCATTTACGGCAAGCGAGCAGGCATGAACCTACTTGTCCTAGACTCCAGCTCAATCACTGGCGGACAGATACTTAGCACCTATGAAATAGACAATTATCCTGGAATGCCTGGCGTATCAGGAGAGGAATTGGCACAGTCCTTGAGAGCCCACTGCGATAAGCTTGGGGTGGAGTTTGCCAGAGGAAAGGTTACCTCTATTGTTGACAAAGGTGCTACCAAGGAGCTTGTCACCAAAAAAGGAAATTTCGAAGGTAAAGCCATTATCCTTGCAACAGGTGCTTCAAATAGAAGTCTCGGTTGTCCTGGTGAGGATGAGCTTTCTGGCGTAGGCGTTTCTTATTGCGCCACCTGTGATGGAGCCTTTTTCAAGGATAAGGTCGTTGCAGTTGTCGGCGGTGGAGACGTAGCCCTTGAGGATGCTCTTTATCTTGCCAGATTTTGTGAAAAGGTTTATCTCATTCATCGTAGGGATGAATTTAGAGGGGCTGTTATTTTACAGGAGCAGGTAAAAGCTTCTGATAAGATTCAGATTGTATTTGACAGTACTGTTGAGGCTATAAATGGTACTGAAAAGGTTGAGTCTATTCTTATCAAAAATAAGAATGACGGCACTGAAAAGACAATTGGGTTAGATGGTGTGTTTATTGCTGTTGGTAATGTTCCAAATGTAAATGGAATCGCTGGACTCCCTAAGCAGGATGAAGCGGGATATATTATTGCAGGGGAAAATTGTGAGACGTCTATTCCTGGTATATTTGCAGCAGGTGATGTTCGTACAAAGCAGCTTAGACAGGTTATTACAGCCACTGCTGATGGAGCAAATGCTATAACATCAGTCGATAGATATTTACAAAAGTAAATTATTTATCGATTGTTACAAATACTCAGTTGGCAATTTTGTTGAGTTTACGGGGATTTTTAAAGACTTGACAGGAAAAGATTTAGACTATATAATGTTAAAAGTTGTAACAAAGTTGTAACATATTTGGAGGATTTATTACAGAATGAAAATTAATTGGACAAGAGCTGTTAGCTATACACTTGCCGCTTGCGTCGTAGTTTCTGCAGTATCACTTAGCTCGGATGCAGCTAGTGTTACATCTGGTGTTAGTGCTTTATCCAGCACCACAGGAGTTTTAGATACTAAAAGCTACACAGCATTCGCTGGTTCAGTAGGGTCGGTTAATGATATGTTAGCCAATGCCACAGTCATTGCAGCTGAGACACAGCTTGCGGCTAATGATGCTGAGGCAGTTGCTTCGTCAGAGGCTAATCCATATGAAAATATAGCTATTGCTCAGGTTGATAATTATGTATACATTCGTTCAGAGGCATCAGCCGATAGCGAATACGTTGGTAAGCTCTATAACAATTCTGCCGCTACAGTCTCAGAGACAGTTGATGCAGCAGATGGTACATGGCTTAAGATTACATCTGGTGATGTAACAGGCTATGTTAAGAGCGAATACGTAGTACAGAACGACGAGGAATTGGCTAAAAAGGTCTCAAGACGTATGGCTACAGTCACCACTACTACTCTTAAGGTTAGAGAGTCTGCTACTACAGAATCATCAGTTATCGAACTTCTTCCTATGGGAGACGATCTTGTAGTTGTCGATGAATCTACAGCCAGCGATGGTTGGGTAAAGGTTACAAGTAATGACGGTGAAGGTTATGTCAGCACCGATTATGTTAGCCTTTCTACAGATTTCACAGTTGCTGAATCAAAGGCAGCAGAAGAAGCTCGTTTAGCCAGAGAAGAAGCAGAAAGACTTGCAGCTCAGGAAGCAGCAAAGAAGGCAGTGGCTTCAGCTTCAAACAGCAAGTCATCATCTTCTAAGTCTTCTAAGTCATCATCAGGCTCAGGTAAGAGCTACTCTTCACCATCAGGTGCAGGTGGTAGCGCAGTTGTTAATTACGGTTCGCAGTTCGTTGGTAACCCATACGTATACGGTGGATCATCACTTACGAACGGTACAGACTGTTCTGGTTTCGTAATGAGCGTATATTCAGCATATGGTGTCAGCCTTCCACATTCATCAAGCGCTATGCGTAGCGTCGGATATGGAGTATCATATGACGATATGCAGCCAGGTGATATTGTATGCTACTCAGGTCATGTTGGTATTTATGCAGGTAATGGTACACTTCTCCATGCTTCTAACAAGAGAACGGGTATCACATACTCAAATGTTAATTACAAAAATATCCTGGCTATCAGAAGAATATTCTAAGATATGAAATAGTAGGGCATCCCATTAGTGGGATGCCTTTTGTATATAATATTCGCGAAAAAGTCTGATAATAATTTCGTATCATAAAGGATAAAAATTCATAAATGTGCACAAAGCCTCAGATTATTAAAAATACATATAATTAATAATTGTGTGTAAATGTGAAATCTTATCAACAATAGTTCACACAATCTTCACGAATTTTCAGACTTGTTAACCACTTATCCACTTTATCCACTATAATTGTGAATACAGAAGAAAAGTTATCCACATTTTTGAAAAACGAGCATTTTGTTCCAAATTACCAAAACATGTGATTTTACGAAAATTTCTTGACAGATAAAGTGAATAAACAATCTACAAAATTCTGCGTATTGTCAGATTATATCTAAAATTGTATATTAGAATGTTAAAATTACACAATAATGTTTTTGCTATAATACTTGTAAATTTGCATAATAAAATATAAGTTTGCTATTTCAATTTTTGGCTATTTATATTAAAATGACGTTAGGTTATGTTAAAATCTATGAAATAGAACTATTTTCATTGTTGATATTGCATAGAGGAGCGGGAGGTATTCGATATGATTTCGAATCAAATTATGCAAAATACACTAGAAGGATTACATCAGCTCACAAAGGTTGACTTGGCTGTTATGGATTCCGACGGGGTTATGTGTGCGTCAACCTTTTCAGATACTGCACAATTTACAGACGCCGTAGCTGTTTTTGCTGCATCAGAGGCAGAGAGCCAAGTGGCTTTAGGCTGCCAGTTTTTTAAAGTTTTTGACGACCAACAGTTGGAGTTTGTAGTTCTCGCCCTTGGTGATAATGAAGAAGCATCAACAGTTGGTAAAATTGCTGCGTTCCAGATTCAGGAATTGATGATTGCATACAAGGAACGTTTTGATAAGGATAACTTTATCAAGAATCTTCTATTAGACAACCTTCTTCTTGTGGATATCTACAATCGCTCTAAGAAGCTGCATGTGGATATCGCTGCACGTCGTGTAGTAATGATAGTAGAAGTGAGTCCTAACAAGGATGGAGATGAGTTGGACCGAGTTCGTTCCGTATTTGGAGGAAAGAATAAAGATTTTGTCACAGCTGTTGATGAACACAATATTATCGTTGTTAAAGAACTTGGCGAGAATGATACAAATAATGAAATCGATAAGATTGCCGCAGTTATCATTGATGCTTTCCATGACAAAGAAAACAAAAAGGTTAGAGTATCATATGGTACTGTTGTAGGTGAAATCAAAGAGGTTTCACGTTCATACAAAGAAGCATCTATGGCAATGGACGTTGGTAAGATTTTCTTCAACGACCAAAATGTCATTGCATACTCACAGCTCGGAATAGGTCGTCTGATATATCAGCTTCCAATTCCACTTTGTAAAATGTTTATTTCAGAAATTTTTGAAAATAGATCTCCAGACGATTTTGATGAGGAAACACTTGTGACCATCAGCAAGTTCTTTGAAAACAGCCTGAATGTTTCCGAAACATCTCGTCAGCTTTACATCCACAGAAACACACTTGTGTACAGACTTGACAAGCTTGAAAAGAGTACCGGTCTAGATCTTAGAGTTTTTGAGGATGCAATCACTTTCAAAATTGCTCTTATGGTTGTAAAATATATGAAGTATATGGAGAGTGAAAAGTTCTAAGGGAGTTTTAACTAGAAAGAGGTATTAAATTGATAAGATTAGATCATGTTAGTAAGTCTTACGAGGCTGGCAAGCCAGCACTTGAAGATGTCACTATTCACATTGATCCAGGTGAATTTGTTTTTGTAGTGGGCGACAGCGGCTCTGGTAAGTCCACTCTTATCAGATTATTATTAAAGGAGTTAGAGCCTACCAAAGGAAAGATTTATATCAATGGTCAGGATTTAAAGAAGGTTACCCATAAAAAGATTCCTACCTATCGTAGAAACGTAGGAGTTGTCTTCCAGAATTTCCGTCTTTTACCTGATAGAAATGTTTATGAAAATGTAGCATTCGCTATGAAGGTTGTAGAATCTCCAAATCGTGAGATTAAAAAGAAAGTTCCTACTATGCTGTCACTCGTAGGACTTGCAGCTAAATACAAATCAAAGCCTAGTCAGCTTTCTGGTGGTGAGCAGCAGCGTGTGGCTATCGCCCGTGCTCTTGTAAACGAGCCAAAAATCATTTTGGCGGACGAGCCTACTGGAAACCTTGACAGCGATAATACATGGGAAATTATGAAGCTGCTTGACGAGATTAACCAGAGAGGCACTACAGTTGTTGTAGTTACTCACAACATGGAAATCGTCAGAGCTATGAATAAGCGAGTTATCACCATCAAAAAAGGCGTGGTAGTCAGCGATGTTGGAGGTGACGACTTTGAAGATTAGTACCCATATCTACAACATCGGACAGGGATTAAAAAATGTATGGAGAAATAAAATGTTCTCCCTTGCATCAATAGCCACCATGACAGCATGTATTTTCTTGTTTGGTATTTTTTATTCACTGGGCACCAATTTCCAGTCCATGGTAAAGACTGCTGAGGAAGGAGTTGCTGTAACAGTATTCTTTGATGAAGGCATCACTGAACAGCGCATCGAGGAAATTGGAACAGAGGTAAAGAAGCGTGCAGAAGTAAAAAGTGTCAATTTCGTATCTGCAGAGCAGGCATGGGAAGATTACCAGAAGGAATATTTCCATGGCAATGAAGATGCTGCAGCAGGTTTTGCAGAGGACAATCCTCTTGCCAATTCAGCAAACTATGAGATTTACTTGAATGACGTTGCTATGCAGCCTACACTTGTGTCTTTCCTTGAGGATTTAGATGGCGTTCGTCAGGTAAACCAATCAGAGGTTGCAGCCAAAACTTTAACTGATATTAACAAAGCCATCACAATTGTGTCACTTGCTATTGTTATAATCCTTCTTGCTGTTTCGGTATTCCTTATCAGCAATACCGTTATGGTTGGTATTTCAGTTCGTAGAGAAGAGATTGCCATTATGAAGCTCATAGGTGCGAAGGATGCATTTGTCAGAGCTCCATTCGTTGTGGAAGGTATTTTCATTGGACTTATTGGTTCAGTTATTCCACTATTACTTCTGTATTTGATATACGAGAAGGTTATTGCTTACGCAAGCTCGGAATTCAGTTTCTTGAGCAATATGGTATCATTTATACCTGTTGAAACTATTTTTAGGACACTGGTTCCAATCTCACTTATTCTTGGTATTGGAATTGGTTGGGTAGGGTCTAGAGTGACACTACACAAACATTTGAGAGTGTAGATTTTAGTGCCTTAGTAAACCTGAGGCACTTATTTTTTTAGGAGGTAATCCAATGAATGAAAACAAAGAACCAGAATACACATATTACTATGAAACTGTAAATGAAACAGGGACAAATAAAGCACCTAAGATGAAAAAATGGCCGGTGGTTTTAGCAGGTATTTCAGGGATAGTACTTGGTGGTGTTATTTCTGCACTTGTACTTGTGTTTGGTTTAAGTGCTGGAATGCCAGTGAAAGCCAATGAACAGGCGTCAGATGTGCTTAATTCAATTCAGGAAGGTAATGCTTCAGAATCAAAATTGGGGACTATTCTTTCTGTAATTGAAAACTACTATTACCAGGATGTAGATGCTGAAAATCTGGTTAATGGAATCTATAAAGGTGTAGTGGAAGGTCTTAATGATCCATATTCAGAATATTACACAGCAGAAGAGTTTAAAGATTTGATGGCATCTCTCACAGGAAACTACAGTGGAATCGGTGCCCTTCTTCAGAAGAATATGGAAACAGGTCTTGTGTCTATCACAAAGGTATACAAAGGCACACCTGCGGAGACAGCTGGATTAATGGCTAATGATATTATAGTATCTGCAGATGGACATCTTTCAACCGAGGAAAAACTGGATGCCTTTGTACAGCGTATCCGTGGTGAAGAGGGAACAGAGGTAACTCTTGTTATTGCCAGAGATGGTAAAGAATTAAACATAAAATGCAAAAGAGCATCCATTGCTACACCAACTGTTGAATATCAAATGTTGGCAGGTAATGTAGGCTACATAGAAGTTTCTCAATTTACAGATCACACCTTTGACGATTTCAAGGCTGCCTATGAGGACCTTGAAGGCCAGGGCATGACATCAGTGGTGTTTGATATGAGAAATAATGGTGGCGGTCTTGTGGATTCAGTAGTGGAGATGCTTGACTATATTCTTCCAGAAGGAACTGTTGTGTACACGATGGATAAAGCTGGGCATAGAGAGGATTTTACATCTGATGCCGCCCACAGCAAGTCTATTCCATCAGTTGTTCTTGTAAATGGAAACACTGCATCAGCTGCGGAAATTTTCACAGGAGCTGTTAGAGATTTCAAATATGGTACAATAATAGGCACTCAGACATTTGGAAAGGGTATCGTACAATCTACTATTCCACTTTCAGATGGCTCAGCAATGAAGCTTACAACTCAAACCTATTACACACCAAGCGGTGAATGCATCCACGGCACAGGAATTAAACCTGACGTAGAGCTTGAATATCAGTTCCTAGGCGGTGAAGACGCCACTTACAGCGTAGACCTGGACAACCAAATCCAAAAAGCGTTGGAAGTTTTAGGAAAGTAATTTTACGCTGTAAAAGACCGTATTCGGCGGAACAATTACACAAAGTTTAAATAGCCTGTAGGTATCAATGCAGGCGCTTGCTTAAACGGAGCGTTCTAAGCGAAGTGTAGCAAGTGTCAGTATTGATACCGTAACAGGCGAGCCAACAACCTAGATTAGAACATAATTGCACTATTTGAAAAGAGGTGATTTCGTGATAGAACTAGACCAGTTCAAACAGCGACTTAGTTCGCAAAAAAATTCTATGACGGAAGTGAGGGATTCACTTTGACGTCGCAGCTAAAAAGGCTCGCATAGAAGAGTTAGAGCGTGAAATGGAAGCTCCTGATTTTTGGACGGATGCTACTACATCTACAGCCAAAATGAAAGAACTGAAATCTATGAAGGACGACGTAGCTGTCATAGATAAGCTGGATGATTTATACAAAGAAATAGAAGATTACATCGAGCTTGGCAATGAGGAAGAGGACCAGGAAATTGTTGATACAGTGGCTCTTCTCATAGAAGAATTTGAAAATGATTTGGAAAGTCTTCGCATGAAGACTTTACTTTCAGGAGAATATGATGCCGATAATGCCATAGTTACACTACATTCCGGAGCAGGTGGTGTAGAGGCCTGCGATTGGGTACAGATGCTTTATCGTATGTATGGAAGATGGGCATCTGACATGGGATTTGCTGTGGATGAGCTTGACTATCAGGAAGGTGACGAAGCTGGAATAAAGTCAGTTACATTCCAGGTAAATGGCGAGAATGCCTACGGTTATTTGAAATCAGAAAAAGGTATCCACCGCCTGGTTCGTATTTCCCCATTCAACGCGCAGGGAAAGCGACAGACTTCATTTGCCAGCTGTGATATTATGCCAGATATAGAGGAAGATGTGGATGTTGAAATCCGTGATGAGGATATCCGTATTGATACGTACCGATCATCAGGAGCCGGAGGTCAGCACATCAATAAAACAAGCTCGGCCATTCGTATTACACATTTCCCCACAGGTATCGTAGTAACTTGTCAAAATGAGCGAAGCCAATTCCAAAACAAGGACAAAGCGATGCAGATGTTGAAAACAAAGCTTTTGCTTTTGAAACAGGAAGAAAACGCTGCAAAGGCCAGTGGAATACGTGGCGAGGTTTCTGAAATCGGATGGGGCAATCAAATTCGTTCCTATGTCCTTCAGCCATACACCATGGTAAAGGACTTGCGTACAGGAGAGGAATCAGGAAATGCAGATGCAGTTCTTGATGGAAAGCTTACTCCATTTATGAATGCCTATTTAAAATGGTTGTCACTTGGTTGCCCTGACAGAGGCGCCATGGCAGATGATTAATCTTTTAGTGTGAAAACACAGATGGGAGAAAATAATGAAAATTGCAGTAGCAGGTACTGGATATGTAGGACTTTCTATAGCCACACTTTTGTCACAGCATCATGAAGTTCATGCTGTGGATGTTATTCCTGAAAAAGTTGAGAAAATTAACAATAAAATATCTCCAATTCAGGATGATTACATAGAAAAGTATCTTAAGGAAAAAGAACTTAATTTGGTAGCCACATTAGATGCGAAGGAAGCATATGAGGGTGCAGAGTTTGTAGTTATAGCAGCGCCTACCAACTATGATTCGCAGACTCAGCATTTTGATACATCTGCAGTTGAGGCAGTTATTGAGTTGGTCTTGAAATACAATCCAAATGCGATTATGGTTATCAAATCTACCATCCCAGTAGGCTATACCAAATCAATCAGGGAAAAATTCAACACTAAAAATATCATGTTTAGCCCGGAGTTCTTAAGAGAGAGCAAAGCGTTATATGACAATCTTTACCCTTCAAGAATCATCGTGGGAACAGATATGGATGATGAGAGGCTGGTTGCTGCAGCTCATACTTTTGCAGGTCTTCTTCAGGAAGGAGCTCTAAAGGAAGACATAGATACACTGTATATGGGCTTCACTGAAGCAGAAGCGGTTAAACTTTTTGCCAACACATATCTGGCTCTTAGAGTTTCATACTTTAATGAGCTTGATACTTATGCCGAGATGAAGGGACTTGATACGAAACAGATTATTGAAGGTGTTTGTCTTGATCCTAGAATCGGTTCTCACTATAACAATCCTTCATTTGGTTACGGTGGCTATTGTCTGCCAAAGGATACTAAGCAGCTCCTCGCAAACTATAAGGATGTTCCGCAGGATATGATGACAGCTATTGTGGAAAGCAACAGAACCCGTAAAGATTTTATTGCGGATCGAGTGCTGAAAAAAGCCGGCTATTATGGATATTCCGAAGGAAATACCTGGAACGCTGAAAAGGAAAAGCAGGTTACCGTAGGTGTGTACAGACTGACTATGAAATCAAACTCTGATAATTTCCGTCAAAGTTCAATTCAGGGTGTTATGAAACGAGTAAAAGCAAAGGGGGCTACAGTTATCATTTATGAGCCAACGTTAAAAGATGGAGATACATTCTTTGGAAGTTTGGTTGTAAATGATTTACAAAAGTTTAAGGAAATGAGCGATAGCATTATAGCAAATAGATACGATGCAATATTGGATGATGTTTGTAATAAAGTGTACACAAGGGACATCTTTATGCGAGATTGACAATTTATATAACGAAAAAATGAAATTTGTAGGTTAAATGTTATTAAATTGTGAACAATACAATTAAGCTATTTATATATAATTAAATACATGTTATTATAGGGACGTTTCATGGGATAGTGTTTTTCTAGAGAGGTATTAGAATGAGAAACAAGAATGACAACGTCTCTTTTGTTAATTCTATGGCATTTAAAATTGTCGTAGTATTTGATATTGTTTTTATTTTGGCGATGATCGCGGTAGGTGGGATAGCTATTAGGTTTTCTAAGGATACCCTTAATAATACCTATCGTAACTATACACAAAATCTGGCGGAAGTTGCTGCAAGTACAGTAGATTCCACTATGGATTCTACAGGAAGATATATCACTTTAGAGGGATACAACGATCTGTCAGGCCCTACTATCGAAAGATATCTATATTCAGAATTGATGGCAAATCCAGCAGAGAATACACAGTCTACCTTTGAGACTTTCGACAGACCTTTAGGTGGAATTCAAATTGAAGGTGTAGAAGGCTCTTATGCTTATTATGTCAGCAATGAAGGTATTATGATTTACCATCCTTCAATAGAAAAAATAGCTCAACCTGTTGAAAATGATGCTGTAAAAAGCATTGTTGCACGTCTTCAGGCTGGTGAGACAGCTGAAGATATAGGCAGTGGTTCCATAATTTATGAGTACAAAGGCTCCCAGAAATATGCAGGTTATGCCTTTACAGGTGGAGGAAATATCGTAATTATTACTGGTGATTATGATTTGATTATGAAGCCCGTATCAAATCTCAGCAAAATAATCAATATTTCTGTGTTAATTGTATTGCTAGTGTACATGATTATTTTCTATCTGGTGATTAATGGTATGTTGCGTCCATTAAAGGATATTGTTGATATCATAAACAATACAGCTCATTTTAATTTCAAGACCAGCAAGACGGGCACAGCTTTAACAAAGCGTAAAGATGAAATCGGTATGATTGCAAATTCTGTACGAGTGATGCGCAATGCCTTAAGAGAAATGGTTACAGATATCACAAGTACCGAAGATAGAATTAACGGAAATGTAATTACACTAAAGGGAACTGCAGATGAAGTAAACTCTATGTGTGCAGACAATTCTGCTACAACTGAAGAGCTTGCTGCATCAATGGAAGAAACATCAGCTGCAACAGCCGAAATCAGCAATAATGTTTCGCTTATCAAAGATGAAGCTAAAAATATCGATGGTATGGCATTGGAGGGAGCTAATCTTTCAAAGGATATCATGGGTAGAGCCAAGGATCTTAAAGCCAGCACAAAGCAGGCAACAGACAGGACAAAAGAAACTTACGAGAATGTAAGAAAGCAGACAGACGAGGCTATCGAAAATGCAAAGGCTGTAGAAAAGATTAATGAGCTGACCAACACTATTATGCAGATTTCGTCACAGACATCATTGTTGGCACTTAATGCTTCTATCGAAGCGGCTCGTGCAGGTGATGCCGGAAAGGGCTTTGCAGTAGTTGCTTCAGAAATCAGTAACCTGGCAAAACAGACAAGCGAAGCCGTTGGAAATATTGATGAAATCGTAGGTGAGGTTAACAATGCTGTTTACCAAATGTCTTCATGCCTTGAGGACACAACAAACTTCCTTGAGGAGACAGTATTAGGAGACTATGAAGATTTTGGAAAAGTATCAGAACAATACTATTCTGATGCAGAAATATTCCAGGATAGCATGAGCTCTATTTCTGCTGGTGTTGAGGAACTTTCAGGTTCAATAGAAAGTATTTCTATAACTCTTGAGCACATCAATGCTACAGTAGGCGAATCAGCTCATGGCGTATATGACATCGCAGAAAAAACTTCCGGAATCGTAAACGGCACTGGAGACGTAAATGACAAAGTAGGCGATACAGAAAAAGCAATTGAGTCACTTACAAAGATTGTAAATCTTTTTGAGATGGATGAGGAAGCGGAATAAAGTATAAATATAGAGCCAAATTATGGGCTTAGTAAAATAAAATAATTAATTGGCCTGGGGCATGATGCCTCAGGCTATTTGTTTTTATGAATTTTTTTTAATCATTTTTCATCAGCGCAGATGCATATATGGCAATACGTTTAACAGTAGCATTATCATAGGTTGAGCATACTTTTAGTAATTCAAATAGTTCTGGATTTGTAGTTTTATCAATTACAAGCTTAGTAGGCTCAATGTCGTCTGTCTCTCCTGTGAGATATTCTACAGAAGTGCCAAAGCATTGTGCTATGACTTCAAGTGTTTGTGGTGATGGGGTGCGATCACCATACTCATATCTGCAGTATCCTATTTTTGATAAGTTCAATCTTCGAGAAGCTTCTGCTTTGGAAATGCCAAGGTTTTCTCGTGCAGCGGTAATTCTTTGAGAAATAATATTATCGTTCATATTTGACTCCCATATTGAAAAGTAACCAATGGATATGTATAATGTATGTTATCCAATGGATAATATATTACATTACTCACTAAAGGTCAAGATACTTAGATGAATAAGTTTTATATATCCAAGGAAATAAGAAGCTATAGGAGTAATAAAAGGCAATGGTAAAAATGAAAGTAAAGGATAGCTTATTTACCCATATGTTTGGTGATGAGAGTAAGGAGTATCTGTTGCAACTATATAGAGCGTTGCACCCTGAAGATACTGCCACAGATGAAAGTGGTCTGGACGTTATATCAATAGAGAATGTTTTTACAAATGATATCTATAATGACCTGGGCTTTATAGTTAATGGAAAGCTTATTACATTAGTAGAGGCTCAGAGTACATGGAGTTCAAATATTATATTCAGACTATTTTTGTATCTGGCAAAGTCCTATCAGAACTATGTTTACAGTAGTAAGATACTGAAAGCAAAACTTTATGGTGGGGAGGCTCTGAAATTACCTGAAGCAGAACTTTATGTAATATACGCTGGATCTAAGGGGGATAATCCAGATGTGTTGTCGCTTAAGGAGGAGTTTTTTGATGCTGACAGTGCAATAGATGTAAAAGCTAAAGTAATATATGCAGATGAAGAACGTGACGATATTATAGGAGAATATCTGGCCTTTTGTACTATTTTAAAAGAGCAGCTTAGAGTGTATAATAAAGATAAAGAGGCAGCTGTGCGTGCGACAATTAAAATATGCATCGAGAAGGGAAAACTATCTAAATACCTCTCCGAACATAGAAAGGAGGTCGAAGAATATATGTTAGCAATAATGACTAGTGAAGAAGCTTATGAAAGCTATGGTGATTATAGAGAGCTCCTTGGTGAGGAAAAAGGGATAGAAAAAGGAATAACACAAGGAGTAGAGAAAGAACGTTTGGAGTCCGTTAAAAACATCATGCGTAGTTTTAAAGTTACTGCAGAACAAGCAATGGAGTCGCTGGGGATACCGGAAGGCGACTATGAAAAGTACTTATCAAAATTATAGTTGATTATATTTAGCTAGATTGTAGAGGATGTAGGTTTATATGCCTACATCTTTTTTGTAGCCATGCATTTTGCTGAATTTTATAAATATCGTAAATAATTACATATTATAACTTAAATAGTAGATGAAGTTTGTGTTAATCAATGATTGTCAACAGTGGTTGCTAAGTTGTATAATTCAGCAGGATAACTATTATTATGGTTGAATATTATGGGAAGCGGAGAATATTATGAAAGTACTTATGGTAAATAAGTTTTTGTATCCTAATGGTGGATCAGAAACATATATATTTAAATTAGGTGAAGCTCTAATGGCAAAAGGCCATGAGGTTCAGTATTTTGGAATGGAGCACGAGGGCAGATGTGTTGGCAATAGAGTGAATGCATACACATCTGATATGGATTTCCATGACGCAAGCAAATTCGAAAAGATGACATATCCTCTTAAGACAATATATTCCAAGGAAGCTCGCCAGAAAATCAGATTAGTTTTAGATGATTTCCAGCCTGATGTTGTTCATTTGAATAATTTCAACTATCAGCTTACACCATCTATGATTCTTGAAATCGTAAAATGGAGAAAGCAGACTGGCCACAAGTGTAAGATAGTGTTCACTGCTCACGATTATCAGCTTGTTTGCCCAAATCACATGTGCAACAATCCTAACACTCGTGAGAACTGTGAGAAGTGTCTCACAGGAAGCTTTATGAATTGTACAAAAGGTAAGTGCATTCATGGCAGCACAGCCAAAAGTTTTATTGGTACACTTGAGGCTTCATTCTGGAAGCTCAAAGGTACATATAAATACATTGACAAATTTATTTGCTGCAGCAAGTTCATGAAGAGCAAGCTGGATACCAATCCTCTTTTTGCACCAAAGACAGTGGCTATTCACAATTTTATTGAATCCATTCCATGGGTGGAGGCTGAAAAAGAAGACTATGTTCTTTACTTTGGTAGATATTCTGAGGAAAAAGGAATCAGAACTCTTATTGAAGCTGCGAAAAAAATGCCAGAAGTTAATTTCGTTTTTGCAGGAAAAGGACCTCTTGAGGACTTACTTAAGGGCATTGATAATATCAAAAATGTTGGTTTCCAAAGTGGTGACGATTTAGCAAATCTTATTCGCAAAGCTAAGATGTCAGTTTATTCATCAGAGTGGTATGAGAACTGTCCATTTTCTGTAATGGAATCTCAGATGTATGGTACACCTGTGATTGGAGCAAATATCGGTGGTATCCCAGAACTTATTAAGGTTGGCGAAACTGGACTTCTCTACGAAAGCGGTGATGTCGATGCTCTCTGTGATGCCATTCATACTATTTGGCAGGATGATGCCAAGGCAAAGACAATGCATGATAATTGCAAGGAGTTAAGCTTTGATACAATTGATGAGTATTTGGAAAAGATACTTTGTATATATACTGAAAATTAAAGTATAGCCTATTTGTCTTAACTTCCAAGGCGTATATAAATAGTTTATAATAAAAGCTGTGAGCATGTCATGTTTCACAGCTTTATTTTTAATTAAGTTTGAATAGCGTAAAATTGACGTAAAATAATATATTAAAATTCGAGGTTTAGAGTGAAAAAAATCGGAATAGGGTATGAGAATTACAAAGAGTTCATAGATAATGATCTGTATTACGTAGATAAAACATTGCTGGTACGGGATATAATTGATAATGGAGGCAAAGTCACCTTATTTACTAGACCTCGTAGATTTGGTAAGACTTTGGCAATGTCTATGCTTCGCACTTATTTTGAGCAAGTATATGACAAAGAAGGAAATATTATTGATAACTCTAGATACTTTGAAGGGATGCAGATTGCAAATGCAGACGAAGATATACTGACTAAGATGGGTCAATATCCTGTTATAAAATTATCTCTTAAATCAGCAAAACAACCGGATTTTTATAGTTCGTTTATTAAGTTACGTGATGAAATAATAGGTGAATTCGCTAGACATAGTTATTTAAAAAAGATGATGAACGGCGATGCTAAGAGGATAGCTGAATTTGAAAGTTATGAATATGGTGTATCAAATTGGGCTGAAAAGGAGGCTCTTATAAAAGAAAAGGATGAGCGAGAGTCTGCCATCAAAATCGAGTACGCAAAATATTCTACCGCAATAAAAACTCTTGCAGATTTTTTAAAGGAGTACCAAGGAAAGAATGTTATTATTTTAATAGACGAGTATGATGTTCCTCTTGAAAATGCATATCAAGAGGGATTTTATGATGAAATGGTTGCGTATATCAGATCGCTATTTGAGTCTGCATTTAAAACCAATGATTCCCTTGAATTTGCAGTTGTTTCCGGTTGCCTTCGAATTAGTAAAGAAAGTATATTTACAGGACTAAATAATCTAAAGGTTAACTCTATTCTTAACGCAGATTTTTCCGAGGGATTTGGATTTAATGAGTCAGAAGTTAAGGAAATGCTTAAGGCATACCAATTGGAAGATAGGTATACTGAAGTAAAAGAGTGGTACGATGGATATTTATTTGGCGTTTCAGAAGTTTATAATCCTTGGAGTGTTATTTGCTATGTGGATAGTAAGGTTAATGGAAAGCGTGAGTTTCCGATTCCATTTTGGTCTAATACTTCGTCAAATTCTATTATAAAGGACATGGTAGAAAATGCTGATGATACAGTTAAAGCTGACCTTGACACATTGATATCAGGTGGAACTATAGAAAAGCGTATACATGAAGATATTACATATTGGGATATTGATAAAAGTGACGCTAATCTATGGAATTTCCTTTTCTTTACAGGATATCTAAAGAAGGTATCGGAACGTCTTCAAAATGAGGATGTATACATTAGTATGAAGATTCCTAATGCTGAGGTGATGAGTATATACAGACATCAAATACAAGATTGGTTTGATAGAAGGATTAAAGA
The DNA here is from genome assembly GCF_900107545.1 of Pseudobutyrivibrio sp. ACV-2. Lineage (GTDB taxonomy): Bacteria > Bacillota > Clostridia > Lachnospirales > Lachnospiraceae > Pseudobutyrivibrio. The sequence continues at coordinate 119,494 of NZ_FNQZ01000002.1, read as the reverse complement.
AAAAGATTTTTCGGCCTTATATAAAGCTATTGCAGAGATGGACTGCCAAGGTATAGAAGACTTTATCAATGAATTGCTCTCAAAGAGTATTAGTTATTTTGATAGTGAAGAAAGTTTTTATCATGGGTTCTTGTTATCTCTTCTTTATGGAATGAAGAATTATGCGCCAAAGTCTAATAGGGAAGAAGGAAATGGGAGGCCGGATATAATTTTATATCCAGAACGTCCGAGGGATGCGGCCTTTATTTTTGAACTAAAAGTACGTAAGAAGTTTAATGAGATGGAAGAGGGATTGAAGGCGGCTTTTGATCAGATACGTACCAAGAAATATGAAAACGGAATTCTTCAGGAAGGATATACCGGAGTAGTTTCATATGGAATCTGCTTTTGTAAGAAAAGTTGTATAGTTGGAGTCATGAATAATTAAAAGATGAATTAAAATGATTATCGACAAAGCTATAGCGTTTTTATGAAAAATAAGTGGCTTTAGGCTGAATAATTTAAATAGGTTTAAGAGTAGAGGATGTAAAGAAACAATCCTAAATTCTACAAAATGTTACATAATATAACTGAAATATGAATCAAGTTTGTGATAAATAGGTAATTGTCACCGGTGGTTTCTAGGATGTATAATTTTACATGTTGATAAAACAATGTAAATAATGAGAGAATTGATGAAGTTATATAAGGCTTGGAGTCTTGACTCCAAGCCTTTTCTGAATTTACAGTATGCCACATTCTTATCTTGTGTAAATTATTAATGAAGGGATTAATGTTAAGAAAATGGTGATGATACTAGCGCTTATATTTTTACTGGTGGATATTCTATATGGGATTAAGGTTAGTGAAGTAAACATCAGCTTTTTTGATAAAAATAATACTCAGGCAATGAGAGGATTTTGGTGCATAATAGTTATGTTTGTACATGTACCAGCTAGTTATCAAAATACAATTCAAGATTTGATCGGATGCTTTGGTTTTATTGGAGTGACGTTCTTTTTTTTGACATCAGCATATGGAGTTACAATGTCACTTGATAAGAATTCAAATTCTATAAAAAATTTTTGGCGTAAGAGATTACCTAAATTATTAATTGTATCTTGGACTATAGATGTATTTTTTTACCTTGTTAGAACTGTTTTATACAGGGAATATGTAAATCCAATAAATCTTATATATGTCGATGATTGGGTAAAGTGGTTGCTGGGATGTTTGTTTGCTTTATGGGTATCTAATAAGTTGCTTAAAAAAACATTGTATTGGAAAGTAAGTACTTGTGTGATAGTAGTATTATGGAGTCTTTTAGTATATTATCTTGTAAAAATTGGTGTATTTACCCATACTGCATGGACGACAGAATGCTACGGATTTGTTTGGGGAATTATACTAGGGACAATTAGACCATATTTTTTGAAATATTTCTCAGATAGATGGAGTCGCAAATGGATAATAAGCCTGTTAGTATCTTTGGTTCTTGGAGTCTTGTACTTAAAATTTAAATGGCTGCCATTTGCCGGTGATTATTTATTAAAAATTCTGTTAGGGATTGCAATTACAATGTTTGTATTAATCGCAAATACCAGAATAAGTTTTGGAAATAAAATCAACATGTTTTTAGGGGAGATATCTTTCGAAATATATTTAGTTCATGGATATGTATTCAATATTTTTGAAAAATATTATGAATGGAATAATTCGTCTGTATTTATTATGATGAGCATAATTACAACTGTTATGTGTTCCTATATTATTCATTTGATCGACGTAAGGCTAATTAGGGCTGCAACTCGAATTATAAATGTCTAGTGTAGAAGGGGTTTGAGTATAAGGGATGTAGGTATTAATGTGTGCCTGCGTCCTTTTTGTATATTCGCGTAGAGTTGAAATATTTGAAAATATAATGTCAAATGGTTATAAAATGATATGTAAATAATAAAATTGGCATTTACATAACTAGAGCTATATGGTATATGGATTTTTCACCCAAATGCATAAGTGCATCTAGGTCACTTCGACCACATTTCCATATTAAAACATATTACATTGAGGGAGTTATTGAAAGAGTTTTGGCGGAAGCTTTTCGTATTACAAGGTAGTATTCTGGTTTTCTGATAAAGCACTTATGTATTTAAAGAAGATACATGAGGAGGTAGTCAGTTTAAGTTGGCAGGATGTAAATAAGTTTACCTTTCAGAGTTGGAAAAGTAACCGGCGGTTTGTGTTTTATTGATATTAAATGGTATACTCTAGTGGAAGGCGTTTTTAATAGTGGAGGCTTTTGTAGTGAAAAAAATTGGAATTGGATATGAAAAATATAAAGATTTTATAGATGAGAATATATATTATGTCGATAAGACCATGTTTATAAGGGATCTTATTGAAAAAGGCGGCTTGGTTACTTTGTTTACACGCCCAAGGCGGTTTGGTAAAACACTTGCACTTTCTATGTTACAGACCTTTTTTGAGGATGAAAGAGATAGTCAGGGTGATAAAGTAAATAATGAAAGATATTTTCATAACATGAAAATAATGGAAGCTGGGCCAGAAATTATTTCTAGGATGGGACAATATCCTGTTATTCGCATGTCATTTAAGTCTGCCAAGCAGGATGATTTTGACACAGCATTTCTAAAAATCCGTGAAGAAATAATTAGTGAGTTTAAGAGACACTCATATTTAAAAAAATATATGAATCGGGGTTCTGTAGAAATTGCCGAATTTGAATCCTTTGAACAGGGTATGTATCTTTGGGATGAGAAAGAAAAAACATTCTGTTCTAGGGAGGATAGGGAACAAGCCATCAAATCAGAATATGTAAAATATTCAACAGCAATTAAAACTCTTTCAACATTCTTAAGAGATTATCATCATAAAAACGTGGTCATTTTGTTAGATGAATATGATGTGCCACTTGAAAATGCGTATAATCAGGGATTTTATGATGAAATGGTGGGATTGATTAGATCCTTGTTTGAATCAGCACTCAAGACAAATGATGCTTTAGCGTTAGCTGTTGTCACTGGCTGTTTACGAATTAGTAAAGAAAGTATTTTTACTGGCCTCAATAATCTTGAGGTTAATACTATAAATGGCGTTAATTTTGGAGAGTTTTTTGGCTTCACGACACGTGAGACTGAGATTATGCTCAGTGATTATAATTTAACTGACGACATAGATACTGTTAAAGAGTGGTACGATGGATATTTATTTGGAGATTGTGAAGTATATAATCCATGGAGTGTTATAAAGTATGTAAATGATCATATTTCTAATCCATCTAGATTTCCGGAGCCATATTGGTCCAACACATCTTCTAATTCAATCATTAGAGAAATGGTCGAAAATGCTGATGAGGCGGTAAAAAATGAACTTGATATATTGATATCAGGGGGAACACTTGAAAAGGTGATTCATGAAGATATTACATATGGTGATATTAGAGAAAATGATGATAATTTGTGGAACTTTTTGTACTTCACAGGCTATATGAAAAAGGTTTCTGCAAGAATTCAAGATGAGACAATATACTTTACTATGAAAATTCCAAATAGGGAAATAGCATATGTTTTCAAAAACCAAATTCGACAGTGGTTTGAGAAAAGTATAAAACAGCTTGATTACAACAGTTTGTATAATGCTGTAAAAAATCAGGATGTCTCTTCTATTGAAGGTTTTGTTAGGGGGCTTCTAGCTAAAAGTATCAGCTATTATGATAGTGATGAAGGTTTTTATCATGGATTACTATTGTCATTATTATATGGAATGCCCAATTATACTGTGAAATCAAATCGAGAGGAAGGGGATGGACGACCTGACATTGTAATTTATCCTAATAATCCAGAAGACCCAGCGTATATATTTGAAATAAAAAATAGAAAGAAATTTTCAGAAATTAGTTCAGGATTACAAGAGGCACTTTCACAGATAATTGATAAACGCTATGAAGAGGGCATTCTTGATGATGGTTACCTGGGAGTAGTTTCCTATGCCATTTGTTTTTGCAAAAAAACATGTGTTGTTGGGACAGTTAAATAGTAGATAATTATACAGCTCTGAAAGGTAAAATAATTCGCACTAATTAAGCATATAACCTCTGAGAAATAGAAGAATAAAAGAAAAATTTTTTTAGAGGTGCAAGATTGGTAGAGCTAATGACAGAATATTGAATATAATCAAAGTAGAGATGCAGAGATTAAAAATGATAATCTAGAACGAATTATAAACAGGGGATCGCAGACAAAAGCCAGCGAGACAGTTGGGGTGAGATATATGCAGAGATGGGAAGAAGAAGCAATCATAAAACATGAAGCGAGGGAAGAGAACAAGAACACCTGGCATCTGTTAAAAGCATCATGCGTAGCTTTAAAGTGACTGCAGAACAGGCGATGGAATCGTTAGGGATACCAGAGGATGAGTATGAAAAGTATTTATCGAAGCTATAGTGACTGATTTAGCGATTAGAAATGTTGTAGATATTTTGTGCCTTGAAAGGTTATGAGTATAGAGGATGTAGGTTTAATGCCTACATCCTTTTGCGTATAATTACAAAGTGTGTATTGAAAAATAAATGTAAGAACTATGGACAATTGCAAACTAAAGTGGCATATTCAGAATAAATACATATTTAGAGGAGGATAATATATGAAAACACGTAAAAGTGGGCTGCTATTGGCGACAACAGCAGTGTGCTTTTCTCTGCTTGTAGGAACGCCTGTTTACGCTGCAGAAAAGCCAATTAATTTAGGGTGCGAGGAGGAACTACGCTCATTATTTGATGGTGAGTGGTATGCATCACAGTATCCTGATGTTGTAAAGGTATACGGAACAGATGAAAATGCGCTGTTCAATCATTTTATGTCATTTGGTATTTATGAAGGAAGGGAAATAAATGCCAATTTTGATGTAACGGATTACAAGGAAGCAAATCCAGATTTGGCTAAGGCCTTTGGTGATGACTATGCTTCATATTATAAGCACTATGTTACTTATGGAATCGCTGAACAAAGACCAATGAAGGAGAAATATTTGTTGGCTTCGGCAGTTTCAAATAGCAATAGCGAATCTACAAGAGGAGCCTCAAAGGAATTGAAGAGTGATGATTCGCCAAAAGTGGCTGATGACAAGGCTATTCAGGAGGCTTATCAGAAGGCTCTCATCGATGATGGCGTATATGCTATGATTGCAAATATAAAGAAAGATCAAAAGGATTATGCAAAATGGTGGGACGATTATTTTAGTCAAGGCGAAAACTATAAGCATGAGTATTATTCAGAGTTAGATGCTGCCAAATTTGAAAGTGAATTGTCTGACTATGCACTTTTAAAGGAAAAGTCGGAAAATGCACATATGGAATATGATAACAGGGATGAGGTATATAGAGCAAATTTTGCAGCGTTAATTGGCAAGCTTTATGAGGTCAAACAAGATGAAGCTACGGATGAACAAGTGAATGAGGCAGCAGCAATAGCAAAATCTACATTGGAATTGGCTGAATATAATAAAACCTTGTCATCAGAGTTAGTTGATAATGACAAAAATAGAAAGAGTAAAATCGAAAATATACAGAGAATTATGAATGACTTTAAGTCATCAACCATGACGGATATGGAATATGTGTATGATGAGCCTTATTATATCAGTGCCCGTGATGGGTATGGCCTATTATCAGTAAGTCAAGCGGAAGTTATGGATATGGAGGAATACTTGATAAGCAAAACCCAATATTGGAATGAGGGGATGTTTGCTAATTATGATAGTAGAGAACTTGCTTCAGTAATGGATGAAAGCGATTACTATGAGTATGAAAACAGAAGATGGGGATATAATCCTTCTTATTATGATATGGAATCTGCACGTTTAAGTAGTGTTATTAGATCTATAGGTTATGGTTATGGATATGGTGACTGGGAGGAGCGAGGTGCAATTCTAGAAAAGTATTATCCAGAAGAAAAAGCTGCTAGATTAGAATATGAGTCATCTGCAACATGCCAAGCATATAAACAACTGTTGAAATATTTTAGAGATGAAGTAAATAAAGCTGCTGAATTTTATGATGAACATGGGATAGAACAACATGATATTCGCTATAAAGAAATAGAAGCAAGGATTTTAGCAGCCGATGAAAACTATTTCCATGAGCACATCTCAAAGGAAACCGAGGATTATATTAATCAGGAAGTGATTAATTCTCGAAATATTTTATCGGCATCACAGAAAGCATGCAAAACTGCTGAATCTAATGTGGCAGCTGCTAATAATGCAAAAGAAGAAATAGAGGAAATTCTTGAGGCAAGAAATATTGACCCAAGTCAGCCAGACAATCCAGGAGAGCCAACAAATCCGGACCAGCCAGACAATCCGGGTGAGCCAACAAATCCGGACCAGCCAGACAACCCAAGTGAGCCAACAAATCCAGACCAGCCAGACAACCCAGGTGAGCCAACAAACCCAGACCAGCCGGATAGCCCAGGCGAGTCAACAAATCCAGACCAGCCGGATAACCCAGGCGAGCCAACAAACCCAGACCAGCCGGATAGCCCAGGTGAGCCAACAAACCCAGACCAGCCGGATAACCCAGACGAACCAATAAATCCGGACCAGCCAGACAATCCAGGAGAGCCAACAAATCCGGACCAGCCAGATAATCCAGGTGAGCCAATAAACCCAGGTCAGCCGGATAATCCAGGTGAGCCAACAAACCCAAATCAGCCAAAACCATGCTATCCAACAAAAATCGTAATTGATATTGATGGAACAATTACAGTGAATATTGTGAGTGAAATTGAAGCAAGCATAGACTTTGATGGGCATTTTGGAATTAAATTTCAACCATAAATGAGAGTGTAAGAAGAAAATATAAAGAGGGGAACAATCCTAAATTCTACAAAATGTTACATAATATAACTGAAATATGAATCAAGTTTGTGATAAATAGGTAATTGTCACCGGTGGTTTTTAGGATGTATAATTTTACATGTTGATAAAGCAATGTAAATAATGAGAGAATTGATGAAGTTATATAAGGCTTGGAGTCTTGACTCCAAGCCTTTTCTGAATTTACAGTATGCCACATTCTTATCTTGTGTAAATTATTAATGAAGGGATTAATGTTAAGAAAATGGTGATGATACTAGCGCTTATATTTTTACTGGTGGATATTCTATATGGGATTAAGGTTAGTGAAGTAAACAGTAGTTTTTTTGATAAAAATAATACTCAAGCAATGAGGGGGTTCTGGTGCCTTGTAGTTATATTTGCCCACATTCCTGTTAGCTACCAAAACAGAATTCAGGATATGATTTCTAGTTTTGGTTACATAGCAATTACCTTCTTTTTTATGACATCAGCGTATGGTCTGACTTTATCACGTGATAGTCATCCTGAAATGATAGTTTCTTTTTGGCGAAAGCGATTACCTAAATTAATCATTGTTTCAATAGTTGTTGATGTGTTTTTTTATGTAATCAGATTGTTAATGTTTGGAGAGTATAATAGTCCTCTATCCCTATTGTATATTGACAATTGGGTGCGATGGTTGATTGGCTGCTTCCTTGCATTTTGGATTGCCAATAAGCTGTTTAAAGAAGAAAAAAAATGGAAAATATTTGCAAGTATATTAGTAATGATAGGAAGTTTGGTTACATATAATCTATCAAAAGCTGGAATTATGACAAGCACCATATGGCCTACTGAGTGTTACGGGTTCATATGGGGCATAGCTTTAGCAACAATCAAAACTTGTTTTTTTAATGCATTCTCTAAAAACTGGATTTATAAAATGCTTGCTTGTCTGGTTTTATCATTAACGCTTGGTGGTTTGTATCTACAGTATAAATGGATTCCATTTGCAGGTGATTATTTGCTGAAAATACTATTGGGCATTGCAATTACTATGTTTATATTGATTGCAAATACAAGGATTTATTTTGGCAATAAGATAAGTATGTTTTTAGGTGGGATTTCCTTTGAATTATATTTGGTTCATGGATACGTTATTAATATTTTAGATAAATATTATTCATGGGATAATTCAGGAGCGTTTATAGTATGTAGTTTTGTTATTTCAATTACATGTGCATATTTTATTCATCTGATAGATAAAAATTTAATTGGAATGGGAAAAAATATATGCAAGTATAGAATGGAGAGGGGGCACTCATAATGAGTTGCTCCTTTTTGAATAGCAGATAAGGTTTTTTGATGTAAGGCTCCTTTTTTGTGGTAGAGATAGAAGAATTCTTAAAACAGAGTTTCGTTTTTTACACAAACGGACTGAATGTGATTTAATCTGATACGCTAACTTGTAGAAAAGGATTGTTAAATATTAAATATGGATAAAAAAATATATATTCCTCATGCAGAAATACCAGTGGTTGAACATTGCAACCAGAATTGTAGCCTCTGTAATAGTCATGAATAAATTAAATGTATAATTTCATAGGAGTAAATATATATTATAGGTGAGATTAATGTGTAAGAATGTATCAATAGGTGGTTTCCATGGGTGGTTGGAAGAACTAAAATTACCACTAGAGGTTAAAACATTAATTCATAATCTGAGTGCTACATAAAAGCATATATATTTATTAATTGTTTTTGCCAGAATGATTCTGGTTTAATTAGTGTCTGCCATTTTCGATGAAAACATAAGTGGATAAACAGCTTAGGAAATAAAATATAAAGGGTTCAGGGCCAAGATAGTCACTGAATCCTTTTCTTGTTTAGGGGAGTTTTTTATATATCTTTTTTGTGTCATAATTGTGAATTGTTACATAATATGATAAGAAAATACTCACTAAGTTTGTGTTAATCAGTGATTGTCAACACATGCAATGAAAGTGTATAATTCTGCAAGGTGCCTCATTATGGGTAAACTGCAACTTTTAACAAACGCTAAGGTTTAGATAAATTATAGTACCAAAAAAGGAGAGAATAATGGCTGAGAAGAAACTCAACGGAACCGTAATTGTAACTTACAGATGTAACGCACGCTGCTCTATGTGCAACAGATATAAGGCGCCATCAAAGCCTGAGGAAGAAATCTCAATTGAGACAATCAAGAAGCTTCCAAAGATGTATTTCACAAATATTACAGGTGGTGAACCTTTCATTAGAACAGATATCAAGGATATTGTTCGTGAATTATATAAGAAGTCGGATCGTATCGTTATTTCTACAAATGGTTTCTTTACAGATCGTATTGTAGATCTTTGCAAAGAGTTCCCACAGATTGGTATTCGTATTTCAATTGAAGGACTTGAGCAGACAAATAATGAAATCAGAGGACTTGAGAATGGTTTCCAGAGAGGATACCAGACTCTTAAGAAACTTCGTGAAATGGGTATGACAGATGTTGGATTTGGTATGACAGTACAGGACAAAAATGCTCCTGACCTTGTGCCTCTTTACCAACTTTCAAATGAAATGGGCATGGAGTTTGCTACAGCATCACTTCACAACAGCTTCTATTTTGTAGAAGCAAAGAACATTATCAAGGACCGTCCAATGGTTGCTCAGAACTTTGAGAACCTTGTAAACGAGCTTCTTGCTAGCAAGAGCCCAAAGAAGTGGTTTAGAGCATACTTCAACCATGGTCTTATCAATTATATCTATGGACAGAAGAGACTTCTTCCATGTGACATGTCATTTGATACTTTTTTCATTGATCCATATGGTGACGTTATGCCATGTAACGGAACAAAGGATAAAGAGGTTATGGGTAACCTTAACAATCAGTCATGGGATGAGCTCTGGAATTCTCCAGAAGCAGAGGCAGTACGTTCAAAGGTTAGATGCTGTGATAGAGACTGCTGGATGATTGGTTCAGTTTCTCCTGCAATGCACAAATACATTTGGGTACCGCTTTGGTGGGTAATTCGTCACAAGCTTAAGTTCTGGACAAAGAAGAAATATAGCATGTACGAGAACAAGATTGTTCGTGACTTACGCGATGGAAAGGTTACAAAGGAAGATCTTGATAAGTGCAGTACATGCGATATGTGCGCAACAGTAAACAACGGTCTTTCAGCAGCTTCTATGGAGCAGCTTAAGGATAAGACTGGTGAAGAAATTGTAGATGCTGATATTGCAGCACAGATGGGCAAATAATTAGTTGTCAAAAATAAGGAATCGGAAATATGATTGAGACATTTCTTGATAACAAGGATACTTCATCGTGCTCTGGATGTGCCGCGTGTAGTGATGTTTGTATGGCAGGTGCTATAGGGTTTTATTATGGTAGAGATGGGGGGAGATACCCTCAGATTGATACACAGAAATGCATTTCTTGTGGTGCATGTAGGAAGGTTTGTCCTATCGGTAAGAAACCGGATTTGATAGAGCCCAATTATGAAAAGAAAGCTTATGCTTTGATGGTTGAATCACCTGAGTTGCGAGAAAGAAGTGCATCAGGAGGAGCTTTTGAAGCAATAGCTACGGCTCTTCATAGTCAGTATGACGATTTGATGGTTGCTGGAGCAGTATGGGGAGACGATTTGAGAGTCTATCACAGAATTGTTCCATTTGATGAGAGAGAGTCGTTAAAAAAATCTAAATATGTTCAGAGTAATTGCGAGGGAATATACAAAGAGGTAAGGAGAAGACTTAGTGAAGGAGGCCACGTTCTATTTACAGGTACGCCTTGCCAAGTAGCTGCGCTTAGGAACTTTCTAAAAAAAGAATACGATAATCTATTTTTGGTTGATCTGGTATGCCATGGTGTACCAGGAGAGGATATTTTTAGAAAATATATTGAGGAATTAAATAAAAAAAGGGGCAGTCAGGTCATAAAGGTCGATTTAAGGCATAAGGTTAAGGATTTATACGGTGAGATACATTCGAAGAATATCTGCATAGAATTTTCTAATGGTAAGACTATTGTAGAGAGTGGTAAAAGAAATCCATATTTACATGGTTTTACAGCAGGGTTATTTTATAAGGATAGTTGCTATGATTGTAAGTTCGCGAATAAAGATAGGTATGGCGATATTACTGTTGGAGATTATTGGAGAATTCAGGAATTAAATCCTGAATACGTTGATTATTCTGGTGTGTCGTGTGTACTTGTTAACACATCAAAGGGGCGGCAACTGTTTAATAAATTAGAAAAGTGTGAACAGTTTGAAACCAGTGTGGATGCATTGTATAAGCGTAATAGCCAACTGCTTTCCCCAGCAAAGATGAATCCTAAACGTGAATATTTTATTTCAAAATATAAAACGGAATCTTTTGACAAATTAGTTGATTCTTGTGTAAAAAAAGAAAAAATGTATAAGCTTATTTTGTCTGCGCTTTTACCAGGTAAGTTTAAAAGAAATGCAAAACGAGTGCTTCAAAAAGCAAAGGGGAAATAACTATATTAGAACTTAATAATATATGAATTGTTATGTAGATATAGAAGGAGAATAATAAATGAGTGACAAGAAATTTAGGATTGGATATACCACAGGTGTTTTTGACCTATTTCATATTGGCCATTTAAATGTGTTAAAGAATGCTAAAGCTCAGTGCAATTATCTTATTGTAGGTGTGAGTACAGATGAGTTAGTTCAGGAATATAAAAACAAAAAGCCTATCATTCCTTTTGAAGAGAGAGTAAAGATTGTCGAGGCAATCAAGTATGTAGATGAAGTTGTTCCACAGACAAGTATGGATAAATATGCTGCTTGGGAAAAATTAAAATACAATGCACTTTTTCATGGAGATGATTGGAAGAATAGCCCAATGTACAACAAATACATTGAGGAGTTTGATGGGACAGGTGTTGAATTAGTCTTTTTGCCACATACTGATGGGACTTCTTCAACCCTTCTTACAGAGGTGCTTCATTCAATTCGTGATAAGGAAAATGAGAAATAATAATCAGATATAGTTAATCAAATGAGGATATCGTAAAAATTATGGAACAGAATAAATTGGATAAAATTCATAGTATACAATTGGAAATGTTACGCTCTTTTCATGAATACTGTAATTCGCATGGTATTAGATACACAGTTATATGTGGCACTTTACTTGGTACTATACGACATAAAGGATTTATTCCCTGGGATGATGATATTGATGTTGGTCTCCTAAGGGAAGATTATGAGAAATTAATAAAATTTTTACAGGAAGAACCTATAGAAGGATGTTTTATCCAAGATTATTCTACAGATTCTCATTATTATATGCCTTATGCTAAGCTTGTAAAAGAAGGCACAGTATTTGTTGAAGAATATAGAAAAAACTGTAAAGCGAAAAATGGATTATTTATAGACATTTTCCCATTTGATAGTATTCGTGAGCCTGGGTTAAAAAGCACAAAGCTTCGAAGAATGATAGCTAGGCTCCTTACATTTGCTGTTTGGAGTAAAGAAGAATGTCATATGGAAAGAAAAGGAAATAAGAAGCTAATAAATCTCGTGAGCGCAGTTGTTGGTGTATTACCAAAACAGACGCTTATTAATATACAAAATAAGCTTGTTATAAGAAATCATGATGATTGGGAATATCTGGCAAGTATGTTCTCGAGTAATTACGATAGTGACAGATTGTACTTTAAAAAGACAGATTTCGATAATCTTATAGAGTTACCTTTTGAAGACATAGTTGTAAATGCACCTAGTAATTGGGAAGAAAATTTGAAACGACTTTACAAAAACTATATGGCATTACCGCCAGAAGATAAAAGAAATTCTGGACATGATGTATATAAAATATCTATATAATACTTATCTTAAGGAGTATATATGAAAGTTTTAAATCTGCTTACAAGCGGTGAGGCAGGAGGAATAGAGAGTCTTTGCAGAGATATAGGATTGAATAGTGAGTATGATAACGGATTTTGTTTTTTGTTTTCAGAGGGCTCAATTCATGATCAAATGCGTGAACTAGGATTAAAGACATATTCACTAGCTAATATCAAAGGCAAAATAAACATAAAGAGACTAATACAGCTTAGGAAGATTGTGAAAAACTATGATATTGTAACGGTACACCATGGTGATCCATTTCTTAAGTTGTATTGGTTATTAGCCACTTTAGGAACAAAAACGAAAAAAGTTACGGTTGCACATTCGTGCTACGATCGTAAATATTTTTTCACTAAGAGCAAGATGAAGTTTTATTTTGCCCATTTTATGTTTAGAGTAAGTTTAAATGCTTCGGATTTAATAATTTTTGTATCAAATGCAGGTAAAGAATCCTATGAAGAGGAATTTGGACTATCAAACAAAAGAAAATGTGTTGTATATAATGGTATTTCAATGGATAAATTAGAGTGTGGTAAAGAGCACTCTATTCCTACAGATAAACCATATAAAATTACTTATATCGGTAGATTAAATTATGTAAAGGGAATTGACTATTTGGTTAGAGCTGTAGGGCTTATTAAGGATAAGTTTCCAATTTCTGTTTCGTTGGTTGGCGATGGACCAGAAAGAAAAAACTTAGAAGAACTAGTAAATCATCTAGGTCTTGGAGATATAATAAAGTTTGAGGGAAGATATCCAGATGTAATCCCATTTTTGAAAGAAACTAGTATTTTTGTCTATCCATCAGTATGGAAAGAGGTATTTGGTATATCGTTAGTTGAAGCAATGTCATTTGGTATTCCTTGTATAGCAAACAGAGTTGGAGGAATACCTGAAATTCTAAAAGATGGGGAAAATGGATTTTTGACAAACAAAATAAGTGACGAAGCTTTAGCTGAAGCTATATCTTTTACACTTGGCATTTTGAGCGATAAAGAAAAAGTTGAAAACATGTCAGCTAATGCAAAGAAAACTGCAAGTATTTTCTCGATAAAAAATACTTGTACTAGATTAAAAGAAGAATATTCTAAACTGATGTATATATAAAAGTGAGGTTATATTTTGAAATATATCAAAGTTGACACAACAAATATTTTATTTGTATTGTTATTTTTAATTCCTGATAGAATGATTTTTTTGGTTAATGAAAGTCGATTTTCAAGTTTATTTCATATAGAGTATACGGATTTTGTTTTAGATATATATTTATGTGTATTTCTATATGTTATATTACGTTACAGAATTAATATTTTAAAAAATTATTATTTCTCAATCAATGTATTATGTATTATTCCAATAGCAATAGTTGCAGCTATTGTTCCACATGTCTTATTTGGACAGAGTATATGGGACGGATTTTGGGCACAGCGAGAGTTTTTAATGTTGATATGTAGTTATTATCTCTTTAGAGCTCTTATTGTTGAGAAAATAGTTTCTGCTGAATATCTTTGGAATTGTATATATAAATTATCATTTATTGTTACAATTGTTATTATAGTCCAGCATTTTTTAGCTAGGTATGGAATACAAATATTAGACTTAAGATATAGAACAAGATTCGGTGTTCGAATTACTAATAATATCACTTTTTCGACAATATTAATTGTGGGCTCGTTGGTACTATATTTTTCTGCATCAAGCAACAGGGAGAAAATTATAGGGGGCATAGGTTTGGTGATGGCTTATTACCATTGTATTTTCGTGCTTCAAACAAGAATAGTAATGGTTGCATATGGTGCTTTAACTATTTTTATAACGATGTTTTATAGGAATAAAATTGGTAAAAAAGTGTTTTATATGTTTATTATACTTGGTTTAATACTTGTTGTCTTACAGTCTGAGTTAGGTCAATATTTATTAACGTCTGTTATGGATTCATCTACAGATAAGTCAGCTTTAATACGAGAGATAGGAAAGGAATTGTATAAAGTTGAAATAAGTAAGTCTCCTTTGGTTGGAAGAGGTTATCCTCATTATTCTTGTCCTGATGCTTGGAGTGCTGCTGGTCTATACGATAGATTAAATTTAAATGATAATGGTATGTATGCATTTGCGTATATTTATGGCTTTATTGGACTAGGATGGTATATTTGGATAACAATTAAAATGTTCATATGTTCCTATGAAGCGGCTAAAAAGGGTGATTTTAGATTTTTACTATTCACATTATTTTTACAAATAATATGTACAAATATTATTTGGTGGTATTGGAAGTTTTCATTTGGTTCAATTATGACCCTTATGCTTGCAATGATGGAAGAATATCATAAAAACATTCTAAATTCAAAGGTGAGAATAGTTTTATAGGAGAGATTTATGCATAAGAGACGACTGGCCATAGTTGTATTAAATTTTAATAAATATGATGATACGATAAAGTGTGTTAGGCAACTACTGATATCTCAAAAGACAATACATATCGTTGTTGTGGATAATGCATCGACTAATGATTCATATGACATTCTAAAAGCTGAATTTGGTGGTGAAGAGAGTGTAGATGTTATTGTGAATACTCATAATGCTGGATATGCTGCAGGTAATAACTTTGGATTTAGATATGCTATTCATAAATGGCCAGATATAGAGTTCGTTGGAATAATGAATCCAGATACATTAGTTGATGAAGAAGATATTTTTGAGAAACTGATGGATAAAGCTTCAATGTTTGAAGATGTTGCAGTAATAAGCCCAGTACTTTTGACCCATGATAATTATGATATTTATCATTCATATTGGGATATACCAACATATCCAGAGATGATAAAACGTGGATATATAAAATATGGTAAGAGAAGTCAATCTAAACTTGTAGTTCTACCAGAAAAATGCGCATATGTAGATATTGTGCATGGAAGCTTGCTCCTTATAAAGAAAGAAGCATTGCTAAAGATTAATTATCTTGATGAAGGTACATTTTTGTATGGCGAAGAGAATATTTTGGGGATAGAACTTAGGCAAGCAGGTTATCGTGAAATGATTGATTTAGAGCATTTCTTTCATCATAATCATGCTAAAAAAGGAAAAGCAACCTCTTTAAAATCCAAGTTGTATGTTCCAAATCAGGCATTAAAATCACGAGAATATACATGTCGAAAGTACTACGGCAAAAAGGCATATATATTAAAAGTTTTTAAAGTAATTAATAATATTATTCTGACTTTTTCTTATGCGAAAGAAAGAATAAAAAAATAAGGAGCATGTATGAAAATAGCCATTTTAACTTGGGTCGCAGGAACATCAAATTATGGTTCAATTCTTCAAGCTTATGCGCTTCAGGGATATTTGAGTGCATTAGGTTTTGATGTAACTGTATTGGATTATAAACCTGTTATGGATGATTATATTTATCCATCAAAAAAATGTTTATATTATAAGAAAATTACAAATAAAATTGATCGTACTATTCATAGGAATGCTAAAATGAAAGGTATACTGAGGAGGACACAACTAGTTTGTGATGAATTTGTTTCTTATAACATTAATCTCTCAATGCCTTTTACAGGAATTAACGGACTGAAGGGTATTTCAAATGAATATGATGTATATATATGTGGAAGTGATCAAGTATGGAGCATGAATAAACACATTAATCCTGCCTATTACTTGGATTGGATTCCAAACTCAAAAATAAAAATTTCTTATGCTCCAAGTCTTCCGGTTCATAATCTTAACAAAATTAAGATTGATTTTCTTAAAGAAAAGTTGGCGGATTTCACTGGTATTTCTGTACGTGAAGCAGAAACTGCGAAAGTGTTGAATACACTTACGGATAAAACAGTTGAAACTGTGCTAGATCCCACCTTATTGGTAGACAAGAAGCTGTGGGATGATTTAACTGAAAAAGCATTAAAGTCTGAAGACAGGTATATAGTTTGTTATTTTTTAGGAAATAGAGATTTTTATTCTAAAGGTATTGAAGAGGTTAGAAAGGCTACAGGCCTTCCAGTAAAAGTAATACCAACATCAGTTGATAGCATTAAGCTAGGGTATGAGATGGTAGAAAACGTAGGTCCTGCAGAGTTTGTAAATCTTATCAAAAATTCTGAATATGTTCTTACAGATTCGTATCACGCTACAATTTTCTCTGTTATTTTCCACAAAGAGTTTTCATTGTTTAAACGATTTGATGACAAAAAAAATGACACTCAGAATATTCGCATTTATGATTTAGTAAATAAATTAAATTTGGGTGATCGAATAGTCGATGCCAATTCTGAAAGTGTTTATTTTTCCGAAAAATTAGATTATTCAATAGTGGATGATAATTTATTAAAATTTCGTGAATTCTCGAAACAATTTCTTGGTAAGTATTTGCCTATAGTCAACGAGGAAGTAAATGTTACATTAAAATCAGAGGTGAATACAGAGTTTGATACTGTATATGCTGATAAAAGTAAGTGTTCAGGATGTGCTGCGTGTCATGATGGTTGTCCCGTTCATGCTATAGATATGGTTGAAGATGAATATGGGTACAAATATCCATCTATTAATCATGATGCTTGTATAAAATGTGGGAAATGTAAAAGAATTTGTCCACTTGCAAATCCTGTCAAGAATGAATATAAAAAGAAATCGTATATTGCAGCTACAAAGGATTGTTCGAAATCCGAGAAATCATCTTCTGGTGGAGTGTTTCCATTGTTATGTGAAGCTTTTTTAAAAAATGATGGAGTTGTTTATGGAGCTGAAATTAGTAAACATAGCAATGGATTTTTCTATGTTTCACATGTTGGTGTGGATTCTTTAGAAAATGTTGAAAAGCTATATAATTCTAAATACATACAAAGTAATACGGCAGGTATCTATGCTGATGTGAAAGAGAAACTTTTATCAGGAAAAGATGTTTTATTTTCAGGAACTCCTTGTCAGATTAATGGATTAAAAAATTATTTAGGTAAGGATTATACAAATTTATATACAACAGAAGTAATATGTCACGGAGTGCCATCACATAAAATTTTTCATAAATATCAAGAATTGTTAAACTCCACGATTGGTGGAACTATAACTAATATTGTGTTTAGAGATAAGGCTAAAGGTTGGGACAAGAATATAAATATATTTTTTAAGGATAAATGTGGCTTAGTTAAAAATAAAATTATTCCTTTTTATAAATCTTCATATTTTATGATGTTTTTAAAAGGTGATATTTTGCGAGATAGTTGTTTCAGTTGTCCGTTTGCTTCTAGAACACGTGGAGCTGATATAACTCTTGGCGATTATTGGGGCGCTGAATATGAACATCCTAGTTTTGTAAAAGAGAATGGTAATAAAGATATCAGGAAACAGGGTATGTCATGTGTCATAGTTAATAGTGACAAGGGAAGGGCTATGTTAGATAAAATTAAAAATCAGCTAGTTATTGAGGAGTCATCATATGAAAAAATCGCCCTTCATAATAAGCAACTGTTATTCCACTTGCCTGTTTCAAAGAATAGAGATAGATATTTGTCGCAAATTAATGATAAGGACTATGCTATTTTAGATAGGGATGTTTTAGATAGATATGGTAAGATTAGTAAAAAAAGTTATATAAAGAATAATTTAACGCTTAAGATTAAGTTATTGTTAGATTTATAAAAAATTTGCTTAATCATAATTAGATTTGTAAGAAGTGAGAAGAAATAGATTATGAAAAAAACAATGAATGTATTATTGTGTGGATTACTTGTGACAAATGGAAATCTTGGTTGTATAGCATTGACGTATTCTGCAATAAGTGTTTTTCAAATGGTTTCTGAACAATTGGGTATTGTGTTTAATTATAAAGTAGTTGCTAGTAAAATCGATGAACAATCAATAGATTTGTTATGTGATCAACTGGACATATCAAGGAATCTTGTTAAAGGGGAAGTAATAAAGAATGTATATAAGGATAGAAATGATAGACGAAAATTCCTAGATATTGTTAGAAATTGGGCAGATGTTGCTGTAGATGCAACTCAAGGAGACAGTTTTTCCGATATTTATGGTTGGAGACGATTTATCAATTATACCTATGCCAAATTATTGATTGAGAAGAATGGTATACCATTGTTACTTGCACCACAGACATATGGCCCTTATAAACAATTCAGAACTAGGTTCATTGCTAAGAAAGCATGCAAGAATGCTTCCCTACTTATGTCTCGTGATGAGATATCAAAAGATGTACTAAGAAATATGGGGATAACTAATCCAATTACTGTCGTATCAGATATGGCTTTCTTTTTGCCATATAATAAACAGAAAATGAACGACACAGTTAAAAATATAGGTATAAATGTTTCAGGATTACTGTGGAATGGTGGTTATACTCAGAATAATCAATTTGGTCTTTCTGTAAATTATGAGAGTGTGATTAGAACGATTATAGAGGAACTTAAATCTAATCCAGTTAATCGAATATATTTGATAGGACATGTGATTTCTCATAGTGTTGACAGTGTGGAGGATGATTATACGGTATGCTATAAATTAGCTGAAGAATATGGCCTTGAATGTGCACCTAAGTTTAAAACACCAATAGAGGCTAAGTCATTTATTTCTGGACTAGATGTGTTTATTGGTTCTAGAATGCATGCTACTATTGCCTCATACTCAGCTGGAGTAGCAACAATTCCTTTGGCGTATAGTAGAAAGTTTAAAGGATTGTTTAATAATCTAAATTACCCTTATGTTCTAGATTTATGTAGTACCTCTGAGAATGATTTGGTTGATATGATTGATAGATATATTTTTGAGTATAAGGAACTTACAAACTGTATTTTGAAGTCTAAGAACCTGCTAGATGAGAAAAAAGTCATGTTTGTGGATGAAGTAGTTAGATGGGTTAAAGCTAATGAAAAATACAGCAAGGGAGGAAGATAGTCTTATGGCACAGTCACGCTCGAAAAATGCTTCTAGAAATATTTTTTTTGGCTTACTAAATAAGATAGTAACAATTATTTTTCCTTTTATTGTAAGAACTGTAATAATATATACACTTGGCAATGAATATGTAGGCCTTAGTAGTTTATTTACATCGTTACTACATGTGCTTAATCTTTCTGAATTAGGATTTAGGAGTGCTATTGTTTATGCTATGTATAAGCCCATCGCAGAAAAAAATAGTTCTAAAGTTAATTCGCTATTAAATGAATTTAAGGTAGTGTATAGGATTGTTGGCTGTGTGGTGCTTTTCGCTGGTTTTATAATGAGTTTCTTTTTGGATAGGCTCGTAAAAGGCGATTGTCCTCCTGATGTTAATCTCTATATATTATTTTGGATTTATCTATTCAATACAGCAATTAGTTATTTCTTATTTGCATATAAAAGTTCATTGCTAATGGCAAATCAGAGAAGAGACATAATTAGTACTGTAGAGATGGTTCTGTCGATTATTGAATATACTATACAGATTGTTTTGCTTGTCTTATTAAAGAACTATTATGCATATATCATTATTGTTCCTATATATACAATGGCTAATAACATTATTTGCGCTATAGAAGCAAAAAAAATATGTCCTAATTATATTCCAGATGGAAGGTTGTCTAAAGATGAGAGAAAAGACTTGTATTCAAGAACAGGTGCTGTTTTGGGACATAAAATAGGTGCTACTGTTATTAATTCTGCTGATAGTATAGTGATTTCTGCTTTTTTAGGTCTCTCAATTTTAGGTATTTATAGTAATTATTATTACATAATGTCTGCGGTTATCAGTATTTTCACTGTAGTGTATACGTCAGTAGTTCCTAGTATAGGTAATAGTATTGTAACTGAAAGTAAGGAAAAGAATTACGAACTGTTTCTTAAGCTAAATTTTGTATCAGCTTGGTTAGTTGGTTTTTGCGCTTGCTGTTTTATGTGTTTATATCAGCCATTTATGAAGGTATGGGTAGGCGAAAAACGTATGTTGTCCCTAACAGTTGTTGTTTGGATGGTAATATATTTTTATACTTGGCAGATTCGTGCGATGGGATTACATTTCAAAGATGCTGCAGGTATGTGGAAACAAGATTTTTGGAAACCTTACATAGGCGCAGTTATTAATGTTGTTACCAATATAATTTTGGTTCAAAAAATTGGATTGATAGGTGCACTTATATCAACTATCATCATATTTGTTTTTATATATTATCCTTGGGAGACAAAAGTGTTATTCTCTGAATTGTTTAAGTGTTCCTGCAGAAAATATATTACAGATAATTTAATCTATTTGGTCGTAACTTGTTTTGTTACGGCAATTTGCTATTTTTTGTGTAGTATTATTGGTATAGGAAAACCTCTATTTCAATTAATTGTAGATATAGTTATTTGTTGTGTATTGTTTAACGTTATATTTTTCATTATTTTTATGAAATCAAAATACATTGAAGAGGTTAAGCTGATGGCTTTTAAAGCTATAGGGAAAAAATAAAAGAGGTTGAGTCAATGAAAATATTTGATACTTTATTTAGATATTTAAGAAACAAAAAAATACAAAAGGAAGGTGGACAACTCTATTCAGGAACATTACGAGAGTACACAGAAAAAAATTATAGAGTTTCAGTAGGGATGTATACCTATGGAAGCTGTTTTGAGAAGAGATTTAATTTGGGAGGACAAGCTGAAATTGGCAGGTATTGTAGTGTCGCAGCAGATGTTCATTATTTGGCTGCGAATCATCCTATTGATTTCATTACTACTTCAGCCATTTTTTTTAATAAGAGATTTTCTCATTTTGAGGTTAAGGATGTAGAACGACACAAGCTTACAGTAGGAAATGATGTTTGGATTGGCTCTAGAGTTATAATCACATCATCTTGTTCAAAGATTGGTAATGGGGCAATAATTGGAGCGGGAAGTGTAGTTACTCATGATGTTGAACCTTATACCATAGTCGCCGGAAATCCAGCCAAACTTATAAGAAAACGTTTTACCGATGAACAGATACAAGAGATTGAAAATTCAAAGTGGTGGGATTATACTCCGCAGGAATTAATGAAGTATTATCCAGATATGGCTGATATTTCTTCTTTTTGTTATAAAATTCAGCAGATTTCTAAAGAATAATTAAGAGAAGAGGTAGAAGAAATGAAAATATGTGAGAATTCAAAATGCACAGCTTGTGGTGCATGTAGAGATGCTTGTCCTAAAGGATGTATAAGCTTTGTGAAAAATGAATATGGTGCTGAAACTGTTGTGATAGACGAAAAGCTATGCATAAATTGTGGACGATGTAGTCATGTTTGCCAAGTTGTAAATCCTGTAGAAAAGAAGGAACCGATTATATCATATGCTGTTTGCTTAAAAGATTTAAAAAAAAGAAATGCTTCTGCTTCGGGAGGAGCAGCATATGCTCTTTACTCAAAGATTATAGAAGAGGGTGGAGTTGCGTATGGTGCTACTTATTCTGATAAGAATGTAATTACTTTCAAGAAAACAGATAATATTGAAGACATAGCGAAATTTCAAGGTTCCAAATACACATATAGTGATATGGTCGGAACATACAAAGAAATTATAGAGGATCTTAGGCAAGGAAGAACTGTAATATTCATTGGTACATCATGTCAGTGTGCAGGGATAAAGAAATTTGTACCAGAAGTTATGCAGAAAAATCTATATCTTACAGATATTATATGTCATGGTATGCCACCAGCAGCTTATTATAGTGAATACATTGAAGAACTAGATACCAAGTATGGTCATATAGATGAAATATCTTTTAGAGATAATAATAAATTTAGATTTAAGGCTGTTTCAAATGGCAATACTGTTGTAGAGGATAAAGCTATAGATAATTTATTTATGTCAAACTATACTAGAAAAGTCTTCTATCGCGATAACTGCTATTCATGTGATTATGCGTGTGCTGAAAGAATATCAGATATTACTATTGGAGATTATTGGGGGAAAGATAGATTTGAGCCAACTGACAAAGGTATGTCGGTTGTAATTTGTAACACAGAAAAGGGTGTTTTACTCTTTGAAAAGTGTAAGAATGATTTGTTTTTCACACTTAAAAAATATATAGATATAGTAAAGACAAATGAGCAGTTACGTGGACCTTCTGAAAAGCCTTATTACAGAGACATTTTTCTCAATGAATATAAGAAAAATGGTTTTATGTACGCATCTTCAATGACACGAAATAAGATTACTGATGATCTTAAGAAAAGTCGTCATCCTTTTCAGAAAATAAAAAGAAAGATTAAACATCTATTTATCGGGTAATTACTGATGGGTATTGATTGCCACTTACAATTAATTCAGGTTTTTGAAAACTATGAATCTAGGACGTGGTATTACCAAGACAGGGGTCTGGCAAATCAAATCTACGGAATCTGTAATAATCGTAATCACTGTAAGGAGCCTGGTATATGTCCTTTTAGGATTAGTACTTGGTAGACCTAAGAAGTATTCTAAAGTGGATAAAAACAAGAATACATTGACAACACGGATCTAATTGAAGCTGAAAGAGCATTTGCCATAGCTAGGCATAGCTATGGTTTAGGATTCATAACAATAAAGATTGATGAAATAACAAGATATTTGATTGCATAATCAGTATTGATAATGAATGTAGGAAGAATCATAGCTACACCTTTGTATCGTTTGGAATATTGAATATTTCAAGTTACAAAGTACAAAAAGAGGTCAGTGTTAAGGGGGGAACACACAAGAGATGCGTTATTTCAAAATGGTTTTTAGTATTTTGAAATTCTTTAAGATTTGGGAGGAATGATGAAAAAAAGCACATCGAAAAAGAACTGAATATCGGATATTAAAGAGCTTTCAAGAGTGTTTTATAAAAGTTTAGGAAGGAATTATTGATATGAGTAAAAGAATAGAGTGGGTTGATTTTGGAAAATACATATGTATCATGTTTGTGATGCTTTCTCATTTGGAAAGTGGAACAAGAGTACTTAGGACATTTTATTCACCATTTTTTTTAACGGTGTTTTTCTTCCTTGCGGGCTATGTATATAAACAACCATCATCATTTAAAGAGTTCTTTATTAAGAAGACAAAAGGGCTTTTTGTTCCATGGTTAATTTTAAGTAATGTAACAATTGGTATGTCGGCTATCATTACACTAAAAAGTGATCATAATTTATTGCATGATATGTTATGGAATTTATTACAGATTAGATCGGTAGGAGATGTGATGTGGTTTGTGCCGGCATTATATGTAGCGTTTATTCCATTTTATTTTGTTATAAAAATTAACAATAGTGAAAAAGGTATTGCATTAGCGCTGCTTCTTTCGGTTATTAGTAATCTCTATGGCGCATTAATGCCAAAGAATATATTGCCTTGGGGAAATTATACATTGCCTTGGCATTTAGAGTATATTTTTGTTGCTATGTTCTGGATGGTTTTGGGATATTATTATAAAAGTGAATATGAGTGTTCGCTGAAAAAGTTTGATACTTGGCGTGTGCTTATAGTTATTGCCGTAATATATATGATTTTAATATATGGTCCAGCAGCTCAGATTAAGAATAAGGCGTTTACAATAATGTTTTCGTATATAGAGAGTGTGGTAGGTATTCTGATGATTATAATGATAAGTAAAAGATTTAGAATATCTAGGTACATTGCATATGTTGGAGCTAATACTATTATTTTCTTTGCTTTCCATGGAAAAGTTTATGCGGTTGTGGAATATGTTTTGCGAACAAAAGCTTCAGGCTTTTATTCAACATGTTTGAATAATGTGCTATATTCCTCTCTTTTAGCAATTATAATTACTATATTTTTATCTATTGTTCTTATAATACCGGCGTATTGTATCAATAGGTGGTTCCCGTGGGTGGTTGGGAGAACAAGAAAAATACACTAATAGCGAAGGGGCTGAAAAAAAGTTCCCCTAAAAAGGACAGGATTCAGTGACTATCCTCGGATAGCCCCTGAATCCTCGATTATTTTGCTTTGGGATTTTCTTTTGCCCATATAGGCATATTATATACCGGATTTGGGTCACAGCTATAGGTTTTTGGCTCATTTTTTTATAATAATAAAAGGTAAGGAGTGAAATCCGAAGATTTCACTCCTTACCTTGTTTGCGCGCCATGGGCGCGCTCTAACGGGTGAAAGTCCCGAACATGCCCAGATAGTGGGAAGTGTATAGCCGAACAGCAAGGGTGTCCATTGTGAGGTGGAATCTGAAGGAAGCTGTAAGCAAATCTCCGGTCCGACGGACAGAAATCACATATAAGGCTAGGCTACGAGAGATAAGTTGGCAAGGAACAACGAAGTCTAATAACTATCACATTTGTAGTAGCAGAGTAAATGTGGCGGATATATGGAGAGAAAGAGCGTGCACCTTAAGCGTGGAGGTCTCACAGAGGTTTCATTAGCCTAGTAACAACGAACTGTGAGAAGTCAGCCGAACCCATAGTAGTGAAGAAGTTTCTGTAATGGAAATTGAGCGAAGGGGTGAACAATCAATAAGTTTGAGTAGGTCTCGTGTTGCAGAAATGACAACATCTGCCGTAACCAATCGGGTGAAGGGTGGTCAAATCTAGCGAGACGGAAAGGAAAGAACGCATGGACACAAGTAGTCTAATGGAGCAGATACTATCTAGTGATAATCTCAATAGAGCATATCTGCAAGTCGTACGAAACAAAGGTGCAGAGGGAGTGGACGGAATGAAGTACACAGAACTCAAAGAACACCTTGAAAAGAACGGCGATATCATCAAGGAACAGTTGAGGACAAGAAAGTATAAACCTCAGCCAGTACGAAGAGTAGAGATACCAAAGCCTGATGGTGGCATCAGAAACCTAGGAGTACCAACAGTAACAGACAGATTCATACAACAAGCCATAGCACAGGTTTTAACACCAATCTATGAGGAACAATTTAATGACCACAGTTATGGATTCAGACCTAATAGATGTGCACAGCAAGCAATCCTAACAGCGCTCGACATGATGAATGACGGTAATGATTGGATTGTAGACATTGACTTGGAGAAGTTCTTTGACACAGTTAATCACGATAAACTTATGACTATCATAGGTAGAACCATAAAAGATGGAGATGTTATTTCTATCATTAGAAAATATTTAGTCAGTGGAATCATGATCGATGATGAGTACGAGGACTCTATTGTGGGTACACCACAAGGTGGGTTATGCGGATATCTCCATAATCCGCCTTATGTTGAGCTAGTTGTTATGCCGAGTTAAACTTCATACATATGGCATTTACATTAACAAGACATAGTTTACTCGGCATAACCATTTTGCTAAAAAGAGTTCAGGAAACTTAAAAGATTCTGATCTTTCCTCCAGTCGGGAAGGTCAATGTCATCGGTTATTTTAGGTGCCAAAGCATTTATAGCTTCATTTTTCAGGCGATTATCGGCTCTGCTGTATATCATCGTCGTAGAAATATCTTCATGTCCGAGAAAATCGCGGATATATACAATGTTTATATCAGCTGCGAGCATGTGCATTGCCTTGCTGTGGCGGAATTGATGGCAATGGACATGCGCAGGAAATGAGCAGTCTTCGCCATGGATTTTAGAAACATATTTATCAATTATGTACTGTACGCCATCCCTGCTTATGGATTTTCCGATTCTATTGGTTATAAGCGGATGATCTGGCATGGCACCTTTCCTAAGGCGGATTATGTATTCCTTTACAAGCCTTGTGGTTTTATCATCGATGACAACTGTTCGGTATTTATCACCTTTTCCATGAAGCCGCAGTGTTGGATTAATATCGGTATTTATGTCCCTGAGCTTTATGTCACACAATTCCTGAACTCGGCAGCCACTATCATAAAGAAGGGTAAGCACTGTCCTATGGCGAAGACCACTGCTCGTATTGACATCAGGATAATTGATCAGCTTTGACATCTGTTCCACGCTCAGGAAGGATATTTCCCTGCCTTCTGTTTTTTTGGAACGCACAGCCTGCACATCCAGAAGCGTTGCGATATAGTCAATGCACTCTATCTGCGCAAAGGAGGAAAAGGACTTCAGCGCAGCCAACCTCTGGTTTGTCGTTGATACTGAACATCCTCGGTTTCTACACCATTCGAGGAATTCAATAATAAGCGGACGTGAAAAATCTGCCATGGTGAACGTTGACAACTTCATATCCTTATCCTCAGTTAGGAATAGTACAAATAGCTTAAGCGTATCCCTGTAACTTAGGATGGTGTTCTTTGAATATCCCCTCTGAAGAGGCAGATAGTCAGTCAAAAAGGAAGTAACTGCTTTTGAGAAATCAGTAGTAGTCCCTGTCATCAAAAGTCACCTCCTCAATAATAGACGGAAAGCTGCGTTGTAGGCTTTCACGAATAAACGGATATGCGTCTGCGGTAAGTTTGAGATAGTATGCAGTTTCCTCAAATCCCTCATGACCAAGCATGGTTCTCATATATGGAAGATATGCCATCAGATCCTTGCCTTCTTTGCTCCATTTAAGCAGTAGATTAACACAAAAAGTATGGCGAAAATCATGAATACGAGGGCCTCGTCCTGTATGTGGGATGCCTGCTTTGCTAAGATATCTACGAAAGTTTTTATAAACGCATACTAAGGTCATGGGTCTTCCGGGGTACTGCATAAAAAAGTACTCGTCATCTGAAGAATACTTGTGAATACTGCATTTCAGTTCCCTACATTTCTCTGCAAGAGAGTGATGGATTGGTACTATCCGATCTTTCTGATTTTTGCCACCTTTCACAATGATATATTTATCATCGAGGTTTATATCACTTATCTTGGCCAGTCTGAGTTCAGATACACGCATTCCGCTCGTATAAAGTAT
Organism: Pseudobutyrivibrio sp. ACV-2; assembly: GCF_900107545.1. Classification (GTDB taxonomy): domain Bacteria; phylum Bacillota; class Clostridia; order Lachnospirales; family Lachnospiraceae; genus Pseudobutyrivibrio. The sequence goes on along the minus strand of NZ_FNQZ01000002.1, from coordinate 91,964 downwards.
CCTAAAGAATACAGGCATGACCTGGCCCCGGTACGGGCATTCAGAAGGCACTGACTTACTTTCATCTACAGCTGCAAAGAATCGCTTAAGTTCATCGTCTGTATATATGTGAGCATTGTAATGATGTTTTTTACGTGATGTTCCTGATAATGGAACATAAGCAGCCACACCAATATCATTCAGATACCTTGCAAAAATGCGCATAACACTTATTCTGTTGGACTGATTTGTTAATGTCTCATGACTTCGTTTTCTACACCACCCATCAGATATTTCCCTTGTGATTTCTCGGAAAGTTACATTGTTATCTGCAAAATATGTATCTATACGCTGTAGCATCCCCTGCTCACTAACGTATTTGAACCCAAGTGCTCTTTTTAATGAAATGAATTCCTGTATATCATCAGCAAACACGCTTTTAAAGGTATATTCACTCATGGGCAAAATCCTCAGGAGGCAAGACACATTCAGCAAGCTTTTGTATATCATTTTTTAAATACACAGCGGTTATATCCATGTCTGAATGTCCTAATACAGTAGTGATTACAGGAAGAGGCGTTTCCATTTCCAGCATCATTGATGCTGCGGATTGTCTCAAAGAATGAAACCCGGAGTGCCTGTTTTTGTCCCTGCGTATGCCAGCTTTCTGCATGTGGTATATGATACGCTGCTGTAAATGATCACTGTCAGAAAACGAATTGAATGGAGGCCTATGTTTCAGAAACACGTAATCAGAACCGTTATAATCAGGTCTCCCGTTCTTGATGTAATCAATAACAGCCCAGCCTACCTGATCGGGAAGAGGAAGTTTTAGAGGCTTTTTTGTTTTATGCTGCACAATAGACAGTGTTTTGTTATTCCAGTCAAAGTTGGAAAAACGCAATGTCTTGATATCACTGATTCTTAGACCCATTACACAAGCAATAACCATCATAGCATAGTCCCGTTTCCCGATAGGACTATTACGATCCACAGCTGCCAAAAGCTTTTTTAATTCTTCAGGCTTCCATGCTGATGGAATGTGAGAAGTCTTTGATACAAGCGGAACGTGAATCTTATCAGCAAAGTTGTTTTCTAAAATACCTGACTCATTGAGAAATCGAAGGAAATGCCTTAGTCCGCAAATATCCTGCTCAATGGTTTTGAAGCTGAAACCAGCTAGAGTTTTGATATAGCCGTTGCATAATTCCATGTCCAGATCTTTGATATCAGACACACCTTTTTGAGTAAGGTAATCCATGAATACTAATGAAATGCGCTTATAGTGCTTCTGGGTACTTTGGGAGATCTCAGGAGAGTTTAAAAACTCAACATACCTATCATGAATTCCGGAAAAGTAGTCATTAAGCTTAAGTGGATTCTTTGATGCATAGAAACGCTGAGTAAGAACCTGGTGGAGACGATAATCCTCCAACATATGGACTACTCTTAAGAGTTGCACTCTTTGCTGGGATAACGTGCCATCGTTATATTTGGTTACAAGGTTATAGGTCTTTTCAAGATAAGCCATGCCGCGTTCCATGTCGAATTCTTCGTCTCCGTACTCGGAGAGGATAAAACGGCTGATTTTTGACCATTCACGTTTATAAAACTTAATGGTTGTCGGATTGTAATTGTTTTTCTCAAGTAACGAGAACAATCCATCTGTAATCACTGTCAGAGTCATATCGGGTCCTCCTTTCATCTCTTGGTGATTACAGAATAGCTGATAAATACTGGATTTATAAGTCTGATAATAAAAAAGTATTTGCTGCATACTAAAAGGATAGGGATATTGAATTAATAAAACGCGCGCATTTATTATGCCGAGTAATATGAGACTCAAGTCATACGAACTCTATGCCGCGAGGGACTAACTCTACATAACACAAAACTCTACATAAGGAGGAAATCTCTCGCCATTATTGGCAAATATTATGTTGAATGAACTTGATAAAGAGATGGAAAAGCGAGGGCTTAACTTTGTAAGATACGCAGATGATTGTATCATCATGGTCGGAAGTGAAATGTCTGCTAATAGAGTCATGAGAAATATCTCTCGATTCATTGAGGAGAAACTAGGTCTCAAGGTCAACATGACCAAGAGCAAAGTAGACAGACCAAGTGGATTAAAATATCTTGGATTCGGATTCTACTACGACGCAAGTGCGCATCAATATAAGGCGAAACCACATGCGAAATCAGTAGCGAAGTTTAAGAAGAGAATGAAAGAACTCACTTGCCGTAGTTGGGGCGTCAGCAACAGCTATAAAGTAGAGAAACTCAATCAACTTATCAGAGGTTGGATTAATTACTTCAAAATAGGAAGTATGAAAACACTTTGTAAAGAACTTGATGGAAGCATCAGATTCAGACTTCGTATGTGTATTTGGAAGCATTGGAAAACTCCGCAGAATAGAGCTAAGAATTTGATGAAGCTAGACGTACCAAGATGGGCAGCGTATCAAATTGCCTACTGTGGAGACAGATACGCAAGGCTCGCTCACAATGGATGGGTACAAAAGGCTATAAGTACAAAGAGACTAACCTCATTTGGATTAGTCTCAATGTTAGATTATTACACCGAAAGATGTGTTACTTGTTAAGTTGATTGAACCGCCGTGTACGGAACCGTACGCACGGTGGTGTGAGAGGTCGGGGGATTATTCAAATCTCCCTCCTACTCGATTTAGGGGCGTTTTTTTAACAGCCACGTTTGTGTCTTAATTGTGAAAAGTTACATAAGATAATGGGGAAATATAAACTAACTTTGTATCAATCAGAAATTGTCAACATAAGAGCTAGGGCTGTATAATTTATTTCATCCCTATTATAGGTGACAATAAATAAGGGCTAGCGTGGGAAATATAAGTAAATGGTAAAATATCGCATCTATATCAATTACGTCCTTATTGAGGTAGTAGTTGTGAAAAGTCAGGCCGGACTTTTTACAACATTTTCAAATGGGGACGAACAATGGATACAAGACTTCAAATAAACAAATCAAAGCCCAACAATAGGTTGCAATTATTAAAGATTGAATTGATAGAGGTCTAAAAGTCAAAGAATACAGTGAACAACATAACATCTTAAAAACATAATACTATTATTGGTTGAGGGCAATCTTAGAACACTGCATAGAAACCCGAGCGTCTCAGCTGGTGGAGTTACAGCCTCAGGCTGAACCACAAAAGCTCAATGAATCATGCTTTTCTGATGACTTTAAATGAAAAGTTCTATTAATCCCCCCATCTGAGATGGGGGACCGGCGAAGCAATAGCGTTACCTAGAGTATAAAAAAGAAACATCCAATGTTAGAATGATGTGGGTTCGCAACCATAATCAAATAACAAAGGAGGGGCTGACCAATGGACAATAAAAGTATACAACATTCTAGGTGGAACTGAACATACCATATTGTGTTTATTCCATAATATCGGCGGAAAGTAATGTATGAAAGCAATAAGAATGACATAGTTGAAATAATAAAGAAGTTATGCGAAATGAAATCGGTTGAGCTTATAGAAGGCAAGGTATGTGTGGATCATGTTTAAATGTACGTAGAAATACCGTCCAAAACGGCAGTATCGGAGTTCATGTCTTATCTCAAAGGAAAAAGTTTGCTAATGTTTTTTGACAGGCATTCAGAATATAGACCATAGGTAATTGCGAAACTCATTAGAAATTTAGGCGTAACATTAACAAAAGTATTCTGGAATGCTTTTTTGAGGGCAAAGACGTGAACTGGGCTGATAAATCTTATTTTAGGCGCACTTGAATAAGGCTGATGTCTTATTAAGTTGGTAAGTCCTATGCAATGAGAGGCTTGAGGCTTCTGATGTATTCATGGTGATGAATCTTATCGGCAAGTACGACAGATATCAGCTGAGTGATTCCTGCAAGTATCAGGTCAGCATACAGAGTTTTCTCATTTTGAGTGCGGCGTCCTGCTAAACAAAGGTTATCCTTTATGTGGTTGATATCTCGCTCTACGATAGTTCTGATCTTGTAGGTATTATCCCATTCTTCCGTTCCGCGAAGGACACCTGGATAAGCACGAAGATTCTTCTCGGGATAGATGTGTATCATTCGTCCACATGAAGAATCGGTGCAGGGATTGGTGCATTGGCATTCTCGATGACATTTGCGTGTGCTTTTATCATAGACATAATTGATTTTGGGGCATACAAATTTATATCTGACAATGCCGTTTGGCCTTGTTGAAGAGCTCTTGTATTTCATGTGGAGTGTGTCATCGTTAGGTCAACATGAAATGCCATCTGCGTTAACTTTGCAATCAGGATATTTGATGCCGGATCTGGAATTAAGCGGTATATAAGTTTTGGAGAAATGCCTATTATCACCAAATGTATCACCGGTAAGTAGCTGACGATACAAAAGTGCTGAGTCAAATGCAGCATCTCCAAGAAATGTTTTAGGATTTATTAAAGGGTGTTTGGTAAAGAAATCCTTTAGCGTAGGAATGAGCAGTTTTGCATCATGAACGCATTTATCTTCATCAGGAGAGGATGATTTCTTTTCGACAACTATATCTGGATGTGATGTCAGGAATTCCTTGTTATAAAAGGATATGTGGCGGATAATGCCAATACCATTTGTTACAATACCAAACTTGAAGATATAACAAAAATGGCCATTGATGTATAACTGCTTTATCTCTGGATTGGCAGAAGCATGTGAAGGCATGGAGCTATAGGCTGCCTTATAAGGATCATAAGATTTGGAAAAGCCCTTGGCTTTGGCATATGCTTTAAGCTTCCTGATTATCTGGTTTGCATACTTTGGATTGTTTTCAGTAACAAATGCTTCAATGCCAGAAGAATCAAAAATGGTCATATCTGCTTTGGCGGCATCAATAGCTTGGCAGATTGGCTCAGTTACATCTACAAGGTTATCAAAGACTAGCTGTAAGTCCTCTAAAAAATCTTGTTTAAAGCGAGTAATTTTGGATGCGTCAGGAACTTTTGTGAAACCACAGAATTCACGAAGTGGTTTTGAATAAGCGAGAAATGTTAATAGAAGCTGGTCAGTTGGTATCGAGAAGATGCGCTGAATGATAAGAGCCCACAGAAGAGCTTTTAAAGGGTATTTACGGAATCTACCCGTTGATGCATAGAAATGATTTCTAAAAGAAATCGGAATAATTTCATCAAGGTCGATATGGTTTTCTAATAGAGACAGAAACGCAGGCTTGTCATTTTCAAATTTATCTTGGCAATCTGAATAAATATCAGCCAAAGAAAGCTGTTTATATGGTATCATATATATCAGAATAACTCCTTTCTTGGTGTGTGCAGTGGTTTCTCGTCAATTCTATTGTACCATATCAGTGGGGAGTTATTCTTTTTTGCTAACAAAAAATGCCGTATTTATGCGGCTTTTGGCGTTTCGCAAACGACTATTAACCCCCATTTGAGGGGGGGCTTTTGATAAGATGATTTGGCTTCTTATGTAAATTTATTCAAAGTAATATTGTTAGAATATTAGGTTTATTTTGACACCTGTTTTGATTCAGCTGTAATTCAATTGAATCAATTTTATTATCAGCATACAACATATATGACTGTTTGCCAGTTTGGGTAATTGTATATAAGATATGTATTTAATAAAATAATCATTTTTTATCATACTGAGACTTATATGTCATAATGTGAGTTCACGAATATATATAATGACGATAGATAATACACCGTTTGGAGGAAATATGGATACAAAAAGAACTGTACAAGATAGAATAGTTTCGTTTCAAGCATTGAGGGCACTTGCTTTTCTGGGAATATTTCTTAGTCACGCCGGATCGGATATAAGGTGGCCTACTCTAGGCGTTTCGATATTTTATGTTTTATCAGGTTTTTTGACATTTTATAAACATGGGAATGATTATATGAATAGTACTGTGAAGGATAATATTAGATTTTCGTGGAATCATATTTCTAAATTATATCCTCTGCATATAATAACAATGTGCTTTGCGGTTTTGCTTGAGATTATACTCAAAATACAATATGGATTAACTGTAAAGGGATTACTTGTTATTTTTGGAAAAATAATCTTAAGTATTTTATTGATACAAACATGGGTGCCTTATAGTAGTATTAACGTTTCTTTAAACGGTGTTTCATGGTATCTTTCAGTATCTTTATTTTTATACTTCATGTTTCCTGTTATAAAAAATATAATTATCAAGAAAAAAAACAGTTTTCTTTTTATAACCTGTCTTTTTATACTTCTGCTGGAAATAATATTATGCATTCCATGGGTTTATATATTGGGAGAAGATAGTAAAATATATATCTGGTTTATGTATTGTTTCCCAGTTTTTAGAATGGGTGATTTCATTGTGGGCATATGCTTAGGAAAGTGGTATAAAGAGGGTGTTTTTGACCATGACCTAAATTTTTTTAAAATGTCTGTAGTAGAAATTTTTGCTACGATTATAACAATTTTAGCGTATAGATGGAAAAATGTTAGAGGAGGAGTGTTAATAGAGTCAACGCATAATAGGACTACTATATATATAGTTATAGCAGCAGTGTGGGTTGTCTTATTTGCAAAAGCTAATGGAGTTATTACAAAATCACTTTGCAATAAAATGACGTATTTTTTGGGAGATATATCACCGTATATTTTTTTAATTCATTATGTTGTGACCAGCTGGACTAATGTGTTTGTTTCTTGTTCTGGATTGCAATTAGGATTCGTAATTAAATATATAGTAATAGTATTGGAGTTGATTATTTCTGTACTACTTGCATGTGGTTACAAAAGGATAAAAACACATTGTATATGATTATTTTAGGTGGAGTTCCCAGGAAAGACTGCCATTATCCATGTGGGTTCCTGACTTTTACTTGAATACCCCAAGAAATTCAGAACATTTGTGATATTATATTCATTCCATGTACAAACCGACTATAAGGGCTTTGAGGTTTTGCTACTAGATGTACATTGTTTTTTCTTGCCTAGAGGTAATTGCTTTAATGTTAGTATCCTTTCAGTTATACCAATTTTGTAGAAAAATACGGTTGTACAACGTGCACAGGCAACTTTTCCGTAAGCGTCAAATAATCCGCCATCCCAAAAATAAACGCCGCAGTTTTATTTGCGGCGTGGTTTACGGCATTTTTCTGGTAAAGTTTCAGACCAAGGTAATAATTGATTCATACCTGCCATATCTATATTTCCTTTTTCATCACGGAGTTTAGGTAGTTCTGTAAGGAGATGTTCAACGTAATAATACACATTTAAACTATTAGCCCTGGCTGTTTCTACGACTGAATATACTAGTGCGCTGGCTTCAGCACCTTTTATGGTATTCATGAATTCCCAATTCTTTCGATTATGTTCTATAGAACATAAAAGAAAGAACTGGGTTTTGATTGATACAATCTCTGGTGCCAAAGCAAGTGCCGTTGCTTAAAGCATAGCCGAAACTGCCAAGACGAATAACTTTAAACCTTATGAGTATTTCAAATATCTTCTTACTGTAATTCCATAGCATCTGGATGACACAGATAGAAGCTTTATGGATAAACTACTTCCTTGGTCAGATGAACTTCCAAGTGAATGTAGAAAACCAGTGAAGTAACTTCCGCACCCTCTTGTGACATTTTCATTTTGAGCTACTAACGCTGATTTGAAAGTGAGCCACTTGAGTGGACGGTATAATTTTAGGACAGTACCTATGGTTTACCGTTTATGGTTATATTTCATGAGGGGGATCTTCATTAGTATTTTAATATTTCATTTGCTTGCCCTTGATCTCTAACTTTTACTGTAGATGGAGCACTCAAAGACATGTTTGAAGTTTTTTTTGTTAGCCAAATAGATGCGTTATCATAATCTATATTATTCATATCTATGTCTGTTTCACATGAGAAGATTAGTCCAACCTTTGAATTAGTATTATTGTATTCGATACTTGAATCAGAAAATGAAACATTACTATTTTTTTCACCGCGGAATCTAACATTGACAAAATTGTCATTTCCTTGTCCACAATTTGTAGTTGTTAAATTAGTTATAGTAAGGTTTGTGCAATCTTTAACTTCAAGTCCATCTTGTTGGATATTGTAGCAAATGTTGTCACCTAAAACTGCATCGGTACAGTCGTACATTCTAATTCCAGCACCGTTAGTTAAATTAGAAATAGAATTATTTAGAACCTGCACATTTGTAGAATTTACCACTTTTATACCAGTGGCACAGGAATCGATAACGTTGTTTATTATTCTAATATTATGGTTAGGTTGTAGTCCAGCGACCAAGACACCGCATCCCGAAGTCTTGTTTGACATGTGGTTGTTCTCGATAAGTACGTTATCATGTGACCCATCAGCGAATAGTGATACTGGCTCGGAAGCACGATGTCCATCGAATACACAATTTCGTACTATAATATCATGAGTATTATATTTACCTAAAGTAATAAATCCACAATCTACATTTAAAAAACTACAGTTTTCTACAATAACATTGTTTGTATTAACATCTCTTATAGCGGCATAAATATTATCAATAAAATAGCAATTACTAATTGTAATATTGTTGCTAGTCGAGAGATCTAGTAGATGAATACCGCCTATGGTATCCATATTTTCATAATTAACAGAGGAGTTGCCGCTGATACAAATGTTTTCCAATTTAACATTTGATGCATTATATATCTTGAGCATAGTGGCGCCTCTTTTAGTACCTTCTTTTGCAATAATAATGGAGTTTGAAGAATCACCTGCTATATGTATATTTGATGGTATACGAATTACATTGGATATAACGTAAGTACCTGTAGGAAAATATAATTCTCCATTGGGACAGCTATATATAGCTTGCTGAATAGCATCTGTATCATCTGTGATGCCATCACCTACAGCGCCGAAATCACGTACGGAAGCTGTAACTTTTCTTTCAGGTTTAGGACCGCTTTCCGCCTTACCATATACTTCAATGCCGTTTTCACCATGCCTAATGTTATTCCAAACTACATGATAGCTGTTTCCTACGAAAGCACTATTATCAGGTGCGGTTACTACGGAACGTTCAACGGCCATTTCTCCTGACTTTTCATCTGAGGAATTTATTAAACCATCACCGATGCAGACAATTTGGCCATTATCTGGCATTTCTACATAGAACATTGCCTCTATATTGATTGAAGAAAGCGGAGTCTCAGGTTCTATAATTCGTCGCAGCCCAATTCTAGCGACAATAAAACAAAAAATAACTAAGCAAAAAATCATTATAAGAGATATAATTTTTGGCTTAGTCATATATTCTTTGAATGTCATGTATTTTACCTCCATTTAAAAGGAATAATTAAAATATTCAAGTGCACATTATAGCATAAATATTTATTTTAAACCGAATAATTTCTTTAAGAAACTAAAAATTGAATTATTGTTATTCTGTTGAGTATTATTGGTTGTATTATTTTGTGTACTATTACTACTCTTGTTGGTAGATTTGTTGGTTGTACTGTTAGTTGAAGTTGAACCAGTTGAAGGTTTGGTTTCTGCCGGTTTTTCTTCAACTGCTGGTTGGGTGCTCTTAGGCTTCTCTACAACTGGTGCTGGAGCTTCCGGTACCTTAGGTTCTTCCATAACAGTTATTGGAGTTTCAGGTTCTTTAGACTCTTCTGCTATAGTAGTAGGAGCTTTAGATTCATCAACAACCTCAGATGGTTCTTCTACAAGTGTTTCTTCTAATATAATCTCATCAGCAGTCTCATCATAAACAGGCTTTTCAGGTAGTTCTTCAGGTAGTGCTTCTGGTTTATCATTTCCCGAACTGAAATAATCCTTTAAAAGTCCTAAAGGTGTTGGATTCGTAAGTTCAATACTAATATTCTGAAAAGCTTCATTCAAATTACCTGATTCAATAGAATAATGAACAGACTCTCCTGTTACACTTCTGATATAAAATGATCGAATATTGAATTTGCCTGGGCTGTATTCATCTGTTATATCAGGGCTAGCATACCAATTATCGTCAGATAAATACTCGAAAGAATCAGATTTGTGATTGAAATACATTCCATGTCCAAGGGCTACATTGATATATTGATTATTACTATAATTTGCAAAACAAATCTGAGCAAACTCTATATCAAAATCCTCTTGGGAAATTGTAAGGCATATAACTGGATCGTTTTGACCAATTGTACATGTCTGATTTGAAATAGAAACAGATACAGAAGGCTCGAATGCATCCTTTGGTTTCACATACCCGCAGTAAATACATTTTTTGTTTTCGTCATATGTACAATCTTCTATTTCCTCGTAATCACATTCGCCCTCAATAATTTCAGTACCATCTTCAGATGCTTGAGCCAATGGGGCAATACATTTAACGGTATGTGTACCGTTTTCATTACTTACATATGTATATTCATGCACATGTTCTGGAATTTCGATTTTTACATCTTTTGTAGTTGCGTCTTTATCTGCATCAGTGAGTTCTTCTTCTGACTTATCATCCTCTGTAAGGTCAGTAGAGGTCTTTTCTTCAGTAGAAGTCGTTTCTTTATCAGACGATTTATCAGTAGTCATTGTTTTAAGTCGCTTAGGTATAACTGTTTTTTCCGAATCTTTTGTTTGATCTGTGACTGTGTCGGTGGCTGTTTTAGATTTTGTCTCAGAATCAGTAACAGTTGGTTCATCAGAAACAGTTTCTGAAGATGTTTGTTCTGATGCAGAATTGTCATCAGTTGTTCCCTCAGTATTTAGTTTTTCCTCAGATGAGGTTTCAGGGTCTGATACGGGTACTTCCCCAGTGGTAGATTTTTCTGTAGTAGTAGGTTCCGTTACATGTGTAGGTTCAGATTCAGCCGGAGTAGGCTCTTCTGTTGGAGCAGGCTCCTCTGATGGAACAGGCGTAGATTCACCTTCCACAACAGCTGGTGTCTGAAGGGGGGTATCTTCTGTTGCAAATGCATAAATAGGGGATAACGAAAGCATTGCAACTAAGATAAGGGAGAATATCTTTTTCATATACTTCAACAGCTCCTTTCATGGATAAAATATCACCATAAAAAAAGTGTAAGTAATGTATATGAATAAAATGTGTAGTAACTGGGAAAAGACCCTGAAAAAAGTTATAAAAAATACTGATTTTGATAATATAACTCTTTTTGTAGTATTTGGGGCGAAAAACTCACGTGGAATATATTACAATAATATTACATTGCGTGCAATGGGTTTGTAAAAAATAAGGGATTTTTATAAAGTACAAGAAATCTATGATATCATCATAAAATGCAAGAGGACCAATTGTAAATATTGTTTAATAATATGAAAATAAAAACAAATGAGGTTATCAAACATTCACAGATATTATTTTATGGATAGAAAATTATATGAATTATGTATATAATACTAAAGGTTAATATTAGATTTCTACAAGGGATAGAAGGAGAATAATAATGAGAACTTACTTGGTAACAGGTGGAGCAGGTTTCATCGGTTCAAACTACATTCACTACATGTTTAAGAAATACGACAACGAAATCAGAATTATAAATGTTGATAAGCTTACATACGCTGGTAACCTTGAGAACCTTAAGGATATCGAGAATCGCGACAACTACACATTTGTAAAGGCTGACATTTGTGATAAGGAAGCTATCAGCAAGATTTTCGCTGAAAATGATATCGATAGAGTAGTTCACTTTGCTGCAGAGTCACACGTAGACCGTTCAATCAAGAACCCAGAAGTATTCGTTCAGACAAACGTACTTGGTACAGCTGTAATGCTTAATTGTGCAAAGGCTGCATGGGAGCTTGAAGATGGTACATTCAAGGAAGGCAAGAAGTTCCTTCACGTTTCTACAGACGAGGTTTACGGATCACTTCCAGATGATGACAACGCTTTCTTCTATGAGACATCACCTTATGATCCACACTCACCATACTCAGCATCAAAGGCTTCATCTGACATGCTTGTAAAGGCTTACATGGATACATATAAGTTCCCAGCAAACATTACAAACTGCTCAAATAACTACGGCCCTTACCAGTTCCCAGAGAAGCTTATTCCACTTATCATCAACAATGCTCTTCAGGGCAAAGACCTTCCAGTCTATGGTGATGGCAAAAACGTACGTGACTGGTTATTCGTAGAAGACCATGCAAAGGGAATCGATATGGTTCAGGAGCAGGGTAGATTGTTCGAGACATACAACATCGGTGGACACAACGAGAAGCAGAACATCCAGATTATCCACATCATCCTTGATACACTTCAGGAGATGCTTCCAGATGGTGACCCACGTAAGGAGCTTGTTTCAGAGAACCTTATCAAATACGTCACAGACCGCAAGGGTCATGACAGGCGTTATGCTATCGCTCCAGACAAAATCAAGGCTGAGGTAGGCTGGTATCCAGAGACATGCTTCGAGGAAGGTATCAAGAAGACAATCGCTTGGTTCTTTGAGCACGAGGATTGGATGAAAAATGTAACATCTGGTGATTATCAGAAGTATTACACAGATATGTATTCTAATAAATAAGGCAGGAATATATGATGAGAAAAATATTAGTCACAGGTTGCAATGGTCAGCTTGGCCGTGCAATTCAAAATGAATACAAGGATGAGGTTGAATTCATCCTTACAGATGTTGTTGAAGGAGAGCATATTTCTCCGCTTAATATCATGGATTTGAATGAGGTCCTTACATTTGTAGAAGCTAACAAGCCAGATGTTATTATCAATTGTGCAGCAGCTACTAATGTAGATGGATGTGAAAAGGATTGGGATTTTGCCTATAAGCTCAATGCACTTGGACCTAGAAATCTTGCTATAGCAGCTACAAAGGTTGGTGCAAAGCTTGTACATGTCAGCACAGATTATGTATTCCCAGGTAATGCATCAGCTCCTATCACAGAGTTTGATCAGCCAGCGCCTATCAGTGCTTATGGCAAGACAAAATACGAGGGAGAGAAGTTTGTTCAGCAGTTTGCAGATAAATGGTTTATCGTTCGTACAGCGTGGCTTTATGGAGATGGAAAGAACTTCGTTAAAACAATGCTTAGCTTGGCAGAGACACATGATACACTTTCAGTAGTGTGTGACCAGCTTGGCTCACCTACATCGGCTGTAGAACTTGCTCGTATGATTCATCATCTTGAGCCTACTGAAAACTATGGTATTTTCCACGGTACATGTGAGGGTGATACAAACTGGGCGGATTTCACAGAAGAAATCTTTAGACTCAAGGGGATTAATGTAAAGGTTAATCATGTCACTAGTGAGGAATACAAAAAGATGAATCCTGCAAGTGCAGATAGACCACATTATTCGATTTTAGACAATTACATGCTACGCTTAACAAGTGGCTACAAGATGGCTGATTGGAAGGACGCATTAAGGGAATATTTAAACTAAAAACTTCGAAAGGAAAATGAAACCATGAAGGGTATTATTTTAGCAGGTGGTTCAGGTACTAGACTTTATCCACTTACAAAAGCTATTTCAAAACAGATTATGCCAATTTATGACAAGCCAATGATTTATTATCCATTATCAACACTTATGCTTGCAGGTATTCGAGAGGTACTTATTATTTCTACACCTAGAGACTTGCCAGTGTTTAAGGAACTTTTAGGAGATGGTTCGCAGCTTGGTATGGACATTCAGTATGCTGTACAGGAACATCCAAACGGACTCGCAGAGGCTTTTATCATCGGTGCGGATTTCATTGGAGATGATGCAGTAGCGCTTGTACTTGGAGACAATATTTTCTATGGACAGTCATTCTCAAAGGTACTTCTTTCAGCAGCTAACAGAACTCAATCTGAGCCAGGTGCAACAATCTTTGGGTACTACGTTCGTGACCCTAGAGAATACGGTGTCGTAGAGTTCGATGAAAATGGTGTGGCTATTTCTATTGAGGAAAAGCCAGCAGAGCCAAAGAGTAATTACGCAGTTCCAGGACTTTATTTCTATGACAATTCTGTTGTAGAAATTGCAAAGACAATCAAACCTTCAGCTCGTGGAGAACTTGAGATTACTGCGGTTAATAATGAATACTTAAACCGTGGAAATCTTCATGTTGAGACTCTTGGACGTGGATTCGCATGGCTTGATACTGGAAATCATGATATGCTTCTTGCAGCAGCTGAATTTGTCAGCACATTCCAGAAGCGTCAGGGCATGTATGTTTCATGTATTGAAGAAATTGCTTATAAGCGTGGATTTATTGATAAGGAGCAGTTACTCAAACTTGCCGAGCCACTCATGAAAACAGATTATGGCAAATATCTTGTTGATGTAGCAAACGGACTATAATAGAATCGAGGATTTAAAATGGCTATTACAGTAGAAAAAAATGTAAATGGTATTGAAGGTCTTTGCGTCATTACTCCAAAGGTGTTTGGAGATGATAGAGGATACTTCATGGAAACATATAATGAAAATGATATGAAGGCAGAAGGTCTTGATTATGTATTCGTTCAGGATAATCAGTCTGCAAGCAAGAAGGGCGTGCTTCGTGGCCTTCATTTCCAAAAGAATTTCCCACAGGATAAGCTTGTAAGAGTTATCAAAGGCGAGGTTTATGATGTTGCAGTAGATCTTCGTGAAGGCTCTGCTACATTTGGCAAGCACTATGGTATTCTTCTTTCAGAGGAAAACAAAAAGCAGTTCATGATTCCAAAGGGATTTGCACATGGATTTTTAGTAGTAAGCGAATACGCTGAGTTCTGCTATAAAGTTACAGATTTTTATCATCCAAACGATGAAGGTGGTCTTGCATTTGATGATCCTGACATCAATGTTCAGTGGCCAATCCCAGAGGGAATGACAAAGGAAGATTTAATCCTTTCTGATAAGGATAAGGTTAATGCTAGCTATAGAGCATACTGTGAAGAAAAAGGTATCGTAGTTGAATAATTGATTTATGCTGGCTGACTACTATTGTGGTCAGCCAGTTTTTTGGATAATGAATTGTAAAAGGTCTAAAAACTTATGAAAAAGATTAAGTTTAATAAAGAGTAATAATGAGTAAGTGTGATATATCTGTAATTATTCCTGTATACAACAGGGAAAAATATATAAAAAAGTGTTTAGAAAGTGTATTGAACCAGAAGGATGTTAATACTGAGATAATCATAGTGGATGATGGTAGTACAGATGAAACTCTAAATATTTGTCTGAAGTATAGTAAACTCAATCCTAATATAAAAATTATTAGGCAGGAAAATAGTGGTGTATCTGTGGCTAGAAATATTGCTCTTGATAATGCTACAGGTGACTATATCACTTTTATCGATAGTGATGACTGGATTCCTAAGGAGACATTTTCTACAATGCTTGTAGCAATCAAAGAACATAATGTTGATGCTGTAATAGGCGAGTCGGACGTTAGTAGGGATGATGGCGAAATACAGCAGCACATGGCTATTCCAAATGAATATTGTAAGCAGGTAATTGATGCAAATAGTTTTTGGAAGTTAAATGGCAGTAAATCCAGCAATTTTCTTTTTACGGTTGTGTGGGGTAAATTATATAAGAAATCCGTGTGGGAAGGGCTAAGATTTGATACTGAAGCGACATTTGCCGAAGATGAGTATGTTTTGCCTGAATTGGTGGATCGATGTCAGAATTTTTACTTGTTGGATCGAACGGTTTATGTCCAACGCGTATCTGATTCAAGTCTTTCAAGGAGCCTTTTTGATAGCAAAAAGCTAAAATCACCAGATTCAAAGCTTAAAACCTGCAAACATTTAATAGAAAAAGGCTTATTTGACTGCGCTGTGGAAAAATGGGGCATAGCAGTTGGAGAGATAATCCTTATGACAAATTTGGCAGAAGATATAGAGACGAAAAAGCAATTACAGTATTTACATAAAGAAGTGTGTAGACTTGGCAAATTTATTTTCAAATATATGGATACTTCTAAAAAAATAAAATTCATAGGGTATTATGTTGGATATCCGATATTATCTATCATAAAGAAAAAATAGCCTCCGCAGGGAAGGCTATTTTTTAATGTTGAGCATTTATAAATTCTTTTGTTTTTTCTTCTGAAGGAACTAAATTTCTTATTATGATTAAATTATGAGTGATTCTGTGCCTATACATTGTTTTTGATAAGTTATCCTTTTGATGTATATTGAGTGGCCAATTGATATCACTATCAAACTCAGGTACTAATAAGTCTATTTCTGTTTCCGTGTTTTTATCAGCAGTTTGAAATTGAAGGATAATATCGTCTGCTAATGCTTCACACTGTTCAAATGGGATATTACAATAATTTAGTTCTTTGTAGGAACTGGTAGCGAATATTGTACCAAGTGCAGCTACTAAAGCTATTGGGGCTAATGCAATTTGGCTGTATTTGAAAGACTTGATTAGGTCGATAAATAATAGCATCAATATTAATAGTAGCCAAAAATGACTGGCGTACATTACATCAATTCTGCTGACATACTCGCTGTTAACAACAGAGCTTAAGAGTAAAATGTAAAATGTTGTAAGGAAATATGCTAGAAAATATTTTACATATTCATCCCATCTTTTATTTTTAACGGTTAATATCCATAAAAAAATGGTTCCTAAAGAGAAAATAACAAATAATGGATTGAATTTATTAAACCAACCTAGTAGATTGATGATACATTCCTTGAAACTTAGCAGGAAGTTTTCTTCTTTATCAGCTGAGCGTCCACCGGTATTTTCTATAATAAGTGCTATAAACCAAGTTACTATTAAAATCAAATGGATAATATTTGTTTTACAGTAAGTCTGAATGTTAAAGGTGTGAGTTTTGCCCTGGTTAATTAAAGTCATCAGAAGCAGGACACCTACATATACAATAAAAATAATATTAGTATATAAGCTGGAAAAGATAGCTAAATAACTCCATGTAAAGAGTAAGAATTTATGCTTCTTAGAATAGTCCTTCCAGTTCCTAAAACCATCAGTCCTTATTAAATGCATGACAAGGGCGGCGTTTAAAGCTGTAGATAAAGTATAATGATAAATGCAGGTCATGTCGTAGGCGTAAAATAAATGTTCATTATTATCTCCTATGTGGAAGACAATTAGAAAATGAAGGGCGATGAAAATGACATTTATGAGTATATTCTTGATGAGAGTGAACTGGTATTTTTTTTCTATAAGCAGAAAGAATTCAACGAAATATAAAGTAAGTATAAAACAGACAAAAAGACCGTTCGTGATTGAAAGTGAAAAACAGTATCTATTATTTAGTGGATATAAGGTGTATGCACCTAAATATGAAAAGAATGTCATAAGACATTCAGGAAATACTTTTATGGGATTCCATGCTCCTATTGTTGGGATGGGTAATCGAAGATGATAGGTGGCATACCAATCGTCGGTATCGAATATTGCGATGGGATGTATTGCAATGAAGAATATTACAAGAAATGTAAATATCGATAATGAATACAAGAATGTTGTCTTTTTCATAATAAAATATAACCTCACAAGTTTAATGCTGATACGAAACATTATATTACATAATGGAAAGAAAAAAGGTTGCAAAATATCGTTATTTTTGATAATGTTTTAGGCGATTTAACTTTCTTGTTAAAAAAAGAACGGAGTTTTTAATAATGTTCAATAGTATTGTTTTATGTACCTTTTCGATTACACTTTTGCTCGCAAATATATATTGCTTTATAAAAAAGAAATATTTATATTTGTTCATTCCATGTGTGCTATTTTTACCTAATTACTATGGAATTGAATTTAGTTCATCATTACCATTACTATCAGTGACCAGAATGATGTACATCGTTTTTTATATATATACTTTTATTAATAAAAGGCGTGATTTTGTCATTAAAGAGATTGATTTCAAAAAGCTTCCTAAAGAATATTATTTATTATTTGGATATTTTATATTAAGAATTATTTCGAACCTTTATTATGTTACAACTTATGGACAAGCGCTAAAAACGTTGTTGGTAGTAATATTTGAACAGCTACTTCTATTAGTTGCAGTTTATATGCTGGCACCTACCAAAGCAGAAATGATTACAATGATTAAAGCTGTAGTTTGGGCTGCATCATTTTTGTTTGTTGTGGGTGTAATTGAAAGTATTAATGAATTCAGACCTTTTGATGGGCTTTATACAATTTCTAGGAATATATATATTCTGTTTTATTACAGATTGGGATTACTTAGAGCGCAAACTACAATGATGGCACCAGCATTATATGGCAATATGTGCATTCTTATTCTCCCTCTAATACTTTATTTATATGATTATTTACGAGAAAAAAAATATATAGTGATAGCAGGTCTGGATGTTTTGGCAATTATTCATTCAGGTAGTAGATCTGACATGATATTTCTTTTTATGGTAATAGCCATATATTTCATTTATGTTCTTAAAAGTAAAGAAAGAAGAATGTTTTTTGTAAAGCATTTTGTTATTGTTTCATTGGCGCTATTGAGCTATATGGGAATAGCTGGTTTTTATAATGATAATTTGAGATATTACTATGTTGGTACGGCAAAATCTGTATTAAATGAGGTGGGGTTTGATTTTGATTTAGATGAAGGTGCACCAGTAAATACGAATGGATTTGGAGGTAATTATAATGGCTCAGTATCTCGCACACGTCAGTTTACGGGGATGTATTACGTAGCCCAAATTAATCCTCTATTTGGATTAGGTTCGGGTGCTCAAACAAGAAGACAGGTTCAATTCTATTGGCATTTTGGAAATGGAAAAGATGGCTGGATTTCAGCAACCGCCTACGATGTTGGCTGGGTGGAAATCTTTTGTGATGAAGGTCTAATCGGTATGCTTGGACTTTGTTCATTGCTGGTATTTATGGTAGTAAAATCACGTGGTGATAGATTTTTGGTTTTATCTAATGTGTGTTATCTATTGTCTATGCTGAGTACAGGGAATATGTATTCATTTTTAATGCTTTATGTTGTATTGATAATGAATAGAAGTTATAACGAATGCCAGTTAGCATAGAGGAAGACGGTTTTATGTCAAAACATGCATATCTTATAATAGCCCATGATAAATGGGGACAATTACAATTTTTGTTAGATATATTAAATGATTCTCGCAATGACTTCTTTTTACTGGTTGATGCTAAGGCAAAGGAATTTGATAAAGAAAGGTTTATGAAACGATGTCCAGTAAAGAACCTTTTTATTCTTTCACCGGTTAATATTTATTGGGGGGATTATTCACAGATAGAGGCAGAGCTTCGATTGCTTAAAGCTTCAACTAACGAGGGGAAATATAGTTATTACCATCTCATTTCAGCAGTTGATATGCCTCTTAAAAATCAGGATGAAATACATAGTTTTTTTGAAAAAAATCAGGGAATGGAATTTGTAGACTTTGATTCCTATGGGGAAACTAGTAGTGCTTTTGAACGTAGTGGGTATTACTATTTCATGCAAAGAATCATTGGTCGAAGAAGGAAGCATCCTTTAAAGTTAGTGCGGGATTTTATAATTAAAATGGAAAAGGTCTTTAAAGTGAATAGAGTGGAAGGCTTGGAACATTATCTTGGAAAAGGGGCTAACTGGTTTAGTATAACTGATGATTTCGCAAGATATATTGTGAATAATGAGGAGTTTGTGCGTAATCATTTCAAAGAAACCTATTGTGCTGATGAAGTGTTTTTACAGACTTTGCTTAAGTTGTCCCCATATGCATCTAATTGGTATGGGTTTAGAAACCCAAATATTGAATTTCAAAATCTACGATATACAGATTGGAATAGAGGTAAGCCATATACATTTTCTAAAGATGAATTTTTTGAATGCTGCAGTAGAGAAGAGTATATGTTTGCTAGAAAATTTGCAGGTGATGTTGTAGATGAAAAAATAAAAATGTACTTAGAATGTTAATGAAACATAATGTGGTAGGTTGTTTTGTATGTCAGCTTATTGCAAATCTTACAAGAATACAATGTTTTTGTTCTAAAAATATTAAGGAAAGTAGAGGATTATAAAATGGCGAAATATTGGCTTTTTGATTTTATGCCTAAGGATTCGATGAAAGAAAGGTGGCAAATTGCATTTGGTACGTCAGAAATTGAATTCCTTGGAACAGTTAGAGATAAGAAAAAGAGAATTTATCAATGGATTGATGGTGCTAATAATGCGCTTAAATCAACGAAAAATGGAGATACAATTTTGTGCTGGTTTGATTTACAAGCGGTGATTTTGTTTTATCTTTCCAAACTTACTTTTAGAAAGAGAAAAATAGTAGCGCAAAATATCATGCTAAAGTTTAATAGCGGCTTTAAGGGAAGATTATATAAGAAAGCATATCAGATAGCATTTAAATCAAACGATTTTGGTGGGACGGTTTCAAGTAGGTATTATGGAGAATTGCTTTCAAAAGAATTAGGAGTAAAGAATGATTTTAAAGTAGTTCACGATCAATTTTCAGAAAAATACGACAGGTTTTTCAAGGAAGCGAAAGATTCCATAGAAAAAAAATATGATGTGTTTATGGGAGGTAATTCATCTAGAGATTGGAAGTTTGGATTTGAGATTGCAAAAATGATGCCTGATGTAACATTTTGTTTTATTCTCAAAAAAGAAAAACTTGCTAACCTTGGAATAAGTGCAGATGATTATCCTAATGTGGAAATCAAGTGTAATGTTAAATTAGATGAATTTAATAGTGATTTGTATTCATCTAGAATTGTCATGTGTCCAGTGACAACTGAGTGTCCAGCTGGCCTAATAATTATGTATACAGCTGCGGCAGCAGAAATACTTTTCATGTCGTTGGATACTGCGACTTATAAAGAGTATGTTACAAATGATAGGGGGGAGATACTTCCACATGATGCTACTGTATGGAAACAGCGTATAGAATGTATGTTGGATGATGATTTTGAGAGAAACAGAAAAGGGAAAAATCTTCATAAGTGGCTATTGGAAAATTGCGATATTGAAACGTGTGCTAAAGGACTATATGATTGTTTTTAGAATAATTGGCTATTACTCTACTTTCATCAAATAGATTTGGTTGACTATAAAGCTATACAGTTTATTGAAAAAAACATTTATTTTGGAAAGGTATATTATCATGTTTAAATTACGAGAATTAAAGAAAAAAGGCCAGCATATATTTGGTTTTGTTAGATGTTTGAGGAGTGGGATACAATATAAAAAAGGAATATATATTGGTAATAACGTTCATACAACAAATGGGAAGAATATAGAGCTTGGGGAGAATGTTAAAATTAGACCATTTTGTGATATTTTTGGTCTAAAAAACATGGTTATTATGGACAATTGTGATATTGGTACAAGAAATAGAATCGCTGGAAATGTTGTGATTGAAAAGGCAGTGCTCATAGGGCCAGATAATTATATATGCTCTTATGATCATTGTTTTAACGACTTATCAAACCCTATAATGTTTCAAGGTACACATAGTCCTAAGAAAAATGGTCATGATCATTTGAGAATTGGAGAAGGTAGTTGGATTGGTACACATTGTGCTATCATAGGAGATGTTCATATTGGAAAACATTGTGTTATTGGTGCCAACTCCGTAGTGACTAAAGATATTCCTGATTATTGTGTTGCAGTGGGGACGCCTGCAAGAATAGTAAAAAGATTGAAATGATCAATAACGCTCAAAGATAAAACTAAGAGTTTTACCTCTAATAGTTGAAAAAACTGAAAGGGAAATTTAATTATTGAAAATGATATTATCGACGATTCCTAAGGGACTGGCATACGCTAGTTCCTTATTTATTTAAGGTATAGTAAAAATGTATGATTTGACAGAGTGTGAATTATTTGTGAAAATAGCCAAAAATCATTTTTTATTGCAATGTAATATCAAGTATTTAATCAATATACATTAATAGACTAAGATGTTATAATCTATAACAATGCGAAATGTATCATTAATAAGGTAGGAAGGATATTTTGATTATGTTTAAAAATGAGTTAGAAATTGATGTGGGACGATGCCTCAAGGCACTCATCAAAAGAAAAAAGTTCATCGCGTTATTGACGGTTCTTTTCTTTATAATAGGATTGGGACTTACACTTAATGTTGGTGATGATAAGTATTCGGCTACTGCTACGGTTTATGCGGCAGCAGATGGTTCTTACGCAGACGCTACAAATGCTGTAACAGCCATGAATGCATATCTTAACGTAGCAAATTCTTACAAGGTAAGTCAGAGAGCTGCTTTAATCATTGGTAGAAGCGATATTACTGCTAAAGATGTTCAGGATTCAGTTTATGTTAGCTCTTCAGCAAACAAAACATCTTCATCTGCAATATCAAACTTCATGAATAGTTCAGCTACAATCATTAGCTTTAGCGCTACTACAACAGATGCTGCACTTTCTATGGAAATGGCAGATGCTATGGCTCAGTCTTACGCCATTGAGATGTCAGAAATTTTAAATAAAGATTCAGTTAAAACACTTGATAATGCCTATACATACAATAAAACAACCAATGCTACTCTTTCAGCATGGAAGAAGCGAGTTGAGTTTATGGTTGTTGGTTTTGTATTAGCATGCCTTGTGGTTGTACTTGGTGAGATCTTCGATAGAAAGGTTCGCACAGTACGCGAGGCTTCAATCAGAGAGGAACTTCCTGTAATTGGAATCATTCCAGATTACAAGGGTTAGGAGGCATTACAGTGAAAAAGTTAGATATTTATAAAAATGATAATTATGTATTAAATGATGCCTTCGATCAGGCAGTCATGAATCTTCACATCCTTAAGAAACAGAACGGATATAAGTCTTTTGTTATTTGTGGTTGTGAAGCAGGCAATGGTTCTACTACAGTGGCTATCAACCTTGCAGCAGCTCTTGCAAGCTCAGGGTGGAGGACAGCTCTCATTGATGGAGATATGAGAAAGAAAAGCCGTTACAAGAGATTAAATGAAAATATCACAGAAGGTCTTTCTGATTACCTTATGGATAGAGTAGAACTTGACAAGGTTATTTACGAGACAACCACAGATAATCTTTCATACATTCCATGTGGAGAGCTTATTGATAATCCGGTACGTCTTCTTTGCTCAAACAAGATGACCGTTGCCAGAAATGAATTAACAGACATGTTTGATTTTATAATCTATGATATGCCAGCTGTAAACGCTGCAATGGATGCAAAGGTTATCGCAGTTAATGTTGATGCTACAATCCTTGTAACAGGAATTGGGGAGACAACAAAAAATGGTCTTATAGAAGCTGCCAACTCACTTAAAGAAGTAAAAGCAAATCTTATTGGAACTATCGTAAACAAGCTTGATATGGATGAGTATGTCGCTCAGAATGCTGATTACGATTATTTCCAAAATGAAAGATATGCAAAGAAAGTAAACAAAAAGTAGTGGAGGCAGAAATGAAAAACTTAAAATCTATTATAAGAAAATTTACAGTATGCCTCTGTGCAGTAATCTGTCTTGGGGCTAATATCACAATGGTAGCAAGCGCTGATGAGGTTGAAGGATCAAGTGTAGCCATTATTGAAGTTCAGGATTATACAATTGAAGGTGGAATGATTGAAGCCGGAAAAGAAATCACTGTTAATCTTACATTACATAACACTGCATCAAATGCAAATGCTAATAGTGTGTTAATGACATTATCAAATTCAACAGGTTCATTGTTCCCTACTTATGGAAATGATAATCAGGTGTATATTGGTACTATTGTAGCTGGTGATACAAAAACAGTGTCAGTTCCATTGACAATCGGTGACAATTTCATGGGAAGTGCAGTTGACCTCATCTGTGATTTCAGATATGAGACAATGAACATGTCAATGAATAATACTGCTACAGTTGTTATTCCAACATCAGGTGGAAGTACAATAGGTGTTAAGTCTGTGGATGTTAGCACACATGCTATTGTAAATGGTAAGTCATTGCTTAGCATTAGCTATGTAAACCAGAGCGCATCAAATATTACAGATGCAGTTATTCTTGTAGATGGTAATGTTTCATCAACTAGTAGAGAAATTAAGCTTGATACAGCATATGCTGGTAAAAGCTACACAGAAGATTACTATGTAACTTTCACAAAGCCAGGTAACCAGGAAATTGGTGTTTCACTTCAGTACACAGATACTAATGGTGAGACAGTTACTACAGATTTGGGTACTTTTGGTGTAACAGTAAGCAAAGAAAACACGGAGACTGTACAGGCTAAGGCGGACAATCCTATCCTCAAGTGGGCTGGAAGAGGTGTTTCAGGATTAGTATTACTTGCTACAGCAGCTATTATTGTTATATACATTAAAAAGAAATAATAGTTTTTGCAATAAAGGGAGATAAGCAATGAAAATCGCAATGATAGGTCATAAGCGAATTCCTTCTCGTGAGGGAGGAGTTGAAATTGTAGTTGAGGAGCTGGCTACAAAAATGGTTGAAGAAGGCCACGATGTATATGTTTACAATCGTGCAGGTCACCATGTATCTGGCGCGGAAAACGATGTTAAAATAGGAAAGATGTATAAAGGAATACACATTATTACTGTTCCAACATCTGAAAAAAAGAGTCTGAATGCTACAATATATTCAATTCTAGCGACCCTTCATGCGATTTTTTGTCGTTATGATGTTATACATTTTCACGCCTCAGGTTCCTGTGCAATGATATGGTTACCACATTTATTGGGAATACATACTGTTGCAACTATCCATGGTATAGATAGTCAGAGAGCTAAATGGGGTGGATTCGCTACAAAGTATCTTGAATTCGGAGAAAAATGTGCAGCAAAATATGCTGATGAACTTATTGTTCTTTCAGAGGGAAACAAGCAGTTTTTCAAAGAAAAATATGGAAGAGAAGCTACATTAATTCCTAATGGTATAGGAAAACCTGAAATACTTGAGGCCAATGTAATAACAGAACAATTTGGTCTTCAAAAAGATGAGTACATACTTTTTTTGGCTCGTATAGTTCCTGAAAAAGGACTTCACTATTTAATAAAGGCTTATAA
Source organism: Pseudobutyrivibrio sp. ACV-2 (assembly GCF_900107545.1). Lineage (GTDB taxonomy): Bacteria > Bacillota > Clostridia > Lachnospirales > Lachnospiraceae > Pseudobutyrivibrio. The sequence goes on along the minus strand of NZ_FNQZ01000002.1, from coordinate 67,017 downwards.
GCAGATTCATACTGATAAAAAGCTTGTAATCGTAGGTGGCACTAGTCACAGCAATGATTATGTTTCAAAAATAAAAAAAGCAGCCCGAGAGGATGATAGAATTATGCTTTTGGGCTTCCAACAAGGCAAAGTATTAGAGGAGCTTTATTCAAATGCCTATCTGTACGTCCTTCCTAGTGATGTGGAAGGAATGCCAATTTCCTTGCTTGAGGCAATGAGTTATGGCAACTGCTGTTTGGTGAGCGATATAAATGAGACAGCAGGTGTTGTTGCCGACAAGGGTATCACTTTTAAAAAAGGTGATGTAGAGGACTTGAAGCAGAAGCTTATCCAGCTACTTGATGATCAGAAAGAGGTTCATACATACAAGTCGCAGGCTGCCGAATATGTTCTTAGTAAATATAATTGGGATGATGTAGTGGCTCGTACAATTAAGCTATATCGTGGCAGACTACAAAAATTGTAAAGATATGAAAAAGCTTGCAATTCTTGCACCATGTATTCTTCCAGTCCCTGCCTCAAAAGGTGGGGCTGTTGAAGAATTAATTACATGTATTATCAATCAAAATGAAATATCAAAATATTTTGCAATAGATCTTTTTACTATTGCTGACATTTCTTATGAAAGTTGTAGTTTTAATTTCACTAAAATTTTCCCTATTTCCTTAGGTAAAGGTTTTGCATTAGCAGATAAATGTCTAGATAAGTGCTATCGTACTGCAGGAACAAGTCATGGTACTAAAAGAAGCTTTGACAAAAAAATAATTACTGATTTTATGAATCATTACAAATCAATGAATGAGGATTATTATGCAGTAATTGTTGAAAATCAAATGTCTCTAGCAATAGAGTTATTAAACGTACTGGGTGAGCGTAGAGCATTTCCAGTATATTTTCATATGCACAATGATGTGGACATCTATCGTTCACCATATTATATAAATCAATTAGCTAAGGCTGGTGTGCAGTTTATAGCCATCAGTCAGTATATTAAATCTCAAATTCTTAAATATGAAAAAAATGCAGTAGTGCATGTCCTGTATAATGGCGTTGATTTAAAATCATACGTCAAAACGAACAGGCACGCTGATGAATATATAAAATTTCTGTATGCGGGGAGAATAATTGCAGAAAAAGGTGTTCTAGAATTAGTGAATGCCTTTAATTTGCTTCTAAAAAATTCCCCATCATCAATATCAGAAAAAGTAACCCTTGATATTATAGGTTTTTCAGGTAAAACAACTAAATATGAGAATAAGATAAAAAAGGCAGTAGGGTCAAATGCCAGTAAAATAAAGCTTGTTAGTCGTCTATCTACAAAAGATATGGCAGCTAAATACAATGAGTATGACGTAGTTGTTATGCCTACTATCAATGAAGAACCATTTGGGCTTGTAGCGCTAGAAACCATTGCAAAAGGAATACCTCTTATAACTACTAACTCCGGTGCACTTCCAGAAGTAGTAGGCGATGGCGCTGTTATTGTAGATAAAAATACTAATTTCATCTTAAATTTATATACAGCAATGCTTGATTTGGTGCATAATCCCTTAAAAAGAGAAAGAATAGGCATAAAAGGATATAAATGGGCAAAAAATACACTAGAGTTTAATATCGATACATATTATGATAGGCTAGTACGATTTGTAGATAATCATGAAAAACTAGAACAGATTTCAGTTATCGTACCAGTTTTCAACGTGGAGGACCAACTGATTAGATGTGTTGATTCATTAATTAATCAGAGCTATCAGGCCTTAGAAATAATCCTGATAGATGATGGCTCTACAGATTCAAGTGGTAGGCTATGTGATGAGTTAGCGTCAAAGGATAAAAGGATAAAAGTCATACATCAGTCAAATAAAGGCTTATCAGGAGCTAGAAATTCAGGCTTAGATGCAATGAGTGGGGACTATGTGTTCTTCATCGATAGTGATGACTATATCACTACAGATGCCATAGAAAAACTATACTATCAGATCAAAAGACATAATGCTGATGTAATGGCATGCGGTATCTCATATGTTTGGGATGGTGACACTCCAGAAAAACCATTTACTTCAAATGAGACAGGTGCATGGTCTGGTCATGAAAGCGTAATCCGGATGATGCGTACTAATAGTATTTGTACTGTAGCCTGGAATAAATTGTACAAGGCTTCTCTTTGGAATAATGTTCGATTTCCAGAAGGTCGTCTTCATGAGGATGAAGCCACAACCTACAAGGTTTTATATAAATCAAAGCTTGTAGCCTATATGCCAAACTGCTTGTACAAATATTATCAAAGACCTGGTAGTCTAATGAATGCTGGTTTGAATGGCAGATATAAGGATTATATTAAAGCAATCAGGGAGAGAATTGATTACTTTAATGATAAAAAAGAACACGACTTGGTAGATTATAGTTTGATAACATTATTGGACTATATCAAGTATGTTTATAGAATCTCTGACAGTGATACAAAAGTAGAGCTGACTAGAGAATTCCGGGAAATATTGAAAGGTTATGGAATTCCAAAAATTCTTGGTATCAAGAAACAGATAGCATTGCTATTGTGGAATTATTACAAATTCTAAGCTATGGAAAAGTTGTTGTTATCCATTGTAATACCAGTTTACAATGCAGAAAAATACATAAAGTTTTGCTTGGATGCAGTTGTAAATCAGTCATATTCTAATCTTGAAGTTATTGTGGTTGATGATGGTTCGACGGATCACTCTTTGGCTATCATAAACGAATATGCCTCGAAAGATAAAAGAATAATAGTTCTCAGCCATGAAAACAAAGGCGTCTCTTACACTAGAAATGAAGGTATTGAAGCTGCGTCAGGCCAGTTTATTACCTTTATAGATGCGGACGATTATCCTGATTCAGAACTTGCACAAAATTATATTGCAGGTGTTGATAGATGGAAAGGAAAAGATATTAGTTTTTTCATGTGTGGCATGTATTTTGACAATTTATACAATAGGAACATTAGGAATAAGAAACTAATATTGGAAACTATTCATGGTTTTATTGAAGGTGAATGTTATTTATTAAATCGAAGCTCTGCTGCGACACTTTCATGGCTTGGTATTTTTAATTTTGTAACTAATAAATGTTACGATTTGCGGAAAATAAAAGAATACAACATTAGATTTGATGAAGGAGTACATATTGGGGAGGATTTAAAGTTCAATCTTGATTATTTGGATAAATGTCCTGGATATATTGGAATGAAAAATATTGCTCTTTACCATTATGTAAAACGACGCGATGATAGTCTTTCCATTTCATATCATTCAAATGATTTAGAGGATACAAAATGTATCTATCGACGTTTTATTACTTGGGAATCATCCCAACATGATGTTACAGATGACAACATACTTGTTATAAAGGGAATCTACATAAACGATTGGGTCAGCCGATTAACTGCTTGCTACGATCACTTTAGAGGAACGAGTGATGCAGGTATGGTAAAACATAAAATAAATAAAGAAATTAGATCCAAAGAGTTCCAACATACTCTTAAGGAAATAGGAAAAAGCAAGAAAATCGGCTTCCTTAGATACTTGTGTTTACGTACAGGTATATACGAGATTTTTTATTTGCTTAGGATTTTTTACAGAATTGCAAAAGGCTAATATATTACAATTGTTACCTTAAAATGTGACTAAATATGAGCGGGCAATAAACATAAGCCAACCGCCTCTTAGAAACATTGCTAGGATGAGTACATTTTAGTTCCTTTTGCACCAACCGAACCTGAGTAATTACATCTTTTTTACCGCCCTTGTAGGCAACAAGCAGATTGTACATGCTAAATTCCAAAATGGAATTATAGCTCTCTTCAATAAACTTAAAGGGAGCCATACTTCTAATAAGGTCAAATGCAGGTTTATATTTGAAGACCCCATCCTTGAAATAGTTAATGCCATTGGTGGCAGACATACTATTTTGGACATAGTGATAAAGAGGTGCGTTTACACAAGCAAATTTAAGATCAGGTATAGAGGAAAATATTGTGGTTTGAAACAATAAATCCTCACACATACTGATATCAGTATTAAATTGAAAAGCTTTTACTACATCAGCCTTAAAAAGTCGGGTAAAAAGAAAGCCTCTTACATTATCATCAGTAAACATAGCTTTCAATAATTCCTTAGAACTAAAGCTACCGTATGATGTAAAATATTCGGTTGAAATCCCGTCCTTTTCGGTAAAATAGCCGCAAACACAGCCAGCTACATCATCGCTTAAGTTTTCTAACATTTGTGCATACATTGTACTTTCAATGTAGTCATCAGCATCAAGAAAGCTTATAAATTCTCCGGTGGCTACTTCGAGTCCCAGATTTCTAGCGGCAGATACGCCAGCGTGCTCTTTCTTAATATATTTAATAAAAGGATAACGAGCAGCATAATCGCTTGCTATTTTAGGAGAATCATCTGATGATCCGTCATCAATAAGTAATATTTCAGATGGAAGAACAGTCCCTGCAAGAATGCTGTCAACCATGACAGACAGGGCAGTACCGCTGTTAAAAAAAGGTATGATTGTTGTTATTGTTTTATTCATACTTTAATTATAATTATATTTTATATCAAACGCAACAACAGTAGGAGAGTAATGGAAAATCTATTAATACCTAAAACAATTCATTATTTCTGGTTTGGTGGAAGTGAAAAACCAGCCAGTGTCAGAAAATGTATAGATTCTTGGCGTAAAAATTGTCCAGATTTCGAGATAATAGAATGGAATGAAAACAACTACGACATTCACAAGCATCCGTTCATGGAAAAAGCTGTTAATGATAAAAAATGGGCATTCGCAACAGATTATGCCAGACTGGATATATTACTTCAGTATGGTGGTATATACTTGGATACAGATGTGGAAGTGATAAAGAGCCTGATTCCACTATGTACTCATGAAGCTTTCATTGGATTTGAAAAAGAAGATTTAATCGCAGACGGACTTGGTTTTGGAGGCGTTCCGGGGTTTTCTTTATTTCAAGAGATGATAAATCTGTACGACGGGTTAGAAGAATATATAGAAAGTCCAAAACTAAGGACAAAAGTTCTACTAGAACATGGCTTAAAACTTGATGGAACACGTCAACAGATAGATGGTATGGCAATATATCCTGTTGAATATTTTTGTCCCAAAAGTTGGGATACAGGGCGCATAAAGATTACTAATAATACATACTCCATTCACCACTATGATGGAAGTTGGCATGGCAAAAGTGGGAAAAAATACACCATATTTATGAGAATATTGAATCGTTTATTTGGAGTAGAAAAGGGAAATCTGCTTTTTGGAAAAATGATATATTTTAAAGATAAAATTAAAGGGAGATAAATAGTAGGGAAATGGATTTTAATAATTCAAAGCTGGTTTCGGTGATTGTACCGGTCTACAATGTTGAGAAATTTCTTGATCATTGTATCGAGTCAATAGTTCAACAGACCTATTCTAATATCGAATTAATTTTAGTGGATGATGGTTCTACAGATTCAAGTGGAACACTTTGCGACATTTGGAAAACTAAAGATTCTAGAGTTACTGTTTGTCATCAAAATAATCAAGGGTTATCTGCAGCAAGAAATACGGGCATTGATATATCTAAAGGAGATTATTTATGCTTTATTGATTCTGATGATTTCGTTACTGATAATTACATTGACTCCTTTGTAAATGAAATTGAAGCGACGAATGCGGATTTTGTTTTATGCGATATTATTTCTTCGAAACTCACCGATTCTTCCATGGAACTTGATGAAAATAGAATCCTTTCGCCAGAGGATTGTAGAAATTGGCTTACCAATCCAATTTCCAGAGAATATGTACTTATGGTTGTTGCTTGGAATAAACTATACAAGCGTAAGCTATTTGAATCATTTCGTTTTCCTGATGGCAAGCTTCATGAGGACGAGTTTATGATTAATCATATGATTTATAATATTGATAAAGTGGCGTACATATCAAAGGCAAATTATGTGTATCGAAATAATGAAGCTAGCATAACTGGAAAGGACAACGCGAACAATATAAAGCATCTTAATGGAGTAGAAGCATATGAAGAACGTCTTAGTATAGCTCTTAAACATAATGACGATGAATTTGCTTCTACTACATTAAAATGGTCACTACTTAAGCTCGCTCATTTCTATAAGAATGGAAACGATAAAATGAAACATCAATCTATGGAAATGTTCATCAGACTTTATGACAGTTACCATAAAATACTAACAAAAAAACAGCAGGCTAAATACAGAATGTTTAAGAGCACACCAGGTATTTTCTGTAAAATGTTTATACAAGATTAATTATGGATACATTGGATTTTAAAGCAAATAAGTTGGTCTCAATAATAATTCCAGCATTTAATATAGAAAATTATATAGGACAATGTCTGAAATCTGTTTTATCACAGACCTACAGGCATATTGAATTAATTGTTGTTGATGATGGCTCAACAGATAACACATGGAACCATATAGAGACTGCTATGAAAAATGACCATAGAATACGAGGATTTCATCGTGATAATTCAGGTGTTTCCACTGCACGAAATTTTGCATTGGAGCAGGCTGACGGAGATTATATTTGTTTTGTAGACGGTGATGACTACGTATCCAATGACATGGTAGCGACTATGGTGGAGGCCATTGAAAGGGATTCCTCTGATTGGGTGAATTGCCAATATCATAGAACTGACGACTCTGGAAATCTTTTAGAAGAGTATGATTTTCTACAGGGAAATATTAAAACCGAAACAGATGACATGAAGCTTAATTTGATTTTAAATACATTGGCTGACTATCAATTAGGCTATGAGGTTTGGAACAAGCTATACAAAGCCTCCATAATAAAAGATAATCATATTTCATTTATTCAGGATTGTCATATTGGAGAGGATCTGGCATTTAATATATGTTATGCACTTCATGCAAATAGTATTTCCAGCATAGCTGCCAGAACATATTATTATCGAATCAGAAGTAATTCAACGATGGGGTCGGTAAACAGTATAAAAAAGAACTTTGAAGAACATCTGATATTTGTTAAAGGAATTCAACCATATTTCGAAAATGCCTTTAGCGGTCAGATTAAAGAAAAATATTATCAGCTGGTATTTAAATTCATGGCTCATGCCGGCGAGGGGCATACAGCAGATGACATGGTTAATGCTATAAAAGCAACAAAGGATAGTTACTATCTTTATTGGCTGAATGTTGCGTTAAAGCACAAATCATCATTTACAGATTTTTATAGCTATGATAAAGCAAAGATTTATTATAGGTATGGTTTATATATCAAAACAAAAATCGAAGGAGATGTATTTGGGGATATATATTTGAAAATATACGATGTTTATCGTAAATTGCGAAAGCGACCTACCATTGGGGAATGGAAGGGTTAAAGGGAGATTTTTGTGGAAAAGAAACATGCATTTCTAATAATGGCTCATAATGATTTTGAGTCACTTAAATATCTTTTATTCACCTTAGATGATAAGAGAAATGACATTTTCATACATATAGATAAAAAGACCAGTTATGCAGATTTTGATGAAATCCGTTCCTGGGTAAAAGAGTCAGGTCTGTATTTTGCACACAGGTTGAATGTTCGCTGGGGCCACACTAGTTTTATTCAATGTGAGCTAGAACTATTTAAACTGGCAACTGGTCAAGGACATTATCACTATTATCATCTTTTATCTGGTGTAGATTTTCCTATCAAATCTATGGATTATATTCATCAATATTTAGAAGATAAAAATCTTGAGTTTATTAATTATCACCACAATGGAGAACAGGACGATAGATTTTTCTACAAAATTAAATACTATTATCCTCTAATGCGCTGGGTAGGCAGAGGTTATTTTGATGGCCCAGGGAAAAAACGTGCTTTTCTCAGAAAAATGGTTCAGTTTAACTGGTGGCTGGTGGACAGGCAACGGGAACACGGTGTAGACAGAACAAAAAAGCATCCTGATATTCAGTTTGTTAAAGGTGACAACTGGTGCTCAATAACAGATGACTTCGCCAGATATGTAGTTGCAAATGAACGTCAAATACTAGATATGTATAGATTTACAGACGCACCTGACGAGATATATCTGCAGACGCTGGCTTTCAATTCAGATTTTAAAAGTCGTATCGCAGGTGAGTCATTTCGATTAATCGATTGGAAGAGAGGCAATCCTTATGAATTCGTATATACGGATTTGGCGGAATTAAAAAATACAGAAACTGCGTTATTTGCAAGGAAGATATCTTATGTCAATGAGCCTCAATTGGTCAGGGGCCTTATGGAACATATAGGAAAACGCAGCTATACGCCAAAGGATAATCCACTTGTGAGTATAGTCGTTCCAATCTATAACGTTCAGGACTATCTGAAGGAATGTTTAGACTCTCTGGCAGTTCAGACATATTCCAATATAGAAGTATTTCTTATAGACGATGGTTCAAAAGACGGTTCAACAGAAATAGCCCAAAATTTTGCCAAAAAAGATCCGAGATTTACTTACATCAGGCAGGAAAATCAAGGATTATCAGCAGCTAGAAATACAGGCTTGGATCAGGCAAAGGGTGACTACATAGCAGTAGTAGACTCGGACGACTGGGTGGAACCTGACTACATAGAAGCCATGCTTAAAGAGGCTCAGGCCAAGGATGCCGACGTTGTTGTATGTGGCATCCGAAAGGAAAATGACAATCCATCTGATATAACGATGGGCACTCAATCGATGTCAAAGACAAAGGCAATGCTACTACTTGGCAATATTTTCCCACCGGAATATTTATTAATGATAGTTGCATGGAACAAGTTATATAAAAAATCTGTTTTTGATAATGTTCGTTATGCGGTTGGGAAAATACATGAAGATGAGTACGCAATTCACAGGATAATAGATGCATCAGATATGGTATGTACGTTAGACAAACCACTCTATCATTACAGGATTAGGTCAGATAGTATTATGGGGGCAAAATGCCAGGCTGATATGAGACATTTTGATATTTTAGACGCTCATTTAGATAGGATAAAGTGTTGCGAAAAACAATTATATGGAGAGTTTCTTCATCTGATTGTCTATTCAATGTTTGAGGAGCTACTACTTCTTATACTCAGGTATGATAAAAATGATTACAAACATTATCATTTGACAAACAGATTTAGAAAACTGTTAATAGCTGAATGTATAAATAACTATAAATATTTAGACAGACATCAAAAGAAAGTATACATGATGGTCATTATAAGTCCAACTTGGTATAGAAGACAAAAAGCGGATGCTAGTTAGGAGTTAGTTGTGGGAAGAATAAAGAATAAGGTTAAATCATATAAAGATGGTATCATAGGAAGACTGTATCACGATTTAAGATGGATATATGGTTTTTTCAGAGAATATATAGGCAGAATTGTTGCATATATCGGTGTTGAAATGATCCACATGATTGTAGAGTTTATTATTACCTACAAAATTGGAAAAATCGTTGATTATGCAGTAGAAAATGATGCAAAAAAAATACTAGTAATGGGTCTTACATATATAGGACTTTTCATTTTAAATGCATTAATCAGTATTGCATCTAACAGATTTGCTACATGGAATTACAATTCTATGCAATCGCATTTGGTTAAAAAGCTATTTGACAAAATTGTCAGAGCTGATTGGGAAGAACTCACCCGCTTCCATTCGGGAGATTTAATTACACGTTTGACAAACGATGTTAAGGTTATATCTGGAAATGCTAATGGATTTTTAACTACAATCATCACTAGCACACTGATGATACTTGCCTCTCTTTTTGTCATAATAATTAATGATGCAAGTATGCTTGTAGTAGTTATTATAGTTGCTCCAATAATTCTGTTTTCATCAAAGATATTCATGAACAAAATCTACGAATGTCAGTCAGAAATCAAAATTATCGAAAGTAAAGAAAATTCATACCATAAGGAATCATTCCATAATATTCAGGCCGTTAAGGCTTTTGGTCTTGCAGATGAATTCTACAGCAGGATAGAAGCTCTTGAAAAGGAAAGATATGCTGCAGATATGAAATCAAATGTATTCTCATTACTATCATGGGGAGTTACATATCTTGGCGGTATTTTTTCAGGAATCATTTGTATTGCATGGGCATTTTATAGAGTAAACACAGGTGTTATGACACTTGGAGCACTGACAGTAGTCATTATGATGGCTGTTAGAATAGCGACCTCTGGAAAAGTATTATTAAATCTTATACCAGTATCGCTTCAGATAGCTGTTTCGACAGAACGTGTCAAGGAAATACTTGATATACCAAACGAAGAACAAATTGTTACACCAGAGTTCAATGCACTTATGGATAAAGCAAAGAACACAGGTGTTGCTGTACAGGTAAAGGATATGAGCTTCGCCTACAAAAACAGCAGAAATATATTCAACCAGGTATCTCTCGAAGCGCATCCTGGCGAAATCATAGCACTTGTAGGTCCTTCAGGCGAAGGAAAAACTACAATGCTTAGAATTCTCCTCGGAATTCTTAATGTGCAGCAGGGAGAAGTATATGCATGTGCTGAAGGAGATATTACTTCAAAACGCAGTCTCTCACCTGAGACCAGACCACTCATTGCCTATGTTCCACAGGGCAACACAATGCTTTCCGGTACTATCGCGGAAAATATGCGACTCATCGCACCAGACGCAACAGATGAAGAAATTATAGATGCCCTGAAGCAGTCTTGTGCATACGATTTTGTTCAAAAGCTTCCTGACGGCATCTACCACAACATCGGTGAAAGTGGTATCGGCTTCTCAGAAGGTCAAAATCAGAGACTTGCCATTGCAAGAGCTATCCTTCGCAAGACACCAATCCTTCTTATGGATGAGGCTACATCAGCTCTCGACGTTGCCACAGAGCGTAAAGTATTAAGCAATATTATGCAAAAAGATAGCAAACGTACCTGTATCCTTACTACACACCGCCCTAGTGTATTATCGGCTTGTGACAGAGTGTATAGAATCAGCGATACCAAGGTTACAGTTATAAATGAAGCTGAAATCGCTCAGCTTATGAATGATTTTTAGGAGTATAAATAATGGAAGAGATTTTCGTCACCAAACCGGTCCTTCCGCCAATGGAGGAGTACATGAAGTATCTTCAGGATATATGGGAAACCCATAACCTGACAAACGTTGGCAAATACACAAGACTTTTTATGCTAGAGCTGATGGATTTTCTATCTGCAAAGCATGTCCTTCCAATGTGTAATGGTCACATGGCTCTTGAAATGACATTGCAAGCCATGGAGCTTAAGGGCGAGGTAATTACCACTCCATTTACATTTGCATCCACTACACATGCAATAGTAAGAAATGGCCTAACTCCGGTATTCTGTGATATCAGAGAAAGTGACTGCACTATGGATCCAGACAAAATTGAGTCATTAATCACAGACAAAACATCGGCCATTGTGCCGGTTCATGTATATGGTATGCCATGTGACGTAGAAAAAATCGAAGCAATTGCAAAAAAGCATAATCTAAAGGTTATATATGATGCAGCCCATGCCTTTGGAGAAAAGTTTAATGGTAAAAGCTCTGCAAAATATGGTGATGCATGTATGTTCAGCTTTCATGCTACAAAGGCTTTTAACTCTATAGAGGGCGGCCTTTCAGTGGTACATGATACAGCAACTCTCACCAAGGTTTATCAGCTTCACAATTTTGGAATCATGGATGAAGAGCATGTAGAATTTGTCGGTGCCAATGCCAAAATGAATGAATTTCAGGCGGCCATGGGATTATGTAATCTCAAACACTTTGAGGAAAATCGCTTAAAGAGGAAAGATTTATTTACGTATTACAGGCAGCGCCTTTCAGATATCAAAGGTATCCGCTTCCTTGATTATGACGAGGTTCGCAATGAGTTTAATTATACTTATTGCCCAATATTTATAGACAAAGAAACCTATGGTATGGACAGAAATGAGTTGTTTGAAATATTATCGTATAATCATGTCCATTCCAGAAAATATTTTTATCCAATTGTCAATGAATTTAATTGCTATAAGGATGCTGGTTTCAGGGGAGAAACACCTATAGCCAAAAAGCTATCTGAGGAAGTACTTACCCTTCCGCTTTATACAGATTTAAGGCTCGATCAGGTCAAGATGATATGTGATATTATCGAAGCCAATGCAAAAACTAAATAATATATTACGAGAGGTAATGTTATGAAATTAGGAATTATGCAGCCATATTTTTTCCCATACATTGGTTATTGGCAGCTGATGAATGCGGTAGATGAATATGTTCTTGCAGAAGATGTGAACTACATCAAGGGAGGCTATATTAATCGTAATTCTATACTTATGAATGGCGCTCCATCATATTTTAGAATTCCTGTAGTTAAGCAGTCTCAGAACAAAATGATTAATGAACATGAGGTTGGACTTACAGAAGCAGAAATTGACAAAATGCTCCTTACAATCCAAAGTGCATATGCCAAGGCGCCTAATTTTGAAAGAGTGTATGCTCTTATCAAAGATGTCCTTGATTATGGGCTCACAGAAGAAGGTAAAAATCTTGCGGCCTTTTTAGCAAATGCAATCAGACGCACTGCTAAAGCTTTAGGTATAGATACACCTATTATTCGCACTACAGATGATCCTTCTATAAGACTTCATAATGTCTATGCCAAAGAGCACTATGTAATTGCCATCTGCAAAGCCAGAAATGCAGATGAATATTATAATGCCATTGGTGGAAGAAAACTATATTTCCAGGATTTCTTCAGAGAAAATGGAATGGGTTTAAAGTTTGTACAGACTAATTCGGATATATCTTACCACCAGTTTGGTGATGAGTTTATTCCAAACTTATCAATAATAGACGTTATGATGTTCTGCTCAGAGGAACAAATAAAAGAATTACTAAATGCATTCACATTGGTAGATGGTTATGAATCTCCAAGCGATGTGCCGGAGGAGTAAAAATGGGAAATAAAAAAGTAAGCGTTGTTATAGCCACATACAACCAGGAAAAATACATTAGACACACATTAGAGAGTGTAGTTAATCAAAAGACAAATTTTGAATTTGAGGCATTGGTAGGAGATGACTGCTCTACAGACGGCACAGCTGCTGTTGTTAGAGAATTTGCAGAAAAATATCCAGATATAATTGTTCCATTTATTCGTGAGAAAAATCTTGGAATGGGTGGCAATACAGCAGACCTTGTTATGCGCACAACTGGTGAATATGTCGCCTTCATCGAGGGTGATGATTATTGGATTGATGACCACAAGCTTCAAAAACAGGTGGATTTCTTAGATTCTCATCAGGATTATGTGGCTTGCTTTGGACTTTGCCAGATTGTTGATGAAAACGAAGTGCGTCAGCCAGATAGGGAACAGTATAGCGGTTTCATGAAAGAAGGCGGAGAATATACTGTAAAGGCATTTCAGGACTATTTATTACCTGGACAGACTGCTACATCTCTGTACAGAAAGGTGGGATACGCAAAGCTTCAGGAAAAAATTACAAAGATTGATGTTGATCCAAGATTTTTGATTGATAGAAGCCAGGTTTTACTCATGCTTTCAGTAGGAAAGATGTACAACATGGGTGAGTATTTCGCAGCATATCGATATGTGCTAAATGCAAATAGTGGTTCATGGTCTTCAAAAAATGATTATTACAGCAAAGAAAATGTAATAAATTACCTTGAAGGTATGAAAATCATGGAAAAAATAGCAGAAGCTGTTGGGCTTGAGCTTGATTTTGATGAACGTCGAAATTATGAGCTTAATAAACTTGAGGATAATGCAAGCCAATTTAACAAAAATGATTATGATGAGATTCTTGGAAAAATCATCAATGATGCAAACAATACAAAATTTATAAAAGACCTACATAAGAAGAGACAGAGAAAAAGAGTTATTAATAAAATCCTTGGTAGATAACCAGGAAAAGTTTTATAGAAAGTTTAGTTAGGTTTTATATTATGAAGAAATTATTATTTTTAGGCAACAACTGCCACGTGGATGAACTTATTAAATATGCAAAAGCCAGAGGAGTTTACACTATCGTAACTGACAACCTTACAGTTGAGCAATCTCCAGTTAAGGCTATGGCAGATGAAGCATGGGATATTAGTGTATTTGATTATGATGTCCTCGTAGAAAAATGCAAAGAGGAAAACGTAACAGCTGTATTATGTGGTTCTTCAGAGGTATGTATAAAGGCCAATAAAGAATTATGTGAAAGACTCAATCTTCCATTCTATGCCAATGAGAAAGCATGGAATATCACAAATGACAAAATTTTATTTAAACAGGCCTGCATAGAATGTGGATTACCAGTTCCTAAAGATTATGATTTAGATATCAATTTTAATGCTGAGGACTTAGCAAATATAGAGTACCCGGTAGTTGTAAAACCTACTGATTGTTGTTCAAGTCTGGGACTTCACATTTGTAATAATGAGCAGGAACTCATTGAGGGCTACAAGGATGCATATGAAAAGTCTAAAGTCAAAAAGGTAGTAGTTGAGGAGTTCGTTGCAGGCGAACAGATTGGAATTATTTATGCCTTTTTAAATGGTCAATCACACTTTATTGCATCAGGTGATGATTGTGCATGTAAGCATGATGCATCTCGACGCGTATTTGGTTGCTCTCCTACTAAGCACAAGGATATTTTTGAGAAAAGACTTGAAAAGCAAATAGAAAAACTGTTTAATTTATTAGAAATAAAGGCTGGTACTGCCGGAATCCAGGTAATTACAGATGGTGAAAAAGCAGCAGTACTTGAGATGAACTACAGACTTCCAGGTGGAAAATTCCCAGGGGAAGAAATTCTTTGTACAGCCATGCTTGATAATGCCCTTGGAGAGGACAGTGGTATTTCTCCAGAGAGACAAAAGGGACAGTTTGCAAGCTATGCATTATGGCTTAAGCCAGGCAAGATTGCAGAAATCAAAGGCTTGGATGAGTTTAAAGCACAGCCACAAAAGTATAGTGTTCAGCAGTTTAGACAGGTTGGAGATGTGATTGAGGACGAAACAGGCATGCGACAGGTTCTTGGTTATATTATGGCCTTTACAGACCCTAAACATGCAGATGAATTTATTAAATCCGTAAACGATAATATTCAGGTTATTTCTGAGACTGGCGAGGATTTACTTTGCAGATATCGTTTTGAAAAAGGTTACGCAGTTTAATATTGGCCTTTTATAAATAGGGGAGACAAACAGGGGGATACTAAATGAGTGAAAGGTGAGAATGATGGACAAGATTTTATTTTTAGGCAACAACTTGCATGTGGATACTTTGCTAAGACTATCTAAGGAGAGAGGTATATACTCCATTGTTACTGATAATTTATCAGTTGAAGATTCACCAGTTAAGCAAATGGCAGACGAGTATTGGGACATTAGTGTTACTGAAATTGATGAGCTTGAAGAAAAGGCAAAAGAAGCTGGTATTACAGCAGTTTTGTGTGGTGCCAGTGAAGTATGTATGTCTGCTAACAGAGAGCTTTGCAAGAGACTTGGCTTCCCATTTTATGCTTCTGATGAAGCTTGGAAAATTGTCAATAACAAACAGCTTTTTAAGGAAGAATGTATTAAGTATGGCGTTCCTGTTGCTAAGGATTTTCAATTGGATATTAATCTTAAGGCTAGTGATTTGGCTGCAATAGAATACCCTGTAGTAGTTAAGCCGGTGGATGGATGCAGCAGCATAGGACTACATATTTGCTTCGATGAAGAGCAGCTTATTGCTGGCTACAGAGATGCCTATGAGAAGTCAGATGCAAAAAAGGTGGTTGTTGAGAAGTTCTTTGCCGGAGAAGAGGTGTCATTATTATTCTGTTTTGTAAATGGTGAACCTATTCTTGTCGAGTCTGGTGATGTATTAGGCGATAAAAAGGGCGGAAGACCTTTCCTATTTGGTGGAACACCAACAAACTATATGGCTCTAATTAAGGAAAAGTTGGAAAAACCATTGAAAAATCTTTTTTCAGGAATAGGATGTCAGGCAGGTGTTGGCAGTATTCAATTTATTATAGATAATGGCGAGCCTGCTGTTATTGAAATGAACTATCGTTTACCTGGCGCAAAGACTATGAGTAGTGAGTTTATATGCAATTGTATGATTGATTATGCTATAGGAGTTACTGAAGAAAAGGAAAAGCTTATGGGTAATCTCCCTGTAATACCTAATACAAAGGCATATTGTGTATGGGTAAATCCTAGCACAATTTCAGAGATAAGTGGACTTGACCTGATAAAGGAGAATTTGAATACATTATCACTAAATCCTAATTATAAGGTTGGAGATACTATCCCAGAAAATTCAGGAATGAGACAAATTTTCTTATATGCTGTTCTAGATGGTAATAAAGAGGATTTGGCCTCAGCTACTAATTATATAAATGAAAATCTGAAGGTCCTTGATGAAAATGGTGTAAATCTTATTTGCAAATATAACTATGAAATAAGTGATGTAACTCAGTCATTAATTGGCGAAACATCATTTGGTGTGGTATAAAGGACGCTGGCTGAAGTTAGTGTGTCAAATAACCATTATGCAGTATAATTTTGTACCATTTTTATGCACATTTTTTGCGCAAAAGATAGTATCATATATACACTTGTGAATAAACTGTGAACGATCGAATATTAGGCTGTATAAGTTCACAGAATATATGGGATAGGGAGACGGAGAGAAATGAATAAAGAAGAAGCAATTGAACTATTGGAAAAGGCTGGTCAGGGCCACGTAATGAATGGCTTTGATAATCTTTCAGACGAGAAAAAAGAATCTTTGCTTGCGCAGATTGAAAATATCAACTGGTCAGATTTCAAGCTTATTGGAAATGATTCAGCAGATGTTAGAGGCGAGTTTGCGGTACCACCAGCTATTGAGCTTCCAGAGATTGAGGCTAGAAAGGCTGAGTTTGAAGCTGCAGGTCTTGAGGCTATCAAAAAGGGTGAAGTTGGTGCGGTTCTTCTTGCAGGAGGAATGGGCACACGTCTTGGCTTTGATTTACCAAAGGGTTGCTACAATGTTGGACAGACACATGAGCTTTTCATTTTTGAGTGCCTCATTAACAACCTCATGGATGTAGTTAAAAAGGCTGATGCATTTGTACCACTTTATATCATGACTAGTGAGAAAAATGACGAGGCTACACAGGCATTCTTCAAGGAACACAACTATTTCGGTTACAACCCAGAATACGTTAAGTTCTTCATTCAGGATATGGCGTGTGCGGTTGATTACGATGGAAAGCTTCTTCTTGAAGAGGAAGGACGTCTTGCTACATCACCAAATGGTAATGGTGGTTGGTATGCATCAATGCTCAAGGCAGGTCTTAAGGGCGATATCGAGGCAAAGGGTCTTAAGTGGATTAATGTATTTGCTGTAGATAATGTTCTTCAGAGAATTGCTGATCCTCTATTTATTGGCGCTACAATCCTTGGTGGATATGTATCAGGCTCTAAGGTTGTTCGTAAAGTAGAGCCAGCTGAAAAGATGGGTCTTCTTTGCCTTGAAGATGGCAAGCCAAGCATCGTTGAATACTACGAGATGTCAAAGGAAATGTCTGAAGCAAAGGCAGAGGACGGAAGCCTTCTTTACAAATATGGCGTTATTCTTAACTACTTATTTGCAGTTGAGAAGCTTGATGAAATCGTTGATAACAACATGGTTGTTCATGTAGTAGAAAAGAAAATCCCTTACATCAACGAAAATGGAGAAAAGATTTCTCCAACAGAGCCAAACGGCTATAAGTTTGAGCTATTAGTTCTTGATATGATTCACATGATGGACAACAACCTTGCATTTGAGGTAGACAGAGTTCATGAATTCGCTCCTATCAAGAATCTTCATGGTGTAGATTCTGTTGATAGTGCCAGAGAGCTTCTTCAGCAGAATGGCGTAGTATTATAAAGGGGTTGTCTAATGTATAGAAAAAAGAAGAAATTTTGGGCAAAACATTGGGATTTCATCACATTAGACACATTGGCCGCACTACTTGCGTTGGGTTTAGCTTTATTTTTTAGATTTGACAGAGTTGTTTTTTCAGATATTGTTCCTCATGAATATATCTACGAAAACATGTTTATAATGATCATATTTGTCAGCATCTTAAACTGTTCTTTGCGAGATCCGTACACAGGAATAGTACACAGAAATAAGTGGCAGGAATTAATGGCTGTTGTAGTTCATTCATTTGTCAATCTGGCAGGCATCCTTATATTTTTGGTAGCCTTCAGATACACAAATCGCATTTCCCGCACAGTAATATTTGCATGGGCAGGCATGATGGTTTTAATCATGTTTGCATTCCGCATTGTTTTCAAAAGATTGATTCGCTACAGGAAGCATGATGATAGTACAAAATCTACAATGCTTATCATTGCAGACTCAAGCACTATAAATCATTGCCTAAGCCAGCTTGCAGGTTCAGACTACGTTGAATATAAGGTAGTAGGTTGCGCCATTATCGATAAAAACTGGGTAGGTAAAAAGATTCAGGGAGTTCCTGTTGTAGGAGATTGTGATTCTGTCTTTGAGTACATTCGTACAAATGTAGTCGATGAAGTGTTTATCGATGGAAAGAACAGATACAGCGAGGAACTTTTAGCAGAAAGACTTACTGATTTGGGATGTACAGTTCACATTTCCCTTATTCATACAGAACATCTGATGAAGAACCGCACAATAGAATACTATGGTGACTATATTACTATGACCACCAGTATGCATATGGCTACTAACAGAGAGGCATTTGCAAAACGTACACTAGATATCATCGGCGGTTTGGTTGGCTTGGTTTTCTGTGCTATAGCATTTGTATTTTTGGCACCTGTTATCAAGCTCCAGGCACCAGGACCTGTGTTCTTCTCTCAGACTCGTATAGGTAAAAATGGTCGTAGGTTCAAATTCTATAAATTCCGAAGCATGTACACTGATGCCGAAGAACGCAAAAAAGAATTGATGGATCAGAACGAAATGAATGGACTCATGTTCAAAATGGAAAATGATCCACGTATTTTCCCAGCAGGCCACTTCATCAGAAAATACTCTATTGATGAACTTCCACAGTTTTGGAATGTTTTAATAGGTGATATGTCATTGGTAGGTACTCGTCCACCGACAGAAAACGAATTCGTTCAATATGAGCTTCATCACAAAGCACGACTTGCCGGTCGTCCAGGTCTTACAGGAATGTGGCAGGTAAGCGGTCGAAGCGATATTAAGGACTTTGAAGAAGTTGTTGCACTAGACACAGAATATATTAGAAATTGGTCCCTTGGTTTGGACCTACAGATTCTTTTCAAAACAGTAGCAGTTGTTGTAAAGGGTTCTGGCTCTAAATAGACAAGAAGACCCCGTAAAGGTTATAATAATCTTTACGAGGTCTTTTTTAAATAAACTATAGGTTTCCGAAAGCAAAAGAGGAAACTCATTATTCTATAGGATGGGGCATAAATGAAAATAACAGTAATTACTCCCTTTTACGAGGGTGAAAAATATATGGCAACGCTTGTTAATTGCCTTCTTGCAAATCAGCAAAGCCTGCAGAAAAAAGG
The DNA here is from genome assembly GCF_900107545.1 of Pseudobutyrivibrio sp. ACV-2. Lineage (GTDB taxonomy): Bacteria > Bacillota > Clostridia > Lachnospirales > Lachnospiraceae > Pseudobutyrivibrio. Next base: position 47,420 of record NZ_FNQZ01000002.1, on the reverse strand, counting down.
TCATGAGCTGGAAGCCATTTTAGTAAATGACAGTCCATGGAAAAGGCTAGAAGCGCCAAACATTCAGGGTCAGTTTTTTAAAGTCATTACAAACGAAAACAACAGAGGAATACATTACAGTCGTGTTGCAGGTCTGGCAGAGGCAACCGGTGATTATATCATGTTTTTAGATCAGGATGATTCGTTGGAAGGAGAAGCTTTGATAAAACTCCTGAAAGCTATTGCCACAGATGATGCAGATGTTGAGGTTGCTAATGCCAGACTGGAGCAAGCTGATGGTAGTGAGTTGTTGTGGTACAGAAACAGCTATCACAAGAAACTGATTGGGGATTTGAAAACATATTTAAAAGTAGGAATCCAAATCATTTCACCAGGGCAGTGTCTGATAAGAAAATCTTCTATTCCAGATTTCTGGAAGACACATATAATGTCAAAAAATGGTGCTGATGATTACTTCCTTTGGCTTTTAATGCTTGCCCAGGGAATGAAGTTTAAGTGCTTAGACGAGGCTTTATATACTCACAGATATACAGCCGCAAATATATCAGCAGATACCACTGTAACTGACGAATCAGTTTATGATTTTATAGATTTACTAAATGACTGTGATTATTTCAAACAGGAAGATATATATACTCTCCATGAAATGATTACCTACAAAAATCAGTTTAGGGCCAGCAATACCATTGGTAAAATAACATGCTCCCTGGCAAATCTGGATTTGTTTATTTACAATATTATCTACAAGAAAAAAACTGGGACAGGATACGGGTTTAACAGATAATGAAAGATGTAGCAGTGTTACTGGCCACCTACAATGGTGGTAGGTATCTAAAACAACAGTTAGACAGTTTGCTTGAGCAGACCTATCAGAATTTTCGAATAGTAATTCATGATGATGGTTCAACTGATGATACCGTAGACATCATAAATGAATACAGAGAAAATTATCCAAATAAAATAGAGATATATTTTGGTCACCCATGCGGCGGACCCAAAGAGAATTTCCTTTGGATGCTCACCAGAGTGCATGCTGACTACTACATGTTTTGCGATCAGGATGACGTTTGGCTGAAAGAAAAAGTCGAACGCTCTGTAGAAAAGTTAGAGAAAACAGAGTTTGACCTGATAAAGGCTAAAACTCATATGGATACCGATGAGTTTGACACCCCGATTTGTGTATTTACCGATATGAAGGTCGTAGATGAAGAGCTTAATATTCTTTCTGATTCTTTCATCAGATACATTGGACGATTGCCTTCAAATACTGCTTATACCCAGATTATTATTGATAATCCAGCGGCTGGTTGTACTATGTGCTTCAACAAACCACTCCGTGATTTAGTGGTAAAAATGTTGCCATACCTAGACTTAAAAAACATTCCTATGCATGATGCTCTGATATTAGAGTTGGCATCCATTAATGGAAAGGTGGTTGCTATTGATGAGCCTCTGGCGTATTATAGACAAACAGGGCAAAATGCAATGGGGGCGATAACTGAATCTGACTCCGAAAAGGCGGGCAGAAACATTCAGGATATTAAGCAGGGCAGCTTCTTTGAAAAAAAGAAGGAATTTGTTTCTGAATCCAGATTGTTTGCGAACGAAATAATAAAAGCAGATTTTTTGCCAAAGGACAAAAGAGATGTTCTTATGTGTTTCGCAAACATAGGACGTAAAAACAAATTACAAAGAATGTATTTTTATCGCAAGCATAATTTTACAAGGGCAGTACACAATCTTTGGTTTAGATTGTTTGTATAGGCCATGGCTATGCCGTAACGGGGAAATTCTTAAGGAGAACAATTAATGAAAAAATTACTACTATATATGAAGAAACATGCGGACTTCATAATATTTGATATGGTTGCACTGGTTTTTGGCTATTGGTTGGTGGTTCAATTCAGATATGAGCTCAGCACAGTACACCATGGAGAATTGTTTTTTGACTATGGTATAGTTCTTGCTGTGGTTTATTTCCTTATTTTGTTAATCAGCAAGAATTTGTCCGGAGTTATTAAAAGAAGCTTTTTCAAAGAATGCCAAACATTGTTAGCACAGGTATTTGTTAGCTGGGCTTTCTTCACAGTTGTACTTTATGGTATCAAGACAGCTCAGAACTTTTCACGAAGCGTATATGCCGCAGCCTTTGCTGTATGCTATTTATGTTTGCTATTTGAAAGAAGCGCTCTTAAATGCTTCATACGTTTCAGCAGATTTCACTCAGCGCTTTGTCCAAAACTAATCGTTGTCTGCGACAGTAACCATTCACAACAGGTAATCAAACGAGTCCTCAAGGGTTCATTTGAAAACGATTATGAAATTGTAGCAGTGGCGATGAATAATGAAGGCGCCTCAGACTACATCGATCATTTTGATTCGTTGATAGGTCTTGATAAGCTTGAAGAATTTATTGCCGATAAAAAGATTGACGAGGCCTTTATCGAGGTTGCCGATGCAGGGGTTGAGACTCATGTGATTAACCTTCTGTTAAAGCACAACATTATCGCTCATCGTAGTCTTCAGGATAGCACCATGAACTATGTTGAACAGGAGATTGATGAAATCAGCGGTCATTCCGTAATTACGATACGTGATACTCAGGTTTCATTTGTAACCAGAGCAGAGCGCCTCGAAACAAAACTATTTAGAAAGTTAACAAAAAAGGATTAATATGAAATCAGCAGTATTTTTTGATATAGACGGTACACTTTGGAACTACGACAAATACATCCCAGAAAGTACCAAACAGGCCATTAAAAAGCTTAGAGAAAATGGCCATCTCGCTTTTATTTGCAGTGGAAGAGCCAGATCATTTATTAATGACCCAGACTTATTAGCATTAGGTTTCGATGGAATAGTATGTTCTTGCGGTTGCCACATCGAAATCGATGGCAAAATCATTTATCAAAAGCTCTTAGATAAGGACTTCGCAGTAAAAACCATCGAGATGATACGAAGCTATGGATTTAGACCAATCCTGGAAGGCCCAAAGAAAATCTACATGGATGATAATGAATTTGGTCCTGAGGACGGATTTGGAAATATATTGCGTCGAGACTTAGGCCACAACTTGGTAGGTATCAATGGCGAACATTACGGCAATTGGGTAATCAACAAAATGTCATGCACAACAGATGTAGACCCTGAGAAGCGCATGGAGTGTTTTGACAGACTTGCTGATGATTTTGCAATTATAGTTCACAGTGATGATGTATGTGAATTAGTTCCAGCAGGCCACAACAAAGCTACAGGTATGCTCACAGCATGTGAGATTGTTGGTGTTGACCCAGCAAATACCTATGCTATCGGTGATAGTGAAAACGATTTAGATATGCTCACTGCGGCAGGTGTTGGTATCGCTATGGGCAACGGCACAGATAGAGCAAAGGCTGCAGCAGATTATGTAACCACAGCCTTTGATGAAGACGGCATCTACAATGCACTTAAGCATTACAAATTAATCTAAAATCTATCTTAAAACATTAATAGTTTACTTCTATATAATTGAATTGTACTGTGGATGAGCATGTTACGGTTTCGCCCAAGGCATGCCCGCCCCAGTTTTCATCTCGTGAATACATTTCCACTACTACGTAAACACCCTCTAATTCTTCATCTGAATATCCTGATAGATTCCAGGTGCACTCTGATGCTCCTGATTGGGCAATAAGTTCTTGCCTTGATCCTTTTAGTTCCCCGGTTATAGGATTCATAAGTCTGTAGATAATGTCATGGCCAACAGCATTTACTGTTATGGATTTTGCGCCTGCCCCAATCGCGCCTGATTTTAATGCTACAGTACCACTTGCGGTTGTGACTAATTGTACTGCATTTCCATCACCCTCATATACCCTGGTAATATTATGTGTTCGTCCAAAATTAGTTAGCTCAGATGAGGCTGATAAATATCCTGAATTAACAGATGGGGTAAATCTGGTGGCAAAGGATGATTGAGTAGGAGCAAAAACAGTATGAGATTTAGTGCCTAGGTTTGGAACACTGCTATGAGCGAAAGCTGCAGTGTATATAGTTGAATTTCCATTTTTATTTACTTTTAATTGGGTGTCCTTGTATTCGGCCTTGTGCCCGCAATTTTTACATATACCACTAGCTAAACAATAAGCAGGGATAGATGTTTTGTTATCATCTGTAATCATTTTCCCATCTGAATCATAAAAGTTATAGGTCCATGTGAAGTCATGATTATTAGCTACACAAGCAGAAACGTTGGCATAGGTAAAGTTGATGGTTGTAGTTCCATGATGGGTTTGAGGACAACTTCCACTTCTTTCTACGTGCCCTTGGTTACCATCGCGGTAATAGGTTATTCCTTCAATGGCGAGTGTTGAACTCCACACGTATTTTGCTGGAACTGTTATAGTTCTTGTTTTGGAAACTTCGCCAATTATGGATACAGTTCTGTTATTAGTAGTATCGTAAAGGCGATATGATATAGTGGAATCAACATTAAGCCCGTGAGTAGGAATGGTAAATGAAATTGTTTCGACTCCAAGTGGCTTGGCTATATTCCAACCTTGAACAGTTTGGTGTATACCACAGTCAAAGGCATTATCCCTGGTGTAGAGGATTTCTCCGTTACCACCATATACATTTTCAGGGCATGTTTTTCCACAACCACTCCAGGTGGCATTGCTGACAACTTCCGAAATAGTTTGCCCTGCTCTGGCAACAGCGTTGGCAAATTCATTTGAACTAGAGGCGGCTTTTGTGTTGTAGCGCATAATCCAGTCTTCCATTTGCGTGCGGGTTGTAGGATTTGTTGCAACTAGATTTTTTAGGTTTACCCAGTATGCTCCGGAGTCAAAACATATTTTATAGCAGAGCCAGTCATAGTCATTGTCCGCAGATTGTCCCTGGGGTTCTCTATATCCGATCCAGGAACTGTTGGTATAGTAGCAGTCTCCATCACTTAAATCCCATATAACAGACATATCAGTATTTGATGAAATATCATCAACACCCGTGTAAAGAGCAGATTTTAGTCCATGACTTTCGGTGGAGTTTGCAATGAATTCTCCTATGTTTGCATTTGTGTTATTTATACAGTAATCAAAAAATAATTGAGGATTGCTACTGTCATAAGCTTCAGCAGAAACTGCAATCATATTTAAAAGCTCCTCAGATTCTCCAGCTAGAGAATTGCTGCGGTTAGAAATATAATCTGCTATCATCCAACTGAAATAAGTTCTCACCCAGTCCTTTTGTGTTTTGTTCAGTTTTCTGTAATTGTTTCCCAATACTTTTAATATATCGATATCATATCCTGTTGCATTTGCAGCTGTAACAGACCACTTGGCGCCAGAACCATTTCCCTGATGACGATTTGTTGCAGTGGATGCAGCGCCTCTTAAAAATAAATTGTTTTTGGCATATTGTCCGTCACCTAAAAAATTGGTGTCTGAGTTGCTGCCTGAAGTTAAATCTATAATTGCCTTTGCAAAACCGGGATGAGATTTTACAGTCTTGCAATATTGCTTAAAGACATCAGGATTACTATTAATCCAATTGATAATGAAATCATCATTGCGTGTTATAGTTTGATACAAATAGGAATCAAATTGAGAATTATATGTGATATTCGTCCTATACGAAGAAGCAATTTTCCCATCGTTTGTAACGTAGTCAGAGTAATATTTATGCCCCCAGGTTAAATAAGGAGAACTATAGTAGGATTGCCCATTTCTCCAGTTTGATTCCTCAGAAAAAAGTTTTAACCATACATACTGCACGATGTCTGAATCCATAGAAGCATTTTCCGAAATATATTTAGCGTAGTAGCTTCTTGCAGGAATAAAGGTATAGTTATTACCAGTGTCTACTTTTGCAAATGATACTAAATTTGCTGAAAAAAGGGAGAATAGAGTTGATGCCGCAATGGCTATCTTTTTTAGTTTTTTAAATCTTTTAGCCAACAATTATTCCTCCTCTTCGCTAAATTTTTCTTCAGTTGGGACATCCATTGAAAACTCATCGTCGTCAAGGGTAGTTTTATCATCATTAGCAGGACATTCCTCATTGGTCTCATCAGAAGTTTCATTAAGTATAGCTTCATCAGCGCTGCTTTCATCATGGGAAGTTGCCTCATCGATACATTCCTCATTGGTAGAATCTGTGTTACCGGTCAATTTATCTACATCAGATTTTTCTTTATCATCTTTAACAACATCTGAATTCTCTATATCCTTTTTATCATTAGAGACCACATCCTTTTCAATTTTCTCAACAGTAGCTATTGATTTATAAACAGTTACATCGGTGGAATCCTGTTTGAGCGACTGTGTTTCAACAGAAGATATTGAAACCTTTCCCTCTAAATCTATACTGGCCTTAATGGTGTAGCCCGATGTAATTTCACCCTTAAGCTCTTGTACATTATCTAAAATCAAAGCTGTATCAGAGTTCATATCAATAGAGGAAAGAGAGGCACCGTATTCTAATTCGATAGTGGTATATAATGACATAGTTGTAGTTTCACCGGTTGGAATAAACCCATCATATATTTCGATTTCTTTTGTATAATCAACATTAATCGGGCAGACCTCTACAGTGTTTGTTTCAACCACTTCCACATCGGACTCTACAATAATTTTTTCAAACTTCTGATCATCAGAGACACCGTCCGTAAGACTATCTTTATCAAGGCTATCCTCCTCAAGACTATCTCCATCAGATTCATCTTCCACATCCCCATCAACAGCATTCGCTTCAAATATCGCCCCATCAACCATATTTTCCTCAGCAATTAACTCATTCGCATATACGATATTGCTTGTTGATGGTAGTGCAATAGTTGCAGCTAAAGCTAATGGTAATAAGCCCTTTTTTATAATAGATTTTAAATTCATATACTTTTACTCCTTACATCTCTAAAATGGTTTAAATGTGTTCATGCTATCGTAATAGCCATAGACACCATTTGAATATCCAAATCTAAATTCTGCTCCATTATCAGTTGTACGTTTGTGAAGTTTGTTTATCTCAGCCCAGAGCTGTTCATTATTTTCCTCAACAGTTTCAGAAAGCGAGTTGAGCTGATTTCCTAATTTTTCATTTTCACCTCTAAATTCTGTTGCATTATCTTCAATGAGTGTGTTTAGTTTTTCATCCTCCTGCTTGGATGTTTCAGAAAAATTGTTAATAAGTTCAGAAATATTTTTACTCTCAGATTGAAGCTTTTCCGTTAATTCGCTGATAAGACCCTTTAATCCATTCTCTTTTGAGTTTATATCTGAAGTCAAATTGCTCACACTTTTATCAAGATTGCCTTGCAACTCAGCGCTTTTAGCAGATGTTTCATCCTGGAGTGAGTTGAGCTTTTCATTAAAGTTTTTATTTAAATCATCAAGTTCCGGCATAGTGTTTTTGGAAAGATCTTCGATAATGGTATGAACATTTGTAAACTCATTTTCAGTTTTTTTATCAAGCTCAGTCAGGTCTTTAATTACTTCCTCAAATTTATTATTTGTCTTTGACTCAAGCTTATTTACATCAGAATTGGTTTTGTCGAATTCTTCCTTGGAGTTTTTCTCAAGGTTGTCAATATCTTCCTTGAATTTAGTCTGGTACTCTTCCGAAGTTTGCTTTGAGTCATTAAGAATGATGTCTATTTCACCGATGAGCTTATTAATTTCATCGACGCGCATATTGTCAGAGTTGGAAGATGCATTTAGTTTCATCTGAAGTTCTGATTTGATATCTTCCAAAGATTTCATGTTGGAATCATATTTGTCGTCGATAATCTGGTAGACAATATCCATGTCTTCTTCAGTTGTTACATTGTTTTTGTTGAAATAATCGTTGATGAATAAATCCAGAGCCTCTTTTTGAGAATCGGTGAAGCCGTCACTAGAGTCCACATAATTGTTAAGCTCCTTGACAGCATCCGCTGAAGTTAGTTCATTTGCGCTGGCATTTTTGAACAGGGTAAGTCCCTTAAAGCGCATTAATAGAAGCACGATTAACACGATGGCTAGTGCTGATAAAAATAGTGTGATTTTATTTATATACTTTGTCATTTCATTACTCCTTATCTGTTTTTGAGGTTAAGGAATATGAATGTGATTTTGAATGATTTAATTCCTGTGGAATATTTGGTTGATACAACCTGATTTATAAAAAAAGACAAGCGGTAATATAACACGGTTAAAAAATTATTGCAAGAAGAAATTTTTAAAAACATTAAAATTACATAACACTAGTACACGTATTCCTTGACATAAGCAAAAAATATTTATATCATTAATTAAGTTTTTAAATGCGATGATGAAGAGGAGTAGTTAGTGTCGTCCTGTAGAGAGGGTCGCTCACCGGCTGAAAGGTGACCTAGGAGCAGAGCTAATGAAGGTAGCTTCGGAGCAGGTGGTGAACAAAACGCTTATGCGTATAAGCCGTCCCGAGTCGTTCCCGTAAGGAATAAGATGAGTTATAAATGCAGGTGGTAACGCGACCATACCGTATATGTCGCCCTGTGTACGTAGTAATGCGTATACAGGGCTTTTTTAATTGCGTTAATAGTCTAGGTTCAGGAAAACATAGTGGATAGTTTTTAGCTACAGGTTTAATTTATAAAGCGGCTACACAACCTAGGCGAGCGCGAGCAGGAAGGCTCCGCACCGAGTGAGGACCCACTGGACCGCAGCGAGAGTGTGGAAGGTGGCCTGCGGGAGCATGAAACACTAAATGGCCGCTTTATTTAGAAAGGACAGAAAGATGAAAGAATTAGCAAAGACCTATGATCCAAAAGGTCTAGAGGATCGTCTTTATAAAAAATGGGAGGAAAATGGCTATTTCCATGCAGAAGTAGACCGCAGCAAAAAGCCATTTACAATTGTGATGCCACCTCCAAATATCACAGGACAGCTTCACATGGGCCACGCCCTTGACAATACAATGCAGGATATTCTTATCCGCTACAAGAGAATGCAGGGCTACTCAGCTCTTTGGCAGCCAGGTACAGACCATGCAGCTATCGCTACAGAGGTAAAGGTTATTGAGCACCTTAAGAAGCAGGGTATCGAAAAGGATAGCCTTGGACGAGAGGGCTTCCTTGAAAAATGCTGGGAGTGGAAGGATGAGTATGGTACTCGTATCATCAATCAGCTTAAAAAAATGGGTTCATCTGCTGACTGGGAGCGCGAGAGATTCACAATGGATGAAGGCTGCTCAAAGGCTGTAGAAAATGTTTTTGTTAAGTTATACAAGGAAGGCTACATCTACAAGGGCAACCGCATCATCAACTGGTGCCCGGTTTGTCAGACATCTATTTCTGATGCTGAGGTAGAGCATGAGGAGCAGGCAGGACATTTCTGGCACATGAAGTACGAAATCGTAGGAGAGCCAGGACGTTTTGTTACATTTGCTACTACACGTCCAGAGACAATGCTTGGTGATACAGCTGTTGCTGTAAATCCAAAGGATGAAAGATATCAGGATATCATCGGCAAGACTGTAATGCTTCCATTTGTAAATCGTGAGATTCCAGTTGTTGCTGATGAATATGTTGATATGGAATTCGGTACAGGTGTTGTTAAAATCACACCAGCTCACGACCCTAACGATTTCGAGGTTGGTAAGAGACACAATCTTCCAGTTATCAATGTCCTTAACGATGATGCTACTATCAATTCAAACGGTGGCGAGTTCGAAGGAATGGACAGATACGAAGCCCGTGAAATTATCGTTAAAAAGATGGATGAAATGGGACTTCTTGTAAAAATCGAAGACCATACACACAACGTTGGTACACATGATAGATGTAACACTACAGTAGAGCCAATGGTAAAACCACAGTGGTTCGTTGCCATGGAAGAGCTTGCAAAGCCAGCTATCGAGGCTATCAAAACAGGCGAGCTTACATTCGTACCAAAGAACTACGACAAGACATATTTACACTGGCTTGAAAACATCCGCGACTGGTGTATTTCACGTCAGCTTTGGTGGGGACACAGAATCCCTGCATATTACTGCGAGAAGTGTGGCGAGACAGTAGTTGCTCCTGCAGCAGAAGCTCCTACAGTTTGCCCTAAGTGCGGACACACTCACATGAAGCAGGACGAGGATACACTTGATACATGGTTCTCATCAGCACTTTGGCCATTCTCAACACTTGGATGGCCAGAAAACACAGAGGAGCTTGACTACTTCTATCCTACAGATGTACTTGTAACGGGTTATGATATCATCTTCTTCTGGGTTATCCGAATGGTATTCTCAGGCTATGCTCACACAGGAAAGAGCCCATTTTCTACTGTACTTATCCACGGCCTCGTTCGTGATTCACAGGGACGCAAGATGTCAAAGTCTTTAGGAAATGGTATTGATCCACTTGAGATTATCGACAACTATGGCGCTGACGCACTTCGTCTTACACTTATCACAGGTAACGCACCTGGTAACGATATGCGTTTCTACAATGAGCGTGTTGAAAACAGCCGTAACTTTGCAAACAAGGTATGGAATGCATCACGTTTCATCATGATGAACCTTGCTGATAACGAAGTTACAAAGCCAGCTGATGCCGACCTTGCAACAGAAGATAAATGGATTATCTCAAAGGTTAACACTTTAGCCAAAGATGTTACCGAAAATATGGATAAATTTGAGCTTGGTATTGCAGTTCAGAAGGTTTACGATTTTATTTGGGATGAGTTCTGTGACTGGTACATCGAAATTGTAAAGCCACGTATGTACTCTCAGGAATATACAGCAAGCAAAAATGCAGCACTTTACACAGCAAAGTATGCACTTACAAACGCATTAAAGATGCTTCACCCATTCATGCCATTCATCACAGAGGAAATCTTCTGCACACTTCAGAGCGAGGAAGAAACTATCATGCTTTCAGCTTGGCCTGAATATGATGAAGCAAACAACTTCCCTGTAGAAGAAGCAAAAGTTGAACGTGCAAAGGATGTTGTTCGTGGTATGAGACAGCTTCGTACAGATATGGATGTTCCACCTTCAAAGAAGGCTGCTATCCACATCGTTGCTGAGTCTGCAGAGGTACGTGCAATATTCGATGAAATCACACCAATATTTGCAAACCTTGCAGGTGCAACAGATGTAATCGTTCAGGCAGACAAGCTTGGCATCGGAGATGACGCTGTTTCAGCAGTTATTGCAGATGCAACACTTTTCGTTCCACTTGAAGATCTTGTAGATTTCGAAAAGGAAAAGGAACGCCTCACAAAGGAAAAAGAAAAGCTTGAAAAAGAGCTTGCTCGTTCACGCGGAATGCTTTCAAACGAGAAATTCATGAGCAAGGCACCAGAGGCAAAGGTTGCCGAAGAACGTGAAAAGCTTGCAAAATATGAAGCAATGATGGAACAGGTAGAAGCTCGTCTTGCATCAATGCGTTAAAAAATAATTAAAAGGGTGCCCTCATCAGTCACCTTCGGTGACAGCTTCCCCCAGCGGGGGAAGCCAAAGAATAGCCTTCCCCCGCTGGGGGAAGGTGCCCCGGAGGGGCGGATGAGGGGTCAGGAGGTAATCATGGATATTAAAAACATTTTAAGCAAATGCGATCACACTTTACTTGGGGTTGATGCAACATGGAACGACATCAAAGGAATCGTGGATGACGGCATGAAGTATGAAACAGCTTCAGTGTGCATCCCAGCCAGTTTTGTAAAGCAGGCAGCAGATTACGTTAAGGAGCAGGGTGGACACCTTCCAATCTGTACAGTAATCGGCTTCCCAAATGGTTATGCTACAACAGCTTCTAAGTGCTTCATGGCATCAGACGCTGTAGATAATGGCGCTGAAGAAGTAGATATGGTTATCAATGTTGGTTGGGTTAAGGAAGGACGTTACGATGATGTTCTTGCTGAAATCAATGCAATCAAGGCTGCCTGCAAGGGTAAGCTCTTAAAGGTTATTATCGAGTGCTGTCTTCTTACAGATGAAGAGAAAATCAAGATGTGTGAAGTAGTTTCAAACTCTGATGCAGACTACATCAAGACATCTACAGGCTTCTCAACAGGCGGAGCAACATTTGAGGATATCAAGCTTATGGCAGACCACATGACAAACGGCAAGCTTATCAAGGCTGCTGGTGGTATCGCATCACTTGATGACGCACAGAAGTTTATTGATCTTGGCGCATCAAGACTTGGTACAAGCCGTGTTGTAAAGGCCGTTAAGGGGCTTCCAAACGACGGAAAGTATTAATAACGCAAAAGTGAAATTTTAATGAAAAAGTAAAAAATTTCGTGAACATCATGACAAAGTAAAAATAGAGAATTATAATTGTACTATCTATATTGTGCGGTTTGCGCATGTAGATAGTACATTTTCTAGTTTATTATTTGGTTTAGGGGGTTCTTATGGCAGGGCCTATACCAGCTCAAGCACCAAAAGTTCAGGTATCATCCAATGGTTTGGAGGCTACATTGACCTTCAAGATTCCAGATGGAAAAAATGAAGTGCCCAGGTTTACTGCGTCTCAGTTACTTGGGTTCTTGCATAGCGCCAATGTTACTTTTGGAATTGATCAGGATGCCTTGGAGAGACTTGCGGATAATCCTATATATGGCCGCGCTATAAAGGTGGCCGAGGGAACACCTCAACAGCAGGGTACTCCAGGATATTTTGAATACACCTTTGAAACTAAATTTAATAGAAAGCCTACAATACGTCCTGATGGAACAGCTGATTACATGAGCATTAAGACTATTGAGACTGTGGAAAAGGGTGATGTTATCGCTATTTATCATCCTGCAATTCAAGGGTCTAGGGGTATGTCTGTCAGAGGCCAGATATTAGAGCCGAAACCGGTTCGTGATTTACCACCATTGTTTGGACGTGGCTTTGATCGTTCCAAGGATAACCTTACCTATACAGCGCTAATCTCAGGCAAAATTGAGGTTCAACAAGGCAAGATTTTAATATCTCCAGTACATGAGGTTCAGGGAGATGTTGGAATTGAAACCGGAAATATTAAGTTTAATGGTGACGTTATTATCCATGGCGGCGTTCATGATGGTGCGATTATCGATGCAGCAGGCAATGTTATCATTGATGGCCTAATCGAGGATTCGGAGATTCGCTCTGGTAAGGATTTGTTCCTTTTGTCCGGAGTAAAGGGCAACGAAAAAACAGTTATAAATTGCGGTGGCACCCTGACAGCTCAGTTTGTTGAGTACGCCACTATTACTTGCAATGGAAATATAACAGCGGATTATTTCTTTAAGAGCAAGATTAGTTGTAATGGTCGTGTGGAGTTGAATGGAAACAATGCGTCTATCATAGGAGGCTATGTTTCTGCAGTTCAAGGAATAGAAGTAAACGACATTGGTAATTCCTTTGGAACAATCACCAACGTTGCAGTAGGCGTTGATGTGGAAAGAATTGCCGCCTTTGAAATGTTGGCTAACAAAATCGAAGCCATCAATTCAAACGTAATGAAAATCAAAAAGGGTATAGAAGACTTTGATAAAATAGGGCAGGAGCGTGGAATCAACTACAAGGAAGATCCACGTAGAATGCAGCTTCTTAGAGTGCGTATTCGTGACGAAGCTATCGTTCTTGAAGAGACTAAACGTCTGTCAAAGATGAAAGAGATAATTGTCTCAGGAAAGGATGCTACTATCAAAGTATTCCGCAGACTCTATGCAGGTACCAATGTATCTGTTGATGATCACAATGTGGCCATCAATAGTGATCATGATCGCGTGGAAATCAGCAAGAGCCCTGAAGGAATAAAGTTGACAAGATTAGTTGGAGAAGCCAGTCTCCCGAAAAATAAAAAATAACTTCACTAGATAAAGAGGGAAAAATGATCGATTTCGAGGAAGAACTTAAAAAGTATGAGCCAGCCATTGAAGTAGAACAGGCGGAGGCAGATATCAAGGCCAGAGATTTAACAGACCTTACAGATTTGCTTTATAACATGACAGCTCAGAATAACACTACAAAGCAATAGCGATTTTTACGGAGAATAATATGCAATGTTTTATGTGTGGTGCCGAAGTAGCTAATAGTAAAATCTGTTACAACTGCGGCGCCGATATTTTGTTATACAAACAGATAATTTACACTTCTTACGTGTTCTATAATCAGGGCTTAGAAAAAGCGAAAGTAAAGGATATGACAGGTGCTATTGAGGCACTTAAATCATCTTTACAGTATTACAAATACAATACAAGAGCCAGAAATTTGCTTGGACTGTGCTACTATCAGATTGGGGAGACAGTCAGAGCTATTAATGAATGGGTATTGTCTAAAAATCTGCAGGAAAATGATAATCCGGATGCAGACAGATATTTGGCAGAGATAGAAAGCGACCCTGGACTTCTAAGTAAACTAAATTCCACTATCAAAAAGTATAATCAGGCAATTGAATACTGTAAGTCGGGCAACAGGGATTTGGCTACGATTCAGCTGAAAAAAGTAATTAGCCAGAATCCTAATCTTTTAAAGGCTCATCAGTTGTTAGGACTTATATACATCGAGGATGGTAAATTTGCAGATGCTAGAAAAGTTCTCACAGCTGCTGCTAAAATAGATAACAACAATACTACAACGATTCGTTACAATCATGAGATTAAGGCCAGATTAAAGGAAAGTAATAAAAGACACAAAAAGAAAAATGATGTCATCTCATTTTCTGATGGAAACGATACTGTTATCATGACGGAAACTTCTCTTAGAAGTATGCTTGATAACACCAGAACAAGTCTTGTTAATATTCTTCTTGGACTTGTTGTAGGACTTTTGATTTGCTTTTTCCTTGTAGTTCCAACTGTCCGTAGCAACATGACGGATGGTAACACCCAAACGGTTATCAGTTTAAACGAAACTTTAGCTGAGGCTCGTTCAGAAAATGATGCCCTACAGGAGGAGATAGATAAACTTAAAACAAGCCTTTCTGCGTTTGATAATAAGCAGGATGTTTCTACATCCTATGACAATCTCTGGGCGGCTCAGAATTATTATGCTTCAGGAGATAGCAAAACCGCCTGTGAATATATTCAGCTTGTCACAAAAGATGTTATGGGCGAGCAGGGACAGATTGCATACGACAATCTATATGCAGAACTTGGCCCGGCTATGACTGAAGGCTATTATGAAGAGGGCAACGCCTTCTATACAGAAGAAAATTACGAGAGCGCAATCATTAATCTAAAAAATGTTGTAGATACGGATGAAAAATACAATGAAGGTGCAGCATTGTTCCTACTTGGTGATTGCTACAGATTGACAGGGGATACAGACTCTGCAATGGAATGCTTCAATAAAGTTATTGAGTATTTTCCAAATAATAAATGGGGTCGTCAGGCAAAGGTATACATCGCAGCAGATGATACTGAGCTTAGCGCGGCCGAGATAGGTGATTAATATGACAGAAATTGAACTGATTAAGCTTGCACTTGAAGCTAGAGAAATGGCCTATACACCATATTCTCGTCATAAAGTAGGAGCAGCTCTTCTTACTACAGATGGCAAGGTTTTCAAGGGGTGCAACATTGAAAATGCAGGCTACACTCCAACAAACTGTGCCGAGAGAACAGCAATTTTCAAAGCAGTGAGCGAAGGCTACAAAACATTCGAGTCCATCGCTGTTGTTGGTGGTATGGACAAACTTAAAGCTTTACCATTTTGCGCACCATGTGGTGTGTGCAGACAGGTCTTAAGAGAATTTGTCGCTCCAGATACTTTCAAGGTTTATCTTGCAGAAGTTGATGATGTGACAGATTTAAACAATCTTACCGAAGACAAAGTCAGAATAAAAACAATGACTCTTAGTGAATTGTTACCACTTGGATTTGGACCTGAGAACCTTGAAATATAATCATTATATAATTATTTTCATTAGATAAAATAACTCTATATTGCAAAACTTACAAAATTCTTTATAATTTTATATAGGTGTTTTCAACTAATTACGAAAACAGGATAATAGGAGGAATTAAAGAATGAAGAAGAAGTTATTAAGCGTACTTCTTGTGGCTGCTATGACAGCTACTATGTTTGTTGGATGTGGATCATCTTCAGAGAGCAGTGACACTGCATCTTCAGATGCTGCAACAACAGAAGAGGGAGCAGGTAGCGCTGCATCTAGCGATTACAAGATTGCTATGATTACAGACTCTGGTGATATCACAGACATGTCATTCAACCAGACTACTTACGAAGCTTCTAAGGCTTTCGCTGAGAAAAATGGAGTAGACTTCCAGTACTACAAGCCAACAGAGGATTCTGATGACGCTCGTATCGCTTCATTTGAGAATGCTGTTACAGATGGTTATAACGTAATCATCGTTCCAGGTTACTTATTTGCTGGTATGATTGCAAACGTTGCTGAGGATTATCCAGACGTTACTATCATCGCTCTTGACTGCTCACAGGGTGACTTCGACGGCGCTGGTATGTCAGAGCTTCCAGAAAATGTCTGCTCATTCACATATCAGGAAGAGCTTGCTGGTTACATGGCAGGCTATGCAGCAGTTAAGGAAGGCTACAAAAAGCTTGGTTTCCTTGGTGGTATGGCAGTTCCTGCTGTTATCCGCTACGGTTATGGTTTTGTTCAGGGCTGTGATGCAGCAGCAGTTGAGCTTGGCAACGCATCAGATGTTCAGGTTAACTACGTATATGGTGGCCAGTTCTATGGTGATGATGCCGTAACAGCTCAGATGGATACATGGTATTCAAACGGCACTGAAATCGTATTCGCTTGTGGTGGTGGTATCTTCACATCAGCTTGTGAAGCTGCAACAAAGCCAGGCGTTAACGGTAAGGTTATCGGTGTTGACGTTGATCAGTCAGGTACAATCGAGAACGCTTACGGTGTTGAAGGCCTTTGTGTAACTTCAGCTATGAAGGGTCTTGCTGCAACAGTAGATGCAACACTTACAGACCTCTTAGCAGGTAACTGGTCTAACTACGCTGGAAAGATTGAAAACCTTGGTATCGTATCAGGAACAGATCCTTCACTCAACTATGTTCAGCTTCCAACTGACACATGGACAATGGAAAACTTCACAGTTGATGATTACAAGGCACTTGTTGCTTCATTAAACGATGGAACAATCACAGTTAGCAACTCTACAGATGCTATGCCAAAGACAGAAATCACTGTAAAGGAATATGACAATATTCACTAAACACAAGTAATTTCATTAAAAAATCTAAGGCTTTCCCAATTCGGGAAGGCCTTTTTTAGCATTATATTCTATTGTGTAAAACCAACAAAATTAGTATAATAAAGCGTGTACAAGACCATAAAAATGACCATTGAGCACAGTGGTTATTGTTATGGTTTTGCAGACATAGATTGCATTATCAGTATAAAAAATTAGAAAGGGTTCTAATATGGAAGATTATGTAATTGAGATGTTGCATATCACAAAAGAATTTCCAGGCATTATTGCAAATGACGATATTACTTTGCAATTAAAGCGTGGGGAGATTCATGCGCTTCTCGGGGAGAATGGCGCCGGTAAGTCCACACTTATGAGTGTATTATTTGGACTTTATACACCGGAAAAGGGAGTTATAAAAAAAGATGGTAAAGAAGTAAAAATCAACAACCCTAATGATGCTACAGATTTAGGTATTGGAATGGTTCATCAGCATTTCATGTTGGTAGATATTTTTACTGTACTTGACAATATTATCTTGGGTTCTGAGCCAAGCAAGTTTGGGTTCCTTACCAAAGCGGATGCTCGTAAAAAGGTACTTGATCTGTCAAATAAGTACAACCTCAAGGTAGACCCTGATGCACTTATTGAGGATATCACTGTTGGTATGCAGCAGCGTGTAGAAATCCTCAAGATGCTTTATCGTGATAACGATATTCTTATTTTTGACGAGCCTACAGCTGTGCTTACTCCACAGGAGATTGATGAGCTCATGAAAATCATGAAGGATCTTGCAGCAGAAGGTAAATCAATCCTGTTCATCACTCATAAGCTTAATGAGATTATGGAAGTTGCTGACAGATGTTCAATCCTTAGAAAGGGTAAATACATCGGCACAGTTGATGTAAAAAATACCACTAAGGAAGAACTTTCTTCAATGATGGTAGGACGTAACGTTAAATTTGCCGTTGATAAGGTAGAGGCAAAGCCTACTGATGAGGTACTTAAAGTAGAAAACGTATGTGTAAAGAGCAAGCTTCACTCAAATGATTCTGTACATAATGTGTCATTTAATGTACGTGCCGGTGAAATCGTATGTATCGCAGGTATCGATGGCAATGGACAGACAGAGTTCGTTGGTGCTCTTACAGGTCTTGATGATATTTCAAGTGGTAAGATTACACTTTGCGGTGAAGATATCACCAAAAAATCTATCCGCTACAAAAATACTCATGGTATGAGCCACATTCCAGAGGATAGACATAAACATGGTCTTGTTCTTGACTATTCACTGGAAGAGAACATGATTCTTCAGAGATATTTCGAGCCAGCCTTTAACAACAAGGGCATCATCAAAAAGGCTGAAATGAGAAAATACTCAGACAGACTTACAAAGGCCTTTGACGTTCGTTCAGGCCAGGGACCAAGGACAATAGTTCGCTCTATGTCAGGTGGTAACCAGCAGAAAGCTATCGTTGCCCGTGAGATGGACAGACAGCATGAGCTTTTAGTAGCAGTTCAGCCTACTCGTGGTCTAGATGTCGGTGCTATCGAATACATTCACAAAGAAATCGTTAAAGAACGCGATGCAGGAAAAGCAATCCTTCTTGTTTCTCTCGAATTGGATGAGGTTATGAACCTTTCAGACAGAATCCTTGTTATGTATGAAGGTGAGATAGTTGGTGAGGTTGATCCAAAGACAACTACACTTCAGGAACTTGGATTATACATGTCAGGTGCAAAACGAGACAACAGAAAGGAGGCTAAGTAATGGAAAAGACAAGCTTTTTCAAACGACCAGCAGTACAGACATTACTTGCTTCGATTCTGTGTGCTGTATTAGGTATCATCATCGGATACATTATTCTTTTATTTATGAATGCAGAGCATGCAGGTGAAGGTATGGCAGCTATCCTTACCAATTTCTTCAAGTATCGTATAGCCAGCCAGACTACTCTCATGAAGTACATGGGGTCATTCCTTGTAAAATCTGTTCCTGTAATACTTTGTGCTGAGGCTATTCTTTTTGCATACAAGGCAGGCCTTTTCAACATCGGTGTTGCAGGCCAGTATACAGTTGGTATTATTGCCAGCCTCTATACATCACTTGCACTTGGATGGAACTGGTTCTTATGCTTAATCGCAGCTATAGTAGCAGGTGCTGTATGGGGCTTAATCGCAGGTTTCTTCAAGGCATATTGCAATGTCAACGAAGTTATTGCAGGTATCATGCTCAACTGGATTGGCCTTTACATTTGTAATATTATCCTTGGTCTTCCATCATGTATGAATCAGTCTAAATCAGAGACCTACGATATCAAGGATGTTAATCCAGCAGGTCTTCTTCCAGCTTTCATGCGTGAATTCTTTGGAAAGAACGAATACATGACAATAGCTATTCCTATCACAGTTATTGTTGCAATCGTTATCCTTGTAGTATTAAACAAGACAACCTTTGGCTACGAGTTAAAGGCCACAGGTCACAACAAAGAAGCAGCTAAATATTCTGGTATGAATGCAAAGCGCAACATCATACTTACACTTGTTATCTCAGGTGCAATTGCTGGTATGGCTGCAGGTCTTTATTACCTTACAGGTATTGAGCACTTCAAAATCGCATCTTCAGTTCCAGGCATGGGCTTCAACGGAATCGCTGTTGCATTCCTTGGTGGTCTTCATCCAATCGGAGCTATTATTGCAGGACTTTTTGTTGAGTACATTACACTTGGTGGTCAGTATCTCAACACAAACTACTACAACCCTCAGGTTGCAGACCTTATGATTTCAATCATCATCTACCTCTGCGGTTTCGTATTATTCTTCAGAACAATACTTAACAGACCTGGCAAGGTAACTGTAAATGCTAACGCAGAGCCTGCAACAAACACAACTGACAACAAAGACAAAGAAAAGGAGGTGTAGAAGATGTTACTATTGATTCAATACACTCTCATTTTCTCAGCAGTACTTATTCTTGTAGCTTTGGGTGGTATGTTCTCAGAGCGAAGCGGTATCATCAATCTTGGTCTTGAAGGCATCATGGTATTTGGTGCCATGGCAGGAGCTATGGTAATGGTTCTCCTTCCAGCAGACGCATCAAGACCTACTATCATTATTCTTACACTTTTAGCAGCTGCAGCAGCGGGCATGCTGTCATCGCTCTTGATTGCAGTGGCATGTATCAATTTCAAGGCTGATCAGACTCTTATAGGTACAGCTCTTAACATGCTTGCTACAGCATCAGCTACTGTTATTGTAAAGGGCTTTAACACAGCTCGTTCAGGCGGCACAGATTTCTCTGCAAAGCTTGATTATGTTCGCGGTCACAATGCATTTATGTTTACCATCGGTAAGCTTCAGCTTAGCTGGTTCATCGTAGTGGCTGCTATCCTTCTTGTATGTGCAATCATTTTCTTCTACAAGACAAAGCTTGCACTTAGAATCCGCGCTTGCGGTGAGCATCCACAGGCTGCAGATTCAGTGGGTATCAACGTATACGCTATGAGATACATCGGTGTTTTAATGTCAGGTTTCCTTGGCGGACTTGGTGGTATCATCTACATCTGTGCTGCCAACTCCACATGGCATTTTGATTACGGTGTTGCCGGAGCAGGTTTCCTTGCTCTTGCCGTTATGATTTTTGGTCAGTGGAAGCCAGAGCGTATTGCATGGTCAGCAGTTTTATTTGCTTTATTCCGCTCATTATCAAATGTTTACATGGGAATTGGATTCTTACATGCGCTTCCAATTTCAGGAACTGTTTATAACATGTTCCCATATATTGTTTCACTTATCGTTCTTGCCTTTACATCTCAGAATTCAAGAGCTCCAAAGGCAGAAGGTATTCCTTACGATAAGGGAGCACGTTAGTAGTTTTATTAATCAAAGGCATTAAAAGGGAAATGAATCTTAGCGGGTTCATTTCCCATTTATGCATCAGTGGCTTTTGACGGGGTGAGTATGAAAAAGATAGCAATAGATGATATTAAACCTGGTATGTTTTTGGCTGAGCGTGTACTCAGTCCACGGGGACAGGTGTTGGCGGAGCCAGGTACTCCTATCACTGCACAGCAGTTACTACATTTTACTTATTACAATATACGTGAGCTTGCTATTCAGGACGAAGAGGAAGCTATAGACAAATATGAAGAAGAAGCTCCGGATGAATTTATAGGGGAGACTCAATCCTGGAGAATAGTAAATAGCGCAGAGTTTAGGGAATTCAAACGTGCCTATAATAAATGCGCTGGTAGACTTGAAAAAATAGTCACAGATTTTGTGGAAAAGAAAGTTCCAATTAACGATGAAGAGTTGATTGATGAAATACATATGGTCTTTGACAGACACTCAACCGGCCTTGGAATAATGGCAATGATGCTAAACATTCAGGAAATAGATACCACGACCTACATGCACTGTGTAAATGTGGCTATCATTGCCAGAGTGTGTGGCGGCTGGCTGGGAATCACAGACCCAAAAGAGTTAGATGTACTTACTATGTGTGGCCTTTACCATGACATTGGAAAATCATTGGTGCCACATGATATTTTAGTTAAACCATCAAGGCTTACGGCCGATGAGTTTGCCAGGATGGCGGAACATCCATTGCTTGGCTATAATCTGCTTGGGGATATAGATATAGACAGGCGAATAAAGCTGGCAGCGCTTCAGCATCACGAGCGCAACGATGGAAGTGGTTACCCATATGGACTTACCAAAGATTTTATAAGTCCATATTCTAAAATTATTGCTATTTCAGATGTGTACGATGCTATGACAGCAGACCGTACCTACAAAGCAGGCATTTGTCCATTTGAGGTTATTGCTCAATTCCAGCGTGAGGACAAAGCAAAATATGATCAAAATATACTTCAGGTATTTTTGAAAAATATCGCACATTCCTACACAGGCTCAGGGGTGCTTTTGTCAGACGGAAGTCGCGGTATCATTACTATGATAAATGAAAGGGCACTATCAAGCCCACTTGTTAAGCTTGATGATGGCAGTTTCATAGATCTTAATGAACGCACTGATTTATATATCCGTGCATGTATTTAATGGGGCTATAATCGAGGCAGCGGAACTCGATTTATAGAAATTTTTACAACATAATAGGAGGGGGAATAATGGAAACCTTAGTGACAGCATTGATTTGCTTTCCATTTCTTTGGGCGATTTTGCCTGCGTGTGTTCACAATTCAAAGCGCAGGGCTTTTTTCGTCTATCTCGGTTGTGGAATCGTAATGATTCTATCTATATTTACAGCTATTCGGTGGTACATTGACGGGGGTCAGACACTGAATTTTAGATTGCCATTCCAGGAGATGTTTGGACATATTTTTCTGGTGGGCGATGTTCTTTTGATGTGTTTTATTACATATCTTTCCTACAAATACAAAAGATTAATAATAGCGGTTTTAACAATAGTTTCAACTGTTGTTCCTACATTGTTAGAGTTTGTTGGACCAAAGCTTCCAAACACCTACACCATGCGATTTGATTATCTTACATTTATCATGGTTATTATTATCGGAGTGATTGGTTCGCTGATTGGTATTTATGCGGTAGGATACATGCATGGTTATCACATCCATCACCACAAGGAACTGACAGATAGAAGAAGTTTTTTCCTTGCCATGATATTTGTGTTTTTTGGAGCTATGTTTGGTCTTGTAACTTCTGCAAATCTTTTAAGTATCTATTTCTTCTGGGAGATTACATCGGTTACATCATTCCTTTTGATAGGATATACCAGAACTGAAGAGGCAATTACCAATTCCTTTAAGGCTCTTTGGATGAATCTGCTTGGTGGCTGTGGATTGGCGGTTGCTATATGCGCAGGATATTTGTGGTTAAACACTGTAAATCTTTTCGATATGATTCGCCTGGCAAAAATAAATCCGGGTGATATGCGCTATCTACTTCCGATAGCGATGTTGGCCTTTGCAGCGCTCACAAAATCGGCGCAATTTCCATTTTCAGGATGGTTGCTAGGTGCCATGGTAGCACCAACACCTTCATCTGCACTCCTTCATAGTGCAACAATGGTTAAGGCTGGTGTTTATCTTTTGATTAGACTTTCAACAGCAATGGTAGACAATTGTGTTGGAAATATGGTGTCTCTGATAGGCGGCTTCACATTCCTTGCAGCATCTTGCTTGGCTATTTCTGTGACAGACGGAAAAAAGGTGTTGGCATACTCTACTATCTCTAACTTGGGACTGATTGTTGCATGTACAGGCTGTGGATATGAGGAAACAATCTGGGCAGCAGTATTCCTTGTAATATTCCATGCGGTTTCTAAGTCAATGTTATTCCAGTGTGTGGGTGCAATCGAAAATACCACAGGCAGTCGTGATGTTGAGGATATGCAGGGACTTATGTCTATCTTCCCAAAGCTTGCGTTGATATTGATGGTCGGTATAGCAGGAATGTTTTTGGCACCTTTTGGAATGCTCATTTCAAAGTGGGCAGCCTTGAAGGCCTTCATTGATACAAAATCCGTTTACGTATCGACACTTATGGTAATGTTTATTTGCTTTGGTTCCGCTACAACAATGTTTTACTGGACAAAATGGATGGCAAAGATTCTTGGAGCTTCTAAGAGACCAAAGTCTAGAGACTTAACAAAAAAGAACGAATATATTTCCATGTTTTTCCACGCTTTTCTCATGGTGACATTAATCCTTGGCTTCCCATGGTTATCAGTCAATGTTTTAAAGCCATTATCCAGAGAAATGTTTGGTGTGGTTGAGCAGGTCATTTCAAGACAGAACATCATCATAATGATAGTGTTGCTGGTAGGTATTTTTGTTATTCCTTTAATCAATTATCTTATGACAAAAAATACAGGCTACAGACAAGTCTTAACCTATATGGGTGGTGCCAATGCAGGCGATAACATGAATTTTGTATCAGCCACTGGTGATCCACGAGAGATGCATGTTGCAAATTTCTATATGGAAGAAATTATGGGTGAGAAAAAGCTGTTCACCCCTGCAATTATGATTTCTACCTTCATCATAATTGTTTATTTGATTATTGTGATTGGAGGTACTTTGGCATGACTGTACAGATAAGAATAATACTTGCAATTTGCTATATTGTTGGAGCGCCTGTTGTAATCGGGCTGCTTGATGGTTTTGACAGAAAGCTTTCAGCCAGAATGCAGGGACGAAGAGGACCATCGGTGCTTCAGCCATTTTACGATTTAAAAAAATTATTTGAAAAAGAATTTTTAAGCGCCAATATAATGCAGCTTTTTATGATTCGCTCATATTTGTGCTTCATCGTGTTGTCGGGAATTCTTTTCTTTGCGGGATTTGATTTATTACTTGTGGTATTTGCACTATCTACATCAGCTATGTTTTTGATTTTAGCATCCACCACAACCCACTCGCCTTTTAGCACTCAGGGCACACACAGAGAGCTGATACAGATAATGGCATGTGAGCCAATGGAGCTTTTGGTAGCCGTAGGTTTTTATCTGGCTACCAAGCCAAAGACCTTTAATGTGGCAAATATTGTACTGAATAGTAACTATTCAAACATTGTATTTTTGCCGGGATTTTTTATAGGATTCGTATTTATCCTTACAATCAAATTCAGAAAATCACCATTTGATATTGCCACATCTCATCATGCACATCAGGAGGTAATCAAGGGTGTTACCTCAGAGATGGTCGGTAAGGAATATGCAATGGTTACGCTGGCTGAATGGTATGAAAATGCAATCCTATACGGAATTGTAGGACTGTTTTTAATAAACAAAAATCCGTTTTCAATAATTGGAGCCATTGCTGTAATTCTGGCAGTGTGGTTTTTAGAGATTCTTATCGACAATACTTCTGCGAGGGTCAAGTGGCAGCTGATGTTAAAGCTTGCTTGGGGAGTGACTTTGGTCGCAGCAGGAATGAATCTTTTCTTACTTGAGATAATCAGAAGTTAGGGGGAAGGATAATGAGCACAATACATAAATCGCCTTGGCTGCTTCACTATGATGGAAGCAGTTGTAACGGATGCGATATAGAAGTTTTAGCATGCACCACACCAGTTTATGATGTGGAGAGATTTGGAGTTATAAACACAGGAAACCCAATGCATGCAGATATTTTCCTCATAACTGGGGGCATCAACTCACAGAATGAATCGGTTGTTAAACAGATATATGACCAGATGCCTGAACCAAAGGTGGTGATAGCAGTTGGCACCTGTGCCTGCACAGGAGGCATTTTTAAGGAATGTTACAACATCAAAGGTGGAGCAGATACAGTGATTCCTGTGGATATATATGTTCCAGGCTGCGCCGCCAGACCAGAATCCATCATCGATGGTGTGGTAAAAGGTATAGGTCTATTCAAAGAAAAAGCAGCCGCTTTAAAAATGGCATCTAAGGCTAACTAGTTGGAGGAAATTATGCGGGAATTAAAAAAGGATTTATATTTGATAGATAAATCAGAGCTTCTACATGTGATAATGGAAAAGAAAAATGCGCTGTGGAGACTCTGTCAGATTTGCTGTTCATACCCAACGCTTGAAAAACATTTCGAAATTACGTATTCATTTGCAAATGGATATGAACTTGCAAATTACAGACTGATTGCAGAAAGGGATGAGGGGGTACCATCAATATCACGTGTGTATAAATCTGCTATCAACTATGAAAATGAAATGCATGAGCTCTGGGGGCTTAATGTAGAAAACATCAAAGTTGATTTACATGATAAGTTATATCGTATAGACGTAGAAACACCATTCTTGGAGAAGGAGGAAAAAGAAGATGGGCAATAGAAGTATAGTTCCATATGGACCACAGCATCCCGTTCTTCCTGAACCAATTCATCTGGATTTAGTACTTGAGGATGAGACAGTAGTAGCGGCCATCCCATCCATCGGATACATACATCGAGGTCTTGAAAGCCTTACCAGCAAAAAGGATTTCAATGAAATGGTATATGTTGCGGAACGTATATGCGGTATTTGCTCTTACATGCATGGCATGGCATATTGTATGGCGCTTGAAGATATCATGAACGTTGAGGTACCTCGCCGTGCCGATTACTTAAGAACAATATGGTCAGAGTTGAGCCGTCTTCACAGCCATCTGCTGTGGCTAGGATTGCTTGCAGATGCATTTGGATTTGAATCGTTGTTCATGCATTCCTGGAGATTACGTGAAAAAATTCTTGATATGTTTGAGGAATCTACCGGAGGGCGAGTAATTTTTTCCGTAAATACGATAGGAGGCGTATTAAAGGATATGCCAAAGGAAATGCTTGAAGGCTTTGTAAAGCAGTTAGATGAAATGGAAAAAGAAATCCGTGAGACCACTCGTATTTTCCTTGATGATTACACAGTGAAAAGCAGACTTGTGGATGTGGGAATAATCACTGGAGAGGACTCCATAAGACGTGGCTCCGTAGGACCTATGATGCGAGCATCTGGAATAAATGTAGACATGAGAAAGCTCGGTTACGCAGCCTACAACGATATTGATTTCGAAGTCATCACCAGCAACAAATGCGATTCCTACGCCCGCTGTGAGGTACGCATAGGCGAAATATTCCAGTCTATCGACATCATAAGACAGTGCGTAGCCAAAATACCTGACACCGAGATAAACACAAAAGTAACAGGAATGCCAAATGGAGAATCCATTATAAGAGTGGAACAGCCGCGTGGTGAAGCATTCTATCACGTCCGCGCCAACGGAACCAAATTCCTGGACCGCTTCCGCGTGCGCACCCCAACCTTCGCCAACATCCCAGCCCTAACCCAAACCCTCCAAGGCTGCCAATACGGCGATGTACCACTTCTCATCCTAACGATAGATCCGTGCATAAGTTGCACAGAACGTTAATTCGTAACAAATCGTTGCGACATATTTAGAAAAACCAGCTGGCTGAATGATTTAGAAAGTCTAGCCAGCTGCTATTTAAATAGCCTAGCTGATAGCTAACAAACTATGTGCCATTTTTGAGAGTATAGCGAAAGCGATGAAAAAATGGCACATAGTTTGTTAGCGTAATCAGCGGCATGTTTAGAAAACACTAGCTGGCGGGCTTTAGAAAGACTAGCAGATAGCTAGCAATTTATGTAGCATTTTTGAGAGTATAGCGAAAGCGATGAAAAAATGTTACATAAATTGATAGCTATCTGCGACCTACTTATAGCAATCTGCCAGCGGAATTTTTGCAAATCATGGAGAAAAACTATGGGACAGATATTACCTTTTACCAGGCAGGTACTGAAAAATTTATTTTCACAGCCCGCCACAACCAACTACCCTTTTGAGCCAAAGGATTACCCCGAAAGAACCCGGGGCCACATAGACATAAACAAGGATGCCTGCATTTTGTGCGGCATGTGCATGCGCAGCTGTCCACCAGGAGCAATAAAGGTGGATAGAGCAGGCAAAACCTGGAGTATCAACAGATTTGATTGTATCCAGTGTGGATATTGTACAGAAAAATGTCCGAAAAAGTGCTTAACTATTATTCCTGGATATCAAGAACCAGGACCAGCAAAATTTGTAGATACTGTAGAGGTTCCTTATGAACCTCCAAAGCCAGCAGCAAAACCAGCTGCAGCGACAACGAAAAACTAAAAAATAGCGGCAAGCCCCGCCTTGCCGCTATTTTAATGCCTTGTTTACTTTAGATCTGAAGCGATATCAATGTTGTCACCTGTGATACCAACCCAAGCATTGTCCTTAGCTTCCTTGCTGTCAGGATGTGCGATGAGCCATTTGTTAGTAGCTCTAAGAAGCTTATCTTCTGTGTTTGCAGGAGTAAATGAAGGGCAACCCACATTTGTACCCTTTGGAAGTCCAACAAGTACCTGGAAACCTGAATCTAAGCTAGCCTGACATGGAGCATAATGAAGTGCTGTTGCATATACTTCAATCATAGTTCCAGCTGGGCAGAAGAATGCTTTTACCTTGCTTGAATCGAGCTTAAAATCTTCTACTTCCTCTCGCTTTGCAAGAAGAAGAATGAAATCTGTAGCGCCAAGATTTATCTCACTTGAGCGGTGATACTCTAAGCAGTTAAGCTTTGTGTTGTGTCCGTTGCACCATCCAAACTGCATTGGTGAACCACCAAAGAGTGAGTTTGTAATTTTATCTGCTGCGGCAAGAGACTGAAGCTCCTTTTCCTCAGCAACATAATCTGTTCCTTCTGGGATAGGAGTCTTATTCTTTAAAGCCTCAACTATTGCTTTCTTCTCTTCTTCGTAACCCTCGATAATTCGTCCATAGTTTACAAACTCTGGATCTGATACATTATAAATTTTCATTATTATCCTCCTTAGATTTGATACGAGAAATTATGAAAATAGTATATACTAACCTAAGTATTTTCACCCATCAATATTCCACTAAAATAAGTTAAAAAATTGACTCTTAGTGATACAATTAATTGGTATAAAATAATAAAAAACTAAAGGCATTAACATGACTAGAAAATATACAATAAAGGGCTTGGTGCAGGGCGTAGGCTACAGGCCTTTTGTGGCAACCATAGCAGAAGAATTAAATATAACAGGCTGGGTGAGAAATACCGGTGGCATAGTGACTATAGAGGCCAGTGGTGTTGATAGTGCATTAGATGAATTATATAAGAAGTTATCCACACAGGTGCCTACGGGAGGCTTTGTTACTGACATTTTGGTGGAAGATTGTGCAAAAACTCAGGCTTTTGATGGCTTTAAAATACTCGAATCTGATGAGGATTATGGTAAAAATCTGCCATTGATTCCAGCGGATATTGCCACCTGTGACAAATGCCATGAGGAGTTATTTGATCCTGGAAATCGTCGTTTTGGACATCCATTTATTAGTTGCACAACATGTGGTCCCAGATACTCTATAATCGAAAAACTCCCCTATGACAGGGAATCCATTACAATGGCTGACTTTGACATGTGCTCATCATGTTTTCAAGAATATTCAGGAAAAAGGGATAGACGACGCCATGCTCAGACGATAGCTTGCCCTTCATGCGGTCCTAAGTTAGAATTTATAGAAATAAAGGACGAAAAATCAGACAATGTTACATTGCGTGGATATGTAGATAACTTAGTGGATAAACATAATGGAGGTGGCAAAAAACGTGAAATTGACATGGCTACATTTATACTCAATTTGGGTGGTATTGTAGCAATAAAGGACATTGGTGGATATCATTTAGCCTGCAATCCATTCCAGAAAAAAGCCGTGGAAGCCTTGAGAATACTGAAACACAGGGAAAACAAGGCCTTTGCAGTGATGTTTGAAAATGTGGATAATATTCGTGAATTTTGCATTGTGGATAACTTTGAACAGAAACTTCTGACATCACCCGCTAGACCTATAGTATTGATTAGACAAAATAAAAATAACTCTAAAAATCAGTTTGCAGACAACGTCTGTTTAACAAGCCCTTACATTGGCGCTATGCTTCCATGTAATCCAGTCCAAATGCTTCTGACTGCAGAATGTGGACCTCTTATTATGACAAGCGGAAATGCAAGTGGCGATGTGTTGGAAATTAACGACGAAAGCATGGAAAA
This sequence comes from Pseudobutyrivibrio sp. ACV-2, assembly GCF_900107545.1. Classification (GTDB taxonomy): domain Bacteria; phylum Bacillota; class Clostridia; order Lachnospirales; family Lachnospiraceae; genus Pseudobutyrivibrio. The sequence continues at coordinate 17,769 of NZ_FNQZ01000002.1, read as the reverse complement.
TTGGCTGAGGGCCAGAGTACAATCAGGTGAAATACCAAAAGATGTACCTATAGCAATCCTCAGACACAACCGCAGAATCCTTAGGCCCCTTGATGATTCTGTTATGCAGGTTGTGAAGGGACGGACTCAGTTCATAAGACGTGGACGAGGCCATGTTCCAACACCTATCCCTGTGGATATCTCAAGTGAGATTTATGCTACTGGTGGAGATCTAAAAAGCACATTCTGTTATGTCAAAAATGGCCTTGCCTATGTGAGCCAGCACTTAGGAGATTTAGAGTCAGTTAGCTGCCAACAGTTTTATAAAAAAGAAATGGAAGCCATGGCTAAAATCTTTGGATTTAAACCAAAGGCTATAGTAACCGATTTGCACCCTGGATATTTTAGTAGAGCCATAGGTGAGAATCTGGCGAAAAACAGTAGTCTTCCTATAAAACATATCCAGCATCATAAGGCTCATGTTGCAGCAGTGCTCGCAGAGCATAATCTAAAGGGACCTGTGCTTGGTTTTGCCTTCGACGGAACAGGTTATGGCGAGGATGGTACAATCTGGGGAAGTGAGATATTCCTCTGGGATGGAAAATCACCATTAGCAGAGATGAAAAGAGTACATCACCTAAAGCCAGTAAAGCTAATAGGTGGTGACGAAGGCGCAAAAAACTGTGATACCATATTAACTGGCATGCTTCATGCATGTGGGCTTGATGATATAGATGATAATCAAAACGCCAGCCTGATTACAGCTGCTATTGAAAAGGATATAAACGCTGTCACATCCACCTCCATGGGACGTCTCTTTGACGCGGTTTCCGCCATGCTTGATATTTGCCATTACAATTCCTATGAAGGCCAGGCCCCGGTGGAGCTCGAAAACATGGCAGTGACTGCAGATGATGGATACCCACTTTTCATAGGCGAGGATGGTGATACTACTTCATTATTTAAAGAAATAAAAAATGCTATATCCCAAAATATCTCAAAGTCCAAAATCGCAAGAGGCTTTATCGAGGCCGCTGCAAACTATGTAATTGGAATAGCATTAAGAAGTAATATCAACCAAGTGGTACTTTCAGGCGGTACCTTTTTAAATAGAATCCTTACTGAAAAGGTTATCACAGAATTAGAAGAAAAGCATTTCAAAGTATACATTGCAGAGCAACTCCCACCAGGTGATGGAGGCATCTGTTTAGGCCAGATTTTTCTAATGTAATTAAAAGTGATTAATATTTCAACTCAAATAGGCTATGTTAAAAAGTATCTGAATTTGATGAAAAAATTGCAATGATATTATTAATGCATATAATATTATATATTGTGTATTAAACCATAGGGAGGAAAATGATATGGAACAAAAAAGAAGCAGCTGGTTATCAGCACTAATTATAGGAGTATGTATTGTTGTAGCCTTCTCGGCTCTTGCGTTTGGTCTTTCGCATTTTAGAGCACAGAGCACCCAGGGAATATCTGCAACAGGTAGCGCAAGTGTTGATTTCGAGGCGGATTTAATTATCTGGAGAGGCTCATTTTCAGCAACTGCATATTCATCACAGGAAGCATATGCTGTAATAAAAGAGGATGCCAACCAGGTAAAGCAGTATCTTACTTCAAAAGGTGTATCAGAGGATGAAATCGTATTTGATGCAGTAGATATTGGAAGAACATATTCTGATATTTATGATGTAAATGGAAATTATGCTGGTTCACAGCCAGACGGATATGAGCTTACTCAAAGAGTAACAGTTACATCTGCAAATATTGATTTAGTGGAAAATGTTTCAAGAGATATCTCAACACTTTTGGATCAGGGCGTTGAACTGTCATCAGGCTCACCAGAGTATTACTACACGGGACTTGACGATTTAAAGCTTGATCTTATCGATAAAGCATCTGCAAACGCAAAAGACAGAATTGATATCATCGCAAAAAATACAGACACAAAGCTTGGAAAGCTTAAGAGCTCAAGCCTAGGAGTATTTCAGATTACAGCTCAGAACTCTGGTACAAGTAGCTATTCTTATGATGGCGCTTTTGATACCAGCTCACGTCATAAAACAGCTACCATCACAGTTCGACTTGAGTATGGGCTTAGATAATTAAGATACCTCGATATTTTTTACAATGAAATCAGTGCAGCGGTTTAGCTTTAAATTGGCACTGCCGCATTTAGGACATACATCCTTAAATTCATGACGGGTAAACTTATGATTGCAATTCTTGCAAACTACTGTGGATTCTTTAATGACAGCATCCACCTTTACCCCTGAAAGTGCAGTGCCTTCACTCATTACCTGAAGATATTCTTCTATGATTTCAGGCACATATTCGCACTGATCACCAAGCAAAAAATGAATTTTATCTACATGGCTGACGCCCGCTGCGTCAGCCTGTTTTTTTACTAAATTAAAAACATATTCTGTAACTGCAAGCTCGTGCATTTTATCCTCCCAAAACACAACAAATGTAGTAAAATTATAGCATACGCTATAAGGAGAGGGAATAATGTGTGTTGCAATACCAGGATTAGTTAAAAGATTAAAGGACGGCAAAGTCACTGTAGATTTCAACGGTAACGAGGTGGAGGCATACGCCGGACTTGTAAATGTAAAGGAAGGGGACTATGCACTGGTTCACGCGGGATGTGTGATTCAGACCCTAAAAAAGAGCGAGGCCGAGGAAATAATTGAACTGATGGGAGGCCTTGAAGCCTAATGGAAATATCTCAACTGGTCGATTATTTAAGAAATTATGATGGAAAGCCTGTCAGATTGATGGAGGTGTGTGGCAGTCATACTCATGCCATTTCAGAGCATGGAATCAGGGAATTGTTGTCACCTAAAATAGAGCTTCTGTCAGGGCCAGGCTGCCCTGTGTGCGTCACCCCTACGGCTTATATAGACAGGCTTATAGAGCTTAGCTTAGAGGTTGATACCACAGTGGTTACCTTTGGGGATTTGCTTAGAGTACCAGGTTCAAAAGAAAGCCTGAACGAAGCCAAGGGCAGGGGTGCAAGCGTAATTATGGTCTATTCCCCTATGGATGTGCTAAAGCTTGCCAGAGATAATCCACTTCGTAAATACGTATTTGCAGCAGTAGGTTTTGAAACCACAGCGCCCGTGTATACGCTGCTTTTAGATAGAGCCATTGAAGAGAAGTTAGATAATATCAGACTTTTAACAGCCCTTAAAACCATGCCAGGAGCTATCTCGTACCTGTGTGAAAAAGGAGCAAATATAGACGGCTTTATTGCACCTGGCCACGTCAGCGCAGTTACGGGAGCAGCTTATTTTGTAGATTTGGCAGAAAAATATCATATCCCATTTGCAGTCTCAGGCTTTAGCGCAAAGGAGCTTGTAGTAGCCATTTTTGGTCTGGTGAAAATGATTGAAAAGGGCGAGGACAAGGTTGCAAATTACTACACATCAGTGGTGGATTTAGAAAAAAATGAAATTGTGGAAGCCCAGTTTCAAAAATATTATAAAAAAGCGGATGTAGCTTGGCGAGGAATGGGGATTTTACCAGGAACAGGGCTCATGCTAAAAGAGGATTATGCACATTTTGATGCAGGAAGTGCAGGCCTTGATGTGGATAACAAAAAAAATATTGCCTGCCGCTGTGGAGATATCCTGATGGGTAAAGCAAAGCCGTCAGATTGTCCACTTTTTGGAAAGGTATGTACACCATCATCGCCACAGGGAGCATGCATGGTGTCCCAGGAAGGCAGCTGTAATAATGCTTTTTTATCTTAAGTATATATAATTGTTGTGAGGATTAATGGAAAAGATAATAATGGAGCACGGCTCGGGAGGTCGTGCCACTTCAGAATTAATAAAAGAGATTTTCGAGGCCGAATTTGATAATGACGTTCTATCTGAAATGGAAGATGCAGCAGTAGTGCCAGGGGCAGAGGCTATTGCCATGACTACAGATAGCTTTGTTGTAACACCCCTTGAATTTCCAGGTGGAGATATAGGAAGACTTTGCATCTGTGGCACAGTCAACGACCTGTGTATGAGAGGTGCGAGACCTAAATACATCACCTGTGGATTTATATTAGAAGAAGGCGTAGACATCGAACAACTCAAAAGAATTGTCAAATCCATGGCAGATACGGCAAAAGAAGCTGGTGTCAAAATAGTGGCAGGCGATACCAAGGTTGTTGAAGGAAATGGTGGTTTATACATAAACACAGCAGGTGTAGGTTTTATTCCAAGTGGAATAGATATCAAGGCCAAAAATGCGGCTGATGGTGATGTGATTATAGTCTCTGGAAATATTGGAGACCATCATGCTACAGTTTTAAGTCAACGCATGGAAATCAAAAACACAATCAAAAGTGACAATGCACCTTTGCAGGAAATGGTAGGGAAGCTCATTTCTAATAATATCCCTATTCATGTATTGCGAGATGTTACTAGAGGCGGCCTTGCTACCGTTTTAAAGGAACTTGCCCTGGCCAGTGGGAATAATTTTGAAATAGACGCAGAAAATATTCCAGTGGATCCACAGGTTAAATCCTTCAGTGGACTTCTTGGCCTGGATCCATTATACATGGGAAATGAAGGAAAGCTGGTAGCCATAGTTCCAAAAGAATATACAGACGAAGCACTAAATATTATTAAAGAATGTAAATATGGAGAAAATGCCTGTGTTATCGGAAATGTAAAAACTCCGGAAAACGAAAGTGAAACAGGCACGCTGGTACTTAACACTGAAATAGGTGGGCGCAGATTTCTTGATATTTTACAGGGAGAAGGATTACCTAGAATTTGCTAGTTCATAATCCTCACCTGGCGCCTACAGTTAACATAAATTTCATATTATTTTGGGTGGTTCCTATGCTATAATGTATCTACACATCCAAATTAACATTTTTCAGATAAGGAGGATGCAGTTTTGGGTAAAACAGTATTGGTTGTTGATGACTCCAGATTTATGAGAGCCGTCGTTAAAAATGAAGTAGAAAGAAACGGTTGCACTGTAATTGGTGAAGCAGATTGTAGTGACGGAGCAGTTGTTAAATACAAGGAACTCAGGCCGGATATCGTGACCATGGATATCACAATGACAGTGGATGGACATACTGTCGGCAGAAGTTCTAATGGCATTGATGCTATCAAGCAAATCAAGGAATTTGACCCAGATGCTAAAATCCTTGTAGTCAGTGCCATGGGGCAGAAGTGTTACGTTATCGAGGCCATAGAAGCAGGCGCCAAGGATTTTGTAATAAAACCTTTTGACGAGGTAAGATTCGCGGAGGCCTTAGCACATTTTACATAACTGAATATAACTATAAAAGCACCTTAACAAAGGTGCTTTTATTATTTGAATATATATATTAGTAAAAATTGTAATATATGCACAATAAATTATAGCTTGTGCGTATCTGGGTTGTGCACAATGGAAACTCCATGGAAACTGAAACGAAAAATCCAAAATGATTTAGAACAATCAAAAATAGAAAAAAGACCGAGCTTTCGGTCTTTTTGAGGGGAGTATAAATAATTAATAAGGGTGCAACGAAGGAAACTCTTCGTTACGCTTAGGATTATAATATAGAAATATTTTCAATGCAATAGTTCTAATAAAAGTTTGTGAAAAAAATATAGAAAAATACATATATGTATATTATACGACATATAAATTGTATAGTACCAATAAAAATTAAAAGCAAAAATAATAAAAGCAACAAAAGTAACGTAAGAAATTTGACTCTAATGCTTATAAAGGATAAGATTAACCTAGTATAATAATAAGCAAAAAGGAAATAATATATGCCAAAAACATACACAATCAGTTGCCCATGCCACTTTGGTCTTGAGGCACCATTAAAAAGAGAAATCTATGATCTGGGGTACGACATAACAGAGGTTACAGATGGAAGAGTAACCTTTACTGGTGATGCAGAAGCAATTTGTCGCGCTAACATCCACTTACGTACTGCTGAGCGTGTACTTGTGGAGGTTGGTCGTTTTCGCGCCACCACCTTTGAGGAGCTTTTCCAGGGAATCAAGGCATTGCCTTGGGAGGATTATCTTCCGGAAGATGCTCGCTTTTGGGTTACAAAGGCCACATCTGTAAAGAGCAAGTTATTTTCCCTTACAGATATTCAGTCCATTGCCAAAAAGGCCATGGTTGAGCGCATGAAATCCTATTATGATATTCAGTGGTTTAAGGAAGATGGCTCTGATTATCCTGTACGTATCTTCATATTAAAGGATGACGTTATAGTTACACTTGATTCTACAGGTATGCCTCTTCATAAAAGAGGTTATCGTACCTACACTAGCAAGGCGCCTCTTTCTGAAACAATGGCTGCAGCTTTGATTCAGCTGACACCATGGAGACCAGACCGAATTCTTGTGGATCCATTCTGCGGCTCAGGTACATTTTTGATAGAGGCAGCTATGATAGCAGCCAATATCGCTCCTGGTTTAAATAGAGAATTCACCTCCATGGACTGGTCAAATATCATTGAGCCGGATTTATGGAAGGAGCTTTTTGATGAAGCCAGAAGTGAGGTAGATACCTCTGTAGAATGCGACCTTCAGGGCTTCGACATAGACCCTGATATGGTCAAAATTGCCAGACTCAATGCAAAGCAGGCTGGGGTGGATCACATGATACATTTCCAGGTGAGAGATGTGGCAAAGCTTTCTCACCCTAAAAAGTACGGATTTATTTTGACAAATCCACCATACGGCGAGCGCCTTGAAGAAAAAAAGGATTTGCCTGAACTATATGGCAATCTGGGACGTTCATTTGCAGGTCTTGATAGCTGGTCTATGTTTGTAATCACAAGCTATGAGAATGCACCAAGAGATATAGGAAGAAAAGCAGATAAGAATCGCAAAATATATAATGGAATGATAAAGACATATTTTTATCAGTTCCTTGGACCAAAGCCTAAGAAAAAGGACTAGAAGATGAAATTTTCCAAGAGATTTCTGGCGTTTGCTTTAATCATAGCAATCACTCTATTTGGAAAAATAAATAATTGGAACGACAGATACGCAGCTGTCGATACTTTCAGAGGTGCAGCACTAAATAAAGATGTGCTGTATCCTTTGATGTCTAAAAATCTAAATGACTCCAGCAAGCTTAGAGTCTATATTAATGGAGAAGTTTATGCCAGCAATGGGCAGGATGCTATTTTGGATGATAGTCTTAATCCTGTTGGATCTCTGGAATTTATCAGAACAGTGATGTCTGGATCTGCATTTATGATGGATGAAAAAAGTGCATTAATCCAAATCACCAGCGATATCTACGAATTAGTTGTTGGTAGTAGAAGTGCCACTAAAAATGGCGAGGATATTGAACTAATCACTACACCATCTCTGCATCTTGGCGAAATGTATGTGGGGCTGGAGGATCTATGCAAAATCTTTGGCTACGAATATAGCTACAATACCAACGCCTATTCGGTAAACATTACTATAGACAAAACTCCCAAATTACCAAATGTATACGATTTAAGAACTGTAAACCGCGTCAGCTTCATCAGAAATCAGGGCTCTACAGCTACCTGTTGGGCTTGTGCATCTTTAGAGGCTCTGGAATCGTCTTTGCTTCCAGTAGCTGAGCACAAGTTTTCAGTTGATTCCATGATAAAAGATAATAGTTTTAAACTGGATGAATCAGCCGGTGGTGATTACACTATGGCATTGGCGTACCTTCTGTCTTGGCAGGGGCCAATAAGCACGGAGGCCAACACCAATATCCTTGATGAATTAACAGGCGAAACAAAAGGTCCTGAAATTCATCTTCAGGAAGCCCACTTTTATGATGCAGAAAACTTAGATGACATCAAACGTGCAGTATACAGATATGGTGGAGTTTCTACGTCTATTTATGCAAGTGTTTCTACTGCGAACCTTAATGGTTCAAGCAGTTACAATCGCGCTACCAATTCTTACTGCTACACCGGCAACTCAAAGCCAAATCATGACGTGGTCATAATCGGTTGGAACGACTCCTATCCTGCGGCCAATTTCAGCACAGATGTGCCTGGAAACGGAGCATTTATCTGCCAAAATAGCTGGGGTAGTGGCTTTGGAGATGATGGCGTTTTTTATATATCATACTACGATTCAAATATTGGAAATCAGGCAGTATCTTATGTTAAAGTAGATACCAACAATACATATAATTATATTTATCAAAGTGATCTCTGCGGTTGGGTTGGTCAGATTGGCTACAGCAAGGAGTGGGCTTATGGCGCCAACACTTTTACTGCTTCAGCTGCTCAACAGATAGAAGCAGCAGGTTTTTATAGCCTTGGACACAATACTACCTATCAGGTTTATTTTGTGCCAAATTATGTCAACACCAGCACACTTTCTTCGAAGGAGTTGGTTGCCCAGGGAACACTTGAACAGGCTGGCTATTACACTATCAAATTCGACCAGCCAAAAACAGTTTCAGAGGGAGAAAACTTCGCTATTGTGATTTACATCAACACACCTGATACGTTGCGTCCTCTTGCGGTGGAGTATGCCAGCGACTCAATGACCCAAGCTGTAGACATCACAGATGGCAAGGGCTTTATCAGCAACAATGGATTGGATTGGGAGAGCGTTGAAGATGTTGCGAAAGCAAATCTTTGCATTAAGGCCTACGCAAACAATGTGGTTGAAGTATTTGAGGGGCAGTAATGTAGCGAAGCAATAATTATGGAAGAAAAAGTTATGGGGGCGTTCACTGCACTTCTTGTGGCAGTGTTTATTGCGGTGAGCAGCTTGCTTATTTGTGTGCCGAATTTGCACAAATTGGCACTTAAAGCAAGGGACAATAGATTAGAAAGCGGCAGAATTTCTGTCATGGATATGCTTTGGACATCGGATAAGGAATTGGATGAAGATGACGAGTTGAGTCGCCAGAGCATTTTAAAAGGGCATCAGTTGCGATTGACCCTACCTCAAAATGTCACCAGTGACAATGTTACAATTGAAAATATTCATGTTAATAGGACAATCTCGATTACAATAGATGGTATAGGAAAGGACTATTTTTCTCAGTATCCTATTCGTGGAAATGCAGAGAATATCATGGATGTAACCTATATCAGTGAGGACTATGTAGGCGTAATCGAACTGTCCATGGATGATGTGGTTGAGGTTCAGATGACCTCAGAGGATGAATATATTTATCTGGACTTTGTAGATCCCCATCAGGTATATGAAAAGGTGGTAGTTATCGACGCTGGCCACGGAGGCGATATGCCTGGAGCCACTAAAATGGGCGTCTATGAAAAAGACTTAGATTTACAAATTGCACTTGAACTTAAAAAGGTTTTCGACAGAAGCGATAAAAACATCGGTGTGTATTATACTCGTACCGATGATTCTAACCCTTCTTTTGCGGCAAGAGTTGGTCTTGCCAATGATTCTGAGGCGGATGTTTTTCTGTCTATCCACAACAATTCCACAGCATCAGGGCGTATGTCATCCATAAATGGTACAGAGGTCATGTACGAAGGAGGAGACTCTACAGGTGCATCCAGGGAATTTGCCAGCATATGTCTTGACAAACTTGTTCAGGCGCTGGGCTCTAAATCCAAGGGAACTGTGGTAGGTGATGAAGTATACATCATTCGCTCCTCAAATGTCCCAGTAGCCCTTGTAGAAGTGGGCTTCATGACAAACACCCAAGAACTGAAAAACCTCCAAGACAAAGATTACCAACAAAAAACCGCGAAAGCTTTATACGATGCGGTAATTGAATATATATATTAGCCTTCCCCTTGAGGGGAAGGTGCCCGAAGGGATGAGATAATGCTTTAGCGTTATCTGCCACCCCGGCGAGGGGCGGATGAGGTGTCCTGACGGCTATAGAACAACTAAAACAAGGAGTCAAAATGAAAACCAAAATAATCTTTGCCACAGGCAATCCAAACAAATTACGAGAAATCAAAGAAATCCTTGGTGAGGAAAAATACGATATTCTCACAATGAAGCAGGCAGGCATAGACATTGATATAGTAGAGGACGGCAAGACCTTCGAAGAAAATTCACTCATCAAATCCAGAGCCATTGCCGCATACGCCAAGGATGCAATCGTACTTGCTGATGACAGTGGCCTTGAAATAGATGCATTAAATAAAGAGCCTGGAATATATTCTGCCAGATACTTGGGAGAGGACACCAGTTATGACATTAAAAACGCCAATCTCATAGAGCGCCTTAATGGAGTAGAAAAGCTGGACAGAAGTGCCCGCTTCGTTTGCGCAGTTTCAGCGGTGTTCCCAGATGGCAAAGAAGCGGTAGTGCGAGGCACTATAGAGGGCTATATCGGTTGGGAGCCTATGGGAGAAAATGGCTTCGGCTATGACCCGATTTTCTATCTTTGGGACAAGGATGTAAGCACAGCAGCTATCAGCCCAGAGGAAAAAAATGCTATCAGCCACAGAGGACAGGCTCTTAGAATGATAAAGGAAGAAATAATTAAACATGAAAATATTAGTTGTTAGTGATACTCATGGCAGTCCTGATAATTTAAGAACTGTCATCGACATAGAAAAGCCGGACAGAATCTATCATCTTGGAGATGGGCAGGGCGTTGAGGACAACCTTTGGATGATGTCTGAAGCACCAGCAGAATGTGTATGCGGCAATTGTGACTGGGGAGGAAATCTTCCAAATGAAGTGGTTCTGGATGTGGGTAACCACAGGCTTCTTCTCACCCACGGTCACTACTACGGTGTGAGCTATACTTATGAAAAGATTGCAGAAGCCGCTAAAGCAAAGGGCTGTGACATTGTATTATATGGCCACACCCATGTACCTACCATTGATCATTTTCAAGGTCTTGTCATAGCAAATCCGGGAAGTGTATCTTTTCCAAGACAAAACTCCCGTGAACACACTTATATGACAATTTTGGTAGATAATAGTGGTGAACTACAAATGGATTTACATTCCCTAGAGGAATACGAAAGAACTAAATGGAAATAAAAGTTGTTATTGAAGATGTTGTTCCTGAACAGGAATATATGTTAATGACCAAGCCTGGCGAAGCGATTTCTTTTGTTCAGGCTATGGATGACTTAGGTCTTAAATTCTATCGACCTTGTGGTGGCTATGAAAAATGTCTTAGCTGTGCCATAAGGTTCGTCTATGGTGCTCCTGAGATGACTTCAGCTGATGAGCGCGCTCTTGATTTTTCAGAAATGAGAAATGGATGGCGACTGGGCTGCAAATGTGTCATCACAAAGGATTGCAAGATTCAGGTTCCAAAGAGACTGGTTTCTGAAATTACATCGGTGGGTGTATCAGGCCAGGAAAATGAACTTCCTTTGGATAAAACCAATATAGCTATTGCCGTTGATATTGGAACTACCACACTGGCAGTAGCGGCTATCGAATTGAATACAGGAAAAGTACTGCGTCAGCAGACCTATACTAACGGTCAGCTGAAATATGGTGCAGATGTAATGAGCCGTATAAAAGCAGCTATTGATGGTCATGGCGAAGAACTAAGAGATATCGTCGTAAAGGACCTGATGGGGCTTGGTACCAGGATTTTAGGTGAGGATTTTTTAACACATAAGGTTGTAATTTCTGGAAATACAGTTATGACTCACCTGTTCCTAGGCTACCCGGTAGATGGCTTGGCAGCATATCCATTCGTGCCATATACGCTTGACTCTGTAAAGTTTAGAGAGAGCACCAGAGATATATTCTTTATGCCATCCATCAGCACTTTTGTAGGTGGCGACATTGTGTCTGGTTTATATTATGTAAGACAAAATTTAAAAAAGAAAAATCATGAAAAGGATAAGTTCCTGTTTGTAGATTTAGGAACCAATGCGGAGCTTGTGCTTTTTGATGGAACTACCTATTGGTGTTCATCTGCATCTGCAGGTCCTGCCTTGGAGGGCGCATCCTTAAGCTGTGGTGTGCCATCTGTAAAGGGTGCTATAAATCATCTGTCTATCAATCATTGCAATGTAACGTACAGCACCATTGGCAATGAAAAGCCTATCGGACTTTGTGGAAGTGGCGTAATAGACATGATTTATGAGCTTTACAGAAACGATATTATAGATGCCGGTGGACTTCTCAAGGATGAATATTCAGAAAGTGGATTCCCTATAGCTGACGGTATCGTTATCACAGGAGAAGACATACAGCAGGTGATTCTAGCAAAGGCCGCAATCGTATCAGGAATTCAAATGCTTTTTGAAGCAGCAAATCTGACTGCCGTACACATAGATCATCTCTATGTATCCGGAGGATTAGGCGCATCTGTGGGTGTGCTTTCCGCAGCAGGTATCGGATTATTCCCAGAGGCTATTCTTTCAAAATACGAAACCCTGGGCAATTCATCACTGCTAGGTGACATAGAATTCATAATGAACCCGGATGAGGACACTTTACAGGAAATAAAAGATAATTCAAAAGTAGTATTCCTCGCCACCGACCCTAAATTTGAACAGCTTTTCCTTGAAAATCTACATTTGTGAATAATCTAAGAACTATTAGTGTTTTTGAGTATTTACAGACTTCTTTATGCTATTATGAATAAAAGCCTTCCCCCTGGGGGGAAGGTGCCCGGAGGGAAGAGATAATGCTTTAGCGTTATCTGCCACCCCGGCGAGGGGAAGAGATAATGCTTTAGCGTTATCTGCCACCCCGGCGAGGGGCGGATGAGGGCTGTAACCCATGCCTTCCCCCTGGGGGGAAGGTGCCCAAAGGGCGGATGAGGGGTGTAGGTAACGTCCTTTATATTAACATATGTTCAATTTATTTCTGAAAGGAGTCAAAATTTATGGCAAAATACGTATGTCCAGTATGTGGTTATGTTCACGAGGGTGACAACCCACCTGATGAGTGTCCAGTATGTCATGTAAGTGGTGATAAATTCAAAAAGGTTGAAGGCGAAATTACACTTGCAGCAGAGCATGTATTTGGACTTTATGAAGCAACAGTAAAAAACAATCCTGAAGTCTCAGAAGAAGATAAGAAATATATTTTTGAACAGCTCAAAGCTAATTTTGAAGGTGAGTGCTCAGAAGTAGGCATGTATCTTTGCATGGCCAGAGTAGCTCACAGAGAGGGCTACCCAGAGATTGGCCTATATTGGGAAAAGGCAGCCTGGGAAGAAGCAGAGCATGCAGCAAAATTTGCTGAGATGTTAGGCTCAGACCTTGAAAAGAATATGACAGATTCTACTAAAAAGAATCTCGCTTGGCGTGTTGATTGTGAATACGGCGCAACAGGCGGCAAGGTTGATTTAGCAACCTGCGCTAAGAAAAATAACTTAGACGCCATCCACGACACAGTCCACGAAATGGCTCGTGACGAAGCAAGACACGGCAAAGCACTAGAAGGACTATTAAACCGCTATTTTAAATAAAAAAATAAGGCTTCCCCCACTGGGGGAAGCTGTCAGCGCAAGCTGACTGATGAGGGCCGAAGGCAAGCGTTTACTGCTTGCCTTTTTCTCTGTATTCACTAGGCGCTATCCCATAACCCCTCTTGAAAGCTTTAGAAAAAGTAAACACATCCACATACCCCACCATATAAGCTATAACTCCTACACTTTCATCCGACTCTTGAAGCAGGTTAGCTGCCCTTTTCAATCGAAACCGCATCAAATATGTCTGTGGCGACACCCCCATTTCCTGTTTAAATAATCGTGTCAAATAGCTTCTATTCAATCCGCAGGCTTCTGCAATATCCTTAACACCAATAGGCTCCGAATATTTTAAACTGATAAATCTAACTGCATTTTTCACATAATTTGGCTTTGGATCAACACTAGCGATTTTGGGTGTAGCAGAGCTTGATATTATAAAATCAAAAAACTCATAAACCTTTCCATAGCAGTATATTTCTCTATCACTCTTATCATATATTTCATTGATAATATCAAATATTTCCATAGAATCTGACACAGGCTTATACACTGGACTTTTAGTGATAAGCCCAGCCTTGGAAAAAAGTTCCTTTGCTCTTGGCCCATCTACATGTATCCATGCATATTCCCAAGGATCTGATGTATCAGCTTTATAGTAAGCTTTGGTATTTCCTGGAATCAAAAAGCCTTCCCCTGCATGAACCTGAAAAGTTTCATCTTCCAAAACAAGTATCCCCTGTCCCGAAATGACATAATGAAATATAGTATGATCTCTGATGACAGGACCATAGCTATAGTCACTTTGACATTTATAAAATCCCACTTCATACAGTGCAAAGTCATTTGAAGCGGTATAATCCAAAAATTTACCTCTGTCGATTCCAGAATAATTCATAAAATGCTCCTTCAAGAAATGTCACAAAATGACATCTATATAATTCATTATACCATAAACAAATTTTTCATAGGTAATATACTATAAGCATCGATTAGAGAACATCTATCTAAAGACAATCCAAAACACTATATGTAAAGAGTTACATAAAAACAAATACGAGGAGTATAAATAATGGGAATTAAAGTACATGAAACAGAAAAGCAGTTTCACCTTTACAATTCAAAGCTTAGCTATGTAATTGGTGAGTGCCGCGACGGTGAGATGGGGCAGCTTTATTTTGGTAGAAGAATAAATGAAAATCAGATTATCTATGGTTATCAGACACTTGCCGGCAGACCACTTTGCTGCGCAGTTACAGATGATGAGAATTACACAAAGGAATTAGCTTGCCTTGAATATCCAGCATTTGGTAATGGTGATTTCCATGGACCAGCTTATGAGATTATCCAACCAAACGGCTCAAGAGTAACAAATCTTATGTATGACTCATATCGTATATACGAAGGAAAGAAGCCAATTCCAGGCCTTCCAGCCAGCTACGTAAATACGGATTCAGAAGCAACTACACTTGAGATAGTTTGCATTGATGATGTGGCAAAAATCGAGGTCACACTTTACTACACAATCTGGGAAAACTATTCAATCATAACTCGTCATGCTAGTATCAAAAACATCGGTCAGGAAGAAGTAAAGCTCACAAAAGCATTCAGCTGCTGCCTTGATTTACCTGATTATGATTATGACTGGATGCAGTTCGAGGGAGCTTGGGGACGTGAGCGTTATCCTCATACACGTAGTATCGAAAAGGGCATCATTTCTATCGAGAGTATGCGTGGACACTCAAGTGCCAACTTCAATCCATTCATCATTATGAAGAGAAAAAATACAGATGAATTCCAGGGCGAGGCAATGGGAATCAATCTTGTCTACAGTGGTAACTTTATGGCGAAAGCAGAAGTGGATAACTATGGCAAGCTTCGCTTCACAATGGGGATAAATCCTAACTGGTTTGCATGGCCTCTTGCGTCAGCAGAGGAGTTTAACACACCAGAGGTTATTATTTCCTACACAAAAAATGGTCTTAATGATTTAAGCCAGAACATCCATGGCTTTATGAACAATAACCTTGTTCGTTCTCCATACAAGAAAAGGCCTAGACCAATCCTTCTCAACAATTGGGAAGCAACCGAGATGGAATTCGACGAGGAAAAGATTTTAAATATCGCTAAAAAGGGAGCAGAAGCAGGAGTTGAGCTTTTTGTACTTGATGATGGTTGGTTTGGAAAGCGCGATGATGATTATGCAGGACTTGGCGACTGGTACGTAAATACGAATAAACTTCCTGCAGGAATCACAGGTCTTGCTAAAAAGGTAAATGACCTTGGCTTGGATTTTGGTCTTTGGATTGAGCCTGAGATGGTAAATCCTGACTCTGATTTGTACAGAGCACATCCTGATTGGGTGCTTGCTGCTCCTGACAGACGCAGAACTCTTGGCCGTCATCAGATGGTTCTTGATTTCTCAAAGCCAGAGGTGGTAGATAACATTTATCATCAGCTATATGATGTTATTTCAAAGGCCAACATCAGCTACATCAAATGGGATATGAACCGTTCAATTACAGAATGCTTCAGCCAGAATGTAGCCCCAGAGTATCAGGGTATGGTTTACCATAAATATATCTTTGGTGTGTACAGTCTCTACGAGAGACTTATTCAGGACTTCCCTGATATTCTGTTTGAGTCATGTGCCAGCGGTGGTGGTCGCTTCGATGCAGGTATGCTCTACTATGCGCCACAGGCTTGGTGTTCAGATGACACAGATGGACATGAGCGCGTAAAGATTCAGTATGGTACAAGCTATGGTTATCCTATTTCTTCCATTGGTGCTCACGTTTCAAAATCACCAAACAATCAGACAGGACGCTCCATGGATGCTGATGACAGAGCAAATATTGCATGCTTTGGTACATTTGGCTATGAGCTCGACCTAAACGAAGTGTCTGAGGCAGAATTTGAGCAGGTTAAAAAGCAGATTGTATTTATGAAAAAATACAGAGAGCTTTTCCAATATGGCACACTTTATCGTCTACAGTCTCCATTTGAGAAAAATATCGCCAGCTGGATGGTAGTGTCTGAGGACAAAAAGCAGGCTATCGTAGTAATGTATAAAACTCACAAGACTCCAAATATCGGTATGGAAACAATCAAGCTTCAGGGTCTTGAGGAGAATACTATTTACACTGTAAATGGCAAAGAAAAAATATATGGCGACTTCCTTATGGAGCGTGGCCTTGGCACAATGGGAAGTGATGAGCCTTGGTACATGTCAGATGGTGATTTCACCTCAAGAATGTTCATTTTAGAGGCTTAACATGCCACATCGCCAGTATTGCTGACAGGCTTTAATAGATATATAATGTAACAAGGATTCTTTTAATGCGGTTTTTTAATAAAACCGCATTATTTTTACTGTAGTTGGGGTATTTACAACTAAAACTCTAACTTATTATGGGAGGAAACTATGGCAGTACATATTATTGAAAATGATTTATTAAAGCTTACCGTGGAGGAGCATGGCGCAGAGATTCGCTCACTTATCAGAAAGGCAGATGGAGCGGAGTTGATGTGGCAGGCAGACAGCAAATACTGGGGCCGTACAGCACCTGTACTTTTTCCGCTGGTAGGCAACTATTATGAAAAGAAGTCTGTTTATGCTGGAAATACATATGAGATGGGACAGCATGGCTTTGCCAGAGATATGGATTTTAACCTTGTAAGCCAGTCTGAGGATGAGCTTGTTTTTGAGCTTCAGGATAATGAGGAGACCCACAAAAAATATCCATTTAATTTTGTACTTTGCATCGGCTACAAGCTTGAGGGCACAAAGGTTACAGTTACCTGGATGGTAAAAAATACTAATCAGGAAACTATGTATTTTTCTATCGGTGGTCACCCGGCATTCAACTGTGATCTTGACACCTACACTCTCAGATTTGAAAAGAATGGTCAGGTGAATGATTGCATCAAGGCCAATATCATCGCAGGTGACGGCAGCGGATGCCTTTCTCCAAAGCAGGAGCACTTCCCACTTGATGAGGGTGTGCTTAAGATGTCAGATGAGCTTTTCAGTCAGGATGCTCTTATTTTTGAAAACAGACAGTCAGACGCAGTAACACTTGTAGATGCAGAAGGCAAGGACGTGCTTACAGTTACATGCCCTACACCTTTATTTGGCGTATGGTCACCAGTGGGCAAGCATGCTCCATTCGTATGTATCGAACCATGGTGCGGCCGCTGCGACAGAGTAGGCTTCAATCAAAAACTTGAGGAACGTGAATATGGCAATAGCCTTGCACCAGCTGAGGAATTCAAGACCAGCTATGATATAGTCGTAAAATAATTTTGCAAAAATTTGAGGGGCTGTCGCTTTAGATGATTAAATCATCTGGGCGAGGCCCCTTTTTCTTACCATGAATGGTGGACTTGATGAGTGAATATCTTTTCTGTTGT
>NZ_FNQZ01000013.1 GCF_900107545.1 Pseudobutyrivibrio sp. ACV-2 | reverse complement strand
TGGGCCGTTACCTCACCAACTAGCTAATCAGACGCGGGTCCATCTTGTACCGATAAATCTTTTCACACTGTGTCATGCAACACTGTGCGCTTATGCGGTATTAGCAGTCGTTTCCAACTGTTGTCCCCCTGTACAAGGCAGGTTACCCACGCGTTACTCACCCGTCCGCCACTCAGTCAGTAAATCGTCACCCCGAAGGGTTCGTGATAAACTGCTTCGTTCGACTTGCATGTGTTAAGCACGCCGCCAGCGTTCATCCTGAGCCAGGATCAAACTCTCATGTTAAATATGTAAGTAACCGAAGTTGCTTGAGTTCAATTCCAGGTCAGCACAAAACTGACTTGTTTACTGTAAATGTAAGAATCAAAGATTCTTACTAGAATATGAATTCAAGAATTCGTTTACTAATAAAGGTTTGTATTGTTTCGTCTAGAAACTAAATGAATTTCAAGGATACATGTTAACTATAAATAACTTGTATTAATTCAAGGTTTGTTTCACTGTTCAGTTATCAATCTTCTTGTTTGTTGCTTTCAGCAGCAACTCGTTTATACTACCACGATACCAGCTAACTGTCAACAACTTTTTTCTTTAATTTTATAAACAATCTGTGAAAACTCATTGTTTATAATCGTTTACCGCTCTTAGCGGAACGAATAGTATAATATCATCCAAACATACCAATGTCAACAGATTTCTTCAAAAAATCAATTATCTTTATATTCCGATTATTTGTTCAATTATATTGATTTGATAGACGTAATTCATGAGATCATTTCCCTTGCTATTTGCTATTATGAACTGGCCAAACATTGTGGTTGGAAAACAGTCCGCAATATACATGCAAAGCCAGGTAATTAATAACCCCTCTATAAAGCCAGCAACTATACCTAACACTGTGTTTACACTATTAATTCCAGGCAGATTTCCTAATAAATTTATTAGCCTGTTTAATATAAATAATACTAACACTCCAAGTATCACACTAATTAGAATTGAAATACCTTTGATTGCGGTTTCACTTAGTTCTTCTGTTATAGCTTGTATGGTAGCTTCTACTGAATTGTGTATTGTCTCGTTAATGCTTAATCTAAGGGGCTCAGGGATTAATTTCATTACAGCATCCATGCCTGTACCTGATTCTATAGCCTCAGTATTTTCGTATTTTTCATTCAGATTTGTTAATATATGGGCCTGTATTATGGTTGGAAGAGGTGTACTTACATTAAGATAGTCAGAGATATATACACATGCAGTATTTACGAACCACAGCAATAAAATCCAGGATATCATACCATAGAGAATTTTTAATATTCCTTTTCTTGCACCCCTAATGATGCAAAATAACATTAACAATATAAAAATTATTACAAGTGGATTTTTTAGTAATAAAAGCATAATCTCCTCAAATATCTTTATTTTAAGCCTATTTCTTCTGTTTTAGTTTCTTCAATCAGATAATATCTTCGGGAAGTAACACCAGGAACTACACCGAATATTTTTTCATCGATATTAGTATGGAATTTCTCAAATCCCTGAAGATTGTATATGGCAATATTATTATCCCCAAAAAGCAATATTTCATCGTTATCCATTAGAGATACATCAGAAAAACTTTCTGTTATCTCCTTTGAAATACTCTTAAAGCCGTAGAGATTGTACACTGACAGCTCATTTACAAGTTCCCCATTTTCAACTACTTTTTCGGTAATAAATCCAAAATGGTCATCATTATAGAAAACACTTTTCATTTCATTTTCTAATGGTATTTCTTTAACCAATGTTGCTTTTAGATTATTGTTAAAAATAATAATTTTTGAATCCCCGAAAGCTACAGCCTTGTCATTTTTAAGATATTCCACCTTTGGTAGTAATAATCCAATGTATGTGTAGCTTGCAACTATGTTGTCCTCTTCTGCCTTACCAGCGCTGGTAAAGTCGTAGAATACTAATTCGGAATTTAATTCACCCTTATTTACATTTAGTACCGATAAAAGCAGTCTTGTAGCATCAGAAGAAATTGCCATGGAAATTGGAAAACCTCTGTTTTCCGGATGTATTTCACCAGAGACTAGTAGTGAACCACTCTTATCGTACATTTGTATATAGCTGGTATTATTTTCCTGAAGTAAAAGTGCTACTGTACCTTGTGCTGCAACTCTTGCTTCTACTATCGGTGTTGTGGTAGTTAATTGCTTTTCAAATCCTTTTGTGGAAAAAATATCAACCTCTGTTCCTTTTTTATCATATGCGATAACGTATGTGCCTTTTGTATCAATACATGGATTGGTCATGTCATATGTGAAATTCCATATTAAGGTGCCATCAAAATCTGTATAGAAAATTCCATCTCCGCTGTATTTAATTAAATTTCCACCGAAACTTTTATATTTGCTTTCAGCAGAGTCTTTGCGTTCCCAGCTCTTTACAACTTCATAATCCTCAAATGTTGTAACAATACGGATGACTACGATAGAAAATACACATATAATAGCGACGATAAGAAGAAACAATATACGATTTTTGTGTGGCGGATATCCGTCATCATCATCTATTTCTTTAGAGGTGGATCTGCGTGTTTCCTCTGGCTCGTCATCTTCTTCAGTTTTTGTTGGTAGTGTAAAAATCTTAAAATCTTCCATGTTTTATTCTCATAATTAAAGAATGGGCTGTATTAACAGCCCATCATTGTAGTTTAGTATGCAAATATTGCCACCTGGTAAGGTGCAAGTTTGAAGGCCACTGAGTATTCACGGCCATCACATTCTGAATGCTTTGGTGTAAGGGTTGCTGGGATAACAGTTCCATCTCCACCATATTTAGTGTTTTCACTGTCTAATATGCATTTAAGCTTTTTATTTGTAGGAACACCTACGCAATAGTCGTCATAACGCATTGGTGTCATGTTGATTACAAATAAAAGATCATTTTTGCCGCTCTTTGACTTACGTATAAAGCTGAAAATGCTTCTATATCCATCATTTGCGTTAATCCATTCGAAACCAGCCCATGATACATCCTGCTCGTACATAGCTGGGTAGGCATTGTAGATGTGGAGTAAATCCCTAAACATGTGAGATACATGCTTGTGGTTAGGATTGTCAAGCACATACCAGTCAAGCTCTCTGGCTTCGCTCCACTCTGTACCTTGTGCAAATTCCTGTCCCATGAAAAGGAGCTTTTTACCTGGATGACCCATCATAAATGCATAGCCAGCCATAAGATTTTTATATTTATCAATCTCTAGACCTGGCATTTTAGCGAGCATTGAGCCCTTTAAATGCACTACTTCGTCATGGCTGAGTACTAAAATGTAACGCTCAGCTTCGTTGTAGCTCATAGCGAAGGTCATCTTATTGTGATTGTCTTTACGGAAATATGGATCTAGCTTCATGTAATCAATGAAATCATGCATCCATCCCATATTCCATTTGAAGGAAAAGTTTAATCCACCATCTTTAACATCGCCTGTGATTTTCGGCCAAGCAGTTGATTCCTCGGCAATCATGATAGCGCCTGCGTTTCTTCCGCGAATAAGTGTATTAATGTGCTTGAAGAACTCGATAGCTTCTAAGTTTTCATTTCCACCATATTCATTGGCAAGCCATTGGCCTGCCTGCTTACCGTAGTCTAAATAGAGCATTGATGCAACTGCATCTACTCTAAGACCATCGATATGATAATGCTCAATCCACTGAAGAGCACTACCAATTAAGAAGTTTTTAACTTCAGATTTACCATAGTTGAAAATCTTGGTGCCCCAATCTGGATGCTCCCCTCTACGTGGGTCTGGATATTCGTACAATGGCGCTCCATCAAAATCTGCCAGTCCGTGGGCGTCCTTAGGGAAGTGTGCTGGTACCCAGTCAAGAATAACACCAATTCCGTTTTTGTGTAGATAATTAACAAGGTACATAAAGTCATCAGGTGTACCATAGCGGGATGTAGGTGCATAATAACCTGTTACCTGATAACCCCATGAACCATCAAATGGATATTCTGAAATACCCATAAGCTCAACATGAGTATAACCCATATCAAGCACGTATTCTGTAATGCTGTGAGCAAACTCTTTGTAGCTGTAAAAACCGTCATTTTCTGGTCTTGGATGACGTTTCCATGAACCAGGATGTACTTCGTAAATTGCAAGTGGCTTTTCCCAGAAATTGCCTGTTGCACGTTTCTTCATCCAGGTGGAATCTGACCATTTGAATTTAGTATTGTCATAAATAATAGATGCTGTACCAGGTCTAAGCTCAGCATAAGTTGCGTAAGGATCAGCCTTATAAAGCTTGTTTCCATCCTCTGTGTAGATGAGATATTTGTAAAGCTGACCTTCTTTTGCCTCTGGGATAAATGTTTCAAAAATGCCCTGACTCTCAGGTTCTACTCGTTGCATGAAATTTTTAGTTTCATCCCAGTCGTTAAATTCTCCAATAACTGCAACACGATTGGCATGTGGTGCCCACACATCGAAATATACACCATTTACCTTGCCCTTTTTACCCTTATGGGCGCCGAGCTTTTTGTAAATGTCATAGTGAGTACCCTGTCCAAATAGATAGCCGTCTAGTTCTGTGAAATTACTCATGTTGTCAAATCTTCTCCCCTTTTATTATTTTGTGTCTATTTATCGAAATCTTTCTCTTTTAGTATGATATTTCCATCTCTGTCATATTTGACTTTGTTAAAAAATCCACCGCGAGATGATTTCTCTATAGCCTCGTCAAGAATCTCGGCAACTTCTTTGATGGTAGTTGCATGATTAAATCTACCAATGTTGCTGATTCGGTTATATAAAGCTAATACACCCATATCATCTATGGTGCATCCAGCCTCATAAGCATATGTTCTTCCGAAGGAAACAAGTTCATCAATTGTGAATGCTGGAATAACAATTTTCTCGGTAAAGCGTTTTGCAAAAGAACCATCTTTTGAAAGAGCTTTGTCAATTCCTCGCTTGTTGTCCTCGATGATAAGTATTGTACCTGTATTATCCTGCTCCATTAGCAGAGACAAGGTTACAGCTGTTTCCTTTGAAATATCACCTGCAGACTCAATGATTAAACAACCTCCCATAATCTTTGAGTACAGCTTTTGGATATCCTTTTCATTCAGTTTTTGGCCTGAAATTTTGCCAATTCCACCCTTTGGATAGCCGGTCTTTTTCTCAAGTACCTTTATGATACTTGTGGCCATCTGGGTCTTTCCTGAGCCTGGCTCACCTACAATGGCAATGTTACCACCATGAATTTCAGGCTGCTCTATACGAGTTGCTGCCCCTGTGAGGACCTGAGCAATATTTTCTCTCATTCCGTCGATAGGAAGGAAGTATGAGAAGGTATCTAAATCTTCATCATCTAGCTTAAAGTCAGGAATCTCATCTTTTATTACGTTTGTAAGAACGTCTTCATCAATGAGCTGGGCCATTTCTTCAGGCTCGATTACATTTTCAGAAATGATAGGTAGCTCTGGCTCTATTATCTGCTGAGGTGCAGTTTCTATTACTGGGTCAGATAGTACTGGGGCAACTAGTACTGGGTCAACTAGCATTTCTTCTGAAGCTGAATAATATTCCTGTTCTGCTTCTACTGGAGCCTCTTCTGTCATCTCTGATGCGTATTCTGCTGGGATTTCAGAATCCTGATATTCTTCAGATGATTTGATGTCATCTAGAATATCTTGTGGAAGTTCTATTTTAGGTAACTCAATATCGTCAATATTTATCTGAGCATCCTGGATATCTGATGTATCTACAGCATCTGTTGCATCTATGTGCTCTACAACAGGCTCTGAAGTAAGTGCCTTTAATGAATCAGGTATGATTATAGATATTTCTTCATCTGGAGTCTGCATCTCCACTGGTGCTTCAGCACTATCTTCGCCTATTAATCTGTCAATTTCCTGTTGTAAAACCTTATTTACATCAGCAATCATCGATGATGCTTCTTTTAAATCCACGTCTTCTGTCTCTCCATCGTTTAGTGTAGGTGGTTCCCAATTTGCTGTGTCTTCCACAGCGTTTTCTACTGAATGTAATAACCCGCTGGCTGCTGTTGCTGCAACAACACCTGCTGCTTCTTCAGCGCTTACAATTGGAATGTCAAGAGAACCCACTGGCACTCCAGCTGTGTCTATCTTTGGTATTGCAAAGCTCTGAGCAGCACTCTCTGATGAAGCTTGTACTTCAGCAGACTCCGGCTCCGCTGCGATGTCTTTTTCGCTTGTCTGGACTACATCATTTGTCTTTTCAGTAGTATCTATACTCTCTGGGACAATAATATCGTCTTTATCGGTATCTGTTACATATTCCACACTGATATTATCAACGTTTGATAGATACTCTTCTTTGAGAAGATCAGCAGAAGTTGCTCCTGCATTTAATTTCGACATTGCACCCTCTAGGCGATTTAGAACATTGTTAGCTTCTCGCAAAGCTCTTGCTCTGGCAGTTTCAAGTTCCTTGGACTTAGCATCTTCCATGGCAGCTTCTGCTGCACGTTTTGTCTTTTCCCACTCAGCAAGGACATCATCAATGGTCATTTGACCCTCAATCTGTTCTTCTGTTTCGGTACTTTCGTCGTCTAGCTTTAATGAAATCTGACCATCGAAGCCTTCCTCAAGGTACTGCTGGAAGGTATCGTTTACTGAAAATGTTTCTTCTGGCTCTTCGTGTACCTCTGGCTCGGTTGGGACCTGAAGATAAGGTATCTCCTCAACGAGATTTTTAATGGCATCGATATTTTCGTTAACTTCTACCGTATCGGTAGCCTTCATGATTTCGTCAATGCTCTTTTTAATTTCTGACTGTAAGTTGATAGTATCAAAGCGCTCTGGACCGCTTGGAAGCTTAATATTTGCAATGGCTGGCAATACTTCACTGGAATCTGCCATTGGTTTTGGCTTGATTTCGGTGATTCCGTCCTTTTTCTGCTGGAAGCTGCGGTATTTATCCTCTTGGGATTTGTCGAGAGGCTGATAAAGCATTTTGAGCTCCAGGGCTCGTTCAACCACAGGGCCATCGCCAAACCAAAGAATTATTTCATCGCAAAGACTGATACATTTATCTGCCTGATTTGTTTTGTGGTACAAATAGGCAAGCTCGTACGCCCACTCCTCGATAAAATCATTCTCCTTGAGCTGCTCAAGGATAGTGATGAGAGTGGCTGTATCTGCCCCTTTGGCGATATTAATATTGTATTTCAGGATAAACTTAAGACTATCGTGTGGGGCAATCTGTACGAAATCATTGTAGTATTCTTGAGCCTCGTCGATTTCTTTAAGCTTAATGGAAATCATACAAAGCTTGTACAGAATCATCCTACCGATAGGAGAACGATCGTGAGCGAGCAAAAGCAAGTCTCTTGCCTCTTCGTTTTTGCCGGCTGCTTCATAACATTCACTTCCTGCTATGAGGTCGTTTATATTATGAATCTTGCGCCAGTTAACCGTTTCAGCAACAGACATAGCATCTGCAAATTTATTATTTGAAACGAGATCCTGCATCTCTTCGATTTTGTTTCTATATTCCAATTTTTCCACAGTTGTTATTCTCCAAATCACATACTGATAGTTATAGCAATTCTAACATAGGTTATCCTTAAAATCAAAAAACCGAGAATAATTTTTCTCGGTTTTTGAAAATTTTATGTAATTCTGTTTTACTGTCTGTTGTAGTTAATCAGACAACCCTTAAGAATGATTTCGCGCTCATCGTCTGTAAGCTCTCCTAAGGTCATCTCAAATTCCTTGAGGCCATCCTCTTTAACCACGTATGCTTTGATTTTATCAGCTTTATTGACAACTGCATCCTTGATGCCAGGAATAAACAGGAAGTCTAAATTCTTGAATGGAAGCTCTCCTTCAGGAATTACAAATGGAAGCATACCCCAGTTGATAAGGTTTGAACGATATCTCTTTGTGGCGTATTCATTGGCAATATTTGCCCAACCTCCAAGTACCTTTTGGCAAGAAGCAGCCTGCTCTCTGGCTGAACCATCACCTGGCTTAACAGCAAAGATTGTTGAGCCAACACCAAAGTTGTCATGATTTACTTCTGGATAAGTCTCTTTTACCTTGTGAACTACCTTCTTGAGCTCTGGAACTGCATCGCCTGCACATTCACCTGCTTCAAGAGCCTTCTGAGCCTTTTGGATATTCTTTGCACGTCCAACATACTCTGGATCCTTACGTGAAAGTGTAAATTCTGCAAGGCCAAGTGGGTTTGAGCGGTATGATGATGTTTCACCAGATGGTATAAGTTCATCTGTTGTAGTAACTGGGTCGTGAATCTCTGAAACTACCTGAAGGAATAAGTTTTCAGGAAGTGCACTCATCTTTGGCCAATCCTTGATGTTTGGACCAAAGTGAATCTCTGTTTCAGGTTCAGCCACGCCGTGAGAATCAAATACACGGTTTGCATAAATTCTGCCATCAAAGTGATATTTTGGCTTGCTGTAATCAACATCAATGTCTGTTGCAGCTGTAAGATAGCCCTTGTTTGCTGCTGTTGCGGCAATTGAACGAGCATCCATAAGTGCAACTGAAGCAATCTGGCCATTCTGAAGCTTAGAACCTTCGCGGTTAGGGAAGTTTCTGGTAGAGTGACGGATTGAGAAACCATTGTTAGATGGTGTATCTCCAGCACCGAAGCATGGTCCACAGAATGCTGTTTTAACGATAGCACCTGTGCTCATGAGGTCTGCTACTGCACCATTTTTAACAAGCTCCATGTAAATTGGTGTAGATGCAGGATAAACTGAAAGTGTAAATTCGTCTGGGCCAATGCTTGAACCACGAAGAATATCTGCTGCATCACAGATGTTTTCAAATCCACCACCTGCGCAACCTGCGATGATTCCCTGATCAACGTATAATCTGCCGTTGCGAACCTTGTCCTTAAGAGAAAATTCAACCTGACCATCGAGTGAAACCTTTGCTCTCTTTTCGCAATCATCAAGGATATCCATAAGGTTGGCATTAAGTTCTTCGATTGTGTATGTGTTGCTTGGGTGGAATGGCATAGCAATCATAGGCTTAATCTCGTCAAGATTGATCTCGATCATGCCATCATAGTAAGCAACCTGTCCTGGGTTAAGCTCTTTGTATTCTTCTTTGCGGCCGTGGATTTCGTAGAATTCTTCTGTCTTTTTATCTGTAGTCCAGATTGA
The DNA here is from genome assembly GCF_900107545.1 of Pseudobutyrivibrio sp. ACV-2. Classification (GTDB taxonomy): domain Bacteria; phylum Bacillota; class Clostridia; order Lachnospirales; family Lachnospiraceae; genus Pseudobutyrivibrio. Next base: position 70,669 of record NZ_FNQZ01000013.1, on the reverse strand, counting down.
ACTTAAGCATGTGGTCTCTGTAGTCATTACGTCTACGCCAATTCTAAAGTCCATAGAAAGGTTGGCAACTCCTGGACCAACAAACTCCATTACTTTATTTTTAACGTAACCCTTATCGAATACTTCGCCAATGATAGCAAGAGCAACGTCCTGTGGACCAACGCCCTTACGTGGTGTTCCTGTCATGTATACAGCGATAACACCTGGCATTGAGATGTCATAAGTCTGATTAAGAAGCTGCTTAACAAGCTCTGGACCGCCTTCACCCATTGCCATGGTACCAAGTGCACCATATCTGGTGTGTGAATCAGAGCCGAGAAGCATTTTTCCACCGCCTGCCATCATTTCACGTGCAAACTGGTGGATAACTGCCTGATGAGGTGGAACATAGATTCCGCCGTATTTTTTAGCACATGTAAGACCAAACATGTGATCATCTTCGTTGATAGTACCGCCTACAGCACAAAGTGAATTGTGGCAGTTTGTGAGGCAGTATGGTATAGGGAATTTTTCAAGGCCTGAAGCTCTTGCTGTCTGGATAATTCCCACGTATGTGATATCGTGGCTGATAAGCTTATCGAATTTAATCTGCAAATGCTCCATATTACCTGAAGTATTATGGCTGGATAAAATTCCATATGCCATGGTATCCTGGTGTGCTTTTTCTTTAGTAACGTCAAGACCAGTTGCGGCTTTAATAGCGGCAGCGGCCTCGTGACCGTCTTCAACGATCTGTGTGCCATTAATTAGGTAAACTCCGTTGTTGTAAAGCTTCATTCCTTTATTTCTCCTTTTTGCTAGTGCTTTTTACCAAAAAGAGCTCCAAGGCCCTTTTTACCGTGTTTTTTAGGTTCCTCTCCTGACTCTTCCTCCTGCCATTTGAAGTATTCAGCGTCTAAATCCTCAGATGAAATGGCATTTTGTTCTTCATCCAAGTCACCTGCAGGCTGGTCTAATTCCTCGCCTACATCAAGACCTGCTTGTGCGAAATATTCTTTGTTGATACGAATCTCTGGTGCAGCATACTTTGGAGCATCATCAAACTCCTCTTCATCACTGTTTTTTTCACCTTTTAGGATTCGCATGTTTTCTTCGTCTATCAAACGTAAATATTTTTGAGTATCAATCAAATCATTAAGATGGCTCTTAAGCTCAAGCTGATTTGATTTAACAGCCTTTGTCTCTTCTTTTATTTTTTTAAGGGCGTCATCATATATCTTTGAAACAGCTTCCTCTGACTCTTTGATTACCTTTTGGAGACTATCCAAGGCATTATCAGTATACATGATGGATGCTGCATAGATGTCCTCGGCCTTTCTTGTGGCCTCAAAAACGATTTCATCACCCTGCTTTTGCATTTCACGATTGGCTTTATCGCGGCTTTTAACAGTGAGCTCGTGTTCCTCCATCATATCGTACATACACTCGTTTAATTCTTTTAATAAATCCATCATGGCATTTTTATCCACAATGACATTTCTGGTGCTACCCTCATAAGGCTGTGCCTTTGAAAATAACACGTGCATATCTCTTAATACTCTTTCAGTTCTGTCGGAAGCTCCCATTTTAATCCTCTCATCAACTCTATATATAAAAATACCGAGCCGCCTGAATAGATATCATTTGGTAGTCATCCTGCGGAGGCTCCCTCCAGGCAACCCCACGTCAGATGAACGGTCCTACTTAGTGCTGCTGCATTCCTGCCCTGACACGATTCGCAGGTGCCCATTACGCAGGACCCAAAGATCAGCACCCCCGTAGGGTGACCACCAAGTGATATCTATATTAAGCTATGCTCGGAGCCTTCATTTTATGAAATAAAGGCGATTTTGTCAATAATATACTGTTAATTACATGATTTGATTCTTTTGTTCTCTGAGTTCTTCAAAGAATCTGGTCATCATTTCTGTGCATTCTTCACCTAAAATGCCTGTTTCCAAATCACATACGTGATTGAACTGGTGCATCTGCAAAATATTAATCACTGAGCCGGCGCAACCTGCTTTTGGATTCATAGCACCTACTACAACTCTTGGTATTCTGGCCTGTACGATAGCACCGGCACACATCTGACAAGGCTCTAATGTGACATACATCGTGCAATCCTCAAGTCTCCAGTCACCGGTTTTTTTGCATGCCTCCTGAATGGCAGCTATCTCAGCGTGGGCAAGAACACTTTTATCTGTATTTCTGCGATTGTAGCCTCTGGCAATAATTTTATCGTCCTGAACTATAACACAACCGATTGGAACCTCGTTAATGTTATAGGCTTTTTTTGCCTCTTTGAGGGCCTGCTCCATGTATTTCTCAAATGTCTTAAGATTTTTCTTTTCTAATTTTTCCACCTGTTTTGCTATGCGGCGTTCCTGACGTTCCTCTTTTGACATCATGGATTTTCCCTCCCTGTTTTGCTATACTTTTTACTATAAAATAGTATCCTGAAAGCTATTTAATGTTAACACTTTTACGGGCAAAAGGAAATGATTTATGCTAATACTAGGGCTTCAAAAGACTACACTTTTAGACTATCCGGGAAAGATTGCAAGCACAATATTTACCGGAGGATGTAATTTCAGATGTCCATTTTGTCACAACAGGGATTTGGTTATGCCACCTAATGATGTTATTGCCTATTCCGAAGATGAAATTTTTGAACACCTGAAAGCTAAGAAAAAGGTTTTAGATGGAGTGTGTATTACAGGCGGTGAACCCACGCTTCACAAGGATTTGCCTGGATTTATCCACAAAATAAAAGATATGGGGCTTCTTGTGAAATTGGATTCTAACGGTACAAATCCTGACATGGTGGAATCCCTTATAAATCAGGGCTTAGTCGATTATATTGCCATGGATATTAAAAACTCTAAAGAAAAATATAATAGCATTGCCTGTATGCCAAATTTTGATATTGGCACAATTGAGGCTTCTGTAGAACTTTTGAAGCAGGAGAGAGTGGATTATGAGTTCAGGACAACCATCATGAGGGAGTGTCACGATGCAGAGGATATGGAGGCCATAGGGCAGTGGATCAAAGGTGCAAAGGCATATTACCTTCAAAGCTATAAAGAGTCTGAGCAGGTCATCAATCCTATATTTTCTGCTCATTCACCAGAAACGCTTAAATCATTTGTTGATATATTAAAAAATTATATACCAAACACAAATCTAAGAGGGATAGACTAATTTCATTTACTACGGGGGGTTTTATGAAATTTGAGGTATTAACAGATCGTTTGGAATTAAGGGTACTAAACAAACATGATGCTAATCAGGTTCTTGATTTTTATATCCAAAATAGAGATATTGTAGAAAAATATGAACCTGTGCTAGGAGAGGACTTCTATACTCTCAACCATCAACGAAAAATTTTAGATTTCGAGTATCAAAATATTATGCGACTTGTAATGCTTAGATATTGGATATTTGAAAAGAATCATCCTGAGAAAATAATTGGGACTGTAAGCTATAGAAACATTGTAAAGCCTATTTATGCCAGTTGCACAGTAGGATATAAGATGGACAGAAATTTTGTAAACAAAGGGTATTGCAGTGAGGCATTAAGCGCCACAATCCCTATACTTGTCAGCGAAATTGGTATCCACAGATTTGAGGCTTTAATTCTTCCAGATAATGAACCATCTATTCACATGGTGGAAAAACTTGGCTTCCAATATGAAGGCATTCTCCGTGATAAAATAATTATCAACGGAGAACGCCGTGATCATTGCATGTATGCCTATCTTGCAGATAATTAACACTTTAGGATTTTACTTCCGTGTGGAGGTAAATCTATTTCGTGATGCTGTCCTCTATAGTCAAACACAAGTTTCTTTTCATCGGCAGTGTTATTTAGCGCAACAACAGCATATTCATCATCTAAGACTCTGGCAAATACCAGGGTCTCATTTTTTACCTGAACCTCTTCATAAATCCCACGCTTGAGGGCTTCTGAGGATTTTCTAGTTTCTGCCAATGATTTAATATGGTCAATCAGCTCAGGGTTATCCATTTTTTCAATTTCTATGGCAGGTCTTAAAGCGTAGTCACCCTGACCTGCATTTTTGTCACCTTCAATGCCCCATTCACTGCCATAATAAATGGATGGAAGACCTGGCATGGTAAATAGAAGAGTGTAGACTGGGAATATATTTTCCTTTTCTTTAAGGAGTGTGTAAATTCTATTCACATCGTGATTATCAACGAAATTATATAGGTATTTGCCTGAATATATTCCTCCAAGGCCCCATTGGCGCTTCATGGCGTAATTTATCTCGAAATAATTGTGGTCGTTGTGGCTTGAATAAATTCCCTTCCAACATTCGTAATTAGTTACGGCATCAAGCATTTCATCATTCACATAAACGTTATAGTCACCGTGAATGATTTCTCCCATAAGCCAGAAAGTTGACTTTTTTTCTTCGGTAAACTTCTTTAGACGTTTGAAAAAATCTCTTTGTATACAATCTGCTGCATCAAGGCGAAGTCCGTCGATATCAAACTCATCTATCCACATAGCCACTGCTTCAAGGATGTGTTTATTCACATCTTCACACCAATAATTCAACTTTACCAACTCCTGAGCACCAGACCAGCACTCGTAGGAAAAGCCATCATTGTACCAGTTATTGCCACCAAAATTAATGCCTGCAATCCAATCCTTGTATGGTGATGCCTCACGTTTTTCCTTAACATCTAAAAATGCCTTGTGTCCGCGTCCTACGTGATTAAATACACCATCTAAAACAACCTTTATGCCAGCATTATGGCATTCATCAACCACCTTTTTAAAATCCTCATTAGTGCCAAGGCGAGTATCAAGTTTATAATAATCAAAGGTATCATATCCATGGGTACCTGATTCCCAAATAGGTCCAAGATAGATTGCATTAATACCCAAATCTGTCATATGGGGAATCCAATCAATCATTTTAAGAATTCTGTGACCAGCAGTTTCTTCACCTTTATTTTCCCTAGGACAGTCAAATGCGCCGATAGGATAAATGTGATAGAAAATGCTGTCTTTAACCCACGATATGTCTCTCATTAGTGTACCTCCTTTTCTAAAAACAAAAAGGCAAGACATACACCGCCTTGCCTTTCTCTCTTATAATAGTATACCAGATTTTTCCTTGCTAATTTCGATTTTTCTGTTAACAAATTCGAATGGGTGGTAAAGAACCACACCTATAAATATGGCTACAGCTACGTAAACCAACAGCGTTACCATACAATCTCTGTAGGTATCCTTGTAGAATCCTGCAATACATTCACGAACTGCATTCATCGAGTAGTTAAATGGCATAAATTTGTACAGCACCTGGAATACCTTTGGAAGAACCTCGATTGGGAAAGTACCTCCTGCGCCTGCTACCTGGATAACCATCAAAATAACAGACAGAGCCTCTCCTATATTGCCAAATGAATATGCAAAGGAGTAGAGCAGTAGTGAGTATACAAATGATGTCCATGCGCAAGCTGCCCAGAATAGCAGGCGATTTTCGCACTGTATTCCCACAAACAAAAAGGCTCCAAGGACCGTAATCAATGTTTGGATCTGACCTATCACCATTGTCACGAAAAATCTTCCAATGAAACATTGCCAGTTTTTTACATTCGTAAGATTTGATGTGTCTTTCACAGTTGTTTTGATGATTGTGGACATAATGAGGGCGCCAACCCAGATAGAAAGAATAATATAAAATGGCGCGGTCATTGAACCATTGTTTTCCACAGGATATACATACTCATCATCAATTTCCACAGGGCTGCTGACAAATTCAGCCAGTAGCTGTGGATCTGAGCGGAGCAGTTCCTTGAATTTTTCATAGGCCTCATTGTTACTTAAGCCCTTAATGTCAGAAATAATATTTGCAAGTCTTTGCTCCATTTTTACAGCCTCATCCCTTGATTTAACAAGTGATGATTTTGATTTGGACATTATTCCTGAATAATTTTTTAAATCAGAAACTACAGCATCTATGCTTTTTGCATCGTAGTTTAACAGCTTTTCCACTTCAGCAATAGAAGATGAGGCATTATTCATAGCATATTGTGTAGTAGGTGAAAGAATATTTGCATACTGGGCTCTGGCATTTGCGAGGGCATTTTGTGAGTCAGTTACATCATTTGTAATTTTATTTTTCAGCTCTAAAGTATCATCGTGTCCCTGATTTTCTGCATCAACTAACGACTGGACATCATTTCTTAGAGTATCATTTCTGAACTTAAGGTCAGCTAATGTTGCTTTAACTCTTGAATCGAAGTCTTCATTTCCTGTTGTAAAATTATTGACCAGATAATTTAAGCTGTAAGGATCTGTTTCTTCACCCCAGATTGCTGAGATAATATCAAGCTTTTGCTTTATTTCCTGGCCTTTTCCAAGTGTTGGTACAGGCATAGCAGCAACTATAGAATTAACATCATTTAAGACTTCGGCGATTCTGTCAATTTTATTATTTAAAGCGAAAACCTTTTCATCGGTTGTATTTTTTGCGTCCTGGATTTTTTGCTTTGTGGCCGGTGCGTTTGTTTTTGCCTCCTGAGCCATCTGTCCAGCCAGCTTTGTTACTGATTTAGCAGTATTTGCCACTTCTTTAGAAGCAGAAGATATCTGCTCGGTAGAATCCATAAGGGCTATGTAAGAATCCAATACAACAATTACACCCTTAAGGTCCGTATCTAACTGTTCCAGCTTTGAGATACCTTTCCCTGTGATATTGCCTTGCTCATCAAGATTTGCAAAGTATTCGCCTGCCTTTAGGATAGTTTCCGCAATAGTGCTGATAAAGGCCTCATCAACCTCGCGTTGAATGGTGGTCTTAACTTTGCCCGTAATCTTTGGTGCAATTGCATTTTTCTTTTCGTTTTCATAGTAGGTGATTTTTGGATTTTCAATTTCACCACCTAAAAAACTAATCATATCCGAGCTAAACTGTTCATCAATGACGATTGCAGCATAATAATCACCTGAATATACGCCGTCTACAGCCTCCTCTGAGGTGTCAGTGAATCTCCAGCCGATTGTTTTATTTTCTTTAAGATTTTTTATGATGATGTCACCTACATTAATTTCATAGGTTCCTATCATTATGCCTTGGTCACTTGAAGCTACCGCAACCTGCAGGTTTGAGGTGGCATCTTCTCCATAAGGGTCCCAGTTTGAAAGGATATTAAACCAGGCGTAAAGGCATGGAATTACTGTAAGTCCCATTATTACTACCATGGCAACAACATTGGTAGAAATCCTTTTGATGTCGGAGGCTATAATTTTTATGATATTTTTCATTTTTTAATTTTGCCTCCTACTTTTTTTACTTCTGTCTTTATTTCCTTTTTGATTTCATCTTTGCGTTCTTTAATATCTTTGACCATTTCTTTTTGGGCATTGTTAATATCCCTCATACCCTGAACTACTTCGTTTCCTATCAATGCCTCATTTTCTTCACTGTCAATTATTCCAAATTCTTTCATTCTTTCCTGGAGCTTGAAATCCATATATTCAACATATAGAAGATAAAATGCTATTCCGAATAATGACACAATCCATAAGACAAGAAATACCAATTTCGAGCGGTTACTTAAGAAACTTATTGTAAGGAATATAAGCGGCAGTATGATATTAACTTTCAAACCAACTCTGATTTTCTTTTGATTTTTTAAATGTACCTGCTGTTGCAATTCCAGGAATCTATCGTACATTATCTCTTTTTCGTTTGGCATTATCATTCCTCCCTGAGACATACTACATCATCTCAGTATCTTCCATTCGCTCTTCCATGTAGTGATTAATTGGCTCAAAAGGAATTCTTACAAGCAAGCCAATTACAAGAGCGACTATTATAAATATTCCAAGACTGCATAAATACTTAATATAATCATTGCCGTACATTCCACATAGGCATTCTCTGATTGCATTGATAGCATAAGGGAATGGGAAGAAGATATACACCTTCTTGAAAAATTCCGGCAGTAATTCGATTGGATATGTTCCAGAACTTCCTGCTATTTGTATTACGACAATAACCACTGCAAGTGCCTTTCCAACATCACCCCAGGTTATAACAAATGAGTATATTAGAAGAGTAAATGTGGTCGCAATAATAGAACCTGCAAGCATAAATAGACCTGGATGTACGCACTGTACATGCAATAGATACAGGTCTCCAAGGACTATTATTATCGCTTGTAACTGTCCTAAAATCCAATACAGGACATATCTTCCAAAATATAACTGTCTTTTTGTAGCATCAGGATATTTTTTCTTATCAGGATGTACTTTGATGATAGCTGTTAAAATCAAAGCTCCAACCCAAAATGCTAAGGTAGAGTAAAATGGTGCAACTGCAGATCCATAATTTTCTATTGGGTATACAGCCTCTGTTTTGACTTCAACAGGTTGAGAGAAGAATTTGCCATATACTTTTGGATCACCTGAAAGTCCATTTACCAAAGCCTGTATTTTATCTGAATTATCTACAGTATCTACATCACCAATTATGCTTTTAATTCGATTATTTACAAATGAAAGTGCTTCACTTGTTTTTTGTAAGCTGACATTTGCTGAATCCACAGTGTTATTAATGGCTGTGAACATGGTTTTTAGACTACCAAATGTATCTCCCGCTGAATTAAGCAAGCTGTTTGAATCATCAAGTACGCCACCTAGTTCTTTAAGACCATTATTCACTTCAGCAACCAGGTTGTCGTTATAGGCACTCTTTAGTTCTGAAACCTTGCCGCCTGCTTTTTCCAGTGTGGATTTCATTTGTTGTTCATTGTGAGCAACGATATTTCCTGCTATTGTAGGTTCGCCGATGTCATATTCCTGTAAAATAGCATAAAGTTCGTTTGCCCTGTCCAAATTTCTCTTTAAAATAGGACCATGTACTTTGCTGGCTGCCAGGATATTCAGGTAATTGACTATATTTGCTGCATCCTTGGCACTTCTTTGCAAATAAGTCTCCATGTCTTTAACATCAGTAGAGATGTAGCCTGCGCCGATAAATGCCTCGATTTCTGTAATGCTGTTATTCACCTCATTTAATGCTGCATTTACATTTTTTGAGTATTCTGCCAAAGAGGTTTCGGTCTGGCCTGCCGCTATACTTGAGCTTCTTGCTGCATTGGCGCTATTTCTTGCCTCCTGTTGCAGATTAGTCGCATCATTTTTCGCCGCCTTCAGTGACTGTTGAAGCTTGGCATCATTTTCGATAATTTCTCCGATTGTAACCTGATAGCCATCTAAATCCTCTCTTAGATGTTTAAGATTTAGGATAGCTCCATCCAAGCCGTCATCTTCTTTAATATCCTCTGATACTTTATTTGCACTTTTAAACACTTCACGTACAACTACTTCTGTAAATGTCACGTTAATTGTGTTTTGAAGATTCTGGATTACTGTATCTGAAATTTTGGTGGCAACTGGATTTTTCTTTTGATTTTCATAAAAATGCAGGGTAGGGCGTCTTATTTCATCTGTAAAAGCGTTGTACATGTTGTAGGAGAAATCCTCATCTACAACTACTGCGGCATAATACTTTCCGCTGTAAACGCCTTCTATAGCCTCGTCTGAGTTATCTACAAACTGCCAGTCGATAGCTGTATTTTCATGAAGATTTTCAATTATGGAATCACCTTGATTATGATACTCACCATTTTCATCGGTGTAGCCCTTGTCTACAGATACTGCAGCAAGTTTTAGAGCGCCTGTATTGCCATATGGATCCCAATTTGAATAAATATTGAACCAGGCATATAGAGCTGGAAGAAAACAGATTCCTATGACAATTACAAGCGCGAAGAAATTCTTTACGAGACTTAAAATATCATCTACAAAAATTTTCCATATGTTTTTCATATCATTTCCCTTTAGTTATATGTCTGATGCATCACAGACTTTTATGTCATTTCTATTTTTTTGCTTAACCTCATATAACATTTTATCTGCCTGTTGCAGATAGGCAAAAAATCCTTTGTCAGAAGTAGGAACACCCTGGCAAATACCCTGGGAGATGGTAACTCTGCTATCGGAAAGTGAAAATCTGTGCTCCATGTTTGCTTCATAAATCTTACTTCTAAGATTTTGTGCCTTTTCCTTAATCTGATTTTCTGTCAATCCTTCGTAAATGACTACAAATTCATCGCCGCCATAGCGTGCAACAAATACATTTGCATCATTACCCATATCAATAAGACTATTTGCTATGAATTTAATGCAATCGTCGCCGGCCTGATGACCATAATTGTCATTAAATTGCTTGAAATAATCTATATCAAGTATTTCTACTCCAATATTTAATTGCATCGATTTGGCCTTTTCAAAGGCTTTTTCGCTATATTCATTAAGTTTCAGTCTATTATACATTCCTGTTAATGGGTCTGTCTCTGAACGTTTTTGTAAAAATGTATTCTCTTCCTCTACTTTTTTATTGATTTGTGTAAGCTCCATAAACGAATTGCGCATAACGATCATATTGCTTACCATCAATCTATTTTCTCGCTCCATATATTCTGAAAGTTCAAAATAGAGGACTGAAGCAATTTTATATTCTTCAATCTGACCTACACGTCTGTAGTAGCGTATTTTCAGCGTTAAAAGCTTTTTTTCAAGATTTTTGATTGAAGTATATTTTGTCAGATCATCAAGCACTGTGTATGCTTTGAAGAAATCGTCATATTTATTTGTGGCAAGAAGCATATCCAGATAGTCATAAAAATCGTCAAAAACATCCATAATTGGCATTTTTGCGCTGGTGTAGGTATTTACCATATCAATCCAGTAATCTCTGGCATCATATTCCCTAAGCGCCTGGTGAACTCTTGAAAAATAACAGAAGATTACTATTTTCTCCGTCTCATTAAGATATGGAATGCATTCCGTCTTAAGTTTTTTTTCAATTTCAATACATTTTTCCTGTTCATCAAGTTTTAAATAGGCGCGGCCTAAGCCCAGCATGGCCACAGTGATATTTTCAATGTAGCCATCCATGTCTTTATGTTCAGTGATATATCTATATGCAATTTCTGTGTGTGAAATGGATTTCTTGTATTCTTCGATATTAAGATATAGAGAACCTAAATTAAGATGAATAATCCACTCTACATCTGGCAACGTGTAGTCTTCACAAATACTGATTGCCTTTATAAAGTAGTCTAGGGCGAGAGGAGCATTACCCCTGTTTAAAGAAGCGATGCCAAGCATATTATTTGCCATGGCAACGCTGTACCAATCATGAGCCTTTTCAAGAGGTGAGATAGATGCAAGCATTTCAGAATAGAAATTGTAGGCATCGTTAAGAAGATAATATGTCTCACCCTTTGAAAAATGGGCATATCCCACCAAAGCGGCATCCATCATGCTATGACCATATTCTAAAAGCTTATTGCACGCTTCGATGAGTGCCACTCCGTTTATAGCTCTGTTTTTCTGAATTTCCCCAATAAGAAGCTGGACTTCTTTATTATAATTATAAGTTTGAATGTCCATTAATATACACTCCCCTTAATGTATATTTAACAGTTATTTCATATCTTTTAATATATTTGTTAACTTTGCAAATTCTTCTAGTGAAAGGGCTTCGCCGCGGATTGTAGGTATAAAGCCAGCCTGTGCTATGGCATCTGCAATCTGTTCTTTTGAGTAGTGGAGGCCATTTCCGAGACCATTTTGTAAAGTTTTTCTACGCTGATTAAATGATGCCCTGATAATCTGAAACAGTAGCTTTTCGTCACATTCTACTGGCGGCTTATCGTGGCATTTTAAGGTAATGACTGTGCTTGCCACCTTTGGTTGTGGCATGAAACAGCTTGGTGGAACCTCACAGACAATTTCAGGATTGCTGTAATACTGTACAGCAAGTGAGAGAGCACCGTATTCCTTAGAGCCTGGACCTTCTTGCATTCTGTCTGCCACTTCCTTTTGTACCATAATAGTGATAGATTCAAGAGGCACATGACTCTCAAAAAGCCCCATTATGATTGGAGTGGTGATGTAATAAGGCAGGTTTGCAACTACTTTTATGGGCTTCCCACCATTTTTCTCAGCTGCTAGTGCATTTATATCTACCTTTAAAATATCTTGGTTGATAACAGTCCAATTTTTGTATGATGATAATGTGTCATCCAAAATAGGGATGAGAGTCTTATCAATTTCTACTGCAACAACCTCTCTGGCTTCTTCACATAGACGTTGAGTCATTGTGCCAATACCAGGTCCAATTTCAAGGACAAAATCATTTTTGGTAATGCCTGCCGCATCTATAATATTATCTAATACATTGCCATCTATTAAAAAATTTTGGCCATATTTCTTTTGGAAAGAAAAACCATGAGCCTCTAAGACAGCTCTTGTATATGTTGGATTACTTAAATATGCCATTTAGTCGTTCCTTTTACATTTTGAATATATATTTAACGCATTTTCGTAGGTTATACGCTCTACATCATCTACGCTCATTTCCTTCAGTTCGGCTATTTTTTCTGCCACGTATTTAAGGTAGATAGAGCTATTACGTTCACCTCTGTGTGGTACAGGAGCCATATACGGGCAATCTGTTTCTAAAACAATGCTTTCAATTGGGATTGCCTTTACTGCTTCCACAAGCTTTTTAGAGTTTTTAAAGGTTACAACTCCACCAACACCAATGTACCATCCCATTTTTATATATTCTAATGCTATTTCCTTTGAATAGGAATAGCAGTGGATGATGCCTTTTTTGTTGTAGTGTGTATTATACTCCACAATTGTGTTTAAAGTGTCTTCTGCAGCATCCCTTGAGTGGATAATTACTGGAAGATCAACTTCATTTGCCAATTCAAGCTGTCGCTTGAACCAAAGTCTTTGCTTTGCACGACCTTCATCATCTTTAATCCAGTAGTAATCAAGTCCAATCTCGCCGATGGCAACAACCTTAGGATTGGTTGCATTTTTCTTAATCCAACTAAGATTTTCCTCGGTAAAATCTTCTAGTTCCTCTGGATGGATGCCTAGAGCCGCATAAACATTATCGTAGGTTTCTGCAAGCTTTAGGCTATCCTGACAGCCTCTGAAGCTTGCGCCTACATTTATTACATTTCCAATATTATTTTCTCTCAATAAATGAGAAAGAAGTTCGACTCTATCTTCGTCGAACTTCTCATCATCATAATGAGCATGTGTCTCAAAAATCATTTATAACCTCATTATATCTCTCGCCTGTTACGTCAACAATCATAAGTGGTACTTACAGGCACTAACACGTTTCTTCCAGTACCACTTATGATTGTTAACTACAGGCTACTTATAGTTTGCTTAAGATTTTTTTCCCTCTTACGCAAAATCATTTCCTTCTTAGCAAATCTCAGCACCTGATGGCATTGGCTTTTCTGGGGTCATGAGGGCAAGGTTTCCTTCTGCGTCTTCTGCACAAAGAAGCATGCCTTCTGACAATACACCAGCAAGCTTAGCAGGCTTTAAGTTTACAAGAACCATAACCTTTTTGCCTACCATTTCTTCAGGAGAGTAGTACTTTCTGATTCCTGAAACAATCTGCTTTGTAGTTGAGCCAATCTTTACCTGTGAGCAAAGGAGCTTCTTAGAACCCTTAACAGCTTCGCAAGATATAACCTTTCCTACCTGGAACTGCATCTTCATGAAATCGCCAAATTCGATTTCATCCTTTGCTTCGATATCGATGCCTTCTTCGTCGTCAGCTTCTGTTTCCTCTGGCTGAGCTGGGTGAAGCTCTGCAACTTTTGCCATAACTTCATCGAGGTCGAGACGAGCGAAAAGAATCTCAGGTGTCTCTGTAACCTTGTTACCGTTTACATAGTGACCAAATGTAGAAAGCTCATCGTATGGAATCTCTGTAGCACCAATCTGAGCAAGAACCTTTTCTGATGTCTCTGGCATAAATGCCTTAAGGAGAGTAGCACCAATTGAGATTCCCTCAACAAGATTGTAGAGAACTGTTGCAAGTCTATCCTGCTTTGTTTCATCCTTTGCGAGAGCCCATGGCATTGTCTCGTCGATATATTTGTTGCATCTCTTAAATAGATTGAAGATTTCTGTAATAGCATCTGCGACACGAAGGTCAGACATTTTTGTCTCTACAGCAGCTACTGTACCAGTAACTACTGATTTAAGGTCTGCATCTACCTCTTCAGCGACACCCTTATCCTCAACAACACCACCGAAGTATTTATTACTCATGGATACTGTTCTGTTAACAAGATTTCCAAGTGTATTTGCAAGGTCAGAGTTTACACGCTCAACCATAAGTGGCCATGAAATAGCACCATCGTTTTCAAAAGGCATCTCGTGAAGAACGAAATATCTAACAGCATCTACACCAAAGAAATCAACTAATTCATCTGCATAGATAACATTTCCTTTTGACTTTGACATCTTGTCATCGCCACCATCAGCAGCCTTGGTAAGAAGCCATGGATGACCAAATACCTGCTTTGGAAGTGGAAGATCAAGTGCCATAAGGAAAATAGGCCAATAAATTGTATGGAAACGGATGATATCCTTTCCGATAAGGTGAAGGTCAGCTGGCCATAAAGCCTTGAACTGATCAGTAGAGTCGCCGTCGCAATCATATCCAATACCAGTGATATAGTTTGTGAGGGCATCAAGCCATACATAAACAACGTGCTTTGGATCGAAGTCTACTGGAATACCCCATGTAAATGATGTACGTGAAACACAAAGATCCTGTAATCCTGGAAGAAGGAAGTTGTTCATCATCTCGTTTTTACGAGAAACTGGCTGAATGAACTCAGGATGAGTGTTGATGTATTCAATAAGCTTGTCAGCATATTTGCTCATCTTGAAGAAATATGCTTCTTCTTTTGCTGGCTGAACCTCACGACCGCAATCTGGGCACTTGCCATCTACAAGCTGAGACTCTGTCCAGAAAGACTCACATGGTGTACAGTAAAGTCCCTCATAAGAGCTCTTATAAATATCGCCCTTGTCATAGAGCTTTTTGAAAATCTTTTTAACCTGCTTCTCATGGTCTTCATCAGTTGTACGAATGAATTTGTCATAAGATGTATTCATCAAATCCCAGATATTTTTAACCTGACCTGAGATATCATCAACAAATTCCTTTGGTGTAATACCAGCTTCTGCAGCCTTAAGTTCGATTTTCTGGCCGTGCTCATCAGTACCTGTCTGGAAGAAAACATCATATCCCTCCTGACGACGGAAACGAGCTATGGAATCTGCTAATACGATTTCATAAGTATTTCCAATATGTGGCTTACCTGATGTGTAAGCAATGGCTGTGGTAATATAATAATTGCCTTTGTTACTCATTCTTAATTACTCCTACTCTTCAAAAATATCATCTATTTTTTCTCCACAAGCACTGCAGAATTTAGAGCCGTTTTTCACCAAAGCTCCACACTTAGGGCAGGCTTTTCCACCCTTTTTCTCCATAAGCTCATCAGAGATTTCTTTTATTCTTAGGATAGCAGCAGTAGTTGCTTTAATATCCTCGTCATCCATATCATCGTCTTTATGTGCTTCGTAATATTTCTTACCAAGCTTTTCATAAAGTCTGGTTAACTCGCCTTCTTTGACTTTTTTGTCATACTGAAGCTTTGTTATATCAGTGGCATTAGCAGCCAGATTTCCAAGGTCTTTTGTGGTATTTGCAATACCATCAGATAGTTTGTCTAAAAAACTCATAATGACCTCCCTTTCTTTCACAAATCAACTCCCATTAAACCTAATGATTTTAACACATCATAGGATTTTTTACCACCGTTTAAAGGTGCCTGAGTAGCAGATTAGGCAACTCCACCATCTCTGATGATAATGTATGCCAGATATGCAAAATACAAAGTAAGCATTATCACACCCTGCATTTTGCCAAGGTTCTTTTTTACAAGACACATAAGCCATACAACAGCAGAAAATGCTACGAGGATGATTGTATCAATTGCATTTACAGAAAGATAAGTCATAGGTGAGATAGCACCAGCAGTACCGAGGATTAATAAAATATTGAAAACATTCGATCCAACTACATTTCCAATAGCCATATCAAGCTCATTCTTTCTTGCTGCAACTATTGATGTAACAAGCTCTGGAAGTGATGTTCCAAGAGCTACAATTGTAAGACCAACAAGTGTTTCTGACATACCAAATTTAAGTGCGAGCGTTGTACATGAGCTAACAACCCAATCACCACCAAATTTGATAGCTACCGCGCCACCAATAATATAAATAATGCAAAGCCAGGTAGGAATATCCACTATTTCCTTTTCAACGTCTTCTTCTGCAAGTGCTGCGGCATCAGTTCTTGATTTTTTAGCAGCTTTTAGCATTGATAAAAGGAAGATGATAAAAGCAGCAAGGAGAATAAATCCATCAATGTGCCCTACAGTATTGCCAATTAAGCCCATAACCATAAGTGCTATAGCACAACCTACAGAAAATGGAAAGTCCTTTTTAATTGTATCTTCAGCAACTTCCAATACTGAAAATAGTGCACAGCTTCCAAGTACAACCATTAGATTGAAAATATTAGAACCAATAACATTTCCGATTGCAAGCTGATTACTTCCTGCCATTGAAGCTGTTACTGATACAGAAAGCTCTGGAAGTGAGGTTCCCATGGCAACGATTGTCATACCAATTACAAGTGCTGGTACGTGAAGTTTTTTAGCTACAGCAGATGCACCTTCTACAAAGAAGTCCGCACCCTTAATCAAAAATACAAATCCGATTACCAGTAAAATCAGTGCACCAGGTACTGTTGAAAAAAATGTAATCATAACTACCTCCTAAAATAAAATTGTGATTCCCATTGTATGTTCTAAAAGGATTTTTACACCTAAAAATATCAAAATACAGCCGCCTGCAAGCTGAGCCTTTGCTTTATATTTGCCGCCAAATATATTGCCCACATAAACTCCGCCTAAAGATATTACAAATGTAGTCATGCCGATTATAGTAATAGCTCTGAAAATATTAAAATTCTCGTTGAATGAAAATGTAACTCCACAGGCCAGTGCATCAATACTTGTAGCTATAGCCATAAGTGTAAGCTCTTTAATATCAAGGGGTGGATCCATCACTTCGACTTTATCCACATCCTTCCATTCTTTTATGGCATCTATCAACATTTTTCCACCGATATACAGAAGAAGTATAAATGCTATCCAGTGATCAAAGGCCACAATCTTATCTGCAAATGCGCTGCCCAGCATAAATCCAATAAGAGGCATCAGTGCCTGAAAGCCACCGAAGAATAGGGCGATTATAAACATCTGTTTTTTGTTTACCTGCTTCATGGCCAGTCCTTTACAGATAGCAACAGCAAATGCATCCATAGATAATCCTACGCCAAATAGAAAAATATCAAATACACTCATATTCTACTCCTTTTAAACTGTAAGGAAATAAAAAAGACTCACGTGCAGTAGAGTTTCTACTACACGTGAGTCTCACTATTTAATGTTTGCCAGGTTTTAACCGAGTCTGTTGACAAACAACACAATCATAATTGCGCTAGCTACTCCCTCACGAAGATGTATACAATATACTAGAATTTAGCTTATGCTGTCAACTTTTTGGCAGATATTTTATTGTATATGAAATTCACAATGTAAAAGCTAACTATGCCACCACATATACCTGTGATAGTGCCCACAATTACATCTGTTGGCCAGTGTACAAATAAATACAGGCGACTAAAGGCTATGATTGCAGCAAGGATGATTGCCGGTATTCCAAACTTTTTATTGCGGGTTAGAATAGCAGTAGCCACAGTAAAGCTGACATTGGAATGTCCTGATGGGAATGAATAGTCATGTGGCATATTTGTCAGTATAGGTATCTCAGGTTCCAACCAGCATGGCCTGCATCTCATTATAGATGGCTTTAAAATCACGTTACATACTAGGGCTGTAAGAATTAAGGCTATGGCACATTGTACCCCTAATTTTCGATTATAAGGCAATATAAGAAGTAGAAGGATAACAGCTATCCAAAACCAGCCTGCATTACCTAAAAAGGTGATTTTAGGCAATATGAAGTCCAAAACATCATTGTGCATGCCTTGAAGCCAATGAAGAAAATCAAGTTCCCAGTCAAAATAAAAAATATTACCTATATTTTCCAATTTAACCCTTCTTTCTAAAAAAGTGCCTTGGATTTACCTAGGCACTTTTCTCTTAATATATAAGTTGTTAACTATAAATATTTATGCTTCAATCTTGCAGAATGATTTCTTGCCTTTTTTAAGAAGGAATTCATCTGCAAAAGCGCTCTTTTCATATGCTGTGAAAGGATCAGATACCTTTTCACCATTTACAGAAACGCCACCCTGCTGTACAGCACGACGTGCCTCTGCACGGCTGGCTGTAAGACCTGCTGAAACGAGAATCTGAAGGATGTCTACCTTGTCTTCTTTGAAGTCTTCAGCTGCAAGTGTATGTGTAGGAATATTTTCTGAATTTGCTCCGCCAGCAAAAAGTGCCTTTGAAGCCTCACGAGCCTTGTCAGCTTCTTCTGTACCGTGAACCATCTGTGTAAGCTCGTAAGCTAAGATATCCTTTGCCTCATTGAGCTGTGCACCTTCCCAGCTGTCCATCTTTTCGATTTCTTCCATTGGAAGGAATGTAAGCATACGTATGCACTTAAGAACATCTGCATCACCAACATTTCTCCAGTACTGGTAGAACTCGAATGGAGATGTTTTGTTAGGATCAAGCCATACTGCGTTGCCAGCTGTCTTACCCATTTTCTTGCCCTGTGAATCAGTGAGAAGAGTAATGGTCATAGCGTGAGCATCCTTACCAAGCTTACGTCTGATAAGTTCTGTACCACCAAGCATGTTTGACCACTGGTCGTCACCACCGAACTCAAGGTTACAGTTGTATTTCTGGAACATGTAGTAGAAGTCGTAAGACTGCATAATCATGTAGTTGAATTCAAGGAATGAAAGACCTTTTTCCATACGCTGCTTGTAGCACTCAGCACGAAGCATGTTGTTAACTGAGAAGCATGCGCCAACCTCTCTAAGAAGGTCTACATAGTTGAGGTTAAGAAGCCAATCAGCATTATTAACCATAAGAGCCTTGTCATCTGAAAAATCGATGAAACGCTCCATCTGACGCTTAAAGCATTCAGCGTTGTGATCGATGTCCTCACGAGTGAGCATCTTTCTCATATCTGTACGACCAGATGGATCACCAATCATAGTAGTACCGCCACCGATAAGGGCGATTGGTTTATTGCCTGCCATCTGTAATCTCTTCATCAATGTGAGAGCCATAAAGTGACCGGCTGTAAGGCTATCTGCAGTACAATCAAAGCCTATATAAAAAGTTGCCTTGCCCTCGTTTATTAATTTTTTAATTTCTTCTTCGTTCGTTACCTGGGCAATCAGGCCGCGAGCTACTAACTCGTCATAAATTGTCATTGCAAAATTCTCCTTTCCCACATTTTTTAACAGTTAGTTTTTTATAAACAAAAATCCCTCGCCCCCATTACTAGGGTCGAGGGATTAAAAGAGGTGCCAGACGGATTTGAACCGCCGATCAGGGAGTTGCAGTCCCACGCCTTACCACTTGGCTATGGCACCTTATTACATATAAAACGGAGAAGGAGGGATTTGAACCCTCGCGCCGGTTGCCCGACCTACACCCTTAGCAGGGGCGCCTCTTCGGCCTCTTGAGTACTTCTCCAAGTTGTAGGTGTTTCTTATTTTGTTTCGACGCAAGTGTTATTCTACAGGACATATATGATATTGTCAACAAAAAAATGAGGAAATCTTTCGATTTCCTCAAATTTTTTTTTATGCACTGTTTTTGCTATAAAAATCAAATAAAAAATTAGTTGATTGTTGCATGATAGAAGTACTTCATTCCTTCTACTGTACCATAAACACCCTTTACATAATCCTTGATCATGTATGGATCGTTGTAGTAGTAGAGAGGGATGATGCACCATGTATCCATGAGGTAATCCTCAGCTTCATGCATAAGGTCAGCACGTGCTGCAAGATCAGCTTCCTTACGGATACCAGCAATCATATCGTCATACTTAGACCAATCAAGCTTCTTGCTTGAATCCTTACCAAACTGTGGGTTGTTGTTACCAGAGTTTGTTGTATACATTTCAAGCATGTTGATAGGATCGTTGTAATCCATGATCCAACCTTCACGAGCGAAGTCATACTTACCAGCCTTACGTGTCTCCTGGAATACGTTCCACTCTTCCTGGTCAATTGTAAGGTTAATTCCAACTGTTGCAAGGTCAGCCTGGATACACTCACCAATCTTAACATTTCCTTCTGAGTTGTTTGTAAGGTATGTTAAAGAAATATCCTTTGTAAGCTTGTCAGAAGCTGTATCGAATAAACCGATTTCCTCAAGGAGAGACTTAGCCTCTTCTACGTTAGCATCGTAATCTGTTCCGTAGTAATCCTTGTTCTTGAATTCACCACCGTTGCCATCAGCACAACCTGCTGGAATGAATGATGTAGCAGCAACCTGGTTATTCTGAGCTACTGTATCGATGATATACTGACGATCGATAAGAAGAGTAATAGCGTGACGGAAGATAGCAGCCTGGTCCTCATCAAGACCAAGATCCTTGTAAAGACCTGTATTGTAGTTGAATGATGCATAGTAAGTACCAAGGTTATCAAGAACTACATATTCAGGGCTTGTCTTAGCAACTTCCATTTCTGCTACAGGAATATCATCGATGAAATCAAGGTCACCTGTCTGATATGCTGTGTAAGCAACTGTATTTTCTGCTGTAAGCATTACATTAAGAGTTGTAACTGAAACTGAATCAGCATCCCAGTAGTTGTCGTTCTTAACGTATGTCATATCTGAATCATGGTTCCATGATGAAAGAACATAAGCACCGTTACATACGAAGTTTTCGCCTGCATCGTTAGCCCATGCACCTACAGGATCATCTGCACCAGTCTTAGATGCTTCTACTGCCTTTTCATTTACTGGGAAGAAGAATGGGAATGCACATAAATCAAGGAAATATGGGCAAACAGCACCAAGTGTTACTGTAAGTGTCTTACCATCTTCTGAAGCAACTACATCACCATCGCCAAGACCTTCTTCATAAGTGAAGCTTGGGAAAATTTCTGCAAGGTAGCTGTAATCAGCAGCAACTTCTGGAGATGCTGCACGCTTCCAAGAATAAACGAAATCCTTAGCTGTTAATTCATCACCGTTAGACCACTTAAGACCATCACGCATTGTGAATGTGTAAGTAAGTCCGTCCTCTGAAACCTCATAGCTTTCTGCACAAGCTGGCTCAAGCTCACCCTTTTCGTTGTAACGCATTAAGCCTTCGAAAGAGTTTACTGCAAGACATCCACCATCAACTGATGAGTTAAGCGCTGGATCGATGTGAGCTGGCTCACTTGACATCCAGATGTTAAGAGTTGTCTTGTCTTCCTTTGTTGTTGCAACTTCTGGAGCTTCACCTGTAGATGCAGGGTTCTCAGTAGTTGCTGCCTTATTACCACATGCAACCATTGAAAGTGCCATTGTAGCAACAAGTACTAAAGAGACTAATTTCTTTTTCATACTATCCCTCCTGTATTTTTAATCTCTATTTCAATTCCTGTTAGGAATCAAAATCAAATATATACCTTCTCCTATTTGTTCCAGCAAGCAACCATGTGTCCATTTCCTCTATCTGTAAATGGAGGCATTTCACGTGCACACTGCTCAGTAGCATAACGGCAACGTGTTCTGAATGGACATCCGCTAGGCATTTTAAGAGGACTTGGAACATCTCCCTCTAATATGATTCGCTGACTCTTTCTTGCTGTCTCTGGATCAGGGATTGGAACAGCAGAAAGCAGTGACTGTGTATATGGATGAATTGGGTTATCCATAAGCTCATCAGCCTCAGCAATTTCCATCATGTGACCAAGATACATAACAGCAATTCTGTCAGAAATATGCTGTACAACTAAAAGATCATGAGCGATAAACAGGTATGAAAGACCTCTTTCTTTCTGTAAATCTTCAAACATATTTACAACCTGTGCCTGAATAGAAACATCGAGGGCTGAAACAGGCTCATCACAAACGATGAATTTTGGATCTACAGCAAGAGCTCTTGCGATACCGATACGCTGACGCTGTCCACCTGAAAACTCATGAGCATAACGTGTTGCATGCTCAGCGTTAAGACCTACAGTTTCCATAAGCTCGATGATTTTGTCGTGGCGCTCACCCTTTGATGAATAAAGTTTGTGTACATCTAAAGGTTCACCAATAATGTCTTCAACAGTCATACGTGGGTTAAGAGATGAGTATGGATCCTGGAATACCATCTGCATCTGCTTACGATATGGCTGCATGTTTACATCGATTTTTTTCTCACTATCGAAAAGAACATCACCATCAAATACAATACGTCCTGATGTTGGCTGGTAGAGACGAAGAAGAGTACGACCAACTGTAGTCTTACCACAACCTGACTCACCAACAAGACCAAGTGTCTCACCTGGCTTAATAGAAAAAGAAATATCGTCAACAGCCTTAAGTGGGACTGTTCTAAAACCATTTTTTACTGGGAAGTATTGCTTTAAATGGCTAACTTCTAAAATATTTTCGCTACTCATTTGCAGCTACCTCCTGTTTCATATTCTTGATATTCATCCAGCATGCTGCCATGTGTGTTTCGCCAACTCTGATTTCCTCAGGCTTTTCTCTAAGGCAAATCTTCATAGCTTCGTCACAACGAGGGCAGAAAGCACAACCCTGTGGCATATTCAACAGGTTGATAGGTGTACCGCCGATAGGTACAAGTCTTTCTTTGCTGTTTGCGCTGGTAGGAATAGAACGGAGTAAGCCCTTTGTATATTCATGTGAAGGAGAGTAGAAGATATCATCTGCTGTACCTCTTTCACATACACGTCCACCGTACATAACAATGATTTCATCACACATTGATGCAATAACACCAAGGTCATGTGTAACCATGATAATTGCCATACCAAGCTTTTTCTGAAGATCCTGCATAAGTTCAAGAATCTGTGCCTGGATTGTAACGTCGAGAGCTGTTGTTGGCTCATCAGCAATAAGAATATCTGGCTCACAAGCAAGGGCCATGGCAATCATAACACGCTGTCTCATACCACCTGAAAGCTCATGTGGATACTGCTTTAATCTCTTTTCAGGCTCATTGATACCTACGAGAGTAAGAAGCTCTTTTGCTCTTTCCTCAGCTTCAGCTTTTTTCTTGTCAGTGTGAAGAGTAATAGCCTCTTTTAACTGATATCCAATAGAAAATACAGGGTTTAAGCTAGTCATAGGATCCTGGAAAATGATTGAAACACATCTACCACGGAAACCTGCCATCTCCTTTGGTCCCCAATTAACGATATTATCGCCTTTGTATAAAACTTCTCCGCCAGAAATTCTTCCGTTTTGAGCAAGAATCTGCATGATTGAATATGCAGTAACTGATTTACCGGAACCTGACTCACCTACGATACCGAGAGTCTTTCCTGGCTCAAGAGAAAAATTAACGCCATTAACAGCACATACATCACCGTTATCTGTAGTAAAGGTGGTATGTAAATCTTTTAATTCTAATATGTATTTATAATCCTTCATTTATTTCCACCTCTTATTTAGCTAACTTTGGATCGAATGCGTCACGAAGACCATCACCAAGTAAGTTTAATGCAAGAACAATCAAACAGATTGCAAATGCTGGGAACAAAAGTCTTTCAGGGTATGTCATCATACCGGCTCTTGCATCGTTTGCAAGTGAACCAAGCGATGGCATAGGAGCTGAAACACCAAGTCCTAAGAATGAAAGGTAGCTTTCTGTAAAGATAGCTGAAGGAATCTGAAGGGCAGTAGTAATAATAATTACTGATAAGCAGTTAGGTAAAATATGTCTTCTGATTGTGCGTGCTGTGGAAGTTCCAATACACTGAGCTGCAAGTACATATTCGTTCTGTTTGATTGTGAGAATCTGGCCTCTGATAAGACGAGCCATACCTACCCAGTAAAGGAGTCCAAATACGATGAAAAGTGCGATCATATTTGTTCCAAGTTTTGCTAAAATTGTACCCTCGATAAGTGGTGTAAGAGTCTCATTTAAAACTACGGCAAGAAGGATGATAAGAAGCATGTCTGGTAGTGAATAAATGATATCAACAATACGCATCATAACAAGGTCTACTTTTCCACCAAGGTAACCTGAAACTGAGCCATAAAGCATACCGATAGCAAGTACAAGGATAGATGCGAAAATACCTACACCAAGAGAAACTCTGGCACCGTAAACTACACGGATAAAGTAATCTCTACCAAGTGAGTCGGTTCCAAAAAGGTGTGGAAAAACACTTTCACCGTTTGCAATCTGCTTAAGTTCAGAGGTACTGTACTGCATTGGGTGAAGATTTGCTGTACCCTTTACGATATCTGCGTAGCCGTAAGGTACTACAAGTGGTGCAAAAATAATAACTAATAAAAGTAAAGCAAGAATGACAATTGAAAGCATCGCAAGCGGATTCTTTCTTAGACGCTTCATACTATCCTTGAAGAAGGTAGTAGGCTCGCCCATAACTTCCTGCTGTCTTTTTTCTTCATCAGTGGCCTTTTCAAAATCCTGCATATTAAACTTACTAAGATTAATCTGTGCAGAGAAAGGCGCTTTTTTTAAATTCTCGTTCATTTATAAAATACTCCTTTATTCCTTAGTCAAGCTTAATACGTGGATCTATGATTTTGTATACAATATCTGTAAGTAAGTTTGCGATAACCATTACTGTTGCAAGGAAAATTGTAGTTGCCATGATAAGTGTGTAATCGCGGTTAGTAATGGCACTAACGAATTTTGATCCAAGTCCGCCAAGATTGAAAATAGCCTCTACAACCATTGAACCAGTAAGGATACCTGCAATCATAGGTCCAACATAAGTAATTACAGGAATAAGAGCATTTCTAAGACCATGTACGAAAATTACTTTGCTTGGTGAAACACCCTTTGCTTTTGCTGTACGGATATAATCCTGTCCTAATGCATCAAGCATAGAAGTCTTTGTAAGACGAGTAATGTATGCCATTGGAGATAAAGATAGGGCAATTACTGGAAGTACTGTCATATTTTCTCCTGCAGAGAATGCCTGGAACATGCCAAGAACCATACAGAAATAGTAGAGCAACAACGTCGCCACAACGAAGGACGGCATGGAGGTAACTATGGTTATGAAGAAAATAATTACTCTATCCGGCCATTTATTTCGCATTAATGCTGCTATTGAACCAAGTACAATACCTGAAATAATAGCTATAACTGCAGCAATTAATCCGATTTTTGCTGAAATAGGAAAACTCTCAGCAAAAATATCACTAATCTCACGGTTATTCTTTAAAGATACACCGAAATCACCATGAGCCAAATTTTTCATGTACAGAATGTACTGCTCCCAAAGAGGTTTATCCAGATTATATCTGGCCTCAAGCTGTCTGATTACAGCTTCGTTTACAGCCTTTTCTTTGTTGAAAGGACCGCCTGGAATAGCATTCATTGCAAAGAATGTAATTAAACTGATAACAATTACAGTTACGAATGCTAGCAAAACTCTTTTTACTACGTATTTTGCCAATTTTTTATACTCCTTTTCATGTACTACTTAATTAAAAAACCTATCCCCGTTTTTTAATCTAAATTTTTTGGAATTCTTTTATAGCTGTCTCGTATAGGTTATTCCCCTCAGAATCTACAACAACTATTACCGGAAAATCCTCTACATAAAGCTTTCTAATAGCTTCTGCACCCAAGTCATCGTAACAGATAACTTCTGAAGATTTGATGCATTTTGATAAAAGTGCACCTGCTCCACCTACTGCGGCAAAATAAACGCCATTATTTCTAACTATGGCATCAATTACCTCTTTTGTACGTTTGCCCTTTCCAATCATAGCTTTAAGACCTAAATCTAAAAGCTTTGGTGCGTATTTATCCATACGACTGGCAGTGGTTGGACCTGCAGAACCGATAGGTCTGCCTTCTCTTGCTGGAGATGGACCCATGTAGTAGATAGTGCAATTTTCAATTGGTATTGGAAGTTCTTCTCCCCTTTGTAAAGCTTCGCTCATTCGTTTGTGAGCTGCATCTCTGGCAACATATATCTCGCCAGTGATATAACAATAGTCTCCTGAATGAAGCTTTGAAGAAACTTCAGATGTGATTGGTGTTGTTATTCTCTGCTCCATTATAGTGTCCTCGTAATATGTCTGTTTACATGACAGCAAATATTAATTGCAACTGGGAGTCCTGCTATGTGTGTAGCAAAAGTATTAATATTTACCGCAAGAGCAGTGGTAGTTCCACCAAGTCCCCCTGGCCCTATGCCAAGTTTATTTATTTTTTCAAGCATTTCATCCTCTAAATCCTTTACCCAAGAAATAGTAGGACGTGCTGAAAATTCTCTGGTAAGTGCTTGCTTTGCCATAAGTGCTGATTTTTCAAATGTACCACCTATACCTACACCAACTACCATTGGTGGACAGGCGTTTGGGCCAGCATCCTTAACAGCTGTAAGTATTGCTTCTTTTACCCCTTCGATACCATCAGCAGGCTTAAGCATAAATACTCGACTCATATTTTCTGAGCCAAATCCCTTTGGTGCTAAAGTGATTTTAAGTCCATCACCAGCTACGATGTCATAGTGAATTATGGCTGGAGTATTGTCCTTTGTGTTAACCCTTTCGATTGGATCACCTACAACAGATTTTCTAAGGTATCCTTCAGTGTAACCTTTTCTAACCCCTTCGTTTATAGCATCAGATAGGAGACCGCCTTCTATATGGACTTCTTGACCAAGTTCCACAAAAAATACTGCCATTCCTGTGTCCTGACAAATTGGAATCTGTTCTTTATCAGCAATATCAAGATTTTCTTGAAGCTGATTTAAAATTTTCTTGCCAAGCTCTGATTTTTCGCTATTAACAGAATTGTTAAGTGCTAATTTCATATCGTCGGATAAATAATGATTAGCTCTTATGCACATTTCACTAACAGTCTCAATAATGTCTTTTGTCTCGATTACCTTCATTACAATATCCTGTTAATACTTTAAATGATTAAAGTGTATTTTTGAAAAAGAAGGGACTGCTATTTTACTAAATAACAGCCCCATTGCTATTAAAAGTTAATACACAAAACTATGATTCGGTTGTTGAACCTTCATTTAATTCTTCAACCTCTTCCGAGAGTATTGTATCACTTTTTCTAACTTTTGCAATACTAATAAGCTTAGTATTTTCTTTTAAATCTATCAATTTTACGCCTGATGTAATTCTACTAAGCAGGGCTGTACCAGAAACTTCGATTCTGATAATTGTACCAGCAGTGTTAATAAGCATTACTTCGTCATCACGTTCAACTGCCTTTGCACCAATAAGATTTCCTGTTTTTTCTGTAATCTTATAGCATTTAACACCCTTACCACCACGGTGGATAGTGTTAAATTCAGACATTAAAGTACATTTTCCAAGACCATTTTCTGAAACAGTCATGAGACTTTCACCCTGGGAAATCATCTGCATGCCGATAATCATATCATCTGCAGCAAGATTCATTCCGATAACACCCATTGTTGCACGGCCTGTTGGACGAACCTCTGTCTCAGGGAAACGTATTGCCTGGCCAAATTTTGTAACCATTATTACATCTTCTTCACCATCAGTAAGCTTAACTTCGATGAGCTTATCGTCATCACGAAGAGTAATTGCTGTAAGTCCATTCTTTCTGATGTTGTCATATTCTGTAATCTTGGTTTTCTTAACAAATCCATCTGCTGTAGCCATAAACAGATATTTATCTTCAGAATAATCCTCGATAGGAATCATTGCTGTGATTTTTTCATCTGGCTGAAGCTGAAGAATATTTACAATGGCAATTCCTCGGCTTGTACGGCTACTTTCAGGAATCTCATATGCTTTGATTCTGTATACTCGACCCTTGTTAGAGAAGAAGAGTAGGTAATCGTGAGAAGACATCATGAGCATTTCAACAACGTAATCTTCGTCGATTGTCTCCATACCCTTGATTCCTTTACCGCCTCGGTGCTGAGCCTTAAAGTTGTCCTCATTCATACGCTTAATGTATCCAAGCTTTGTAAATGTAACAACTGTGTTGGTTACAGGAATCATATCCTCCATATTGATGTCATATTCGTCATATCCGATAGAGGTACGTCTGTCATCACCGTATTTATCAGCTATTTCAGTGATTTCTGTCTTGATAACTGAAAGAAGTACCTTTTCATCTGCAAGAATAGCTTTCAATTTTCCAATAAGCACCTGTAATTCATCGTATTCTGCCTGAATCTTTTCACGCTCCAAACCTGTAAGAGCACGAAGACGCATATCTACAATAGCCTGGGCCTGAGCATCTGAAAGACCAAAACGCTCCATCAATGTGGCCTTGGCTGTGGCAACATCTGCAGAACTGCGGATGATTTGGATGACCTCATCGATATTGTCAAGAGCGATAAGTAATCCCTCTAAGATGTGGGCACGCTCCTCAGCTTTATTAAGCTCATATTTTGTACGACGAGTAACAACGTCTTTTTGGTGATTAAGGTAGTGTGTAAGCATTTCCTTAAGATTGAGAATCTTTGGTTGATTGTCAACCAAGGCAAGCATGATTACACCGAAAGTATCCTGAAGCTGTGTGTGCTTGTAGAGCTGATTTAGGATGATATTTGGATTTACATCACGTCTAAGCTCGATACAAATACGCATACCTTCTCGTGAAGATTCATCACGAAGATCTGTGATACCATCTATTTTTTTATCTTTGTGAAGCTCGGCAATCTTTTCGATAAGTCTAGCTTTGTTAACGTTGTATGGGATTTCGGTAACAACAATTCGGTTCTTGCCGTTGTCCATTGGTTCAATTTCAGATACAGCACGAACCCTGATTTTTGCTTTACCTGTACGGTAAGCTTCCTCAATACCAGCTTTTCCGAGGATTACGCCCCCAGTTGGAAAATCTGGTCCTTTAACAATGCCTAATAATTCCTCTATATCAGTATCTCTGTCCTCTTCAATCTGGTTATCAATTATTTTATTAACTGCACCAATGATTTCACGAAGGTTATGTGGTGGAATATTGGTTGCCATACCTACTGCGATACCGGTAGTACCATTTACAAGAAGGTTTGGATATCGAGCTGGAAGAACTGTTGGTTCCTTTTCAGTCTCGTCAAAGTTTGGCATGAAATCTACGCCATCCATATCGATATCTTTTCCGAGGGTGAATTTATCATCCTTGAAATTGATACCAAACATGGTCATGGAAATTTTAGAAAGACGGGCTTCAGTGTATCGCATGGCAGCTGCGCCGTCGCCATCCACTGAACCAAAGTTACCATGTCCATCAACAAGTGGGTAGCGGGTATTCCATTCCTGGGCCATATTTACAAGAGCACCATAAATAGAACTATCACCATGAGGGTGATATTTACCCATTGTGTCACCGACAATACGAGCACATTTTCTGTGAGGCTTGTCGGGACCGTTATTTAACTCAATCATAGAGAAAAGTACTCTACGTTGAACAGGTTTTAGACCATCTCTTACATCAGGAAGGGCACGAGATGCGATTACACTCATGGCATAATCGATGTAAGAGTTTTCCATTGTTTCTTTCAGGTCAACATCATGAATATTATCAAAAATTTTGTCGTCCATATTTTACCTTTTCTACGGGCGTAGCCCGAAAAATATTAAGAATTTTTATATATCAAGATTCTGTACGTATTTAGCGTTAGCTTCGATGAATTCTCGTCTTGGCTCTACGTTATCACCCATGAGAGTTGAGAAAGTAACGTTAATTTCAGACACATCTTCATCATCAATAACAACACGCTTTAAGATTCTCTTTTCAGGATCCATTGTTGTCTCCCAAAGCTGCTCGGCATCCATCTCACCAAGTCCTTTGTAACGCTGAATCTTATTACTTGAGTCACGGCCAACTTCAGTAAGAATCTTGTTTAATTCTTCGTCTGAATATGCATACCAGATTTTTTTATTTTTCTCCAGCTTGTAGAGTGGTGGAGTAGCAAGGTAAACATATCCCTGCTTGATAAGCTCAGGCATAAATCTGTAAAGGAATGTAAGCATAAGTGTTGCAATGTGAGCTCCATCAACATCGGCATCAGTCATGATAATAATCTTGTGGTAACGAAGCTTTGATATATCAAAGTTCTCATGAATACCTGTACCAAATGCAGTAATCATCGCCTGAATTTCTGCATTTCCATAGATTCTGTCTTCGCGAGCTTTTTCTACGTTTAGGATTTTTCCACGAAGTGGAAGAATAGCCTGGGTAGCACGACTTCTGGCTGTCTTTGCAGAACCACCAGCGGAATCACCCTCTACGATAAAGATTTCACAATTCTTTGGATCCTTGTCTGAACAATCGGCAAGTTTTCCAGGAAGAGACATACCTTCAAGTGGAGTTTTTCTTCTGCTCAAATCTCTGGCTTTTCTTGCAGCCTCTCTGGCTCTTTGAGCCTGAAGAGATTTTTCACAAATAAGTCTTGCTGTGGCAGGATTTTGCTCTAAGAACCATGTTAACTGTTCTGTAACAATAGAATCTACCGCTCCTCTAGCCTCTGAGTTGCCAAGTTTTTGCTTTGTCTGTCCTTCAAACTGTGGCTCCTCGATTTTGATAGAGATGATTGCAGCAAGTCCCTCACGAATATCGTCACCCTCTAACTGTGGGTCACTGTCCTTTAAAATCTTGTTGTCTCTGGCATATTTATTAAATACTTTTGTAAGGGCACCCCTGAAACCTGTAAGATGTGTACCACCTTCAGGAGTAACGATATTATTTACATAGCTGTAAGCCTGATCCTGATAACCATCGTTATGCTGCATAGCAACTTCAACGTAAATATTATCCTTTGTACCTTCGCAATAGATAACATCTTCGTAAAGTGGCTTGTTACCACGATTGATGTATTGAACAAATTCCTTGATACCACCTTCGTAGTGGAAGCTTTCTTCTTTGATCTCTTCACTTCTGGTATCTGAAAGAGTGATGCGAAGTCCCTTTGTAAGGAATGCTGTTTCACGAAGACGAACCTTTAAAGTTTTATAATCAAAGACAGTTGTTTCAAAAATAGTGTCGTCTGGAAGGAAAGTGACCTTTGTACCTGTCTCTTCCATAGGGCATGTACCGATTTCCTTAAGAGGATACATGGTCTTTCCACGCTCATAACGCTGTTTGAAGATTTTTCCATCACGTTTAATTTCAACTTCAACCCAGTTTGAAAGGGCATTAACAACAGACGCACCTACACCGTGAAGACCACCTGAAACCTTGTAGCCGCCACCGCCGAATTTACCACCTGCATGAAGTACTGTAAATACTACTTCTACAGCTGGAATTCCAGCCTTGCTGTTGATTCCTGTAGGAATTCCACGACCATCATCTACAACAGTCACGGAATTATCTGGATTAATAGTCACTTTTATATGTGTACAAAAACCTGCCAATGCCTCATCAACTGCATTATCTACGATTTCGTACACCAAATGATGAAGACCTCTCTCTGAAGTTGAGCCAATATACATACCTGGACGTTTACGAACTGCTTCAAGTCCTTCCAAAATCTGTATTTGGTCTGCACCATATTCCTGATTAATTTCGCTTGCCATCTAGTTCCTCCGTAATTAATTCTATAGAACCATTTGTAACTTTATAAACGGTGTTTAACTTGAATCTATTTTTAACAAATTCATCTATACCTGTACAGGTAATGATTGTTTGTGTATCAAGAAGATTATCTAAAAGATCACTTTGACGATTTTTATCCAGCTCAGATAAAACGTCATCAAGAAGAAGAATAGGCTTGTCGTTAATTGTATCTTCAACAAGCTTTATCTCAGAAAGCTTAAGTGAGAGAGCACAAGTTCGCTGTTGTCCCTGACTTCCGTATTTTCTGATATCGATTCCATCGACAGTTATTTTTATATCATCCCTGTGCGGACCTACTGAGGTCTGACAGAATCTCATATCTTTTTCTTTATTTTTGACTAATTCATCAAGAAAAAATATGTCATCAATATTTGGATCATAAGTGACATCTATATTTTCCTTGCCAGAAGTGATTTTATTGTGGATTTCTTTGACGATAATGTTGATATCGTTAATAAATTGCTGGCGTCTTGTTATTATCTTTTTACCGTAAGATATAAGCTGCTCATCCCAAAGGGATAGTGTCTCTTTTAAATCTGGCTTGTAAACCATCTCTTTTAGCAGAGCATTACGCTGATTTAAAGCTTTATTGTAATTTGTAAGGTCAGAAAGATAAATTTTGTCTATTTGACAAAGCTCAGCATCCATAAATTTTCTTCTCTCAGCAGGACCATTTTTTATAATATTTAGATCCTCAGGAGAGAAGAATATTATATTTATAAGACCAAATAAATCCGATGCTTTTTTGATTGGCACCCTGTTTATTGCGATTCCTTTTGATTTATTTTTTCTAAGGTGAATATCAATCTGATAATCACGGTCATTTTTTGAAATGATTGTCTTTATATGACTCTCATTTTTATCAAATTTGATTATTTCTTTATCACGGCTGCCCTTATGGGATTTAGTAGTACCACTCATATAGGCAGACTCTAAAATATTTGTCTTTCCTTGAGCATTATTTCCAAAGAGAATAGTAGTATGTTCATCAAAATTAATACTAAGTGAATCATAATTTCTAAAATTCTCTAATTCAATGGATTTAATTATCATTGGTAACTGTTACACTTTCTCCATTAAATTCAACAATATCTCCAGGATAAACTTTTTTGCCACGGCGTGTTTCAACCTCGCCATTATATTTTACCAGGCCTTCTTCTATGACATCTTTTGCCATTGCGCCAGACTCTACTAAATTGGCAAGCTTTAAAAGCTGGCCTAATTTTATAAATTCATCTCTAATCTGTATTTTTTCCATTTCTTACTCCTAGTTGGCTCCAGGATTGTTAAAGTTTACAGGAAGAACAATGTAAATGTATGAACCATCGTCAGCCTTAATGAAGCAAGGGCTCTTTGCATTAAGCATATAAAGACTGATTTCTTCATCATCGATTGCTCTAAGTGCATCCATAACAAATTTTGGATTGAAGCCAATCATAATATCCTTGCCTTCTTTGACAATATCAATACTTTCATTCATGGAACCAATGAATGATGATATTGAAATAGACATAGTGCTGTCTGAAGTGCTCACGATAATTGGCTTTTTATCACCTTCATTTACAAGGATTGTTGCTCTATCAATACACTCGAAAAATTCTCTTTTATTGATTTTAACCTTTGTTTCATAATCTGCAGAAAGCATCTGCTCAATCTTAAAGTATTCACCTTCAATAATTCGAGATACGACAGTAGTCTGATCAAATTCAAAAATAATATGATTTTCTGTAACGAAAATATTAACTACATCGTCAACTCCACCATCAATAATCTTGATGATTTCATTGAGGGTCTTCTTTGGAACTACAACCTTAACATCTTCAGCTGGATTTTTCAGTTCAACATATCTGATTGACACTCTATGACCATCAAGAGCAACAACTTTAAGCTTATTGTCTTTGATTTCAAGGAGCTCACCCATCATCATTTTGTTGTTTTCATTATCAGCAACAGAAAAAATAGTTCTGCTAATGATATCTCTAAGTGTGTACTGAGAAATAATAACAGGTTGATTTCTATTTGGATTTGGAATATAAGAAAAATCTTCGCCAGATTTTCCTATAATATCAAATTTTGCCTTTTCACATGTAATAGATGTTTTGAAAGTTGAATCTGTCTCTATAGTAACTTCGTTTTTAGGAAGCTTTCTAACAATCTCAGAGAATTTCTTTGCATCAAGCGCGATGATGCCTCTTTCTAATATAGAACCCTGAACAATAGTCTCTATACCAATTTCCATATCATTGGCTGTAAGTTTTATCTCGCCTGAGGATGCATCTATAAGAATACATTCAAGTATTGCCATAGTTGTTCGGGTCGGAACTGCTTTTGAGACAATATTAACACCTTTAACAAGGTCGGCTGCGTGACAAGTGATTTTCATGAGTGAGTGCTCCCTTTCTAAAAAAAATAAAATAAATATATATTTCTAAGTACTCTTCTTATAGGTTGTGGATTTGTATATAACTGTGAAACCCCAAGTATTTATGCGTAAAACATAAAATGTTAAATCTAAAAAAAGTGTGAATTTTGTATTGATAATCTATGGATAATATGTGAACAAAAAGTGTCTGAATATTTTGATATTTACAACCATCTATTGGTTATCAAATAGGACTAACAGGCTGTTCACAAATTATCCATAATGTTATAAACAAGTTATAAACATTAATTAGGATTGATTTTCTTTTTTATAGTTTCAACAAGGTTTCTAGTACTTTCATCCTTTTCTATTTCTTCCCCGATTTTGTTTGCACCGTGAATAATAGTAGAATGATCTCGTCCTCCAAGAAGAAGACCTATAGCTTGAAGCGATGAATCAGTCATAGTGTTGCAAAGATACATGGCAATTTGTCGTGGTCTTGCAACATTACTTGATCTGTTTTTTGAAGCCATCTGATCAACAGTAAGATTAAAGTGTTCAGAGACTACTTCTATAATAAGCTGAGGAGTTATTTCTCTTGAAATATTTGGAGAAATAAAATTCTGGAGCTCTCGTTCAGCTATTTCCATTGTGATATCTATTTTTTCAAGTCGCGAAAAAGCTATGAGCTTATTCAAAGCTCCTTCGATTTCTCTAATGTTTGATTGAATGTTTTCAGCAATGTATTTTCTGATTGATTCATCAAGATTAAAATCTTTTTCTTCTATTTTTTTACTAAGGATGGCCATACGTGTTTCATAGTCTGGATAGCCAATATCTGCCATAAGTCCCATATCGAATCTTGATTTAAAACGATCATCAAGAGTTTCCATGTCCTTAGGTGGTTTATCTGATGAAATTACAATCTGCTTTCCCATAGCGTGGAGAGCATTGAAAGTGTGGAAAAATTCTTCCTGTGTTGCTTCCTTACCAATGATGAACTGAATATCGTCTACCATAAGAACGTCTACGGTACGATATTTATCTCTGAAGCGCTGCATTGCTGAAGCATTGTTATTGGTTCTCATGTTTTCAATAACTTCGTTAGTGAATTCCTCGGAAGTTACATATAATATATGAGTATTTGGATTTTGTTTTCCAATGTAGTTTCCAATAGCCTGCATTAGGTGAGTCTTACCAAGTCCCGGCCCACCATAAATATAAAGTGGGTTATAGAATTCGCCAGGAGACTCCGCAACTGCAAGAGCTGCAGTCTGAGCAAATCTGTTATTTCGGCCAACGACAAAATTATCAAAAGTAAACTTAGGATTTATAGAAGAATTTCCCATCTTTTTGTTTGCTTCAAAAGATGATGTTTCTTCCATATTAATAGATACAACATTTTTTTCTCTATTAATTTGCTTTGCGTTTTCTTGGGATATAACTAAAATTTCATCGAATTGAATTCCAGTAATTTCTGCTATTGTTACTTTTAGCGGGGTGGCGTATTTTCTTGTGACATATCCAAGTGTCATAGTACTTTGCTCACCGCCATATGTAAGATATAATTTATTATCTTCTATTTGAAATAATTCAAGAGGTTTTATCCATGAATCGTATGATACGTCTGTGATAGCGTATTCATTTTTTAAATAGGAAAGTATCTCTTCCCATTTTTTAACAATCTCTTCCATAAATGATCCTTTTTATCCACATTTTATATTCTTTTCTATAATAAACCAAATAAGCGATTTTAGCAATATTCACTAATAAATGGTGTGGGGGGTCGTTTGAGGTTTAAAAGGCCTTATTTTCGAAATTTGAGGCCGTATATATAGTGCGTTTTATTGTCCACATATGTGTATTATCATTTTTCCACATTATTATAGCTTATTTTAAAGCATTTTTGATTATAAATGTGGATAAGTGTTAAAAATTATACACTTATCCACAGAGTTTTCCACAGATTGTAGATAACTCTAAAAATTTTTTATTTAAAATTCCACTATATTTAGTGTATAGATATATTCGATTTATTAAGATATTGTGTTTTTTACTTATCCACAGATTTTTCATAATTTAAATATTGCAAAATTTATTGACTTTATGGGCTTTTGCCATTATAATTTCAACTGATGTTTTCTCATAAAGAGGAGGTGGATATATTATGAAGATGACATATCAACCAAAAAAGAGACAGAGATCCAAAGTTCATGGATTTAGATCTAGAATGAGCACAGCAGGTGGACGTAAGGTTCTTGCTGCTAGACGTGCAAAAGGAAGAAAGAAATTATCAGCTTAGGCCACAGACCATGTGGTCTTTCTTTCTATTTAAAGGAAAATATTTGTTATGGAATTTAGTGAATCTCTAAAAAAGAATAAGGACTTCACAACTGTATACAGAAGAGGTGTGTCAAAAGCTAACAGGCAGCTTGTGATGTATATATACCATAATAAAACGGATCGAAATCGAATTGGAATTTCTGTTAGTAAAAAGGTTGGAAATTCAGTAGTTAGACATCATTTGACGAGACTGATAAGAGAAAGTTATAGACTTAATGAAGAGATGTTCAATAGTGGTTTGGACATTGTAGTCGTTGCAAGAGAAGCTTCTGCTTCTGCTAATTTCGAAGAAATACAAAATTCTTTGCTTCATCTTGCAAATCTTCATAAAGTAACTCGTAAATAATTGGAATGGACATTTCCATTGTGTTGAATAATCATGTTAAAGAGAGTTTTTATATTTTTAATTAAGCTATACCAAAAATATTTATCTCCAATGAAATCTTATAAATGCCCTTATTGTCCTACATGTTCGAATTATGGTTTGCAGGCGGTTGAAAAATATGGTGCAATAAAGGGTGGTGGTTTGGCATTATGGCGTATTATCCGCTGTAATCCTTTATCTCATGGTGGATTTGATCCAGTTCCTTAAAAACTGGAGGTTTTACATTGAGCGAACTTTTATTAACCGCTTACAACGGTTCCATTCTTGGACCTATCGCTAAGGTTCTTGGATGGTTTATGGACAAGATTTATATTTTGCTTT
Organism: Pseudobutyrivibrio sp. ACV-2; assembly: GCF_900107545.1. GTDB lineage: Bacteria > Bacillota > Clostridia > Lachnospirales > Lachnospiraceae > Pseudobutyrivibrio. The sequence goes on along the minus strand of NZ_FNQZ01000013.1, from coordinate 33,538 downwards.
CTGCTCTTGGATTTCAAAGTATAGCTCTTACTATTATTGTTTTTACTTTCTTTATTTACATTTGTATGTTCCCTCTTACCTATCAGCAGCAGAAGTTTGCTGTACTTCAGCGTAAGATGCAGCCTGAAATGAAGGCTATTCAGGACAAATATAAAGGTAAAAAAGACCAGGCTTCTATGCAGGCTCAGCAAAATGAAATCCAGAGTCTTTATGACAAATATGGAATTTCTCAGGTTGGTAGCTGTGGATTTATGTTAATCCAAATGCCAATTCTTTTTGCACTTTATCGTGTATTCTATAATGTTCCAGCTTATATTTCTTCTGTAAAAAATATCTTTACAGATCTTGTAAGTGGTATTATGGCTACAGATGGATTTGCAAATAAAATGCAGGGTGTTTTTGAAAATTCTGGTGTTAAAAATCTTAATCCTACATTTTCAGGTTCAGATACATCAGTAATTTCAGATTCAATTATTGATGTTTTATACAAGCTCCCAACATCAGGCTGGGAAGCAGTAACAGCTTCTTTTCCAGATTTAGCATCATCAGTTGATACTGTTGTTGCAAAGCTTGAAAGGATTAACTATTTATTTATGTTAAACATTTCAGACACTCCACTTAACCTTATTAAAGATGGATGGTCTGCTAGCAATAAGAATTTTGCACTTATCGTTTGTGCGCTTCTTATTCCTGTATTTTCTTATTTATCACAGCTTGCAAATATCAAGCTTACACCAACCTCAACTGAAGGTCAGTCAGAGCAGATGGCTCAGCAGATGAAGACAATGAATCTTATGATGCCACTTATGTCATTATTCATTGCTTTTTCAGTTCCTGTTGGTCTTGGTCTTTACTGGATTGCTGGTGCTGTTGTTCGTATTATTCAGCAGTATTTCTTAAATAAGCATTTTGAAAAGATTGATCTTGAAAGCATTATTGAGAAAAATAAAGAAAAAGCTGCTGCTAAGGCAGAAAAGCGTGGTATTCGCCAGGCTCAGATTTACGAAGCAGCTCGTATGAGTACTAAGAATTCTTCTATGGCTGATAAGGCAAACTTAGTTAATTCAGAGTCTGAAGCTCTTAAGAAGGCTGATGAATTTAGAGCAAAGGCTAATTCTAACTCGCTTGCTGCAAAAGCAAATCTTGTAAAAGAATTTAATGAAATGAATAATAAATAAGGGGGAATAATAATGGAATACAGAGAGTTTACTGGAAAATCTGTAGATGATGCTATTACAAATGCTACAGTAGCTTTAGGTGTTACATCTAGTGAGATTAAGTATGAAGTAGTTGCAGAAGGAAGCTCTGGTTTCCTTGGAATTGGTTCAAAGGATGCTATCATCAGAGTAGCTATTTCTGTCGCTGAAGATCCAAAACAGGTTGCTAAAGAATTCCTTGATGGTGTTTTTGAAGCAATGCAGCTTGAAGTAAATCTTACTATGTCACTTGATGAAAGTGATAATACACTTTCAATTGATTTAGCTGGCCCAGAGATGGGAGTTTTAATTGGTAAGCGTGGTCAGACACTTGACTCATTACAGTATCTTACTAATTTAGCAGTTAATCGTTCATCTGAAAATTATACAAGAGTTAAGATTGATACTGAAGATTACAGACGTCGTAGAAAAGAGACATTAGAAAATCTTGCAAAGAATATGGCGAACAAGGTTAAGAGAACAAAGAAGGCTGTTACTCTTGAAGCTATGAATCCTTATGAGAGACGTATTATTCATTCTGCACTTCAGAATGATAATCATGTTGCTACTCATTCAGAGGGTGAAGAGCCATATCGTTACGTTGTAATTACTCTTAAGAAATAATCTTTAGATTTTTTAGGGTTAGTCTTATAATATAGACTAGCCCTTTGTTTATGTTGGAGGATATTATGTATCAAACTGATACTATTTGTGCTATAGCCACTTCAATGAATAGTGCTGGTATTGGGATTATCAGAGTTAGCGGTGAAGAATCCATTAAAATCGTGGATTCTATTTTTCGTGGAAAAAATAAAATCGCTGATTGTGATAGTCATACTATCCAATACGGTCATATTTATGATGGAGATGAGTTAATTGATGAGGTACTTATTATGATTATGAAAGCACCTCGTTCATATACTACAGAAGATACTATTGAAATAGATTGTCATGGTGGTATTTTAATTCTCAAAAAAGTTTTATCTTTACTTGTTAAAGCTGGAGCAAGAATAGCAGAGCCTGGTGAGTTTACAAAAAGAGCATTTTTAAATGGACGTATAGATTTATCCGAAGCAGAATCAATCATGGATTTGATTTCATCAAATTCAGAGCTTGCCATGAAAAATTCTATAAAGCAGCTTTCAGGATCCTTAAATAAAATCATTGTAGATTTAAGGGATAAGATTTTATATGAGACTGCTTACATAGAGTCAGCTTTGGATGATCCGGAACATTATGATTTAACAGGATATCCTGATGAACTTTCTAATAAAGTTAATTCAATGATAGAGTCTATTGATGATTTAATTGATTCATTTAATTCTGGTCACATTTTAAAAGAGGGAATAAATACTCTTATTTTAGGTAAGCCAAATGCAGGAAAGTCATCTTTGTTGAATACTCTTTCTAGAAGAGAGAGAGCGATAGTCACAGATATTCCAGGAACCACTCGTGATACTTTGGAAGAGCAGATTACTATAAATGGTGTTGCTTTAAATATTATTGATACTGCAGGTATTCGAGAAACAGATGATATAGTTGAAAAAATTGGAGTAGATAAAGCTATCGATTCTATTAACGATGCTGATTTAATTTTGTTTGTAGTTGATTCATCAAGACCACTTGATGAGAATGATGAATTTATTATTAACAAGATTATGGATAAAAAAGTAATTATATTACTTAATAAATCTGACCTCGTATCGCAGATTAACGAGGAAGATATATGTAAAAAATATAATAAACCTGTAGTTTCTTTTTCTTCTGTTAATTTAGATGGATTAAAAACTTTAGAAGATAAAATCACTGATATGTTCTTTTCAGGATATGTTAAATCAGATAGCACTTTATATATTACAAACTCTAGACAAGCATCTTGTTTATTAAATGCAAAAATAAGTTTAACTAATGTGCTTTCATCCATTGATAATATGATGCCAGAAGATTTCTTTTCGATTGATTTAATGGATGCCTACAATCATTTAGGTGAAATCACCGGTGAAACTATTGATGATGATTTGGCTAATAAAATCTTTTCAGAGTTTTGTATGGGAAAATAATTTTGTTATATAAAAGGAGTAATTATGTCATACGTTGAAGAGTCCTATGATGTTGTTGTTATTGGAGCAGGTCACGCTGGATGTGAGGCTGCACTTGCTTCAGCAAGAATGGGTCTTAATACAATTTGTTTTACAGTAAGTATGGATTCTGTTGCTTTAATGCCTTGCAATCCAAATATTGGTGGAAGTTCAAAGGGGCATCTTGTTCGTGAGTTAGATGCTCTTGGTGGACAAATGGGTATTAATATAGATCATACTTTTATTCAGTCTAAAATGCTTAATGCTTCTAAAGGCCCTGCTGTTCATTCTCTTAGAGCTCAGGCTGATAAAGCAGCATATTCTTTATCAATGAGAAAGACTATGCAAGAGACTGACAATCTTACTCTTCGACAGGCAGAGGTTACTGAATTAATCATTGAAGATAAGAAAATTAAAGGTGTAAAGACTTTATCAGGTGCTACATATCATTGTAGAGCCGTAGTTATTTGTACAGGTACTTATCTGAAGGCCAGATGTCTTTATGGTGATGTAATTGAACATTGCGGTCCAAATGGTTTAAAGGCTGCAAATTTTTTAACTAATTCTTTACTTGCAAATGATGTCGAAATGAATCGTTTTAAAACAGGTACTCCTGCGAGAATTGATGGAAGAACTATCGATTATTCAAAGATGGAAGTGCAGCTTGGCGATACTCCTGTAATCCCTTTTTCATTTAGTACAAAAAGAGAGGATGTTCAGATAGAACAGGTACCTTGTTATTTAACTTACACTAATGAAAAGACTCATGAGATTATAAGAGCCAACCTTGACAGATCGCCTATGTATTCAGGAGTAATCGAGGGAGTTGGTCCAAGATACTGTCCAAGTATTGAAGATAAGGTAGTACGATTTGCAGATAAAAGCAGACATCAATTGTTTGTTGAGCCAGAAGGTTTAAATACACATGAAATGTATATTGGTGGTATGAGTTCTTCTATGCCAGAAGATGTACAATATGCAATGTACCATACAGTTCCTGGATTGGAAAATGCAAAGATAGTTCGTAATGCATATGCTATAGAATATGATTGTATTAATGCGACTCAGTTAAAAGCGTCTCTTGAGTTTAAAGATATCGATGGTCTTTTTGCAGCTGGTCAGTTTAATGGAAGTAGTGGTTATGAAGAAGCAGCTGCACAAGGTATTGTTGCAGGTATAAATGCAGCTTTAAAACTACTTGATAAAGAACCTATGATTTTAGATCGTTCTAATTCATATATAGGTGTACTAATTGATGATTTGGTTACTAAAGAAACAAAAGAACCATATCGTATGATGACATCAAGAGCAGAGTATAGACTTTTATTAAGGCAAGATAATGCAGATTTACGCCTCTCTAAAATTGGATACGAGGTAGGACTTTTATCAAAAGAACGTTATGATCATGTTGTTGAAAAAGAACGTTTAATTAATGATGAAGTAGCTAGATTAAAAGAGATAAATATTGGTGCCAGAAAAGAAGTTCAGGAATTGCTAGAATCTTATGGAAGTATTCCTCTTTCAAATGGTATTAAACTTGTAGATTTAATTAGACGACCAGAATTAGATTACGATAAGTTGGCTCCTATCGATCCAGATAGGCCAGAGCTTTCTGATGAGGTGAGAGAAGAGGTTAATATCTATATTAAATACGAAGGCTATCTTACACGTCAGGAAAAGCAGGTAAAACAATTTAAAAAATTAGAGTCTAAAGTGATACCACAAAATATCAATTATGATGATGTTTCTAGTTTACGTGTTGAAGCGAGACAAAAGCTTACAAAATTACGTCCAGCGAATATTGGACAGGCGTCACGAATTTCTGGAGTAAGTCCTGCAGATATTTCTGTTTTATTAGTTTATCTTGAAACTTATAAATATGATTAGTATTCATAATTTATTTTATATTTTATTTATCACTTTACGTGAGTTAATGAGGTGTTGTTGAGTGAATGATTATACATACCTAAAAAATGTTTTAAATAGTTGGAACTTTACTCTTACAGATTCGCAGTACGAGCAGTTGGATTTATTTTACAATCTTCTTATCGAAAAAAATAAGGTAATGAATTTAACTGCCATAACTGAATTTGATGAAGTAGTTGTAAAGCATTTTGCAGATAGTCTTTCTATATGTAAAGTATTACCTGAAAATATTAATACTGTTTGTGATTTAGGTACCGGGGCAGGTTTTCCTGGTATACCTATGGCTATCGCATATCCTAACCTTCAATTTACATTAATAGATTCTTTGAATAAAAGAATTAAATTTCTACAAGAAGTTGTTGATGCGTTAGGACTTACTAATGTTACACTTATTCATGCAAGGGCAGAAGAGGCAGGTAGGAATAAACTTTACAGAGAACAATTTGATTTAGTTGTTTCACGTGCAGTTGCTAATATTTCTACATTATCTGAGTATTGCTTGCCTTTGGTAAATTTAGGTGGTTATTTTATTAGTTTTAAATCTGGAAATATTTCAGAGGAGATTATTGCATCTGGTTCTGCAATTAATAAATTAGGTGGAAGTATGGATGAACCTGTTTATTTTGAATTACCTGAGACAGATATAGCCAGATCTTTTTTAATTATAAAAAAAGAAAAGAAAACTCCAAAGAGCTATCCTAGAAAAGCAGGTACTCCAAGTAAAGAACCTCTTACCTAATTAAAGTAAATTATCATGGGGGATAAGGTTAAATGATAAATGACTTCCTAAAAAAATATCAGGAAGAACTTTTTTCTGAAAGAATACAAATAAAAGAAGATATAGATTTATTAGAGTCTAAAATAAAAGAAGAAAATAAATTTTTAGCTTTATTGTTAGAATCTAATGAAACATATTTTAAAGAATTTACACCTAGAGATATTAATGCTAAAAATACGAAAAAAGCAGAAGAGACAAAAGAGTATATTGCTCAATTAGAATCTCAAATAGAATATAAAAATCAACAAATGCAATTCTATGATGGAAGAATATCTGAAATTGATAACCTTCTAAATTCTTCGATAAAAGTAGAAACTGTATCCGAAAACTCTAATAAAGAAAATAATAATATAGATAAGGAATCTATTATTTCAGCATTAACTGAAGTTAAAAATATAGTTTTATTAGATCCACAAAGAGCTCAAATTGAACTAGAAAAAATAATTTCTACTATATAAAAATTGCATAATCTAAATATAGGAATGTTTCACGTGAAACATTCTTTATATATTATCAAATTTAATACAAAATATAGTAGTATGATTTTTGATTCAACTCCTATATATTGCTATTAATATATTAAAATGTTTCACGTGAAACACTGTTAAACGCAAAATCTAGTACTAGATATTGTGATATAGACTATCAAATATGGCATAAACCTATAGATTTATTGGTAGAATTGAAATCTTCAGAATGATATACTCTAATAAGTTGCTAAAGTAAAATAGTAAACAGAAGAGAAGACTATAATAAAAGAGGGAGATAATAAATGAAAAGAGTAATTGCTATTGCTAATCAAAAAGGCGGTGTTGGTAAAACTACGACTAGTATTAACCTTTCAGCATGCTTAGCAGAAGCTGGAAAGAAAGTTCTTGTTATTGATACTGATCCTCAGGGAAATGCAACAAGCGGATTAGGACTTGATAAGGATGAATGTGAAAATACAGTTTATGATTTAGTTTTAGACCAGTGCAGTATCAAGGAGTGTATGTATAAGATTGAGAATATTCCTAATCTTACAGTTATTCCTTCTAATGTAGATTTAGCTGGTGCAGAAATCGAACTTCTTGGTATAAATGAAAAAGAATATATTCTTCGTAATGCAGTTGATTATGTTAAGGATGATTTTGATTATGTAATCATTGATTGTCCTCCTTCATTAAATATGCTTACTATCAATGCTATGACTACTGCAGATTCGGTGTTGGTTCCTATTCAGTGTGAGTACTACGCACTCGAAGGTATCAGCCAGTTAATACATACAATAGACCTTGTTCAACAGAGACTGAATCCAAAGCTTAAGATAGATGGCGTAGTATTTACAATGTATGATGCTAGAACAAATCTTTCTTCTGATGTGGTTGATACTGTAAAGAACAATCTTAATGCAACAGTTTATCAGACAATCATTCCTAGAAATGTACGTCTTGCAGAAGCTCCTTCACATGGACTTCCTATTAATTTATATGATAGCAAGTCTACAGGTGCAGAGAGTTATCGTAATCTTGCAAAAGAAATTATCGGTAGAAAGGATATTTAATAATGGCAGCAAAAAAAGGAGGACTTGGCAAGGGATTAGATTCTCTTATTGTAAATAAAAATGAGGGTGTAGTTCTTGCTAATCCTGAGGAACATGGTTCACCAGTAGAAGTAGATATTAATAAAATTGAGCCAAATAAATTACAGCCAAGAAAAAACTTTGATGAGGATAAGCTACAGGAACTTACTGAAAATATAAAACTTCATGGAATAGTCAATCCACTTATTGTTCAGGATAGAGGTTCATATTATGAAATAATTGGTGGTGAGCGTAGATGGAGAGCAGCAAGATTAGCTGGTTATAAGAAAGTTCCAGTAATAATTAAAAAGCTCAGCGAGCAGGAATTTGTAGAGATTTCTCTTATTGATAATATTCAGCGTGAGCAGCTTAATCCTATTGAAGAAGCTATGGCTTTTGCCAGACTTATAGACGAATTTGATCTTAAGCAGGATGAAGTGGCTGAAAGAGTATCTAAGAGCAGAACTACTATCACAAATGCACTTAGATTATTAAAGTTAGATAAGCGCGTTCAGGAAATGATTATCGATGATAAGCTTACAACTGGACATGCCAGAGCTATGCTTTCAATCACTGATCCAGATAAGCAGTATGAGTTTGCTGAAAGAGCTTTCGATGAAAAAATGTCAGTTCGTGATGTTGAACGTGAAGTTAAAAAACTTTTAAATGACAATCAGTCTGATAAGAAATCTAAGAGTAATGGATTAGATCCTCAGCTTGCTATTATTTATCAGGATACTCAGGAAAAACTTAAGGGTGTGCTTGGTACAAAGGTCGTCATCAATGCCAAGGATAATAAGTCAGGTAGACTTGAGATTGAATACTATTCACAGGATGAATTAAATAGAATAGTAGAATTACTTGAAAGTATACGATAAAACGTACGTTTATAAAACTGGTTATAGGAGCAAAAATGATAGAGCAATATTTAGGTTTTAGTTCAGATTATATTATTATAGGACTCTCAGCTTTAGTGCTGATAATGATAATACTTTTAATAGTATTTATTTCTCAGATGTCTCAGTTAAAAAAGAGATATAAGATTTTTATGGAAGGAAGCAATGCCAGATCATTAGAGGATACATTGATATATAGACTAGAGCAGGTTGATGAACTTATTGAAGCAAACGCCAGCAATGAGAGAAACATCGACGCTATTTTCAAAAATATGCAAGGATGTTTCCAAAAATTAGGCCTAGTTAAGTATGATGCTTTTAATGAAATGGGCGGAAAGCTCAGCTTTTCTCTTTGTATGTTAAATGAAAAAAATTCAGGATATATAATTAATGCTATGCATTCTAGAGAAGGATGTTATACTTATGTTAAGGAGATTATAGATGGAAATTCTATAATACAGTTAGCAGAAGAGGAAAAGCAAGCTTTAGAACAAGCTTTAGGTGGAATGTAATTTGAAGCATAAATATTTACCAGCTATCGGTTTCAGTAAAATATCGAAAACCGAGCTTGAGAATTTAATAAATGAAATAATATTGAGACCAGATTATCAAGAGTCAGCAATAGATTTCGAAGGTAATCAGTTTGTAGAACTCAGATATATGGTTGCAGATAATATAGGCCTTGTCCTCAGGGGCATCTATGATGATAATGATGAATTTATCTTAGATTATTATTATCCTACATATATAGGTGATACTGTTTCTATCAATAATGATGTTGAGGTCATTAAGCAGACAGATAAAGAAAATTATTATGCAATGTGTGATGAGATAAGACTTGGTGTTAATCTCATTTTCCAGCTTCAAAATATGGGAGAATATCTCAGAAAAAATTTAACAGCTGGAAAAACAGCAAAACGAGATATTAAACTTGCTGCACTTTCTACAGAAGGTAAGATAATTCTTCCTGTTTATGACAATGAAAAAAGTCGTATTAAGGAAAAGATGAATAACGAAAAAAGAATTAATCTGGTGGAGCAAGCAAGAGAGGGCAATGAAGAAGCACTTGAAAATCTTACAATAGATGAGATTGATTTATATCAAAAGATATCTCGTCGTGTTGCTAGAGAAGATATCTTTAGTGTTGTTACCACATTCTTCATGCCTTATGGAATAGAAAATGATAAATACGAGATTTTAGGTAACATACTAGATGTTAAATATCTTGTAAATCACATCACAATGGAAGAGCTTGTGCTTATGGTCATAGATAGTAATGATGTTATACTAGAAGTATGCATTAACAAAAATGATCTATACGGAGAACCAGCCATAGGTAGAAGATTCAAAGGAATAATTTGGCTACAGGGAACAGTAGCATTTGAGTAATAAAAGGTTTCAATGCATTACATATTTAATGCATTGAAACCTTGATTTTTTGTAATCATTAGATTAGAATTTAATAGTTACAAATTGTATCATGTTTGAGTAGCTCAGCTGGATAGAGCGTCCGCCTCCTAAGCGGAAGGTCGTGGGTTCGAATCCCATCTCGAACATTTTTAAGGGAGCCGAAAGGCTCCTATTATTGTATAAAGGGGTAAATATGAATATCATTATAATTTTTCAAAGAATGTTAATGCTACTTGCAATGATGGGACTAGGTTTTATTTGCTACAGGAAAAAGTGGCTAGAAGATAATAGCTATAAGAAACTGTCTGAAGTGGTAGTAAATATTTTTAATCCAGCTCTTGTAATCAATGGTGCTATAACAGCCACTGCATCTGGTGCTGCAGATATAGGCCTGGTTAAAGAAAATCTTATGTTTGTAGTTATATACTACGTGGTCTGTATAGCATTAAGTTATCCATTATCAGCGGTGTTTGGCAAAGATTCTGGACAGAAAAACATGTTTCAGCTCATGACTATTTTTTCTAATGTAGGATTTATGGGAATACCTGTTGTATCAAGTATTTATGGTGAAGGCAGTATTATATATGTGACATTTTATATGCTGGCCTACAATTTAATTCTTTATACAATCGGGATGTTAATAGCACAACGAAATCTACCAAAAGAAGAAAGAAAAAATGGATTATCAGGACTTTTAAATATTGGAACTATATGTTCAGTACTTGCAGTTATAATTTATTTTTCAGGATTTCAATTTAATGATTCAATTGTTGCATTTTTTGATTATGTTGGAAATGCAACGATACCACTTTCAATGATGGTAATTGGAGTGTCTGTAGCAAAGATGCCTCTCAAAGAAGTATTCAAAGGAATGAGAGTATATGGATTTTCTCTTATTACACTTTTGATTATTCCAATATTTGCAAGCTTTGTATTTAGAGGATTAGAAAATAATAATGTGATATTTGGTGTATTTATATTGATGTTTGCTATGCCGGTAGGAAGTATAGTAACAATGTTAATAAAAGAATACGGTGGGGATGAAAGCCTGTGCAGTAAAACAACTATAATTACTACTTTGCTTTCTATAATAACAATTCCACTTGTTGCATTCTTTATATAATATATAATCAAACTTGAGAAGTCGCTGAGGCGGCTTCTTTTTTTAACCAAAAGTAAATATTTTGAGTAATATAATATAATTGCACACACAAAATTCGCAATATTAGAGTAAAATACTTCTATACAGAATATAGTCTAATAATTATAAGTAATGTATAATAAATTTAGAATATTTTGCTAATAGTAATTTTATAGGGGTAAAATACACAAATAGGAGGACGGGTGTATATGGCAGAAATGACATTGTCTAAAGAGCAGCAAGATACATTAGGTGAAATTGCCAATATCAGTATGGGATCGTCAGCAACTTCACTTAGTGCATTGTTAAATAATCTCAAGGTAGATATCACAACGCCAAAGATTGATTTAATAAGAAAAAGCGAAGCCTTAGACGATTATCATAATGTGTGTGTACTTGTGCACATCAACTATGTGAAGGGGTTATCAGGAAGTAATGTATTAATCCTTAAAGAAAATGATGTAAAAGTAATTGCTGACCTGATGATGGGAGGCGATGGAAGTAATACAGCAGGTGAAATTGGGGAAATACAGCTAAGTGCTGTATCAGAGGCAATGAATCAGATGATGGGTAGTGCAGCATCTTCAATGTCTCAGTTACTCAATCGTATAGTAGATATTTCTCCACCAAAGACAGATAACATTGATGTTGAAAGTGTTAAAATTTTTGAGAAATTATTTGAATCTCCAGAAATTGATTTTGTAAAAATAACATTCGATTTAAAAATTGGAAATTTGATTGATTCGGTTATGGTACAACTGTATCCTATAACGTTTGCGCTTGATATGGTACATCTATTTGACAAAAAGGATGAAGGTTAGGGGAAAAAATGGACGAAAATACCAAGAAGCTACAGAAGGAAATACAAAAGGATAAAATTCAGCTTATACTTTCAGGTATGGGAGTCGCTGTATTAATCTTGATGGAACTATACATCATGATTAATATCAAAGATAATTTTATTTTTATGGCAGCAGGTTTACTGTTGATAATTGTTGCGCTTTTTTTCCTGATTAGTGCGATTCTTGATATATCATTAAAAACTAAAGATATGGAAGAGCAGAAGTATCAAGATATTTACAATGCTCAGAAAGCTTCGTATCTAGTTATAAAAAAGAGTTTTGAAGAATTGGACCTTAGATTAAGGCATATGGAGCAAAGTAATTTTCTCCCTGCGGAGGATATTATAAGTGCCCAAAAGGCAGTGGCTAAGGTGACAATTTCAAGAAGTAAAGAAAACGCTGATGCATTAATGAATTCAAATGATGAACTGATTAATCAGATGTTTTCGATTAAGGAAAAGTTAGATACATTTAATAGTCAAATAATAGAAAAACAACAGGCACTCTTAAAGGAAAGTAATTTAGATATTCAGCAAAAGATAATTGATTTATCAGCAAAGGTTTCTAGCTTAGAAGGAAAAATCCAAAATGGCATCCAAGTAGTGGCACAGCCAATACAGATGGCGCCACCACCTGTTTATCAGGCTCCACCGGTTATGCCAGAACCTGAGGTTGCTGTAGCTCCTGCACCGGCTCCTGTACCAGAACCTGCACCTGAAATCATACCAGAACCAATACCTGAGCCAATGCCAGAAGAAGTTCCTGTTATGGAAGAAATTCCAGTAGAGCCAGCTATTGATAATCCTATAGAAGAACCTGCTGTTGATAATATGATGGATGTTGGTATTGAATTAGAAAATACCACAGAACCAATCACAGAGGATGTAGGATTAGACTTAGAAGCACCGGTAGAAGATATTGGAATTGATTTAGAAACTCCACAGGAAGAGATAACTGAAGATATAGGAATTGACTTAGAGGCACAACCTGAAGAGGTAACCGAGGATATAGGCATAGACTTAGAGACTCCAGTAGAAGAGGTTACTGAAGATATAGGCATAGACTTAGAGCCGCAACCTGAAGAAGTAACTGAGGATATAGGTATTGATCTAGAAGCGGTACCTCAAGAAGAAGTGACTGAAGATATAGGAATAGACCTAGAAGCGGCACCTCAAGAGGAAATAACCGAAGATATTGGTATTGACCTTGATATGGCTGTCACAGAGGAACCTACAGTGGAAGAACCTCAACTTGAGGAGATACCTATAGTTGAAGAAGTACCACCAGCAGAAGAGATGCCTGTCATGGCAGAAATTCCATTAGAGCAAGAGGCAGTAGTTGAAGAAGTTCCTGTGGAACTGGAAACTTCAATTCCTGAAACTCCAGTAACAGTAGAGACACCAATAGAAGAAACTATAGAGATACCAGATGTACCACAGATGGATGTAACACCTGAAGCAGCTCCTTCACAACCTGAAGAGATAGTACTGGAAGCAACACCACCAGAAGAGGAGATCATTCTTACAGGTGATGAACCAGTAGAAGAAATAGTATTGGAAAATACACCACCTATAGATCCTGGTGCAGAACTCGATGCCTTGTTAGATGAAATTGGCGAACCAGAGCCAGAACCTGAACCAGAGCCGGAACCTGAACCAGAGCCTGAGCCAGAAAATGACGAGATAATTATTCCAGATGTAGGAGTAGATTTAACAGATCCTAACAGGGTAATGAGTGCTGAGGAAATAGAAAAATTGTTTGCAAGTATATGATATTTATGCACCTGTCTTTTAATGAAGGCAGGTGCAATAATAAAAAATGCGAAAAAAATGAAAATTTTTCAAAAAAGGGCTTGCAAAAAAAGTAAAAAGGCTATATACTTTATTTCGTTGCTGAGGCAATTAAATGAATAAGCGCGACTAGCTCAGCTGGCAGAGCACCTGACTCTTAATCAGGGTGTCCAGGGTTCGAACCCCTGGTCGCGCATTAAAACGTCGAGATTATCCTCGGCGTTATTTTTTTGTCAAAATCTATAAATGACAATAAAAAAAGTGGTCCAATTCTTATAATAAGAAATTAGACCACTTTTAAAATATTTATCTGCTGGCTACAAGCTTACAAATAGGATTTCCCTGAGAAGAAAACTTTTCTTCGTATTCAGTCATTACATTTCCTTCATTCATAGTTGAATCATTGTGAAGGTCGTAGGTTACACCATCTAAATGCCATAATGGATGGTTATTTATTTCTTCAACTGAAAAATCAAATAAATCTTTGTTATCTGTTTTAAACTCGATATTTCCATCTAAAGCCAAAATAGTATTGTATCTGTTAAGGAAAGTAGAAGATGTAAGTCTGCGCTTGCTGTGTCTGTCCTTTGGCCATGGATCGCTGAAGTTAAGATAGATTTTATCTACTTCACGACAGGCAAAAATATCAAGAATATCAGCTGCATCAAAGCAAATGAATCTAAGATTTGGGATATCTTCCTCTTCAACCTTTTGTATAGCTCTAAGAAGAACACTGGTGTATCTTTCGATACCGATGTAATTAATATTTGGATTTTGCTTTGCAAGGGTAGTGATGAACTGACCTTTACCCATGCCTATCTCGATGTATAGTGGATTATTATTTTTGAAAATCTCTGATTTAAATATGCCTTTAAACTGAGCGGGATTATCAATAACGTAGCTGCTATTTGCTACTACTTCATCCGCACCAGGAATATTCCTAAGTCTCATATATACCTCCATGAAATGAAAACTCTATGCATTATATCACAAACTTTTGACTAAATCATTCAAAGAGTGTGTAATATCAAGAATTCAGTAACATCGTCCAACAAAAAAGTGGCTAAACTACAATAATTTATTTATAATCTATGTTATGAACAACAAAGATTTTTATAAATATGGGGAAGCGATTTTAAATAGCATTAATAGAGCAGCAGAATCGGGGGATTTCTCTAATCTTAGTAAAGATGTGAAATCCTTTGTTAATGATGCCACAAATGGATTTAAAAAATCCGGCTATAGCGGCCCTAAATATAAAAAAGCTGAATATAGAGAAGTGGAAAGAACCGTAGAACCAGGAAATCTGGGATATGATTTAGGGGAAGAATTAAGGGATTCTATTGAATCAACCATCAGAAATTTCCTCCCAAAGAAAAAGGATACCAGGACACCATATTTTGCTGTAAAGGTCAATAGATCAAAGGGAATTGGTAAACTGGTTGCAGGTTCATTTATTACAATGTATGGAGTTTTGGGTGTTCTTAGCAGTCTTGCGATCCTTCCAATTATGAGTGCTGAGCATCCTACAATGCTTATCAGTTTTGTCACTGTCGAGGCACTTTCACTTGCTGCAGGAATAGGACTTTTGATAGCGGGGAAAAATAACAGGACATTGTTGAAAAACTACTTCAATTTTGGAAAGATTGTGGGTAACAGGTCCTACGTCGAATTAAGAGAGCTTGAAGATAAAACTGGAATTGCAAGAGATAAAATCATCCGTCAAATCAGGAAAATGAGAAGGCGTGGATATCTTCCATATGCGTCTATTGATGAGGCTCAGACTACTTTAATGCTTACGGATGAAGTTTATCAGCAATATTCAAGAAGCGTAGAATATAATAAAGAGAGAGCACATGAGAATCCTAAAGCTGATAAAAAGGATGAAAATCAAAAGGTCAAGTATTATACAATAGATGAGAATTTGCCAGAGGATGTTAAAGGCATATTAGAAGAGGGTAACGAATATCTCAATAAAATTCGCTACTACAATGATTTGATTCCTGATACAGAACCAATGTCTGACAAGCTTTACACCCTTGAGGCCACAGTTCTTTCTATATTTAAAAAGCTTAAAGACGAGCCTGAAGTAGCAGGTGATCTAAGAAAATTTATGGCATACTATCTGCCTACCACCGAAAAGCTTTTGCAAAGCTATGTTGACCTCAGAAAACAAAACATAGATGTTGAAAATATTAGAAAATCTCAAAGAGAAATAGAAGAAGCTACAGATGTGATAAACGATGCCTTTGTAAAGTTTTTAAATCAGCTCTTTGAGTCGTCAGCATGGGATATTTCATCAGATATATCAGTTATGAAGACAATGATGAAACAGGATTCTTTAATTTAGTATCCATAGAATAGGGGGAAAAAATGGAATATAAAACAGATACACCAACATTGGTTTTTGATGATTTGAATTCAGCGGAAAAAATCAATTTTCCTGCTGAAAAAGAAATGAAAGAGGAGATAGTTCTAACAGCGGAAGAACAGGCTCAGGTAGAAGCTTTTGCAAGGCAGATTGACCTTTCAAATTCTACAGCAATATTAAATTATGGCGCTGGAACACAGAAAAAGCTTTCTGATTTTTCGGAGAAAGCATTGGATACAGTTCGCACAAAGGATATAGGTGAGGTAGGTGAAATGATTACCAAACTTATAGGTGAACTGAAAGAATTTGATGTAGAAGAGGAAGAAAGAGGTCTTAGAGCATTATTCAGAAAAAGCTCACGCAGACTTACAGCACTTAAGGCAAAGTATGCCAAAGTGGAAACAAATGTAAATGTTATCACTACTGAGCTTGAAAAACATGAGACAATACTCCTTAAGGATGTAGCTATGCTTGATCAAATGTATGATGCAAACCTAGCTTACTTTAAAGAGCTTTCTATGTATATCGCAGCTGGAAAGAAAAAGCTTGAAGATACGAGAAATAAAGAGCTCAAGGAGCTTCGAAACAAAGCGGTAGAGACAGGTCTTCCTGAAGATGTTCAGGCAGCGAAGGATTTGGCGGCTATGTGCGACCGTTTTGAAAAGAAAATATATGATTTGCAGCTCACAAGAACAATTGCACTTCAAAGTGGCCCACAAATCAGAATGGTCCAGAGTTCTGATACAATGATGGCAGAAAAAATTCAATCCACAATAGTAAATACTATTCCATTGTGGAAAAATCAGATGGTAATTGCAATCGGTGTGGAACACTCAAACCAGGCAGCAAAGGCTCAAAGAGAAGTGTCAGATATGACAAATGATCTTCTTAAAAAGAATGCTGAAGCTCTAAAAAGCGCCACAATTGCTACAGTTAAAGAATCAGAACGTGGCATTGTAGATATAGAAACCATAAAGCACACAAACCAGCAGCTCATCAGCACTATGGATGAAGTTTTAAGGATTCAGGCAGAAGGAAAGGAAAGACGTCGTAATGCCGAGCAGGAATTGTCACAGATTGAGCATGAATTAAAGACAAAGCTTTTAGAGGCATCGAAATCATAAGTTATGAAATTAAAAAAAATAGTTAGTAAGGTTTTAGCATTCGTAATTTTACTGAATGCGGTTTTATTTTTCAGTTACGAGACTGTGGAGGCAGAGGATTATTGGCCCGGTGGAATTGATGTAGTGGCAGATTCTGCAATTATCATGGAGCAGGAAACAGGAACTATCCTTTATTCGAAAAATGCGGACGCAGTTCATTTTCCAGCCAGTATCACCAAAATAATGACTGCTCTTATTGTATTGGAAAACTGTCAGCTTGATGAAATAGTACATTTTTCACCTGAGGCAGTGTATGGTACTGAGCTTGGTTCTTCAAGTATTGCCAGAGATGTAGACGAAGAGATGACAGTCGAGCAGACATTGTATGGAATGATGCTTGAGTCCGCAAATGAATGTGCATATGCTTTAGGCGAGCATGTAGCAGGCGATATACCGACATTTGTTGATATGATGAACAAGAAGGCCAAGGAGCTTGGAGCGAAAAATACTCACTTCAATAATACAAACGGTCTTCCTGATGATGATCATTACACTAGCGCTTACGACATGGCTCTCATAGCAAGAGCGGCTTATTCGATTCCTAAATTTGCAGAAATTGTAGGTACCAAAAATTACACTATTCCACCTACAAACAAGCATGCGGACCCAACACCACTTAACAATCATCATCAGATGTTACATTTTTACAAATCAAATAAATATATCTATGAACCATGTTTAGGTGGTAAAACAGGATATACGGTTATTGCGGGAGCTACGCTTGTAACCTATGCGAAAAAAGATGGGATGACATTGATTTGTGTTGTTATGAAAGACAACGTAAAGGATCAGTATTTGGATACCACAAATCTTTTTGAATATTGCTTCAATAATTTTAGCAAATACACTGTTGCTGATTTCGCTTCAATCTCGGAGACAGACACAGATGTGACAGGAATATTAAGCGAAAACAGTGAGCTTATAAAGATAGACAAATCTGGAATCATAGTTATTCCAAAAACAGCAAGCGTTTTAGATGTCACATCATCAGTAGTTCCTTATAGTGATGAAAATGATAAATCTATTGTAGGACAGCTGAAATATACCTATGCAGATAGAAATGTTGGAGAAGCAAATCTTATATTTACCAATGCAGAGGTTGAGAGTTATCCTTTCGATAATCTTCCGGTGGAGCAGGGAGGTAGTGGTAAGGAATATATTCAGATTGACTATCCAAAGATTGGAATAGCCCTTGCTATTATACTGGTTTTAGTTTTGATTGCCCTCTACATCAGAAGTAAATCAAGCGAGATATTGCTTTTCAGACATAGATACAAAAGTAAACATGCAAAACCAGCAAAAACAAATATGACTATTATCAGAGATAATGGTAAGAGACGCAGAAGACGTAAATAAAACGACAAAATATATCTTATAGGATATTTAATAAGACTATATTAATAAAAAACGACAGAATATCATATGATATCTGTCGTTCTTTTATTATTCAGACTGCAAATAAATTTTCTCATATAAATAAATAATTTATCTATTTATCAAACTATTAACCATAATTTCTAATTGATGTTTATTATTCGTAAACAATATTATCCCATTTGATGAATTAATCATAGTTATTATCTTATCAGCAAATGTTTCTGATTCTGTAAGAAGCTGATACAGGTAGTCCTTATAAGCACCATCACATTTAAGAAACATAGTTTCATATTCTGAAAAAGGCTCAAGGCTGGCATTCGTTTTTTTCATGATAAAAGCGATTTCTTTATCCTGATTCAGCTGAGCTTCCGTTTTATTGATAATGAAATAGCCTCTTTCATCCTTTGGCATCTGAAGTGCTTTTACAGCTCGCTGAACCTGCTTGGTCAAGCTATCACTGGCAGGATATAGAGACTGAAAATAGTTCATAAAATCAGATGCAGTTTTGAAATGTTGGTTGGTACCGCGCTCTAATACTTCAGTAATAAGTATCTTTTTAATAATTTTTTCACATTCCTTACGAGAGGGATTTTTCCTAAGATTAATAGTATTTTCGGACATAATTTCCTCCTTAAAGACATAATTATTTGTATTAATAATATTATAAGACAATTAGTGAGTAGGTAAAAGACAGAAAAGTCAAAAAACTCAAATAAAGAGGAAGCAAAATTGCCCAAAATATAGGGTTTGACAGCAATTTTTTTAGATGTGATAATTAAATATATACCGCGTGAATGAGTAAGGAGTGGGGAAAAATGGAAATGCTATTATCACGAGATGAAAAAAAGCAATATCAGCTGGAGCAGATCAATGATTTGGTTGAGGCCAATGGAGGTCTTGTAAAAGCCAGTGATATAGATGCGCTTGGGGTAGATTACAGGCGGGTGTTGAAATTTGTGGATGAGGGATATCTTATCAGAGTAAAAAGTGGATATTATACCACGAAATACTTCGAGTGTGACGAGGATCAGTGGATATATAAATTGTTTGGGGAAGACGGAATTCTCACTATGGAATCTGCCTTGTACGTTTATGGATATCTTAAGGACAGGCCCTATAAGTGGAGTATAGCCATAAACAAGAACACCAGCAAATCTCGATTCAACATCGATTATCCAATAGTTGAGCCTTACTATACAGAGCCTGAGGTGCTAGAAATCGGTGTGACTGAGGCAGATTTTGCAGGTGCTAAGATGAAGATTTACACAAAGGAACGCCTTATCTGTGATTTTCTAAAATATCAGGAAAAAGTGGATAGAGAAGATTTCAAAAAAGGTGTGTGGGCATACATCATGGATGAAAACAAAGATGTGGCAAAGCTGATGGAATATGCCAAGGAACGTAAGGTGTTGAAAAAAGTTCAGTCAATGATAGGTGTGTGGCTTTAATGATAAATCGTTTACGGATAAAGGAAAAGTCAGAACAACTGAATATCCCCTTCAAAAATCTTTTGAGTGCTGCTGTTGCGGAAATAATTATCGAGCTTTTAGCAAATGGAAAATACTGCAACGAGCTGTATTTGTGCAATACTGTCGACTTCAAGCCAGAGATATACAAGGACTTATGCATTACAAACATCTACTATGAGTATATCAAGGATGTGAATGATAAAATGGCCATCCTTTATATGAGGGATGTGCTGAAGGAAATCATGGCAAAGGCGGCATTAGAGGGATTTGCGGTAAATGGAAGTGTGGATGAAAACGGAATCACGCTTAAAATAACTGTAGATGAAATGTATATTCCCCTTAAGATTTATTTTAGAAGACATATGGGGGCTCATGAGCCAGAGCGTCTAACATTAAAGCTTACAGCTTATGAAAACAGAGTTGTTGATGTTTTAACAAATCCAAAAGAAAACGAGCTTGTAAATCATCTGGCAGAGATTATCGAAAAACTTGAGCTTATAAACGATATGGATCATTATTATCTGGTATATGAAATACTGACTGCCTATCCTGTGAATGGAAGAAAAGTAAAGGACATGTTGGTAAAAACATTACAGGAAAAAAATATTGTAATAGATGATACCAGAATAAATATGTTAAAAAGCTACAGCGAATACACCTACATGAAAAGAAAGTGGAAAGTGGAATTACGACAAAAAAAGAAGTCTGAACCAAGCTGGTCAGACGTAAATAAATGTCTAATTAACTTTTTAGCCCCAATATGGGATACCATGGAAAAAAATATGGTATTCCTGGGAGACTGGATGCCTCATATTAAACGTTTCCTTGATTAATCCACGATTAACAGGTAAAGTTACGTTTTAAGATAGAGAAAACTGCATAATAGTAGGATTGTCTATCGTTAACTTTGTAGAATTGTTGCTCCATGGAGACAGTTGAAATATCTTCAATTAATTTGGTATCGATGATATTAGTATAGCAACGATCCTCCACGTAATTCCTGGTAGTCTTTTTAAAGAAAAGACTTTTGAAAAATGCACCGATACATCTTTTATTGTATACACCGCAAATGGTATCCAGCAAATTATCAGGAAATCTGAATGTGGTTATATCGTAATTGTAGGATTGATCATAAAGATAGACAGCAGTACGAGGATCCAAAAATGGAGTATCAACGGACATAAAAAATGCCCTGTCACCTGTAATCATAGTAAGGCAGGATAGAATTGCGCCATAAGGGCCTGCATTTCTTGAAATATCAGGGATTTCCTGCGCATCAAGACCAAGATGAGCCAAATCTCCGCGCTCATTTACAGACAAATAAACCTTATCAAAAAAAGGGCTGAATTTATCATAGATATATTCAACCATTGTTTTATCTTCAAAGGGAAGTAGTGCTTTTTTGGTGCCCATGCGAGAGCTGTCGCCACCGCAAAGAATAACTAAAGTTCTGTTCATGTCTGCCTCCTGATGATTTAGGTTAATTATATTCATTTTACATAGAAAATAAAAGACGAAAGAAACGATGAATCTTAAAGATACACTAGAAAAATACTCAAAATCAAACATTTATCCATTTCATATGCCAGGGCATAAGCGAATGCTGGAAGGGGCATATGCTATAGATATGACAGAGGTGGAGGGGGTAGATGATTTACATGACCCCACAGATGTAATTCTTGATGAACAAACACGCATGGCCAGGATTTTTGGAGCAGATGAGAGCTTTATGCTTGTAGGAGGCTCCACGGTGGGAAATCTGGCAGCAATATACGCCGCCTGCAATGAAGGTGATAATATTATCATTCAGAGAAATTCCCACAAAAGTGTATACAATGCTGTGATGCTCAGGCACTTAAAGGTGGATTATATCTGGCCTGATATTTATGATAATGGAATTTATAAGGCTGTTACACTAGAGCAGGTTAAAATTTCAGTAGAGAAAAATCCTTCCACAAAAGCCCTGGTGCTTACAAGCCCAACCTACGAGGGATTCCACTGTAACTTGCAAGAGATAGCGGACTATTGTCATGAAAATGGGATTATCCTAATAGTAGACCAGGCCCATGGAGCACATTTAGGCTTTGATCCACATTTTACAAATGGTGCAGTGGGACTAGCAGACATAACCATTCAAAGTTTGCATAAAACATTGCCATCCCTCACCCAGACTGCAGCACTGCATGTTTCAGGAGATAGGATTAACAGGCAAAGGATACGAGAAGCCCTTGATATATTTGAAACCAGCTCCCCATCCTATGTTTTGATGAATTCTATAAGCCAGTGTATGGATATTTTAGAGAATTCATGTGAATTATTCAGGGGATATGTGGATAACCTGTCGGATTTTTATAAAGCCTGTGGAGAATTAAAACACCTGAGGCTAATCCAGGATACTTATGAACAAAAGGATCCTGGAAAGATAATCATATCCACAGAATACACAAATATTTCCGGGGTAGAGCTTGCAAAAATTCTTAGAGAGAAATACGAAATAGAAACAGAGCTTTCTAGCTTTGCTTATGTACTTGCAATGACAAGCTTTATGGATACACAGGAAGGATTTGAAAGACTGGCTAACGCTTTAAAAGAAATAGATAAAACTCTTAAGAAAGAGCATTATATTGTTCCAAATATTAAACTACAATCACCTAAAAAAATCGAAATTTACGAGGCAAAGGCTGGTGACCAATCCCAAATAAACTTGAGAGAAGCCTTAGGAAAAATATCTGCATCAATGGTTTGCATCTATCCACCGGGTTCACCAATTATCGTGCCTGGAGAGGTAATCACAGAGGCAAGCCTGGCACTTATAAAAAATGCCCAAAAAAGCAGATTACACGTCACAGGGCTCAATGAAGACAGTATCTTGATTGTCAATTAAGCTTCAGTGAATTATACTTTTATTACTAAAATATTTACGAGGACAACATGGGCAAAATATATTGCATAATGGGCAAAAGCTCTTCAGGAAAAGACACAATATTCAAGATTTTACTTGGAAGAAAGGACGTTAATCTAAAGACCATAGTTTCATATACCACACGTCCTATCAGAAGCCTTGAAAAGCCTGGGGACGAGTACAATTTCGTTACCATAGAGGAAAAGGACAGGCTTTTAGCGGAAGGAAAGGTTATAGAGATTCGCGAATACAACACAGTTCACGGTCCATGGTTTTATTTTACTGTGGATGATGGAAGTGTTGATTTGGCAAACAATGACTACCTTATTATAGGAACGGTGGAGAGTTTTGTTAAAATCCGTGACTACTATGGAGAGGACAAGGTTTTGCCGATATACATAGAGGTAGATGATGGCATAAGGCTTAGCCGCGCTTTAGAGCGTGAGAGATCTCAGGAGCATCCTAAATATGAGGAAATGTGCCGAAGGTTCCTTGCAGATCAAAAGGATTTCTCAGAGGAAAATCTTAAAAAAGCCGGAATCACCAATGTATTTAACAATAACAATGACAGCGTAATTACTAGTGACAACATAGCAGCATTCATAAACAAATAGGTAGGTGCTTTTATGGATATTAGAGTAAGCGATGTAAATCAAATCCAACCAACAGAAGCCCCAAAGGCTACTGCACCAGTTGATGGTTCATTTAAATTCACTTTAGCGGCAGCAGTTGACGATGCCCAGCTTCAGGAAAAGCTGACAAATCTTTTAAATGATATCACTACACAGGGCAAGCTTTTGTCTGAGCACATGGATGTACGTGATATGAAGCGTTACAGGGGACTTGTTAAGGATTTCCTTAACGAGGTGGTCAATCGTAGTCACAAGTTTTCCAGAGAAAATTTCCTTGATAGAAAGGGACGCCATAGAGTTTATGGAATGATTAAGCTGGTGGATGAAAAGATGGACGAGCTTGCCACGGCACTTGTGCAGGATGAAAAGGACCATCTTGGGATTTTAGATAGAGTGGATGAAATCAGAGGCTTACTTTTAGATATCATCACCTAAGTATTGAAATGGGAGAATAAAATTTTGAGCTTTGCGGAAATAATGGGACAGGAGGATGCAAAAAACCTCCTTAGAAATGCAGTAAAAACAGGAAATCATAGCCACGCCTATATTTTCAGCGGAGAAAAAGGCTCAGGAAAAATGATGTTAGCAGAGGCTTTTGCAGCCATGCTTCAGTGTGATTCTCCAACAGATGAGGATGCATGTGGGCAGTGCCACAGCTGTAAACAGTCTCTAGGTCGAAATAATCCAGATATCATCTATGTTAAAAGAGAAGATGGAAAAAGCAGTCTCAGCGTAGATGTGGTGAGAGAGCGGATTATTAATGATGTGGACATAAAGCCATATCAGGCCAATAAATATAAAATCTATATTGTGGATGAAGCAGAAAAAATGAATCCTCAGGCGCAAAATGCAATACTAAAGACCATTGAGGAGCCACCTGAATATGCCATAATCATTCTGCTTACCACAAATCATAATGCATTCCTCCAGACGATTTTATCCAGATGTGTACTTATCCAAATGAAGACAGTTTCTGCCAGAGATATACAGCAAATTCTCCAAAACAAGTATGAAACTGTGGATTATCAGGCTAAGATGGTGGCGAATTTTGCCCAGGGAAATGTGGGGAAGGCCATCGCACTTGCCACAGATACGAGCTTTGCAGAAGTTAGGACAAAAGTTGTCACTATCTGTAAAAGAGCATCAAAAATGGATGAGCAGCAGATAGCAGATGAAGTAAAATATATAAATGATGCCAATAATTCAGATAAAAAAGCTGAGGACTCTGAAAATGAGAAATTCCAGGGGTTTGTAGAGCAAATGCTAGATTTAATAACCCTTTGGTTCAGAGATGTGCTATTATATAAAGCGACATTAAATGACGAACTTCTTTTATTTAAGGAGGACGCCTTTGATATACACGAGCAGGCTTCAAGCTGCTCATATGGCGGTTTAAATAAAATAATTGATGAAATATCGGAAACCAGAGCCAGACTTAAGGCAAATGTCAATTTTGAATTGACGATTATGCTTCTCATACAAGCAATAAAGGAGAACACCAGATGATAAAGGTTATAGGCGTACGCTTTAGAGGCGGCGGAAAAGTATATTACTTCGACCCAAACGGGGTTGATTTAAAAAGAGAAGACCAGGTAATTGTAGAGACAGTACGTGGTGTAGAAATCGGTACGGTTTTACTTGTAGACAAGCAGATTTCTGACGATGAAGTACCAGGTCCAATTAAAAAGATTATCAGAAAAGCCAGTCCTGAGGATGTAAAAAGAGCGGCTAAAAATATTGAAAAAGAAAAAGAAGCTATGAAGATTTGCGAAGAGAAAATCGCAAAGCGAGAGCTTGAAATGAAGCTGGTAGGTGCTGAATACACCTTCGATAACAACAAGCTTATTTTCTATTTCACAGCTGATGGTCGTATTGACTTTCGTGAATTAGTAAAGGATTTGGCGGCTGTGTTCCACACACGTATCGAGCTTAGACAGATCGGTGTCCGTGACGAGACAAAGCTTATGGGTGGAATCGGAATCTGCGGCAGAGAGCTTTGCTGCAAGAGCTATCTGGCAGATTTTGTTCCTGTTTCAATAAAGATGGCAAAGGAGCAGAACCTTTCTCTTAACCCTACTAAAATTTCCGGTCTTTGTGGCAGACTTATGTGCTGCCTGAAAAATGAGCAGGAGACCTACGAATATTTGAACAGTCGTCTTCCTGGTATCAACGACACAGTCACCACACCAGAGGGCTACAAGGGCACAGTTCAATCTGTAAACGTACTTCGTCAGACAGTAAAAGTACTATTTGAAGAGGGCGACTTAAAAGAAGTAAAGGATTATCCAACTACAGAGCTTAAGTTTAAGCCTCGCAAGAAAAAGGTCCAGGTATCTAAGGAAGAGGCTAAGGAATTAGCAGGTCTGGAGGATAACAATTAATGGAAAATCTTGTTCGCGATGATGAGCGATTAGATGATCTACAAATAAAGGGCTATAAAATTATTCAGCATCCTGACAAATTCTGTTTTGGCATGGATGCTGTCTTGCTATCTGACTTCGCAAGGGTCAAACCAGGTGAAAAAGTCCTTGATATGGGCACAGGCACAGGAATTTTGCCTATTTTATTAGAGGCCAAAACAGAGGGCTTACATTTCACAGGCCTTGAAATTCAACCTGAAAGTGCCGAAATGGCAACCCGCTCTGTTTTATTTAACGGATTGCAGGACAAAATTGATATAATAGAGGGAGATATCAAGTCTGCATCAGAGATTTTTGGCAAGGGAAATATGGATGTGGTTACAAGTAATCCACCATATATGACTAATCATCATGGTCTGAAAAATCCAAATGATGCCAAGGCCATTGCAAGACACGAGCTTTTATGCTCCCTTGAGGATGTTATATCGCAGACTGCTGCCGTACTTAGGCCCATGGGAAGATGTTATTTCGTCCACAGACCATTTAGATTGGTAGAAATCATCACATTAATGAAAAAATATAAGCTTGAGCCTAAACGAATGCGGCTGGTATATCCATTCGTGGATAAAGAGCCAAATATGGTTTTGATAGAAGGCGTCAGGGGCGGTGGCCCTCAGCTTACAGTGGAAGCACCGCTGATTGTGTACGATGCGCCAGGGCAGTACACGGATGAGATTTATGAAATTTACGGAATGATAATGAACTAAAGCCTTCCCCTTGAGGGATGAGATAATGCTTTAGCGTTATCTGCCACCCCGGCGAGGGGGAAGGTGCCCGAAGGGCGGATGAGGTGTAAATGAGTGGAACATTATATTTAGTAGCAACTCCAATAGGAAATCTTGAAGATATGACTTTTCGAGCAGTTCGAATTCTTAAGGAAGTGGATTTGATTGCAGCGGAGGATACCAGAAATTCCATAAAGCTACTTAACCATTTTGAAATAGATACTCCAATGACAAGCTATCATGAGTTCAACAAGGTGGATAAGGCATTGACTTTGATAGCCAAGCTAAAGGAGGGACAGAACATAGCTGTTGTAACAGATGCCGGCACACCAGGCATTTCAGATCCTGGTGAAGAGCTGGTAGCCATGTGCTACGAGGAGGGTATTGAGGTCACTTCGGTGCCAGGACCTGCGGCTTGTATAACAGCTGTCACAATGTCTGGTCAGGCTTGCAGACGCTTTGCTTTCGAGGCTTTTCTTCCAAAAGACAAAAAAGAACGTCGTAGAGTACTAGAGGAGACAAAGAACGAAACCAGAACTATCATCATTTATGAGGCTCCGCATCATTTGATTGGCACATTAAAGGAGCTTGCAGAGGTTCTAGGTGAGGATAGGGGCATTACTCTTTGCAGGGAGCTCACTAAAAAGCACGAGGAAAAGGAAAAGACTACTTTAGGCGGCGCTCTAAAATCCTACGAAACTAAAGAACCAAGAGGGGAATATGTTCTTGTAATAGCCGGTAAATCAAAAGCTGAGGTTATAGAAGAAGCCAGAGCTGTTTTTGAAGAAATGAGCATACAGGAACACATGGATATGTATCTTTCAAAAGGTATGGATAAAAAGGAAGCCATGAAGGCTGTGGCAAAGGACAGGGGTGTTAGCAAGCGTGATATTTACAATGCGCTTCTTTAACATTTATATAAATCATTAACTGGATGATCGAAGGGGGGACTTACATGGAAAATATTGAAAAGCTACGCGAAATGATTGATGAGTCATCAAAAATCGTGTTTTTTGGGGGCGCGGGAGTATCTACAGAGAGCGGCATTCCTGATTTTCGTAGCAAGGATGGTCTTTACAATCAGCACGATGTGAGATTTGACAAGTATCAGCCTGAATATCTGTTAAGTCATAGTTGTTTGATGCACGAGCCAAAGGTATATTTTGAATTTCACAGGCAAAAGATGGATACCAGAAACATCGAGCCTAACAATGCTCACAAATATCTGGCAAAGCTTGAGGAACAGGGAAAGCTCATCGGTGTAGTAACTCAAAATATCGATGGACTTCATCAAAAGGCAGGAAGTCAAAAGGTATTTGAAATCCACGGTAGTGCCCTTAGAAATTACTGCATGAAGTGTGGAACCCCATATCCTGTGGATTATATTTTTGATTCAGAGGATGAGATTCCAAAATGTGATTACTGTGGTGGAACGGTAAGAGCAGATATCACATTATATGAAGAGGGACTTCCTGAAGACCAGGTTCAGGGCGCAATAAATGCCATTTCAAGTGCAGATATGATGATAATAGGTGGCACATCTTTGACGGTATATCCAGCGGCATCATTTGTAAATTATTTCAAGGGACGCAATCTTGTGATAATAAACAGGGATCCACTGAACATCAGAGTTGGTGAGAATGTACTTGTAATTCAGGACAAGATTGGCGAGGTTTTCTCAGAGCTTGCAAAGTTGCAGGGCATAACTCTTTAAAGTGTGAAAAAACAATAAAATGTGAAATAAGCCTTGAAAAACGCAGAGGTTCATGTTAATATCTTAATTCGTGGTATAAAACAATTTATATCCTTGCTAGGCTATATGACATAGCTTGGCCTAAAGACCAAAAGGAGGTAGAAAGCATGAATAAGTATGAATTAGCACTCGTTGTTAATGCGAAGATCGAAGACGATGCAAGAACTGCCACAGTTGAAAAAGCAAAGGAGTATATCACTCGCTTTGGTGGACAGATCACAGACGTCGATGATTGGGGCAAGAAGAGACTTGCTTACGAAATTCAGAAGATGAATGAAGGTTTCTATTACTTCATCCACTTCGATGCTGAGGCAGGCGTACCTGCACAGGTTGAAGAGAATGTTCGTATCATGGACAACGTACTTCGTTTCTTATGCGTTAGAGCTGACGAGGCTTAATAGTATAAGACAAGGAGATTAAATCAATTATGAATAAAGTTATTCTTATGGGACGTCTCACAAGAGACCCAGAGGTTCGTTACGGTGGAGCAAACAATTCAGCTGTTGCAAGATTTTCTCTTGCTGTAGATCGTAGATTCAAGAGAGACGGCGATGACCAGACAGCAGATTTTATTAACTGCGTAGCTTTTGGTAAGACAGCTGAGTTCCTTGAGAAGTATGCTCGTAAGGGCACAAAGTTTGTAGTAGAAGGTCGTATCCAGACTGGTTCTTACACAAACAAAGACGGACAGAAGGTTTACACTACCGACGTTGTTTGCGAGAATGTTGAATTCGCAGAGAGCAAGAATGCACAGGGTGGCGGCAATAGCGGCTTTGACGGTGGCAGCACTTTTACACCAAGCTCTGATGCAGGCGACGGATTTATGAATATCCCTGATGGAATTGACGAGGAATTACCGTTCAACTAAGTCAAGGCGACGAAAGCTTTGACTAACATCAATAGGAGGTTAAATCATGGCTTTTAATAAGACAGGCGATGGTCAGCAGAGAAGAAGACCAATGCATAGAAGAAAGAAAGTCTGTGTTTTCTGTGGTAAAGATAACGTTATCGACTACAAGGATACAGCAAAGCTTAAGAAGTACATTTCTGAGCGTGGAAAGATTCTTCCACGTCGTATCACAGGTACATGTGCTAAGCACCAAAGAGCTCTTACAGTAGCTATCAAGCGTGCTCGTCACGTGGCACTTATGCCTTACGTACAGGATTAATCCTAGTAATATAGCATGGTTACAGGCTTGAAAAAGCTTTTGACTACAAAATGACTACAAACACTTTCTAGATGAGAAATCATCCGGAAAGTGTTTTTTTATTTTATTTAATGTATACTATCCTCTTTGATTTTAAGGAGGATAAGAATTTGAAACAAGTAAGATTAGATCCAAAGGGAAATATACTGGAAAGGGGTGAATACTATAGGGATTATGATGGCAGGTATGTCTATAACTATAAAAATCCATTTAATGGGAAACGCGAATCATTATATGCGGTATCTTTAGATAGTTTACGAGATAAAGAGAAGGAAATAAGGGAGGAACTGCAAAATTCTATTGAAAAATATAGAAATAGGAATATCACTTTAAACGATATTTTTGAAGACTACGTAGCAAGTAGAATATCTTGGAGTAAAGGTACAGAAGCAAATAATGTATCTATGTACAATAGACACATAAAATATTCAATAGGCCGTCTGAAGATTATCAATATTAAAAAGGATACAGTAAGAAGGTTTTTAAAGAATGTTCATAATGAAACTGGCATGTACTTTTCTACATTGGCCGGTCTGCTTGGGTTGATTAGTAATTTATTTGAGTATGCTATAGATATGGATTTTCCTGTTAAAAACCCGTGTGATGGTATATATTCAGAATTTAGCAATAAAATCCCTCACAACAAAGGTTGCAGGAAAGCGTTGACAAGGGATCAAGAAAAAGCCTTTCTTAATTTCATTAGTAATAACAGTGAATTTGCCACCTGGGAGCCTATGTTTGTGATTTTTCTTCATACTGGATTAAGATTAGGGGAACTTATAGGCTTGCGATGGTGTGATGTTGACATGATGCATAGGACGATAAACATAAATCATATTTTGGTACGGGAGAGAACAAGAACTGGTGAAAAATCTCAGCGCTTAATTGTTAGCACTCCCAAAACAAATGCGGGGATTAGGATGATTCCAATGACCGAATCGGTATATAGTGCATTTAGAAATTTAAAAGAGAGAAATAATAATATAAGCAAGCCACAGGTAAACGTAGATGGTATGACAGATTTTATTTTTATAAACAGGATGGGGAATGTCTATAATGGCGATGAAATAAATAATGCCCTGAAAAGAATAATTAAAAAATATAATAATCATGGGACTAGTAATTATTTAAAAAATGCAGATGTAGAGTATCTTCCCGATATTTCTGTACATGTATTTAGACATACATTTTGCACACGTTTATGTGAAATAGAGCATAATGTGCGCGTGATACAGGATATTATGGGTCACACCAACATCAGAACAACGCTGGAAATATACAATACTGTTAACACGGAATGTAAATCGACAGCCATGGAGAAGTTTGAAGATGTGATGAGTGAAATGTTTTATGGAGAGGAAAATGGTAGAGATTCAAGCGAGCGTAAGCGAGAAAACTAACATTTGGAAAATGTATTGTAGGTCGAATAGGCGATTTGTCCGACCAAATCATTGCTTGCCACTCGACAGAGTTCACGGGCTATCATGAGAAATATTTGGATTTGTTTAAAAGTATGTAGTATTATTTTTCTTAATAGTGATAACAAGATTATGGAGGTCTGATATGGATCAAAAATATAGAGATGCAGTGGAATTAATAAAGACGGCCATTCTTCAAAGCCAATATGAAGCTGCTAAAAATGTTAATGCGAATCAATTAATGCTCTATTTTGGCATTGGAAAATATATATCACTTAATTCAAGAAATGGATTTTGATGTTCAAATTTGGCAGAACCGTCTGTCAAATTTAGAATCATTTTCAGTAGAAGCTTTTTTAGGAATTAGTTTTAGTAATCATTTGCTAATAATTTCAAAAGTAAAAAGTTATGATGAACGAATATTTTATATTAAAAGAAGCGCTAGCGAAAAGTATTCACTTGAACAATTAAAGCAGAGTATAGCAGCTAATGATTTTGAGCATCAAGGAAATTTGTCTAACAATTTTTCAAGTACATTAAGTCCAGCAGTAAAAGCGTTTAAAGCAATTAATACATTTAAAGACGAATATCTACTTGATTACATAAATGTTGAAGAAATTGATATTCGTGATTCAGCTGATATAGATGAAAAAGTTGTAGAAAATGCAATAGTAAATAATGTTAAGAATTTCATTTTAACATTTGGAAGAGATTTTGCGTTTATAGGTAACCAATATCACTTAGATGCATTTGGAGAAGATCAATACATTGATTTACTATTTTTTAACAGGGAATTAAATTGTCTTGTTGCGGTTGAGCTTAAGAAAGGAAAGTTTAAACCATCATATTTGGGCCAGCTTCAAGGTTATTTAAGCATACTTGATGGTTTTGAAAAGAAACCTCATGAGAATCCAGCGATAGGGGTTATTTTATGTAGGGATATGAACAAGTCATTTGTTGATTATGTAATTCAAGATTATTCAAAACCTATGGGAGTTGCGACGTATAAGACATCTAAAGATATGTCTGAAGAATTAAAAAAGGCATTGCCAGATATAGAAGAATTAAAACGATTGCTGGATACTGAGGCTGAATAAAAAGGGGAATAAATGGGTTTTATAGATGAATTGAAGCAAAAAAATATTGAGGGGATTCGTAAGTTTCCTAAGGCGGACTTGCACATAGTGTGATGTTAGCTCTGTTTTTCGTTGTTCAGATACTTTTGCCTCCTGTTGGAGGCTTTTTTTTATATTCTATAGTTGCAAAAAGAATTTGTTTGTTATATTATCAGCTTATAGAGAACTCTATAATATAAAGCGTAATCAGGAGGGTAATTATGGATAAAAATATTGAACTTGCACTAGATGACATTTCGCTTATCAAAACAGTAATTGAACGTACACAACAAGATTTTTCTAAAATCGCACCTTTCTTTATAGGCGTGGGGATGATTAATGGAATCGCAGCCATTGTAGAACAATTGATGTATTTTTGTAGAAATACTATTGGATATGGTTCAAGCCTAGTTCGGATATTTGGAGTAGGCTATTATTTGATTAAAATTATAGGATATATTATTCTTTTTCTTTACTTTTCACGAAAACTAAAAATCACAAATAACGAAATCAGCAATGGTATGCTAAAAATATGGGGAATTTTTTTGATTGGTTCATACGTATTTATTATCTTGTATATGAATTTGATTCCTACTGGCAATAATGATCAAATTGTTACTCTATGGAGATGTAAAGAATTATTAGAAATTTTGCCGATTATTTTTGCCTTATTTATGACAGGTATACTTACACAAAGAAAACTAATAACAATTTGCACAGCATGCTATAGTGTATTGTATCTGATTTTGTTTATGAGTA
Source organism: Pseudobutyrivibrio sp. ACV-2 (assembly GCF_900107545.1). GTDB lineage: Bacteria > Bacillota > Clostridia > Lachnospirales > Lachnospiraceae > Pseudobutyrivibrio. The sequence continues at coordinate 608 of NZ_FNQZ01000013.1, read as the reverse complement.
TGAAAGAGATGCCTTTCGGGACAATAGGTGGAAAAGGTACTTTGATTTCAGTTAGTAGCTTTAGTATCAGGGTAGTAATGATTTTCGGAATGGTTGCATTAGGACTGTTTTTTAGGATAGGAGCAAAGAATCATGGAAATAAATACAATACCAGAAGCTTTTCAAACGAAGCTTAGGTTAGCGGTATTATCTGCTCTGCTGACTGGTACAAAGAGTTTCAAAGAATTGAAAACTATAACCTCAGCAACTGACGGAAACTTAGGTATACAGCTTAATAAATTAAGCGAAATGGAATATTTAACGATTGAAAAAGCATTTGTTAACAACAAACCCCAAACCACCTATACACTTACTGAATTTGGAAGAACACAGTTTAAAGAATACGTTGAACTATTGGAATCTTTATTAGCAAGTTCAGAATAAAGACATTGATAAGTCGGGATTTGTTTAGCATTTGTGTTGTAGTGCTTGTTTTTGATAATGATTATGGCTAGCGTAAAAATTTTCTCGGAAAATATACACAAATAATAAAAGAACATCCTTCTTTGTGATAAGGTATTGGTTTGCGAAAACTATACACACAAGGGAGGATGTTCTTTTATGGAAGA
>NZ_FNQZ01000045.1 GCF_900107545.1 Pseudobutyrivibrio sp. ACV-2 | reverse complement strand
GTAGTATTAGGATATAGGAATGCAGTAAAATTATCTTCTTCTAGATTCTTCATGGATAAATCTCTATAACTCATTAGTGTTATGTTCAATGTCTCACCATCGTGTGAGTAATCAATATAATATCCACCTAAGCTTCTATAAAACGGCAGATTGACTTTTACATAAAAGTTTTCACCATCATACTGTATTGATTCTATTTGGTTGGTACTAGATATATCTATCCATCTTGTTTTATAGAGAGTCACAGAAACCAATATAATCAGTATTATCACGCATGTATATGCCCACTTTAACTTTCTGCTAAGTCTTTTTCTTTGGATTGTATCTGCTGATATTTTATCCACTACTGCGGTATCTCCTTTTAAAAGTGTATCCAAAGGTATATCTAATATTTCCGATATGGAGACTATCAATTGCAAATCAGGATAGTTTCTTTCAATCTCCCAATTAGAAATCGCAGATCTAGAAACGCCTAATTTTTCTGCCAGTACTTCTTGGCTAATATTTAATTCAGTTCTTCTTTGCTTAATTTGACTTCCAATGCTCATAATTCCCACCTCCAAGATTTACATTAAAGGTTTTGTTATAAAAGCACAATAAAAAATAGCTTTTTTAAGGGTCACAATTTGTGACATAGCCAAATCTAAGCGATTATTAATGTGAAATACAACCTCTGTAAAATTAGTAGTCTAAAAAGTTTAAAACTTTCCTGACTTTTTAAACTTTCCGTCAACAAAGTTCCTGCAGATTTAATCTGCAGGTTTTCTTATGCAATAGCCGTATCTGATTGCAAATCAGATTTTTCATTATTATTTGATACCTTCGGCTGCTCTGGCATAGGAAATAGATTATCAAGTAAGTACCTGTTTGCTTCAATCTGATCTATTTCGTATTGTCTGTATTCCTTAGACCAAGGTAACATAACATTGAGATCTGCCTTATCTCTAACGTCGTATTTCTCATCCACAAGAGATGGCATCTTTTCTAAGATGTATTTGATATAAAGATAAGGATTGGCACCATTGGCCTTTGCTGTCTCTACAATGGTATACATCATAGAATTAACT
>NZ_FNQZ01000004.1 GCF_900107545.1 Pseudobutyrivibrio sp. ACV-2 | reverse complement strand
TGTTCTTCGTGGAACTGAAGATTGGAATACCACATACAAAATTAGAACTGTTGTCGAGCGTGACATCGATTACATCAAAGAGAATCTTTGTCTAGCTGGCCGCAGGACCCAAAATGAAAAAACTTTGCATGCAGATTTGATTCTTGCTGGAATTACACAACTTATAACAGTTGTATTAGCTGACAAAATCAACCACCATGAATTCATCCGTAGCCTAAAACCTCTGATTGCTTAGGTCTTACCAATTTAATAGTATTAGCTTTATTAAGTGCGCCTAAAATCTGCAATCATCAGTAATTTCGCGCCAAAGCGCGAAATATCATATTTCAGAATCAAGATTGCAAACGAGCGTCAGCGAGTTTCGCAATTACCTATTCCATATTATATTTACGAACTTCAAACCAAAACAAGTTATCCATAAATAACTCAAAACAACCTTGCCCAATACCATGATTACAATTCTTGCTATCCCTATAACTTTCTTTACAAATGAAATAGCTGAAATAATTAATAGAAGCACATATACTATTACCAACCATGCATTAAAACCCCATCCTACCTTCCTAACCTCCTGTTATACTTTTTGTAAAGACATAGTATTACCGCCTCATAAAGATGTATCTACAAAAGATGATACCATTAATCTATGTGCATTTTATAGCACATTAAAGATATAAAAAAGACTACTGAATTATACAGTAGCCCAATGAACAATCCTATATTTAGTTTGAAAAAGCTACCAAACCACATTTACAACTTGATATTTTGCAATCTTCTCATCCTTTGATATAAGAATCATTTTTTCTGTTACCGCCTGAGCCATAATCAATCTATCAAATGGGTCACTATGAATCAAAGGTAGCTCATTTATATAATCAAGATGCTTTGCCTCTATAGGAAGAATAGCAATCTTAGCTTCATTGCACATTCGTTCTAGCTCAGAAATAGAATGTCCTGTATCTAACTTACCTATACATTGTTTTATTGCTATTTCCCATAAAGAAGCAACACTAACACAAACTTTATCTCCGCTAGTCATCTTGTCTTTAGCATTAGATGAAACATTATCGCCGTTAAATAATGTCCACAGTAAAACATGAGTATCAATTAAAATCATTGCATGTACTCCTTAAAACAATCTGGCGTCTCATCAAAATCTTCTGCCATGTATTTTAAATCACCTTTATATAAATCGAAGATAACTTTGTTGTCATCACTTCTTTTCTTTTGCTTAAGGAAATTAACAAAATCAACAACTTCTGCAATATCATTATCTGATAAATCTTTAGCTGCTTCAATCAACTCTGCATATGCCATAAGTAACAACCTCCTTTTCTAACATAAATATACCATAAAAGACCTATTTCATCTATAGATAATGCATAAACCTTAGATTCGACAGCCTTATATAATTTATAATCATTTCCGTAATGTTCAATTACCTCTTTATAATTCATTAACCTATTAGTAAAACTCGGTAATTTTTTATTTTTTACCGAGTTTTACCAAAGCATTTATTATTTATACTATTTGTAAGGATTATAACAAATAATATTTGTTAAACGAAAGCTCTTCGACCATAATTATTATTACTTCATTTCACAGGTATAAAGTATCATTCGCTAAACTGTCAAAGCTTTATATTTCAAGGTTTCAGAAAAAACCTATAATATAAAACCATGGCAGACGAATAGTATTCTTGTCATACTATAATTCCCCCTGTTCACTGTAATTATTTATTCCTGTCACAATATCTTTTTTAGCTATCAAATTGTCAAAAAAGACTCATCTGTCCGTTCATAATCTTATAGTAACCATGTTCTATTCTCTCATTACCCTCATGCGTCATGATTTCAAAATTTGAGAGACTCTGTGCTTTTATAACAAGCTTGATAACACAATCAAAACAACCTACAACATCGCTCTTATTGATATCAGACAGACAAATCAACTGTACATTGAAGTGCTTTGCTATATCAAACATAGGCTTCAAAAGGTGTGCTGAAGTTATCTTTCCAAAAGGATTATCAAGGATGAGCACACTCCCCACATTTCTGCTGACCAGACCTGCTGATGACCTTGTATAATTCATAAGCGTAAGTACCACTGAAAAGAATACCACGAATTTCTCTGCACCGGAGCTCTGTGTAAGTGTTTCCTCCCAGCCCTTGTATCCAGAGTTTGCGCTGTTCATATCTATTTTGTAAACCTTGATTTTTATAGATTCCTGACGTATGTACTTATGAAGCAATCGCTCACTTGCGACTATCTTTCTTGCACGCTTCTGAATCTGCTTTTCATCAGTACAACCTCTAAGAAGCTCTTTTAACTCATTCGCACCAAGCTCAATCTCTGATTTAATAGATACTCTTGAGGCCTCCTCCGATATCTCCTTTTCCTCAGGAAGCTCCATCCTCACCATCTGAGTCTGAGGCTTGCCCTCAAAGATATGTGCCTTGGAGCTGGCTGCTATCATGCGAAGGTCTTGGTACATTCTCTTTCCCTGATTCATACACTGGTCTACTATGTCATTAAAATCATTTTCAATCTCCCTTAGATCAGTCTCAATCCTGCTGTTAATCTTCTCTATGGAAGCTGTCATTGTGCTGATACTCTCGCTAACCGTATAAAGGCGATCCCCCTTCATTCCTGAATCATCAAGCATCTCACCGATGGCGCCAAGCTTATTCACTATTTCAGAAAGAGCTATATCTTTAAATTCTACTACTGTAGTTCTTATACCGCTCTTAAGCTTTTCTTTATAATCCCTGAAGTCTTTCTCCACATAAATTAGATTATCATGTATAGATTCCCACTGAACATCTGGTTTTTCAGACAGTGTAACTGTTTTTATTATATTTCCAAAATGAATAGGCTTTAAGACATCTCCTACACGATCAAAAATTCGCTCAAGGAAATGCTTTTCACGCTCAAGAGAATCTTTCTCTTCGCTTAATTGCTTTATCTCCAGCTGTGCTGTCTTTACCCTGGATTTAAAATTCTCTCCTATATCATTTTGAGGAAGGGCTATCCCTTCAAAAGCTTCAAGAGCTTTTTGGGCAGCATCGAATCTCTGCTTTGCGGAGGCTTTTTTCACATTGCATTCACCAAATGTAGACTGCACCCTCTCCATTTTTTCTGAAGCGGATTTTACAGCTTCTTTGGCATTTTTTAATACTTCAGATGAAAAATGTACTGTCTCATATTCAAGCTTGTCACATTCGTAAGCTCTAAGCTCTTCCTCATATTCAGCTTTATCCTGTTGTGTTTTATCAAGGCTGGCTCTGAGATTATCCAGGGTTTCACTGAGGCTCCCCAAAAGTGTCTGATACTGCGAATACAGTTCTTCCAATGTTCCTTCAACAATCTCAGTTTGTTTTGCATTACCGGTATTCTCTAATACCACATGGACACGAGTTAAATAATCAGCCTGCTGCTTACATTCATTTTCCAATGTTGTCAGCTTCTCCTGACATTTAGCCTCCGCCGCACATGCATTTTTATAAGCTCTTTCTGCATCCTTTACAAGAACATACGCTTCCTGAGATTTTGTATACCAATCATTTTCTTTGGCGAGCATTATACTGAGTTCAGAAAATGACTCAAGCCATATTGTAAGTTCCTGTAAACGCTTTTCTTCACGATTCAACTCATCTCTAAAGGCATCAATCTTTTTCTTTAATTCTTCCTGTTCATCTTCCAGTTCTTTCCTTCTGTTCTCCAAAGAAATGATTTTCTCCTGCAGCTTTACAATAACGTTCTCCTGTAATGAATTCCAATCCTCAGGATAATCAAACTGCTCCACCAGTTTAATCTCGTCTTCGTACTCACGCATCCTTTCTTTAAAACGCTGGATACTCTCCTTTTTATCGATTATTTCGTTTTCCAATCTGCCATAGTAGCCAAGCCTATCAGCAAAATATGTTTTGTCAAAAGCAGCAAGATGAGAAGTACTTTCCAAGTCCCCTGACATAAGAGCATTCACCTGTTCCATCGTAAAAAGCGGTACTGAAGCAGGTAGCCACTCCACATTACCTGCAGATAAAAGCCCTTCCATTTCCTTTTCATTATTAAAAAGAAGTGAAAATGCAAATTCTGGGTGTCTCTCCATAACAGTCCTTGCTTTTTCCTGTGTAATGGCGCCTTTTTCCAAAAGACCTGTAATATATTCTTCGCCAGTCTGACAGTTAGCTCCTGTAGACACCACATATTTCATGATATCCGGCATGATATGAATATGGCCTTCTTTAGCCGCCTTAAGCCTTTCTTCTAATGATTGCTTGTCCTGTTGATGCTTTCTAAGCTTTGCCCCATTCATTTCTACTTCTTCCAGCAGTACACTTTTTAGTCTGCCGGAAAAAATCGAGCTATTCTCAAGACTGTATTTACTACAGATAGACTCAAGTGAATCCACTAATGCTCTGTATTCAGATAAAGTCTCCTCTGCAGCTTTCTTTTCCTTTGCCAGACTGTCCTGTTCAATTTTGACATCAGCCAATTCTCCAGGGATTGCATTTTTCCTTTCATCGAGAGCCTTTAGTTCATTTTGAATCTTTGCTATTAAGGCTGCTGCCTTTTCACTGTTTTCAGCCTGTCTTCTCTGCTCGGCATCTATATCTTTTTCAGAATAGAATCCATCCAGCATTCGTACTGCTTCTATTTTTAAAGTATTCACTTTTGCGTCTGTATTATCTTTTGAAGCGTTCAGATTCGCAGAAATCTGCGTATGCTTCTGTCTGGCATCATTTAATAGCGTTTCAGATTTTTCCATATCAGCTTTTTTATCACGCAGTTCACCTTTTTTTCCCTGGATCTTGTCATCAATTTGGGCGATACTCTGTGATAGAGCCTCACTCTCGCTTTTTGCTTTCATCATACATGAATATTTGAGCTTTTTAACAGCTTCCGCATCCTCGGAATCATTCTCTTTTTCTTCAATAATCTTCTTATATGCTGCTATCTGGCTGTCAGCCTCTACAATCTGCCTATAAAGCCTTGCTGATTGCAGTATATCTTCTTCGTGCTTTTTTTCTTTGGTTTCCTCCCTTGCTTGGTCAAGAGCTTCTTCTGCGTCAGACAGCGCATTAGTAGCTACTTCATATTCGCCGCGGGCATCATAGTATTCTTTGGACTTTTCTTCGTGTTCAATATGCCTGATTCTGGAATACACATTCTGAATTTCATTTGTAGTTCCAATTATACTTTCATCTATTCCCCCTATCTTCCTGCCAATAGCGGCCTTAAAACCACAGACCTCTCCTATACTATCTGATAGCTTTTCTCCGGCAGTATACAAATCGTCGCTAATCTCCCCAAGCTCAGATAATTCTGCAATAAGCCTTCTGTTCGTGTCTCTTTCCCTGATGACAGCTTCTTTCTCTGAAATTCTTTTTGCATAGTTGATAAGCATGGTTTCAAGGGTTGAATCCGTCCCATTAGAAACCACACTCTTCATTTTATTTTCAATTGCTGGAATAAAGAATTTGGCAATTAGTTTGTCCGATGTTTTTGCATCATCAAAATACTGGTTCAGTCCACCTTCATCCTTGTTGAGTGTCTCTATTACTGTTTCCCACTCCGACCTGTATATACCATATTCGGCAAGTTCCTTCGTCCACTTAGTGCTTTCATCAGATGAATATACTTCCAAAACACCTCTACTGTTTTTAGCCTTATCCCTAACATAAGAAAAAGGTGCAGGTACATATTTTCCATTTTCATTTTTAGATAGTTCCAACGCAGCTATGCTGTATGAAGAATAACTGTATTCATAAACAGTCTTAAAGGTGTAATACCTGATTGTATTGCCCCTTAAGTTTTCATCATTATTCTCGCTAGCGCTTCCGGCTATTGCAATACCTGTCAGAAGCTTATTATCACTTCCGTCCAGATTCCATTCAATAAGTACAAAAGAATGATCTCCTGGACGACCAAAATAATCCTCGATATGTCTTCCACCCGCCATGGCTCTGGGATGCACAGGCTGCATCATAAGCTGAACCAGAACCGTCTTGCCGCCACCATTGTTCAGATTAAACAGTGAATTAAGGGCCTCTCCCTTGTCTGAGGAAAGATCATATAATTCATCTGGGATAAAACGGTTGCCATCATTATAATTGAAGTTTACAATTCTGATCTTATTTATCTGCGGCATCTTCATCCCCCTCAATCCATGTGTTTATTATTTGGACTCGCTCTTTTCTAAGCACATATGGCATAAGATCCTTTGTTTTCTTTGTTGGAGCCACTCTTCCATCGTCCCCCTCTACAAAAAGATCATCTGCCCTAAACTTTAGAATAATCTTATTTACAATACCGTAACGGTCATCCACTCTTCTGCTTGCCGGATCACCTTCCTTTTTGCCCAGCCAATCTTCTGCCAACATATAAAAACTCTCACTGAAATCTTCTGCCTTATCTTCACCATCTACACCTTTCTGTGTCACGTTAAGACAATGTTCTGTGAACTCCTTAATAAGCTCTTCTTTTGTAATAAAATCTCTGACAAGCGCCTCTGAGCCCTCACCCTTGAAGAAAATGTACAAAATGTAAATAGCAAGATAATTTAGCAGGTAAAGATCCCTTGTCCTCACATCATTACTGGCCTTAATATCTGACCTATAATCAATATTATTTTTAAGAAATAAATCATTATCCTGAGTTGGAACAATATATATCCTGTTCTGCGCAGGAACTATTTCAAACCCAAGTTCTGTCCCCATCTGATCAAGCTCGTCCCTTGCTTCTGGATCTTCCACAAGGTTCCATAATATGCTGTTATCATCTCGATCAATCCACCCTTTTTTCATAAGCTCATGATAAAGCTTAAGCGCACTTTTATTCATCGTTCTACCTCAACTGTAAAATTAGTCATTTCTATTGTCACCTGCGTTTCCCCATCATCCACAGTAAACTCGCATTTCTGATCAGATGTAGAAAATCTTATCCTCTTCATATTCAGATAATTCTGAGGCATATTGCTGAGAACCCACAACAGGTCAAACTCACCAAGTGGTTCTTTGGCAAGCAAACTCTCATCTCCATTGAGCGCCTCAATATCAATCTCTTTTTTCTGATATATGGTCATAAGCGTGTTGGGAAGAGCACTTTCCTTATTCCATTTCATAAGCTCATCCATCGAAAGTGTCTTGATGAACTTCTTGATGTCAAAAGAGCTTTCCTTCTGAAGAAATGAAAAAAACGCCGTACATATCTCCATATATGTTTCGTTTCTTTTTCTGCCCAGTTCCTCAGCTTCTATGTCAGCATCTTCAATGCTAAGTCCCTTGTCCTCTTCTTCATTACTGATAATCCCACAAGCTGCATAGAAATTTTCAATACTGAATCTCTTGTCAAATTCAGGACTAAGCAGTGGTTCCATGATGGTGTATACTGCATCTCCCAGCCCATCACCCATCCTGCGTAGCTTATACATGATATCCTGCTCGAAATTCATACGCTCAAAGCTTTTTATTACAAAACTATCCCGTAACATCTGCTTATAGCTTTCTGAAACAGAACTCTTAACATTTATGAGGGAACGCTGCTCCAATATGGTAATATCCAAATTCATATTGATTTCGCTCAGCGCCTTCAAATTCTTCCTGGCTTCTTCAGTGTCTGCACCATTATCAAGAGCGCTTCTTATAGCCTCCGCCTCCTTGCGGGCATTCTTCTGTATTTCCTCCAGTTCTTTCTGCTCATCAAACATAAGGCTTCTGAACTGTCCTACTATTCTCTCGTACTCATCTACCGTTATCTTTGCAATATTCTCACGGCATCTCAAAATAAAATCATCCATGCTGTGACTCATGTTGCGGAGCCTTGCAACCAGCTCCCTGCTTTGGGAAAGTGCCTCGGAATAGTTTTTGCGTTTCATGTATTCCTGCATCTTAAAACGTGTAACAGAGTAATCCAGTTCAGATTCTATTTCTTTTGATCTATACAGAAAATCAAAAACATCGTCGGTCAGATGATAAGAGCCCTTTTCTTCATTAACAAGACGAACCGGCATCTTCTTAAAGCTTTCCGAATCTGCGTAAAAGGTATTATATTCAATGAGTTTCCCATTATTCTGAAGAACATTGACAACGATGAAACTGGCGAGTTTATATGTGTCAATTTCATATTCTTCAGGAATTATCTGGAGTATGCTGTCAAGAAATCCGGCAATATCCTTAAGTGTACAGGACTGCCTATCACTCAAAGTACGCTCCTTGATATACAAAAGAACGGCAACCACAATATTGTTTATATAATCATAGTCTCCCGCGAACATTTTCTTTATCTCATCCGGATAGCTTGTAACAGTGATACTCCTTACAATATCAATGAACTTCATTCTGTTCTGAAAATCCGAAAGCATCTCTTTTATGTCAGAACGAAGCATCAACCTTCACCTCCATTCAAATATTTGTATGATATTATTTCTTGGGGAATAAGCTTATTATTCTCAAATATGTCCGCAATAAATTTCTGTTCACTGCCAGAGAAAACATTGGTAAGATCATCGAAATGCATGCCCTGCTTCTTGGAAGATGGACTATCCTCGATTTCTATATTCCTTGCTCTTTCTATCATTTTCCTGTATCCGGGCACAAATAAAGATATATCAAGTCTGCCATTGGCATCTTTAGCTCTTCTGAATATGTCAAAGCCCTCTCTGTCTATATCTCCCCAGTAAAAAAATTTCACATCAGGATTACCCATGAATTTAACATATTCTTCGAGAGCCCCCGTTCTGTCAGAGACCTTGTTGCCCTCACCATAAACGACTCCATCGATTTCTATACCAAACAAACTCCTTATGCCATCCTCAAACATACGCCTTCGGATATTAAACCAGATATCTTTATTCTCGCATATGAGAAGCACCATATGCTCCTTCCTGACAGGGATATAATCGTGGAAGCAATACTCAGGAGTATCATAGAATCTAAGCTCAGACTCTGTAATCTGCAACTTATGTAAGAGGGCTTTAACCATACTGTCATCAAGTGTTTTTTCATGACCAAATATCTCAAAAGAGCGCTCTTTTCTGGATACAAAAGTCTCGTCATTATCTCCAAATAAATATATGCTCATCCCTTCGATTACAGCTCTATTTCTTTGGAATTCCAATGGGTGGGACGACAGGTATCCACTCCTTAGCAGTAACGGATGAAGTGTCTTGATTTCATCTATAGTACCTTTATCAGCCTCTTCTTTTACCAAAATCCTGTATTTCTTATATAAGGGATAACTAAAGTTTCCATTCATCCCAGAAGCTTTGACGGGTTCAATGATTTCATCCACTATCATCTTCGAAATCTGTTCATATGCATTTTTTTCATCCATTATGTCTATTTTTATAATGTTCTTAATATCTTCTAGAGTTATCGTTTTCTTACCATAATTTAATAACAGTTGCTTTACGTTCACAGAGTTTTCCTTTCTGCCAATCAGGATTCAATATCATCTATAAAATGCATCCCTCTTTCTGTTTTTCTTCCGACAATGCAACAAATTGTATTAATTAATCTGTCTTTACTTGTCTCTTGTCAGTTTCAATGACACTTAGTTATTCTAGCATTTTATTCCTCTTCTATCTCCTCAAACTCCACAATAGCCTTAAACAAATCCCCATCTATATCAAGCTTCAAAGAACCTCCCATGGATTCTGTCAGGCTTTTGGCGATGGAAAGGCCTAGGCCATTGCCGTCTGTGTAGCGGGATTTGTCGCCTCTTACAAAACGTTCCATTAGCTCATCTGCGGATATGTTAAGTTCATTTTTTGATGTATTTCTAAAAATAAATCGGATCTTGCCATCAACCTTTTTTAAGTCAATGTAGGCTCTGGTGTCTGGCTGGGCATATTTTACAATGTTTGACATAAGGTTGTCGAAAACTCTCCATAGGTAACGGTTGTCTGCCATCAGGTAAATGTCATCATCTGGTAAGTCAGTTACTACAGTAATTTTTCCAGCCTCAAGTCTATCTGAGAACTCTCCAATGGATTGATTTAATAAAACGCCAGCGTTGATGCGTTCTATATTAAACTTTATATTTCCTGTAGATGCCTTTGATGCTTCTATCAAATCTTCTATAAGCTTTTTGAGGCGGGCTGATTGACGGCTAAGTACTCCTAAGTACTCCTTCGTCTTGTCGTTATTGATTTCCTCTTTGTTAAGCAAGTCCACGTAGTTAATGATAGATGTAAGAGGCGTCTTAATATCGTGAGAGACATTTGTAATCAGCTCGGTTTTCATTCTCTCACTTCTGGTGCGTTCATCAAGTGCTACATTGATTCCCTCCTGGATTTGATTCATAGCAATAGCATGCTCCGATAAAAATAATGGCATTCCCTTTAGTTCAACTTTAGCTGTCAAATCTCCTGCAGCAAGGCAGGTTGCGGCTTCTTTTATGCGGGCATAGCTGTATAAAAGTTTATAAAGTGCTATGGCAAATGCCACCTTTTCAAGTGCCCAGAATGGAGCTATCTCTCTAGTGCTGTAGGACATCATGATTACGAAATATTCAATTATCGTAATTACGATAAAGATAATCCATATACGTCTTGTCCATTTTATATTCTTGCGAATCTTTATTGAAACCTGATGTAATACAACAAGTTGACCCTTTATCCAAACTATGAAACGGTAAGCAAAGGTGTGTTTAAAGAATCTATGTAGCTTTACATTGACTGCCAGATTTGCAGACCACATAAGTCCTACCATCATCATCACTACTTCAAAAAGACCATATATAACAACTGTAATACCTAAAGACAATTTACTTTCTCGCATATATACAGTAAAACTATAAACACATGCAAAAATAATATATTCAATTAATACAAAGCTCCAAAATGCTACATCAGTCCATATTTTGCTTAACCAGTTTACACAGATTTCTGCAAAGTCCTTCTTGTGACCGACAGCACACATGAATAATATATAGCAAAGGATTGAAATTACAAAAGAAAGTACCACCAATATCGGAAATACGTATTTCAAATTCTGCGCGAAACCTATAAACCATTTGGCCTGGGCATAGAAATCATATGTGCCATTGATTGTGTCCTTAGGGAAACATACGAAGGTGTATGCCACTGAATCAGGATTATCTTCATACACACCTATTGTTGATAGGCTATCAAAGGATGCACTCTCTTCATTTATCTCAACCAACTTGTCATGCAAAGGTGTTAAATCAGCCACGTAATCCGATAAAAGGAGCTCTTCCTCATAGGAATCTGAAATGATGTCTATCTCTGTATCAGGAAAACTTTTTGACAAAGGTGCAAATGCCATGTCCTCAATATATAAAATGGAGTCGTCATTCACCGTTGCGTTAGGCACCGCTTGCTCAGAAGGCAAATAATCTACCATATATTCTTCAGTAATTTTTTCCGTATCTTCTTCAGAACTCTCAATCGTATATGTAGTCTCATCACTATCTCCATCTTCTAACTGAGTGTAGTAGTCCACTACATCAGGCCTGTTTGCTTCCCAGATTTTTTTGTAAATTGTATTCACAGATGAATTAACAGCCCACTCTTTTGATTCTTCATCGGGATATGTGGATTGCATATATTCATAGTAATCTGACTTTAGCAAGTAAAACTGCCCATTACTATACACGTATGCCTTATCACTAATAGGATCATAGCCTATTCCTTTTACATTATATGTGTTATAAAGCTCGCTATAATGATCTATTACCTGATTGCCACCCCATAAGTCTAAAAATTTATCACTAAGAACAAACTCTGTATTAGGACTTATTCTGTAGTTGCCTATATAAGCATCATTTGGAACCTTAGCGACATCAAAGTTTTTATACAAATATGCATCAGCATCATTTATATTTACATCCTCACTATTCTTCCCTTGAATGATACCATAGTAGCAATTCATCTCACTGAGCTTATCTTTGTTAAAATCATTCTGGTAATCAGAAAGTGCAAGTGTGGCATAGCTTGTGCCGGCATACCTGTTTACATAATCTGAAAAATCATCTCTGTTACTTGAATAAATATTCCACCCCTGAAAAAATGCGCACACGATAAGTGATATAACGCAAATAAAAGCAAATACGGAACATCCAATTGCAAGCATCGCTTTACTAAAGTTGTTATATAATCGTTTCATAATCATCCTCCTGATGAAATCAATCATCAATTTTATATCCGTGCCCCCAGACTGCCTTTAGATATCTTGGGTTTGCACTGTCATATTCAATTTTTTCTCTGAGATGTCTGATATGGACAGCCACTGTGCTTTCAGCTCCAATCACTGTATCATTCCAGACCCTCTCATATATGTCACGTGGTGAAAGAACTTCCCCCTTATGTGTCATAAGAAGCTTTAATATCTCATATTCTAATGGCGTTAGGCTTACCAGATTGCCATCAAGAGTTACTTCCTTGGATTTATCATTCAGCTCGATACCGCCAATCATAAAGGTGCTTTCATTTTCAACAACCTTTCCAACAGATGCCCCTAGAAGAGTGTATCTTCTAATCTGAGATTTCACCCTAGCCATCAACTCCACTGGATTAAATGGTTTGGTCACGTAATCGTCGGCACCAATTGTAAGTCCCATTACTTTATCAGCATCCTCGCTTTTTGCTGTCAGCATAATGATTGGAACATTGGAAAAAGCTCTGATTTTAGCCATGGCTGCTATGCCATCCATTACCGGCATCATTACATCCATCAGGATCAGCTTAATATCCGTCTGGACTTCAATAATATCCACAGCTTCTTTTCCATTTGTAGCACTTATCACCGAAAAACCCTCGCTCTCCAGATAGATTTTTAGAGCTGAAACTATATCTGGTTCATCATCGCATATTAAAATTTTGTTCATATTATCTCCCTGTAAATTGACTTATAAGTCTATTGATTAATCAACATGTTTTGCTTTATGAGTAAAACCTTATAAATATAATATTGTATATTTTCTTAAGTTCCAATGGGGTAAATTATTAAGATTTGTTTAAGATTTTTAAAGAAAAAAGGGAAGAACCACTGAATGATTCCTCCCTGAAATTATTATTATTTGTTTGAACGTCTCCAGATGTGCATCTTCTCTGCTTCTGCGATAAGCTCATCTCTGAAATCAGGATGTGCAATGCTGATGATTGCTTCTGCTCTCTCCCAAGCTGAAAGACCCTTGAGGCAAACCTTACCATATTCAGTAACGAGATAATGTGTGTTAGCACGAGTATCTGTTACGATAGAACCATCTGCAAGTGTTGGACGGATACGGCTCTTTACAGTGCCATCCTTTGTAGTAAATGTTGATGAAAGGCATACAAAGCTCTTTCCACCATTTGAAAGATAAGCACCAAGTACGAAGTCAAGCTGTCCGCCTGCACCTGAAATGTGCTTTGTACCTGCTGACTCAGCGTTGATCTGACCAAATAAATCTACATCAACTGCATTGTTGATAGAGATGAAATTGTCTAGAGCTGAAATCTGACGGATATCATTTGTGTAGTCAACTGGTGCACTCATAAGCTCTGGGTTTTCGTCCATGTAATCGTACATCTTTTTAGTACCAGCGCCGAAAGCATATGTCTGACGGAAACGGTCAATGTTCTTCTTTGCACCAGTAATCTTACCAGCCTTTGCAATGTCTACGAATGCATCAACGTACATTTCTGTATGGACGCCAAGATCCTTAAGATCTGATTCTGCAATCATAGCACCAACAGTGTTTGGCATGCCACCGATACCAAGCTGTAAGCATGCACCATTTGGGATTTCCTCAACGATAAGCTTTGCTACGGCCTTATCAACATCTGTAGGAGCTCCGCCGCCACCCATCTCAAGGATTGCTGGATTTTCGCCTTCTACGATAGCGTCAACCTTTGAAATGTGGATGCCTTCTTCAAAACCACCAAGGCAACGAGGCATGTTTTCATTAACCTCTACGATGATGTGCTTTGACTTTTCAACTGCAGCCATAAGATGTGATGCGTTAGGGCCAAAGTTGAAGTAGCCATGGTTGTCCATTGTAGTAGTCTGAATCATGAGAACATCGTTTGGCTCAATGTGCTCTCTATAGTATCTAGGAAGCTCAGAGTATCTGATAGGTGCATAGAATGAACAGCCTCTTGCAATAAGCTTTCTTTCGATACCACCCATGTGCCATGAGTTCCATGTGAAGTGCTCACCTGCATCCTCACGATCAAAGATAGCTGGCTGCTTCATGAGAATACCGCCGCGAACCTTGATATCTGTAAGCTCATCTGTGCGAGCAGCAAGTGCCTTGTCAAGGGCATCAGGTGTGCCTGTGCACCAACCGTAATCTACCCAGTCACCGCTCTTTACTACCTTTACAGCTTCTTCAGCAGTAGTCAGCTTTTTTTTGTATTCAGCTTGAAAATCCATAATAACCTCCGCTCGTTAAATAATTATCAATTAATATTTATTGTATCACTAATAACTATTTGCTTCAATTACTTTATTTCAACCAAGTATGTTCAAACAACAAAAAAGCCCTTGAAATCAAATAATTTCAAGGACTTTATAAAAATGCGGGTGACAGGACTTGAACCTGCACGGTCGCCCACTAGAACCTAAATCTAGCGCGTCTGCCAATTCCGCCACACCCGCGTGACTCAAGGTTTTCGACTAAAAATCTACGACCTCGATGTCGGCTCATCGACTCGTCTATGGTATCACAATTATTGAGTCGAATGCAAGTAAAATATATTATTTTTATTTAAATTCAAAGAATTTTGTATCAAGCTCAGGATATGCTCTCTTCATAGAAATAGGGATACCTGATTTGTTCATAAAACAGTGTACACTTTTGGCTACCGCTCTATCCTCGCCAGTGGCCTTATCGTATATACGATATGCTATTTCCATTTCATGACCATCATAGGATAAAAGCTTAGTATCTACAATTACTGTTTCATCGAATTTCACAGCACTTCTGTGTTCAATTGTCTGAGATACAACTGGACTTGAGATTTCCATTTCAAGCATCTGCTTAAAGCCGAGTCCCATCTGCTCCATTAAATTCATTCTGGCATCTTCCATCCAGTTTGCATAATTGGATGTGTGAATAATGCCCTGTTGATCTGTTTCGTGATATTTTGTGTGATGCTCAAAAGGGGTAATCTTTATCTGTCTCTGAGCACCTGCAACTTCAATTTCTTGTTTTGCCATGGTATTACCTCCTGATGAATTATCTGATTATATTATATCACTTGATTTAGATTTTTACATTGTCTTTAAATTTCCCACCAAAAAAGGAACATCAGTAAAACATTCGATGCTCCTTCTTCGTGATTTTTGATTTTATTTTAATATTGCATTAGCAATGTCGTGTCTCATGTACTTGTTTTCAAAATGAATCCATTCTGTAGCCTCGTACGCCTTTGCTCTGGCTTCTATTAAATCTTTGCCCAGGGCTGTGATTCCAAGAACTCTGCCACCGTTTGTTACAATCTCGCCCTTGTCATTTAAGGCTGTGCCTGCGTGGAAGCAGTAATAGTCTTTGTTGTTGAACTTATCAAAGCCTGTGATAGGGAATCCCTTTTCGTAAGAAACTGGATATCCATCTGAAGCAAGAACTACACATACGCATGCTTCGTCTGAGAACTTCAAATCGATTTGGTCTAATGTGCCATCGATACATGCATTGAAAACATCGATGATATCATTTTCAAGTCTTGGTAAAACAACCTGTGCTTCTGGATCGCCAAAACGAGCGTTGTACTCAAGAACCTTTGGACCATCTTCTGTGAGCATAAGTCCAAAGAAGATGACTCCCTTGAACTCTCTACCTTCTGCCTTCATTGCATCAACTGTTGCCTGGAAGATGTTTTTCTGGCAGTATTCCTCAATCTCCTTTGTGAAGAATGGAGATGGTGAGAAATTACCCATACCACCGGTATTGAGACCTGTGTCTCCATCACCTGCACGCTTATGGTCCTGAGCAGATGACATGATTTTAACTGTATTTCCATCTACAAATGAAAGAACAGAAACCTCTCGGCCTGTCATGAACTCCTCGATAACCATAGTGTTACCAGCATCACCAAACTTTTTATCTGTCATGATTTCAGCAACACCTGCTACAGCCTGCTCGTGGTTTTCACAAATAAGAACGCCCTTTCCTAAAGCAAGGCCATCAGCCTTAAGCACGATTGGATATTTTGCTGTTTCAAGATATTTAAGAGCAACCTCTGGGTCTGTGAAATTCTCATAGCCTGCTGTTGGAATATTGTATTTTTTCATTAAGTCCTTTGAAAATGCCTTTGAGCCTTCAATAATAGCTGCGTTCTTTCTAGGACCAAAGCAGCGAAGTCCGGCTTCTTCAAATTTATCTACAACTCCACCTACAAGCGGGTCATCCATACCGATTACAGTAAGGTCAATTTCCTTTTCCTTTGCAAAAGCTACGAGCTTATCAAACTCCATAGCCTTTATGTCTACGCATTCAGCAAGCTGAGCGATGCCTGCGTTGCCTGGGGCGCAGTAAATTTTATCTACTTGTGGGCTACGAGAAACTGCAAGGGCAATTGCATGTTCGCGGCCGCCGCTGCCAACTATTAAAACTTTCATAAAGTATATCCTCCTTTAGTCCGCTAGACCTCCAAGTGCTTCATGCTCCCGCATGCCACCTTCCACACTCTCGCTGCGGTCCAGTGGGTCCTCACTCGGTGCGGAGCCTAATGTAAGCTTTGCTTACTAGCGCGATATTTTTCTCCGAAAAATATCACACGTTTCCTGCTCGCGCTCGCCTAGGTTATGTAGGTCTAGCTCACTTAAATGTTTTACGCTTCTAAAATCTTTACTTTGCCATCGGTGACCTCTATACGATTACGCGCGATGAGGTCTATGGCGCGGGGCATTATTATCCATTCAGCTTGTTCCATGACACGGCGCTGAAGTGTTTCTGGTGTGTCATCGTCTAGAACCTCTACGGCCTTTTGTAGGATGATTGGGCCTGTATCAGTACCTTCGTCTACGAAGTGACATGTAGCACCTGTAACCTTTACACCACGGGCTAAAGCTCCCTCATGAACCTTTAGGCCATAATAACCAGTACCGCAGAAGCTTGGAATCAATGATGGATGAATATTAATAATCCTATTAACGTATTTACGAATCATCTCTGGTGGAATTACAACTAAAAATCCTGCAAGAACGACAAGGTCAACATTGTAGGAATCAAGCTTTTCAAGGAATGCCTTGTTGAATTCATCACGAGTTTCATAATCCCTTGGGCTAATGCATACACCTTCAATCCCAGCTTTTGCAGCGCGCTCAAGAGCGTATGCATTTTTATTATTAGAAATTACAACTGCTATTTCAGTATTGTGAATCTCTCCTGAGCCTATTTTATCAATAATTGCCTGGAGGTTGGTTCCTCCTCCAGACACACATACTGCAATTTTCATTAGACTAAATCTACTCCCTTTTCGCCATCAACAATCTTACCAACAACGTAAGGTGTATCACCTGCAGAGCGCATAGCTTCCATTGTCTTGTCTACATCTGCTGGGTCTACTGCAACGATCATACCAAGTCCCATGTTGTATGTGTTATACATCATCTGCTCATCAACATTACCCTTTGCAGCCATAAGCTTGAAGATAGCTGGAACCTCATAAGAATTCTTCTCAACGATGGCACGCTTACCTTCTGGAAGCATACGAGGAATGTTCTCATAGAAACCACCGCCTGTGATATGTGAGCAAGCCTTTACGCGAACTCCTGCATCCTTTACAGCCTTGAGAGCCTTGACGTAAATACGTGTTGGAGCAATAAGAGCCTCTCCAAGAGTTGTGCCAAGTTCATCATAATATGTATCAAGACTTTCCTTTGTCATATCGAAAATCTTACGAACAAGAGAGAAACCATTTGAATGAACACCAGTTGAAGCCATACCGATAAGAACATCACCATCCTTAAGATTCTCACCTGTGATGATATCCTTTTTATCTACGATACCAACTGCAAAGCCTGCAAGATCATATTCTTCTTCTGGCATAAGACCTGGGTGTTCTGCTGTCTCGCCACCTACCAATGCACATCCAGACTGCTTGCAGCCCTCTGCTACACCACTGACAATTGTTGCAATCTTTTCAGGGATATTTTTGCCGCAGGCAATATAATCAAGGAAGAATAGTGGCTCGCCACCAGCACAAGCTACATCATTAACACACATTGCAACTGCATCGATACCGATTGTGTCATGCTTGTCCATTAAAAATGCAAGCTTAACCTTTGTGCCACAACCATCTGTGCCGGATAAAAGCACTGGCTCATCCATGTTTTTAATTGCACTAAGGTCGAAGGCCCCTGAAAAGCCGCCAAGACCGCCAAGTACCTCTGGGCGCATGGTACCCTTTACAAACTTTTTCATGAGCTCCACTGACTCATATCCTGCCTCAATATCTACTCCTGAACTCTTGTAATCCATGTTTCTCTCCTTTATACACTTATTACTTTTAGTCCGCCTGTTAACCTAATTATTCACCCGCTGATTACGGCTACAAGCCCTTGGAGTTCTCCACTCGGCTTAGGATGCCTCCCTTGAGAACCCCAAGTGCTTGATGCCTATCAGCTATTTAAAAAGCTTCTAAACAGGCTCATTTTAATTTTTATAAATAAAAGGAAACCCTCGATTAACAAGAGTTTCCTTCTACGTATCTACGATAAGAAAGCTTTGTAGCCTTCTGCTTGAAGTTTTGTATCTTTTGATTCAACAGATTCTTTCTGTTCAACGATAAAATCGTGAAGCTTTGACGCTAAAGCAGAATCTGTCATAGCAAGCATTTTAACTGCAAGGATACCTGCATTGGCTCCACCATTAATAGCAACTGTAGCTACAGGTACTCCTGTAGGCATCTGAACAATAGAATAAAGTGAATCCACTCCACCAAGGTCGCTGGTCTTCATAGGGATGCCGATAACTGGCCCCTCAAAAATAGCCGCACACATACCTGGAAGATGTGCTGCCTTTCCTGCGCCTGCGATAATCACCTGAACACCTCTGTCCTTTGCAGTCTTTGCATAGTCTACAAAGATGTCTGGTTCGCGGTGAGCTGAGATGATGCGGATTTCATAATCGATGCCGAATTTTTCGAGTATCTCAACAGCCTTTGACATTACAGGCATGTCGCTGTCGCTACCCATTACTACACTTACTTTTGCCATAATACGATCCTCCAAGGTTTATTTCTCGCACATGCTCCTAGTACTCCGTGCTCAAGCAAGCCATCTCCCAACTCAGAACCTTTGACTAAACCCATGTCAAAGAACCTGAGCCGGGGCCCTCTTGCTCGCGCTCGCCAAGGTTGTGTACATGTGCTATTTTTACACTTTGTATGTTATGTCATCTAAACGCAGACGACATCGATACACGCTGCTACGCATCTAGTACTTCGTTAAGTACTTCGGTTCCTGGAACTACGAAGCGGCCTTCGACGATGATTGGAAGTTCTTCGCCGGATTCTGTGATTACAGTGATATCACCTAGCTCGTAGTAAGGTATTGTTATATCTGTATGGCAGTTAAAATATGCCTTTGAAATATCTGTTTTGCGAAGTAATGAGCATGAATTATCACGAGCTATACATTCCTTGCCGTCTGGGTTGTACATTGGTACATCCTCGGCGTGTGAATAGCAGGTGTCACCTACTGCAAAATGTGGACCAGTCTTTTCTGCAATAAGGATTGGAAGCTTATCTGCAATGCCATACTTCTGTCCCATAACAAATGCTCTGGTGTTTGTACCGATAGCGAATTCGCCTAGAGGCAATGTTTCATGCTTGAATAAAACATTATCAAATATATATTTTTTATTTTCTTCTTCGGAATCAAAATTGCTACATGTATAAGATACAATTTTGCCTTCCTCGAACTTTAACTCAAGATTTTTGTATCCTAGCTCTCTGAGGTAAACCTGTGTAACATGAAGCACACCATTTGTACCCTCAAGCTCTGGAGATGTAAATACTTCACCTACAGGGATGTTTACATCAGCTACGCAGTTCTCGAAGTTAGTCTGCTTTGTAGGATCATCAAGGTGATGAAGCTTTACAGTAATATCTGTGTGGTTGTCCCCACGACCTGTAACATGAACTCTGTCGCCCTTGTCCAAAACATCAATGATGTGCTGTTGGATGGACTTATAAAGCTCGTAGTCCATAGTGTTGACAGCAACAGTCTCATTAAAGATTGCGTTGAAATCCTTGCCGATTTCTGGAATCGGATATGCGATAATTGTAAAGCTGCGCTCCTCGCCCTTTACATATTGGTTCATAATCTGTCCCCACTGACTCATGAAGTACACATTAAGCTCATCCTGCTTTTCTGAATACTGCGCATTTGCAGGGAAATTCTTTGGTTCAAAAGGAACCTCTCCAAAGGTCTCAATAACGGCTGGGCCACCATGGGCTGCAGCCAAATCCTTATATTTTTCAAGTGTGTTTTTTTCCACCTCAAGCATTCTATCTGCAAGACCCTTGTCCCAGATATAAGCTCTATCATCCTTGTGGTCATACTCACACTGTTTGTTTGGAACTGTAGAATAGAGATTACGGCCACTAGTGCCACCAAAACGAACTGTAGCGGCAAGACCTGCTTCATTGAACAGGCGAATAGCTTCTCTAGCCATAAGCTCGAATCCAACTGGAGACTCTACACAAACTGTCTCCTTTTTAGAGATGTCTTTGCCTGTAACTTCGAAGCCCTTGATGTAGCCCTCTACGTATGTGCGAGCCATTGCCACTACATCTTCATGAGGAAGGCTACGTAAATGCGCTGCGATACCGCGCTCATTATCTCCGATATACATACCGTAGCGATACATATATCTATCATCGGATAAATCCGCATTTACGATAATATCTGTATAGAAATCATATTCAGGGTCAATCATTGTGATTAAAGACTCTGATGTGAAGATATTGCAATAGTCATGCTGGAAAGAGTAAAGCGCGCTGACCACTCCTTCACGGCGATATTTATCCTCTGTCTCCATCTGACACTCACCATATACCTGAAGGAAAAGTTCCAGGTAAATAGTGAAAATATCAAGTCTGCCAGCGAAAGCAACATGAATCATATTGGTGAGTCTATAAAATACTGAAGATAAAACTCCACCAAGCTCCTCACCAAGCTGTTCCACTGCATATGTAGGACACAGGAAGCTATTGCTGTAACGCTCTTCCTTGTATATTGCAAAGACAAGCTCTGCATCCTTTTCGCATTCTGCAAGGCTTCTATTTGCCAGTTCATCTGCTGTAGCCTTGTTCATTATAGGAATAATTGTCTGTATAAAATCAGTCACCTGATTGAAAAACGCCTGAAGATTTTCAGGTAATTCTTTGTCTTCTTTAATGGTAGCTATGCGCTCGCTAGCAAGCTCATAGCGCTCTAAAATATCATCTGTTTCTTTATAAAAAGTACTACTCATATTTTACTCCTAGTTTAAAAGTCCAAGAATATAAGGAACACCCCAAACAATCATTGAAAATGTGCTAATGCCAAAGCATATAAGTCTGTATTTCAACTCTGTTTTAGTGCTCAATTGGCGTATATTATAAATGAATGCCACTAGTCCCACAAAAAAGCCGAGCATCGCTATTCCGCCAACGAATTTTGGTGTTTCCCCAGACATATATATTGCAATGCCCAGTACCACGCCAAATATAACTAATGAAAAAATAGAAACTCCTGCAGCATACATTGCCTCAACTGGTAATGCCTTTAACTGATTGCTGTAAGAGCTGTGTCTACGTCGACCTCTAGCCATTACTGAACTCCATACTCCTTATAGTAAGCGTCAATACGTGCTTTCATATCGTCATCGATAACTACACGACCCTGGCACTGTCTATTCCAAAGATGTTCTACAACCTCGTCCATAGAAACGATAGCACCAGTCTTAAAGCCGTAGGTATCCGCAACTTCATCGAGGGCTGTCTTGTTTCTGTCTCCTGAGAGACCAAACTCCTGACGATTAAGGGAAACCATAAGACCTACGATAGTTACATCACCCTGTGCACGCACGATAGGTACTGTTTCTTCCATGCTCTTTCCTGAGGTAGTAACATCCTCAATCATAACCACACGGTCGCCATCCTGAATCTTGTAGCCAAGGATACCGCCCTTGTCTGCGCCATGATCCTTTTCTTCCTTGCGATTGCTGCAATATTTAATTTCTTTGCCATATAATCTGTGAAATGCCTCTGCTGTGATTACAGCAAGAGGAATGCCCTTGTATGCTGGGCCAAAAAGAACATCAAAATCCTCGCCGTAGGCATCGTGAATAGCCTTTGCGTAATATTCGCCAAGTCGCATCAGCTGACTACCTGTGACGTATGCTCCTGCATTCATAAAAAAAGGAGACTTTCGCCCTGACTTCAGTGTAAAATCACCAAACTTTAGGACGTCTGCCTCCACCATAAACTCTATAAATTCTGACTTGTAGCTTTCCATAAACGACTCTCCTTCGTTACAACCAGATTGATTTTCAAAACCTTTCAGATTGTAACATAAGAAGGATTTCATTTCAATGACTTATTAGCTTCGCCAGCTTCTATTCCTTCGAATATAAATACCCTGCCACGGCGGCCACGCATGGTACGGTGCCGATGATTCCTACGGAACCTGCGATGGCGCGGATTAGTTCAATTGCAACGAAATCTGTGTTTACAAGCTGGGTGAAGGAAACACCATAGCTGTAAATCAAAACCATCATGTTCAGAGCACCACCTACGTATGCAAGCACAAGGGTGTTTGCCATTGTGCCCATGGCGTCGCGGCCGATGTTCATGCCGGCTGTAAAAAGCGCCTTGAATCCTAGCTTTTTATTGGCATCATGGACCTCTGCTATGGCAGATGCTATGGACATGGAAATATCCATCACTGCACCCATCGCGGCAATCAAAATACCACTGATAAAAAGCCCTCTAAGCTTGATAGGATTTGTAGATTTGACAAGCAAAAGAGCCTCTGCTTCATCCATCTGGAAGGTTGTAACTCCACCAATTTTTGCTGCGATTGCTCCAAGCATGGCTGCTATCAAAACTCCCGCAAGAGATCCAAGTGCTGCTGCAACTGTTTTCTTTTGCAGGCCTCCTATGAGCAAAAAGCAAACAGCTGAGGTGACAAATACAATTGCAATAGTAAGTGGCACAGGAGAAACTCCTTTTAGAGTCAAAGGCAATAGCACGAACACAATCACAACCACTGTGTAAACCAGCCCAATGAATGCTTTCACGCCCTGTTTTCCACCAAGCAAGAGTAAAACAGCAAAGAAAACCACACTAAGACCGATTGTAAGTGGAATTCTGTTGTAGTTGTAAATACTTACATTGTAAACTCCCACATCTGTGGTATCGACCCTGACACTTACCTTGTCGCCCTTTGCAACATCCACATTATAAAGTGCGCTGTAAAAATTGGTGACCTTACAAATGTCACCTTTATATCTTCCTGACAACAGCTCCAGTTCTAGCTGTGTGTCCCCTTTTTTTACATTTTCAACTTCCCTATCAACGACTATGTTGTCCTCTATTACAGAAAGAACTCTAGCGGTTTCGTATTCGACGCCAGAGCTCTCTGTGATAGTGTATTTAGGCCTGTCAGTGTTGGCATAAATAATTACGCCAACACTTAAGCCTATGAATACAAGGACTGATAGGATTTTAATTATCAGTTCTTTTTTCATTTTTATTTCCTAAATTACCATCCAAATATTCTTCCAAAGAAGCTCTTTATTGAAGAAACAACTGTCTTTACAACAGGATGTTCAACAATTGCTTTAAAGATTGGATCCTTTTCGGCAACTTTTTCTATTACCTTTTCAGCGATTTCAACCTGTTCCTTTACAATCTTGCCAATCTTTTTGATAGTCTCATTTGAAGGCTGAGGCTGTGGTTCTGGTTTTGGTTCAGGCTGTGGCTCTATCTCTGGCTCTGCTTCTTTTACAAGAGTAATGTCATCACAATTGCGAACTCTAAATACCGGAACCGGTGTGTCATTGCCCTCTTCAGGATGCATGTAAAGCACGCCTGATGCAGAAACTGTAGCACCGACCTTTACAAAATCTCCAAGGCTGTTAACGCCAGTTGTAGCTGATTTGATGTAACCATCGATAAATATCGCTGCCTCAAAGCCTGAATTATCTGCAAGCCAGAACTCTGCAACTGTGCCATCATCATTAAACTCTACACGTGTAACTTTACCTGTAGTTTTAAGAAGTGAACCACCATTAGCATCATAATCCATTGCTGCCTTTGCGTCTACTTCCTTTGGAGCCCATACATATGGATCAGCATCTAATATCTTAGATGAGATAATCTTGAGCTCCTTGTCTCCCTGATACTGTGACACATATCCAACGATGCGCATCTTTGTACCGATTACAAGACCAGGTGTAGCATATGGGAATATGTCGATACCGCCTGTCTCATCCTGAATATAGATTGTATCGAAGAAGGTTGTATTTGCATTGTCTGTACCAGAAGTTACATAACCTTCAACAGCAAACACTTCATTCATCTTGCCGGCGCGAGCTTGGGCGATTGTTGATGTAGGAAGCTCTACTGTAACACCATCAAGGATATTATTAATGATAGTGTGGTTAGTGTATGGAAGAGAATCATTATTATCCATCTCTGCCTTTACTTCAAAGTCTGAAATAAATACACCACCAGCTACGTAAATATTTCCACCAGCCTTTGTGTGCTGTGTTGCTAAGAATGTTACATCACCAAGGTTGTCATTTTTGATTCCCTTTACACCATTTTCAAGTGTTCCAGGCTGTGAATTACCAGAGTCATCCTTGCAATCTACAGAGTATGTAGTATCAAATCCCTTTACAAGCCACTGTGCTTCATCAACAAAATCAGTAGCCTTGGCATTTGAAATATCTACTGAACATCCTGAGTACTGGCTGTACTTCTGACCATCACGAAGTCCTGTAAATAAAGCTGAATCCATGTTGTAGGTAGTTGGATACATTCTGTATACCTGACCACCATTGTTTGTATCATCACAAACCTCATCTGAACCCATACGGATTGTAGAACCGATAGCTGAAAGAAGCTTGTTCTGCTCTGTTACTGTCTGTCCGTCCTTAGTATCTGAATAATCAGCAAGACCACATACGATTACAGAGCCACCCTTTGCCACGTAATTCTTGACCATTTCAAGGAACTCATCTGTATAGTGGCTTACTGTATAATCCCCTGCATTTGCTGTACCTGTTTTCTTTGCAGGAGCGGCAAGCACAAGGAGTGAACATTTGTCGAGCATTTCAGGTGTGATTTCCTTTGTCTCAACCTGAGCGCGAATATTTTTCTTTGCACATATTGAAATAAAGGCTGACATGTTGCCACCATAGTATCCGGTAACATAGTCATTATAGTGTGTACCATCGATAATTACGTCTGTAACCATTTCAGGCACAGCATAGCTTACCTGAAGCTTATCTGTATAAACCTTTGGCATTCCATCCAAAGTTCCTCGAACAGTAACCTCATAGGTAACCTGACCTGCTTCATTATAAACAAAGTCTGTCTTGAAGGTGCCTGTGCTCTGTGAAGGGATTGATGCAAGACCTGCCTCTTCACCTGAAACACCTGCTACTACTGTCTCGTTTCCATCTACATCCTTGAGTACCACATCGATGTAAGTGATATCAAAAGGCTTTGACTCATTGTTGTATAAATCAACATTGATATCAAGGCTTTCTCCCTTTACTGGAAGAACTGTGTTGGTGTAGGTCTTATTGATACCGCAAGACTCAACGTCGCCAACCCAAACTGGAGCTGTAACAGCGATATCACCATCGTCTTCAGTAATCTTTAAATAGTAGTATGAATAGCTTGAAGGAATCTCGAATGTAACCGTCTCTTCATTAGTAGAAACATTTTCCATACGAATTGACTGGCCACCATTTACGATTACCTCTACTCGACCAATTGCACTGTCTGTAGGATCCTTGATGTCAGCCTTGATTTCTACAGTATCACCTACCACATCCTTTTCAAGGATGGAACCCATTACATTTCCATTAAGTGTGTAGTAAATGCTAAGGTCATTATCCTCAGTAGCGTAAATACGATAATTGCGCATTGCATCGTAGATAGCATTCTCATCGTTTGTATCTGAGAGCATTACTGTACGAGCTGTGTTGGCATCGCCCCATTTACCCTTGTGATTATCCTGGTTGTTTGTTGGAGCAACATGCCATCCCTTATCAAGGGCGCGAGTGTAATACTCGTATGAAGGGAAGTAACCTGATGAACCGATTGTGCCTTCACCGTTACCTACCTCAATCATTGTAATTAAGGCATCATTCTCTTCTGAGTAGTATGCAAAATCCTGGAAGTCACCGAAGGTTGTACCTGGGTGGTTGAACTGGCTGATTGAATCAGGAACAGTTCTAAGTGCTGCATAATAATTCTGTAATGCAGTTGAGTACGTGCTGTACTCTGTCTGTGTACGGCTCTGGAAGCCTGGTGTGTTGTAGGTATTGATATGACCAAGACCATTTGACCAGGTCATCTCATAACCATAAGCACATGTGAATTTGTCTGTTGAATACTGTTTTACAAGATTATGAGCATAAGTCCATTCGTCTGTAGCACTTGTATCAACATTTTCAGTAATCTTTGAATTCTTTTCATTGTCAATTGAATTACTGTGATCCGTAATTACGATATAGTCAAGATTGTCTACATTTGATGCATGCTTAAGCGCATCCTCAAGTGAGCCTGCACCATCAGAGATGTTGGTGTGGGCATGAATCTGACCAAAGTAGATGTTGTACTTATCGTTTGTCTTTTTTGTAAATTTAAGTGTTGAGACTGGGCTATCCTTGTAGCCTTCCTTTGTAGCCTTTACCTGAAGCTCACATGGAAGCTGTGAAAGCTCAAATGAATTAGTGTATTCATTCCAGTCGTCATGAATTTCTTCCTCTGACTGATTTACTGTTTCAGAAGTTTCCTCAGCATTTTCTGCCACAGACTCTTCTGCTGTAGTGTCATCTGAGTTGGCGCCATCAGCTGCGATTTCTTCCTCTGTGCGATATCTGTAGAAAATCTTTGCGCCCTCAGTCTTTGACTTTAATGTGATACGCTGACCTTCAAATACTGCGCCACCGTTTGGCGCTGCCTTTACAGCTGCAACCTCAGCCTGAGTGTACTGATAGCTTACCGTGATGCTCTTGTTTAAACCTTCTTTTGTAGCATATGCAGAAACTGTAGCTGGAAGATGTGCAAGTGTTACCTGCTCATTTGCATCATATTTTGCAAAATCGCCACCATTTACAGAATAGTAAATGTCTGCTCCTTCAGTGTCTGTAGAAAGTGCAATCTTTTCTCCCTCTGCAACCTCTCCAGCTTCTGGAGTAGCCTTTACCAATGAAACAATTGAAGGATCCTTAATTGGGTTTGCTTCAAACTTTACTGAATCGATGCGAATAACTCCGCCCTTTGCAGGTGCCTTGTCTCCCTTTGCTGAAAGACCGCCTGTTGGTACAAGTCTGATATAAACCTTTTCAGCATTTGCTGCTGCATTTGGAATCTCAAAAGTGAAGTTTACATAGTAGGTTGGGGCAATTGATGTCTTTGCGATACCATCTGTGATATCACCACTTCCATTTACCTCAAATGGCTCTGTTACAGCCTTGCCGTTTTCATCTACTTCATCAGTCTTTTTATATGCAGTGTACTTATATGAATATGTACCTGTCTTAAGGTTCGTGAAGTTTTCTCCATCTATAGAATACTGCATCTGGAATGCACCAGCCGCTGTATTTGAAGCTCTCATTCTAAATGAAAGCTCTGTGTTGCCATAGCCTAATGTTGATAGGGCAAACTGCATGTAGTCAGACTCTGTAGCAACACCTGTTGAACCCATGTAAAAGCTTGTAGAGCCTGTGGTTGAGCTCTTTGCAGAAGTCCATGGCTTTGATGCCTTACCATCTACTACTACAGAATACTTAGCTTCTGTATCAAGCATATCGTTTGTAGCAAATTTATCGCCACGGATATACTCATTAGATGTTTCAATCTCATCATAGTGTGCATTACCAGCCCACTGAGCAACTGTAAGCTTGTCTGTCTCGTATTCAAGCTTTGTAACCTTTTCACCTTCCTCAAGAGCATAGAAACTGAATTCGTAAGCCTTGTCTTCCTTGAAGCCGTAAAGTGAAAATCCACTGTAGTACTCAAGTGCCTGAACATAAGAACCAGATTTTGCAAAGGCGTTCTTTAAATAATACTTGCCATCCTCGCTGGCTGGTTCCTCTGTCCAAAGACTGTTATCTGTTTTTTCATCGGCAAGAATAAGGTTTGCATAGGTCTTATTCTTTCCATTTACCTCTTTTACTTCAACAGTACCTGTGAGGTATTTTCCATCCTCAGTCTCGAATGAATAATATCCATTTTCATCAAGAGAAACATTAAGAACTGCTGCGTTTAAATCTTTTGTTTCAAGTGTTCCATCCTTAGGCTCTGCTGCCACATCCTTTAGCTTACCATTTGTGGTAGCTTCAGATGTCATAAGCTTTTTGCCTGCTGGATAGTAAACAACTACCTGATCTCCATTGTAAAGCTCTCTTGTAAGAAGCTTTCCGACAGTGTTTCCTGTTGGCTTTTGATTACCAAGCTTGTATTCAAACGAAACTACATCACTCTTTAAATCATCTAATCTTGCATAAGCATAGATGGTCGTATCCTTGTCGAGGACGATAGCCTCCTTGTAAAGCTTGTACTGACTATCATCGCCTGTAAGGTTATAGTAAATCTTTGCATCCTTTGTGTCACAGGTAAGTTCAACCTCTGTTCCAGCTACTACGGTACCTGGTTCGATAGATGCATTTGGTGCCTCAAGCTTTGTTTCAGTCTCGACAGCTTCTCCTGTAAGCTTGTAGAAAGCAAGTGCCTGATTTTTTGTGTTGCCAGTGGTGTTTGTGTATGCTCTCCAATCAGGCTTTGATGTATAAACACCAAGGTAACGTGTGGCATCCTTTGAATCCTTCGCTGCAAGATAACCATCTTCAATATTCCACTGTGCACCGACCAGATTCTCTGGGGCTGCTGCAACTCTAACACCGCTGTTTGCAGCGTTTGTATAGAGGTAATTAGAGCCATTTGTGATGGTGTAGAAAACATGTGTGATGGTTTCCTCTACCTCTTCTGTCTCTTTTTTATCCTCTTCTGTTTCAGCATCCTTTAAAGCCTTGTCATCTTCTGATGCCTTTTCATCTACTACCGCATCTTTTTCAGTAGTATCTTCTTTTACTGTTTCAGATAAGTTTTCCTCAGATGATTTTTCAACTGAAGCTTTATCCTCTGAAACCGATTCTGTTGATTCTTCTTTTTTATCTGATGAAGAATCATTTTTTTCTGAAATTGCTTCCTGCTTTGTTTCAATAGCCTCTTCTGTTTTTTCTGCTGAGTCCTCAGAAAGCTTTGCTTCTGTAGCTGTGGTTACTTCTGCTTCTGTTTTCTTTTCGACAGTTTTAACCACTTTTTCCTCAACAGTGTTTTTGGTGATTGTCCAAGCGTATTCATTGTCGCTACCTTCGGCGATGGTAAGGGAACCGTCTTCAACAGTTCCAACTACTGCAACCGGGCCGGCATTTGTAGCGGATGCGTTCGGCAATACATAGGTGGTGCCATCAGCTGTGGTCATTGTGATGGCAATGGAATCACTTGCAGTGATTTCCGACAGACTAACTTTAGCCCACTTATGATGTGATTCTTTTGCATTAGAAACGAATGAAACATCCGTAAATGCGGTAGAAGCCACCATCAAAAAAGACAGTGCTAAAGATAGCCCTTGGCGAGCCATTTTTTTCATTTATCTATTCTCTCCTCCTTTTATTTTTTACAAAAAACGACAAAAAAGGACATCCCAGTCCCCAATCACTCGTAAAATTAGACAGATTAATTGGTTTATAGAACATCCTTTCAAATCGTTATTTTGTATAACTTTAGCGTATCATTTCACTAAAGTGTTTTCAATATAAAATTCACACTTTCATCACATTTTTTAGAAATATGCAAAAGATTTAAAATCTTTTTGTGTTTTACAGATTTGAGATGGTAAAATGATGTCAAATTATATTTAGGAGTCAACAATGAGAAAAAAAGAACTAGCTCTTATAGTAATAGAAAGACTAAAAAAGGAATATCCATACAGTGACTGCACTTTGGACTACGACGATGCCTGGAAGCTGCTGGTATCAGTCAGACTGGCTGCACAGTGTACAGATGCCAGAGTAAATGAAATTGTTCCTTTATTATATGAAAAGTTTCCTACCATCGGAGCCATCGCTGAGGCCGATGTAGCTGACGTGGAAGCTATTGTCAGACCATGCGGCCTTGGAAAATCAAAGGCTAGAGATATTGTAGCCTGCATGAAAATGTTAAGAGATGTATATGACTGCAAGGTGCCTGATACTATGGATGATTTGCTAAAGCTTCCGGGTGTGGGCAGAAAATCTGCCAACCTTATTCTTGGAGATGTATTTGGAAAACCTGCCATAGTTACAGATACACATGCCATTCGTCTTTCAAATAGAATAGGACTTGTGGACAATATAAAAGAACCAACCAAGGTGGAAATGGCCCTCAGAAAAATAATACCACCAGAGGAAGGCAATGAACTTTGCCATCGACTGGTGGATCATGGTCGTGCTATATGTACTGCAAGAACAGCTCCGCATTGTGACAGATGCTGTCTTGAAGATATTTGTAAAAAGAGAATCTAATCAGGTATCAGGCCATTAAATATGATTTCAGTCGGTCTAAATTATTAGTAGCCTCTACTCTGCCTAATTCGTAAACACGTTGAAGCTCATCAGGATTCTTTTCCACCGCGCCAATATTAAGAGGTGCTTCTGGGCGAATAACAAATATTTTTCCAGCCGCCTCCTGATTTCTAACATAAGCCTTTTGCTTGTTGTACATCTCATGGCGGCACGCAATTATATCTGCCATTCTAGGAAATTTACGAAGAGCAAACCTTACAAGCCACATGTATTTTTGTGGCTTTTTTTCATATTCCTTTGGCTGTGTTTCAATGACAAGTATCTTGTCACAGTTCTGTTGTTCCATAAACTCAAGTGGAATTGAATCTGCCATACCTCCATCAAGGTACTTTTCATTATCTATTTCTACTGGTCTGGAAACTACAGGCATTGAGGCTGAAGCTCTAATCCAGCTGATATCCTCTCCATATGGGGTACTGCTTTTATTGTCGCATTTATGATATACCGCCTTTCCGGTATGAACATCGGTAGCAACACAATAGAAATCCATAGGATTACTGTAAAAAGTATCTGTGTCCCAAATATCAAGCTCATAAGGCAGAGTGCCATAGCAGAAGTCTACATTGTAGATATCTCCTGTTGTAATTAATGAATGAAAGCTGGAATATCGTTTATCTTTACAATATTTTTTATTGTATCTGAGAGGTCTTCCTATCTGCTTTGATTTGAAATTCAATCCAAATGTAGCACCTGCTGATACTCCAACCGCTGAATCAAAATCAATACCATTTTCCATCAATACATCAATCACACCGCAGGTGAACATGCCGCGCATGGCTCCACCTTCCATAACCAGTCCTTTTTTCATTGTAAGTATTCTCCTAATCTACTTCCCTACTTACAATATAATAGAGCTTATTTTACTGGCACGCAATGTTTATCGTTGATGTCACAAACCTTCTGTACACGACGACGATATTTTTCTTCCATTAGAGGATCAGTAGTAAGCCAGGTCTTTACAACTTCCATAGCCATAAGGCCACCAATGATTTTTGCGCCAAGACAAAGGATATTTGAATCTGTATGCTGACGTGCCAGTGTAGCACAAAGTGGATCCTGGCACACTGCTGCATAACAACCGTTAATTTTATTTGCGATAAGGGCACTACCATAGCCTACACCATCACAGAATATTCCTCTATCACACTCACCCTTTGCCACTGCAAGAGCAGCTGGATATACAAAATCCGAAAGATCGCAGCTTTCATTATCGTAGGTTCCAAAATCCACTACCTCGTGCCCCTGACTTTCGAGATAGGCCTTTATCTCATTTTTCATTTCTGTTCCTGCATGATCATTTGCCATTGCAATTTTCATTTTATTTTCCTCCTACTTTGTGATTCTATTGAATCTATTCACAGATGGTGAATCTCCATCAGTTCACCATTACTATACGATACCATATATGTGTGAATATATTGAGATAATCTTCTCAATTTTAGCAGTCAAGTTGCTTATCTAAATGTGTTACATCCTGTAATTTTCGTATATCATCACCTCTACAAATATGGCATAATGTTTGTTGGCTTATTGCCAAAAGCAATACATATTAAGGAGAAATGATTATGATAAAGACTATTTGGGATAAGAGTGGTTTTAAACAACTTCTTACCAAGAAAAATGCAAAATTTATTTTTATTAGTTGGCTTTTATCGGTTTTGTGTTATTTACCGATGATTGCGAATGGAGTTACTAACTCGGCTGATGGCTTATGGCAACCAACCTATTTTCAAGCAGCAAACACAGAAATATCAGTTGGTCGATGGGCGTGGCCAATTCTCGATAAACTTCGAATGGGGTATGCCGCGGATCCATTCAATTCATTTTTAGCCCTACTTCTTATAACAACTGCTGCATGGCTAACAATACAGTTGCTTTCAAATTTAACAAAAAAACACTATATGTATGTTTTGCTGATAACTGTTAGTACCACTACCTGTTGCTATCTATCCTACAGATTTCAGTCGCCTTCCTTTGGCATGGCAACTCTCCTGCCTGTCATAGCAGCATTTCTAATTAGTAAAGATAATTTCACAGGTAGAGAAGTATGGATTATCAATTCTATTATTACACTTCTCATCGTACTTACCCTTGCATTATACCAAGCCAATTTGGGTATATTTTGCGTCTTTGCTGTCTTTCTTTTTATGAAATTTATCTTAGATGATAAACTAAGCTATGCATTAAAATTTCTTATTAGAGCCATTTTAATTGGCATTACTTCATGCCTTATTTACAAAGTGTTCTGGGAAATATGCTTAAAAATTAAAGGTATAGAAGCTTCTTCCTATAATGGAGCAAATTCTTCTTTATCTTCAATAATAATCAACATTCCGCTTGGTATTACCAATGCATATGTCAACTGGATATCAAAACGTCTGCTAATAGATAGTAACTACATTTTCAGACCTATTAGACTAATTATATATGTATTTATATTCGGATTATTTCTTTACACTGGTATAACTAAAATAAAGAATGTAAAAGCTAAGATATGGTATTTTATTGCCTTATTACTCATTCCAGTAGCGGCAAATATTTGTTTCCTTCTTACTCCTGGTGTTCAATACATGTCGATGCAAATGACAGCACCTCTTCTTTTTTCAGGAATCATTGCATTATGTTTTGTTGAAAAATATACTTCATTATTTAAAAAGTTCTTAATATGTTCTATTGCATTGTTATTGTATGGAAATATTTACTGCGTTGGCACTGACGAAGATGCTATGATTCAGGGGCATAAGTCGATGGAAGCAATTATGAACAGAGTTATTACATCACTACAAATGGAAGATACCTTTGATACTAGCAAAAAATATGTGTTCATTGGTTCACCTTGTAAAAACGAACTATTTAAAAAAAATGAACTTTGGGATAAGGCTAGTCCATATGCAAAGACTGGTGATATTTGGCCAAACTATGACTGCACTATCAATACATATAATGGATTGCTAAATCATATAGGAATACAACTTAACATAGCAGGCTCAGAAATTTATGAAAGCTATGTAAAAAGTGAAGCATTAAAAGATATGCCTTGTTATCCAAATGAAGGTTCCATTGTTGAAAATGGTGACGAAGTACTTATAAAAATATCAGATTATTATTTTGTAGAAAGAGAGGGCAACTGATGGATAAGAAAAACACCAATCTCATATTTATACTTTATGTTTTTTTTGTTTTTGCAGGTTTGTTGATTTTTTTCACATGTATTAACCCACTCACAATATATGATGCAGATGATTGGATGTACATTTCTGAATTAAGAAAGCCTATTCCTATCTTGCACGCTTGGAATCCCGCAAAGATTTTTCCTGAAACATTTATGCCGCTGGTTTCATATTTCGGTGCATTTATAATCAACCCAATTATTAATGATTACTTTAGATCACTATCTCTAGCACATGGCTTATTTGCTAGCATTGTTATTACTTTATACTTTGTTGAATTTCCTCTTATGTTTTATAAGAAAAAAATTGCATCAGCACCTGCCAGCATAGCCTATGGTTTACTATTTGTGTTATTACATTTTATTTCACATATTCAAAAGGGATATGACAATTTCTTTTTACTAGGTGCTACCAACGTTACATGCTTTTACAATTACGTACTCGCTGTAATTATTAACGCTTCCTTGGTAATGCACTTTATGTCATTCGGTGGCCCTAGAGCCTGGTTTAAGAACAGTTCGATTATACATAAAATAATTGTAGCTATATGGGCTTATTTTGCTATTTATTCAAACCTTTTCTCGTCAGTTGTATTGGCAACCTACCTTGGAACAGAACTACTATTAATCCTTATAAAAGAAATCAAGTCAAAGGATTTTAACCTAAAAAAATATTGTGCTAACAATTGGCTTAACCTGCTACTCATTGTTGGTTGGTTCTCTGCTAATATATTTGAGGCTACCGGAGGAAGAGCAAGTGATATTCATGGTAATGCTATCGTTAACATCCCAATCGCATTTGTATACACTTTATCAGGTTTTGTTTATATTAATTTATTCTTCCTTATTTTTGAAATAATCATTTTTTATAAATGTAAAAAATTATATAAGCATTTTTCTGAATCATCTGTTTTTTTTATAGTATGCGTTGGGTTACAGCTTTTATATATAATTTTATTAAGTTCAGCTACTGAAGTTAGTTATGCATACCGAACTGAAGTCACAATTGGAAACTATTTTTATCTATTTATTGCTTTACTACTTTGTTTAAATCAGCTTATTCAAGAAGATAAACGCTATAAAAAATTGCCTTTACTTCTTTGCGGAACTATATTATTGTTGCTAAACCATCCAGGAAGAATTTTTTATCCATATAATTTTTCGTATCTTTCATATGAACAATGCAATGATGTTATGAATGATATAATCAGTCAATTCAAAGAAGCTGAAGCAAATGGGAAGCAAGAGATTGTTTTAGTCATTCCTAAATTTGATTCTGACGATAATTGGCCATTAGCAAACTACGTAGGTGAAAGAATGTCTAAAGTATTAAAAAGACATAATATACTGGACACATATATCACAGTAAAAGATTTAAAGCTATCTGATGAAAAAAATAAGCAATTTAATATTTCACCTGCAAGATAACAAATATTTATTATAGCAAAAGAGCCAAGCTATTCGAAAACATCGAATATCCTGGCTCTCTTTATATTATATGATTCGCTTAACTCGCTAAGCTATCTTTTGCCACCTATTATATTGTTTAATTTAACGTATATATGTAAAAATGATCTGCCTCACAGTCATTTTTAACAAGCTTAAATCCTTTAGACTCTAGAGTAGAAATAACTTCATCATTATCAATATCTTTGTTCATATACACCATGTAGGTTTTATTATCATCTAGTACAGAATCTAAATTGTAATAGTTCACTTCATCTGTTACATATAGCTTTGGATGCTTATAATTTAATTCTATATCACCAAGTAATCTTATAGTCTTTGAATCAATTACAACACCATCATAATTATAGCAAGTCTTTTTATACTCAACTCTATCCTTTGAATTAAACAAGTAATACGGTTGAACTCTTTGATGCCAATGTAAGCAAAGAGCAATAATAAGCAAGCACATTATTCCACTGGTGATATATTTGTTTTTTATTACAACTGACATCATTTGGATAATTATAAAAGTAATAATAAGAGATAAAACAGGCATCGCCGGCATTACGTAACGGTCTATAGCCCAAGGAGCTGCAACAGCAGCTACCACATAATATGCTATAGCAGAACCAAATACATATACTATATCCAAAAAGTGGATGCTGCCAATCCACATTTTAACATCTTTTTCTATAAATTTATGTTTAATCAGCCTGTATGCAATATAGCAGATAGCTACAACAGCAAAAAGTAAAAAATATTTTTTACTTCCAGAGAATATACTCCTGAATAGATTGTCTTTATATTCATAGAGACGACCAAATATATTTAGAGCATTAAGATTTCCCTTAACATCTGCTCCTCTGTCTGTAAATAATATATGCACAATTGAAAATGGCCAAACTAACAAATATATCAAGCCAGTAATAATGTTATATTTTAAAT
The DNA here is from genome assembly GCF_900107545.1 of Pseudobutyrivibrio sp. ACV-2. Classification (GTDB taxonomy): domain Bacteria; phylum Bacillota; class Clostridia; order Lachnospirales; family Lachnospiraceae; genus Pseudobutyrivibrio. Next base: position 198,434 of record NZ_FNQZ01000004.1, on the reverse strand, counting down.
ATCTACGAATCTTAATCTTCTTTATTATCATGAAAACAAGATTCAAAACAAACATTGGAAAAATGAAAAACACTGCAAAATATTGAGTATACATGGCCAATGCTTCAATAATACATAGCTTTCGAATCACCTTCTTGTCATCCGCATAACCATCGTTAGCCCATTTCAAAGTGTTGTACAACAAAAAAACAAACCAAAATGTTAAGATTGCATACATTCTGTAAAAAGTTGCATTATTTACAAAATCGAAACTTAGCCCATAATATAGAACTGCAGCCAGAGCGCCCCAACTGTTATCATCAAATAGAATCAGCCCTATCTTATATATGAAATAACATGCTAGCAGAAGAAATGTGATATTAATTATATAACCTACAATCAATAAATTTAAACTAGGTACTAAAGAACAAATAGTTTTTATTACCAAATAAAACAGCGGCGGATGGACGTCAAAGGCTTGACAAAGAAATGTACTAAAATATGCAAATCTTTCTCCAGGCTGAACTGTATATTTACTCATTATGTCTTGTTCTGTAATCCAACAATTATTTGGATTTCTCATGGCTTCAATGGTATTGATTTTTTCATTTACATTGTCATTTTTTACTGCACTTATAGCCTCAGGAATTGTAACTACGGTCCAGTTTGCCAGTTGAAAAGATGCGTTTTCATCGAGATCCAATCCATCTTTTTGCCTAAAAATAAAAAAAGAATGGATAAATATTATTACAAGACAAATAAATAATAAAATCCTATTCAAATCAATGTTTTTATTACATTTAATCATCAGTTTTCTTTTCACTCTCCTCTTTTTTTCTTATTTCTCAAGACATTTTAGTGCAAATTATAACATAATTATCTTTCAAATAAAATTCTAATAGTCAACATAATTTAGAATTTGGATCAAAAAAAGGAGAGTCACCGCTCTCCTATAATATTTTTTCCATTATCTTAATATGTATTATTTGAAACTGAAGATTTACTTAATATATACACTTTAAAATAGTCGGCTTCAAAATCTAACTTCTGCATATTAAAGCCTTTGGATTCAAGATTCTTTAATATTCCTTCCATATAATTGTCCTTAGATATATAAAGAATATATGACTTATTTGAATCTACAACGGTATCTAAGTTATCATAGTTTTCATTATCAGTTTCGTAAAGCTTAGGATGATTGAAATTCAACTCGACTTCAATAAAATATCCACTAGAATCGATTAAAATTGCATCATATTTTGTATAATCATTTATATATTTGACTCTTTCAGAAGAATTATATAATGCCGTCGGCTGTATTTTATCCTGCCAATGAACGGTCAACATGACAATAAAGGCAGCCATGATTGTACCAATAACATATTTATTTTGTATTACTATTGTAATCATTCTGATTAGGATAAATACTATTATTAAACTAAATAATGGCATTACCGGCATTTCATATCGAGGAGTTACCCATGGTGATGCAACAGCTGCTATTACATAATATGATACAGCTACCACAAACAAATATATCATATTCATAAAATGAGTACTTGTGACCCATTTTCTTATATCATTATCCACCATGCAATGCCTAATGCACTTGTATGTAATAAGCATAATAGTTATAACACCAAATGCAATGAAAAATCGCCTACTATTTGAGAACACACTTGGTATTAGGCAACTATTAAATTCATGTATTCTTCTAAATAGGCTTAATGCAGAAAAATTTGCCCTTACCTCTGAGCCTCTATTTGTAAATAGTATATGAAAAATGGAGAATGGCCAAACTACAATATATATAACCCCTGTAATAACATTATATTTTAAATACCTACCTATTTCTTTCTTTTTGTAGACCATAAAAAATATGTTCAAAACAAACATAGGTAGAATAAAAAACACTGCAAAATACTGTGTAAGCATGGCTAAAGCTTCAATAACACATAGTTTTTTTATAGTCTTTTTATCATCCTCATAACCATCACCCGCCCATATTATAGTATGGTAAAGAAGAAAGACAAACCAGAATGTTAATGCTGCATACATTCTGTAATAAGTGACATTATTTGCAAAATCAAAACTCAGTCCATAATACATAACAGCTATTATTGCACCAATGATATTACCTCCGAAAATAATTTTGCCTAATTTATATAGAAAATAGCAGGTCCCCAAAAGGAAGATAATATTTACAACATACCCCACTATCATTAAATCTAAACTTGGAAATATCGCGCAGACTGTTCTTATAAACATGTAGTACAATGGTGGGTGTACGTCACTAGCTTGTAATAAATAAGTATTCAGGTAAGAAAATCGGTCTTCAGGTGAAACCGTATACTTATTCATTATGTCTTCATGAGAAACCCATGCATTAATAGAATATGCTCTTCCAAATGCAGTATGATACAATTCCTCTAATGTTGTTTCTTTTGTCATAACTTCTATTATTTCAGGAATTGTCACAACCGTGTTATTTGAAAGCATAAATGTACATGCCTCATCCATATAAAAACCTTCTTTTTTCTGAAAAATAAAAAAAGAATTAATAAATACTACAAGCATAACTGCAAATAATATTATCCTTTCAAAAAGCATTAATTTTCCAGATTTCTCTTCCATAGATAGTCACTCCTATTCCACTAATTTGCTGTTAATGAGTTATATTTGTCATTTTTATTGCTATGTGTATTTTTTATATAACAACAAACAATTTTAAGAATATATCATTAATGAATCAAAAAGCAATATCTATTTGAAATTTATTTTTTGTCAAAAAAAAGGAGAGCCACCGCTCTCCTAAAACCTATATTCAGCTGTCATTGCCATCAAAATAAAAAAAAGCGTTGCATGAATACCAAGTATCATAGGCATGCCAATAATAAACGGAAGCTTTCTGGTCTTGTGACCCCAGAAATACATACCTGCCCAGGTACCTAGGCTGCCGCCGAATAGACTGTATGCAAAAAGGGTTCTCTCTGGGATGCGCCATTCATCTCTGATGGCTCTTTGTTTATCTATTCCCATCACAGCAAAACCAGCTATATTAATGCAAATAAGATACGCAAAAATTATTTTTCTGTAGGTTGGATTACTTGTTATAGCTAATATTGAGTCTAAAATTTCCATCTAGTTTTTTTGCTCCTTCAGGTTATTCTTTTTCCATAAACGGAAGTACGAAATCATGATAAAGCATATCTATAATGGCCACCATTGGGATGGCAAGCAAAATTCCAATTACTCCAAACATCTTTCCCCCTGCTACGATTCCAACTAAAATCCAAAGACTTGAAACCCCAAGTGAATCTCCAAAAAGCTTTGGCTTTATCATATAGCCATCTATCAACTGAAGTATCAGGGTGAAAATCAAAAATATTGCTGCATATCTAGGTTCGACCAAAAGTAAAAGGAAACCGCCAATCACAGCACCAACTACAGGACCAAAGGTTGGAACGATGTTTGTAATAGCAACAACTACAGATACCAGTCCTACATAAGGAAGTCCGGCGATTGTCATAAATATGCCATTTACAGCTCCTACTATCATTGCATCAATAAGGTTGTAAACTATATATCTATTAAGGATTACATCACTTCTACCTATGATATAGGCCACCTTTTTATACTGCTTTTTAAATACAGCCTTTAAAAATCTTTTGCCGCTATCCTTAAGTCTATCCTTTTCTGCAAGGAAATAAATAGCTAATAAAATAGCTACAAATCCCTGTCCTACAGCCTTTCCCAAATCAGCCGTTGTAGACATAATTAAATCCATGTTTTCCGATGCCAGCTGTTGTATCTGATTCAACAAATCATTAGAGGAATCAATTAGTTCACTTAAATCCACCACTGAACTGGAAACCCCAATTAATTTGAGAGTATGCTGCAAACCTCTCACATAGCCATTAAAGTTTGCTGCAAAAGTCTTAACACTCTCGATAAGCTGTGGAACAATGGAAAATCCTATAAAAGTTAGCAATAGAATTACAGAAATAAATCCAAATGTGTTACCAAGAGTGGCTCTAATCTTTTCGTTTTTTATTTTTCCAAAAATCGTTCTTCTATACAGCATTGCAAGAGGATTTATGATGTAGGCTATCACTGCTCCTAAGAATACTGTGGAAAAGAACCCCAGAAAAGTTCCTATTCCATCAATAACATGGTTGATATTACTTAAAACTACAAACAGAATAACTCCTATTGATATTGAAACCGCTAAAGAGTACCATGGCTGATCTCTGAATTTTTTCATGTTGCCTCCATTCGACTAGTACATTTTCGCTCAATAATAATTATAAGAGTTAAATGTTAAAAAATCACCGATAAAATAAAGAATTTTCCTTTAAAAGCATTGAACATAAAAAAGCTCCCACATTAATAGTGAGAGCCTCATAACATTTTTGAATGTCCTGCTATTTTTTTACTTTGTCCAAACATAAGGTAGCTTTTCGCCTGCGAGGTACGCATTTACGTTTTCAGACATCTTGCGGCCTGACCATCCATCAACGTCTGTTGTAAGACCTGCGAAGTGAGGTGAGCAAAGCACATTTTTCATCTTGAGAAGTGGATGATTTGCTGGAACAGGCTCCTGCCAGTACACATCAACTGCTGCACCTGCGATAGTCTTGTTCTCAAGTGCCTCTACAAAATCCCTTTGATCAATAACTGCTGCACGAGCTGTGTTGATTACAAAGGCTGTAGGCTTCATTTTTGAGAACCAGTCCTTATTTACAATGCCCCTAGTTGAAGGTACTACTGGAAGGTGGATGCTGATGATATCAGACTCAGCTAGCATTTCATCAAGTGAAACTGCCTTAGCTCCTGTCTCCTCAATAATCTTTGCATCAAGATATGGGTCATAAGCAAGGATTTCCATGCCAAATGCCATAGCACGCTTTGCAACCTCACGACCTATTGCACCATAGCCAGCAAGGCCGAGCTTTTTGCCATAAAGCTCAAAACCGATGCCGTAATCTGTGTATGGATGATTCTCATCAAGTGGTCCCCAGATAACATTTTTTACATCTGGAACATCATAGATGTCATCAACAGGTGCACCAAGGTGTTCACCCATGAGAAGTCCTGCAACTGCTCTTGTCATGAAGCGTGTTGATGCAATCATCATACCCATGCAGTATTCTGCAACTGCCACTGCATTTCTGCCTGGTGTGTAGGTAAGTGGAATACCTGCAGCCTTGAGAGCCTCATTGTCCACAGTAACTGGTGTGCCCTTGGCAACGCCGATGAATTTCATTCCTGACTCAATCCATGCATTTATTGTATCTGTGCCGGCAACCTCATCACCAAGCACTACAATTTCTGCACCAATGCATTCTTCACGTATCATATCTTCTGTGACATTACCCTTGCCGTGCTTTAACTCACCGCAAATGGTAACCTCACACTCTTTTTTTATTTTCTCAAGTTCTTCCTCTGGAAGAGCTGTACATAAAGCTAATTTTCTCATTTTGTAAAAACCTCCATTTTATTTTACGCTACACAGCCTGATCGGCTGCAATTAAATCCTGCATTGCTTTCTCTGCCTCAGATGACATTGGCTCGTATGTGCCGAGAGTCTTTGCGATAACTGTTGTCTGAGCCATCTCTTCTGTGTAGATTGTGGCATGCATTGCCTGCTTCATGCTCTTTCCACAAGAGAACATTCCGTGGTTTTTAATGAGGCAAACAAGTCCTTTATCTCCAAGTGTATTTTTAACCTTGTCAGCCACCTCATCTGAACCTGGCATTGTAAAGCTAACAATTCCTACTGGTGTAAACTCACACTGTGGTGGTGTAATTGGACGAAGCTCTGGATTTTCTCCCATAGCACAAATTGTGGCATACATGCTGTGTGTGTGAACTGTAGCATTTACTTCTGGACGATTTCTGAGCACTGCTGTGTGCATTGGAAGCTCAGAAGATGGCTTGAAATTTCCTTCTATCCATTCGTTCTTTCCGTCCTCGTGCATTTTTACAACTGCAATATCCTCTGCTGTCATACCTGTATAAGAAATACCTGATGGTGTGATGCAACAGATTGTTGGATCCTCAGGTGTTCTCATGCAGATGTTTCCTGATGTACCATTTATAAGTCCCTTTTCAACAGCCTCAAGAATTGCTTCAAGTACCGTCTGTCTTGTATTTTCGTAATTCATTTTTCATACCTTCCTTTTGCTTTTTCTATAATTATCTTAGCCTTGCCACCTAGCGGAAACAAACTTGGTATTGCCGTTAGGTAGCGGAAAACTTTTTTAGTCTTTAGGAACTTAGTTTAGAAAGCCTGCATTAATATGGAAATGATATCTTCCTTTGTGATGCCTTGGCGTGGGTTGAAATTAAGCACGGGCTCCTTAAGTACATCTTCTGCAAGCATGTCAAAATCGCTTTCCTTGACGCCCTGTTCCGAAAGACTCTTGATACCAAGTGCCTTTGTCATGTTAAGAAGTTCCTTTGATAAGGCTAAAATATCCTCATCCTCATTTCCTGTAAGAGGAAGGTCAATTGCCTTTGCAAGCTCAATCATTTCCTTCTTGCAGCTAGGTGCATTGTAAGCGATTACATATGGAAGTACGCAAGCATTTGCCATACCGTGTGGAAGGCCAAAGTGAGCTGAAAGTGTATGCGCGATCCCGTGAACAAAACCAAGGTTTGCATTAGAGAAGCCAAAGCCTGTGATGATACATCCAAGCATCATGTTCTCTCTTGCTTCCATATCCTCACCATTCTCAACTGCTCTCTGAAGGTTCTTGTGGAAAATCTTAAGACCTTCGATAGAGTTGTACTTTGTAAGTGGGTTAGACATATTTGAAATGTATGACTCTACAGCGTGAGTGATTGCATCCATACCAGTTGCTGCTGTAACAGACTTTGGCATTGTGCGTGTAAACTCTGGATCACAGATTACATGTGAAGGTGTAATCTTGTTGTCGATTACTACATATTTGCAAACAGCCTTTGTATCTGTAAGAGCTGTTACGTTTGTAATCTCGCTTGATGTGCCTGCTGTTGTAGGAATAGCGATAAGTGGAAGAACCGGGTTTTTCACCATGCCAATTCCACCATACTGACCGATCGGACCATCGTTTGTCATAAGAATATTGACAGCCTTTGCTGAGTCGATGGATGAACCACCACCTATTGCTACAAAGCCCTGAACCTCCTCAGCCTTTGCGATGCCGTATATCTTCTCGATAAGCTCATTTGAAGGATTTGGCTCAACACCATCAAAAACTGTAACTACAAGGCCGGATACCTTGTTAAGCTCCTGAAGAACCTTCTGAGCTATGCCGGCAGCCTTAACGCCACCATCATAAACTACCATTACTCTCTTAAGGCCTTCTGCCTCGATGATTCCTGGAAGTGCCTGAACTGCATCTTTACCAAATGTTAAATCACTATGTACAAAAAAATTATAAGACATTAATGTTTCCTCCCAATTTTTTCTTTACTAATTTTGTCTACATAAACCTTACCTTCTTCCGACAACATCATCAATTTCTAAATTGCCGCATCGTAACGGAAATAAAAAACAGCCCCAAACCTTAAAAAGATTTGGGACTGTCACTACCAGCCAAGAGAAGATAGCCATTCAGCCACCTGTTGTTCTCGTTCTTTCTCTTTATTCAGTTGATATTTTCCAAGATTAAGTTCACCCTTTATCTGGCCATCAAGAATATAGAGTATCCTCTGGCATTTCCCACCAATTCGTATCTGACTGTTTGGAATGTTTAGAAATCTGCAAATTTGCATCTTATCTATTTCGCTTCGCTGATTCGCAAAATCCAACAGAGCCTTCTCATCTATCTCCCCAGTGTGCATCTGAAGAAAGTCTGGACTCTTTGCCACATTCATCAGATTGTCAATGGAACCAGATAAACTTACAAACAGCAGCACTTAAAGACCCAAAAGGGCTGCATTAACTGACATAAAAACGCAGGTAGCAATGGCTGTAAACTTGTTATTTTTTAAATCATTAAGAATAAGTCTCTGGTACATAATTACCCTCATTTTCCAATTCTCTTACATCTCCTGAGACAAAAACTAAAAGAGCTGACAGGGACAAGCAAATTCCTGCAATAATAATTGCCATGGCAGCTCCTCGGCCTACGCCACAGCCAGTTCTCTCGCCAATAAGATCTGCAGCTGCGCCGGAAACACCATAAGCTAACACATATCCCATCTGTGAAATAAAACCTATAAGTCCCCAGACTCTGCCCTGAGCATCATCTGGCACGTTGGTGCGGACCAGATAATCCAAGCAATTGTTGGCAAAAGGCAAGGTAGCAAAAAACATAAATCCAAAAATGCAGATTACAAAGATGTTTTCCAACAGGCCAAATCCCAACATAGCTAATCCGGATACAATCAACGCTATTCCTAGTATCTTTACATAGTTTCTCTTAATTCCTTTAATGCCAAGCAATACTCCACTTACAAGCATTCCGCTGGCGCAGAGGGTTTCTGCAACACCAAGGGTCTTAGCATCTGCAAAAGCCAGAATAAGAGGCTCAGCCAAAATCTGAAATACTCCCATAAAAAGAGTTATTAGAGCAGAAATGCCAACTAAGGTAAGTACTCCTTTTCTGGCGCAGAGAATATTCCACCCCTCCTTCATACTCTGTATAAGAGGCTCCTTCTTTTCTATTACCTTTGCTCCTATTCCTCGGCGTACCACTGCTGCACTTATTACGGTTAAGAAGAATGTACAGATATCGATGATGAGGAGCAGCTTTACATCGCTTATTGCCAGCAGGAAGCCTGCAATAATAGGCGACAACAGATATCTTGCACTACCTGCTAAAGATAACAGTCCGCTGGCCTTTGAATATTCTTCTTTTGTTAGAAGATCTGTAATCGTCGCTCTAAATGACGGTTCCAGAAGTGCCGAGAAGCATGCGCTAATAAATACGCCTATACAAATCTGGGTGACAGTAGCCTGACCTTTAATCATGCAAAGCAGGATATAAATTACTCCAAGGGCAGAGCATCCATCTCCAATCATCATTAGAAGTCGTCTGTCGTAACGGTCCGCAAGTGCTCCTGCTGGAACTGACAGCAGTAATGTAGGAAGAAATCCAAGGAGAGTTACCATTGCCATGCTGGCAGCACTGCCAGTCTGTCTGAAGATGTACACTCCAAGACCAAAGCTTGTTAGTCCTCCACCAACTGATGATATAAGTTCCCCAGTCCATAAAAGTAAGAATTTTCCAAAGTTGCTTTTTGTATTCATTTCGTCTCCCTGCCGACAGATTGTCTGTCGTTGCTTTTAATTAATGGGACCACCTATCACGGTAGGTCCCTAGTTATCAAAAAAATTGTGCCAGTGCTTTGTTTAGTGTACCTTCTTTTGCTCCCAAAATCCTCTCAATGTTATAAATAAAAGCTTTGCCCTTCTCTTTTTTCTGCTTTGGAGTCAGGTTTTCATTGTCATCGAAGGCTATATTGGAGTAAATCATAATCATCTCTGATGCTTCCAAAGGATACTTGGAGTCAAATAATCCCTCTTTGTTTCCCTCCTCTATAAGCTCTGCAAAAATCGGTACAACTCCGCTTATGAGCTTGTCCTGCATCTTCTGATTAAGGAGGGCATTCTGTGGCTTGTGCATCTGCTCCATCACAACATCCTTTGCGCTGCCTACAGAATTCAACGCCACCATAGCTAGGGTCAGCCGTTCGAGAATAGGTCTTTTCTTATCATGTACTATTACTCGTGCTGCTCCAATGGAATCTCTGGTCATCCTGTCTATGATGGCATCAAGAATCTCTTCCTTGGAACTGAAATGATGATATAGTGTGCCTCTTGCAATGCCAATCCTGGCTATAATATCGTTGGTGCTGGCACTATCGTAACCCTTCTCAACAAAGAGCTCCTCCGCCACATCCAGTATTTCGTTTTTTCTCTCTTCCGCTGTCTTAACTGTTCTCATATTAAAGGTCCATTTTGTTACCGACACCCTGTCGGTTGAGAACATTATAACCCCACATGTAATAAAAATCAAATATAACCCTTCCGCTCTTTTGCCTTCTCGATAAGCTGCCTTGCCTCTTCAAAAGCTTCAGGAAGATAATCTGCATTCGGAAACCTATAGCAAAAAAAACAGACCCAAGCCACTCTGACCTGGATCTGTTTTACACTGATTATTATTTTGCCTTCTGTAGAACAACAAGGAGTCCATCTCTATTTACTCTATCAACATCCTTTTCCCAGAACCAGTGATGCTTGTAATGATAGTATGATTCCTTTGATTCCTCTTTGGCATTTTTCTGTGTCATGTTGATGGCTGTGTAATCTTTACTATTAGTTCCGCCGCCATTCTTTCCAGAATGCATCGAATATGTGCTTACCTTAAGAGTTGATAAGTATCCAGTTCTATCTGTGTTTTTGAGAGGTGTCATATCAAACCCCATCTTCTCCAGATAATCCTGCATAGTCATATCCATGCTATTTACATGCTCCTGGAGCTTACAAATCTGCTTTTCTGTTAATGCTGAATGTGACTTGAGAGTGCTCTGCTTTGCAACCTCAGATTTCTGAGTATACAATTGCGCCTTAAGCTTTGTCTCGCTAATTCCATTTTCAGATTGCTCTAAGAACACGAGTCTGTTTTTTGTTGAGTAATCCTTAACTGCCTGAATAACACCATATTTACACTTCTCAACGTTTGAATTTTTATCGCCTGTGAAAATAGTGGCAACACTCTTCTTGTATGACTGAATGTAATCTTTGTCCTCCATAATCTTTTCATACTTTGATCTTGTAGTCTTGTCTAAAGAAGCCACCTCTTCATCTGAAAGCTTTACAACCTGATCCTGTAATTTAAGAATATCAAGCACTAGACTGCAGTTTTCAGCAAAATTCTGAACTCTCTTTTGGATGTCTGCTGCTGCTTTATCGATTGCCTCTCCGGAAAACATAGAGGTTTCCTTATGATAATCATAGAACAATTCATAAAGATTCTTGCAGTCGATAGATGCCTGCGGACCATCTCCATTCTTAGATCTAAGAGCTAGTGCCGCATTGTTCATGTCCTTAAAGATGCTAGAATTACCAGCACGCCAATCGCTACCTGTACCAATTACTGATGCCATTTCGATGAGCTTCTTCGTAGCACTAACCTTTGTATCTTCTACCCATGAATTCATCAAAGTAGCTGCCAACATAGTACTGTTTGTAAATTCATCGAAATCATGACCTATACTATTTAAAGCATCCACTACTGGCTCAAGTCTCTTTACAGATGCAATCAGAGTACCTGTCTTAGCGTCAGATTCGTCAATTCTGTCTTTAATTGTCTTGGCTATATCTGTTGATTTACTATCCAATCCCATAGCCTTCATAATAAGACCTTTAGCCTTATCTGCGTAGATTGATGAACCTGGGAGTGTCTTTAACGCTTTATCTAAAGCCTTATCATAGGCAAACTTAATGATTTCTGGCACCTCACCATTAACCTTATCCATTTCAACCTTTTCAGTTGCACCAGACTCGCCATAGGCCTTAGTTGCCTCTGGTTCTGTATCCATTTTATTGAAAAAGTCAAGGATATCGTCTAAAGTTGCGTTTTCCTCTATGTTCTTTGCTTCTTCTAAAAGCTTCTTTTCTCTATCTGCATCCTTATGCTTCTTTTCCAATTCTACAGATGTATAGGTTGTTTCTGACTCTACCTGATTGCATATTCCATACACAGTTGATTTCCAGTTTCCATCTGCATCACAGGACATAGTCTCATAGATCCACTCTGGCTGTACGATTGTTCCAATTGAACTTGTTGCCCCATAAACAGTAGGTGCTTCCACATGCATTTCTGGGCTATATACCTTCTCAAAAAAGCTTCCATCAGCGTAATAAGTTCTTGCAATTGTTCTGTTACTAGCGTCCTTGTAATACTTAACTAATACGCCATCACTTTCTTCTTCATTTGTGAATGTGTAATCTTCTTTTGAAGGAAAAATATTATCTAGCTTTTTTACAAGCTCATCCCAGGACTTCTCTGCAGTAACTTCTGGTGCTACTTCATTTTTTTCTGCAGTTTCTTCAACTGTTTCTTCAGCTACCTTTTCAACTGCCTCTTCAACTACATCTTCAATTGAATCTTCAGTTACAACCTCATTATTGATATTCTCAGCAGTCTCATCACTCTCAACAATTACAGCCTCTGGCTCTGAAGCATCCTCATTCAGCTCCATCATTATAGTCTCAGCAGTCTTAGCCTTTGCAGCTTCCTGCTCTGAACCAGCTTCCTGCTCTGAACCAGCTTCAGCTACCACCTCATCATTACTATTTTCAACAGTCCTAGCCTTTGCTATCTTTTCAATAGTGTCACTATTTTCAGTATCCACTGCATTTGTCATTATCTCTTCGGTTGGTGTTTCAATTGGTGTTTCACTTGAGCTCTCCACAATCTGTTCCACAGGCTGCTCCAGGTGTTCAGCTTCAGCTGCGAATGCAATTGATGACATACTAGACATTGTGATAATGGCTGCAAGACCACCTGCTAATACTCTTACATGATTCATTCTATTCTTCATAATTCTTTACTCCTTTTCTCAGTTACCCTATGTAACTTCATCAACGTTTTCCAAGCACTTGTTTTTTTACATGGCAAATATTAATAGTTTACTCATCACAATAGTGTCACACACAAAAAAAGACCGCCCAATCCATATCTCAATTAAAGAGACTTGGATTGAGCAGTCATAGACTTGATTTAAAAATTTATCTACAAAGACTACACTCTTCTAGCTGCGTGATATCCTGCATCCATTGCCTGGTAAATCATGGCAACCTTGTTGCAGTCGCCTATTACGTAGTACTCATCTACGCAATCACAAAGTGCGTCTACTTCTGCTGTCTTAGGTCTAAAACCAAATGCACACACTACGCTGTCAGCCTCTACAAGGAAGCTACCATCTGCGTTCTCAACCATAACGCCCTTGTCTGTGATTTCTGTTACCTTCGTATTTACGTAGCAGGTTGCGCTCTCATGTACGTGAGGCATAAGACCACCACGATAGAATGAGTTAACCTCCATTGCTACATCTGGCTTCATTTCGATGATTGAAACTTCATGGCCTTCAGCCTTGAATGAGCATGCTGCCTCAGCACCTACAAGTCCACCACCCATAATGGCAACCTTCTTGCCCAATTTTTCAGGATGAAGCTCAGCATCGATGGCCATGATTACGTTATCACCGTCAATGCCTTTGATTGGTGGCTTAAGCTCGTTTGAGCCGATTGCTACGAAAAGTGTATCTGGTGCAAATTTCTTTACATAATCCACATCTACTGTTGTATTTAAGACCACTTTTACACCGGCTCTTTCAACTCTGCGTTCTAAGCAGCCACAAAGCTTTTTGATATCCTCTTTGAAGAATGCACTTCCTGCTGGATGAAGATTTCCACCAAGACGAGAATCCTTCTCTACAAGAGTGACATCATGTCCTCGATTTGCTGCAGTGATAGCGGCCTCCATACCTGCTGGTCCACCGCCCACAACAAGAATTTTCTTTTTAAATTCAGGTGCTGGAACACCGTATTTTTCTTCAAGCTGTTGACCCTGAGTTGGGTTTACAGTACATTTAATCATTTCAAGCTGGCCTGTTGCCCCAAAGCATTCATAGCATCTCAAGCATGGGCTGATATCATCTGCTCTACCCTCTAGAGCCTTTTTTGGCAAGTAAGGATCTGCCACAAGAGCGCGTGCGATTTCCACCATGTCAGCCTGACCGCTTGCGATGATTTCCTCCATTTGAGCTGGGTCGTTCAAAGAACCAACACAGGCAACAGGTTTATTCACATGCTTTTTAATTTCAGCTGCAAGATAAACATTTACGCCCCTTGGGAAGAATGAGTTTGGATGAGTGCGGCAGAACATTGCAGGATCCTCATGATTTCCACAAGAGATGTTGAACATATCAACCTTATCCTCAACCATCTTTGCAATTTCCACATAATCAGAAAGTGTAAGTCCACCCTCCTGGAAATCATCACCATTCATACGAAGCTCGATTGCAACTGTAGGACCAAGATTCTTTCTTACCTCATCAAGAGTAAGTGATAAAAATCTTGCACGATTTTCTAAAGAGCCACCAAACTCATCGGTTCTGTGATTGAAAATCGGAGAAAGGAACTGGTTGAAAAGCCATCCATGGGCTGCATGAACCTGAACCATGTCATACCCTACATCCTTGCAAAGCTTTGCAGCCTTTCCATAGGATTCGATGATTTCATATATAAGCTCCTTTGGCATTTCATATACGTGACCTGCTGGCATGTCCATTTCACTTGGACCATAGGCTTTTTCAGTTTTTCCGATATCCCCACCAACAGAAGCAAGGCCACCATACATTCCACCGTGAGAAAGCTGAATATTTGCAAGTGCTCCTGCATTGTGAATCATTCTAGTAGACTCAGTCAGTCCCTGACGCACACCAAAGGCATCTAGCTGAAGCTGCTTGTTATGGCTCTTTCCTGTTTTAGAATGAGGAATTGCCTCACCATAGGTAACAACTGCGCTACCACCTAAAGCCTTTTCCTCTAGGTAGGCTGCCATCTCTGGGGTAAACAGACCCTCTGTTGTAATCATGCTTGGACTGGTTGGAGCCGCGATGATTCGGTTCTTGAGTTTTAAATTTCCTACTCTTATAGACTTAAATAAGTTTGGATATAGATCCTTACCTGGGTATCGTGTTGACATATATACCTCCCTATAGATGTGCGGCCTCCAAGTATTTCATGCTCCCGGAGGTCACCTCCCATACTTTCGCTGCGGTCCAGTGGGTCCTCACTCGGTATGGGGCCCCCCTCCTCGCGCTTGCCAAGGTTATGAAGCCGCACTCGCTGACAATTTATTTTATGTACTCACTTTACCCACGAAAAAACTCCCACGCAATTTTATTATTTCCGCTCGTTGGCGGAAATCGTGAAATTGAACCGTTGTGATTGACAGTGATAAATTACCCTTAGGAGAAAGTAATAATTGGGAGGAATGGGAATGAATTCAGAAAAGAATTATCTTTTAGGTATTGACCTTGGAACTACTAATGTCAAGGGCAATATTATGGATACTGATGGCAATTTAATTGCTACTGCATCTCGCAGACTTGGGAAAATTTTTCCAGGACAAAACATGATTGAACAGGATCCTGATAAATGGTGGAGCAGCACCATTGCAATCCTTAAATATATGACTGCATTGGCAGGGGACGATGTGGTAAACAATATCAAAGGAATTTCTATCAGCTCGCAGTGTCCTACTCTTCTACCACTTGATGAAAATGGTGAACCTGTTCACAATGCCATCATTTATGCCGATGGCCGTTCAGTGACAGAAACAAATGAGGTTACTGAAAAAATTGGATATGATAATTTCGTTAAAATCGTTGGCGGACAGCCAAGCGTAGCATTTCTTCCTGGAAAAATTCTCTGGTTCAAGAGAAATCTGCCAGAGGAATTTGAAAGAACTGCCACCATCATGCAGGCCAACAGCTACCTTAACTATAAGCTCACGGGGGAGCTTACTATCGATGTAGATACTGCATCCCGAACTCAGCTTATGAATTTAACCACCCTTGACTGGGCAGATGAAGTGGGTGACGCTATCGGAGTTTCACTTTCTGATATTATGCCACCAGTCAAAAACTGTACTGAGATAATTGGGTATGTTACAAGGGAAGCTGCATCACAAACTGGTCTTGCAGAAGGCACTCCTGTGGTGGCTGGTTGTTCCGATGCCATGGCATCCATGTATGCTATCGGCCTTTCAAAGCTTGGTGATGCTGGCGAAAGTGCAGGCACTTCCTCACTTATATTTGCCAGCGCTCCAAATGCTAGTGCCTGCGATGTTCCTGTTGTCACCAGACCTGTTGGCCTTGAGACTATGCCATTCGTCTATGATGGTCCTATCGGAACTACTGGCGCTGCCATCAGGTGGTACGTGGAGCAAATGGGTGAGGCCGATGTAGCAAGCTCCATCGAAGCAGGAAAAAACATCTACGATTATATGAATAAAGTTGCAATGAAAGTGAATCCAGGCTCAGACGGATTGTTCTTCTACCCGTATATGGCTGGTGGCGAGCGGGCGCCACTTTGGAACTCTCACGCCAGAGGAATGTTTATCGGACTTAATCTCACAACAGATAGAGCTCACATCATTCGCGCTATTTTTGAAGGCACTGCATTTGCACTTCGCCATGTAATGGATTCCATCAAAGATGCAGGTGGTGTAGCTGAAAACCTACGTATTACAGGTGGTGGCTCTAAGTCTAAAACCTGGAACAAAATAAAAGCTTCCATGCTTCACATGCCGGTGTATGTGCTAGATGATATTTCAGGAGATGTTCCTTTCGGAGATATTCTTTTAGCAGGTCACGCTGTAGGAATATATCCTGACCTTTCAGAAGCTGTTAAAAAAATGGTTAAAATAAAAGAAGTCATAGAGCCTATCCCTGAGTGGGAAGAAGCTTATGACAAGCTATATCCTTACTATATCGAAATGTATAAGCATTTGGATGGTGATTTGGCAAGACTTCAGAATACGATAGCGAGTTTCTAAACACAAAAGGTGCCCCTCAGATTTGGGACACCTTTTGTGTTTTTTAATTAAAATTAAAGCCTTAATTTTTAAAGTATGTCCCTTCAGCTGTTCACCCATTCACACTTATTTCATATTTAATTCACAGATTTTTGATAAAGTCTATTAATAAACTACAAAGGAGACTACATACATGCTAATCAAAAAATACTTTAGAGCGACCTGTTCTATTGCTATTGCTTTAGCGCTGGCATTGCAATCCAGTGTTACAGCCTTAGCAGCCCCTGATGCCTGGAAGGATCCATCTCAGATGGGAAGTGTATCAGTAACCGAAGCCTACAATATCAAGGATGATTTCTACACTACAGTAAATCACGATTGGCTTACATCGACTGCAATTCCTGCCGGCAAAGACAACTATGGAGAGTTTGGTATTCTTCAGGAGCAAAATGATGCAAATTTAATTGAAATAATGAAAAAGTCTGATTCAGACGATTTAGACCAACAGCTTTTTCATACCTATTATGAATTTCTCTCTGACTGGGATACAAGAAATGCTTTAGGATATGCACCAATAATCCCTTTTATTGATTCTATCCGCAACATTTCTTCCCTGGATGAGATGAACAAATTTCTTGTAAATCCCGATGCAAACGTACTTGAAAACGGAATAGTTAGCTACTACAGCACTGTTTCCTTTGATGATCCAACGAAATATGCTTTAAACATTTCTGAAGGTGTATTATTTTTACCTGATGCAAACGACTATACTACACTGTCCGATTTAGGTTCCATCTATAAGGATATGTACACTGATATAGCCAGCTATATGCTAAAGCGTATGGGATACTCGTCAAGGGAAACAAAGAAAATCATAAAGGACTGTTTTGCTTATGAAGCCCTTCTTGCCAAAAACATGTATACCCAAGACGACCAGAACGCACTTGACTATTATGAAAAAATCAACAACGTTATCCCTTTAGCTGATGCTAAAGCACTCCTGGGAAATTACCCTATTGAGGGTATTCTTAATAGTGTAGGCTTTACAGATATAGACAATGTCGTAGCCGAAAACCCAAAATATTTGGCTTCTGTAGGCAAGCTTTACAACAAAAAGAACTTATCTCTCATGAAGAATTATTTTATAGTTCATACTGTTGTCTACTTTAGTGATATTTTGGACAGGGAGACCTATGAGACAACACAAAAAATACAAAATGACGCCTTTGGTGTGTCTGGTATGAAATCTGATGATCAGTACTATTTAGACACAGCTGAAAATAACCTTTCTACAGTTATTGATAACGTTTACATTAACAATTTCACATCTGACAAGATGAAAAAAGATATTGAGGGCGTCATCAAGGATTCTATCGCCTACTACCGAACAATGCTTGCAAATGAGGAGTGGATGTCTCAGGAAACAAAAGATGCCGCTATACACAAGCTAGATTCTATGGTTATACATGCAGTAAAGCCTGATAAACTCATAGACCACAGCGGTTTAGTGTTAATACCAAAATCTGAAGGTGGCAACCTTGTTGTAGCTTCATTAATAGCCATGAGATATTGGTGTCAGGACAATTATAAAAAATATAAAACAACAAAAGACCGTAATTACTGGGATTACAGCATCATGTATATGGTTAACTCATACTACAGCTTCACAGATAACTCAATCAATATTATTCCTGGTATCTGTGGTGGAGTGTTCTACAATGAGAATATGACAAAAGAAGAAATTTACGGCGGCATTGGTGCGGTTATAGGCCATGAAATCTCTCATGCCTTTGATTCAAGAGGCGGACAGTTTGATGCCTCTGGTGCACTGGCTGACTGGTGGACAGCTGAAGACAAAGCTGCGTTCAATGGCAGAGTTTCGAAATTAACTACTTATTTTGATAATCTCAAAGTAAGCGATACAATGGGCAACTGCAATGGTGTAATGTTAAGCGGCGAAGCTATCGCTGACATGGCTGGTGTAAAATGTATGCTTAGCCTTGCTGCAAAAGAACCAAACTTTGACTACAATAAATTCTTCACCAATTATGCAGTAATGTGGCGTCGATTAATGACATCAGAAAATGAGTTATATCGTATGTCACAGGATCCTCATCCTCTTTCTTACCTGCGTACAAACCTTGTTCTGGCTCAGTATGACGAATTCCTAAATACCTACGGAATCACAGCCACTGACGGAATGTATATTGCACCTGCTGACAGAATCGCAGTATGGTAAACCCAAAGGCTTTGCTTTAAAATCTATTCATAAAATATATTTGCCCCCGTTAAAGATGTTGTCCTTAATGGGGGCATTAATTATTTTATTCCAATCCTCTGCTAATATTAAAAGTCAAATCCTCAATGGAAGTCCCGTCAAATAGAGATTTCAATTCTTTTTGGTACTGGGCGAAGGCCATGGCCATGTAATAGAATCGACCAAGGCTGTGCATTTCCTTTGCTGGCATCAGCACGTACATCACTGTCTTTATATTTCTACGCTGTTTGCAAGACAAATCCTTTCCCAAATCTACCAGGCTGACCACAGTTTGCTTTATCTCATTGCAAACCTGATAGCAAAATAAAAATCCATTATTCAAGCTACAGTAGTAATCCTCGTCTAAATCAAAAGATTTAAGGCTAGTTATTCCTGTCTGTTCTTTTAATGTTTTCTCTATATAGAAAAAAGCAGTATTTAGATTACTCTTATCAGGCAGTCTGTAGCAAAGCTCTGGCAGGAAATATTTGTCCATCTGAAGCTTTGGTTCCTGGTATAAATATTTTATTTTCAAGCTGGTCAGATACAACTCAATTCCTGCCCTGTCATCTTCCGAAAGAATTGGTGATACTGTCAAAACAGGGGTGTTAAAATATTTTCTGAAATCATCCATCTTTACTGTAGTAAGTACAAACTGAATACTATCCTTTTCAATCTGCTCTTTACTGTGCATCGAATATGGTCCATGCAGATCCAGTACTCCACCATAGTAGCGACGCAATTCTTCCATCAGATAGTGGGTCATGCTTTCGTTGTAATGGCTGATTACAGCTGTAGGTATTCCCTGCCCTCGTTTTTTATTGTAGCGTGCTTCCTCGGAAAGCATGATAAATGGCAGCAGATAATCCTCCTCTTCTTTTCCAAGAGCAATTTGGCATTTTTCTGAAAGATAGTTACCCATGTAATGGGCTATATCACCTAAAAATGGATTCTTCTTTCTTAGCTCATCGCCCAAAACGTGATTCTGTAAATGAGGTGCCACAATACCACTGACAAGTGCCTGAACATGACGAGTCAGATCCACAAAAAGCTTGTCATCCTCCATGAAATCAATACCGTATATACGATACAACTCAGCAAGCAAATCATTTACTATTCCGTGACATCGTATATCCGTATTATTTAAAACATAGTTTTTAGAATAAGTCTTAAGACAAAGGAATTCCAGCTGCTGCTTTATTTGAGACAGATAATAATATTCACCTTGGGATAAAACTATATTCTGCGCAGATGCCAGAGTATCTAAAACTATTTTTATATCTGGGTCTATTTGAACATCATCATCGTAATTATCTATAGTATGTCCGTTCTTTACCCTAAAAAGCATGACAGCAATAGCCAAAGTAAGATAAATAAAGGCATAGTCATCTAGATGTGTGCCAGACTCAAAAAGCGTATTTTTTACCTGCTTTTGAATATCTCTAAGCAAATCCTCTTTGAACTCTTCATGCTTTAAAACGATACCTTCCTTGGAATCGTAATCCCAGTTTTTTGCATAAAATCTGGCAAATAAATCACGTTTCTTTTTTTCTTCATCTGCCAGACGAATAGAATTGTCCTTTCGCTCAATTTTCAAATAAGGATGCTGTGAAAATATCATTTTTCCAAGAATCTTGATATCCTTCTCAAGAGTGGTATTACTGATATACATTTCATCCTCTAAAATTCCCAAATCATACCAGCCATCATATCGCAGTAGCTTTAGAAGTAGTGTATTTAACCTGTCTTCCTTGGTGATGTAGTTTTGATCCTCTGAAAAAATCTGAAGCAGAACATTCCTGTCATCCACCTGGATGGTGTAGCCCTTGCCATGAACAGCCACCACCTGTACACCTGCCTGGCTAAGTGCAGTGTTGATATGACTTACATCACTTCGAATGGTACGCTCACTGACACCTATTAGTGTTGAAAGCTCCTTTCCCGTGACTATCCCATGCTTAGAATTCAATAGGGACAGTATTTTCTTTTCTCTTGAAGGAATATTGATTTTTCCCATAAAAACTCCCTGACAAAATAATTCTTCAAATGTCCTAATACGTCAAAAGGGCTCTCATTTTGAGAACCCTCTTCATTTTTAATTTAATTTTTTCTTTACGAAAGCATAAGCGATTGCAGACGATGTCATTCCTATAGCGGAAATAATATAGACGCCAGTTGTGGTTGCATCTCCAAACAATACCTTTGACAAAGTATTTGTGATATATGGTGATACGGTCTGACCAAAGTTTGCCGCTGCTGTAAAGCCTGCACTGGCAAGAGCAACTGCAACAGGAGGCACTGCATTACTTACCTCAACAAATCCTGATGGCATATATATTCCCTGCGAAAAACCGCAAAATAAAGCAGCTACAATAAGCATCCCATAGTTTTCAGGGAACATTACAAGAAGTGCTGCTCCGATGGCAAAGCTCAGCATGGCTGTAGGTAGCACCATCTTTTTTGTAATTTTTGTGATTACTCCAAGGATAAGTCCCACTATAATCTGAGCTCCTGCAAAAACACTTGTAAGCATTCCTGAAACTGCACTGTCCCCGGCAAGGCTTCCACCGATATGCATTGCAATGTTGGTAGAGAACGTAATTAAAAAGAACATCTCCAAGAATGCAAAGATATATACAGGAACCACCTTGGAATTAAGGGCTACCTTTTCATTTTCAGTTTCAACAGCTTTTCCTGTGTCTGGAAGACAAACAAGTATGGCTACCAGTGATATAAAAGCTGCTATATTTACATAATATGAATTTGCAAAATATGTTTTACCAAGCCAACCTGTTATAGCTGAAAGCACCATCATTCCAGCACCTACGCTGGCGGCCTGAAAGCCCATAGCTGATACTCTCTCATCACCCTCAAAGAATTCTGATACTACAGCTGTATTAAGTGCAGTACAGATTCCAAGTGGAATTCCATAAATAGCACGCATCGCAAATAACAGGTAAAAATCATCTGCAACAAGCGGTAGCAAGCCTGCTATTCCAGCGATGGCACATGAAAAAAGCAGAAGATTTTTCTTGCTGACCTTTAACACAAGCCATCCTGAAACAATGGATGATATCACACATACAAATGCAGGAATTGTAATAAGCATCTGCACCAAACTCACATCAATATTTGAATAGTGAGTTCCGATGGCGCCAATCATGGGGGACATTGCTATCTGCAATCCCTGAATCAAAGAGATTGACGCTATCGATATATATAATCTTACTTTTTTACTCATGTCTCTTATTCATCCAGTTCAAAAAATAGTGTAGTGTATCTACCCATATCGTAGAATACCGGCTTCACTGGAAGAGGGAGTTTTGGCTCAATTTCGCGACCCTTCTTTTTAGAAATTCCAAGGATTACAGCGTTGATTGAAGGTCCTTCCTCAAGCTGAACCTCTCCACACACGTACTTAAGACCTTTGTCCTCAAGCTCCAGTCTGGCATTTAAGATACCTGTGAATACAAAACTTTTCAGAGTACCTTTTCCACTAAGCTCTACCCACTCTGTCTCATGATATCCACATTCATTACATGCAAGATGTGGAGGAAATTCGATAGCACCACATTCCTTACACTTTCTTGCTAAAACCTTTCCTTCTGCAAGACCATTCCAGAATTTCTCAACAATGTGTTCAGGATTCCAGAAGTCTTCTGTCTTAATTGTATTTTGATTTTCCATTTTGCTCCTCCTTAAAATCCTGCCCTAAGAATTGTTGCACGTACATTTTGAGCGCCACCAAATCCGCGTAAAAATACGTGCTTTGGAAGCTTCTTAACCTGGCGAAGACCTGCTTCACCTCTCATCTGAGTAACAGCCTCAAATACATCCGCAAGACCAGAAGCACCGAAAGCGTGACCATAGGATGTACGTCCGCCGTTTGTATTAATTGGCTTGTCGCCATCAAAAGCTGTACGTCCTTCAAGAACGTATTTCCAGCCCTCACCCTTTGGAAGGTATCCGATTTCTTCTGCTGCAAGGAATGCAGATGAACCAATAAAGTCATTTACCATTACAAGATCCATGTCATCAGCTGTAAGACCTGTTGCCTCAAATACCTGACGGGCTGCCTCCGCAGTGGCCTTTTTCTCAAGGTGTGGAACAATAGCATCAAGTACAGATGCACCTGTTGCAAGAACCTCGATAGGCTTATCTGTAAACTGATGAGCAATTTCTGTAGGAACTACGATACATGCTGCTGCACCATCGGCAACGCAGGAATCAGAGCTTGTTCTTAAGTACTGGGTCATTTTTGGATTGTGTGGGCTCTTCATGTACTCCCAAACATCATCATATCCAGCCTCTTTTGCCATATCGTCAAATGTAGTTCTACGGATTGCACGTGGGCAAAGAGCGCCTGCACGTCTCATGTGATATGACTGGTGATTTAACACATCGTCAATCTGATCTGGTGTAAGATTATTCTCATGAGCGTAGAGGTTAATCCAATCATCATGGTTCATACCTGGCCCCCCACCCAAGTAGCGACCGTAAGCTCTATCAAAAATAGAATCCAAATCAGGGAAGAGGACTTCTGTTGAAAGCTCTACACGCATGTGGTCTGGTGTATTGCCATCTGGCATACCAGTACCCATGTCGCAGGCACCGGTAAGAACGATGTCGTATGCACCTGAAGCAACTGCAAATACTGCTTCCTCAAGTGCGATATAACCTGTACAGCAACCTTCTGAATGAGAGATTGACCCCTTTCCTCTCATACCAAACCAGTCAGCTACCTGAAGGTTTGGAGTGATTGCATGAAACATAACATGTGGATTGGCCGAACCATGGAAGAAATACTGTACATCCCTTGGCTCTACGTGAGCATCTTTCATGGCATCTAAAGCTGCATGGCCAAAAAGCTCACCATTTGTAATGCCATGATAGGTATCATTTTTTATAGTGTTCATGAAAGGTGTAGCACCGATTCCGACGATGGAAACACTTCTCATGTTTTTTCCCAATTTTACATTGTGTACCATTATAATTTCCCCTTTAATAGTGTTGTAATTACTCTGCCTCATCCATTACAAAATCTGCAAGCTTTGAGATAGTTTCAAAGTTTCCAAAACGAGCAACTGGAATCATAACATCGTACTCATTTTCGATAGCTGCAGACATAGCCACACGTTGAACAGATGATGTACCAAGTTCATTTAAGTTTGTATCCTCTGTAAGTGTTGAAGCATCTACCTTGAAAGCAAGTGCTGCATACTGGATTAAGTTCTTTATAAGTTCCTCTCTTGACATAATAAATATCCTCCTTAGATTTCGTATCAACTATGTTTATTATATGTGGAGTGGATATTTGTATTCCAATACCGATAATGAATCTGTTATAATGTTTTTGTTATATCAAACTATGAGGTTTTAAAAATGACTATACAAGACATAACCTGCTTTCTAATTCTGGCAGAGACTCTTAACTATACAAAAACAGCAGAGGAGCTTTTCATCTCTCAGCCTGCTGTCACCAGACATATTAATTCATTGGAGGCAGAGCTTGGCTTCAAGCTTTTCGACCGCTCTGTAAAAAGAAAAATAACTCTCACCGATACAGGTAAGAGCTATTATGATGGTCTTATAAAATGTAAAAAAATCTATGAGGATACTCTGGCTTCAATTAATATAAAATCAGCCGAAAAGCCTCTCATTATCAACTTTATGCGAGGTATAAGAATACCAGATGTTATAGTTGAAGCGACTGCAAGCTACATGGAATCTCACCCTAATTTTCATCATTTCACCAATTTTATTGAGGCCACAGATTTCGTGAAAGCCCTTGAAAATGGCGAGGTTGTGGTGTGTCAGAAGGAGTTTGCAGAAAAAATAACAGGTTACTCTTCTCTTCAACTTACCGCAAATCCTACCCCTTACTATCTTGTGGCAAAAAACACTCATCCAGGCTTTGAAAATGGGCACATAAATTTACAAAAAATAAAGGACACTACCCTTTTTCTCCCAAAGAATTTGCCTAATACCTTAAAAGAGAAATATTTTTCTAATTTAAAAGCTACTATAGGTGACATGCCTGTGGAAATCATGTATTTAGACAGCATGGATTCTGTAGAGCTTTTCCTTCGTTCAGGCAGGTGCTTTACTATCGCCAATGCATTTAGCTCCCTATTAGACTCCAAAAGTCATGTCACCTATAAACTTAGTTTCACATCTGACTACATCGCTATCTGGGATAACACCAAATGCATAAATCCTTATGCTGAGGATTATTTACGGTATTTGAAGAAGTTGAAGTTGTAATAATATTTGATGAATAAACATTTAATATGAAAGAAACACTAGAGTCTTAATCTCCAATTTGCACATTTTGTATCTCTCTGAATTATCTGTGATTTTTGGCCTTCCAAGATGGATTCATGATATCATGGACTTACATTCGGGAGGTAGAGTATGGCTATTGCACCTATTAGTGGATTAAATACATATGCTCCAGTTGCAAGTGTTCAGCCCATGAACTATGCAGTTCAGAGCAATTCAGAGGTATCAGATGTTTATGTATCTGAAACTACAAAGAATTCTGCTGCTGTAAATGGTACTTCTCCTGTTAAGTATCCTAATGTGACAGTCTCTGAATCCACTGTATCTGAGGTATTAGATCCAATTGAAATTCAGCGCAGGAGACAGACTGTGGACAGTCGATTTAATGAGATTGCCATGAAATTTATGGAAGATAATCCATCATATACAGCCAGTGCACACGGTCAAATCTATCAAATGATAGGCAGTAAATTTGATGCCTTTGCATAGTGGAATGTCTTATGAAATTTAAAGCCCTTCGATGTTAATGTCGAAGGGCTTGTTTATTGCTATAGTTTGTATTTTAATTTGATGTTGCTATCAGCAGTCACTGTTGTGTATGCGCCAGAAATGACTGGAAATGCTGGAGCCAGGTGTCCCACATCCGCATCCATAACTATAGGGACATTGTATTTTCCTAGTATTCCTGTAGCAGCGCTATACTGATCCAGTCCCATCATCTCTTGCTTCCATGCTGCGGCAGGACGACCGATAATAAAGCCCTTGGCGCATTTGAACCAACCTGCTCTATCCAGATTCCATAAAGCTCTGCGAATAGACATAACACTCAAATCACATGCTTCAATGAACCATACCACACCTTGATCTTTATATCTGTCATTAAATTTATCAACCTCGTCATATTTTGTTCCAACAAGATTGGCCAGACAATCCAGACATCCACCTGTGAGAATTCCAGAAAACTCAGGCACACGATTTACTTCTGACTCTCCCATAAATAGTCGAAGCTGCTTTTTTTCTGTAAGGTTGTAGCTGACAAATGGATGTTCCTCATCCTTTAAGGACTCCACCTCAAACATATCGTAGCCACTAACCTCTGATTTTTTACCTGTAAAAATATCAATAGTATCTATAAGTGCTTCGTGCAAGGTTTCCTGCCCAAAAGCACCTATACTTGGCCCATAAATGGAGGCAGTATCACAGATAGTATTTAGTAGAAAAGTAAAATTGGTGTTATCAGAATAACCCATATACCATTTTGGTGTTGCAGCTTTGACCGCGTCAAAATCCACATAATCAAGGGTCTCGCACATAAGCTCACCACCACCACAGGCAATAAGCATATCGTTATTATCACTGCAATAGTATTCCGTCAGCTCCTTGCCACAATTTTCAGGTGTAGAACTGATGCCGATACCATCATTTCTTCGGCAGTTAGGACCTTCCACAAACCTGTAGCCCATCCCCTGAAATCTCTTTATAGCCGCATCCATACAAGACTTATAAGGCTCATCCGCACACCCAAAAGAAGGCGCCACCAACCCAATCGTACCACTATTCGTAATAAATTTAGGATACTTCATAATCGTGTTCTCCTCGTAACGTACTCGTGATTTACTTACAAACTCTAAATGAGCTGGGTATGTCGGAATTACATTTTTCTTTTTCGAGAGTATAGTGAAAACGATGAGAAAAAGGAAAATGTAGTTTCGGCATACCCAGCGGACTAAAGTATTATTCAGTGTTATAGTGTTATAGTGTTATAGTGTCATAGATATTGAGAGTAGAAGCTCCTCAACTTCTTCGTCAGTAGGAATCCCATCATAGCAAAGAGCATAATCGATAAGCTGTTCAAATGCACTTTTCCTGGTACTCTCCATAGGAAAAAGTTCTTTAATGGGATCTCTCCAACGTCCGAGCATCTCGTTTAATTCACCAAGCTTTGGTGTAAGTACCTCTTTTTCCCTATTGCGCAAATACTGAGTAAGGGCTGGGCTGTTGCCACCACTAGAAAATGCTCCTACCAGATTTTGCTCCTTTAGGTATGATGGGAAAATGAATGTACATAATTCCTTTTTATCAACAACATTTACAGGAATATTGCCTTCTTTGCACATCATATAAACCTGACTATTCAGCTCACTGTCATTGGTGGCTGAAACTACAAGCTTTCTGTCCTGCAAATCAAATGGTGCAAATTCTCTTTGCTCTAAAAGTAGATGGTCTGTCTCCTCTGAAAGCGCTGCAAGCTCCATACCGATTTCCTTAGCAATAACATGTACCCTTGCACCAAAATCCAAGAGTACATTTACCTTTCTAAGCGCTATCTCGCCACCACCTATAACCAGGCAGTTAGCATCTGTCAAATCCACAAACATTGGAAAATATGCCATACACCCCTCCTTAGATAGATAATCCCCTTTTTAAGAACATTGTATAATCTTTTATTACTTAACGCAAGTAAATAGGGGGCCCATAAACGGACCCCCTATATGTTCTTAATTCTTAAATGAATGGATTGGTGCTGGAATACGTCCCTGGCGGTTGATGAAGTCGGCGCAAGAGAACTTATTCACAGGCATGATAGGTGCATAACCGAATAATCCACCAAATTCAACAGTATCGCCAACACCTTTGCCGATAACTGGGATAAGGCGGGCAGCTGTTGTCTTTTGATTTACCATACCAAGTGCCATTTCATCTGCAATCATACCAGAAATGGTTGTTGCAGGAGTGTCGCCTGGGATTGCAATCATATCAAGACCTACTGAACAAACACAGGTCATTGCTTCAAGCTTTTCTAGTGTGATTGCGCCAGCCTCTACAGAGTTAATCATTCCCTGATCCTCTGATACAGGAATGAATGCACCTGAAAGACCACCTACGTATGAGCTTGCCATAACGCCACCCTTTTTAACCTGGTCGTTTAGCATAGCAAGGGCTGCTGTTGTACCTGGCGCACCTGCATATTCAAGACCAATTTCACATAAAATATCTGCAACAGAATCTCCGATAGCTGGAGTAGGTGCAAGTGAAAGGTCAATGATACCAAATGGAATATTAAGTCTCTTTGAAGCTTCCTGAGCTACAAGCTGTCCCACACGAGTTACCTTGAAGGCTGTCTTTTTGATGGTCTCGCAAAGCACCTCAAAGCTCTCTCCTCTAACCTGCTCAAGGGCTTTCTTTACTACACCAGGACCAGAAACACCAACGTTAATAATAGCATCAGCTTCTGTAACACCGTGGAAAGCACCAGCCATGAATGGGTTGTCATCTGGAGCATTGCAGAACACTACAAGCTTCATGCAATCTACAGAATCACGATCCTTTGAACGGTCTGCAACCTGAAGAAGAATGTCACCCATAAGGCGCACTGCATCCATATTAATACCAGTTTTTGTGGAAGCTAAATTAACAGAACTACAAACCCTCTGAGTCTCACAAAGAGCCTGTGGAATAGAACGTATAAGCATCTCATCTGCTGTAGTCATGCCTTTAGAAACAAGTGCTGAATAACCACCTATGAGATTTGCGCCGACAGCTTCTGCTGCCTTATCAAGAGTATGTGCAAGTGAAACGAAGTCAGCAGGGCACTTGCAGGCTGCACCACCAACAAGAGCTATTGGCGTAACTGAGATACGGCGATTGACAATAGGAATACCATAGTCACGCTCGATTTCCTTTGCTACCTTGTCCAAATCCTTTGCAACAGTAGTGATACGATTGTAAACCTTTTCATTAACAAGCTTTAAATCGGCATCAATACACTCTAAAAGGCTGATACCAATGGTGATAGTGCGGACGTCAAGTGTCTGCTCCTCTACCATTTTATTTGTTTCGATTACTTCTTTTATATTTACCATGAAGATTGTCTCCTATATTTGTTTAGCTCTATGCAATGGGGCGGCCCCCCTATTTATAGTCTATGCATCTTTTCGAAAATTTCTTCTTTTTGAGCCTTTACCTGAACTCCAATTTCCTCACCAAGAGTCTCTAAGTTCTTCTGGAGATCTCCAAAGGAGCATGTGCTCGCATTAATATCTACTATCATCATCATGTTGAAGTACCCCTGAACAATTGTCTGGGTGATGTCTAGAACATTTACTCCATTTTCTGCAAGATATGTGCAGATACGTGCGATGATGCCAACAGTGTCTTTGCCTACAACGGTAATAATAACTTTGTTTTCCATGTTATGCTCCTTTTTATTAAATTACAATCCTTTCGGAAACCTCGCTACGAAGGGCTACTGAAATGCTAAAATCTTTAGCGTCGTATGGGGTCGTTTTATCCATGGTGACCTCTAAACGCACAGTTTCGTAGGCCAAGTCCGGATAGTTATTTTCGTGACTGAGATGTCCCAAAAATACATGCTTTATATTATCGTGGAGAACTGAGCTTAGAAGCTTACCGCTGGTTTCGTTGGACAAATGTCCATAATTGCCAAGAATTCGCTGCTTTAATGGGTATGGATAAGAACCAACCTCAAGCATGTGAATATCGTGGTTTGCCTCTAAAAGCATGGCATCCAAGCCTGTTAAATTGTCCACAATATAGCCATCATAATAACCTAAGTCAGTACATACTGCAACCTTAGATTTAGTATTTTCTATACGATATGCAACGGGGTCTGCCGCGTCATGACTGATGCGAAAAGGATGAATCGTAAGACTACCTAAGACAAAATCCTCATCAGGCCTGATAACATGAAACAGTGTGTCATCAATAGCCCCGAGGCTTTTCATTGAACGAATTGCTCTGATTGTACCTGCTGTAGCATAAATAGGTGTATGGTATTTGCGGGCGATAACTCCAAGTCCCGCCACATGATCTGAATGCTCATGAGTGACTAAAAGGCCAGCCATATCGGCGGTGGTGTAATCGTATGTGTTCAACCCCGCCTCTATGCGCTTTCCTGAAATACCTGCGTCAATCATTACATGTGTGCTATCATCGCCAGCACAGATGCAGTTGCCGCTGCTACCGCTTGTGATACTAAAAAAATCCATTTTTGTTACTTCCTAAATAATTTATTGCTTTTGGGGTGTATGGGGGGTGAGGTGGCTTATGCCGGTAGTGGATTTCAGCCGGTAGTGGGACACCTCATCCGGCCTTCGGCCACCTTCCCCTCAAGGGGAAGGCTAACTTTCCTCGCCGGGTGGCAGATAATGCTAAAGCATTATCTCTTCCCTAAAGGGGAAGGCTTCATTAAAGGGTCCCCCCTATTTGCTTGTCCCAATAAACCTCGACTTCGTCGTCTGGGTGGAGAACATCTGAGTAGCCGCATTTTTGTCCGTTGATTTTGGTGACAAGTGGACGTCCATTGCTTTCGGCTGGGTCAAAATTAATAATGTTGTAAATATCTACAAAGATGTAATCCTTTTTGCCTGAGAGGATGCGCTTTTTACCGTTTATAGTGATTGGCATATCCATAATCTCAGGTTTCATTTTGGTATGAACATCACTGACTGTCTCTGGGGCAACCTCAATAGACTCATAGTCCTCTGGAAGCCCTTCCCCATCCTCTACCAAATAATCTCCGGCATATGCCACTGGTGTAGTAGTGGTCCAATCAATAACAAAATTCTCATATACAAGTGAGTCCTTTGTGGATGGACGATTGTTTACTAAAATCTCATATCTGTCATCTATGGTAACATCCATAAACTCTGCTAATTGTCCTACTGTGTAGAATGGGCGAGTCTCAATTACATCTCCATCTTTGACAGCATAGGTAGGTAGCTCCATGGAGCCATTAACCTCTACAAATTTTGGACATTTTACGCGATGGCCGCAGACTGTGAAATACAGATATTCAGTGGTGAATTCTGCCAAATCTGCTATCGTACCATTTCCACCTTCACCAACTGTAGATGGAATGAGTTCGATATCACAGTTGAACTCAAGTGGTGTGTTGATGCCAACATTTTTGCCGTTCATCTTTACGATGGCAGACTCTCCTTCAGTGCCTCGAATCATGCGGGCAACGCCGTTGACTGTGAAATTAATCTCACGTCCGCGACGAGGGAAGAGCTGCTCAGCAGCAAAGCCTGCCTGCATAGCTGCATCGACAATTGTAAGTTGTCCATTATCATAAAGCTTCATCATCTCACCATTGAAGTGAATCATGATGAAGTTGTTCTTTGTCTCATAATAATTCAAGCAGATACCGATAGGTGTAACAAGGAGAGAATCCTTTTTAACATCCTTCTGCTCGAAGGTGATGTTCTTCATGACTTCCTCACCACGGAGAGCAACACGCTCGCTGACAATTCCTAAATCCTTTGCAAGTGATTCTGTAAAGCCGTGTATTTTACCGCCACCACCTACAACAAAGGCTGCGGAGACTGCTTTATCACCATTGAGCTGTTTAATTTTTGTAGCTACCTCACTGGCAATTTTTTTCATAATAGGGTCGGTCAGCTTATACACATCCTCCGATTTGATTGTGTGGCTGATACCCATAATATCCTCGTAAGTAATTTCGCCACCTTCAGTGGATGAACGCTTGATATACTCTGCAGTAGCGAAATCTACCAGATATTCCTGAACCAAAACCTCTGTAAGCTCATCTCCCGCCATAGGAATCATACCATAGGCGATGATACTGCCATCTCTTGTGACACAGATATCGGATGTGCCTGCACCTACATCGATTAGAGCGATGTTAAGCATTCTGAAATTAAGAGGGATAGCAACATTGATGGCAGCAATAGGCTCCAAAGTAAGGTTTGCAACAGTAAGCCCGGCTTTTCCAACAGCAGCATAAAGACCATCTACAACATCCTCAGGAAGGAAGGTAACAATGATATCCTCACCGATGACTTCAGCCTTGTGATCCTCGATGGAGGTAAATACATCTCCATTTAAATAGTACTTCATGGTAGTATAGCCTACGCAGAAGAACTTGTATTTTTTATCCTCGTCTCCCTTGATTTCCTTGCCGGCCTGCTCGATGCCAAGCATGTCAAGAGTGTGCAAATCTTCACCTGTAACAATTGACTCCTCAGGATATTCCATCTCCACGTGAGTAGTAACAGTGCGAAGCACACGACCAGCGGCAGCTATACACACCTGAGTGAGAGTATACCCTGTAAGCTCTTCAAGCTCCTGCTTTACAGCGTTACATGTGGCTCCAACTCGACCTATATCGTGAATCTGTCCATCAAGCATAGCTCTTGTGTCGTGTTCTCTAAGAGCCTGTGCTATGACATGAAACTCATTCCCCTCTAAATAACCCACTGTACCAATGACATTACGCGTTCCAATATCCAAGCCGAAAACTATGTCCTTTTTTTCCATGAATATTTCCCCTTTTGTTGTAATTAATAATGTGCTATCGACTCACTATTCCCTCGCTTGACCTTCGTCCACCTTCTCCTGTGAAAGGTTAATCTTAAGCTGATTCAAAGTATCCGCCTTTGTGCCACTATTGTCGATTACCACATCACAATGCTCTCTAAAGCTTGCGTCAGAGCGCTGCACTTTAAAGGTATTTTCGATACGTTCTTTGGTGTATCCACGGGAGCTCATAAGCCTTTTAGTGCGGACTTCAGGGCTTGCATAGATATACCACATCTTATCAACAAGTTTACCATATCCACATTCTATGAGCAATGCAGCTTCAAAGAAAAAATACTCTATATTGTGGCTCTCTCTTTCGATTTCCACTTGATTTAGTACTTCTTTCTCCACTGCAGGATGAACTATGGAATTAACCTCTTTGAGAAGTTTCTCGTCGGCAAACATGTATTTTGCCATAAGAGGTCTATCGATTTCTCCTTTTTCATTTAGGATAGAAGAAGGCCATGGCAGTGCCACCACCTGGGCAAAGCACGTGTGTCCTGGTGTCATTAATTCTGCTGCCACCTCATCTGCAAGAAGTACTTTGCAATTAAAATTTTCTTTTAACAAAGAGAGCACCGTGCTCTTGCCAGCTCCGATGCCCCCTGTAATTCCTATAAATTCCATATTTTACTCGTCAAAAATATCACTGTTATCTGTTGTTGTGTTATCCCATGAATCAACGCTGCTTCTTGTTTCAGACTCACCTGTGTAGTCTGCGTCGTATGTTGCTGACTGGAACACTGGTCGCTCTACAGCCTGTTTAGGCATACGTGTTCTCTTGAGGTAATCATATGCGCCTGCCTGTGCAAGTGTAAGGTAAGGTGTCACATAGAAAATGTCAAGAATGCCAAGCGTAAGAGCTGCAAGAAGTGCCCATCCAATGAAGCTTAAATCAAGTACAAATAAATGCCATTTGTGACCTGCTGTCATTTCTTTTGACATGGCAAAGCATTCTTTGATAGATAAATCAGGTCTGTCGATAAGAAGATATGGCATCATAGCATACTGATATGACTTGATGATTCCTGGAATGATAAATAAAAGTGACCAGAGAAATGTATAAAGTGTAACTAAAAGCATACCACCAAGCACTCTGCCAAATCTGCCATCCTTAAAACCTACAAAAAGATGTCCTACATCTGGTGTTTCTCCACGGTAAACAGTGTATGCAAACCATGCAATACCTACCTCAAAAAAGATAAAAATAAGTATTCCCAAAATTGAAACAACTGACGAAACACCACTTGTTGCTGTTGCGGCCTCTGAATAATAGCCATTTAAAGCTGCTGTAACTGTGGAAACATATGTAGGAACATATGCAACAGTTGTAACAGCTGATGCCAGTATTGAGCCTAAGAATAATATTCCTACGACTGGCCAATAGTTGGCTGAAAGGGCTGCTCTAGCGTTAGCCTTAATTTGTTTTCTTGGAAAATCCATTTTTTTCATCCTCCTAAATGTTTATGCATTATACTCCCGGATATATGAGTAGCTGGTGGTGGGGGGAGGTTTAGGTTGTGTGGGGGCGGTAGTTCATACCCTCATCCGTCAGCTGGTGCTGACACCTTCCCCCTACTTGAGGGGGAAGGCTATTAGTGAGCCTCGTCCCAGGTTTTTCCAGCGTTCATATCTATTTCAAGATTAACAGATAGCTGTGCTGCGTTCTCCATTTCTTCGGCGATGAGTTTTTCTACCTGTGGGCGCTCTGACTCGTAGGTTTCAACTAGGAGCTCATCATGCACCTGAAGGAGAAGCTTTGACTTAAGTCCTTCTTTTAAAAGTCTGTCATGGACATTTACCATGGCGATTTTGATGATATCAGCGGCTGTACCCTGAATTGGTGAATTCATAGCTATTCTCTCACCAAACTGGCGTGTCATGAAGTTTGATGAGGCAAGCTCTGGCACTGGGCGACGTCGACCATACATGGTAGTGGCATAGCCTGTCTCCTTGGCTGAAGCTTTTAAGCCCTCAAGGAATTCATGCATCTTTGGATATGCTACAAAATAGCTATCGATATACTCTTGGGCTTCCTTTCTGCCAACTCCAATATCCTTGGCAAGTCCAAAAGCACTGATACCATAGACTATTCCAAAGTTTACAGCCTTGGCACTGCGTCGCTGTAAATCTGTAACCTCATCAAAAGGTGTGTTGAATACCAGCGATGCTGTGGAACGGTGAATATCCTGTCCTGCTTTGAAAGCATTTATAAGATTATCATCACCTGACATGTGAGCCAAAACTCTAAGCTCAATCTGAGAATAGTCCGCATCTAAAAATACGCAATCCTCCTTTGGATGGAATACCTTTCTGATTTCGCGGCCAAGCTCCATTCTGATAGGTATATTTTGAAGATTTGGCTCTGTGGAGCTGATTCTTCCTGTAGCTGTAACAGTCTGCATAAATGTAGAGCGGATTCTACCGTCTTCATCCAGGCAGCCTGCGAGCCCCTCAACATAGGTACTCTTAAGCTTTGCTAACTGTCTGTACTCTAATATATCACATATTATAGGATTTGTGGCAGAAAGTTCTTCCAACACGTCTGCTGCCGTAGAATATCCTGTCTTTGTCTTTTTGCCTCCCTGTATTCCAAGCTTTTCAAAAAGAATAACACCTAGCTGCTTTGGTGAATTGATGTTGAACTCTTCACCTGCTTGAGTGTAGATGCTCTGTTCTAATTCGCATATACGAACTGAAAGCTTTTCACCAAATTCTGCAAGCGCCCCTGCATCCATGGCAACGCCCTGTAGCTCCATATCAAAAAGAGTGTAAACTAAAGGCATTTCAATTTTTTCATAGATATCAAGCATGCCCTCTTTTTTGATTTCATCGATTACCTTTTCAAATGAAGCATAAGCAACGTAGGCATTGTAGCAAGCGTAGGTTGTAACAGCATCAGAAAAACTGTCATCTGACAAAGCAACACTAAGCTTTGTTTTTCCGAATAAATCAGCCTGGGCTGGAATTAATATTCCAAGCATTTCATTGGCCACATCATCGGCAGTGTATTCATTTTTAGTAGGATTTAAAAGATATGCCGCAACAGCCACATCAACTGCTGTAGGGAATATTTCTGTCTTACCGCCTTTTTCTAAAACTAGAGCCTTTTCTTCG
The DNA here is from genome assembly GCF_900107545.1 of Pseudobutyrivibrio sp. ACV-2. Classification (GTDB taxonomy): domain Bacteria; phylum Bacillota; class Clostridia; order Lachnospirales; family Lachnospiraceae; genus Pseudobutyrivibrio. The sequence continues at coordinate 162,911 of NZ_FNQZ01000004.1, read as the reverse complement.
GCGCTTAGGATGTCAAAAATCAAATGCATTGCATTCTTCAAATCCCAAAAGCAAAGCTTAACCCCTGCCTTACTGATTTCCATCAGCTTGTGAACCAGATACTCAGCTGTGATGAAGCCCTGGCAATCAACGTATATTGTAGACTCACCTGCAGAAAGAGCAGCACCTTTTATGACTCTATCCTCTCCTGCCATGATGTTTACCCCCACAAAAGAGTTGCCTGACTTTGCTATTTCAGCAAAGAAATCCTCCACATCTGTTAATTCGTATATACGTTTAAAAGTCTCTGAAGTAGTATCTTGTACCTTTGCAGTTTCTTTTGCTTCAAAACGTGGTAAAAGCTTTTTAAGCTCATACTGCTTGCAAAGTAAATATGCTTCTTCTGTAAACAGATTTGTAAGCTTTGTGCTTTCCTCATCAAGCTCTACTGGAGCGTTGAGATTGATAGTGGCAAGCTCCTTTGAAAGTACCGCTATATCCCACTGGGCAGCAAGATTTTTAGATGCCCTAGGTGGCTTGAGCTCATCAACATGAGCGTGGCATTCCTCAATGGAACCGTATTTTGCAATCAAGGCTGAAGCTGTCTTCTCTCCGATACCTTCTACACCTGGGATATTGTCACTTGCATCACCCATCAACGCTTTTACATCAATGAACTGCTTTGGTGTTACACCATAAAGAGCCTGAACATCCTCTGCAAAATACTGCTCGATTTCAGTACCAGTTTTTTTCGTCTTAGGGATGGAAATTTTAACCTTTTTAGTGGCTAGCTGAAGCAGATCTCTGTCACCGGAAACGATGGTAACATCAAGGCCCTTTTCTTCTCCAATTCTAGAAAGTGTGCCAAGGATATCATCAGCTTCCCAGCCCTCCATTGTGATAACAGGAACGCCCATTGCCTTAAGCATTTCCTGCATGCGTGGCACCTGTTCCTTAAGCTCTGGAAGCATAGGCTTTCTGGTGCCCTTGTAGGCTTCGTACATCTTGTGTCTGAATGTAGGAGCATGGACATCAAATGCCACTGCAAAATAGTCCGGCTGCTCGTCATCTATAAATTTCAGCATCATGTTTATGAAACCAAAAATTGCGCCGGTATGTTCCCCGGCGCTATTTGTTAAATCTGGTAAGCCATAAAAGGCTCTATTTAGGATGCTGTGACCATCCATTAATAATAGTTTGCTCATTAATCACCCTCATCTGTCAGCGGTGCTGGCAGTAATTAAATGTCTCTAGTTTCTTTAGCAAGCCATGCATTTTCTTCATCTGAAAGGTATGGCTTAAGGGTCTCACGAACCATTGCATGGTATTCGTTTAATGTCTTCTTTTCTGCCTCAGTCATCATCTCTGGGATAACAGGATCAAGGTCGATTGGGCACACTGTAAGTGACTCAAAATGACGGAAATCACCATACTCTGTAGTCTTGCCTGCAACGCAAAGAAGCTCATTTTCAATACGGATTCCAAAGCCATCCTCGATATAAAGTCCTGGCTCGTCTGTAGTAATCATACCAGGCATGATTTCTGCCGAGTTTTGTCCCTTAAGAACTCTCCAATGGAAACGGTTTGGACCTTCGTGAACATTGAGAATGTGACCAACACCGTGACCTGTACCACAGCGATAATCAAGTCCCATATCCCATACGGGACCACGAGAGAGAATGTCAAGGTTGGCACCGGTAACTCCCTTAGGGAAATTGGCTGCCATAAGTCTCAAGTGGCAACGAAGAACTACTGTGTAGTACTCCTTCATCTGCTGTGTAAGCTCGCCAAGTGCGATAGTACGAGTGATATCTGTAGTACCCTCAAGGAAGTGAGCACCAGAATCTACAAGTAAAAATCCCTCTGGCTTAAGTGTAGCCTCTGAACCTGGCTTTGCACTGTAATGCATCATTGCAGCATTTGGACCGTAAGCTGAGATAGTACCAAATGAAAGGTCAACGAAGTTCTCCTGCTCTCTACGGCGAGCCTCATAATAATCAGAAACAGTGATTTCTGTCATTGGCTCTTTGCCTACATTTTCCTTAACCCATTTGATAGCCTTTGTGCAAGCCACGCCATCCTTGATGTGGGCAAGCTTTGTATTCTTAATCTCTGTCTCATTTTTCACAGCACGCATGAGCTCTGATGGATTCTTGCCATCGATGATTTTAGCCGAACCCTCTAATGCTTTAAACATGTTGTAATTGATGATTGACTGATCAAGAAGTACGCTTCTGCCTGCCATATCTGCGCTCTGAAGATAATGATAAATCATGTCATATGGGTAAAGCTTTACGCTGTTTTCGTTGAGATAGCTCATAACCTCTTCTGGCCAGTTTGTTGTGTCTGTAAAGAGGATTACGCTGTCATCTGTAATAAGTAAAAATGAAAGGAAAACAGGAACACAATCAATATCATTTCCACGGATATTTAAGATATAAGCGATATCATAAAGGCTTGAAACAAGATGTGCGTCAGCCTTTTTCTTCTTCATCTTTTCGCGGATGCGATAGATTTTAGCCTGCATGCTCTCACCTGAGAATTCATCTTCAAGTACCCATGTAGCAGCCTTTGGAAGAGCTGGTCTATCCTTCCAGATGAGATCAACTAAGTCTTCTGTAGTAGCAAGCTGGCCATCATTTTCTCTTGCAATATCGAAATATTTAGCCGCATTTTTTGCTGAAACGCAACGACCATCAAAACCAAGGCAACCACCCTTTTTAAAATTCTTTTCGATGAATTCCTCTACCTCTGGAACGCCTGGCTCTCCAATGCGCTCTAGGATAACCTCTGAGCCTGCAATCTGCTTGGCAGCCTGTACGAAATAACGTCCATCTGCCCAAAGATGAGCCTCGTCCAGTGTGATTACGGCTGTTCCGGCAGAGCCTGTGAAGCCTGTCATAAAGCTGCGGGACTTAAAGTGCTCACCCACATATTCTGATGAGTGAAAATCGTCTGTAGGAATGAGGTACATATCCATACCTCTGTCTTTCATTAAATTACGCAATTCCGCGATTTTCTCATTTGTTGTCATTACTAAAAACTCCTATCTATTACTATTCTTACTTTTATTTTTTGACTTGGAATTCGATGTTGATTCCTTATCTTTTTTACTTGTTTTAGATTTTGAAGCCTTTGCCTCATCCTCTTTTTCTGACTCTTCGAGGATTTCTTCCTCTATATCTTGTGTTTCCTCTATTGAAATTTCATCCTCACTGTCAGTGTCATTTTGTCTATCTGTTTTGATAGATTCCTTTTCTACAGAAACACCTTCCTGAACGGATGTGTTTTTATAATTTGCAACTGCTTCCAAAAAGCGCATTCCTTCATCTGATACATCATCAATTGAAAAATCTGCTGTCTTAGAGCAATCTGCATCTATCAGGGCTGAGCCTTCATCCTTATTTGAAAGATTCCATATGCATGATGAAAGACCATACTCTCTAATAAGGCCAAGCCATTCATCTGCCTCGTCTATATCTACATCACCATTTCCATCGTCATTAACAAGACCGTATTCTGAAATAAATACTGGAAGCTCCTGCTCTAATGCATCCATCAACTCTGATCGCTCTGCTGAGTGATGTGTGCCTGCATAGAAATGATATGTATACATAATATTGTCAAAGTTAAGTGGTCTGTTTAGCGGAGATTCCAAATCACTTGACCACTCAGGTGTACCTACTAAAATCACTGCATCCTCATCAACATTTCTGATGACAGGGATGACCTCATTTGCGTATTTGCGAATGTCTGCCCAGGTAGTATCTCCATTTGGCTCATTGCAAATCTCATAGATTACATTGTCGTTTGATTCGTATTTACGAACCATCTCTCCAAAGAACTGAATTGCTTCGGACTTGTATTCATTTGGGTCATTGTCATTTAAAATATGCCAGTCAATGATAACATACATATCATTTTCAGTGGCTGCGGCAACTGCCTCATCAATTATGCCCTTAAGCTTGTCCTGATTGTCCTGACCGCCCACACAGTAGCCGTTGTAATCGCTTGTGTACATGGCAAGACGGATAACATTTATGCCCCAGGTATCTCTGAGAGATTTGATTGTATCTTTAGACGCAAACTCTGGGAACCAGTTAATGCCATGTGTGCTGACACCCATAAGCAAAGCCGGATTTCCTTTTTCGTCTACAAGCTGTGAACCATCTACTGAAAGTTTTCCGTAGTATTTAAGCTTTACACTATTTGTAAGAGAAACCGCCTCTGTAGCTTCATCAGATGTTTCTTCTTCGGTGGTTTCAAGCTGGACTGCCTCTTCATCTTCAACCTTGGCCTCTACGCTTTTTTTTGCCTCATCAAGTTTCTTTTCTTTTTCCGTAATTACAAGCTTTGGCTCTGAAGCCGGAGGTTCCTCTGTAGCCTGCTCTGCAACTGACTCACTTTGAGCCAACTGCCATGGGAAAGTGACCCCACCCTTAAAATAGCTGATTGCAAAAACTCCGCCTACAATAGCTGCTGCAAGAATAAAAATTAAAAATACGGTAAGCGCCCTCTGTTTTTTACTAACCATAACCATCCTCCGTTTTATAAATGTATATGTAACATCAAGAAAAAGACTTTGAAAAATTGCCCTAAGTAACGGACTGTCAAGGCTTATTATACCACACTTAAACAAATATAAAACCTTCAGACAATTCAGATAAATCTAGGGCTTTTTTAGGATATTTAGTCAAAGTATTGCCTCAAACCACAATATCTGGTATTTTATATATAGAGAATTAATTTATGGGAGATGTGTTATGAAGAGAAAACCAACATTATCCAAAAACATCGGTAAGGATGTTGTTTTGTGTGAAATTACAAATCGCTTCGTATCTAATCGTACAACAGAATTGTTACTTGAACAATCTGTTCCATTTTCTAAAAAATGGCACCGTGTGCCTTTCTTACAAAGAAGCAGCTACAACGGCGCCAATATGGTCTGTGTTTTTTCCATAAATCGAAATCAATATCGTCACGCAAAGCGTGTGCTTTCCCTTCTAGAGGACTATGATTACAACAGAATTTATCTTAATGTAATCTAACGATCAAACCTATCCTGAATCAGGTGGACTATACCTAAAATAATACCTCTAATTAAGGCAAACACTAAAAACATCAGCATAAATCCCCAGATTCCAAATACTATATCTGCAAAATCCATGGTTCCGCTGTGGCTAAAGCCCTGCCCGATTTCTATTGCAAATGTAAGCAACAGAATAAGGGTGAATACATATATCCAGGTAATTGTCAGAACATGGTTTGTCTTAGCCAGAATTGTAAAGATTGGATGCACAATTAACACTAGAAGCATCCCGATTGCACCAATTATAATAAAGTGCAAATCTTTGTCTGTAAAATTTGTTTCATAAGCATCATTCAAAGATAAAAAATACTCATGAGCTCCTGAAATTATGTCTAAAATGCCATATAAAAATTGTTTCATAAAATATCTCCTCTGTGTTAAAATTATCCCTAGTAGAACAAATAAGCAAGCCTTATTTCGTTAAGAATTCTTTATAGGGAGGATAACTAAATGGGTAATGTATTAGTGGCTCAATCAGGCGGGCCAACCGTGGCCATCAACGCCAGTCTTGCAGGTGTAATCGAGGGTACACTCGGTTCATCCTATGATAAGATTTATGGTTCTATCAATGGCATCCTTGGAATCAAGAATGACAATGTCATTGACCTGACTTCTATTGTAGCAAATGATCCACGTTTTCTAAAGCGTCTAAAAACCACTCCTGCCATGTATCTTGGCTCATGTCGCTTCAAACTTCCTAGCGTAGACTCGAACGATCCTATTTTTCATCACTTATTTGACCAGTTTAAAAAATATGACATTGAAGCTTTCTTCTATATCGGTGGAAATGACTCAATGGACACAGTTGACAAGCTTTCCGCTTATGCTGAAAAGAATGGTTCCAACATCAAATTTGTTGGTGTTCCAAAAACCGTTGATAATGATTTATGTGTAACAGATCACACTCCTGGCTTTGGCTCTGCAGCTAAATATATTGCAACCTCAACCATGGAAGTCATTTTCGACGCACAGATATATGACAATCCATCAGTTACTATTATCGAAGTAATGGGTAGAGATGCAGGATGGCTCACAGCCGCCACAGCCCTTGCAAAAAATGAATGTTGTGATGGGCCTGACCTCATATATTTACCAGAGGTTGCCTTCGATAAAGATAAATTTATTTCAGATTTAGAGACTCTTCTCAAAGAGAAAACAAACATCGTAGTTGCTGTATCTGAGGGTATCAGAGATGCTAATGGCGACTACATTTCTGCTTCAACAGGTACTCTTGATAATTTCGGCCATGCCCAGCTTTCCGGAGCCGGCAAGACTTTAGAATATCTTGTCAAAGATAAACTTGGAGTAAAGGTACGCTCCATTGAGGTAAATGTTCTTCAAAGAGCAGCTGCACATATGTCTTCCCTCACAGACATAAATGAATCAGAAGCTATCGGCAAAAAGGCAGTAGATTTTGCTGAAGAAGGCGTTACTGGCGCCATGGTTACTATGGAACGCATCAGTAATGCTCCTTACGAAATCAAGCTTGATTACGCCAAAATCCACGACATCGCAAACGAAGCAAAAGAGGTTCCACAAAGCTGGATTAATTCCGAGCACAACGGAGTCACAAGCGATATGGTAATGTACTTAAAGCCACTTGTTATCGGACTCCCAGATGTAGAATACAAGGATGGTCTTCCTGTATACGTTTCAAGAGACAATTAAAACTATTATCAAATCTAATACCACTAAAAAATCCCAAGCACTTTTTCGTGCTTGGGATTTTTGTATTATTCTTGATTTGTATTAGCTTCGAAATCTACTGTAGTTACATATTCAAAGTTATTTGCCTCTGTCTAAGCAGAGTTATTTAATTGACTTAATAATAATAACATAGTATTATGAAACAGTTTATGCTTGTTGTTGATGACAAGTCTTTAAAAATATTTTAGAAAAGAGGTAAACAATGGTAAAAACAGTCAAAAATATGATGTTCTATATCCTACCTATCATTTTACTTTTGGTTAGTTTTTCAACTATTTTCAGCAATGACATTTGGGGAGATGAGAACTATTCACTACAACTAATTAAGCTTTCATACATAGAAGGAATTAATCGTACATCATGTGATGTACATCCTCCTCTATACTATATTATTTTAAAGTCATTGGTTGATACTTTTAGTGTAATAGTTCCAAATCCAATCTGGACGGCTAAGTTTGTATCTCTAATTCCACACATTATTTTACTAGTTCTAGGATTCACAATTATTAAAAATAAATATGGTTTCATGACAGCTTTTCTTTTTAATATGTTCTCAATAGGCATGCCTCAACTTATGGGTTATTCCACTGAAATACGTATGTATAGCTGGGGGATGCTCTTTGTGACGCTTGGATTTTTGAGTTCACTAGAAATATATAAAGCTGAAAACGAGAAAAAATATTACATTCTCTTAACCCTTTTTAGCGCTTTGGCTTCATATTGTCATTATTTTGCATGTGCTGCATCAATAATTATTTATATTGAGGTATTTATATACTTTTTCATTAAAAGGGATATAAAAGGATTTAAAAGAACCTTTATTTCTGGTCTAGGAGTTGCCATTTTTTATTTACCTTGGATTTTTGTATTTATTAGACAATTATCAATGGTATCTGCTGATTATTGGATAGAACCAATAACTCCATATACGATAATGAAAAATTTTATATTTCTATTTGATTCTACCAACAAAATCGTCAGAACATGCTGTTTTATGTTGTTTGTAATAGCAATTATTGGGATTCTATTAGAAATAAAAGGCAGAAAGAATATTGTATCAATATGCGGATTCGGCGTTTGGTTTGGAACAATCTTCTTGGGCATAAGCCTATCATTGATGATTAGACCGATTTTTGTGTCACGTTATATTATGGTAACTGCAATGTGTTTTTGGTTTGCAGTAGCTTTTTCAATTAATAATCTTAATGTGGATTGGCTAAAAAAGAGCTGCATAGTAGCAACAGTTATGCTTTCTATTTTTATTACAAAAGAATTTTTAGATTTAGAAGAATACTACCAAAACGGCACTAATAAAATATTAGCTTTTTTAGACGAAAATATTGATAGTGCAAGATATGTTATAACAAATTCCAGTCCAGGAAAGGATGCTTTATATTACTTCTACACAGACGCCAAATTTATCGTTGTAGATGAGGAAAATAGCGAGGATGTATTAGCCACAATTAATGAGGCTCCAGACAATACCTATATATTAATGGATAAGGATGGAACTCTTAATACCCTATTACCTGGCATACTAGATGAAGCTGAGCATGTAGGCAACTATAACATTCATTGGGACCCATTAAATACATATATTTTAAATAACTAGCAATACAAATTTCATTTCCCTGCGATACATCACTCCAGCAATTGATGACTTCTTGCTGACCAAACAATAGAATTATCAACAAGAATCTATGACTTCTTGTGGGCTTTTTCCTTAAGTTGCCCACAAGAAGTCATATTTTTTAATTTTCCTCAGGAAATTACAATTACCTGAATCTGAAGTTTTTATGAGGATTGTGATGCCTTTCTGAAGTTTTTTGAAAGTCCAGTGAAGTCTGTTTACTTTGAACTTTTTCCCCGCTATTATTTGGCCATCGAGAAAATGTTTGGTTAGACCAGGAGGGATAAAAATGTCAAAGGACATATTGAACGAACCACAAAAACAAAAGGGCAAATCTTTATTGAAAAAGATAGGCTCTTTTTTTAAGGGGCGCAAGCTACTATGCATAATTTTAATTGTGCTGATAGCAGCCGGGGGCTTTTGTGGAAATAAGTATTTCAATAAATCAGAGGTTAGTCAGGTTGAGGCAAAGACAATAACTACCGATGTACAGGTTATGGATTTGCAGTCATCCGTAAGCGTGACAGGAACACTTGCCGCAGGTCAGTCCCAGTCCGTCACTTCTACAGTTGCATCTGGTACAAAAGTACAAGCTGTCAACTATGCGGGTGGTGACTATGTCGAGGCTGGTACCGTCATTGTTGAATTTGACGCAGATGATTATGCTGAAAAGCTTGCAAAATTAAATGCTAAATACAACATCTCAGATGTTGAAAACGCACATGATTTGCAGGACTATTTGGACCAAATTGAAGATAAAGAAAAAGAGATTGAAGAAGTAAACAAAGAGATAGCTGAGATACAGGAATATCTGGATACATGGGCAACGGTTTACAACAACCTAAAGGATGCCTACGAGCAGTATCAACTTTATGGAAGCAGTGATTCAGCGGTAGCCAATAGATGGACATCTCAGCAAAGTGCAGCAAAACAGCTTGATGATGGGAATGGCGTTACTATTTCTGGATATGAAGCAAAAAAGGATTCTATTGAAGATTTACAGGAGGAAATCGAAAGTATTCAGGAGGAAATCACTGAGCTTCAATACAAATATGAATTGGCACAGCTAAATCAGGACTATGAAAATACTTATACTAAATCAGAGGAATACGATTCAGTAACAGAAAGCCAGTCAGGTACAACTGTTGTGGCTCCATTTTCAGGATATATTACAGCTATCAATGTTTCAGAGGGCAACAACTACACTCAAGGTAATACCGTATTTACGATATCAAATACAGATTCCTTTGTAGTGACTGCATCGGTTGATGAATACGACATTGCATCTATCAAAGAGGGACTTTCTGCTGTCGTGAAATTTGATGCTACTGATGATGAAGAGTTTACAGGAACAGTAACCTATGTGGCTGTTACTTCAGATTCCACAACAACCTCAAGCTCATCAAATTCATCTGGCGCATCTAGTACCTCTAGTTCATCTGGCTCTGCCAGCTATGAGGTAAAGATTACATTAGATGGTACTGACGAAAGACTTCGCGTTGGTATGACAGCAAAGGCTTCTGTTGTGTTGGAGTCTGTGGATGATGCATTTGCTGTTGCTTATGATTGCGTAGAAACTGATAAAGATGGAAGCAGCTATGTAACTGCTGTAGATGATGAGGGCAACGAAACAAAAATTTCAGTCACACTAGGACTTGAAAGTGATTATTATGTTCAGATTATCAGTGATGAGCTTTCTGAAGGCATGAAGGTCAAGGCTACAGCCTCTAGTGGAGATGCTTCTCAGGATAAGCAACAGCAGCAAAATAACAATTCACTGTTCAATTTAGGTGGCGGCAGTGAAGGTGGGCACAGCGGTGGCGGTCCTGGCGGCAACGGTGGTGGTCCTGGCGGCGGAACCCCAGGTGGAATGTAGGAGGTGAGCAGCATGGCAGCAGGAGACGTAATGCTTGAGCTGAAAGATATTCATAAAAGCTTTTTCATAGGTACACCAAATGAATTCGAAGTGCTTCACGGAGTAAATTTTACAGTACGTGAAGGAGAATTTGTTTCCATCGTAGGTCAATCTGGATCGGGCAAGTCAACCTTGATGAATATTATTGGCGCCTTAGACCGCCCTACTACTGGTGAGTACACCCTTGATGGGGTGGACATTGAAAAAGCCAAGGATCATGAGCTATCTATTTTAAGAAATAAAAAAATCGGATTTGTTTTCCAAACCTATAATCTGATTGCCAGAACAAATGCCATCAAAAATGTGGAGCTTCCCATGATGTATGCAGGGGTAGGTCATACCGAAAGAACTGAACGAGCCAAAATGCTATTAGAGCAGGTGGGTATGACAAACAGAATGATGCACAATCCTGACGAACTATCAGGTGGACAAAAGCAACGTGTGGCAATTGCCCGAGCTATGGCCAATGATCCAGCCATTATTCTTGCAGACGAGCCAACAGGTGCTTTGGATTCAGCAACTGGCCGCCTGATTATGGACATTTTCCACGAGCTTCATGAAAAACAGGGAAAGACCATCGTATTAATCACTCATTCACCAGAGCTGTCCCTTGAGACTGAAAGAATCATTACTCTAAGAGATGGTGATATCCGTGGGGAAAGTGCCGGCAAATGGGAACAGATAAAAGCTGATATGTCTGTAAAAACAAATGAGGAGGAGAAGGCATGCTAGTTATCGAAAACATTCTCCTTGCTTTAGCCGGACTAAAGTCCAACATCATGCGTTCACTATTGACGATGCTAGGTATTATCATCGGTATCGCATCGGTCATAGCTATTATGACCGTAGGAAATTCTATAACTGTCATGGTAAACACATCCATGCAGGAAATGGGTGCAAACAATCTGACTGTTGGAGTGTCTGCTAAAAGCACCTCAGAGGAAACCACATCCTCCGGCCTACATTTCGGTCCTGGCAGCCAAAGATCCATGGATACAGATGATTATCTCACAGATGAAATGGTGGATTCATTTTTAGATGAATACGGTGACAATATTAAATACACTCTGCTATCAACCACCGTAGGAAATGGAACTGCCACAGATGGAAGTTTATATGCCAATGTAAATATTATTGGTTACAATCAAGACTACATGGATTACACTGATTTGGAGCTTTTAGCAGGTAGAACCTTTATCGACAAGGATTATGATAATGCACAGAAGGTTGCTATCGTATCTGACTATTTTGTAAACAATATGTTTGATGGCGACACAAATGCCGCCCTTGGTTCTTCAGTAGAAATTAGCATTAATGGCAAATATTATACTTATTATATTGTGGGTGTTTATGAATATGATGACAGTACCTATTCAAGTTCGTCCACAGAGGACACCAGGACAGATATGTATATTCCTTTTGATACCGCACGCAATCAGCTTCATACATTAAATGATGGATATCAGAGTATCACTTTGGTAACCACAATTGATACTGATTCAGAAGCTTTTGCTGATACAGTGGAAGCTTACTTTAACACTGTTTATTACTCTAATAATGAGGACTATGAAGTGTCAGTCACAAGTATGTCTTCAATGATAGAATCCATGACATCGATGATAGGAAATATAGAAATTGCACTTGCTATTATTGCAGGTATTTCACTGGTTGTAGGTAGTATAGGTGTCATGAATATTATGCTTGTATCCATCACTGAGCGTACAAAAGAAATCGGCACTCGAAAAGCTCTTGGCGCCACAAATGCATCTGTAAGATTACAGTTTATCACTGAATCTGTAGTAATCTGTATCATTGGAGGTATCATTGGCATTCTGCTGGGAGTTGGCCTTGGTGCAATCGCCGCCACATATATGGGCTATGAAGCATCTGTTTCTGTAACAGCCATAATTGTTGCCGTTGTATTCTCTATGGCCATTGGTATTTTCTTTGGATATTATCCAGCCAATAAAGCAGCAAAGCTTAATCCAATTGACGCACTAAGATATGAATAGTTATAAAGGCCCAAGTGTCACTGACACCTGAGCCTTTTTTAGAGAATTAAATGAAGATGATAAATGATTAAAATTTATTTACCAGCCTTCTTTTTGTTGTTAAGAATTTCAAATACTACTGCTCCAAGAAGTACTACACCCTTTACAACCTTCTGCCAGTTGGCATCGATACCCATAAGGGACATACCAAGGTTGATAACACCGATAAGTGTAGCACCGACAATCATTCCAAATACTGTACCTGAACCGCCGTAAGCTGATACACCACCAACTACGCAGGCTGAGATTGCATCCATTTCGTAGTTTGTTCCAGCTGTAGAGTTTGCAGCCTGGAAACGAGACATTGTAAGGAATGCAGATACAACAGTAAGAACAGCCATGTTAAGGTAAGCTATGAACATGATTTTCTTGGTGTCGATACCAGAAAGTCTTGTTGCTTCCTTGTTGCCACCGATTGTGTAGAAGTAACGTCCAATATCTGTCTTTGATGTGATAAAGCTGTAAATAAGAACGATTACTGCAACCCAGATAAGTGCATAAGGAAGACCACCTGCAAGTGAGAACTTGTATGCAAAGAGCATGATTACAAAGCAGATAAGAACTGATTTGATAACAACCTTTGCTAAACTGTCTGCCACGTAGCCCTTCTTAAGTTTTGTTGCGCGCTCTCTCACTAGGAGGAACACAACAATGATTGAAGCGATAAGTCCGATTACGATACTTGTCATATTGTACTGAACACCACCGATTCTAGGGCCGCCGAATAAATCGTTCATCTTGCCAGTGAAAAGTCCACAGAAGCTTGGTGGAAGTGGGCTGATATTTGAAGCGCCGTGCATTAAAGCAACGCCCCAGCCTCTAAGAGCAAGGAAGCCAGCAAGGGTAGCAATCCATGGTGGAATGTTGAGATACGCAATTACGTATCCGAGTACGCAACCATAAATCACACCAATGAGAAGCATTACGATAATGCCCACAGGAGTTGAAGCTCCATAATCTACCATAACCTTTGCTCCAAGTACACCAACGAAGCAAACGAATGAACCGCAGGAAAGATCGATGTTACCACCGGTCAACATACACATCAGCATACCAGTTGCTAAAACATATACATATGCATTCTGTGTGATAAGAGCATTGAACTGACTTGGCATAAGCATTGTGCCATGTGTTGTAATGTTAAAGAAGATAACAACTAGGACCAGTACAATGAGCATTGTGTTTTCTTTTAATATTTTAAAAATCTTGTCTTTCACTTTTCGCTCCTCCCTTCCTACTTCTTTTCTCTCTTAGACATTACATCAAAGATAACCGCTGCTAGAAGTACGAGGCCTTTTACAACCTTCTGATAGTTGGCATCTACACCCATGATTAACATACCCTGGTTGATGACACCCATTAAAAGAGCACCAATGATTGCTCCGAATACTGAACCTGTTCCGCCGTATGCAGAAGCGCCGCCGATGAAGCAGGCACCGATTGCGTCCATCTCATAGAACTGTCCGTACGTAGGCTGAGCGCTGGCTGCGCGGGCAACTGTAAGGATACCAGCGAAGGCTGCTAAAAATCCCATATTCGTATATGCGAAGAAGTATACCTTCTTTGTGTTGATACCAGAAAGCTGTGTAGCCTTCTCGTTACCACCAACCGCATATAGATAACGACCAATTGTAGTCTTTGTTGTTACGTAGTTGTATGCAAGAATGATAACAACAATCCAGATAAGTGATGTAGGAATTCCCTTATAACCTGCAAGCTTATATGCAAGATATAAAATAACTGCTGAGATAACTACAAGCTTTGCATAGAAACCACCTGCGCTTGTTGTTTCATAGCCTTTTCTTGCTGCACTGATTCTGTTTTTTACAGACAAAAGAACATATACAGCTACTGCGATAACACCTGCTAACATACAAGTGATGTTAAGTCCAGTTCCGTGGAAGAAATCTGGGATATAACAATCAGCACCACCACCGAAAACATTAAGGAATGTTGTGTTTGAAATAGATACCGCATATCCGTTAAGAACTACGTTAGATAATCCGCGGAAAGCGTACATACCAGCAAGTGTTGCAATGAATGGTGGAACGTTGACATATGCAACCCAGAAGGCCTGCCATGCACCAACTGCAACACCTGCAAGAAGCATTACAATTACTGCCACCCAAACATTTACATTCTTGCTCATGAGCATTGCTCCGATGCCACCTACGAAGCAAACTACTGAACCAACTGAAAGATCGATGTTACCACCGGTCAGGATACAAAGTAACATACCTGTTCCAAGAACGAATACGTATGCGTTCTGTGAAAGAAGGTTGTTTACATTCTGTGATAAAAGAATTGTTCCACCTGTTCCAACGTAGAAAATTCCGATAATGATCACCAGGGCGATTACCATGGTGTACTTCTTTAAAACGTTTCCAATATTATTTGAAACCATGATTCCTCTCCCTTCTAATTCTTTAAGATGCAAGACATGATGCTTTCCTGTGAAGCCTCTGCTCCAGCCATTTCACCAACCATCTTGCCTTCATTCATAACATAAATTCTGTCTGACATACCAAGTACCTCTGGAAGCTCGGAAGAAATCATAATTACCGATTTGCCTGCTGCAACAAGGTCATTGATGATACAGTAGATTTCATATTTTGCACCAACGTCGATACCTCTTGTTGGCTCATCAAGGATAAGAACATCTGGGTTTGCAAACATCCATTTTGCAAGAAGAACTTTCTGCTGATTTCCACCTGAAAGGTTACCTACATTTTGTTCTACTGATGGACATTTTGTCTTAAGCTTTTGTCTGTACTCCTCTGCTACCTGATACTCCTTATCCTGATCAATAACATGCTTTGAGCAAAGCTCTGAAAGATTTGCAAGAGTTGTATTGATTTTGATTGGATTGGTAAGGACAAGTCCGTTGCCCTTTCTATCCTCAGTAACATAGGCAAGCTTATGCTTGATGGCATCTTTTATAGTCTTAAGCTGAACTTCCTCGCCATTTAAAATAAGGGTTCCGGAAATATTTGTTCCATAGGATTTGCCAAAGATTGACATTGCAAGCTCTGTACGTCCTGCACCCATAAGACCTGCGATACCAACTACTTCGCCTTTACGGATATTCATGGAGACTCCATCAACAACCTTTCTCTCGGAGAACTGTGGATGGTAAACTGTCCAATCCTTAACCTCCATAGCGATGTCGCCGATTTTAACACCCTGACGCTTAGGGAAACGGTCTGTCATTTCACGGCCAACCATGCCCTTGATAATTCTGTCTTCTGTGATTTCATCAACATTCTTATCAAGTGTTTCAATTGTAGAACCATCACGGATAACTGTGATTTTATCTGCTACATAAGATACCTCATTAAGCTTATGGGAGATGATAATAGATGTCATCCCCTCTTTTTTGAACTTAAGAAGTAAATCAAGAAGTGCCTTTGAATCTGTCTCGTTAAGAGATGAAGTAGGCTCATCAAGGATAAGTAATTTAGCGTGCTTTGCAAGTGCCTTTGCAATTTCTACAAGCTGCTGCTTACCAACACCGATATCTTTAATAAGTGTACGGCTGCTTTCTGAAAGACCAACCATCTTTAAGTATTTATCAGCCTCTGCGTATGTCTTATCCCAGTCAATGGCTGCCTTTTTGCCTTGCTCATTTCCAAGGAACATGTTCTCACCGATTGACATGTAAGGTATAAGAGCTAACTCCTGATGGATAATAACAATTCCCTTACCCTCTGAGTCCTTAATGTTTTGGAACTGACACACCTCACCTTTATATACGATGTCGCCTGTGTAAGATCCATATGGATAAATTCCACTTAATACATTCATCAAAGTAGATTTGCCGGCACCATTCTCACCAACAAGAGCATGAATTTCGCCTTCCTCTACCTTTAGATTAACGTTATCAAGGGCCTTTACTCCTGGGAACTCTTTAACGATGTTTTTCATCTCAAGTATTGTATTTCCCACTTGTTTTTCCTCCCTTAAAAAAATACTTATAAACTAAAAAAGATTTACTCTCTTCAAATAATTCTCTTTATTTTCTCTTAGAAATAGGGCAGGTTTCCCTGCCCTATCAAATTGCCCTATATTGTACGGGAAGAGCAGCCATTGTAATTGGGCTTCGCCCAAAGTGGGCTGCTCGTGGCAAACGATTTCTTTGAAATCATTTGCATTTACTTTAACTGATCCTCTGTATAGTAACCAGACTCGATGAGGAGCTTCTCATAGTTATCCTTGTCAGCGAATACAGGCTCGCAAAGGTATGAAGGAATGATTCCTGTACCATTGTCGTATGTCTCTGTATCGTTTACATCAACTGTCTCGCCGCTAAGAATCTGACCTACCATCTTAACAACCTGTGAAGCAAGTGTACGTGTATCCTTGAATACTGACATAGACTGCTTTCCAGCGATCATGTTCTTTGTATTCTCGATATCGCAATCCTGACCAGTTACGATTGGATATTTGCCGTTATAGTTTGCTGCAAGTGCGTTCTCAACACCAAGTGCTGTAGAGTCATTTGAGCAGAGGCAGATGTCAAGGTCTGTGCCATCAGCATAGTAAGAAGAAAGGATATTCTCCATACGAGACTGTGCTGTCTCTGTTGCCCATGCTGCTGTAGCTACGTCAGAGAAATCAACCTGACCAGACTTAACTTCGATTGTGCCTTTTTCGATGTATGGCTTAAGAAGGTCCATAGCACCATCATAGAAGAAGCCAGCGTTATTGTCGCCTGGGTCACCGGCTGTAATTTCCATTGTGAATGTATCCTTTGCATTATCTAAATCAAGCTGATCGATAATGTACTGGCCCTGAACCTGACCTACCTTGTAGTTATCAAATGTAGCATAGTAAGAAACTGCATCTGAGTTCATGATAAGACGGTCATAAGCGATAACAGGAATGTCCTGAGCCTTTGCCATATCCATTGCTTCACCAAGTGAAGAACCTTCGATAGCTGCAACTACGAGAACGTTACATCCTGAGTTAATCATGTTCTCAATCTGAGAAACCTGTGTCTGAACGTCGTTTGAAGCATACTGAAGATCAACTGTGTATCCAGCTGCCTCAAGTTCCTTCTGCATGTTGGCACCATCCTGGTTCCATCTCTGAAGGTCCTTTGTAGGCATTGCTACACCAACCTTTGTTCCACCTGCTGCACCGCCTCCTGTGCTATCAGATGATTCTGTTGTAGAAGCTGCATCCCCTGCACCAGTATCTGTTGTTTCTGTGCTTGTTCCACAGCCAACAAACATTGAAGCTGCAAGAGCACCTGTCAAAACTACGCTTAATAATTTCCTTTTCATTCTAGAAAAACCTCCCTTTCATCTAGGTTTGAAATTTGGGAACTCGTTCGCTCCCCGTATCTGTATATAATGTAACAAATATGTGTCTTAACATGGTTGTCACTTTCTGCACATTATTGTCTAAAACTTACTTCCAATAAAAAATGGACTAGCACTTTTTTGTGCTAGTCCAGATATGTTTAGGCAATTTAATGCTATGGATGGATAATGTAGGCTGTGGCTCGCCAGTTACGCTAACAAAGAACGGTGGCACTGCTGGGTATCGCTTTCGCTATACTCACCCATCAGTGCCACCGTTCTTTGTTAGCTACTGGCTATCTTTAGGTTGTCATTATTTGCGCGTTCGTTATACGAATGATTAATTGGCGGGGGAATTTAGGTATACGTCTTCACGGGAGTGGAAGCCACCGTCTATTATTACTTCGTCTAGGTTTTCTTTGGTGACGGCTACGGGTTCTACGGCTACGTAGGGGATTTGGTATGAGCCATCGTTTATGGTGCCGGATACAGTTAGGGTGTTTCCTTTGGCTAGGTCTACGGTGAGGCGGGCTGCTTCTTCGGCTAGCTTGCCTACTGGTTTGTAGACTGTCATCAGCTGTGTGCCGCCTACGATGTGCTGGCAGGCTGGAAGGTCAGCATCCTGTCCTACTACTGGAATTTTCCCGGCCAACTGCCCTACAGCGAGAGCTTTTATTACTGATGATGCCACATCATCGTTTCCGCACATTATAGCGTCCGCTTCCCTTATCTGTTCCATGTGGTCATAGACGTAGGCGCTGCCATATTCTGCTTTCCAGCCTTCACAGTTATAGGTATCTAAAACCTGAATACCGTTTTCGTTCATGACCTTAAGGAAGCCTTCGTTGACCATTGGAACGTTGTTATCTGTAAGGGGGCCGCAAATCATAATAACGTTTTTAGCGCCCTGTGAGACGATTGCATCTCCAAGCATCTGACCTACCATTTCGTTATCAAACGATATATATAAATCCGCATTTACGTTAGAAATTAATCTGTCATAGCACACAACTGGTATGCCTGCCTTTTTCGCTTCAAGCACAACTTCCTTAAGTTCGGCTGAATCAATTGGAATGATAACCAGACAATCCACCTTTTTATCTATAAGATATCTGATTTGTTCTATCTGTTTGTTAATGTCCCCATTGGCATTTTGCACATTTACTGTGGCACCAAGTGATGATGCTGTGGCGGCAAAGACGTCTCTATCCTTCTCCCATCTTTCGATTACAAAGGAATCAAAGCACATTCCTATTTCAAGCTCGTCATCCTTTTCCTGGCCCACCACGGATTCTATACTAGTCCCACTGCTGCAGCCGCACAACAAAAGCATGGATGTGCCCACTGCTACTGCTTTCTTTAAAAATCCCCACATATATTTTATTCTCCCTTTTGGAACTCTGTCGGTGTCTTTCCAGTGTACTTTTTAAAGTTTCTGGAAAAATAGTTTGGATCAGAGTAGCCAACATCTGCTGAAATCTCCTTCATGGACTTGTTTGTAGTCTTCAGAAGATTTTTGGCTGCATCTATACGCAGTCTTGTAAGATAATCGATGAAATTCTCCCCGGTCTCCTCCTTGAAAACCTTCGAGAAATAATATGAACTGATATTTACCACTCTCGATACGTCATCAAGTGTGAGTTCCTTCATATAATGCTCATCGATGTATTGTTTAGCCTTGTTCACAGCACTCATTGACTGCTCTTCCTGTTTGTTTGAGACCCAGAAGGTTGCAGATTTTATCTTTTCCACAAACCAGGCCTTCATTTCAGGCAGATTGGCAAGATTCATAAGCTCTGACAGATAATTTGCACGGCTCTTAAACTCATACATTCGTCCTGTTTTTTCGTAAGCCAGGTGCTCTGCCCATAGGACAAATTCCATACATTTCAGTCGGATACTGTCCATGTCGTTTCCATAGGTGTCCTCCATCCACTCGAAAAAGTTCTGAGAGATAGAAACCGCTTCATTTATATTTCCAAGAGTAATCTCATCAAAAAGACGCTTCTCCAAATCGCTTGGATAGTTGGACTCGTACTGGCAGGCCACTGGCATATCATCGGCATGCGCCACATGGCTGGTGTTTTGAATCAGTACGGAATTGGCTTCCTCGTAGGACTCTCCCATGCGCTCTAGTGGCTTCACAGAACCAAAACCAATTCTAAAATCCATATCAAATCTGTCTGCAAGCTTTCTACACAGGGCTCTGGCATTTTCCACTACTCTGTTTCGTTCGTTGTAGGATAATGTATCATTTTCGCATGGAATCAGGATTGGAATTTTATTGGACATGACATTTCCCATGATTCCCTTTATATAGTCATCTGTAATAGTGTGGATTTCCTTGTAGGATTTCTGAGCCTGAATAGATGCTGCAACCGCACTGGTCATATAGTTTCCTACAAGCTCACGTCCAAACACCATGCAAGCCATGTAGCCATAGTCGCAGTCGATACCAAGAAGGGTCTTGTAGTTGTCTATGTCCTCCTTGAAATATTCCTTGAACAGCAAATCCTGAATCAAGCCATTTTCGATGATAGGAACTACTATCTCAAGCTTTTCACGAACCTTTAAATCATCACTTCGCTTGCTACGTTCTCCGTCTATTTTGGCCATGGCCTTGTTTAGGATACGAAGTATGTCCTCTCGGCTCACAGGTTTGTTCAGATAATCAAGCACCCCAAGAGATATGGCTTCCTTGGCATAATCAAATTTGTCATAGGCTGTCATGACGATGAACACCACATGGTTGTTGGTGCGACGTATTTCCCGCATGGCCTCAATGCCATTGATACCTGGCATCTGAATATCCATAAAAGCTATATCCGGCTGAAATTCCTCAGCAAGCTCTATAACCTGACGGCCTGTTTTGGCTGCACGGATTTCACACTGACTGCCAAACTGTTTTTCAATTATAAATTTGAGGGAGTCAATTACGATGCCCTCGTCATCGGCTAGCATTATTTTGTACATTGTTTAAGCTCCTAGACACGCCCTCATCCGACCCTTCGGGCCACCTTTCCCATGGGGGGAAGGCAAATTTATCTCGGTAAATATAGCAAGGTTTCGGTGCCCTGGTTTTCTCCTTCTGATATGATATCTAAAACATCGTCTCTTTCATAGAAGATGTTCAAACGTTCTATGCAATTAGAAAGCCCCACTCCATTGGAGTCAGATTTTTTCGGGTTGCCCTCATAGCTGCCTTCTAAAATCTTTGTGATGGTCTCCTGGCTCATTCCAATTCCATTGTCTTTTATGCTGACACAGGTATAATCTCCCAACTCATAAACGGAAAGAGATATTTTCTTATTCCAGTCTATGTTTCTGATACCGTAGTTAATACTATTTTCAACAATTGGCTGTAGTATCATGCTTGGGATTTTAACATCTAAAAGACTTTCGTCTACCGTCTTTACGAATTGGATTTCCCCGGCAAAACGGACGTTGATAATGTAAATATAGATATCTACAAGCTCAATCTCCTCTTTTAAGGTCACAACATCCTTGTTTTTCTTGATGTTGTATCTGAAGAAATTTGCCACATTGTGCATGTATTCGCTTGTGCGGTCTGCCCCCTCCATCATGGCCAGCTGGGCACCTGCATTTAATGTGTTAAACAGAAAATGGGGATTAATTTGAGACTGGAGATATTTAAGCTCCGCATCTTTAACGTGATTTGCCATAATAAGCTCATTTTCCTTGAGTCTACGCTCTGTCTCCATGGATTCTGTAAGCTTGGTGATATATGCCTTGATGGAGGCCACCATCTTGTTGAAGGCTCTGGTCACAACACCTATCTCGTCGTTATTTTTTACCTGTGGAAGTGATACTTCAAAATCTCCATTTGAAACTCTATTTGCTGCAGCCGCCAGCTTGATAAGTGGCTCAGTGATAGTCGATGCTATCAAAACTACAAAAGATAGATTTGCCATGCCTATTAAAATCAGAGTCAATATATTTAGCTCTTCTATAGTTTGAAGAGTCCCCATCATGGCACTGTATGACTTGGAATTGTTTACAAACTGCTGATTGTTTAGGCTGGTAATATTTGTATCTATATAATTGTATAGTCTGGTGGCTGTATCATAATAATTTTTATATTTTTCAACATTACCACCACGCTTGCTTTCCACAGCCTGACTGGTAAGGGTTATATAGTTTGAGGACATAATTCGGATGTTTCTCTCTAACACCCTGCCCTCGTTATCGTCCTTATTTGCGTCAAATTTATCTAATAAATTTGCAAAATCCTGTTCTGCAATATAATACTGTTCCAAGGCATCGCTTGTTTTGGTGCCCAGATATCCGCTTGTGGAAATTTGAAGGTTGTCTAAAGCCTCCGATAAATCATTTAAAGAATTGTTGCTGGCATAAACTGCATCCAGGCTATTTAGCATTCGGTTTGTTCCTAAGTAAAGAGTCATATTTACCATGAAAAGCAAAATGGTAGGTAAACAGAATACCAAAATCATCTTTTTTCTAAGAGGCATTGACTTAAATACATTTTTAGTCATCTTCTGCCTCCTTTAGATATTCATCTATATTTTTTGCATCAATCATCTGTGGTTCGACATTGATGTAATCAGAAACATAGCCTGAATCTCTATACTCTATAAATGCTTTTGCTGCAGTCTGCCCCATGCTGTCTGCATCCATGGTAACTGTGCTTTTGATAACCCCCTGCTTGATTCCAGTGTAAATAACTGGTGATTCGTAGTTTCCAAACAAAAGAACCGAGCCTACCTTATTGTAGTCGATCATAGCCTGATAAAAACTCTCTGTAGATACGGCATCAAGACAGATAACAATAGGCTTTAATTCGTTTTTCTTGAATATATTTTGGATGTATTCCTCTGTGGCAAAGGCTTCTCCACTTTCGATGGTTCTGATTTCAAAATCAAGAGGTGCATTTACAATATCCTTGTCAGCCAAGGCCTCCTGAATATTGTTCAGAAAATTATTGATAGCCGTTTCACCTATGGTGTTGTCCCCAATAATCATGGCATGCTTTTGCTTTACGATATTTTCCTCCAGGGAGGCTGCATACAGATTTGCGATAGTATAGTTATTAACTCCAACAAAGCTGACTCTAAGCTCTGATGGCACATCATTTTCAAGGGTAATAACAGGAATATTTTTAGAAGCGGCTTTACTTAAAAGATTGGCTATTTCAGGGCTGTCATCCCCCTCTAGCAATATGCCGTCGCAGTCACATTCAATGGCCATTTCAAGCAGCTCTGACTTTTTGTATTTCATATCCACATTATCGGAAAGCAGGTCCACATACACACCATTTTCCTTGCCGTATTCATAGGCCGATTTGTACACACGCTGCCAAAAGTCGGAGCTATCATCGGAAGAAATCATAACCACATAGGAATCGTATTGATTGTACTTGGCTTCCTCAAGTAGAACATGAGCATCTTCCATTCGTTTATGATAAAAATAAAAGCTGATACAGGTGGTTAAAAACATAAAAGCAACAGCACACCCTGCTGCAATAACAAGTGCGCTGCTGCTCTTTAATTTAAATTTATTCCCCAATTTTTTCATTTAATTAAACCGCCCTTTTTTCTCGGTTCAATTATATTAAAACTAGGTGGCAAAATCAACGTGTTGCACGCCTCCTGCTCTGCCATCACTTTCGTGCAAAAATATGCCACTTTCACGAGTGTAAGCAGAAGACTGATTGCCATTTCTATGAGTGAAATCTGTATCGAGTCGTCCCAGGAAAATTGCCCCTACATCTGACTCCTTTAGACCATATAGTTCCTTCTCACCTAATTCAGTAATGGTCATAATACGAAGCTTTGAAAATATAGGGTCATTTTCATCTATCCAGCCATTTCCATCCTCATCATAAGCTGCAAGTTCTGCAAAACCATTGCCTGATTTTGCCCCGAACAGCTCCAAGCCATCGTTTATGATGCCATCCCCATTTTTATCTAAGGCTAAGAAACCTGAACCACCGCCTAAATTGTGAAGCTCATCATCCTCGCCATCTCCATCTAAATCAAAATAAAAAGTCTGGTCGGTAATAGTGGTAGGACAATCATCCAGATTTATCACCAGTGGATCAATACAGCGCCTGACAGCAGTCTGAATGACGGAATCATACTGCTGTGTGAATGTTTTTGACATCTCGAAGTTATAGTTAAAGCTTAACTTCCTGCCATCTGCTGTTACTGCTGTACCCTGAGATGCAAAAGCCAGGTTCTGCTCCTCATGGTAGGAATAACTGGTCTTAGTTATTTGAACGAAATTTGGATGAGTATTGTCGATATAGTCCATTCCTTCTAAATAACTGCCATTATCACCCTCGCAAAAGTTTTCTTTTAACATACGACCAAATTCAGTGTCCTCCTCAAAGATCCTGCCCAAAAGCAGCATCTTTATCAAATACTCCATGGTATGAAGCCTTACCTTTCTGTTAGCTGGAGCATTTAGAAGTGGATTCTCCGGCGCAACCTCCTGCACAGTTCCATTAGATTCCAGAGCGTAATTAAGAGAAGAAAGAAACCCCTCTTCGCCAATAGTGGCTTTTGACGCTCCTTTCTCGCCTTCTGTTTCGTCAGTCTTTTCAGTTTTACCGGCATCCCCGATTACCTTGATGCCCTCCAGATGAATTGTTGGTGTGAACTCTGACTGGACAGTCATCTTCGCTGCTCTAGTGACACTAGATTTTGAGGTCATAGAAACCTCAGAGTTTTGAATTACCATTCGCTTTCCTCCTTAAAAAACAAACACTACTACTGGAAGAAAGTCCCTTTTCTTCTTCATAGAAATTATTATTCACATATATTAATTAGAAATACCTTTGTTTTCCACTATAGATGCCACAAATCCGTGAATAATAAAAAACCAGGAAAACCTATGTGGCCTTCCTGGTCCCTATGATTATCGTCCGTGTAATTATATATCGTCAAAAAACCTGTCATTGTTAACAATTGCAGATGCTTTTCTCATAATAATTACTGAAAGATATACTGCAATAAGACTGGCAAGTGTTGCTACGAAAAATACAATTAAGGATCCGCTCTCTTGCATTGGCATATATTCGCTGCCGATGGTTCCTAAAAGATTGTACATCATGTGAGCAATGATAGTGATAAACAGATTGTCATATAAGTACATGATGTAGCCAAGTCCAAGGCCTATAACTAAAGCATATGCGCCCTGAAGCTTGTTCATGTGAAACGCACCAAACATAATCGCCTGCACAAGTATCGCAAAATAAACTGGCATAACCTTTTTAGCTGCTGAGAATGTGATACCTCTAAATAAAATCTCCTCACATATAGGTCCCAAAACAACGGTGTACAAAGTCATGAGAACTGTCATTTCAGAATCTATACCTGCGGTTTCCATCAGTTGATTGTACTCCTCAAGCCATGATGGAAAAGCTGATGCAAGGGAATTCAATAAATAGAGAGTAACATACTGCATACCAATCACAAAAATAATAAGTCCCACTACGGTAAATAAAACATTATTTGATTTACCCCGTAGTGATGAAAACTTATGATTTCTGAATTGAGTAAGGAATATCCATGCACCTAAAATTGCTGTAATCACAGCATATCCAAGCATCATGGCCGCAGAGGCATCCCCCTGAGTAAATTCCTTTATAACTCCTACATAAAAATCAGTGTAGTTGCCTCCCTTTGCCTCACCTAAAGCCTTGACTATGTATAGTTCAAGGCCAAAGATTGAGATAGCAGTCTGAATTACGATTGCCAGTAAGGTAGGAATAAATATCCATGGGATGTATTTACTCCTATCTGCATATTTCTGATTCATTTATATATCTCCAAACTAAAGTTCAAGCTTATCCAAATGCCAAATGTCATCAACATATTCCTGGATAGTTCTGTCAGATGAGAATTTACCCACATGAGCCACATTTGATAATGCCATTTTTGCCCATTTCTTCTGATCCTTGTATGCCTCCTGAATCTTTTTGTGAGCCTCACTATATGAATCAAAGTCCTTAAGAACAAAATACATATCTGCTCTGTCAGTACACTGTGTATTCAAAAGTGAATTGTAGATTGGACGGAACAACTCTGGATTCTCAATGCTGTAATATCCATTAACAAGCTGTCCTAAAACCTTTTGGATGCGATGGTTACTGTTCATAACATCTACTGGATTATAGTCACGATTTCGCTCATGAGCTATAACCTCATCTGAGCTCATACCAAAGATGAAGATATTTTCTCCACCAAGTTCCTGATACATTTCAACATTGGCACCGTCCATAGTACCTATAGTAACCGCACCATTAAGCATGAACTTCATATTTCCTGTACCAGATGCCTCCTTTGATGCTGTGGAAATCTGCTCTGAAACATCAGCTGCTGCAAATATCCACTCGGCATTTGATACTCTGTAATCCTCAATAAATACAACCTTCAGCTTGTTGTCAATTGATTTATCATTGTTGATAACGGATGCAACGTTATTGATAAGCTTTATTATAAGCTTTGCATTTTCATATCCAGCCGATGCCTTTGCGCCAAAAATAAAGGTAGTTGGATAAAATTCCATGTATGGATTTTCCTTTATCTGGTTATATAAATCCATTACATGTAAAATGTTAAGGAGCTGACGCTTGTACTCATGGAGACGTTTAACCTGTACATCAAAAATAGATGTAGGATCAACATTTACATGATTATGCTCCCAAATGTATTTAGCAAGACGCTTTTTGTTTTCATATTTGATTTCCATGAATTCTCTAAGTGCCTTGTCATCATCGATATATCTGTTTAATTTCTGCATCTGAGACAAATCTGTAATCCAACCACGGCCAATCTTTGAGATAACCCAATCGGAAAGCTTGTAATTTCCATGCATCAGGAAACGACGTTGGGTAATGCCATTGGTCTTGTTGTTGAATTTCTCAGGATACATCTCATAGAAATCATGAAGTGAAACATTTTTCAGGATTTCTGTATGAAGAGCTGCTACACCATTTACTGAGAAACTGGCAGCAATAGCCATGTGAGCCATTTTAACCTGACCATCAGCAAGGATTGCCATGCGCTGAACTCTCTGCTCATCGCCTGGGAACTTTTTTCTGATATCTTCGCAGAAGCGACGATTAATCTCCTCAACAATCATGTATACACGAGGAAGTAATGACTTGAAAATATCCTCAGGCCACTTCTCCAAAGCCTCTGCCATGATAGTGTGGTTTGTGTAGGCTACGCACTGTGTAGTAACCTTCCATGCATCATCCCAGCCAAGTCCATGCTCATCCATAAGAAGACGCATAAGCTCTGCAACTGTAAGAGTAGGATGTGTATCATTCATCTGGAATACAACCTTCTCTGGAAGGCGCATAATGTCATGGTGATAGCGCAAGTATTTATCCAAAGCACGCTGAAGTGATGCAGATACAAAGAAGTACTGCTGCTTCAAACGAAGCTCTTTACCTTGAACATGGTTGTCATTAGGATAGAGAACTTCGGTAAGGTTTCGTGCAAGGTTCATATCCTCTACGGCCTTGTCATAGTCACCACGTTCAAAAGAAGCAAGTCTGAATACTTCCTTTGGCTTTGCATCCCATATCATAAGGGTGTTAACCATACCATTGTCAAAACCAGTAATTGGCATATCATATGGAGTGGCAATTACAGAATTGTAGCCCTCATGAATGTATTTTGTACTGCCATCCGGCTGGTTTTCATAACGAACCCAACCGCCAAATTTAACCTCAAACTCATACTCTGTACGCTGAAGTTCAAAAGGATATCTAGTCTGAAGCCAATCATCAGGAATCTCTTCCTGGAAGCCATCATTAATCTTTTGTTTGAACATGCCATAATGATAGCGGATACCACAACCATAAGCTGGGTATCTAAGTGTTGATAAGGAATCAAGGAAGCAGGCTGCTAATCGTCCCAGGCCACCATTTCCAAGCGCTGGATCTGGCTCCTGATCTTCAATCGCATTTATATCAATATTCAAATCTGCAAGGGCATCCATAACTTCGGTATAACCTCGCATATTTATCATGTTGTTACCTAGCATTCGTCCAATAAGAAATTCCATGGACATGTAGTAAACACACTTTGGATCCTGCTTTGTAAATTCCTTTTGTGTGGTAAGCCAATTATCAATTACCACATCATTTACAACCTCAGCGCAGGCGCGATAAATCTCTTCCTCTGTGGCTTCATCGAAGTCCTTGCGGAACATAGACTTAACACGACCTTTAATCTCGCGTTCGATTTCTTTGGTACTTGGCATTTGTCTCTTCATAATCTCAAAACCCCTCCTAGTTTTTGGCTCGCTCGATACCATATAGTCTTTGACTCGCCTGTTACGCCGACAAACACTTACATCTCTACGCTCAGCTTAGAATGCTTCGCTTAAGAGACGTAAGTATTTGTCGCCTACAGGCTATCTTTACAACGGCCCGAACGAGCTATTTAAACTTCATGTGATTAGTTTTTAGATACTGCTAACGTTACGGTTTCGCCGTTGATATTCCATTCTTTTACGTGAGAGCCTGATGTACCTACAGCGATTTCGTCTGCAAGAACTTCGCCGGCAATTACGTCTTTGTTCTTTTCAAAGATTGCATTGGCCTTGTCTGTTCCTGAGTATGCTACTGTGATGCGGTCCATAACCTCGAAATCTGCTTCCTTACGCATTGTCTGAATCTTTGAAACGATTTCACGTACGAAGCCTTCCTCAAGGAGCTCCTCTGTAAGATTTGTATCGAGAACTACTGTTACGTAGTTGTCTCCATCTGCTACGAAGCCTTCTGTCTGAGCCATAGAGATAAGTAAATCTTCCTCTGCAAGCTCGATAGATGCGTCAACCTCAGGCAATTTTAATACCCCGTCTGCCTTAAGCTGTGCGTAAGCTGCGTTACCGTCTAAGCCTGCAAGTGCCTTCTGAATGCCACCGAGGAACTTGCCGTATTTTGGTCCGACTGTACGAAGCTGTGGCTTGAAGCTATAAGATGTGAATGCTGAAACATCATCTGTAAATGTAGCTTTCTTAACATTAAGCTCATCTTCAATGATACTTACATACATTTCATCAAGCTCGTGCTCAGCCTTGATATACATCTGACCGATTGGCTGACGGTTCTTAATATTTGCTGTGTTACGGCATGCACGACCGTGAACAACTATCTTTAAGAGCTCATCCATATCTTCCTCAAGCTTCTTGTCAATGAATGCTTCATTGCAAACTGGGAAGTCACAAAGATGGATTGACTCTGGTGCTGTCTTGTCTACAGAACGAACCATGTTCTGGTAGATTTCCTCTGTCATGAAAGGAATCATAGGTGCTGATGCAAGTGCGATATCCTTAAGGCAAGTGTAAAGAGTCATGTAAGCATTAATCTTATCCTGCTCCATTCCCTTTGCCCAGAATCTGTCACGGCAACGACGAACATACCAGTTAGATAAATCATCTACAAACTCATCAAGTGCACGTGCTGCCTCTGGAATCTTATAGCTGCCAAGGTTTTCATCAACAGCCTTTATTGCTGAGTTAAGACGTGAAAGAATCCATTTATCCATGACAGCAAGCTTGTCAAAGTCAAGTGAATACTTTGTTGGGTCAAACTCATCAATATTTGCATAAAGAATATAGAAAGCGTATGTGTTCCAAAGTGTTCCAAGGAACTTTCTCTGGCCTTCCATAACTGCATTCTCACCAAATCTCTTTGGAATCCATGGTGCTGAAGATGTGTAGAAATACCATCTGATAGCATCTGCACCCATCTTCTCAAGTGCGTCAAATGGGTCTACTGCGTTACCCTTTGACTTAGACATCTTCTGTCCATTCTCATCCTGAACGTGACCAAGTACGATTACGTTCTCGTAAGGAGCCTTGTTGAAAAGAAGTGTAGATTCTGCCATAAGTGAGTAGAACCAACCTCTTGTCTGGTCAACAGCCTCTGAAATGAACTTAGCAGGGAACTGCTGCTCAAATACTTCTTTATTTTCAAATGGATAGTGATGCTGAGCAAATGGCATAGCACCTGAATCAAACCAGCAGTCAATAACCTCTGGTACACGACGCATTGTCTTGCCACAATCAGGACATGCGCAGGTAACTTCGTCGATATATGGACGGTGAAGCTCGATTTTTTCTGCATCTGGTCTGCCTGAAAGCTCTGCTAATTCCTTGCGGCTTCCGATAGAAATCTGCTTACCACAGTCTTCACATTCCCAGATGTTGAGTGGTGTACCCCAATAACGGTTACGTGAAATACCCCAATCCTGAACATTTTCAAGCCAATCGCCGAAACGTCCCTTACCTATTGAATCTGGAATCCAATTTACAGTGTTGTTATTTTTAATCAGGTCATCCTTAACCTCTGTCATCTTGATGAACCATGATTCTCTAGCGTAGTAGATAAGTGGAGTGTCGCATCTCCAGCAATGTGGATATTCGTGCTCGAACTTTGGAGCCTCAAAAAGCTGTCCCTTTGCATCCAAATCCTTGAGAACGTTTGGATCTGCATCCTTAACGAACTGACCAGCATATGGAGTCTCTTCTGTAAGCTCACCCTTGCCGTTTACAAACTGAACAAATGGAAGGTCGTATTTACGTCCAACCTTGGCATCGTCCTCACCAAATGCAGGAGCGATATGTACGATACCAGTACCATCTGACATAGTAACGTA
The DNA here is from genome assembly GCF_900107545.1 of Pseudobutyrivibrio sp. ACV-2. Taxonomy (GTDB): domain Bacteria; phylum Bacillota; class Clostridia; order Lachnospirales; family Lachnospiraceae; genus Pseudobutyrivibrio. The sequence continues at coordinate 132,578 of NZ_FNQZ01000004.1, read as the reverse complement.
TGTATCACAAACTACGAAATGAGCCTTTTTGTGCTGCTTTTCTGCTGCAACGCCAGCGCACTCGAAAAGTGGCTCGTATTCCTTGTATTCAAGGTCTGTACCCTTGTAAGTCTCAAGGACCTCGTAAGCCTTAGCGCCCTCTTCTGTAGCGAGCTTGCCAAGTACCTTGTCAGCAAGAGCTTCCGCAAGGATGTATGTATAACCATCTGCTGCCTTAACACGTACGTATGTCTCATCTGGGTTTACGCAAAGTGCAAGGTTTGAAGGAAGTGTCCATGGTGTTGTTGTCCAAGCAAGGAAATATGCATCCTCACCCTTGATTTTGAAGCGGGCGATTGCTGAACGTTCCTTAACTGTCTTGTAGCCCTGAGCAACCTCCTGTGCTGAAAGAGGAGTACCACAACGAGGGCAATATGGAACAATCTTAAAGCCCTTGTAAAGGAGCTTTTTGTCCCAGATAGTCTTGAGTGCCCACCACTCAGACTCGATGAAGTTGTCATCGTATGTGATGTATGGGTTGTCCATGTCTGCCCAGAAACCAACTGTGCCAGAGAAGTCCTCCCACATACCTTTGTATTTCCATACAGATTCCTTACATTGCTTAATGAAAGGCTCCATACCGTATTCTTCAATCTGTTCCTTACCATTGAGGCCAAGAAGCTTTTCTACTTCAAGCTCAACTGGAAGACCGTGTGTGTCCCAACCAGCTTTACGAGGCACAAATTTGCCTTTCATAGTCTGGTATCTAGGAATCATATCCTTAATGGCACGTGTCTCAACATGACCAATGTGAGGCTTACCATTTGCTGTAGGAGGTCCATCATAGAATGTATATGTCTCTCCTTCTTTTCTTGAATCCATTGACTTCTGGAAGATGTCATTCTCCTCCCAGAATTTGAGCACCTGCTTTTCGCGCTCAACGAAGTTTAAACTTGCGTCTACTTTGTTGTACATATAAAACTAATTCCTTTCTATGAGGATATGCTTTCTCGTCACATATCCCTTATATTTTATATATATCAAAGCCTTTGGCTGGTTGGGCCAACTGCTTTCATCCAAATTTGTTAAAGTGTATTGTCAGTATCTGTATCAAAATCCAAGTCATTATCATCAATATCGTAGTCAAAATTGTATTCGAAGTTGAATTCGTCCTGAATTCCAGGATTAAACAAAAACTCTGATTCAAACATACGGACAATATTATCAGAGTTGTGCATGATATATGCTATACTTCCGATAAAAAGCGCAATTGATAATACAGATGTGATAATACCTGTTATAGCCATACCTCTGCCCTTCGAGCTATGGGTTTGCATGCTGGTAACAAGAAAAATGATACCAAGAATCGTACCTGCTATGGCTGTCAGAAAATTAATTCCAAAAAGGAAAAACACTAACGAAAATATACCCAAAATCATGGATGCTATCGCCAGTCCATAATTCTCTGGGCGTGCATTCTCATTCATCTGAGGGCGTCTTAATTCTTTGTCTATATCCTCAGTAAAATAGTACTCTTCGTTCATAGTTCCTCCGTAAATAAAAATAATTCACCTAATCTTAAACATTGTACCCTTTTAGAGGGGCAATGGCAAGCATTGGTGAAAATATAAAAGGCCAGATGAACACCTCATCCGGCCTAAATATTACAGTTTGGTTGTCACAAAAATATCATAGATAGCCTTTACTGCAGCTTCAAAATCTTCGTTCTGAACTCCGATGATGATATTAAGCTCTGATGAACCCTGGTCAATCATACGGACATTGACATGTGCATGGCTTAAAGCTGAGAAGATACGACCTGCCGTACCTCTTGTGCTCTTCATACCGCGACCTACTACTGCGATAAGTGCTAAATCAGACTCGATTTCAATAGAATCTGGCGAGCAATTACGGTGGATAGCTGAAACTACTGCCTGCTCCTTATTAATGAACTCATCTTCATGTACCACTACTGTCATGGTGTCGATACCTGATGGCATGTGCTCGATGTTGATTCCATTGTCCTCGAAGGCCTGAAGTGCCTTTCTACAGAAGCCAACCTCTGAATTCATAAGGGATTTTGTGATAAGTACTGTACAGAAGCCCTTCTTGCCTGCGATACCTGTGATAACGTATTCGTTACGCTGGCCTGTGCTTTCTACAATCCATGTACCATCATCATCTGGCTTGTTTGTGTTTTTGATGTTGATAGGAATGCCTGCTGAACGAACTGGGAAAATAGCATCCTCGTGAAGAACTGAAGCTCCCATGTATGAAAGCTCTCTAAGCTCACGATAAGTGATAGTCTGCATTCCAACAGGATTCTTAACTATGCGTGGATCGCAGATAAGGAAGCCTGAAACATCTGTCCAGTTCTCGTAAACATCTACCTTTGCTGCCCCTGCTACGATAGAACCTGTAACATCTGAACCACCACGTGAGAAGGTCTTAACCTTGCCATCCTTGCCGCATCCATAGAAACCAGGGATTACAGCCTTTGGATGCTCCTCAAGTACCTTTGACATGGTCTTTTCTGTTTTGTATGAGTTGAGATGTCCCTCTTCGTTGAAGAAAATAACATCCTTGGCATCGATAAAATCATAGCCTAAGTATTTAGCCATAATCTTGCCGTTAAGATATTCTCCGCGGCTTGCAAGATAGTCTAAAGATAAATCTTCTTTAATTTGTGCGGCTATTGTCTCAAAATCCTCATCAAGGCTGAAATCCTTAAGTTCAAGCCCTTCAATGATTTCGTCGTAGCGGGCCTTGATAGCCTTGAGATTTTCTGTTACATCCTTGCCTGCAAGTGCATCATTATAAGTGCCAATAAGCATATCAGTAACCTTTGTGTCTTTACTATTGCGCTTTCCTGGCGCAGATGGAACTACAAAAACTCGATTTTCGTCAGCTCTGATGATGTCGCCAACCTTTTTAAACTGGCCAGCATCTGCTAAAGAGCTGCCTCCAAATTTAACTACTTTCTTCATTGCATTGTCCTCAACTATATATTTAATACGATACACTTTACCATAATACTTTAGTGGTGTAAAGTGATAAATTCTACTAAAAACTAGGATAATAACACTCTGTCATTATCTAATTCTTCTCCAGCACCTACCTTGAACTTTTCAAGGAGGTCATTTACGGTAAGACCTGCTCTTTCCTCACCTGTGGTATCAAAAACGATTCTGCCTGCATTCATCATTAAGGTTCTGTTTCCAACCTCAAGGGCCTGATGCATGTTATGTGTTACCATAAGACAGGTGATACCACGCTCTGCCACTATGCTTTTTGTCAGCTCTAGTACCTTTTCTGCGGTAGCCGGATCAAGAGCAGCTGTGTGTTCATCCAATAGCAAAAGCTTTGGTGTTACAAATGTAGCCATTAAAAGGGTAAGTGCCTGGCGCTGTCCACCTGACAATAAACCAACAGGCTGCTTCATTCTATCCTCAAGCCCCATTCCAAGCAAGGATAATTGTTCACGAAATCGCGCTTTATCCTTACTGCTAATTCTGGAAAACAGCTGGCTTGATGCATGGCTCGCTCTTAGATAAGCAAGAGCCATATTTTCTTCTATGGTCATGTTTGGAGCTGTGCCCTTAAGTGGATCTTGAAACAGGTGACCAATAACCTTACTTCTGACATGCTCTTTTTTGAAGGTAATGTCATCTCCATCCAAATAAATATTACCATCGTCAACTATGAAGGTACCTGCGATAGCATTAAACATGGTTGATTTGCCTGCTCCGTTTGAGCCTACTATGGTGGCAAAATCTCCATCTTTCAACTCCAAGGAAAGATGGGTAAGAGCCGCTTTTTCATTGACAGTACCAGGATTGAAGGTCTTTGAAATGTTGTCTATCTTAAGCATTTTCCTTCACCTCCCTGTTACGATTCCCTCTGTAGTTGGCAAACTCGCGCTTTTTAAGAGCTGTCTTTCTTTTAACGTATGGAGTTGCAATAGCAACTGCTACGATGATTGCAGATACAAGCTTAAGTGCCTCTGCCGGTACTGACATTCTAAGAGCAATTGCCACGATAAATCTGTATAATACTGAACCTAAAATGGTGCCAATAATTCTGCGGATAGTAGTACCCTTATTTCCAATCAAGGTCTGACCTATGATTAAAGATGCAAGGGCGATAGTAACCATACCTGTACCGATATTGATATCAGCTGACTTCTGATACTGGGCGATAAGTGAACCTGAAAGTCCTGTAAGAGAGTTTGCAATGCAAAGTCCTACTGTAATAGTAAAGGTAGGATTGATTGAAGATGATTTAACCATCTCTGCATTGTCACCAGTGGCACGGATTGACATTCCAAGGGTAGTGCCAAGGAACCACCATAATAAAAGCGCAATCACTGCCACTATAAGTGCCACAAGAATCACCTTGTACCAGTCACCAAATATCGCATATGCGAATCCGTCTTTTCCAAGTGAAAAAATAGTGTCACAGCCAAATAGATTAGTAAGAGATGAAAATCCCATGACTGCAATATTGATAGTGTATAATCCCGTATTTACGATAATACCTGCAAGGATTGATTCCACCCCAAGTTTGGTCTGAAGAAAGGCTGTGACAAAGCCAGCCAAAGCGCCAGAAACCATTGCAGCAATCAGTGCTAAAAATGGATGTCCTGCCAATGTAACCATGGCTCCCACTGCACAACCAAGTGTAAAGCATCCATCAGTAGTCAAATCCGCAATGTTTAGAATTGTAAAAGAAATAAAAAGTGCTAAAGCAACTAGGGCGTATATACACCCTAGCTCTAAAGCACTTTGAAAAATCGAAACTGTAAAAATAGACGACATAACATTAAACCCCTAAATTATTCGAACTCCTTTGATGTCTGGATTTCAACAAAGCCGTCACACATATCGCGAAGCTTTTCATAATCCAAATCAAGTGCTGCTGCAGTCTCTGTATTAACAGTAGCTGTACCATTATCAAGTGTCTTTACAGCAAGTGTAGCAGGATCCTTGCCATCCACTAAAACCTCTGCAACCATATTTGCTGTCTCAACACCAAGTGTGGCATAGTTAACACCATAGCCAAGGTAAGCACCATTAAGTGCAAATGAATCTGCTCCACAGTAATGTGGGATTTTAGCATCGATAAATTTCTCGTAGATACCAAGCTCTGCTGTCATGATTGTATTGTCTGTAGGAGTGAATACTGCATCTACCTCTTCAGCAATAAGAGCATCTGCTGCAAGCATAACTTCATCGTTCTTTGTTCCAGTCTTTTCTACTACTTCAATGCCCTTGTCCTTTAGGTATGCTTTAGCATCCTTTATAGGTGCTGTTGATGCATCCTGCGACTTGTCATAGAGAAGTCCAACTTTTGAAATATCTCTGTCCTGCTCAAGCATTAAATCAAGAATCGCCTCTGTATTTAAGGCATCAGATGTACCTGTAACGTTTGCACCTGGCGCATCATTGCTAGCTACAAGACCTGCCCCCTCTGGGTCAGATACTGCTGCAAATATGACTGGAATCTGATTGTCCTCTGTTGCAGACTGGCAAATCATAGCAGTAGGTGTTGCGATAGGAACAATTACGTCCACATTATCATTAATAAGCTCAGTTACAATCTGATTGATAGTGGTAGAGTCAGCCTGGCCATTGTAATAATAGTCCTTGTAATCGAAGGTAACACCCTTCTCCTCTCCAAGTGTATCAAGCTGCTTTTCCAGATTATCAACAATCTGATTTAAAGACGCATCATCAACATATTGAATAATGCCTACCTTAAATTCCTTTGTTTCAGCATTGTCTGAAGCTGGTGTGCTATCCTCTGCTGGCTCATTATTTCCACAACCAACGAAGCATGCCCCAATCATAGCTAAACCCATAAAAAGGGATAAAACTCTTTTTTTCATAGTCTTCCTCCTCTAAAAAACAAAAATGTTACTACTCTGAAAAAGCAGTCATTTTGTGAATTCCGCTTAGAATAGTAACATAATAATAGCATAACACTTTAGTAAGTTAAAGTGTAAACTTATACAGTATAACTATTGATTCTTGCTTTTATAATTATAATCAAACCCCTGAGTTAATTAGAGGTTTTCAACAGATAGCTATATCATTTACCTACAAAAAATGAGTCCCACTTTTTATGGGACTCATAGTTAAATCAAATAACACTTATATTAATTTTCATCAACGTAACGCTGTATGTTGCTAGCATTTGCATAGCGTTTAACCTCGTCACCATTTATAACTACAAGTGTAGGCGCCTGCATAACACCATATTTTTTAGTCATATCCACCTGTTCTTCAGCATCAACGAGGATGTAATCCTCATCCTCAAGGATTTCCTTTGCACGAGCGCAATTTGGACAAGTCTTTGTAGTAAATAGATACTTAACACCAGTTAAAGGCTCTTCAGAAACTATTTCAAGATTTACCTTTGGCAAATCGACATCAGTGTTAGAAGCTTTGGAAGACTTGGCATAATTTTCACCTGCACGTCTGCAAACACTGCCTGCTATATCGTAAAGCTTACGATTCTTGAATTCCTGTGTCTTGCCTTCATTCCAGTTCTGTACTGGTCGATAGTAGCCTGTGATACGGCTATATACTTCAGCTGGCTTTCCGCAGTGTGGGCATGTATAGTGCTCACCAGCGATATAGCCGTGGTCCTTACATACTGAGTATGTAGGAGAAAGTGTATAGTATGGCAATCTATAGTTTTCAGCTATCTTACGAACAAGATTTGCAGCTGACTCCCATGTAGGAAGCTTCTCACCGATGAATGCATGGAATACAGTACCTGATGTATAAAGAGTCTGAAGCTCATCCTGTACATCGAGAGCATCAAAAATATCTGATGTGTATTCTACTGGCATATGTGAGCTATTGGTGTAGAATGGTGTGTCACCCTCCTTACCTGCTGTGATGATATGTGGGAACTGCTCTCTATCATGCTTTGCAAAACGGTATGTTGTAGACTCTGCTGGAGTAGCCTCAAGGTTGTATAAGTCACCGTACATCTCCTGATAATCAGAAAGACGCTCACGCATGTGATTAAGAACATCCTTGGCAAATTCCTGTGTCTTCTTGCTGGTCATATCTGCACGAAGCCAGTTAGCGTTAAGACCTACTTCGTTCATACCGATAAGACCGATGGTAGAGAAGTGGTTATCAAAGGTGCCAAGATATCTCTTGGTGTATGGATATAAGCCTTCGTCTAATAGCTTTGTGATAACGCCACGTTTTATCTTGAGTGAGCGAGCACTGATATCCATTAATCTGTCGAGACGAGCATAGAAATCTGCCTCGTCCTTTGCCTGATAAGCGATACGTGGAAGATTTATTGTAACAACACCTACTGATCCTGTGCTCTCGCCCGAACCGAAGAAACCACCTGACTTCTTGCGAAGCTCACGAAGATCGAGACGAAGGCGGCAGCACATAGAACGTACATCACTTGGCTCCATATCTGAATTAATATAGTTGCTGAAATATGGAGTACCATATTTAGCTGTCATTTCGAATAATAATCTGTTGTTTTCTGTATCAGACCAATCAAAATCACGAGTAATAGAATATGTAGGAATCGGATACTGGAATCCACGACCATTAGCATCACCCTCAATCATAATCTCAAGGAATGCCTTATTTACCATATCCATTTCCTTTTTGCAGTCCTTATATTTGAAATCCTGCTCTTTTCCACCAACAATAGCTGGAAGCTCAGCCAAATCGTTTGGTACTGTCCAGTCTAATGTGATGTTTGAAAATGGTGCTTGTGTACCCCAACGAGAAGGAGTATTTACCCCGTATATGAAAGCTTCGAGGCACTTTTTAACCTCTTCGTACGATAAATTGTCAGCTTTAACAAATGGTGCAAGATAAGTATCAAATGATGAAAATGCCTGAGCACCTGCCCATTCATTTTGCATAATTCCAAGGAAATTGACCATCTGATTGCAAAGAACAGATAAATGCTTTGCTGGTGCAGATGTGATTTTTCCTGTGATACCACCTAAGCCCTCCTGAATAAGCTGCTTAAGTGACCATCCTGCACAATATCCTGTAAGCATAGAAAGATCATGAATGTGGATATCCGCATTGCGGTGTGCCTGTGCGATTTCCTCATCATAAATCTCTGATAACCAATAATTTGCTGTGATTGCTCCAGAGTTTGAAAGAATAAGACCGCCAACAGAATATGTAACTGTAGAATTTTCTTTTACACGCCAGTCCTCTACCTTTACATAGCTGTCTACTACATTCTTGTAATCAAGGACTGTAGACTTCATGTTGCGCATCTTTTCACGCTGTTTTCTATATAAAATATATGCTTTTGCTACATCTGTATAACCAGTCTGCTCTAAAACATTTTCTACAGAGTCCTGGATATCCTCAACAGAAATCTTACTCTCCTTGATCTTTGCCTGAAAATCTGCAGAAACTCTTAATGATAATAAACCGATAATATCATCATTGTATTCTTTGCCAGTAGCTTCGAATGCTTTAGCAATAGCATCGTTAATTTTACCTAAATTAAATTCAGCAACTTCTCCATCCCTTTTTACAACATCAAACAATTCTTCTCACCTATTTTTCCTTTCCAACAAAATCTCCCCAAAAGGACTCCCCTGTTGACCTCTTTGTTGTAGTAACTAAAGTGCGTTCTTCTAAGGTCCGTTAGTGGATTGAAATGTATTTTCAACCGGTCATTTCAACCCTTCTGACTTGTTTATATGTTATCAAAATATGTAGTAGAGGGTCAACGGCTAATCACTAGATGTAGTGCTTTTCGTCATTATTACTGAAATTTATTTTTATTCTTTGAATAATTTCTAGGTAGAATTACGTTTCAACGCACACAATATTTAGTATTTGGATGTAAAAAGAACACACTATATATTGTAGTGTGCCTTTTCTGAAAACTATCTACTTTGTAAGAATATTAACTCTTTTGCCACATCTTCGTCATTAGGATACTTATCTATATATTGTGTCAAGATATCCCTCGCCTCGCTAAATCTATATAGCTTTTCAAGAGCAGCTGCCTTGCCTTTCATAAGTTGTGGAAGATTATCTATTGAATCAAGCTTCAACCCGGCCTCGTAATAATTCAGCGCACTCTCATAATCACCACTAGAAAGAGCAATATCGCCTAATGTACCAAGGGCCTCACTGGTAACCTCATCTGAAGCAGCGTATTCTTCCAGCAGAGGCTGTGCTTTTTCATAGTTCCCTGCATCCTGATATATTTTTGCAAGATACAGTTTCGCTTCCAAAACGTCGTTTTTTACTGCTTCTTTTAGAAGCTTCTCAGCCTCTGCGTTTTGTCCCAGCAAATAATATATTCTGCCCTTATAGTACCCGGCGTCAGTAGATTTATCTGCTACAGCCAATCCATCATTCAAATAAGTCATTGCCTGTTCGGAATAGCCTAACGACATAAGGTTTTCATAGATTTCTATATATAGTAGGTAATTCTTTTTGTCTATTGCAACGGCAGCATTGTAATCTTTTATAGCCTGACCGATATTACCTTCCTTGGCATAAATACTGCCTCTGAGGAAATATGGTTTAAAGTTTTTTTCGTCATATTCGATTAGGTAAGTATAGGTCTTTACCGCATCATCAAATTGACCAGATACATACTGCGCAGCACCCTTGTAATAATCTATATCCAACTCTAAATCTGTAACTTTTCCTACAGATTTGCCCAAGGCATCATTAAATAGCTTTATGGCTTCCTCATAGTTGCCTTCATCCATTGCAGCTATACCCTGATCCCTGAGGGCAATTTCTTTTTCATTGTATTTAGAGCATCCCATTAAGCATGAAGCTACGCTCATCATTAACATTATTTTTATAATCCTTTTTCTCATAGGCATTATTTTAGCAAACTGATGTCTAATTTAATAGGGTTACTTGCAACAAGATTTCAGTATATTTATAATGTTTAATATTCAAAGTACGCAACAAAAGGGGGTTTTTTAAGTTTGGACGTTCACTTGCTAATTAAACTAATCATTTTAATCACTCTTTTATGCTTATCTGCATTTTTTTCATCGGCAGAAACCGCTCTCACCACTGTAAATAAAATAAAACTAAAAACCATGGTTGAGGACGGGGATAAAAAAGCTTCTAAAGTTCTAAATGTAGTGGACCGGCCTAAAAAAATGCTTTCTGCTATATTGATAGGAAACAATATAGTCAACTTGTCTGCTTCATCCCTTGCAACTACCCTTGCTATAGATATTTTTGGTAGCGTCGGTGCAGGTATAGCTACAGGTATTCTCACCTTGCTAATATTGATATTTGGTGAAATCACCCCTAAATCGCTGGCGGCAATTGATTCCACTAAACTGAGTTTGCGGTATGCGCCTATCATTGGTGGTTTAATGTGGATTTTGACCCCTGCTATAGAAATTGTTAATTTTCTTGCCGGTATATGTATCAGGCTTTTTGGCATAGATCCTGATTTCAAAGATGAAACAATCACCGAAGAAGAAATACGTACCATGGTTGATGTAAGCCATGAGTCCGGTGCCATAGAAGGTGATGAACGCACCATGATTCACAAGGTGTTTGATTTTTCAGATGCCTGCGCAAAGGAAGTCATGATCCCCCGAATCGATATGACCATGGTGGATTCAGACATTTCCTATGATGAACTGATTTCAGTGTTCAAGGAAAACATGTATACGCGACTTCCTGTTTGTGAACCTGATACTCAAAAAGTAATAGGTATAGTCAATATGAAAGACTTCCTTGGCATAAATCCGTCAGAGGATTTTTCGGTCATTAATTTTCTCAGAGAAGCCTACTACACTTATGAAATGAAAAATGTATCCGACCTTTTCGATGAAATGAGGAGCGAAGCTGCAACACTTTCTATCGTTTTGGATGAATATGGAGAACTCTCGGGTATGATTACCCTTGAGGATTTGCTCGAAGAAATAGTCGGTGAAATCCGCGATGAATATGACGATGATGAGGAAGACCCTGTTGTTCGACTTAGCGAGCGTGAATATCAAGTGCTTGGCTCTATGAATCTGGAAGATTTATGCGAACTCATTCCTTTAGGTTTTGAAAGTGATGACTATGATACTATAGGTGGATATATAGTCGGAGCTTTCGACCACTTCCCTGGTGTTGGCGAAACCTATGTTTCAGAAGATGGCACCATCATCAGAGTAATGGCCGTTGAAAAAAAACGTATTAAAAAGCTCCGCATTAAGCTACCGGCCCAAGCCATTGCATCACAACAGTCGTAATATTGATTATAAGTCCCAGACTGGCAGCCAGTTGATAGATATTTTCTATCCCTCTGGCAAAGGTCTGGGATATTTTTTTCTCGTATTTCTCAAAAATATCATTCCCGAGTCCAGTTCTACTATCTTCCACGCTGCATTCATAATCAATAATAATATACATTATTACCCCTATCGTATTTACAACTACGCATATCATAAGACACAATACTGATTGTATTCTAAAATAGATATATAGATTAATCATGAACGACAGAAGCATTTCGATAAAAGCCTGGTTCCTTCTCTTTTTTAGCTTTTTAAGCTGATCCTTCCAGTTTTGATCCCAGATTTCCACATCATTTAACAGGTAGTCTCTTGTACTTATAGAAATGATTGGAGCAATAAATGTTTTACCGCCACCAGGTTCATTAGACTCCATTCTTTTCATAAGATGTGTATGTATCTTTTTCATCGGCTCACATCCAATTTTTGAATAGATATACATGAATGATTTCTCTGTAGAATATCTCATGGATTGCAATAAAACAATCCTTAGCTTCCTGTCTTTTATAAAACTATAGTATAGTTCTCGGATAATATCCCCAGATTCCTGCTCCTGTGAGGCCAGCTCTAGCAAACGCTGCATATATTTCTTTTTAGCAATGTGTTCCTGCTTTAGAGTGATTCTGTGTAAAATAGACACAACTATAGCAATAAACTCTACAGAGCACCATAATATAATGCATAAAATAATAGTATTAAATTTCATAATTCTCCTGGGAGAAATAGTCGAAGTGACAAATGATAAATAAACAAAAAACGACACGCCTAAGCGTGCCGCTATAATAACATAAAACCTGTTTAAATGCAATTATTAAACTGTCTCTGGTTCTGGATAATCTACTCCGAAAGTCTCAACAGTTACCTTCTTCATCTTCTGCTCAGTTGTTGGACGGTCAGACCAGTCTGTGTCAACCTCAGCAATTTTGTTAACAACATCCATTCCCTCGATAACCTTACCGAAAGCTGCATAATCACCATCAAGGTGTGGGCTAGTCTTGTGCATGATGAAGAACTGGCTACCAGCTGAGTTTGGCATCATTGTACGTGCCATTGAAAGTACACCTGGCTCATGCTTAAGGTCGTTCTTGAAGCCATTGCTTGTGAACTCACCCTTGATAGAGTAGCCTGGGCCACCCATGCCTGTCCCATCTGGATCTCCACCCTGGAGCATAAATCCATTGATAACTCTGTGGAAGATTACTCCATCATAGAAATTGTGGTTGATAAGGCTGATAAAGTTGTTAACTGTGTTTGGAGCGATTTCAGGGTAAAGCTCTGCTTTCATGATATCGCCATTTTCCATTTCAATTGTAACTACAGGATTCTGTGCCATAATTAAATCTCCTTTTTTTAGTTTTTTGTGAGTAATTTAGTCCGCCTGTTACGTTCACAATCTGTGTATCTCTACGCTCAGCTTGGAATGCTTCGCTTAAGAGATACACAGATTGTGAACTACAGGCTCACTTAAGGGCTCTAAACTGTTCAATAATTCACGTTACAAAGATTTAAACTGTCTTTTCTACGTTTTCTAAGATTGATTTGGCGTCGGCCAAGTATTCGTTTTCAAGGTCGAAGATACGTCCTGCGTCAGCTGCCGATGCTAATGCTTTATCCATTGGCATTTTGCCTAAGACTGGAAGGCTAAGCTCTGCAGCCACTTCATCAATATGGCTCTCACCGAAGATTTCGATTTTCTTACCACAATCAGGACATTTAATATATGAATAGTTTTCAACAAGACCAACAACTGGAATATGCATCATATCCGCCATGTTGTATGCTTTTTTTACAATCATCTGAACCAATTCCTGTGGACTTGTAACAATGACAATACCATCTACAGGAAGAGACTGGAAGCATGTAAGTGGAACATCGCCAGTTCCTGGTGGCATATCAACAAAAAGATAATCGATATCGCCCCAAACTACATCTGTCCAGAACTGCTTTACAACACCTGCGATAACTGGGCCTCTCCATACAACTGGAGATTCCTCATCATCAAGAATAAGGTTGATTGACATGATTTTTGTGCCATCCTCTGCAACCTCAGGGAGCATCATGCCCTCTGCACTGGCTGCAGCAGGTCCATGTACACCAAACATCTTTGGAATAGATGGGCCAGTAATATCTGCATCAAGGATACCCACCTTATAACCAGCTCTAGCCATAACACCAGCGAGAGATGAGGTAACCATTGATTTACCAACACCACCCTTTCCGGAAACTACGCCGATTACGTGCTTTATATTTGAATTAGGATTAGGTGCTTCAAGAAATGAAGTATTTCTTACACCTGCTTTAGTAGCCTCATGAGAAGGACATCCTTCACAAGAGCCTCTTGAGCAGCTGCTTGCTGAAGCACAAGAACTATTTTCTGCCATTATTAGACCTCCTATTACTTTACATCTAGTTAAATAGTATATCACACTTTTCAAAAATACCTAGGTACATTTACGAAAACAAAGCATTTTGCTTTATTGTGAAAAAGTTATCAAGAAAATTATTAACAAGTTGTTAGAAGTATCAACTTGTCCACCAAGTTATCCACATTATCAACATGCATGTTAATAAGGTTGAGGATAACTTCATCTTTTTTCACATAACTACCACATTATTCAGACTACTTAAAAAAATACCCACAAAGTTATCCACATTTATCCACTTTATCCACCATGGTTGAAAAATCTTTTCATTTATTACATAATCATTCTGTAGAAAAATTAAGTAAGGAATTATTTATGACAGACACAAAAAAAATCTTATCTTTCGCCGTTGAATTGGGAGATATTCTTTTAAGAAACGGTGCCGAAGTCTATAGAGTTGAGGACTCTGTCCTGGCAATTCTTAATGCATATGATATCACCGATTGCGATGTATATGTGTTAAGCAATGGTATATTTGCCAGTGCAGATGAAACTACAGTCAACGCCAGTTCAATGATTAGACATGTACCTATGTATCCGATGCATCTAGGCCGCATAGCAGCACTGAACAGCCTCTGCCGTGAGGTTTGTGCAAAAAATATCTCCATTGATGATGCGACTAAACAACTAGAAAAATGCAAAAAACTGCCAGGCTACAATCTTCCAGTTATGATTCTTGCAACAGGAATCGGATGTGGAGGCTTCGCTTATCTGTTTGGAGGCACTCCTTTAGATGGAATTATGGCCACAGTAGTGGGATGCTTGCTTCGAGTATTTTTATATTTTGAAGCTAAAATGGCCAACTCTAAGACAGTTACAAATGTTTTGGCTAGTATCTTTATTGCAATTTTAGCTTTTTCAATGGCCGGCATAGGTATTCCTATTCATTCTGACAAGATAATAATAGGAAGCATAATGCCACTGGTTCCTGGTATTCCTCTCACTAATAGTATCAGAGATTTCATCAACGGTGATTATCTTTCTGGATCAATCCGCCTGATTGATGCACTTCTTACCGCTTTTTGTATTGCTGTTGGTGTTGGTATTGTCATTACCATCGTCCAAATCATAGGTGGAGGTGCGTTAGTCTAATGTATATCAATTTTATTATAGAATTTATTGTAAGTATGCTTGCCACGGTGGCTTTCGCTATAGTATTTTCAGCACCTAGAAAAGAACTGTTCTACTGCGGTATTTCTGGTGCTCTAGGTTGGATTTTTTATTCAATAATAAGTACACTCCTTGGAGCTCCTACTCTTGGAAATGTTGTTGGCTCATTTGTTTTGACTGTATTTTCCAGAACGCTTGCTGCCAAAAGAAAGAATCCCGTCACCGTTTACCTGATTTCTGGAATCTTTCCTTTGGTACCCGGCGCGGGAATCTACTACACATCATATTATTTAATTATGAATGATATGGCTCACTTCAGCCAATATGGTCTTGAAACTATAAAAACAGCTGGCGCAATTGTAATGGGAATCATCCTTGGAATGGCCTTCCCACAAAGCTGGTTTAATAGAGCTTTTGCACCTTACGATCATAAGTAATCAGGCCATTCACCTCATCCTCAATATCAGTAGCCTGAGTAAATATAGCCCCTGAAAGCCCCTCAGCTTCCAGGGACTTTATTTTTTCTACTACATCATCAAAAGCATCCTGCAAATCCTTGCCATGCTCATATTTCTTGTATCCATAAAGCACATCTCTTTTTACATGATTTCCCACTTTAAGCGAAAATCCTGCGTATTCCGAAATAACATAAGGTCTAGAAAAATGTTTTTTCACCCTTAAATCCTCAAAATAAATGTGCTCTGAGAATACATCACCACAATCCTCGTGAAACCAACCAGACGCTGCATCATAAGGTCTGCTACTGTCTATCTTTTTCGCATATTCCAGACATGTATTAGCATCAAACTGCCCCCATCCTTCATTAAAAAGGCACCATTGCCCTATGCAAGGAATACTTTGAAGCTGTTCTATGGTCTCCTTGCATTCCTTGTACCAGATTTCTTTTGATTTATCAGTATTGCGCCCTGTAAATCTAAGGAAAAGCTTATTTTTATCGTGAGCATTTCCAAATGGCCTAACCACCGTTGGTATATGACATATCATGTTCATGTCATATTTTGTACCGCCATTTACTATGTCCTGCCATACAATCATTCCAAGTCTGTCGCAGTGGAAATACCATCGTAGCGGCTCTATCTTGCAGTGTTTTCTGATGGTATTAAAACCAAGGCTTTTTATGGTTTCGATGTCAAAAATCATTGCATCGTCACTAGGAGGTGTCATCAGGCTCTCTGGATAATATCCCTGATCTAGCACTCCATGCATAAATGTAGGCACATGGTTCAAGGTAAGCCTTGGAATACCATTTTCATCCATTTCTACATCGAATTTCCTCATTGCAAAATAAGACGAGAATGTATCCTTGCCGTATTCAACATTGATAAAATATATATTAGGCTCTTCAGGAGTCCAAAGTTTATATTTTTTTAACTTTACATTGACATAAAGCTTGTCATCCTTGATTTGTTCGACTTTAACAGTTTTTATTAAATCCTGATTAGATGAAGTAATTTTCAGCTGTCCTCGTACCTCTGAAACCTTAAAAATAATATTAAGACAATTCTTATCAATGTCTGGTGTCATTCGAAAGCTCATAACATAGGCATTTGGAACCCATTCCATCCAGACAGTCTGCCAAATTCCACTTTGAGCACTATACCACATTCCACTAGGCTCTATTGATTGCTTGCCTCTGGCATAGCCAATTTTATCTGTGTAATCTCTAACCTTTACCTTAAGCTCATTGTCACCTTCAACAACGAAATCTGAAATGTCAAAACTAAAGGAGGTATAGCCACCTTCATGCATACCAATATTAATTCCATTTAAAAACACATGAGCAACCTGATCTACAGCACCAAAATGAATAATTAAGCGCTTCGATTTTTTGATGCTATCAATAGAAAAATGCTTTGTATATTCCAAGGTTTCATCAGACAGCAGCACATGTCTGTCTGTTCCTGAAAGAGCAGTCTCTGGAGAAAATGGAACTTCAATAGGTCCAGAAGATACCACCTGACCTTTTCCGCTGATGATACGATAATCCCACTTACCATTAAGATTTATATAAGATTCACGTTGCAACTGTGGTCTAGGATATTCCAGCAGACCTGTATACTTGAAATCTGTAGACAGTTCGTACCTTGCTGCATTTTTATCTGGTTTAGAAATAGCAGATAACATTTCCTTCCAATACATGTAAAAACCTCCCCGCCTATATATAAGTCAGACATTCTTGTCGCCTGTCGTCCACGAATAATCTTACATAATAACCCCAATTATATTAAATCCTTATTTCACTTTCCTTCTTTTTAACCCATTTACGGTAAATAATTATTAGGCATATGCTATGCACAGACAATGTCAACAACCAGCTTCCCGGATATGAAAAGAATAAAACATCCTGAGTATGATGTGTATGAAAATATGTAGCTATCCAAATCAATCTGGAAGCACATGCTCCAATTAATGAAACTACCATAGGTAGTGTTGAATTTCCTAATCCTCTAAGACCACCTGTCAGTGTATCCATGATTCCACATAAAAAGTAGAAACAGCATACCCAAAATAGACGTAAAGTACCTGCTACTATAGCATCTGCACTATCTGTATATATACCTAAAAGCTGTGGAGCAAAAGCATATGCCAGATTTCCCATAACAACACCTACTATTGTTACAATTCCAAGGGTTTCAAATATTACCTTGCGTACTCTCTTCTCATTGCCTGCTCCATAATTTTGTCCAACGAAAGTTACTGTTGTCTGAGATACCGAGTTCATTGAGATATATACAAATCCCTCGATGCTGGCTGCAGCTGAGGAGCCTGCGATTACAGCTGTACCGAAAGAATTAATTGCAGATTGAATAACTACATTTGATAACGAAAATACAGTACCTTGTATACCTGCCGGTAGTCCTATTTTTACTATCTTCTTCAATATCCTTTTATCTATTGCAATCTTTGATAATTCAAGCCTAAGACTATTACGCTGTTTCATAAGAAATGAAACCAGCATTCCGCAGGAAATATAATTTGATGTTACAGTGGCTATAGCTACACCTGCCACCCCTAACTTGAACACTATTACTAGAACAAGATTAAACAAAACATTTACTATACCTGCAATTGTCAAAAATATAAGTGGGTGCGATGTATCACCTGATGCTCTAAGTATTGCAGCAAGGAAGTTATAAAGCATAATGGCTGGCATTGCCAGAAAATATAATCTGACATATAAAGCGGCAAGACCTAGCACCTGATCAGGAGAACCCATAAGTTCAAGCATTGGTCTGGCACCAAATAAACCTATAAATATCAGAACAACGCCACATATCATTGAAAATGCTGTGCTGGTATGAACTGTTTTCTTGACATCTTCCTCATTGCCAGCGCCATAAAACTGGGCTGCACAAACATTGGCACCTACAGACATACCTATGAAAAGATTAGTCATGAGATTTATGAGAGAACCTGTAGAACCTACAGCAGCCAGGCTTGCCTCACCAGCAAAACGGCCCACAACAATTACATCAGCTGCATTAAATAGAAGTTGTAAGACACCTGATAAAATGATAGGTATAGTGAAAATTATTAATTTGCCCAGAAGCGGGCCATGTGTCATATCGAGTTTCTTTGTTTTCATATTATTAATTCTAACACTTTGACTAATATTAGTCACCTTATATACAAAACACAGAAGGCGAGTCCATACAGACTCGCCTTCATAAAATTAAAGAAAGAAATTATAGGAAAAATCTAATCTTTGGGAAGAATAGATATTGCCCCTTAAGAAATAAAATGTGATTAGTTCTTAGCAGCAAGCTCTGCCTTAAGAGCCTCTGTAAGAGCTGGAACGATCTTGTTAAGGTCGCCAACGATACCGTAATCAGCAACATCAAAGATAGGAGCTGACTCATCTTTGTTGATAGCGATGATGATATCTGACTCTTCCATACCTGCTGTATGCTGAATAGCACCAGAGATACCGATTGCGAAGTAAACGTTAGGACGAACTGTCTTACCTGTCTGACCTACCTGAAGATCCTTTGGCTTCCAGCCTGAATCTACAACTGCACGTGAACAAGAAACTGTACCACCAAGTACCTCTGCAAGATCCTCAAGAAGCTTGAAGTTCTCAGCGGAACCTACTCCACGACCACCAGATACAAGAATCTTTGCAGCCATGATATCTACTGTAGATGTTACGTTCTTAACGATGTTAAGAATCTCAACGAAACGGTTGTTTACTGTAAGCTCAGGGTTGAAGTTGATAACCTCAGCCTTTCTACCAGCCTCCTTAGGAAGCTTCTGCATAACACCTGGACGAACTGTAGCCATCTGTGGACGGTTGTCTGGGCATGCGATTGTAGCGATTGTATTTCCACCGAATGCTGGACGAGTCATAAGAAGCTGATTATGCTTCTGCTCCTGACCTTCTCTAGCCTGAAGTGGGAAATCACCAATCTCAAGTGATGTACAGTCAGCTGTAAGACCTGTCTTAACACGAGCTGAAACTGTAGGACCAAGATCACGACCGATAGCTGTTGCACCAACGAGCATGATTTCTGGCTTGTACTCATTAATATAAGCTGTAAGAGCCTGAGCATATGGCTCTGTACGATATGTTTCAAGTTCCTTGTTGTCGATAAGAACTACCTTATCAGCACCGTACTCGCCGAGCTTATCTGCAAGACCTGCAATATCATGACCAAGTACTACTGCTGTAACGTCTGTTCCTAAATCTGCTGCAAGCTCATGTGCCTTGCCAATAAGTTCGAAGGCAATTGAGCTAAGTTTATTATCAACCTGCTGAGCGAATATAGCTACGCCCTTGTATTCTTCTAATGACATTATGTTTGCCTCCTCTTATTATATTACATGCTTTTCTTTAAGCTTGTTTACGATATACTCAACTGATTCCTTAGGATCAAGAGTAACCTTCTCACCTGCGCCCTTACGAACCTTATCAGATGCCTTAGCAATCTTTGTTGGAGAACCAGCAAGACCGATGTTTGCATCATCAAGATCTGTAAGATCATCACGGCCCCATACAGTTACTTCTTTGTCATAAGCATCAAAGATTCCGCCTGGAGTCATGTAACGTGGCTCGTTAAGCTCTGAAAGAGCTGTGATAAGACAAGGCATCTGAGCCTTAACTTCATGATATCTATCTTCATACTGACGCTTAACGATTACGCTGTTGCCCTCAACCTTGATATCCTCTGCATAAGAGATAACAGGAAGTGCAAGATGCTCAGCGATCTGTGGACCAACCTGAGCTGTATCACCATCGATAGCCTGACGGCCTGTGATGATAAGGTCATAGTCGAGCTTCTTTACTGCAGCTGCAACTGTTGAAGATGTAGCCCAAGTATCAGCACCACCAAGACGTCTATCTGTAACAAGAACAGCCTCATCAGCACCCATAGCAAGTGCTTCGCGAAGCATATCATCAGCCTTTGGAAGACCCATTGTTACAACTGTAACCTTTGCACCATTCTGCTCCTTGATTCTAAGTGCAGCCTCAAGGCCTGCCTTATCATCTGGGTTCATAATAGCAAGCATGCTTGCTCTATCAAGAGTTCCATCTGGGTTAAACTTTACGCCGCCCTTTGTGTCAGGAACCTGTTTAATACATACTACGATATTCATGTATTTAATCTCCTTTTATTCACACGATAATAAACAATCTTATTTGAGCATTGCGCCAGAGATAACAAGTCTCTGAACCTCAGATGTTCCTTCGTAGATTTCTGTAATCTTAGCATCACGCATCATACGCTCAACATCATACTCTCTTGTGTAACCATAACCACCGTGAAGCTGTACAGCCTTTGTAGTTACAGCCATAGCTGCCTCAGCTGCGAAAAGCTTAGCCTCAGCTGCCTCGATAGAGTAGCTTGTCTTGTGATCAACCATATACTGATCCTTTGTGCATGCAGCCTTGTATACAAGATACTTAGCAGCATCCATACGAGCCTTCATATCAGCAAGCTGGAATGCAGTGTTCTGGAATGCAGCGATTGGACGACCAAACTGCTTTCTTTCCTTTACGAACTCGATTGTTGCATCGATTGAGCCTTCACCAATACCAAGTGCCTGAGCAGCAATACCAATACGTCCACCATCAAGTGTGTGCATAGCGATACCAAAGCCCTTTCCTCTAGGTCCAAGGATGTTCTCCTTTGGAATACGGCAATCCTGGAAGATAAGCTCATATGTAGAAGAAGCACGGATACCCATCTTCTTTTCCTTTGTACCAAATGTAAATCCAGGTGTTCCCTTCTCTACGATGAATGCTGAGAACTTCTTAGACTTACGTCCCTTAGCATCCTCAACGATGTCTGTAACAGCAAAGATGATATAGATATCAGCTTCCTTACCGTTTGTGATGAAGCACTTAGAACCGTTAAGTACCCAAGAATCTCCATCTTCTGTAGCCTTACACTGAGCACCCTGTGCATCTGTACCAGCGCCTGGCTCTGTAAGTGCGAAAGCACCAAGCTTCTTACCACTTGCAAGTGGAACTAAGAACTTCTGCTTCTGCTCTTCTGTACCATATGTAAGAATAGGATCGCAGCAAAGTGATGTATGTGCTGAAACGATAACACCTGTTGTACCGCAAACCTTTGAAAGTTCCTCTACGCACATGATGTATGTAAGAACATCGCATCCCTGTCCGCCGTACTCCTTTGGAATTGGAATACCCATGAAACCATATTTCATCATTTTCTCAACGTTCTCACGTGGGAAAACTTCTGTCTCATCAATTTCCTGAGCCATTGGCTTAACTTCATTCAAAGCAAACTCTCTGAATAACTGTCTAGCCATCTCATGCTTCTTATCTAATGTAAAATCCATGATCTGAATCTCCTTATATTGTTATAGAATCCATTGTCCGAAATTCATCATGCTCCCGCAAGCCATCTCCCATACTCTCGCTCCGGTGCAGTAGCTCCTCACTCGGCATGGGGCCCTCTTGCTCGCGCTTGCCAAGGTTATGAACAATGGATTCATTTAGTTCACATAAAAGCCTATATGGCTTTATTTACGAATTACTGAGCATCTACTGCTGTCTTTGTGCGGTCTGCGTTGTATACGTAGAATCCCTTACCAGACTTAACACCAAGGTTACCGCCACGAACCATCTTACGAAGGAGTGGGCAAGCACGATACTTGCTGTCACCTGTCTCGTTGTAAAGAACGTCCATGATAGCAAGGCAGATATCAAGACCGATGAAGTCACCGAGCTCAAGTGGTCCCATTGGGTGGTTAGCACCAAGCTTCATAGCAGCATCGATACCAGCGATATCAGAAACACCTTCCATCTTGATGAAAGCAGCTTCATTGATCATTGGGATAAGGATACGGTTTACTACGAAACCAGCAGCCTCGTTAACCTGTACAGGAGTCTTGTTGATTTCCTTAGAGATTTCAACGATTCTATCAACTGTTTCCTGTGGTGTGTTAACACCTGCGATAACTTCAACAAGCTTCATTCTATCAGCTGGGTTGAAGAAGTGCATACCAATCATTGGACGGTTAAGACCGTTACCAATCTCTGTGATTGAAAGTGAAGATGTGTTTGAAGCGAAGATGCACTCAGGCTTAGCGATTTCGTCAAGCTCCTTGAATGTTGTCTTCTTAACTTCCATATTTTCGAAAGCAGCCTCTACGATAAGGTCACAATCCTTGCAAAGGTCTTCCTTAAGACCTGGAGTGATCTTAGCGAGGATAGCATCAACTGCTGCCTGCTCCATTTTTCCTTTTTCAACAAGTCTTGCATATCCCTTAGCAATCTTGTCCTTTCCGCCTTCAGCCCATTCCTGCTTAATATCGCAAAGAGCTACTTCATAACCATCAACCATAGCAAATGCCTTAGCAATGCCCTGGCCCATTGTACCTGCGCCAATTACGCCTACCTTCATTTTAATTTCCTCCTAAATTTTTAGTCCGCGTCAGACAAAAATATATCTCTCGCTTGTTACGCTAACAAGTCTAATATTTCTACGCTCAGCAATGGAAAGCTTCGCTTAAGAAATACTAGCCTTGATAGCTACAAGCTATTTGAATATATTGAGCTGACGCTCACTTAAATTCTATATTTTCAGAATACTTATATCCTAATTTAAGTATGCTTATCGTCTTAACGATTAGCCTTCGTACTTCTCAACGATAGTAGCACATCCCATACCACCACCGATGCAAAGAGTAGCAAGACCCTTCTTGTACTCTGGGTTGTGAAGCATATCGTAGATAAGTGTTACAAGGATACGAGCACCAGAAGCTCCTACTGGGTGACCAAGTGCGATAGCACCACCGTTTGGATTGAGCTTGTTAAGGTCGAAGCCAAGCTCCTTACCAACTGCTACTGACTGAGCAGCGAATGCTTCGTTTGCTTCGTAAACATCAAGATCATCGATTGTAAGACCAGCCTTAGCAAGAGCCTTCTTTGTTGCAGGAACTGGACCAACACCCATGATTTCAGGAGCACATCCGCCAAGTGCACCAGCTACGAATGTAACGAGTGGCTTAACACCAAGCTCCTTAGCCTTCTCCTCTGACATAACAACGAGTGCTGCAGCACCATCGTTGATACCAGAAGCATTACCAGCTGTAACAACACCGTTTGGATATAAAGCCTTAAGCTTTGCAAGACCTTCCATTGTTGTACCAGCTCTTGGGCCTTCATCTGTATCGAAAAGGATTGTCTCCTTCTTCTTCTTAACTTCTACAGGAACGATTTCGTCCTTGAATGCACCAGCTTCGATAGCTGCACAAGCCTTGTTCTGAGAATTTACTGCGAACTCATCAAGCTCTTCTCTTGTAAGCTTCCACTGCTCAGCTACGTTATCAGCTGTCTTGATCATGTGGTAGTCATTGTATGCATCCCAAAGAGCATCCTTAACCATTGTATCAACTAAAGCCCCCTGGCTGTTTGAAGGCCATGTCATTCTGTAACCGAAACGTCCATTTGGAAGTGCAAATGGTGCTAAAGACATGTTTTCCATACCACCTGCAACAACAACATCAGCATCACCAGCAAGGATCATCTGAGCTGCCTGGTTTACACAGTTAAGACCTGAACCACATACAACGTTTGTAGTAACAGCTGTTGTCTCATTTGGAAGACCAGCCTTAATAGCTGCCTGACGAGCAACGTTCTGTCCTAAACCTGCCTGGATTACACAACCCATGTATACATGCTCTACGTCCTCTGGCTTGATACCAGCTCTCTTAACTGCTTCCTTGATTACAGTAGCACCTAAGTCAACTGCTGGAATTGCACTAAGTGATCCACCCATTGTGCCGATTGCTGTTCTACATGCACTAGCAATAACTACTTTTTTTCCCATGTTTCTTTCTCCTTTTGAAATAAGAAATACTTTTTTTGTTTTGGCGTGCCAAGGGATATTTTCATAACAAGCTCATTAAAAATATCGCAGTGTACATACTGCACAATTTCATTAAGCCGAAACTGTTAATTTTTTAACGAACCAAGCTAAAAAAAATAGTCCTCAAACCGCGCCCGATGGGAAAATATTAACATAGTTTCAACACAAATTCAAATAATTTTTTTGTCATATATTCCTTGTAATTATAAGTTTTCAGACACCTTAACCTCTATTTCATCAATTCTCATAATCCGCTTGTTAAATAATTATCAAAAAACATTGATTTTACGTTATGCCGGAAACTATCAGTATGCAACGCAGTTTCCGAATTGTATATTTTCCACAGAAAATTAAATGTAAATTCGCACATGAACTTTTAAAATATCTCCCATTACTGCTTTTTTGCCACAAAAAAACCTCTGGAAAACCAGAGGTTTTAAGTAGTCATATTATTAGCAATATCAGCTTAAATCCAATATATTTTCGAGCTACTAATTTAAAAATCTACAGTCATAAACCTATACGTGTAAAGATTATCACTCCAGCTACCTATTGCATCAGCTATAGATACAAAAAGCGTTCTGGAATTCAAGCCACCATACGCATCTCTTGAAAAGCAACCATTATGATTTCTTTCATGACCTGTATTCTCGTAACCTATCTGAGCTATTCTTTCCCAATGTGCACTTCCAAGGGCTTCAAGAGTTCCGTCCCATGGTGAACTATAAACAGATTGTTTAGATGAAATAAAATCAAGCTTTCCAGCAGGAAATGGATGGGTATCACAGGTCATATAAATCATTCCATCAGAAAAAGCAAAATCTGCATTGCTGATAAAATCGTAGCTGCAGGATATATGTGCTTTGCCAAGGCTTTGTATATTACCTAAATCCGAGCAATCAAGCTGCTCCACATAGGTTGTAGTTTTGGAAGCTGTGCCGCTTGTGTAGAATAAAAAAATGTTGCCATTATAATTGATGAGCGAAGGCTGTCCGACGCCCCAGTGTCCATCCCTGACTGCCGCCACTACGCGTCCAGTCTTTTTCCAGTCCACCAGATCATTAGACACAGCAAATCCCACTTCATTTGCTGTACAATCATAGGTTGCACAACCCAAGTATGCCATTAAATATCTATATGAGTCGCCCCCATAAGTAAAATTGCCCTCAATCACCGTTGGGTCACATACCTGAACTGAATCCCAAGCCCCCTTTGTTGTAGTGAGGACCCTTACTCCATTGTAACAAATACCGTCTTTTACCTCGCCTGGGGTTGCCTCGTTAGAGCAGTACAGAACGTTCCCCGCTATCGCCGTAGGACAGTATTTATACACACCTATTTTAGCCAAAGGTACTTCTTCATCGAGAATCCTTCGATTATGTTCATAGCCTGTTATTCCGCAAAATAAAACAAGGCCTAATACCGCACCGGCCTGTAAATAAGATGATAATCTTTTTTTTGTAAATAGCTTATTCCACATAGCATATACCTCCTTAATGCATGGAGGGGAAATATTAGTTCTTAAGAAAAGATTATCATGTGAAAGGGTTTTATAACGGAATTTCACAGTAGTTATATTAAAGTTTAACCATCTGTTAAAAGATTTTTAACAGAACTTTCAGAAACTAAATCTTGTGACCAAGTTTGTACACAAACACTTTATATAGTAAAAAAAAAGTCATGTGTCGCATTTGACACATGACTACATTTTTTATATCTTATAATTCTTTCTCAGCAAATTTTAATGCTGAATCGATTACAGCATCCATATCATAGTACTTGTACTCACCAAGTCTACCACCGAAGCGAACTTTCTCTTCCTTGTCAGCGAGCTCTTTATACTGCTCGTAAAGCTTTCCATTCTTTTCATCGTTTACTGGATAATAAGGCTCATCACCTGGCTTCCACTCTGAGCTGTACTCACGGCTGATGATAGTCTTAGGGATATCATTGCCCTCATCATCCTTGCCAAACTCAAACCACTTGTGCTCTATAATACGAGTCCATGGAGTCTCTGCATCTGTGTAATTTACGGCTGCATTACCCTGGAAGTTAGGCTTATCAAGTATCTCATTTTCAAATCTTACTGAACGATACTCTAAAGTTCCAAGCTTGAAATCATAGTATGCATCGATTGGGCCTGTGTAAATAACCTTATCAGCAAGAGCATCAAGCTCAGCCTTATTCTCTAAGTAGTCTGTATTAAGACGAACCTCGATACCATCAAGCATGTTCTCAACCATCTTTGTATATCCACCGACTGGAATCCCCTGGTAAAGGGCGTTGAAATAGTTGTTATCAAATGTAAGTCTTACAGGAAGTCTTTTAATGATAAATGCAGGAAGTTCTGTACATGGGCGTCCCCACTGCTTTTGAGTGTATCCTTTAATAAGCTTCTCATAGATGTCTGTACCAACCAGCGAGATAGCCTGCTCCTCAAGATTCTTTGGCTCTGTAATACCAGCTTCTTTCTTCTGCTCTTCAATCTTTGCTGCAGCTTCCTCAGGAGTCACTACTCCCCACATCTTATTGAAGGTGTACATATTGAATGGAAGCGAATAGAGTTCCCCCTTGTAGTTTGCTACGGGTGAGTTAGTGAAGCGATTGAATGTAGCGAATTTATTCACATAGTTCCATACATGCTCCATGTTAGTATGGAAAATATGAGCACCATATTTATGAACATGAATCCCTTCGATTTTTTCTGTATAAACGTTGCCGGCTATGTTAGGTCTTTTATCAATAACAAGTACCTTTTTGCCTGCATCTGTAGCCTGTCTGGCAAATACTGCACCAAACAAGCCTGAACCTACTATTAGATAATCATACATAGTTTTTCTCCCTTATCCAAATGTATATAATCTGTATTTAATAATTGCCTAATATTTCTTTTGATAGATTATATAATTGATATTATTTAAAAAATATTAATGATTTTATCATAATTATAATTTTTTAAATAGGCTTCAAAAAATATCTAAGCCTTTCAAGCTATTAATTAAAAATCTACAATCATAAACCTATATGTATAAAAGTTATGCTTTAAGAATATCCGCCAAACACAATTCATCTTTGTGAATTTTCGCTAATTCTTTATACTGCTTAATAGCATTAACTAACATGTTAATACCTTGAAAATACATGTTTATAAATTCAAAATTTTTAACATCTGGCATCTTTAAATTATTTATACAATAATCACTAGGCTTTATTATACTTTTATACTTTTGATAATCTTTATATTTACCTTCGTTAATAATTACCAGCATTTCAATTTCTGGTGCAGTGATGACGTTTATTACATCTACTTTATTTTTATAGGCGTTACTTAATTTAAAGTTCTCCCTTCTGGAATCAAGAATACGATAAACTGTTATTTCTTGCTTAAAACCTTTTCCCAAATACCTATCCTGAAATATCTTAGCGTTTCGACATTTCAAAACTTCTTCATCCAATAATTCTTCTCTAGAAAAAATCAGCCTATCTTCATCTAGAAGTTTATTGATAATTACTCTTTCTGCTGTCCCTTCGCAAATACATGCAATCAATTTACTACCATCCATATCTTATCCCTCCGAAATAGGGTTGTTGATAATTGCACGTTTTAAATTTATATATGACTCATAAGAAGGAACTGTCCCATCCAAGAAATCACTCTTAAATGCCTCACTCTTTTTAATATCATTTCTCTTAAGAATATTACTTAATTTTTGAATACTAATACCACCTCTATTTCTAACAATAAAGATACTATCATTTCGATCAAACTCATCAAGTAATTCAGAATAGTGAGTAGAAAATATTAACGTTCCACCATTAGGATTAACCCTTTTATTCATAAAAAATCTTATTAATGTTGCTACTATTTCACGATTAAAATGATTTTCCAACTCATCTACTAATAAATATCCACCCTCAGAAAATACAACCATCGCACTAATAAAGACATTAATTCCTTTTATCGTGCCTGATGACAAGTAGTTTTCAAACAACATAGGATTTGAAACTTTAATAGTTTCTTTTCCGTAAAACTTTAAAGCTGCCTCTCCGTTTTTCTTATTAAATTCTATTTTTTCAATACTAGGATCCAAAAAAGCTATTAATTCGTGTGGAAAATCGCCAATCAACTGCAAATAATTTCGGTTGGTTGTACTAATCAAATCATCCACATATATTTTAGAAAGTTTACTTAATGATATAGCAATACTTGCATCATCTTGAAGAAATTCTGCTGAATTGTCACGCTCTTTATATAAATCATTCTTTGTGAATTCAAGAATATCTCTTCTTGTTTTTATTTTTTTAGTATTCTTAATGAATAATTTTTCTTCTGCAATAATATATCTTGACTCAAGCTCATTTATAACTTCTTTTCTTATATTGGTAACAAGCTTACAAACTCCTACCTGATCGTTATAAAATATAGACTCTATAAAAACATTATCACTTCCTACGAGTATATCCCTGCTATCTATATTATTTATAGGCGCTCCATTTACAAGCCTAGTGATAAATGAAATTAGCTTTAATAACGACGTTTTTCCAGAGGCATTAATACCTACTATAGACAATACATTATTTGTATATATCTTTCCAAATGGATTAAACACCATTTCATTATTATCCGCTAATACTCTTTGCTCAGTATAGAAATCTATATCTACTTTATCCTTAAAAAGCATCAAACCTTCTGCAGATATTTTCAATAGTTTTACCATTTTTAATTACCTCCATATGGAAATAATACAATTTTCAAGAAAAAAGTTCAACAGTTTTAAACGTGTTTTACGTTTAAAACTGTTGAACTCAAAAAATATATCATTTTTTTAGTATTTTTAAACTAAAAAATCGATCTAAATATTTATTTCAATCTGTGTCTTATTTATACCTTATACTACATTTGGCTCTAATTTAAATTTATCTCTGATAGCCTTAAGATATTTTTCTTTATTACCAGAAGCAGCTAATATTGGAGCATAAGCATCTCTTCCGCTAATTCTATATAGCAGCTTGTGCTGACCATTCTCAGGCGAACCGAAAGCAGTAATATAATCCTTACAAAAATCCAAAATTCCTTGCTGTGTTTCTTTAATTCCCTCTAAATTATCATCGTAATCACCAAAATCATAACCTACAGCACCATTATCTAAGGACTTAAAACCTT
This sequence comes from Pseudobutyrivibrio sp. ACV-2, assembly GCF_900107545.1. GTDB lineage: Bacteria > Bacillota > Clostridia > Lachnospirales > Lachnospiraceae > Pseudobutyrivibrio. The sequence continues at coordinate 103,250 of NZ_FNQZ01000004.1, read as the reverse complement.
TGAATTGCCTTGTAGGAGAACCTAGAATCAACTCCCAAAAAACATTATAGTCTTTTGCAGGGTCATGTTTTTTTAGCAAATCGCGGTTGAAACTCTGTGAATAGAGATAGGCATTCATCACACCTGACTGTAGGAACGTTTCTGTTTGATATGGCTCTACATTGTGAACTGTGTTTGTTCCAGCAATCATACCAATGATTTCACATGGAATATCCCACTTTTCATGACACAATCTACGAATTGCAATAGCACCACTTCCAGCCCAACCAATATCAACAAGCAACGCTTTTGTAACACCATCAAGTACATTTTTATAGTAGAGCTTTGCTGCCTTTTCTCTTTGCAGATATTGCTCATTAATTCTACCAAAGTTTTCCTCAATATATACTCGAAGAATTTCAACATTTTTATCTGTAAGTTCATCACTCAAATGAAGTTTTATTTTACGTCCTTCATTACCTATCAGCGGAACATCTTTGTCTACAATTGAATAACCTTCAATTTTATCAGCTAATTTCTCTAATTCCATTGATGATAAAATCTGCAAAATTGTATATTTTTGATTGATCTTGTGATATAGGAAACGTCTAAAATAGTCATTTTTATCCAAATCATACGTAAGAATAGTTGCCGCCTTTCTAGACCAATATACATACTGGATTTTATCGGAAAGGGTTTCCTCAGGATACATAATTTCATACACTTGCTTTAATGTATCTCCATCCCTAGAGAGAAACAAAATCTTATCTATATTATGAAGTCTTGCATATTCATGAATATACGCACAATATCCTATGGAAAACAGACCACCGTAAATATAACCATACTCGTATTCCATTGAAGTCGTTTTTTTATCTACTCCAGAATATATGCGATTATTAACTACACCTCTATATGCTCCTCCAATAATTGGAGACATGTCGTAGGTTCTGTACAGAAGAGCAGCTCTATTTACGTTAGGATAATACAATGTATTAAAGCCATGTTTTTCAGCCATCTTAATATCGCTATGTACATTATCTCCAACGTGAATATAGCTAAGCTCATTCCCCATTTTGTTTTTTACTACATCATAAAGTCGACCATCACTCTTGCTCTTATGATATTCATTTGAAACAAAAATGTACTCATATCCATCATATCCATTTTTTTTGAGCATCTTTACAAGAAAATCCTTTGTCAGATACATATCAGATGTGATAACTATACGCTTACCTCTAGCCTGAAGTTCTTTGAAAACTTGTAACATAAATGGATTAGCATAGCAAAGCTCATACTCCAATTCTTCTTCAATAGCCTTGCCTTTTACCGCATCAATTCCAGTGATATCTGACATACGACTCCAGATGTCGTTAATGTCTACCTCGTAGTCAATTTGTTGTTTTTTTACACTTTGCTTCTTTTTTTTGTTTTTGATTTTTTGACTCTCTGCTCTGATTAATCTAGCTTCAAACTCGGCACGTGCTCTTAAATCCTTAAAATTTAAGAAATCTAGTTTACAACCAATTAGGTAAAATAAATCCGCAGGTTCAGAAAAAGGTCTAAAAATCAAAGTATCAAAAATATCAAAAGAAACAACATCAAAACCTAGAAGTTTTTCAACAAATCTGTCTACACAAACATCCGGATATTCTTTTTTAAAATGCGCCATCTCTGATATTCTAGACTCAATATTTTTGTACTCATACACATCGGTTTTATCATCCTTGCCAAGCGAATGCATAAATAAACAATAGTATGCACAGTTAAGCCACAAGAGATAAACCCACGATAGCATCCTGATTATTCCCGTAGAATTGTCATGAAAAGCATGATAGCGCTTTCTTATTCCAATATGTTTATTTACTAAAAAGTTATAAATTTTTAATCTCATTTTCTCTTTAAAAAACTCCCATCATTCGATGGGAGATATTAATTATTTGTTATCAGAATTTAATAGTTTCTCAAATTCTTCCATATTCATATTAGCACGTTTAACTGCTTCCTCCGTACTAATAGGACCATCCTTATCTTTCCTAGGCAAACTAATCACTCATTAACTCTGCCATTTCTCTGTCAATCTGAGTAAAAGCAATGTCTCCTGATACAGTTCTTTAATTTAAAGCCAGCATTTCCAAAAAAGGTTGGGCTATCATATTTTATTCTTTTCTTGTATATAGATTCAACTAATAAGCGGAACTTTACTGGTACTCTTCTTACAATTCTTTCTCAGCAAATTTTAATGCTGAATCAATTACTGCATCCATATCGTAGTACTTATACTCACCAAGTCTACCACCGAAGAGAACTTTCTCTTCCTTATCAGCGAGCTCTTTATACTGCTCGTAAAGCTTTCCATTCTTCTCATCGTTTACTGGGTAGTACGGCTCATCACCAGGCTTCCACTCAGAACTGTACTCACGGCTGATGATGGTCTTAGGAATGTCATTACCCTCATCATCCTTGCCAAACTCAAACCACTTGTGCTCAATAATACGAGTCCATGGTGTCTCTGCATCTGTGTAATTTACAGCTGCGTTGCCCTGGAAGTTTGGCTTATCAAGTGTTTCATTTTCAAATCTTACTGAACGATACTCCAAAGTTCCAAGCTTAAAGTCATAGTATGCATCGATTGGACCTGTGTAAACAACTTTATCAGCAAGAGCATCAAGCTCAGCCTTATTCTCTAAGTAGTCTGTATTAAGGCGAACCTCAATACCATCTAGCATGTTCTCCACCATTTTTGTATATCCACCTACTGGAATCCCCTGGTAAAGCGCATTGAAATAGTTGTTATCAAATGTAAGTCTTACAGGAAGTCTCTTAATAATAAACGCAGGAAGCTCCGTACATGGACGCCCCCACTGCTTCTGAGTGTATCCCTTAATCAGCTTCTCATAAATATCTGTACCGACAAGTGAGATAGCCTGCTCCTCAAGATTCTTTGGTTCTGTAATACCTGCTTCTTTTTTCTGCTCCTCAATCTTTTTGACAGCTTCCTCAGGAGTTACAACTCCCCACATCTTATTAAAGGTATACATGTTAAATGGAAGAGAATAAAGCTCGCCCTTGTAATTTGCTACAGGTGAATTAGTGAAGCGATTGAATGTGGCGAATTTATTGACATAGTTCCATACGTGCTCCATGTTGGTATGGAAAATATGAGCACCATATTTGTGGACATGAATCCCTTCGATTTTTTCTGTATAAACGTTGCCGGCTATATTAGGTCTTTTATCAATAACAAGTACCTTCTTTCCTGCATCTGTTGCCTGTCTTGCAAATACGGCTCCAAAAAGACCTGAACCGACAATTAGATAATCATACATAGTCTCATCTCCCATTTTCTAATTATTTATTTTCTGTTTCAATTTAGCAACTTCTTTTTCCAATAGCTGCACACGCTTAAATAAGGTTGTAATCGGTTTTTCTGGCTTAACCGGTCTCTCGATTGCATCGATAAGCCATGTCTTACCCCGATTAATCTCATAAGATAGCTTTTCATTTACAACTGTATAATCGATATCAGGCATTTCTGCATAATCATTAACTCCCTCGTGTGGAAGAGTAATGATTCTGTTGTTTACTCCAAGTAAATTACCGACAGTTGTAAATCTATCTAAACCTCTTGCAACATTTCCAACTGCCACATAATTTCTATTATATTTTATCGCAAGACAAACACCATGATGAGAATCTGTAAACATATATTCGCATTTACGAATTGCATTCACAAAATCTTCGACTGATGCATTATCAATAATTCTTCCTACTGTCCACTTGTCACGCGTATATTTCGCCTCTCGCATTCCAAGAATTGTAATTACCTCAAGATTTCGCTCGGCTGCAATTCTTTCTGCAATCTTAATCTTTTCATCATTCGGATCAAGTACGTAACAAAACAGATATTTTTCTGGAAGATCCTTTAAAGATGATTGTTCTGCAATTTCATCATATACACTTGTATCTATCCAAAAAATAGGATCTATTATCTGCTGAGCTTCTACTCCAAACACTTCACGGCAAATATCAACACCACTTGTCTCTCTGACACTTACAGCATCAAAACTATCAAGTAATACTGATGCTTCCATTATCATATTTGGATCCTTGGAATATCTTCCAACTCCAAATGAAGGTGCACATGCAATCTTCTTCTTTCCCTGAGCTACAAAATCAAGGAAGAATGTATGTCCTACAAGCTTTGTTGTAGATTCTCTCCACATTTGGTCAGAACCTAACATAAATGCATCACAAAAATGATTCATTTCATGCATATGATTTTTATCTCTCTTTTTCGCAATATGGAAATGTTTTCCAATAAAGGCCTCTACATATTTTGTATCATCATCCCAAGGTGTTCCATCCAGCTTTGGAATTGGAATGAAAATAGATGCCTTACCCATGTTTTCTAACTGCTTTGCTAATGCATAGTAAGTCAAAGCACTTCCGTAGTTAGATGCAAACCACCATCCAACAATACCAAAATCCCATCTTCTTCCACGACCATACCATAATGCATTGTGGTAACCCATCTCATCTAAATGTGAAAAGAAGAATTTTCTTGCTGGGCTCTGCTTCTGTGAATAATTAATATTTCCATTGTACTTTCTGATTTCTTCCAATGGAATCTCTTCACATAGTGTTACAAGATTCTTCAACTCTTTCTGAATACGGTTGAAAACAGTTTCTCCTTTTTCAGTGTTTACAAGTACTAACGATGTACCAATGCCATCATTGTAATCTTTATTTATACGTGAAACCTGCCAAGCATCACCCATAGTGATATCAGCAATTCGTTCTGCACAAGCATAAGCACAGTGATCACAGTTATCACGATTGATAACACCCTCAAGGAATCCGTTATACCAAAAACATTCACGATGTGCCTGCTTCTTTACAGTTCCATCCTTAAAATATGCCACAGCCGATGATGACCACTTGTAATAATTCTTATCTCTAAAATCAAATTTTTTGAGTTCTTTTCCCTCTGTGAATTCATCTAGCCAAGATTCATATGCTTTTACAGAATTAGCCCCATGGCAAACACAATCAACCAATAGGAGATTATCATAGTCTTTACCTAAATAAGCTCTAAAGCCTGCTAACTGGCATGGAGTACCAGTATAAAGAACCTGACGACCAGCATCTAATAACTCCTTTGCTTCCTTGTATGTATCCTTTGTCTCGCAGAATACATATTTAGAACCTCTCATTGGTGCAATATCCTCGATAGACTCAGCTTTTGTCATATAGACACTTCTGTAATCATCAGCATATACAGCTCCAAATACTACTCCCCCCTGGCCAATAACATATGTAGCCAATAAAGAAAATAAACCGCCTGAAGAACTTACTTCTCTAATTTGCTGCGATGCCATAAATGCATACGCCTTAGGAGTAGGATATTTTTCAATAGGGTGAACTACCTGGCATGACTTTGAACACTGTCCACAGTTGATACAGGCATCTGTCACTAGTGGATATAAAAATCCATCAGCATCATATTCGAGCTTGATAGCATCTACAGGACATGCAACTTTACATGCTCCACATCCAGTACAGTCCACTCTATTAACATTAATTATTGATTTATCCATTTATTTATTCCATTCTTTTTTTATATCTTTTATGTTTTTAAAAAGCAGACAAGTCTAATCGTTTGCTTTCAGGTGTTAAAATTCTACCAATTTTAAACGCTCTTGATTTAAGAGTTTCCTGAACTTCATAATTTTCATGCTCTATCTTTTTTACTAAACGAGCCAACTCTTTTTCTTCTGAATAATCATTTAAAGTCCATTCACGCATTTCATCATAATGAGCACTCTCATATTCAAGGATAATATATGCCCCCTCATGATTTTCCTTTTCAAGAAGATCCACAAAATCTTGAGAATATTTTTTTCTATATTCCACAGGGAAATCTATAATAGTCCAATAAACAAAACTAACAGCCCATGTCCAAAGTTCATCTTTATTGGAATCATAGTAGCCCATTTCCTTCCATTCATTGACAACTTTTCTAATAATCTCAAAATGCATTTCAGTCTTCTTGATACGTCTATGACTATACAATTGCATCAATGAAGCATTCTTAGTTATTCTATAGTTGTATAATTTATCTTCAAGAACTAAAACATTTTTTGCTCTTGGAACATATCCGAACTGGAATATCTGGTCTTCTCCCAAATTCATAGTCTCATCAAAGAAAAGCTCAGTAGGGCTTGATAATAATTCTCTTCTAATTAAATGTAACCAAAGAAATGGTTTCGCAGCTTTTTCTCTAAATATTATTTCACTTGGTTTGCAATTGATATGTTCACTGTACTGAGTAGTTAGCACGCCTGAAATATAATCATTAGGTTCACCAACAACATTTCCTCCAAAGATAACCAAATCCCAAATATTATTTTCTTTAATCTTATTTATTAGAATCTCATATGCATTATATTCGAGGTAATCATCTGCATCAACAAAACTAATAAAATCACCAGTAGCGTGTCTTAAAGCAACATTTCTAGCAGCAGCTGGACCTGAATTTTTCTGTCGGATAATCTTTATTCTGTCATCTTTCTTTGAAAACAATTCCAATAACTCTAATGAATGATCTGTAGAGCCATCATCAACACAAATGATTTCAAGATGCCAGTATGACTGATTGCTAATTGTCTCCAAACACTTCATGATATACTTTTCTGCATTATAAACTGGAATTATTACCGATATAACTGGATTATATTCATTCTCAACTTTGTTTAATTCATTTTCCATCACTTCATTACCCATAACCTTTGATTTTCTCCGTTCTAATTTTTTTATATTATTTTACATGTAATAATTCTTTAACTTTAATTCCTCGTTTAAACTCTTCTGAATTTCTAATCTTCACAAGCTTTTCATGGCTCTCATTATATTGATCGCGATATCTAACTGAACAATCCTCGAGCATAAACAACTTTGGAGAATCAATAATTCGATTCACCTGCATGAAAATCCATGGATCAAGAGATTCAACTCTCAATAATGGATCTTTTAAATCTTCTTCGAATTCTTTACTTATATGCTCTAAAAACTCCAACTTATAATCAATAGCCACTCTGTTGTATGAATTTAAATAATTGAAGAGCTTCTTTTCAAAGAAACGCTTGTGTATTTCCTCGCCAAACTCCTTGTGACTATCTAATATTTCTCGCATGAATTTATATTCATCACAAATGCAAAATACTTTTTTCTTGTTATTAATTGATGAATTAGGATTATCTTGTCTGTAATAGTAAAATGCTTCATTGATAAATACAATTTTGTTAGCCATAGATATAGCCTGAAACCAGAATCCATTATCCTGAAAACTAGCGCCTGGGGTCTCATTGTGTCTTATATTATTCTCACGTAAATATTCAGTCTTATATATGCCAGTCCAATTCATCATTGTAAATGTAAAAATCTCAGGACATACTGTAACGTTAAGAACTCTGTTATAGTATTCATCAGGACATACCGCTTGGAATTGACTTCTATTTTTCCCATTTTTGGTAGAGAAAATATAATGATCTGACTTAACTACATCTGCATCATATTTCTCAATAGAATCAAATAATCGTTCCAACATATGCTTATCTACATAATCATCTGATTCAATAATACAAATATATCTACCTTGAGCTGCATCCATGCCTACATTCATAGTATTTCCATAGCCAGAATTTGCCTTAGTAATTACCTTAATACGTTTATCTTTCTTCTCATATTCACGCAAAATATCTAAAGAATTATCTGTAGAGCCATCATTTACACATATAGCTTCAAAACTTTTAAATGTTTGATTTAATATACTATCCAAACACTCTTCCAAATACGCCCCTACATTACACACTGGCACAACAATAGAAATTTCTACATTTTCATTCATTTTATATTTCCTCCCTTTAATGAAAACTTTATTTTAAATATGTTATGTATTAATTTTTTTTTATAATTCGATATAGACGCCTTCTTTTTATAATTTCTATAATTCTTCTTTCCCTCATAGTTGAGTAATGAACGATTTTTTATGAATTCTGTAATCTGATTGGCTAATTCATGTGTATCACCTGTTTTTAGAATACATTTAGGATTATCAACTATATATTTTGCACCTGTATTTTCAGTTACTAACAAAGCTTTTTTTAACATAGCCGCCTCTAATGCCACCAGCGAACATGATTCATCTCTAGAAGCTATAATAAATAAATCCATTGAACTGTATAATCTGTATAACTTGGTAATATCTCGAATTTCACCATGATATACTACACATTCGTGATTTATATATTTTGAGGCGTAATCCTGTGACCACTCAGGTATCCTTCCAATTATGTGTAATTCAATAGATTTTTTCACTTCGACAGGTAGATTGTCTATAGCACTAACTACAACATCCAATCCTTTTCGAAATTCTATTGTTCCCGCCAAACATAATTTAAGTTTTTTTTCAAAATCTACGTTATTTTCTTTTAATATATATTCTTCAACATAATTAGGTAAAATGTCGAGATTCTCAAGTTGATATTTATCTAATATCTTCTGCTTTGCATATTCACTAACACACCAATATCTATTTATATTTAAAAAGTCATCTGGCATAATATCACAGTTTTTAATTAATTCTTCAATATTATCAGCTTCGTGAATATATAAAACTGTTTTTAAAACTCGTTGTATATACCGAGCTATTTCTGAACAAAAAATTGTATGACATATACATAACCTATAATCTTTTAATTTATTATCTAATTCATAACCGGCATCTGATGGGTAATTAATACTAACTATATCAAATCCATCATTGCTGAACTCTGTAGTAAATGGACCATCATGCAATGTCCAAATATCAACTTGATACCCTATACTTCTAAAAACACGAGCCATCTTTAACACTGCAACAGGTGCGCCAGAATATGTCATTTCAAAGCTTACCAATAATATTTTTTTTGAAATCATAACATGTTTATGCAATCATCTTTCTTTTTATCAAATATATATCTTGAAAAAATCAGCAATGCTAAAAACCACATTAAAAATTTTGCCCATGCAGACCAATGGGATTGAATCCCATACATTAGGCTGTTTCTATATAAAATAATAGAAAGGAAAATAGGATTATAGGTTAAAAGATATCTAATATTCTCAGGATAATTTCCTAGTGGTAGAAAAGTACCTGACACAAAAACCAGCATTGACATTAAAACTGAATATAGATACTCAACATCGCCAAAAAATGTATAACAAATAGCTAGAATTCTTCCAATACTAGTAATTATACTAGCTGTGATTAACAATATTGGAATAACTAAAATAATCCTCCAAGTAATATGCACTTTGTAATATATACATATTGGAATCAATGCTATGGACGAAAACAAGAATTCCCTAAAGCCCGAATAAATGCTATTAATTACAAAAACCTCAACCGGCAATTTAGTCTTTATCAAAAGATTTTTATTATTAACAAGTGATTTCATCGCAGTTTTTGTTGATGAATTATAAAAATTAAAGATTGTAATTCCTGTAAACACAAAGACAGGAAATCTATCAATATCATGGATTATTATATTGGTGTAATATGTAGATAAAATCACCATATACAACAATGGATTTAACAGATTCCAAACAAATCCCAAGCTCGTCTCATTACTTTTTTTTCGTTGTTCCTTATATCCAATTTGCTGCATAACAAAATAATATTGTCTAAGTTTTTCCATACTTCACCCACTAAATTTTCTTTATAATACTATTTTCTGCCAGCTTAAAGACTATAAATCCAAGAAGTAGTGAACCAATAGCCCAAACAATCATTGCAATTAATTGTTTTAATTCATATGTACCATTTATAATACTTTTTCTTGCAATATCAGGATAAATAAACAAAGGATTAATCAATGTGTACTCTTGTACAGCTTCTGGATAACGCTCAATAGGATAAAATATCGCAATCATGTGAATCAGTAAAACAAGAATATTGTGCCATAAAAATTTAATATCCTTATAAAAAACATATATAGTTGCTAGCAAAAAAGAAATACCTACAGTAAAAAGTAATTCAAAAAATATATCCACAAAAAATAAAATAACAGTCCATTTTATTTGCACTCTAAAAAATATCAGAACTACAAGTAATGCAATAGAAGAAAATCCTAAATTTACTAGCGATGTATAATCACGTGAAAGCACAAAAATCCCTCTTGGTAATTTTGTTTTCTGAAATAGCAATTTATTATCTTCAAATGCAGTCATAGATGTGGTAGTAGCTATATTAAACATTGACCAAGTTGTATATCCTGTCAAATAATAAACTGGATAAGAAATATTGTTCAGCGTAAACCCACTAAAAACTGCGGTCATAACAAACATAAATAACAGTGGCTGTAATACACTCCAAAAAATACCTAATACTGACCTTGAATACTTTCGCTTAATCTCCCTTGTAGTGAGCTCTCTAATTACGAAAATATATTGCTTTAATCCATATTCCATAACTAAGATACCTCACTAACCTTTTTTATAGGTTCTGGCACACCTTTTTCCTGCATTTGCTGGTAAGCTTTACATACAACCTCAGGTTTACCTACCATTCGAAGCTTTCCCTTTTCAATCCATACAACCTTTGAACAGTTTTCCTTGATAGTAGGCATGCTATGGCTAACGAGAAGTACAGTACTTCCACCATGAATCATTTCTTTAACACGCTTTAAGCTCTTTTTTCTAAAGAACTCATCACCTACAGAAAGGACTTCATCCAAGATAAGGATTTCAGCTGCATCACCGGCTGTGGCGATTGCAAATCCCAGACGACTTACCATACCACTTGAGTAGTTTTTAACCTTTTCATCCATGAAATCTTCAAGCTCTGCAAACTTTACGATTTCATCATAGTGCTCATCCAAAAAAGCTTTTGAGTAACCGATGATAGCACCGTTGAGGTAAACATTCTCGCGACCTGTAAGCTCCATGTCAAAACCTGTACCAAGTGTAAGAAGCTGAACCTTTTTTCTATCAACCTTTACTGTACCTGATGTAGGACGAAGAGCTCCTGATACGATTTTAAGGATTGTAGATTTTCCGGAACCATTTGTTCCGATAATACCTACTACTTCTCCTTTAGTTACATCAAAACTTACGTCATCAAGAGCAAAAAACTCTCTATAAGAAATATTTCTTTTAAGTAATTGTATGAAATAATCCTTTATGCCATTTACATTCTGTGTAGCAACCTTAAATTTCATTGTTACATTCTGAACAGAAATTACTGTATTAGAGTCATTATGATCATCTAAATCCTCAAGATCACCTAAATCTTGAATATCTATTTCATCGTCGAAAAAATTACTACGTATATACGTTTTCTTTTTCTGTTTTTCTGTCTTTGGATTCTTCTTCATAAAAAGTACAACACCCACAATCCCAAGAATCAAAACACCTATGGACATACTTACAATACCTATGATGAGTGGTAATGTATTCACTCCATTGCTTATAAAATTAGCTTTCAATGTAATCTCCTCTGAATTTTCACTTTCTTTTTCATCAATGTTACTTTGAGCAGTAACGACCTCAGTTTCAGACACTACATCAGCTTCAGGCATGACCACTTCAACCTCAGGTTGAACTTCTTCTTCCTCTACTTCACCAACTATATCTTCACCTTCGATAAAGACATCTACGTTGGTTAAGTCTTCTATTGGTTGACGATTTGAGCCATCAGCATCACTAGTGTAACCATCTACAACAGATATATAGCCATTGCCACCTGAAAGCGTTTCAAATGAAAGCATATACTTCCTGGTTGCTGACAATCCGCTACCTTCAAGAGTGATTATTCCGTCTTCCTCAGAATCACCACCCTTAATATATTGCATTCTGTTTTTGTCATACTTTAGTTCTATGTGATAGTTTTGATTTCTATCAGTTGTATTGACATAAACACCTATTGGGAATTTTGAATTATCTTCTTCGTAATACTCTGTTGAACCAAATGTAATCTCACCTGCAGCATAGGCATAATGAGGATTTATAAATGCGCAAGACAAGATTGCCAGCGCAACCGTCAAGCCTCTAATCTCATGTCGTTTCATATCTCTCACGCTCTCTTATCCATCGTTTTCTTTTACTATATTGCATGTAATATTTGTAGTGATTATACGCAGTCAAATGGTATCTTACAGTGGCTGGTTTTGCATAAAGCATCACTGATGCCTCATACCAACCTGATATATTGACCACATACCTTTTACCAAAAATCATTTCACGAAGTTCAAGATAAACCCTCTTTAAGAAATGATTGTCATGCAAGTCTTTTTCTGTAAGCCTTGTGGCCAACACAGCGTTATCATAGTCGATAACATCATCTGAAAAATGTAATTGTCCAAATACTTTCGCTTCTTCAAGAGATGGTTTGGACATAAAGTTAAATAATGCTTTTTCAATTGTTTTTTTTGATATAGGATTGTTAAACAATGTACATATATCTTGAAAATTATCGTATTCACGAAGCAGGTTTTCCTGATAATCGTCGATAATACCATCTATCTGATTTAGAAAAGCAATCTGTTTTACTGTTATATCAGATAAAACCGGGACAGTCCCTTTTGGATTATATTTATATCTTAGGGTCATACCGTGTGGTGCTGAAAAAACACACTCAAACAAGCAATTATTAAAAGCCACTTTTTCCTTTAGTCTCGACCTAGGCCCAAACAAAAATGAGTGATAATACTTTTCTTCTGCCTTTGGTGGTATTTCATATAACCCGTAATAATAACCTTCTATAGGTTCCTGCCCACCCATAGCAATGTGAAATTTGTTTAGGCTTTGTTGTATTGAACCAACCCAGCCACTATCCACAATAGCTATTTTTTCTTTATTTCCAAAGCCTGCCTCCTCTAAGTATTTAGAAGCACTTAAAAATTCCTTTTTTGAATTTTCTATTAACAGGCCAAGAAAGTCTATGTCATTTTTTAAAATAGCTTTGACTTCTTTAAGTCTGTGCCTTGGAATCTGTTCATCAACGCCAATTCCAAGGAAGTCTGCTATTTTTTGTATAAACTGTGTTTTATCGCCCTCTGAAAGTCCTGAGCGATTCAACACTGTAGTAGGAGTAACATCTACTCCGCTCAAAGTAATATAAGATAAAGCTTGATCAACATCTAAATGGTAAAGGGGAACTCTTAAAGATAACCTCGAAACATATAGATATTTACAATTTATATTTAAATCAAACTCTTTTACGTATTTTTCTGCTATTCGGTAATAGAAATAGGCATCTCTTGCGAGAAAAAATAAGGTCTTGATTCCCTTATTCATAGCTTCCTCAAGAACATGTAACACAAAGCTGTTTAAAACCGGTACCAAAACGTAATTCCCAGTATTATAAATCACTTCGTCTTCTCTATTGGAGAAGACTCTGTGCTCACCAGGTCTTGCTGATAAATCACCTAGCTTTGGAACTGCTTTGTAGATTTTCTCATACTCTATTATCTTTTTTTCTTTCAAAACATAACTCCTAAGACTTAAAATCCATTTCTGATTCTAAAAGCAATTCTGTTTGGAACCATCCAAACAATAAGCGGTTTAATAACATAGTAGATTTCAAGCCATGGATTCAAACCTAACTTTTTGAATCCATTCCATCTAATGACAACCTCGGCCAGCTGATCACTCAGTTTCCTGCGGTTGTAGCTATCTTTGGTCTCCCTGTAATAAAGCAAATCCTCCTGCAGGTTGAACCCTTTTATTCCAGCTGCTGTCAAATTCATAAACAGCTGATAATCCTCACCACGGCGCGATTTGTTATTTGAGCCGTATGGATTGTCCATGCTTAATACGCATTTACGAAACATAATAGTTGGATGGGCATAAGGTTGATACTTCAAAAAATCTTTATTTACAGGTTTCTTTGGATATTTACGCTTGCCATATACCTTGTCGGTATCATCCATCAAAAGCAAATTGCCTCCAACAAAACCATACTCCAAGTGATTTTCCAAAAATGTATATTCCTTTTCAAATCTTGAAGGAGAGCTTATATCATCCGCATCCATTCTTGCCAGATACTTGCCATTGGCTATTTTCACCATATGGTTTAAGCCATATGCCAGCCCATGATGCACTTCCTCTCGGATAAATACAATTCTTGTATCTCTTTTAGCATATTCATCAATAATGCCTTTAACATTATTAACAGAACCATCGTCAAATATAATCAGTTCAAAATCCCTGAAAGACTGAGCAAGTATTGACTCAATCGCCTTTTTCAAATATGTTTTTTTACAGTTATAAACCGGAAACATTACACTTATTGAAGGCATCCTCGTAGACCTTTCTCATCACTTTTTCTGATTCTGATTTTTCAAAAGCTGTAACTGATTCTCTAATGTTTTCTCTATTATATTTTTTATGCTCTAGCTTATATGAATACATTCGCATAATAGCATTGGCATAAGCCTCCACAGTATCTTCTGTTACCAGAAGGCCGTTTTTCTTATCTTTGATGTATTCTTTTGACCCTCTATTGCTTGATGCGATAACTGGAAGCCCTGTAAACATTGCTTCAAGTGGAGCCATACCAAGGCCTTCCCTGATTGATGGAAATACCATTACATCTGCAGCTCTTAGGAATCGACGTATATCTACCTCGTAGCCAAAGAATTTCACATTATCTTCTAAATGATACTTCTTAACGTATTTTTTTAAGGAACGTTCCTGACTTCCACTTCCGATAATTCCATAGATTACATTGAATCCATCATTATTTTGTTTGAAATAGCGGATGGTTTCTATAATCTTTTTCTGATTCTTGTTTTTTCTAATCTCTCCAACACTTATGATGAAAAAATCATCCTTTTTTATATCTAACAGCTCTCGCTCTTTTGTTTTGTCGTCATCGTTGGTCAGACAATAATATTCCGAATCCACGCCCTCACCTGGAATCCGATAAACATTATCTGCATACATAGTTTTGGCAGCACATTCGTCCTCGTGATTGATAGTGACGATTGCGTTGGTATTTCTGCTCATGAAAAGCTCTGCCAAATAGTATATAGCATTCCATATTTTGGATGCGCCATGATAAAAATGGAACCCGTGCGCAGTGTAAATCACATACACCCCTTTTAGACCTATACAGGCAAGTCTTGTAACCATACCTCCAGTAGGTGTGTGACAATGGATGATATTAAATTTTTCAGTCTTGATGAGTCTGCGTAAGGCAACGATAGCTTTAATATTAGCCCCGACGTCTACTAGTGACTGAGTAATTGGAATGTCCTGATACTTAACACCTAATTCTTTCAAAATATCCTCGTCGTCTTCATAGACAATATTATGAGAATTAGATGCGTAGTGCACCTCGACGTTCATGGCTTCCAAAAGCTCAACGTTTTGTCTTTCAAATTTAGACAAAAAACCATACACAGAAGAAACAATTAATGCTTTCACAAATTACTCTCCCATTAATTTTCTTCTAAAACTTCGTTTATTCGCTCTCTGGCATTTTCAATGTCATCCTGATTTGGCTCCATTACATACACCCTTTTCGTAAGAGAATAAACATGGTTGTACTCTCCCGTACCACCAACACTTAATTTTTCAATATTCCATTTCCCCGGATTTGCCAACTCATAAGAAACCAAATCGGCTATCTCATCAGTTGTTATATCTGTGGCAAACGTGCCATCACATTCTTTTAAAATATCAGCGTAATTCATCAATGTGCTCTTTGAAGTCATTTTTTGAATTACAGACTGAATAACATTCATTTGATTTTCGCCACGCTGGACATCTCCTCTGGCAAATGAATGTCTTTCTCTAACAAAAGCCAACGCCTGTAGACCGGTAAGCTGGTTTTCTCCTTTGCTAAAGTGTCCAATATTTTCCACATCAAAGGCATAATCCGACCATACAGTGATACCGCCCATGGCATCAATCAATCCTTCAAAGCCACTATAGTTCACCTTGAAATAGTGATCCATTTCTATGCCGTAAAGCATTTCCATGGTGTCCTTTGACACATCTATGCCGTATATACCTGAATGGGTAAGCTTATCCTTGACACCACCGGAGATAGACAAAGGTACATAGTAATCCCTAGGTGTCGAAACTAATAAAATATGCTTAGTTTCAGGATTTACCACGGCAATGATATTTACGTCAGAACGGCTTGTGACAGAAATATGGCCCCAGGTATCCTTACCACTTATGTATACGATAAATGGCTCTTCGGGTGTGATGATAGTTGGAGCTTCCACGATTTTTGAAACATCCACTTTATCCAGCAATCGCAATCTGCCGCTAAACTCCTCACCGAATTCACTATCCTCAAGTAAATCTATATATGAAGTGTTTAACACTGCGCCTTCACACTGCCCATTTATAAGCCCTTCAACCAACGAAGCCTGATTATCAAACTGACTGATGGCAAATCCGTAAGATCCAATTTTTTCAGATAAAGTTTCGTCTACAGTATCAGAAGCAAGACCTACAGATTTCTTTGATAAGTCATCTACTGTTTCTACCTTTGATTCATTCAAAACGTAAATACCATAGGTAGTCGTTTCGGTTGTTTGATTGGCGATGGTATCCAAGGCTTTAATACTGTTTGCGTACAAATATATTCCTTCAACATTTGTTGCAATTGATGCAACAATGAGGATAATTCCAATCACTTTAACAACTGTTTTTTTGCGTGTAAAGAAAAATCCGCCTGCACCAAAAAGAATAAGTATAAATATAACTATAGCTACTGCATATGGGATAGGAAGTATGGCCACACTCCGCATTTGTCTGACCAATATTATCAGCAATACACATATAGCAATGGTGCATGCCCCTAAAATCCCTGCATACACGCCTTTTGTTACTGTTCTGCTTTTCATTATTTAGAACCTAAATCTATTAAATTTTGTTATTTTGGAATGAAAATCCGCTATTTATGAAATGATAAAACTAGTTAGAATTTAAAATTTTCTCCCTTTTTAAACATTACAAATTGTAACATACTTCACATTTTTTTAATATATGCATTTATTCTAAAATTGTGGGCAATTATGGATTAAAAACCTTAATCTTATACTTTCCGTTTCCAGAATGTGTGGTTTTATACACAAAAAAATCCCATTTATTTCGCACATTAAAATATCCAACATGATATAATGCTATGAGGATAATTATGTAAGGAGTTAAATAATTATGCAAAACGAACTATATAACAAAATGAAAAATTTAGCATCAGCATCACCGCTTCCATGCGCTATTCTGTCTGTTGAAAAAACAGATGAACAAAAAATCGGCGAGATTAGCTATCTGTGTGTGAATGAACCATTTAAACTAAGTTTTTACTGTCAGCTTCAAAATATAAATATCGATGCGCATTCTATAGATTATTCAACCTTCGATGAATATCTTAGAGGAAAATCATATACCTGCTTCATACCCAGGGAACCAAAATTTGACAAGATTGCCTATGAGTGCGCATGGAACAACGAACCTACCCGTGTTTATGTCGATACTACAAAAACACTTTCCTGCTGGTCCGAGTTTATATTAATGCCTATCAATTGCGAACATGATGACAATATTTCCTATTGTCAGTTCTTTTATATAATGGACAAACAAATGAATCCCAGCAAATATTCATTGATGTCACCTGACATTTCTCAATTTGTAATTCAGTCTTGTCTGGAACTCAATGAAGACCGTGACTTCATTGAAAGCTTAAATCATGTCACTAAAGAAATCAGGGAATATACTAATTCCTTCACCTGCAGCATGATTTCCATTGACAGGCAGTCAAAAGACTTTTCTATCTTAAGTGAGAGCGTTTTAAACAATATGTTTAGCGTAAAAGAAATATTTAAAGATTTTCCATTTGAAATAATGGATGCCTGGTCTCAACTTTTTACAGAGACCAACTCTCTCATTATCAAAGATGCTCAGGATATGGAAATATACGAAAAGAAAGCCCCAGCTTGGGTTTCTACGCTCAAACGCGATAATGTAAGTAGCTTATGCCTGGTTCCACTAACTCACCACAATGAAACTATTGGCTATCTTTACATTGCCAACTTTGACATTTCAGAAACATCCAGGGTAAAAGAGACAATGGAGCTGCTGGCGCATTTTCTTTCTTCTGAATTGGCCAACTATCAGGCTTCTAAAAAATAAAATCCGCTATGTAAAGCAAAAGCACCCGAATCGGGTGCTTTTTATATGTTTTAAATTTTATAATGCAATTGCAGTCTCAAGAGCAAGCTTCATCATTTCTGTAAATGACTTCTGACGCTCTTCAGCTGGGATTTCCTCTGATGTAACAAATGAATCAGAGATTGTAAGCATGCAAGTTGCGTTTTTTCCAAGCATGTTTGCGTTGTTGAAAAGAGCAAAGCTTTCCATCTCTACGCAGTCACAACCGCAACGCTCCTTAACTGCCTTCCAGCCACCCATCTCAGGTGCTGTATAGAACTGATCACTTGAATGTACCTTTGCAAGCTTTGCATCGATGCCAAGCTCCTTGGCCTTTGCGATAGCAATGTCGTTAATCTTCTTGCTAGGATATAAAGTCTTCTCTTCTACACCATTTGTAAATTTTGCAAATGTACTCTCTGAAAAAGCGCTTTCTGAGATAACTACATCAAGTACGTTGAGCTTGTCTGTGTAGCTTCCTGCTGAACCGATTCTGATGATATTTTCTACATCATAGAATTCGTATAACTCATATGAATAAATACCGATAGAAGGCATTCCCATTCCACTGGCCATGACTGATACAGGAACTCCCTTATATGTTCCAGTAAAGCCAAGACAGTTTCTAACAGTATTTACGCACTTTACGTCCTCTAAGAAATTTTCTGCTACAAACTTTGCGCGGAGTGGGTCTCCTGGCATAAGTACTGTTTTAGCAAAATCACCTTTATTCGCCTCGTTATGTGGTGTTGCCATATCTTTTCCTCCTTATTAAATTATATTTTAATTTCACAGCTAGAAGATTATTCTAGCTAAAGTTCTCTAGTATTTCAACTATGTTTTACTTGTAATTGTAGTAATAGTGAGCCCTGATTGTAATTCCTTCTGTCCTGTCGAAAAAGCCTTCCTGTCCATTTGCCACCTGTGTGTCATGTAGGTTTTGGGCATAGGATGTGGTGAAGAAAAACAGCGCATCTGTATTAGTATTTCCAGCTATAGCCTGCTCTGCCGCTTTCATGCAGCCTTTGTTTGGACCATTCGCAAGAATGATTGCAAATCTGCCTGATGCCACCGGAGCAAACTGACCTGGAGCATAAATTACTCCCGCAATAGTATTTGGAAATTTGGAGCTAGCCACTCGATTCATAACTACTGAGCCTACCGCCAAACGTCCATCAGAGCCCTGGTTGTCAGCCTCCGCCTGAATAAGAGCAGCTAAAAGTGTGGTTTCATCAGCGTCTCCGGCGTAACCGCCTTTATAGGCTCCATGCTCACCAGCCAGCCTTTGTGCCAATGCCAGCTGAGCCTCTTCGTATTGTTTTCTGATTCTCTTTTCGTTTTCTTTCGCTTCTTGAAGCTGACGTTCTAACTCTTCAATAGCAGCCTGGCTATCGGCTATCTGACCAGCTGTAACGTTAAGCGCTGTAGCTGCATTTCCAACTAAATTTCCAAGCTGTGATTTTTTTGAACTTAAAGAGCTCTTATAGGCACTCAGCTGCTTATTTTTTTCTTCTACCTCCGCCTTTTTTTCTTCTAGCGATGCTTGAGTTTCCTCAAACTTTTTTATGGCTCTTTGATCATAGTCCACAATCTGGGACATATATTCTAGTCTCTGCAAAAAATCTGACATGGTGCCACTTTCCAGAAAGTTTACCAGAGTGTTTGTAGATTTATTTTCGTACATATACTGTATTCTGGCTTTCATGGAACGCTTTTGAGCATCCAATGAATTCTGGATAGTTGTAATCTCATCAGAAAGCTTATTTATATCTGCTTCAACCGCAGCTATATCCTGTTCTGTATTTGAAATCTCACCAGTAACAGTGGATATTTGATTGTTCAAATCTGTAATCTGTCCTGACAAGCTATCCGCCTGAGACTCCAATTGATTTTTTGCATCTTGAACCTGTTGCTGCTGATTTTTTAAATCCTCTACCTTTTGGGTAGCATTTTCCGTCTCTTCCTTGAGCCTGTCTACTTCCGCTTTAGAAGCTTCAACACTTGAGCATAAACAACTCAGCGAAAGAATGATAATCACCAAGCAGGCTCTGAGTCGATGTTTCATTAATTCCCCCATGTAATATCCTACCTGATTTATTACTAACGGTTAGATCTGCTAATAGCTTCCACAGCAACCGCACCGCCGCGCACAATCTGTACGTTTTTAAATCTTGTTTTAAGTAAAGATATTATTTCATTATTTTTATTTTCAGTAAGTGTGCATTCAAAAAGCACTGTATCCGAACCAATATCACAGATTTTTACACTGCCCCCTCTGTCAAATACTTCTGCTATCTGAAAGGCTTCTGTCTTGCCCTCGGTATCAAGTCCATGCACTGTAGCATAAAGGATTTCTTTCATGTGGATAGGAATAGTGGTCAAATCTATAACCTTGATAACCTCTACCATAGCGTTGAGCTGTTTTTTAATCTGCTCAAAGGTCACATCATCAGCCATAACAGAAATGGTCATACGTGATACATCCTCACGCTCTGTAATACCTACTGTAAGAGTCTGAAGATTATATGACTTAGCTGAAAAAAGTCCAGAGACCTTTGCCAGAACACCTACCTGATTTTCTACATATAAAGCAATCCATCTATTTTTCATTTTATCCATGTCATTTACCCCTGCTTCTATTTTAAAATCATGTCACTAAGTGGTGTTCCGCTTTTTACCATAGGAAGAACCAAATCGTCTGGAGATACTGCAAAATCTATGATAGTAGGGCCATCCTCATTTGCTCTAGCTTCCTTTAACGCAGCTACAACCTCAGATTCATTTGTTACTCTTATACCCTTAACATTGTAGGCCTCAGCCCACTTGAGGAAGTCTGGGAAATAGCCTCTTTCCCCTGCAGATAAATCGGTAATCTCATAACGTTTTCCATAGAAAAGCTGCTGCATCTGGCGAACCATACCCAGATTAGAATTGTTAAATAAGCATATAACAACTGGGATTTTTTCTGTCATGACTGTGGCCATTTCCTGCATGTTCATCTGGAAGCCACCATCGCCTGTGATTAAAACTGCAGGCTTGTCTGGGGCACCTACTGCTGCACCCACTGCTGCCGGGAATCCAAATCCCATAGTTCCAAGACCACCCGATGTAATAAATTCCTGCCCCTTATTCAGCTTAATAAACTGGCTGGCCCACATCTGATGCTGTCCTACATCTGTGATGATATTAGCATCCGGGAATACCTGATTGATTCCATCGCAAATAACCTGAGGACACACACCTATTTTGCTATGTGGCATAGTAAGTGGATGTTCGCTCTCCCACTCTGCAATCTTTGCCACCCATTTTTCGGTATTCATTTTTTCAGCATATTCCACCAAACGCTCAAGAGCGATTTTAGCATCAGCTGTAACCGGAACATCTACCACTACATTACGTGAGATAGAAGCAGAGGCAATATCCACATGAACTATCTGTGCCTTTGGAGCAAATTTCTCCAAATCACCTGTTATTCTATCGTTAAAACGTGTACCTATAGAAAATAAAACGTCGCATTCGGTAACCGCTTTATTAGCAGCGAATCTACCATGCATTCCGCAATTACCAATGTAAAGCGGGCTATCCTCTGGCATAACACCTTTTCCCATCACTGTAGTTGTGACAGGGATGTTCATTTTGGTAGCAAACTCTAAAAGCTCGGCCTGAGCACCAGATATTCTGACACCGCCACCTGCTAAAATCAGAGGTCTCTTTGCATTTTTAAGCAGACGATAGGCCTTTTTAAGCTGGCCAATATGAACTGTCTCGTTTGGATGATAACCACGAATATCCACATGATCAGGGTAATCAGGAGAGCCTGGTGTCACCTGAATATCCTTTGGAATATCAATAAGAACCGGGCCAGGCTTGCCAGTTGAGGCAACCTGAAATCCCATTTTAATGACGCGTCCCATCTCCTCGCGGTTGCGGACTGTCACGCCAAGTTTGGTAATAGAACGGGTCATGCCCACAATATCTACCTCTTGGAAAGCATCGTTTCCTATTAGGTGAAGAGGTACCTGACCTGTAAAGATAACTACTGGAATGCTGTCATAATAGGCATCTGCAATACCAGTAATTGTATTAGTTGCACCTGGACCTGAGGTCACCAGGACTACAGCCGTCTTTCCTGTGGCACGGGCATAGCCTTCTGCCTCGTGCACAAGGGCTTGCTCATGACGGCCAAGAATAACTCTTATGCCCTCAGTCTTGTATAGCTCATCTATAATATCTGTAATCATACCACCTGGGTATGCAAATATTGTATCTACGCCCTCTTCTTTCAACGCCTTAACAAATAACTTTCGTCCTGTGATGTTCAATGCCATTTTAGTGTCCTCATTGTAAGTGCCGGTTTATTGTTGCTATTTTGTATAAGTTCTGAAATAAAATTCTATATCATAATATGTCTGCTCTTCTGATTCCTGAGCAAGCTTCCACTCTGGTTTTTCATCCAGATTTGGGAAATATGTGTCTGCATCGTAGCTATAATCCACATATGTAACAAATGCACGACTACATTCATCAAGAAGCATCTTATAGATACTTTCGCCACCGATGACAAAAATATCATCTGGATTATATTTTTTAAGTTCTTTATCAAGCTCATCCTTTGAATGAACTACAACTGCATCCTTTACCTGATAGTTTGAGTCGCGAGTCAAAACGATATTCACTCTATTTTTGAGTGGCTTGCCACCTGGGAAGCTCTCTAGAGTCTTGCGCCCCATGACTACCACCTTGCCTGTGGTGGTTTCTCGGAAGAACTTCATGTCATCTGGAATGCTTACCAAGAGCTTGTTGTCCTTGCCTATGGCCCAATTTTTATCTACTGCTACAATTAAATTCATATCATAATCCTCTCCATAAATCAGCCTCCAAGTGTTCCGTGCTCCCGCAGGCCACCTTCCATACTCTCGCTCCGGTGCAGTAGCTCCTCACTCGGCATGGAGCCTTCCTTCTCGCGCTCGCCAAGGTTAAGCAGCTGATTATTCAACAACATTATACCGCTATCGGTATGTTACGAATCTGCTCGCCAGCCTCATATCCTTCCACAATAAGGTCATCGGTAGTGAAATCATAGAAATTCTTCACCTCAGGATTAAGCGAAACCTTTGGAGCTGGAAGCTCTGGGCGGCTTAGAAGCTCTTTGATTGCATCCACGTGGCGGTCGTAGATGTGTGCATCTGCGATGACATGGATGAGCTGTCCCGGTATCATGTCATTGACCTGGGCCACCATCATAAGAAGGATGGCATACTGGCACACGTTCCAATTGTTTGCAGCAAGCACATCCTGTGAACGCTGATTCAGCACCATGTTAAGTACCAACTTGCCTGTAGCCTTGTCCTTGGTGACATTATAGGTAGCTGAATAGCAGCATGGATCCAAATGTCCTGTGGCAAGGTCGTGGAACTGATATAGATTTGTCATGATTCGACGGGAATAAGGTGTTTCCTTGAGCTGCTTTAGTACATAATCCATCTGGTCAATCTGCTCGCCCTTAAACTCGAATTTTTCTCCAACTACGTATCCATAGGCTGTACCGATGGAACCATTCTCATCTGCCCATTCATCCCATACATGTGGCTTCAAATCGTGAATATTATTTGACTTGCGCTGATAAATCCAAAGCACCTCATCCATGCAGGACTTAAGTGCTGTCTTACGAAGTGTAAGAGCTGGGAATTCCTCACGTAAATCGTATTTATTAACCACGCCAAACTGCTTGATAGTGTAGGCTTTTTCACCTGTATCCTGCCAAGTTGGGCGCACTATTTCATCCTTTGTATCCGTGCCATTTTCCAAAATATCTCGGCACATATCTTTAAATATAATATCAGCTTTGCTCATGCAATAATTATCCCTTTCAAAATCTCAAAACCTAGAATTCACCTAGATTATATAATCATTATAAATTTTACCACAATTGCCTGCAATTTGAATACCCTTGAAAAGGACTAATCAATGCGCTACTATATTTACTAGTTATGTTAGACTTCCTACGGAAATCAAGGTCTAGCAAATAGGAGAAGAAATGAGTCAGCAGAAAGTAGATCAGAAGAAGTTAGACAAGAAAAATCGCAGATCAATCCTCAGAAAGAAAAAAGCCGAAGAAATCGCCAGCATCGTAGTTGCTTCAGTAATTGGCCTTGCTATCGTTGGCTGGGTGGGATTTTCTATCTACACAAAGGTACAGGATTCAGCCAAGGCAAATGCCACCTACGAATACAACGAGGTTGACACTTCAGCCATTCAGGATTATCTTTCAGATTTATCAGCTGAATAATCAGATTAAACATAATACCAGCGGCTCGCTATGTGCGGGTCGTTTTTATTTTAAAATTTTGGAGATTACGATATGAAATACATTCATCCAGATTACTATGACAATTTCAAATGCATCGCAGACGCCTGTCCTAAGACCTGCTGTGCCGGCTGGCAGATAGAAATAGATGATAATTCTTTGAATAAATATTCATCCATGAAAATTGATACTGTCGATTACCATGAGCAAGCATTTTTTCATGATAATAAAAAACGATGCCTGAACCTTGATGAAAATGGTTTATGTAAATTGATTACTGCCCATGGCCCGGATATTTTATGCCACACCTGCGCCACATTTCCAAGGCACATAGAAGAATTTGAAAATGTCAGAGAATATTCCCTCAGCATTTCCTGCCCTGAGGTTGCAAGAATGATTCTTTCAACCGTGGAACCGATTTCTTTTAACCGCTCGGAGGATGCCACTTTAGATGAAGAGGACTATAATCCTGAAGAACAGTCCATATATAGACTTCTTAGTGTATTGAGAGATAATTTCATCGACATCGCTCAAGACAGAACACGCACACTTGATGACAGAATGGGGCAAATTTTAGCTATTGCAAAGGCATTTCAAGATGAAATCGATTTTGTTTTGCTTGGGGACGGGGAGATTGAAGATATTGATTTAGAGGCTGTTTTACACGTCGCTTACAAACCTTTAGATTTGACTCCAGAGGTAAGACACACCTTATTTGATGCTATGAAAGACTGGGAATACACTGGCGATGAGTTTGTTGACATCATCAATTTTTCCGAAGAAACTATCTATAATACTACGTCAAGAAAGTCAGTAGATATATGCGATATGACCACTTCCATGAGCTCACATCTTTCTAGTAAAAATATCAATCTTGATATTATCATGGAGCAAATTCTGGTTTACTTTATTTATGCGTATTTCTGCGGTTCCGCCTATGATGAATACTATTTCGGGCAGGCGCAGCTTTCAGTCGCCACATGCGTTCACATTCAGGACTTAATGCTGGCGCATTATATTAATACTGGTTCAATTGATTTGGCGGATATTATAAGATTTACATATCTTTATGCACGAGAGCTGGAACATTCAATTCCAAATATTTTAGCCACAGAAGCATATATGGACGAGCACCCACTTGTATAGTGGGTGCCCATTTTATTAAATGAATTGAAAAATATCCATCTGTCCATCTATCCATGATTTTTGCTCTACATCATGGATGATGTCACCTGGCCTATAGTCGCCTATCAAAAACTGAGAGTTCGGATTGTGCAGTTTTCTATTAACGGGCACCTGGGCGATATCATTATTAGCATAACAATACCTACACAAATGGCCACAGGTATCGTAAGCGCCAATATCCGACCCTAAATAGCAGGCGCAATCTTCACGCGCAGTTTGTATTTTTGATTTAGGTGGAATTAGCTTCTTACCTATGGCGTTTTCGTAGTCAGCTAGTGTCATGCACCCTCTGCAATCTGCCCCATATTTTTCCAGAAAATCTCCCTCAGCGCAGGGCTTAACGAGCATCCCGTGTTTCTTTGCAATTTCTATGATTTTTTGTCCCAGATAAACCTTATCCTCAGCTGACACACCTCTGGCCTCTGGAAAGTTTCTCTTCACCTTGTCATAAATATCTATAAAGCTAATCACCACTATCCTAGTGTAGCCCTCAAGGTTTTCCGCCATTTCCGCAATTTTTTTCAGATGAAAATCCACCGTATATTTATCGTCTATAAAAATCGGATCATATCTCCAGCCTATGGAATCAAGTCCCACCTTTTTAGAAAGATATTTGAAATCCTCCATCACCTTTAGCTTGTCCGGCACATGGGGCTCTATGTCCCTATCATAGCCAGTAATAGTCACATACCAGAACTGTCCATAGCCATCCAACAAGTCAAGATACTTAAAGAACGGCGCCGGATTTTTGCTGCAAAAGCCTATAATATCCACCACCTTAGGATCCAGCTTGTATCTGCTCACCTGAACTGGATTGTATGGATTGCGCACGCACACCACACCTTCTCTTAGCCTATTTGCCAACCATTCAGGGAAAAATGCAGGTATGTCCGTCCTCTGCCCTGTATTAATAATCATAGTGTTACTCCTATTTTTACCGTAGTTTAGCTCATATTCCCGGACGTAAATATCGCTATTTTCAGTATTATATCTCAATATTTCAACAAGAACAAATGTTTTATTGAAGGTGGAAATTATTGCACCCCAAGCAATTTGCCTTGATTCCATAGTTTCCCTAGTGACTGTTTACAAACCTGTTAATGAAGGTGATAATTTGTGAACTATCGCAGAGATGGTTATGATTTTGACGCTCTTTGGGAAGATGGTAAAGCCTCGGCCAAGCAAAAGAAAATTATGGATTTATATTGTGACGATCAAATAGACGCGGAATACTATTCCAATGAACTTAAGAAAAAAGCAGGGTTCGGAAAAGGTGGTGAGAAGGGATTTGATGGTGTAATCACTGGCCTGCAAATGCAGATGTATCTTTGTGTAAGAGATTTTAGGCAACGCAAAAACAAGCAAGGCGAAGAATACGGATGGCCTATAGCTATCTATTCTACCCCGGAACATCTGTGGGGCTCCGATTATGTGAGGTCTGAATATAAAGAAAATCCTATAGATTCTGCAAAGAAAATCGAAAACCACATAATGGACATGTATCCCATTGCAACTGCAGGGCAGATAAAAAATATAATTGGAACAAGGCCTGGAGAACGCAAGGTCTCAATTAAAAAGGCAAAATAGTCCAAAGTTTAGTGATAAAATGAAATCCTATGCAAAGCATCTTGGCAGTATGCTGCTTTGCATAGGATTCTTCTTTTTGTAATATTCAAATATTAATCGCCTATATAGCTTCATAGCGCACTTTTACTGCAACATGATTCCACTGGCATTATATGTTCCCGATTTCATAGCCAATGCCTTATTAATAATGGTCTCCATTGAGTTTGTACCATTAATTATGGCTTTGTAATACGCTGAACCTGTATTAAAAATACTCTTTATATCATCTGGATTGGCAGCTTTAAGCTTTTCTTGATCCACGGCAAGTTTTCCATCGGCAGACATTGTTATCCCAACTTTATTAAAAGCTTCTGCCTTTTCTTTGAAAGCTTCACTAAGCTCTATTGCAAAACTATTCTTAAGTGAACCACCGCAATTATCCAAAGAAGTAACTGTACTATTGTAAGCAGTTATGTAATTATTGATATTTTTAATCAGCAAGCTATTATCGTATTCTTTTCCAGTTTCTGCTTTGTAAAGCTCTTCGTTTCCAAGTTTGACTAAGGCATCTTCCAAATTATTTGCAGATGTTTCAACTTGCTTATATTTGTTATTACCTTTTGTCGTACCAAATCCAAAGGATTCCATTTTTCGCTGATATGCTAATTCATTCTTTTCGACCAAATGATTAATCAGCGGATTACCTTTTTTGTTTTTATTTAACATTGATAAAAGCCCCTGGCTAGCCTGATAGTATTCATACGAATTTTTAATTGAACTCATAACAACCTCCATCATTTTCGCCCACAAATCGTAAATCACCTATTCCAACATCATTCCGTTGATATAAGCGTTTCCTTTGCCTTACAAACAATTACACTTCTATATCGACATATAACGGCTCAAAATAATAGTCAATATAAATATAATCGTGGCATATTTTTTGTGTAAATATTTTTAATAACAAATGTATATAAAATGGAGTTATCAAATCAATATGCATTTCATGCAGGAGCTTCAAATGTTGGCATAGTATCAACAAGCTCCTGTAAAGGCGACCAACTCATAGGGTCAAAATCGTCATCAAAATTGTCTTCAGAAAATGAATCATTATTTGATAAAGATTTTTTCTTTTCCTCAGCCTCCTCTGACGTAGAAGGTAGTTTTCTATAATTATCTGATTTTTTAAATTCTTTTGCCACCTCGTCAAGTGCTGCTACAATATATTCCTTATACTGATCTTTATCAGATATTCCAGATATGGACTGCATAATTATGTCATTAACTTCCTCTTTTGAATTGGCATGCTTCAAACGACTAGCCATAGTTTCTGCCATTCTACGGATTCGTAAATACTGAATATACAGCTCTGGATCATGCTGCTTTAGATAGGATTCTTCTTTTTGACTAAGTTTCTTACCACTTTTAAGTTTTGCCATTATTTTAGTCATCATCTTTTCGTCATTTTGTTCAGAACTATTCTTTGATTCTTCAATTTTCTCTCTAATTGAAGCTGCAATCTCAGTTCCAAGCTTTTCTGTACTTTTTTCATCAGCTGCAGATACATCAAGTTTTATGCTATTCATTTTCATTTTTGCCTGTATCAATATATTATCCATAAGTTTCCAGCCCCTTTCATAATAAAAAGGCATCAACAGATATGCTCAATCCATTGACACCTTCAAATCCTTTACTACAATGTAAATACTCTCTCTATTTGTATATCGGCTGATTATGCTAATAATTCAGTATAATTTTGTGCGGCTCTCTAATCTTTTTCTGGCAAATGCTTATCTGAGCTATACCAGAAATCTTTATTCTTTGTTTCTACATACTTTGCTTCAATCATGTACTTCTCCAAGTTTTTTAGTCCAATAAACCAGTTTATTTTTTAGTACTAAGAAACTTGGAGTATTCGATTGTAAAAGTAGAACATTTGTGCTAGATTTATCTATGCGGTTCATCCGCACTGAAAGTACCCATGACGAGGTGGAAATCTCCCGAGCCATTCTATAAGGTGCTCCATATATTTGGATGTCACTATGGAAGGGAGGTGGCGCACATGACGGACTACGAAATCTTGATGATAATGCTAACTATGTTAGCGTTGCTTTTTACAGCTTGTGGTTTCTTACTGGCGTTGCTTAGCTTTCTCGATAAGAGAAACAACAAGCGAAAAAAATAATGCCTCTCTCGTCTGCGAAACGAAAGAGGCGGCTCTCACTGAGAGCTAAATAAGTCTATTTCGGGAGCATCCACTTTGAAGTGGGTGCTTTCTTTATCTATAATATAACATCATTTATTGCCGAATTCAATTGGAATAAAATAATTACTATTTCACTGTATATTTTCTTGTTTGATTTTTTCCTAATTCACCCAAAAAAATATCATCTTTTGTTCGACTAGGCAATAAAACAACAGGCCACTATAAGAGAGTGTCACAACTTGGTGATATTGATACTGATAGTTGGAATGAGATGTTTGGGTAAGCAAAAATGAGTAAAAAAATAAGGGCTATAAGCCCAGAACAACGAATGTACCCTTATTGTACCCCTGTTTTTGCAAAATAAAAAACTCACAAATGCGATAAAATCAACATTTGTGAGCCATTTCGGAAGAGCGCGAGACGGGACTCGAACCCGCGACCCCCACCTTGGCAAGGTGGTGCTCCACCAACTGAGCCACTCGCGCATGTCTTATGTGTTCCTCGGAACAATGTATAATATATAGGAATCACAGCCATAAGTCAAGGGATTTTTAAAAGTTGCAAAGCTTTTAAAAATCCCTTCGTTTTTCAGAAAATTACAACTACTTATTCATGGCACTATCATATTCGATTGAGTTAAGGCTGTCGCCATCAAATATGAAAATAAGTGATGTACCGCCAAGCTCGTATGTCATTGAACCTGTAGCCTCTTCAGCTGGCTCACCATATGCAGCAACAATGTCTTCTCTTGTGCTTGAAAGGTCTATCCCCTCATCTGTGGCAACATTATCTGTTCTGAGGCGAACATATAAAATTCTGTCAACATCACCATCTGGATATGTCTGAATTTCAAAATCACTGTAAGTATATAGCTTTCCGATTCCCTCTGCTGCACAGCTAGGTGATTCAAAATACTGACTTGGCTCACCAAGCTTTTCTACTATAGGGGCTGCATCATCATCCATTTTCAATTCTGTTCCATCATAATGGAAAACATATCCCTCATCATTTTGTGCTGTAGACTCAGCATCACCAGCACCATTTGAGCTAGCCTCAATAACCTTAGTGTCGTCTGAACCGCCGCAGGCAACCATAGACAGTGCCATAGCTGCAACAATACCAAAAGCTAACCATTTTCTCTTCATCATTTTTCTCCTTTATTTTAAGGCTTTGCCTATTTCTATTGAATATGTGGATATTTCGCTGGGTCGTAATTATGTGTGTTCTTATGGGCATTTGAATATTCCCACAGGTCTGCATCATGCCAGTAGAAAATCAATGTTCCATCTAACTGCAGATTAGGATCATAGTGATACCATCCCTCTCCCACATCAATGAGCAGCCAATAATGGCCTCTGGTATCACGGATCTTTTCAATTTCCATATTTTTTATGCCAAGGCGATTAAGCATCACTTCAGCAGTCTTTTGTTTGACAGTACAATCACCGATACGGTTGAACATACCCTTGTAGGCTGCTGATAGCACATCATCTATACCAGCAGTTTCGGAATACGTAATGTTTTTTACCACCCAGTCAAATACTGCTCTGGCTTGCTGAAGCTGCGTCATCCCTGGTGTAATGATATCTGCTAAGATCTCATCTGCCTTCGCATATACGGTTTCTTCAGTGGCAGCTGCAATCTTTGCCGATATAATTTTCACTGACGCAGTTTTCTCAGAAGTATTACCTGCTGCATCTGTGGCCCTGTATATCACAGTGTAAACTCCTCGTTTATCTACATTTACTCCAGTGCTATCTACTTCAAGTGTAGGATTCTCATCCTGATCATCCACCACTTCAATGTTCTTCTTGTATGAAACAGCATCACCCTGAGCAATCACCAGATTTTCCACGCCTTTGATTTCCGGCGGTGTTACATCTGCGATCACCTTACATGGGATTGAACCCTTTGTCTCATTTCCGCTGGTGTCCTTTGCCAGAATCGTTATGTCAAATTGACCTTCCTTTGTAAAATCATAGGACTTCTCAAAGTCAATGGTACAGTTGGTTACATCCTCTACGTTTGCAACCAAATCAGTAATTTCTGGTGGTACTGCGGTGGTATACATCTCTATAGATTCTTCTGCTAAAGTAAGCTTTGGAGCCACAGTATCCTGAACATGAAGAGTAGTTGAAAATTCTTTTTCTCCAAAGATAGGCAGTTCAGCTTTGATTTTTAAATCGTAGTCACCTGGGACGCTTGCATCAAATGTAGAATCAGCTGTAAAAGTAGCACTAGCATTTTCTTTTTTCAAAAATTCCTTCACATCGCAATCCGATGTGCCTGCCTCCACATAAACATCCTTGTACACTAAATCAGATTCCTGATTGTAGTAGGCATAGAGACCTGCTCCTGCTCCACCTGCTACCAAAACTGTAGTACCCAGTGCTATTATGATTTTTTTCATATAATTTTTTCCCTTACTTTACAATAAATATATTAGAGCAATACCCACTAATCAAAGATTTGCCAACGTATTTTAAATATTCATCATAATCAATATAATATCTCTTGCCCCAACTGGATATCTCTATCATCCTGGGGTGTTCTGGCACATAACCTTCAAGTATGGCAGTCGCCGTCACATAATGATTATTTACAGATTGACCAGCGTACGAAAAGCCTTTCGTCTTATCAGTCTTTACATATAGTTTAAGCTTCCCCTTAGGCGAGTACAAAGACCAAATCACAGGATTATTCATGGAAATCATAGCTTTCATTTTCTGATACATGTACTTGTGTCCATGAATGCCATTCCATTTAACTCGCTTTTTAATCCCATAGGCCTTCATCCTATTGTTGATAAAACCTGACATCTGAATAGGAATGATTCCAATAGCAAAAGAATTATTACCGTGTTTGCGGATTGATATTTCTTTCATAAACAACCTGGAAAGTCTACGCTCATGGCAAAAATCACGCACTATCTTCGAATAACTTTCGATAGCAGCTTCATTTTTACCTATAAGATACAGCATAGTGTCCACAGCAGCGATAACACCACAGCCCTGCCTGGATAAATTGCCAAAGGCACTGTCTACAAACCACCCCTGATTGCCTCCATAAGAACCTTTGACATCTACGCCTGTGACTTTTATGAAATTATCATTCAGGGATATTTGCTGCATACGCTTTGCCCTTTAGCCTCTCCTGATTAGTGTAATATAAAACTGCCAAAAAGAAAATAAAAGCACTAATCTTCCCCAACTAAATGCACTGTTGTAAAATCGTGTCCTGTTGATGGTATAAACTTTTCCACTATATCTGATGTTAAAATCTTAAGGCTTGATGTATTCACACATGGATGACAGCCGATGTATTCAGCCTTTAAAACATCCTCATCAATCAGAAGCTTAACGTCGTTATTTTTGTCATTTATCAGCCCCATAATGCTTAGTGAGCCAGGTATAATGTCCAGATATTTAACCATATCTTCCCCATCAGCAAATGACAGTCTGGCTGAATTAATCTGTGCTGATAATTCCTTTGTTTTAAACTTTTTATCGCCAGGCATTAAGAGCATGTAAAATGCAGTTTTCTGTCTGTTGCAAAGCATGAGATTTTTGCACATCTCAACACCGAGGGAATCATCCGCCGCCTTGCAGGCCTCCATTGTTTCTGCGGCCTCGTGATCTACTCTCTCATATGGGATTTTTAGCTCATCCAAATAATCGTATGTACGTATTTCCTTTTCCAGTCTACCTTCTGCGGTTCCAGGTCTGCCACTATATAATGTCATTTTTATACCTCATCTTACTTATAACTATCTGCGACGAATTTGCCTGTACCCCAATCAAATGGTTCTACATCGGCATCTGGATTTTCATAAAGCTTTGATGAAATACCGCTGGCACCTTCCCAATCACCATCATCAGCAAGCTTTGCAGATTCTGACTTGAATTCTATACTGGCAGCCACTGGCATATTTTCCTGTTCGATCAACAAATTACCATTGTAAAAAGCATCTTCAAATGTATCCTTTGAGTAATCCCTTGCTATGGCCTTATTAAAACCTGCTCTCAAATCGGCAGTAATGTCCTCATCACCAGAGCCACAGAGTCCATCGTCAAAAACTTTTGTAAGGCTACCATCATCTCCTATCTGGATTAATGCGATATTGTAGGTCACACCATCTGCATAAGTGTATGCAACATCCCTGTACTCGACCATTATTAGATTCTGTCCTGATGTAGTATTAAGGCCCGAAAATAAAACTTTAGTGTCGTCAGATATTCCAAGGAAATCTTCTAAAACCACATCACTTGTGACCACAGCTTTACCAGCTTCATCTACACCTATAGACTCGAATGTCAAAGCATTTTCATCGCTATCGTATTTTGCAACCACAAGGTTATCTGTATTTAATGGATACTGCCAATATAGCGTCCCGCTTGGACCATCAATTTTATCATAAAGCCCCTCAGAAGCTTTATATCCTGCCTTCATATCAAAGGTCTTGTCCGCAAGCTTTTCTAAGCCTGTTGGGTAATCAGCTAAAATCTGACCTTTCTCTTCATCTGTTAATTGTTCTGTTGCAGTCTCAATCGGAGCATCATTATTAGTTTCTGTTTCTTCAGTAACTACTTGAGACTCCCCAGTAGAAGTCTGCTTTGTATCAGTTTCTCCACAAGCAACCACACTAGCTGCCACCATCATAGATAATAAAAAAGTTACAGTTCGTTTTTTCATCTATTTTCTCCTCACTCAAGTTCGTTTTGACGTGCCATGCACATTTATCATGTTCTATTATAATCATTTATTAATGTAACAACCAGCCATTAGAATTTTCAGACAATCTCGCGCATTTCTTAAAGCTTTGCAACTTTTTATTTTTGCTTGACTTATGGCTGTAATTCCTATATATTATACATTGTTCCGAGGAACACATAAGAAATGCGCGAATGGCTCAGTTGGTGGAGCGCCACCTTGCCAAGGTGGAGGCCGCGGGTTCGAGTCCCGTTTCGCGCTCTTGAATTTGAGAAGTCATTCATTTGGATGGCTTCTTTTTTTGTGTTAAATAAAATTTTCGATAATTAATATAGTAGTAAATAGTAAGGCGGTCATGAACCGTCTTTTTCTATTTATAGATACTCATTAAATAAAAAAGCCCCAGTACCTAGACTTCATCTAAGCACTGGAGCTCTGTGCACAAATTTGCAATTAAGAATACAGCTTCTTGACGTTGCTCTCTTCTATATTTACAGCTTCAATCTTGAAATCTCCATTGAGGAAGCTTTCAAGCTGGCCCTTGGCGTTAACCGCTTTACCGTTTACAAAAATAATAAATGGCTTTTGGCCATCAGCATTAAGACTCATTCTGTAATCTACTCTATCTAATGCATATTCAAGTCCCATCTCATAAGAATCAAAATATGATCTTGTGTTTCCAAGAGTATGATCTGAAGTAATCCAGTATTCTTCAACGAAATTAATATGAGGCTCAATTAAGCTCATCTTTACGAATTTCTCTTCGCTCTCTTCGCGTAATAATTTGTATTCTTTATTAAGTGTTGTAAGTTCCATAAAATACCTCTCAAAACATCGACAACAAATTTTCTTTCAAAAACGATGTTAGTTTAGCACGCTCTTCCATTATATGTCAACCCATATATGTAATCATCATCATTTATATAACTTTATTCTATATTGTTTCATCGTATACTATTGTCTAGCATACCATTATATATCTCTGTAAATTACTATTTTTTTGGATATTTGTATGTTTTTTTAGTGTATTTTTGCATTTTATCAAAATTTTAATGTAGACTATTTAAACAAAATGTAACATAAAGCAATTTTCTTTTTTCATCCGCCATAATTTTAAGGAGATTTCATATGAAAGAGAAAAACAATCGCAAAATTAGTTTGAACGCATTAATTCTGATGATTGCACTGCCGCTCATAATCGCTTTAATTGCGTGTAACATCTATAATGCCTACAGGTCAATCAAAATTGAAGAAACAGCAGAAAATAACTATTACACCATACTTTATGGTATAAGTTCCAACGTTATTTCTGCTGACAGAGATTTTGTGGAGGCACAGCTTATCGGTACACAAAAAATAACCTATAGTGCATACGTACCTGCTGATGTGTTAGCCGGTTTTGACACAGATTTTGCTACAAAAACAGCGCAGGTTGAGTCCGAATTAAATGCTGCTGCTGAAGTAGCCCGATCCATCGACTATTTATATAACAGTATCACCGCCGAATCAGGTAATAACTTTTCTACTTCTTATAATAATTTTATGTCAGAATTTACCGCTTGGAAAAATGATTACTCCAACACAACCACAGCTGAAGCTACCGAAGCGTGGATTAATAGTTTTTCAAGTGCAAGAGCCTGGCTAAAAGATATGAACGAAATGGTTATCGCCTTTGCAGCTGAGGAAAAAGCCTATACAGACGAGAGCATTAAAAAATCAATCCTTAATTCAGTATTAATTTTTGGTGTCGTTTCCATTGCATTACTTGCATTCACCATCTATATACTTATTAATATAAGCAAAAATATGAAATCTATCACAACTTCTGTAGAAAAGATGTCTAGTGGAGATTTTGTAACAAAGGTACGACCGAAAACCATCATCACGGAATTTGCAAATATGGGTAAATCCCTTGAATCTATGCGGCATGATTTAAGAAATGCCTTGGCAGATATCATCGACAAAGCCAATGAAGTTAATGCTAAAGCGGAGGAAACCAAGGACAACATCACAGCATCTCAGGCCACCACAAATGACATCAGCTCTGCTGTTTATGATATAGCAGAAGGAGCTACAGCGATGGCTCAGGATGTATCTACTACATCAATGATTACTGCAAGTATCGGAGATTCTGTGGAAAATGTATTAGATTCTGCACATGGAAACCTGGATAAAGGCCAGCTCGTCTTCGACGAATCATCTAAACTAAAAGAAAAATTGGAACAGATTAAAATACAGGATCAAAAAACAGATACTATCGCCGGTGAAGTTGCAAGCTCAGTTGGTGAAACAGCAAATGTTGTTGCTCAGATTTCAGAGGCTGCAGAAGGAATTATAAATATTTCAAGCCAGACCAACCTTTTGGCCCTCAACGCATCTATCGAAGCTGCAAGAGCAGGCGAAGCAGGCAAGGGCTTTGCCGTTGTTGCCGATAACATCAAAAACCTGGCTGAAGAAACTAATCAATTGGCAGGTGAAATCACAGGAATGCTTGCTACAATTACTCATTATTCAGATACCAATAAAAAGCTGGCTGAAGATATCAAAGATGCCACCACAAGCGAAGCTGCAGCCCTTGAAGATATGAGCGAATCCTTTGATGAAATGCTTAGACTCCTTCAGGAAACAGAGGTAGGAAATAAGCAGATTGTTGAGCTGGTAAAATCTGTTAACGCAGATAAAAACAGCATCCTCAGCTCTGTAGATTCTCTATCAAGTATCTCACAGGAAAACGCCGCATCAACAGAAGAAACCAGTGCCAGTCTAGCACAGCTCGATTCCAATATGGAAGCTGTTGTAGACCAGGCTAAGGAACTACAGGAAATCGCAGAAATTCTTACCAAAAACGTACGGTTCTTCCGCGTAGAACTGCCACCTAAGGATACGCCTGAAGGCCAAGCGTTTTGGAGTAAATAAAGGAAAAAATCAATTCACTCTATAAAAAAACACTTGCATATCTCTAAGTAAAGTATTTTCAATATCGGTCACGCCTATGCTCATTGAAAATACTAAGAGATATTGCAAGTGTTTTTATTTAAGCTTTTTCTATAGATTTTTTCCAGAGGCCACGCACCGGCGCAGTAAGGAATAAAGCCTTTAATACGTTATCTGCTATCATACAGCACCAAACGTAAATGAGTCCCATTCCAAAGAAATGAATTCCAATATAGGTGGATAAGATACGCACTGCCCACATCCCTACGCTTTCGATTACGAATGGATATTTGGTTCGGCCAAGTCCATAGTAGATACCTTCGGATATTACGTAAAGTCCAAAGAATGGTTCATTGAAAGCTACCATCTTTAACACTGTGGTACCAAGCTCTATAACCTCAGCATCTGTGGTGAAAAATCCCATCAGTGGTCGAGCAAATATAAATAGCAGCACACCGCTGAGTATCATTACTCCCAGTGTACAGGCTATACTGCTGATGCATACCTTGCGGTATTTGTCGTAGTTTCTTTCACCAAAGGATATTCCAACCATAGTAGTGGCTGCAGATTTAAAACCATAGCCACCAATATAAAACAGTTCTTCCGCTCCAACAGCAATGCTGTGTGCTGCGAAAATAATTGTTCCCATGTGTGAAACAAGACCTGCAAACACTACATAACCAGATGTAGAAGCCACATTAATCAAAAGCACAGGCAAAGACAACTTCCACATTCTGGCTGTAACCTCTTTATCAGCCTCAAATAGGCTGCCCTTAAATGAGAGATATGGATTCTTGAAGAATACAAACAGTGTAAGTATTCCACCAAGTGCCGCAGATATACATGTGGCAAATGCAGCACCATCCACACCCATTTTAAAAATATAGATGAATATATAGTCTAAAATCAGGTTAACACCATTTATCAGAATACTAATAATCATAGGTGTCTTGGTGTCTTTAGTGGCTCTAATAGCCGATGCCAAAATATACTGAATGGATTTTAAAATAATCGGCACTGAAATCCAGAAGAAATATCTGGTCGCCGCTGGTCTGATAGCTTCCTCAGCTCCCATCCAGGTAGCTACAAATGGTGAAATAACAAGGCAAATCACCTCTATAACAGCACCTACTCCAATCGCAAATAACAAGCTTTGCTTTGCGATATGTTTTATTTTGTCCTCTTCACCAGCACCTATAGCTTGAGCGATAAGCGTCATGGCGGCCACACCAAAGGCATATGGCATACTGCCAATAAGCCAGGTGATGGTGGTGGATGTAGATACTGCAGCCGTAGCTTTTGCTCCCAGGTGGCCTACCATGGCGGTATCCACATATTGCATGAGCACAGACAAAATCTGCTCCAGCATAGTAGGAATAGCAACAACTACAACACTCCAAAATACACTATCCTTAGTCTTTTTTCCTATCATTTTCCTTATTTTCTTTCTCTAAGCCATTAGCCCAGACCATACTTTCAATGGCTCTCGCCACTCTGATGGCCTCTATGGCGTCCATGGCGCGTTTATAATCCGCCTCCTGCTTTTCATAGTAGGCGGCAAAGTCCTTTTGTTTCTGTTCAAATTCAGCCTTCTTTTTAGCTCTCTGTCGGTCCACCTTCTTCTGAAAAGAGGCATAATCTGCCTTACTGGAAGCGTATCTTTGGGTCGATTTACCCATAACTTTGCTATGGACAAGTGCCTCTCCCCTAGACTCCTCTAACAAAAACTGATAGGCCTCAGTGATGTGATTATACTGAGTGAAATCGTGACTTCCCGTCACATCGGGGTGACATTTCTTCACCAAATCCTTATATGCCATTTTTATTTGAGCTTCATCTGCATAAGCAGAAAGTCCAAGGATAGCACATGCTTCCTGTCTGGTCTTAATCATTTTTCAAAATCTCCCCAATGAAATATAACGAACCAAATACTATTATTTTTTCTTCATAACTATATGCCTGATTTATGGCAGCTTCATAGGACTGACAGGCTGTTGCATCGATTCCCTTATCCAGCAAAACCTCTGCAAGTTCCTTGGCCTGAAGTGCCCTATCAGAATCAACGGTCACTGTATAAATGCGCTTTGCTACAAGCTTTATAATATCAGCCATCTCGGCATAATTTTTATCTGCCATCACTGCCATTATAAATGAAAATCTCTCTGATGGAAATTCGGACACCAAACTTTCATACAATGCTCTTACTCCAGCGGGATTGTGGGCACCATCTACCATAACAAAAGGCGCCTCGTTAATGATTTGCATTCTTCCTGGCCAGACTGCATTTGCAAGTCCTTTTTCTATCGTCTGATTATCCACAGTAAGGCTCAGACTCTTGATGATTTCCACCGCAACTGCAGCATTTTTCCGTTGATATTCACCAAACAGACCAAGTTTAAGTGACTTATCCACCTCGTCCGCTTTGGTAAGTGCACAACCTAAGTCCTTAGCACGGGTCTCAATTACTGCTGCAGCCTCGTTATCCATCTGTCCTATTACAACAGGAATATTCGCCTTTATAATCCCGGCTTTTTCTCCTGCTATAGCTTCAAGTGTATCCCCAAGATACTGGGTGTGCTCTAAGCCTATAGATGTAATGGCACAGACCTTAGGAACCTGGCTTAATCCATTAGTAGAATCCTTTGCACCACCAAGGCCAGTCTCAAGAACTATATAGTCTACTTCCTGCTCCTTGAAATATAAAAGTGCCATAGCAAGCCAGTAGTCAAACATGGTAGCTTCAAGCTCAAGATTCATTGAAAGAAGCATTTCCCCAAGTCTTCTCACATCTTCTCTTGAGATTTGCTTGCCATCCACCTGGATGCGCTCAGTGTAATCGATTAGATGTGGTGATGTAAAAAGTCCTACCTTAAAGGACGTTTTAGACGAAAAAGAAGCAGCCTGCAAGATACTACTCACAAAAGCTGCTACTGATCCTTTGCCATTGGTACCAGCTATGTGAATAATATGTTTTCCAAGCTCAGGATGTCCTAGGACCTCCATAAATTCTTTTGTAACATCTCGCCCACAAGCCTTACCAAAACGGCGTTTATTATCAATTGTATTTACTACCTGATCATATGTCATAGTTAATTATACGACCAAAATAACTCCACCATCATTTGCGTACATAGTGCTGACGCCTCTCATGTCCACAATAAAGATGTCCTTAAAATTGGCCAACGACTCCATTTTTTTCTTTAATGATAGAGCACGTTCTGGGCAGTTGCAATGAGAAATTGCCAAAATTTTATCTTCACAACCCGTGGTAACATCCATGACGCACTTTGTCATCTTGTCGACTGTCTGGGCCATGCCGCGTCCCTTTGCAAGCTGCTGAATATATCCTGTATCTGTAGAACCCATTACAACCTTGATATTAAGTGTTTCTGCAATGGCAGCCTTAAGTCCTGAAAGACGACCGGATTTTCTGAAGGTCTCAAGTGTCTCAAGTACAAAGAATGTATGCTGGTTTTCGATATAGGCATCTACAGCCTCAATAACCTGCTCAAATGACATGCCAGCTTCTTCACACTCAGCTATTTTCATGGCGATCAGAGTTTCACCGATGGATGCTGACTTAGAATTGAAAACATGGATATTTTTTGAGGTATCCTCTTCCTCGTAAAGATCCTTGCCAAGGCATGCGCTATTATATGAGCCTGAAAGCTCTCCTGATAATGTAACCACGTAGATATTATCTGCGTCGCACTCCATTTCCGCCATATATGCATGAGGTGATGGACATGCTGATTTAGGAGCATTTGGGCTTTCTTTAACTTTTTTAATAAAGTCAGCCTGGTCAAAGGTCTCGTCATCAATAATATGCTCGCCGTCAATTTCTAGAGTAAGTGGAACGTTTACAAAACGTCCATCTGCCTTCATCTCTTCTGTAAGCTCCCCACAGCTATCTAAAATAATTTTGTACATGGTAATCCTCCGATAATCTTCTTCAACAGAGATTATAGCACTAGGGTATTTCCACGTAAATAGTTTTTATTAATTCAACATGTGGTTTTTAAAACTACATGTGTATTTATTCTCATATGTCCATCATTCCAAGAATCCCCTTTAATTCCACTGAATAGTAAGAACATTGACACTTTCATCCTTCAGATAATACACTGACTTGAGGCCTCTGCAATACTCTGATAAGTGATTTTCGTCTATAAAATAAGTCATAACCTGAGAAAACAGGTCAGAATCACTAAATTTCAAAGAGATTTCTGCCTCGCCAGATTCGTAGGACTGTTTAAGCTGAGAGCCTATAGCTTCTGGAGCAAACTGATCATAATAAAGTCCCTGATGTACGTAGTAATTATCCTGGTTCGACAGGCATTCCGGTACTTCAAAGCTGGATGTAATTACATGATTCTGAAGTAGTTCCTCGCTGGTCATAGCCAAATATGCGTAGTTAACTCGCTTTGTTGTATCATTGTTACTATCCAGATATTTGCTGTTTCCCCATGTAATGTCCATGTAGTAATAAGCACCATCCAGATAAACCAAATTCCAGGCATGATTCTCACCATTAGCTGTCCCCGCTATAATGGTACTATTTATGTCCAACCGGTCTAACAAATACCAGGCAGCATCTGCATAACCTTGACATACTGTAGATTGATATAAAAATACGCTGAGTATGTTTTGATTTTCATCACTTTCCGGATTGTAATCTACATTATTGATCAGCGTTTCAAATACATATAAGGCCTTGTCAAAATCACTGGCAGAATCACTAATACCAGAAAGCCACTCATCTGCTTTAGCCTCTATTGTAGCCTGGTATACATCCCTTTGTTCCTTGTTGATAGTATATTTGGGCAAGAACTCAATGCCTACCACTTCACTACCAGATGAGTAGGTATTATACTGATAGCCATTTACCCAAAACAAATCGCCATAATCTGACATAACTGCTTCAAAGGCCAGCTGTAAAACTTCACTATCCTTTGTAGATAATGACACTTTATCATTATATTCAATGATACAGTTATAGACCTGATCATAAATCGTTTGGGCTTCCTCATCAAGCTGCTGGTAGGCATAACGGTCATAAGAGACACTCTCTACAACCTTAGGCTCGGCTATTATTGGAACTATTGGACCTTTAGAACCCTTAAAATATTTAAGGACGTAGGTTCCTAAATAAATAGCTCCCGTAATTAACGCCAGTAGGATAATGGTATTGATTAGAAAACTTATAAATTTTTTCAAAAAGTTCCTCCTAAAAAAAGTGGCAGTGTAATATAAAATTACACTGCCTCTCTCCCCTTAATCATCTTTGTATTGCCTAAAGCCTGTTTTTCATAACACAACCAAAGGTATCCCAAACATATGATTAATGAATTTGATTAACGTACAACTGTTACGTTAACAGCCTGTGGTCCCTTTGCCCCATCAGTTACTTCATACTCAACTGTAGCACCTTCTTCAAGAGTCTTGAAACCCTCTGAGTTAATGCCGCTGAAGTGAACGAATACATCGTTTCCAGCTTCGTCTGAGATAAATCCGTAGCCCTTTGAGTTGTTGAACCACTTTACTGTACCTTTGCTCATGCTAAAGTACCTCCAATATATTACTTGCCAAGCTCCTGCTTGACTATGTTTAGTTTAGCAAAACCGAATAGCAAAGTAAAGGAATTGACGGATTTTTTTATACATTTTTTACCAATTGTTACTCATAATTAATAAAAATAACATGTCATCCGAATTTTATAACGTTGAGGTACAGCATTTTTTAGGCAAATCTATTGTAAGAATATTTTTATTGAGCTGCCGCTTTATCTGAAATCATTCCAGCGGCACGTACAAGAATCTTTGGGCCACCCTTCTTTTCAATGTAATCTCCAGTGATAATTACCTGACCGATATTATCATCCTTTGGAATCTCATACATGATATCAAGCATAAACTCTTCAATAATAGAACGAAGTCCTCTGGCACCGAGCTTTTTATCGAGAGCTTTTCTTGCTATAGCATGAAGTGCTTCCTCCTCGAATTCAAGCTTAACCTCATCAAGCTCTAGAAGCTTTGCATATTGCTTGATAATGGCATTTTTAGGTTCCTTAAGGATACGCACTAACATATCCTCATCCAGCATCTCTGTGGCAAACACGATTGGCAGACGTCCAATAAATTCTGGAATCATACCAAACTCTCTTAAATCCTCAACAGTAACCTTCTGAAGAATGTTTTTATCATTATCGTACTTGTCCTTGAGGTCAGCCATAAAGCCCATTGATGAATGCTTGTTGAGTCTGGCCTTTATAATTTCGTCCATTGCAGGGAATGCACCACCGCAGATGAACAGAATGTTTCTTGTATTGATAGTAGTGGTTGGAACCATGGCATTTTTGCTGGATGCACCGATTGGCACCTCCACATCAGCTCCCTCAAGAAGCTTAAGCATTCCCTGCTGAACTGACTCACCACTTACATCACGCTGATTTGTGTTTTTCTTTTTAGCCAGCTTATCTATTTCATCTATGAAGATAATACCCTGCTGGCAACGTTCAACATCGTTTCCCGCTGCTGCAAGAAGCTTGCTGACAACGGATTCAATATCGTCACCAATGTAGCCTGCCTCTGTAAGGGATGTAGCATCTGTGATAGCAAGAGGTACATCCAGAAGTCGAGCTAAAGTACGGACAAGATATGTCTTTCCTGAACCTGTTGGTCCAAGCATAAGCATATTTGACTTTTCAATTTCGATATCATCCATAGTGCCTGTCGCTACACGCTTGTAGTGATTGTAAACAGCTACGGACATAACCTTTTTTGCATAATCCTGACCTACCACATATTCGTCAAGCATTGCCTTGATTTTGTGAGGTGGGATGATATTGTTGATATCAATAGCTGGTGCCGGTCTATCCTCTTCTGCCTTTGCTGTAGATGCACCATGGGCATTTTTAACCTTTGGACCTTCACCAAACAGATTTCCAAGATTCAAGAAGCTGATATTTGGCATTTTTGACATATCCATATTGCTTTTAG
Source organism: Pseudobutyrivibrio sp. ACV-2 (assembly GCF_900107545.1). Taxonomy (GTDB): domain Bacteria; phylum Bacillota; class Clostridia; order Lachnospirales; family Lachnospiraceae; genus Pseudobutyrivibrio. Next base: position 59,152 of record NZ_FNQZ01000004.1, on the reverse strand, counting down.
AATTGTCACCGCCGCCAAAACCAAAGTTGCCCATTGAATCGAAAGTGCGCTGCATACATTCGTTGCAGACTCCCATTCCTGGAGCCATTTTGATAAGTGGACCACAGATGTTGTCTGGTCTGCGGCACATATAACAGAACTCTGTAGGCTTCTTATCCTGATTGTCCTTTTTATCTTCTTTATTATCTTTGCCTGTAACTTCTTCAATTACATCATCTGAGATATCAGCTATCTCTGTTTCGTTAGGGTCAAATTCTCTGAAATCCTGATTTGACATAATATTTCTCCTCTTTGCCTGCCCTGACGAAATCAATCTTAAATCAGGAATCCCAGGCTTTTTACTCATAAAAATCCATTATTTTTTTGTAATAGTCAAAGATGATGTCGTCTGTGGCATTGAAGATTTCATGCTTACAATCCTCATAACGAATCAACTTGCAATCAGCAGCCTTGCTTTCGAACTCCTTATGCGCAGTAGGAGTAACCAAATCATCCAAGGATGCTTGCATAAGTATAACAGGAATTTTTACTAAATGGGCATTTTTTAGAATTTTTTTAGAAACATTAATAGCTTCTCTGCCCCATCTGAAGCTAGCACCATTTGACTGATAATGAGGCTCCTCCTCACGCTCGTTGTATACAAAGTTATATCTGGCTTTGGACATGGTTGAACAATGAGGATATTTATATTTGTGGTCATAATCGTGATGACCTGGAATATATTTTGTTCCAATGAATGGAATATAAGAAAGCATGCATACCAACCAAATCAAAAATTTGTTGGTTGAGCCCATGTTAAGCTCCATAAGTGGTGATGAAAGCACAGCTTTTTTGAATACCTCAGGGTGAGCCTCCAAATAAAGTGAGCCTATTCCACCACCCATAGAATGTGCAAACAAATATAAACGCTCAGTCAAGCTCTGTGGAATTACCACTTTTTCTATAAAAAGATTAAAATCATCCACATAGTCTTCAAAACGATTTACATGAACCATGGAAAAACCTGAAACCTGACGGTCAGAGAATCCATGTCCTCTATGCTCAATCATAAATACAGAATAACCCATCTGATAAAAATAATAGATAGTCTCTGCATATTTAGAAATGAACTCACAGAATCCATGTGAAATGACAATTGCTGCTCTTTCCTTTGGATTTAAAAAATACTGATAATGTAGCTTTAACCCATCGTTACTTTCCAAATAGCCGTCTGTTGCTGTTTCTTCCATGAATGGAAGAAGTTTATTTTCCAATTCTTTGGAAAAATCCTGATCTTTTATAAATAAATCTTCGAATGTCATAATATCTAGCCCCTCATCAAAATATTATATCTGACCATTAACGATTTGAAGCGCTACGTCCGGATAGTTTGTGATGATGCCATCCAAACCCATATCGCAGGCCATCTTCATATACTGCTTTGAATTTATAGTCCAGCTGTTAATCTTTAACCCAAGCTCATGAGACCGCTCCACGAAATTAGGATACTGCACATTGTAAAATGCTGGATGCAGTGCCTCAACACCGTGATCATGTCCGTATTCTGGCATATTTAGGGTGCCATCCATGTACAAAAATCCTGTACGGGCTGTAGGGTCGAGCTCTTTGATTTTCATAATGCTATAGTGATTAAAGGATGAATAGATAACCCTGTCTTCCATGCCAAATTCCTTTGTCATGGCAAGGATATCAGCCTCAATCCCCTCGTAAAATACAATACCTGTCTTCAATTCGATATTAATCTGCAAATCGGTAGGCTTAATAAGCTCAAACACCTGGCGCATAGTAGGTATATCAGCATGTGTACACTCTGGCTTAGTTGCATTGTAGTTAAATCTCCTAAGCTCCTTTAGCGTATAATCCTGAATCTGCCCCTTGCCATTTGAAGTCCTGTCGATTTTTTCGTCGTGGATGACCACTAGTTGACCATCCTTTGTTTTATGGATATCAAGTTCGATTCCATCTGCCCCCATCTCAATTGCCCTTTCAAAAGCAGGAAGGGTGTTCTCTGGAAGATATCCACTGGCACCTCTATGTGCCCAAACCAACGGTCTGTTCATTTTCTTTCCTCGTTTTCTGATACCTATTCTGTTGTAATAGCGTACCCTGATTTGTTTTAATAATAATCTTGTTCTGTAAAATCTCTGTTTCATTTTAGTCTAAATCTTCAAAGGCCTCTAAACCTGTTTTAGCCTCTACGTGTACATCTCCATGTTGAACAAACAGCATTGTCACAAAAGCCAACGCTGCAAAAAGAGTAGCATATGGAAACAATGTCATGTAACCCACATGGGACAAAAGCCATCCAGCCACAATTGGTGTAACAATCTGAGCTGACATTGAAAATGTATAATAATATCCTGTGAATTTGCCGCTGTCTGAATCACTGCACATTTCAAGAACCATAGGTAATGAATTAACATTTATGAAAGCCCAGCCTGCCCCCATGCATGCAAATATCAGATAGCATACTGGTGAAAATGTATCGGATAATAACGTAAATACGAATCCAGCAAAAAAACTTCCCCCTAATAAAATAACTCCTAAAAGAATGGTTTTCTTACGGCCGATTTTTGCAGCTAGCATACCTGATGGAATAAAAAAGGCAATGGCTCCAACAGATGCTAAAAGCATGCAAACACTGGCATCCCCCAATGCCATGCTCCACATTTTCACCGCATAGGTTGTAAACCAGGTTTCCATGCCGTTATATGCAATAAACCAAAGGGACACTGACATCAAAAGAAATGTAAGTGAACGCTTAACCTCTTTTGGTAGCACCTCATTTCCATTTTCATCCTTTACGCTTAAGTTTTCCTCTGGATGAAGGCTCTCATAGTTTTCCACATTTTTGCTTAAATTCACCTCATCTATCCCCAACATCACAATGCCAAGGGAGATAAGCATTATCCCTGCCACTACCATAAACAAAAGCATGTAGTTCACATGGTCAAGGGAGCTCACCTTTGAAGCTGGATAAAATATAGCAGCAACAATCAGATATACCACACCTCCCAATGCGCCCATCAGATTGATGATGGCATTTGCTCTGGAACGAAGTGGCTTGATGGTGCAATCTGCTACCAGCGCAACTGTAGGGCTTCTATAGGTCCCCATAGCTACCAAAAGAGCGCCCAAAATTCCAATGAAAATAATCTCTTTGGAAGTGGTAGGATTTGCGTAATAGCTGTTATCAATTAGAGGAAGTAGCAGCATCAGCAACACGGCTGCTATGGTTCCATATAAAAAGAAAGGCTTGCGACGGCCCATCTTGTTTTTGCATTTATCTGATATTGCGCCAAAAAATGGCAACAAAAACAAGGCCAGGACATTATCCATAGCCATAATTATACCTGAATAAGTTTCTGCTAAGTGAAAGGTGTTGGTGAGCACCAAAGGAATGATGGCGTTGTACATTTGCCAAAATGCGCAGATGCTTAAGAAACCGAAGCCCATCTGCACGGTTCTCTTAATGTCTAATTTCATAAATGATTTGACTCCCCCAAGTCTATTGGCTAAAAAGTGGCTAGCCTATAGTCCGCCGGTTACGGTAACAATGATTAGGTCTCTACGGTCGACTTAGAATGTCTCCCTTAAGAGACCTAATCATTGTTACCTACCAGCTCATCTAGATGCTTATGATGTTCTTGCCAATCCAATTTACTGGATAAGTACGTAAATGCGTAAATTTGCATTTACGGATTTACGGGTGCGTGTTCACAAATATTCGTATTTACGGATTACGCTGTGTAAATGAGCATCTTTTCTTCGTGCTGTTTTACTACGTCGTCCACGGCTGGAATGGCGCCTTTTAGGGCGTATTCGATTTGGTTGATTTCGTGGGCAAATGGTTTAAGTGTCTGGTAAATTGCTTCCATGTGTTCCTTCATCTGATCCTTTGTGAAGTCTGTTGGGAACTCAAGTACTACAAGGTGACGAACGATTTTTGTATCCTCCTCTACCTTTGTAAGGAAGCTGATAGACTTAATATCCTCGTGTGTCTGTCCGTATTCTGTAAGCTTTGTACGGATAGTTGCATTTTCTTCATTTTCTACTGGAACACCAAGGAGAATCTTCTTTCCTGCTGGAATCTTCTGCTCCTGAACATTTTCCTGTGGTGCATTTGTATCCTTTTTGCCAAACTCTGCCTGATAGCCTGGTGTACCTGTGATGGTATCAAGATAAGGTACAGGAAGAGTACATGGAATTTTGTTGAAAGGATTGATAGCGATACCAGCGTACACATCACCACGCTTAATCATTGCATAAACATCCTGGAATGTAAGCACCTGTGTGTGAATCTTCTGACCATCCTTTGCAAGGCCTTCCCAACGGCGAAGAGCTGTCCAGTCTGTGAAAAGTGGAAGCACCATGCTGTCCTTATCCTCTGGTGTACCTGTAAGCTTCACTGCTGATTTAAGCATGTAGAAACCGATTTTTGTGTCCTTTGGAATTACGGCCATACCATTCTCATTTATCTGTGGCTCTTGGTCCATTTTGATAGGTGTGATGAAACGTGCATGGCTAGCCCAGTAAGCAACTGTAGCGTGGAATGTGTTGTCTGTGCCGTGGGCAGTCATTCCATTGATAATACCTGCAAGGGCTGGATTTTCAATAGACACTCTAGGATCGAGCTTTTCCTGAGGTGCAATGTTAGAAATGATTGCATATTTTTTGATATTGGCATCATCTGGAAGTGTGAGCTGAAGTGAAACTGTTGTATCCTCTGCTTCATCTACGATGGCGCTTCTGCCATCGATAGTTGCTTCTACAGCCTGTACCTCGCACTCGATAGCCTTTGCTGTAGCCATGTATACATATACCTTGTCACCCTTAAGGATTTTTCCAAAGAGCTGACCTGTGATGATACTTCCATTGCCATCGAGCATTGTAGTGATGCCCTCTATGATTACAGAGAAGCGTCTGCCAGCATCAACTGTGGCAGTTACATCTGTGTCTTCTACTGCGATATTTTCTTCTTTTTTCTTAAATAAACCCATAACAAAATCTCCTAATAAAATTCATTTATCTGCCATAATAATCTATGTCCGTTTCCTAGTTTATATGAAGGAAAAAACCCTATGGTATTTGACAGTACAATCATTATATCTCATATAAAGGATAAAAAAAACACCCACCTCGCTCAAATTGTTGTATAATTGACTCAAACGTTATTTACAATAATTAATCAAACTGTTTATAGGGAGGTCATTATGAGCGACAAAAAGGGTTTTATCGGCGAATTTAAAGAATTCATCATGCGCGGAAACGTAATGGATATGGCAGTCGGTGTTATCGTAGGTGGTGCTTTTACAGCAATCGTTACATCACTGAACGAAGACATTCTTTCACCTATTCTTGGTATTTTTGGTGGCACAGATTTCTCAGAACTTAAGGTTACACTTGGCACTGGCGAGCTTGCTCCAACACTTACCTATGGAAATTTCATCACAGCAGTAATCAACTTCCTCATCACAGCACTTGTTATTTTCTGCATCATTAAGGGACTTAACCATGCATCAGAAAAAGCTGCTGCACTTGTAAAGAAAAACAAAGAAGAGGCTGAAGCAGCCACACCTACAGAAAAGGATTGCCCATACTGCTACAGCAAAATCAACATCAAAGCTACCCGCTGTCCACACTGCACAGCGCAGCTATAAATTTCACCCACCAAAATGCTTAGGGGCTCCCGCAGGAGCCCCATTTTTATTTCCTATCAATCTCATTCTCAGCCTTAAATTTCCTGTTAACATATCTGCTGGTATCCATTGTGCTGGCGCGTTGAACTGAGCCGTTGCCAAATTTACCTCGGATGGAATCCAGAGCGCCGTCTAAGGCTTTTCGCTTTTCTTTATTTTCGTCTACAAATAAGGTCATCTGCTCGAAGCCGCCTCTGTCGATGTCACTGATTGAAAGGCCGATTAGGCGCAGTGGCTCGCCATGCCAGCTTTCCTTCATCAGCTTTTTTGCGGTTTGATAGATAATTTCTGTAACATCTGTTGGCTCTGATAGCTTAACCTGATGGGATCTGTTTGTAAAATCAAGTGTTCGATAGGTCACACCGACACAGCGGCATTTGCCATCGTCTGCTCTCATTCTGGCTGCCACCACATCTGCCTGAGCCAAAAGTAGCCTGTTGATGGATTCCAAATCCACCAAATCATCCTCCACGGTGTTCTCAGCAGAATAGCCTTTGGCATCCTCTGGTTCGTCCACTACTGGCGAGTTGTCTATTCCATTGGCATAATTATGAAAATGGTTAGCAGCACGCTCTCCAAGTATTAGTGAAAGCTGACTTACAGGTGTCTGTGCCAGTTCCCCTATGGTGTTTATCCCCACACTTTTAAGCCTTGCTGTTGTGGACTTGCCGCAGGAAAATAATTCTCCTACCGGAAGCGGCCACATTTTAGCCTGAATTTCATCCGTAAAAAGTGTGTGTACCTTGTTAGGCTTTTCAAAATCTGAAGCCATTTTTGCACACAGCTTGTTGGAAGCAATCCCTACATTTACAGTAAATCCAAGCTCTCTATATATTCTGTCCTTTATCTCGTGGGCTGTCGCAATAGGATTAGGATATATCAAATGCATTCCCGACATATCAAGGAACACCTCATCAATGGAAAATGATTGCATTGTAGGAGTGTACTCCTGGCAGATAGCCTTAAAAGCCCTGGAGCATCTCACATACCAGTCAAAGTTGGAAGGCACTATCACAAGATCAGGACATTTCCTAAGGGCAAGAGCTACAGGCTCCCCTGTTACAATTCCATATTTTTTGGCAGGTATTGATTTGGCTGCCACAATACTTCTTCGTGAAGATGGGTCTCCACCAACAATAGAAGGAACCTCACGCAAATCAGGCCCGCCTTTTTTCAACATCTCTACGGCTGACCAGGAAACAAATGCACTATTAACATCAATATGAAAAATCAATTTATCACTCATACTAAACCTCTGAAATCATTATACCAAAAAATCCCATTTCCCCTCACCCAACCTTTTATTTTCCTTCACCTGTTCTTCAAAAAGGAATGATAACTTTATCCCATCGAAAGATATGAACAAGGAGGAAAAAATGAAATCAAAATATTTATCCAGACTTATGGCTTGCACAATTGCAGGTTCGATGCTTTTTGTGGGATGTGGTTCAACCACGGAAGAAACAACCACAGAGGTTGAAGCCACTGCAGAAAGCGAGGCTACTACCCAGACAGGAAGTACAGCTTATCTCACCAGAGATGATATTACAATAAATGAAACTATTGAAAATGATGCTGACGGGGAGCACGCAATCGAGGCTTCCGGTGAGGAGCAATCCTACAGCAATGTGGAGGTTATTAAAACCGGCGAGGCCGATGGGGATGAAGCTGACTTCTATGGTGAAAACGCTGCAGTTTTCGCTACTGATGGAGCCACTTTAAATCTCTCAGAGATTGTGGTGGATACCAACGGAACTCACGCCAACGCAGTGTACAGCTATGGTGAAGGAACTACTGTCAATATTTCTGACTCATACATCACAACAGCTGGCAACTGCTCAGGCGGTCTTATGACAACAGGTGGCGGCACTATGAACGCTTCAAATCTAACTATCGAAACAAGCGGAAATTCTTCTGCTGCAATCAGATCTGATCGAGGCGGCGGTACTGTTACAGTTGATGGTGGCAGCTATTCTACCTCAGGCACAGGCTCACCTGCTATCTACTCGACAGCAGATATTACTGTAAATGATGCACTTCTGACCTCAACAGCATCACAGGGCGTTGTAGTGGAGGGTAACAACTCAGTAACCCTAAACAACGTGACATTGAACGCTGACAACAACACTAAAAACAGCGATAAATCAGATTACTACCAGTCTGTTATGATTTACCAGTCTATGTCTGGTGATGCAGATGACGGTGTTGCCAGCTTTACAATGACAGATGGCAGCCTGACAAATGAAAACGAGGATATCTTCTTTATCACAAACACTGTAGCAACTATTGACCTTGCAAATGTAGATATCACAAATAATGGTGATGGCGTATTCTTAAGAGCTGCGGCTGCAGGCTGGGGCAATGAAGGAAGCAATGGTGGTCAGGCAGATTTGTATGCTACACAGCAGACAATCGATGGAGATATTATCGTTGATGATGTGTCAGCTTTAAACCTTTATCTACAGACTGGCTCCAGATACACCGGAGCAATTAATTCTGATGGACAGGCAGGGGATGTTTACGTTTCCCTTACAAACGGAGCTACCTGGACATTGACAGGCGACTCATATATCACTTCACTCACATGCGACGCAGATAGTATCGATTTAAATGGTTATACACTCTATGTAAATGGAGAAGAATATTCAGAAGGAACTGCCTCAGATGGTGAGGCCATCGAGTTAACCAGTCCAAGCTCTGGTACGATAGATGGCATGCCAGAAGGTGGTGCGCCAGGTGAAAAGCCTGATGGTGAAGCCCCAGATGGTGCCCCTTCCGGGGACGCTCCTTCAGGAAAGCCAGGTGATGGAAAAGAGCCTCCAGCAGATGGAAATGGAAATGGTGAAAAACCCGCTGACAAGCCTGCTGGAAAATCAAACAACTCCTCAGAAAAAAGTGAATAAATGGGCAGATTAAACATAAAGAAAGATGAGACGATTTATAAACATCTCATCCTTCTTTTTTATCGGTTATCCACTTTTTCAGGATACATGTCGTGGTTTGCAAGGCGGTTAAATGCTACCTCTTCCCATTTTGTACCAGGCTTGCCATAGTTGCAGTAGGGATCGATGGAAATGCCCCCTCTTGGAGTGAACTTTCCCCAAACCTCAATGTACTTTGGATCCATCAGCTTAATCAAATCCTTCATGATGATGTTTACACAATCTTCATGGAAATCACCGTGGTTTCTGAAGCTGAATAAATAAAGCTTTAATGATTTGCTCTCTACCATTTTTTCACCTGGTACATAAGAAATAATGATATTTGCAAAATCAGGCTGACCTGTAATAGGACAAAGGGATGTAAATTCAGGGCAGTTAAATTTTACAAAATAATCATTTTCTGGATGCTTATTTATAAATGTTTGAAGCATCTCTGGTGCGTAATTATCTGGATATTTATTATTTTTATTTCCAAGCAGGGTTAAAGTACCCTCGTCTTTTCTATCTGACATAATCAGTCCTCCAATTCGTATATACGATAATTATATTTCATATTCAATAGGGTCCGAAACACCATTCAATTCAAATGCAGCCTTTCTGTCGATACAGGTACCACATTTTCCGCAAGCCTTGTCGTGGCCTTCGTAGCAGCTCCAGGTTAATTCATAAGGAACGCCTAGTTCCAATCCCTTCTTCACTACCTGAGATTTTGTGAGGTTGATGAATGGTGCTACAATCTCAAGCTGCTTTCCGCTACCCTCGTAGATTGCTGTATTCATAGCATTATTAAATGCCTCTGAGCAGTCAGGATATGCAGAACCTGCTGCATCATCACTGTGTGCACCATAATAAATCTTTGAACAGCCCTTAGAAAGTGCAATGGCGCTTGCACTTGAAAGGAAAAGTCCGTTTCTAAATGGCACGTAGGTGCTCACTGGTTTACCGTCTGTTTTTTCAAGCTGCTTTGCATAGGATTCTTCAGGGATTTCTCCATCAGAATGCTGAAGCAATGTACAGTCACTAAACTGGAACATTGTTGATAAATCAAGTGTGATGTGCTCAACGTTGTAATGCTCGCATACTGCATCTGCTGCCTTTATTTCTTTATCGTGTCTCTGACCATAAAAAATAGAAAGTGCTACCACATTTTCATTTCCGTATTCCTTTACAGCCATTCCAAGACAAGTAGTGGAATCCACACCACCACTAACTAAAACTAATGCTTTCATGTTGTTCTCCTTTTTCGGCCTTATCTCCTTTTAAAGAGTGGCAACTCGTCGACAGATGATGGTGTCTATAATAATCGTCCCAACAAATCTCTATCTGTCTTGAACTTTCCACGCAGTGTCTGTGTATGGGTCCTAGCCCCTGCATTTTTAATGCCTCTTGCTGTCATGCAGGAATGGCTGGCCTCAATAAATACAGCCACATCCTCAGAGCCAGTAACAAGCTGGATTATTTCTGCAATATCATTTCCGATGCGCTCCTGAAGCTGAAGACGCTTTGCAGCCATATCTGCTATGCGGGCGATTTTGCTAAGTCCGATAACCTTGCCATTTGGAATGTAAGCCACGCTGACCTTCATATCATACATAAGGGCAAGGTGATGCTCGCAGTAGCTGAACACTTCAATATCCTTTACAAACACCAAATCCTGGCTGTCTGCATCGTAGTAATCCTCATCAAAGGTCTTGTTGAACATATCTGCAATCTCCTGATTGCTGTAGTTCATTCCCTCGAAAACCTCTTCATACATGCGAGCCACTCTGTCCGGAGTCTCTATGAGGCCTGGGCGCTCAGGATCATCCCCAAGTGCAATAATAATATTTCTGATGCTTTCTTTAATTAATTCTTTGTTGATTGCCATATTAATTCCTCTCTAGACTCCGCGCTTATTTGGGTCCCAGATAAATTTATGAAGCTGAAGCTGTAAACGAATGTCATTGCGTTTGTGCTCAATCAGGTAATTCACCATATCTGCTGGCTCTATTCGCCCAAAGACAGGGCTTATTAAAACTGTACATTTATCCGAAAGACCATAGGTATCAACCAATGAACATACCCTATCAAGCTCGCTTACCTCTGAAACAACAAACTTCACTGTGTCCTTTGGCTGCAGAAATGTGAAGTTTGACAAATCCATTTTATCTTCCATTCCAGAGCCAGGTAGCTTGTAATCCAAGGTAAACGCCGGAGCATTGTGAATAGCTGCATATTCAAGAATGGATACGCTACCATTGGTTTCAATCTCCACCTTAAGTTTATGCTCTGCTGCAAGTGCTCTGAGTAAATCCTTTATATCTCTGGCCTTTAAAGGCTCACCGCCTGTAATAGTGACGCGTTTGACTCCAGTGGATTTTATATATTCAATTATCTCTTCTTCTGTCATAGCTTCAGCAGGCGCATCGTAAGAGCCGGCCCACCTGGTGTCGCAGTAGCTACAATTTAGATTGCAGCCTCTGAGTCTTATAAACACCGCTAGTTCACCTGCATGCTGCCCCTCGCCATTTATGCTGACAAATTTCTCTACCACATAAAATACTGCCATGACTAATCCTCCATATAACTTGCGCAGTTGTTAGGTGTTTCATAAACTGTTACCTCTGCAACATTGAATCCATATCCTGTGAACTTTTCATAAAAATATTTTGAGAAATTTTCAGCTGTAGGTCTGAACGGAACCACTCTCATCAAGAAATTCTCTGATTTAAGAGCTACCACAGTTGCCTCCTTCAGTGAGCCCTCCTCATATATAAATGTATGATCAAAATAGTCTGTTTCTTTTTTTAGAACGGTTTTTATATCGCCAAAATCTACAACCATTCCACGCTGTTGCCCCTCGCTCTGCAATGAATCAGTTTTTATTTTTAAAATTACTCTCCAGCGATGGCCATGCAAATTAGAGCATTTACCCTCATAGCCAGCCAAAAAATGAGCTCCATCAAATGAAGCCTCTGCAGTTAAATAATACATTGAAATCTCCTCGAAATAGGACTAGAAATTCCCAAAATAAAAAGAGGTTCTAAGAACCTCCAGAGACGGGAAAACACACAAAAAGAGTGTGTTTAGTCCTGGTTTTGTTTATGGACAGGATGGTACAAACGAACTGTCCCTCACCACGATAGGTGAAATTAATTGTTAAATTGCTTGATTATAATACTCCCTGAAATAAGAAAATGCAAGAGAATTGTATTTTCTAGGTAAACGCATCCTATGACTTAGCCACAATTTTCCTCATAGTATTTAGCACTAGCTTTTTATTTCCACTCCACATAGGTGCTATGAGTAGCTTTTTAGGGCCATCGCCTGTGAGACGGTGGATTATAGTTTCCCTTGGCAGAAGCTTTAGGCACTTCACAACCAGATTACAATATTCCTCTAGTTCAAATATATGAAATGGATTTTCTTCATACATTTCTGAAAGCTTTGTTCCTTTTAATACATGTAGAAGCTGAAGCTTTACTCCAAAAAGTGTCGGGTTAAAGGTTGCCAGATATTTTACTGTAGCAAGCATATCATCTTCTGTTTCACCTGGCAGGCCAAGTATTATGTGTACTACTACCTTCAGGCCTGCATCTGTCAGTCTTTTGTAGGCATCCTCAAATACATTCAGCTCGTAGCCGCGGTTGATAAGTCTTGCTGTATTTTCATGAATTGTCTGCAGCCCCAGTTCTACCCATATTTCTTTATTTTTATTGGCCAAGCTCAGGTAATTTACCATTTCATCTGTCAGACAATCTGGTCTGGTTCCTATTGAAAGTCCCACTATCTCTTTAAAGCTTAACACTTCATCAAACAACTTAATCAGGCGCTCTTGATCACCATAGGTATTAGTGAAAGACTGAAAATATGCTATATACTTTCTCTCCTCTGGAGGGATTTTAGAGGATATTTTACTGTCTACAAGTGACTTGGCATCTGCTATCTGTTTTTCAATGCTTAAGCCCTTGGCTGCAAAATCTCCTGAGCCACCTTCAGAACAAAAAATACACCCACCAGTAGAGATGGTGCCATCTCTATTTGGGCAGGTGCATCCACTGGTGAGTGAAAGTTTGTAGACCTTTGTGTTGTATTTTTCTTTTAGATAATCTGATAAGCTAATGTATTCCATATGATTCCATTTTCTATAATCTCAATTTCATTAAAATATGGCAGCCATAGCACACATTACAATTAAAAATGCGATGTTTGCCAATGTGAAAACACCGATATATTTCTTTTTATCAGCGCCGTCTATATAGCTGTACTGCTTGAAAGAAATAAGACTGGCCATTGATGCAATCAATGTGCCAAGTCCACCTAAGTTAGTTCCTATTATCAGCTTATCTATTTTATCTGTAAAGCCTGAACACAGAATTGCTGCTGGCACATTGCTGATAAACTGACTAAGTATAATGGAAACTGCCACCTCGTTTATTTGAACCATACTGTTAATGGCCGAGCTCAGTTCTGGAATGCGCTTGATGTTTCCTATAAAAATAAATAGAAAGATGAATGTAAATAAAAGTGAATAATCTGGCTTTCTCAGTACTCTTCTGTCAAAAATCAGTGTGAGGGCGAAAACTATTAATAGTCCTATTCTATAATCTAAAACTCTGGCTACGACAAGGATAGATACCAAAAACGTAAATACGTACATACCAATCATTTTCCTGTCTCTTTTGGTGCGCTCGTATTTATGTTTTTCTGTAAGAGTACAAGGCGCTGCCTTTACAAATGCATAGCCACATACGACAAGAAGCAACAGTGCCACTACACTATATGGAAGCATCAATTTGATGAAGGCTCCAAGGCTCATTCCAGCTAATGAATACAGGTATAAGTTTTGAGGATTGCCTAGCGGTGTGAGCATACTGCCCAAGTTGGCGGCTATAGTTTCTAATACTATTACTATGATGTAAAGGTCCCTGCGGTTGGAAATGGATAAGGTAACTATTGAAAATGGTACAAAGGTAAGAAGTGCCACATCATTTGTAATGAACATTGCTGAGAAAAAACAAAGTGCAATAAGCACCAGCACTACGCCTCTTATAGAGCTCATTTTTGCAACAAGTAGTTCTCCGATTTGACGAAAAACCTGAAGACGCTGTAGGCCTGCCATGGTAATCATCAATGCCAGCAGGATACTTAGTGTTCTAAAATCAATGTAGCCTGGGTACATGGAATCGGGGTGGACTATAAAGCTGGATATCAGAGCTAGAATAAAGGCTACTACTAAAACTATTTCATTTTGAATAAAATGCTTAATACTTTTCATGTTTATCTCCATTTTAAAGCACCTTCTCTTTTGGGAAGAGAAGGTGCTGGTATTTAGGTGGGTTGTTTAAATTGCGTTACCTACAACCCCTCATCAGTCAGCTAAAGCTGACAGCTTCCCCCAAGGGGGAAGCCTTTATAATTCTCTTGATTTTTCGATGCAGACGCGCTCGGCTTCTATTACTGCGTTTCTGAAGCCTAGGGCTTCGAGGGCTGCTACTGCTTCGATGGTGGTGCCTCCTGGTGAACAGACGTTGTCTTTTAGTACGCCTGGGTGCTCCCCTGTTTCAAGTACCATTTTAGCTGAGCCAAGAACTGCCTGCGCCGCAAATTTGTAGGCCTGTGCTCTAGGCATCCCCTCTGCAACAGCACCATCTGCAAGCGCTTCGATAAACATGTATACATATGCAGGTGATGAACCGCTGACACCAACCACTGCATCCTGCAATCTCTCAGGAACAAGCTCTGCCTTTCCGAAGGACTCAAAAAGCTCCATAACTGTCTCTGATTCCTCATCTGTTACAAGCTCATTTGGACTTAGTGCGCTCATGCCTTCACCTACAAGAGCTGGTGTGTTTGGCATTACTCTGATAAGCTTTAACTCTTTTCCGAATAACTCTGACAATCTCTTAAGCGACTGCCCTGCTGCAATGCTGACCACAACCTTGTCAGAGAAATCCATATCCTTGATGCCATCTATAGCACTAGGAAGATACTGTGGCTTAACAGCCAGAAAAATAATATCCGCAAAATCCACGACGTCTCTGTTGCTAATACTTGTGTTTACACCAAACTGTTCATTCACTTTATCAAGGGCAGCCTGGAAAATATCGCTTGCCATTACATCTTCTGCATCAACAATACCAGAAGAAATAATACCACCAATCATAGCTGAACCCATGTTACCAGTTCCAATAAAACCAATTTTCATTTGTATAACCTCCAGTTCCTACAACAAAAAGTCCCAAAATATTACAATAAGTTTACCATCTTCGGACTTTTTTGTACACTTGAAACCTTAACTCACTGTTTTTATCCACATAATAAATTATAAATGCTATTTTTTATTTTATAAAAGCGCCCTCTAAAATTAGAGAGCGCCTGATTAACAAAAGTATTTAATTATTCTGCCTTTGCAAGGATGAGCTTTTCAAGATATGCAATACGTGCGCAAACTGTGAATACCTCAGCTGCCTGCTCAAGCTCCTCGATTGGAGGAAGTGATGGAGCGAAACGAATGATAGAGTCGTTAGGGTCCATGTGATATGGGAATGGAGCTCCTGCTGGCGTAAGCTTAACGCCTGCCTCTGCTGCTAAATCTACGATACGAGTAGCTGTTCCCTTTGGAGCCTCGAATGTGATGAAGTATCCACCCTTTGGTGAAATCCAGCTACCACAGCCTGGCTCTGCTAAATCTCTCTCCATTGTTCTGATTACAAGCTCAAACTTTGGACGGAGAATCTTTGCGTGCTTTTCCATGTGCTTGCTGACAGACTCAACATCTGCAAAATATCTGGCATGACGAAGCATGTTGATTTTGTCGAAGCCGATAGTCTGAACTGTAAGAGTCTTCTTGAGTTCCTCACGGTTCTTGTGATTACATGCAATAGCTGCGATACCGCCACCTGCAAATGTAATCTTTGAAGTAGATGCAAACTCAAATACAAGATTTGGATTGTCTGCTTCCTCACACTCGTGAAGAATATTTAAGATTTTGCTCTTTTCCTTGTAGAGGTGATGTACAGCATATGCATTGTCCCAGAATACTCTGAAGTCCTTTGCTGCTGGCTTGAGGTTAGCGATTCTGCGAACAACCTCGTCTGAATATACAATACCCTGTGGATTAGAGTACTTTGGTACACACCACATACCCTTGATGCTGTCGTCAGCTGCTACAAGTCCTTCGACTACATCCATATCAGGGCCATCCTCTTTCATAGGGATGTTTATCATATCAAATCCAAAGTGCTGTGTAATAGCGAAGTGTCTGTCATAACCAGGTACTGGGCAGAGCCATTTTACTCTCTCAAGCTTGCACCATGGTGTGCATCCATCAAAACCGAACATGTATCCGCGAGCTACCGCATCAAACATAAGGTTGAGTGAAGAGTTTCCTCCTACGATAACCTGCTCTGGCTGGCAATCCATGATTTCAGCCATAAGATGCTGTGCCTCTACGATACCCTCAAGCTGACCGTAGTTTCTGGTCTCAACTCCATTCATGCACTTCATAAGTGACTTTCCGTCAAGGATATCAAAAAGTGGCATTGAAAGATTAAGCTGCTCTACTGATGGCTTACCACGGCTCATATCAAGCTTTAAGCCCTTTGCCTGCCAAGCCTTGTACTGGTTTGAGAGCTGCTCCTTCTCTGCTGCTAATTCCTCTGGTGACATTTCGCTGTACTTTTTCATTGAGTATTTCCTTCCTTTTAAAATACTTATGCCCCAAGGACATCTCATCCGCCCTCTGGGCCCCTACCCTCAAGGGGAAGGCTAACGTTTTTATTTATCATTTCGTACCTTATCCAGGTATTCATTGATTGTCTGTTCATAACCCAGATTTCCTGGACGATAGAAATCTCCGATTTCAAGTCCTTCCGGTAAATATCTCTGGTGAGAGAAATGATTAGGAAAATCATGAGCATATTCGTATCCAACACCATGGCCAAGCTTTCCTGCTGATTTGTAGTGTGCATCCTGAAGGTGAGTTGGTATTGGTCGCGTGGTGTTATTTCTCACCTCTGCCATAGCCAAATCTATAGCTCCGTAGGCTGAATTTGACTTTGGTGCGCAGGCTACATAGGTGGCTGCATGGGAAAGGATAATCCTTGATTCCGGCATACCGATGCGCTCTACTGCAAGGAATGCATTGGTGGCTACCACAAGAGCCATAGGGTCTGCATTGCCTACATCCTCTGAGGCGCAGATACATATACGTCTGGCGATGAATTTTGGATCCTCTCCTGCGTATAGCATACGAGCCAGGTAGTAAACTGCTGCATCCGGATCTGAGCCTCTCATACTTTTGATGAAGGCTGAGATGGTGTCATAGTGATTATCGCCATCCTTGTCGTATTTGATAACACGGCGCTGGATACATTCGCTGGCTACATCTATAGTGATATGAATTTTTCCGTCTTCTGCTCTGTCTGTAGTGAGCACGCCAAGCTCGATAGCTGTAAGAGCCGACCTGGCATCACCGTTTGCGATATCTGCAAGGAATTCAAGGGCGTCATCATCTATGACTGCATTGTAGCTGCCAAGACCCTTGGCTTCGTCGGTGATTGCTCGCATA
Source organism: Pseudobutyrivibrio sp. ACV-2 (assembly GCF_900107545.1). Classification (GTDB taxonomy): domain Bacteria; phylum Bacillota; class Clostridia; order Lachnospirales; family Lachnospiraceae; genus Pseudobutyrivibrio. The sequence goes on along the minus strand of NZ_FNQZ01000004.1, from coordinate 41,960 downwards.
ATCAAAGTCTTAATGTCTGCCGCCTCTAGAGGCTTTAGTTCAAATATGATAGACCTTGAAAGAAGAGCTCCATTTACCTCAAAATATGGGTTCTCAGTGGTGGCACCGATAAGAATGATGGTGCCATCTTCAACAAATGGGAGCAGATAATCCTGCTGCCCCTTGTTGAATCTATGAATCTCATCTATAAACAGGATGGTCTTTTTGCCGTAAGCTCCGAGCATTTGCTTAGCGGCTTCAACCACCGCTTCCATGTCCTTTTTTCCAGAGGTGGTGGCGTTTATAGATGTAAATTCCGCTGCTGTTGTATGGGCGATGACCTGAGCAAGTGTGGTTTTACCTGTGCCAGGCGGCCCGTAAAATATAATAGAAGAAAGCTTGTCCGCCTTGATGGCGCGATATAGGAGCTTGTCCTTGCCGATGATATGCTGCTGACCTACTACCTCATCAAGTGTGGTAGGACGAAGTCTGGCCGCAAGTGGCGACTCCTTTTTCTTTGCTTCCTGTCTCATGTAATCAAATAGGTCCATGTGATACCTTCCTAATTCTTACGTTACTGAAAATTGCATTAACAGTATAGCACAAATGTTCTATTTTTAAAATAAAACTCAATAAGAATAGTACCAGAAGTTTCACTTTAATCCGCTAAAGTGATTACCTCTGATACTATACTATAGTTTTTCTCATATTACAACAAAAAGTTTGCGTCACACCGACATTTGTCCGCGGGTGTTAATACAATCAAAAAAAGAAATCCGCCTGCAAAGGACTGCAAACGGATTTCTGTAATGTTTTATTTATCTGTTAGATCTAATTATCCTTCAAAATCTACATGCTGCTGTGTAGCAAAATGCTTTGTAGTTTCGCCTTTATCAGCATCGCTACAGCAAGGATCTGCTGCTTTCTGCTGTACCTTCTTTGAAGCTGATGTGTCTACTGGAGTGTTGTTTCCAAAGCCAAGCATCTCCGTCTTAAAGGTAAGGTCTGATGCAGCCTGAGCCAAATCTGTAGGAACCACGATTTTGGTTGCTCTACCATCGCCCATCTTTTCAAGTGCTTCAAGCTTTTTAATCTGAAGAACACGCTCATCGATATTGGCATTCTTAAGAAGCTCAATACCCTTTGCCTCTGCCTCATATACAAGGCGGATAGATTCAGCCTGACCTGTAGCTCTTGCAATAGCTGCATCTCTTTCAGCCTCAGCCTTAAGTACAAGTGCCTGCTTATCACCTTCTGCTCTGGTGATGGATGCCTGCTTGTGTCCCTCTGCCTCAAGAAGTGTCTCACGGCGGTCACGCTCAGCCTTCATCTGCTTTTCCATTGAACGTTGGATTTCTTCTGGTGGGATGATATTCTTAAGCTCAACACGGCCCACCTTGATTCCCCAAGGATCTGTAGCTTCATCAAGAATCACACGCATTTTTGCGTTGATAGAATCACGGGATGTGAGAGTCTGATCAAGCTCAAGCTCACCTACCAGGTTACGAAGAGTGGTAGCTGTAAGATTTTCAAGAGCAAGAATTGGACGCTCAGCACCGTAAGCATAAAGCTTAGGGTCTGCAACCTTGAAATAAACTACAGTGTCGATTTTCATGATAACGTTATCCTTTGTGATAACGTCCTGTGGTGGGAAATCTGCCACCTGCTCCTTGAGAGATACCCTCTTAGATACTCTCTGAAGGAAAGGAATCATAACATGAAAGCCTGCCTGCCAGGTTGCATGATATTTTCCTAAAAACTCGATAACGAATACATAGCCCTGTGGGACAATTCTAATGCCAAAGCCTATGCATACTACAAGAATAACCAGTAACACGATTAAAAATGGCATAACATTACCTCCTCAAATTTATTTTTCTATGGCTTAATTATATAGAAAAAGAAGGTAAAGTTCTACATGATTCTTGCTGACTATTTCTTTGTTTGGTCAGAAAAAAGTCAAAGAATAATTGCTTCTATAAAGACATTATGTTTCTAAAATCCTTTAGTCCGGCTACTTCCCCTGCAGCCACCATCTGGCAACCTATATTGCCAAGAGCTGTGGCCTCTGAAGGGCCTGCATGGACCTTTTTTCCTGTAATTTCTGCTGTGAGCTTATTTAGGTATTCTGCCTTTGAACCGCCGCCCACAATATTTATAGTATCAAAGCTTTTGCCGGTGATATTCTCTACTTCCTCGCAAGCCTTTTTGTAGCATACAGCAAGTGAATGGTAGATTACCTTTGCAATCTCTCCTGGTGTATTTGGTACTGTCTCACCGTGATTTCTACAATAATCCTTTACCGCTTCAATCATAGAAGCTGGTGCAAGGAAGCATTCATCATTGGCATCAACTATAGATTCAATATCTGCCTGTTCTGCAAGTGTGCAAAGCTCTGCAAAAGAATATTCCTCACCCCTTGCAAGCAGCTCATTTCTAACAGACTGAATCATCCAAAGACCCATGATATTTTTAAGGAAACGGAAACGACCTTCGTATCCACCTTCGTTGGTAAAGTTTGCTTCCATAGCCCCCTTTGTACAGATGGCTTCCATGTTTTCACTGCCAAGCAATGACCAGGTGCCTGATGAAATATAAAGCACATTGTCAGATGTGTTTGGCACTGCAAAAACTGCAGATGCGGTGTCATGGGTAGGAGGAATAACCACCTTGCAATCAAAGCCTACTTCTTCCCTAACATTTTCTGAAAAATTACCAATGTAAGTGCCCGGCTGCTTAATCTCACCAAATAAATCCTTGTTGAAGCCAAGCATTTCAATTAGCCCATAGTCCCATGTTTTTGTAGCAGGGTTTAACAGCTGAGTTGTAGAACAATTGGTATACTCATTTGATTTAACACCTGTTAACAGGAAATGTAAGAAATCAGGAACCATAAGAAAGCTTTTAGCATCAGATAGATACCCATCCCTTTTATCTGCCATGAGCTGATAGATTGTGTTGAAAATGGCCTTTTGAATACCAGTGCGATGGTAAAGAACCTCCTCTGGAATCACCTGATAAACCAGACTATCAGCCCCTGCTGTTCTGCTATCACGGTATCCAAAGCATGGACGAACTACATTATCATTTTCATCTAAAAGAACATAGTCCACAGCCCAGGTATCAATTCCCATGGAGGTAGGAATTTTACCAAGCTCCTTACATTTTTTCAGGCCAATGATAATCTGCCTAAACAGTTCATCTATATCCCATCTTTTGTGGCCATCCACCTCGACCATTCCATTTGAAAAACGGTGTATTTCCTCTAAAACCACTTTGCCATCTTCCATATGGGCAAGCATATGCCTGCCCGAAGATGCCCCAATATCTACTGCTAAATAGTAATTAAACATTATTTTTCTCCAATAATATCGCTGCTCTTTTCATATAAGCATTCTTCGTTGATGTGAACGTTGAATGGCTCATTTAATGCTCTGAATTCGTCTGGCTGGATAGTCTGACGCTTCTTATTTGTCATAGACAATACCTTTACAAGTACCTCTGCAGCCTTTTCAACTGTGTGCATAAGACCAAATGCAATATCAAAATCAGTACCACATACAAACATTCCATGGTGAGCCCATACAGCAACGTCCTTTGTAGCCATGATTTCTGATGTTGCTACTGCAATATCTCTTCCGCCTGGAACCATCCATGGCACTACGCCGATACCCTGAGAGAATACGATAGGGCACTCTGTTGCCATCTCCCAGATTTCTCTTGTGAAAATTTCGTCTGAAAGAGGAAGAACATAAGTAAGTGCAATAATGTTTGTTGGATGGCAATGATATACTACGCGGATTTCAGCATCTCTTTTCTTGCACACTTCAAGGTTCATAAGATGTGATGGTAATTCAGATGTAGGTTTGCCACCGTTTACAAAGCCCCAAAGGATTCTGTATTTGCTACCTGTCTCATCAACCTCAATGATTCCGATAGAATCTGTAGGATCAATAGCAACATTTCTAAAATATTTTCCTGAACCTGTTACAAGGAAATACTCTCCTGCTAAATCAGCAACTGTTGTTCCGATTTCTCTCCACTCACCAGCATTGAACTCTTCTTTTACACTTTCAACTTCCTCTGGCTTAATTCTATAAGAAAGGTTTCCACCGTTGCGCTCATGCCAGCCCTGATTCCAGCCATCATCAGCCATTCTCATAAAACCTTCTACAAATTTTGCTTCTAATACTTTCATTTTATTTCTCCTTTATCTAACAACTACTTCTACTGGTACATTGAAAATTTTTGCTACCTTTTTGATAGTCTCTATATGATTTCCTACTGCTGCGCCAAAGTGGTGAGTAGGGCCTGTCTCGCTCCATCTGGTTACAAACTCTGATGCACTGCATGAAAATCTTGTACGCATCATAGTGTCGCCATTCTGAAGAATCTTTCCTTCTTCGTTGATGCCCTCTGCTACTACAAACTTGAAGTGTCCCTCGCCATCCTGTGTGATTGCAAGATATGTAATAGGGCCAACAGGTGGATAAAACTGTGTTAAGTATCCGCCGCCGGTCTTTCCGTGGAATACATCCATCATCTTCATTGTAGGCTTTTTAGCCTGAGAAATTGCAGCATCACCTGAACCAGAGTGACCGATTAAAGCAACATCATCGTTGAAATCGATAGTGTACATCTCTGCAAGCTGGCCTGTACCAGAGATGGTCTTTAAAATGCTCATTGCCATTGCAACCTTCATATCACCTTCAACTGCACATGCAGTACCCTGCTTGATAAGCATTGAAAATGCAGGGATTAATAGACTATCTACCTTGCCGGCTATTCCCTTTGCAAATCCATCATAGTGGGAAGCCACAAGGCCAAGCTTCTCGTCCTTTACCCACTGTTCAAAGGCAACAACGTATTTTGCCATCTCCCAAACCTTTTCAATATCGCCGCCACCGACAATATCAAAGGTCTCCAAGATGTCCTCAGCCTTTGCCTTTATCACAGCCTCATCTGTAATATCATCTGCTATAGCCCAAATCTTTTCCCAGTCAAACTGCTTTGTGTAAAGTCCCATTCTTCTGTAAAGATTTGATTCGTCGATGTATAAATCCATCATACCTGGATATGGACGACCAATCTGAGCTATATTTGTATCTCTAAAACGTCTGCGGCAGTTTGCAGCCTTGCACCACTCAGCGATTTCATTTGCAACATTTGCATCGCCACCTTCTACAACGCCTGTGATTACAGCGCTACGCTTTCCGTAGCGATTAAGATCAGCCACCATTTCACCAACGGCTCCGCAGGCATATCCTTCACCAAGCCACTCTGCTGTGCCTGCTGTATCGTAATCAAGGGCTTTAAGCTTTTGAACATTTACAAGTACTACAGGCACATCCAAATCCTTTACTGCTGGAAGCATGTTGTAGCTTGTTGCATATGTAAGCAGCTGCATGAATACTAAATCTACGTCTGCTGCTCTGAATTTATCTCCAGCTGCCTGTGACTGCTCCTTTGTTGTAACTACGCCTCCATCCACAAGCTCTACTGTATCTGGAATTGATTTTTTGAAATCCTCGTACTGCTTCTCAAACTCTGGAACCAGCGATGGAAACTGTGGTAAATATGCTCCAAGGGCAATTGAAAATATACCCACTCTTGCTTTTGTCTCGATTAACATGTGAACCCTCCTAGAACTTTATTTGCTCTTTATGTATGCCTATAATATAATGGTTTTAATCAAGAAACTAGAACAATAGCTTTCACATTATGGGACCTTATTTGACATTATGAGAAATGATATTTATGAACTGTTAAATACAATTACAGATGAAGAAAAAAAGATTTTGGAAGGGGATTCAGACATAAAAAAAGAGCTCTACACCTCAGAGGATGACTTTGTCGTAGACTCCAGTAAGCTTTTGGCCCAGGGCAAACTAATCGATATCAGACCTCACACCAGATTTGCCTATTTCCCTACCCACAGACATAACTACATAGAAATGGTCTGCATCTTAAAGGGTGAGCTTACCACCCATTTTGTGGATGGAGAAACTTTGACACTTAAGGCTGGAGATATACTCCTTTTAAATCGTCATGCCCGCCATGACATAGAGCCTTGTGGCAAGGATGATATAGCTATTAACTTTATCATTCTTCCAGAGTTTTTCTCCCGTACTCAGATTTTTTACGATAGAAATGATATTTTAAGAGACTTTATCGTAACCTCTTTATCAGATAAACAAAATTACAATGATTATATTTTGTATCATGCCAAGGGAATCCTTACTGTGGAAAATCTCATTGAAAATCTAATATGGACACTTATCTATCACAAGAATGATATGAACACTATCGCTATGTCCACCATGGATTTGTTGCTGATGAATCTGTGCACTCTTTCATCAGACAGCCTGACAGATATGAGCCGTGGCAGTAACTCCACCACTATTCAGGCACTAGAATATATCGATACTCATTTTGCTGATGCTACACTTGATGAGCTTGCAAGCCTTACTGGCTATTCCACAGCATATTTAAGCCGCCTGCTAAAGCAGAACACCGGCCTTAATTTCAAACAGCTATTACAGCAGCGCCGTCTTCAGGAGGCGGCATATCTGCTGGAAAGCACAACTCTTACAACTGAAAAAATCATAAAAAAAATTGGCTACGAAAATTCTGCATATTTCTACAGAATCTTCGAAGCCAAATATGGACAATCCCCAAAGGATTATCGTGGTTCTACTCATATAATGAATAAAAAGTCTTGATTACTTATTTCCCTTAAGCAATGGACGAAGTGGCTGGTAAATAAGCATTGTGATGATTGCTGAAATAAGTCCCTTTACAAATGTAAATGGTACGTTGAAAAGTAACAGGCACTGCTCGATTGAATGGATGTGAGCGAATGGTGCTACTGCCTGGTATGCTGCAACGATTACATCCTTTGGCATGAAGTTGTAGTATACCGGATATACGATAAATAAGTTTGATGGGAAGCTGATGGCTGCCATGATAAATGCACCAACCACTGCTCCAAGGATTGCGTTTCTCTTTGTCTTTTTGTGGTAGTAGATAAGTCCTGCTGGAAGAACAAAGCCTACACCAAGGATAAAGTTGGAAAGCTCTCCTACGCCACCTGTCTGTGTAATGAACAGATGAAGAATGTTTTTGATAAGGCATACGATAACGCCATATACTGGGCCTAGTGCAAATGATGCTACAAGTGCTGGAAGCTCTGACACATCGAGCTTGATGAAGCTAGGCATGATAGGCACTGCTGTGTCTAAAAACATAAGGACAAATGCGATTGCTGAAAGCATTGCAGTTACTGTCATGTTTCTTACGTTTACTCTTTTTGCTGGTTTCGTCTGTGACGCTGTTCCTGTAAATTGTGTTGTATCCATTTTGGACCTCCCTTAATAATAAATTTATTGGTTCTATTTAAGTAGGAAGTCTTCGGTTTGTTATAATTTGTTAGCCCTCATCCGCCCCTCGCCGGGGTGGCAGATAATGCTAAAGCATTATCTCTTCCCTCCGGGCACCTTCCCCCAGAGGGGGAAGGCTTTAAGGGTAACAAAAAGCCCTGAGATAAACTCAGGGCATCAAGTACTAAAATAACTGTACATCTTCTTCCATCCAGACTATACTGTCGGCTTCGGAATCACACCGAATCATGCCTTGCGGCTCGTGGGCTATACCACCGGTAGGGACTCACACCCTGCCCTGAAGATTTCCTATTTAATTCATATAGATTATATTACATTGCGCGCAACTAATCAACTATTTTTCATATGTTTTGCAAAATAGTTCTCTATCTAAAATAAACATATTAGTTGGTTCACGTTTCGAAACGACAAAGAAGTCCCCAGGGCGACCTAAGGTATAGTTGTCAGGATATGCCCTTGTGAATATCTTTGTACGTTTGTTGAGCTCTTTTGCATAAACATCTCCATCGCCTATATAAATGCAGCTTTTGATGTATGGCAAAAGGCTTCGGATGTGTTCTTTATTTTGAACTCGAATGACAGGCTCATAATCGCCGGGATAGTTATATTCCCCATCAACAACTCTGTGATATTTTTCAAAGGAGTTTTTAGTGGTGACGTAAATCTCACCCTTTATTCCTATGACAAGGTATGTATCTTCTTCTATGGTCAAATCTATATCACCCTGAAGTGCACGGATGGTAGTTTTTGTGCCCACTGGCATGATATCAGAGGCCTTAATATATCCAAACTGGACCTGTCTGTTGTGATATGTTTCCATCTCGTCAATATTGACCTGGTAATCGGCTGCATAGATAATTTCATTGTCGTTGAAGTAATCCTGCATACGCTCACGGAAGAACTGTTGGATGGTTGACGCATTGTAATCCATTTCGGCCTGTTCTAGCAGGGAGCGTGTGATTGAACCGCCCGCCTTTATGGTGTGTCCTCCTCCATTGCCTACACCTGCGCAAATATAGCGTGCAAGCTCATCTGCTTTTACTTCCTTTACACAGCTTCGAATGGAGATTTTGATACCACCCTCATGTACTGTGTATGCCAGACAACAGTCTACATCTTCAACCTCTAAAAGCATGTCGGCAATGATTCCAAGGATGTTTGGATCACATGGGTCCGCCTTTACGATAGAATAATGATTGTCCTTGTAATATTCAGAACCAAGAAGGGCTATTCCAGCTATGCGAAGCTCCTCCTGGGAAATGTTTGAATTTTTAAATTTGGTGATTTCCGCAGCACTATACTGCAAATCATCACGCATATCCATATCAAGCGGGTGATTGATTTCAGCGAAATTGTTACTGTCCGTCAGCAATCCATAATAAAGGGCTGTAGAAAGATTAATATCCTCTGAAATATCGTAGTGAGCTTCGCGAAACATATCCCAAATCAATGTGGAGCAGCTGGCGAGGAAGGACCTGACCTCAGACAGCTGAGGCAGAGGACTGGAAACCTGATGATGATCAATGATGGCTATGTTTTTCGCTTTGAATTTGCGAATGTTGCCCTCACCATACTGGCTGTCAACTGTAATTAATAAATCTGGAAGCTCCTGCTCACGTATGCCAAGAAGCTGTGAAAGCTGAGCCTGATGATTTACATAATGAATATCCACGCCCAAATCTGAAATCATAAGCTTAAGATTGCTTTTTGTGATTTCAAAATTGCCGCCATATACGAAGCAAACGTTTTTACCTTTATCTTTTAAATATTTAGTCAATGCCATACCTGATGCTATGGCATCAGCATCTGGTGTATTATGGCACTGAACTATAATATTATCAAATTCTAATAACTGTGAAAGTTTCATCTATACTCCTAAAATATCCCTTTTCGGAAAACATTATACAATATAACATTTTGTAAAATTTCACAAAAATAAAAAAAGATTCAGTTTCTATCTGCTGATAGATACTGAATCTTTTGTTTATACTTCTACTGGTGGAATAATTACTTCCTTCATAAGTTCATGTGACATATCATTAAGAATGCCATCTAATATCTCTACCTGCTCAGGCGAAAAATGTTTTTTAGCACGCTCTACAACTGTGCTGACATATTTCTGAGAAAGGTTGAAATAGTTATAATATTTATCTGTCACATGAAGATGATATTCTCTTCTATCTGTTTCTGATTGAACCTTTTCAATATAGCCCTTTTGTATCAAACTGTTTACCTTGTAGGCAGCGTTTGGCGATGATACATTAATAAAGTTTGCGAATTCTGCTACTGTAGGATTTTTGAGGGCATGTATAATCTCTACGCAAAAGAGCTCTACTGTGGTCAATGAAGTTTCCCTGGAATTAAGCTTTTTAAACATCTCCTGATAAAAATGAATCTTAAACTTGGTGTACACCTCGGAAAGTGTTTGTTCTAACATTTTTAGTACCTGTTCCTTCTTAAAATTTATCTCCCCTGGAAACATAATACTCAAATTACTCTCCTATGGCAAAGGAAATTTCAGCTTTAGCCGCAACCTGACCGTCCACGTATGCCACTGCCTCGCCAAAACCTACTGGTCCTTTTCTACTTGTAAGTTTGCATTCAAGCTCTAAAACATCACCTGGCTCCACCTGCTTTTTAAATCTGGCATTTTTGATTCCGCCGAAGAAGGCAAGCTTGCCCTTATTTTCCTCTTCTGTTAAAAGAGCCACTGCACCTACCTGAGCTAAAGCTTCTATAATAAGTACACCTGGCATTACAGGGTGACCTGGGAAGTGGCCGAGGAAGTGCATTTCGTTTGCGGTGACGCATTTAATTCCCTTGGCGTATGAACCTGGCTCACACTCTGTGACTTTATCTACCAGCAAGAACGGATAACGGTGTGGTAGGATTTCTTGTATTTCTTTATTACTTAACTGCATATATGCTCCTAGTCCGCTGATATTACACAGGCTGCGAATACCTTTAGCCCGCCAGTTACGCTATCAAGAATGTGTACCTATTTTTGAGATCGCTTTCGCTATACTCCTCAAAAATAGGTACACATTCTTGACAGCTACTGGCTCACTGTAGTGTTAAAGATGAAAACTTCTTCTTAAATAAATTGGCTACAGTTTTTGAGCCTGTGTAACATCAGCTCATCTAAATGATTTCAGTTTCAATTAAATCCTTGTACCTCTACGTATTGGATTAGTTACGCATACTTCTTAAATACGATTGACGCGTTGTGGCCTCCGAAACCAAGTGCGTTTGATAACGCTACGTTGATGTCGGCGTTGCGGCCTTGGTTTGGAACGATGTCTAAGTCGCAGGCTTCGTCTTTTTCGCGATAGTTGATTGTAGCTGGGACGAAGCTGTTTTTGAGGGCAAGGGTTGTGATGATTGCTTCTACTGCTCCTGCTGCACCAAGTAAGTGGCCTGTCATGGATTTGGTTGAGCTTACCATGAGTTTGTATGCGTGGTCGCCAAAAGCCTTTTTGATTGCAAGGGTTTCACCTGCATCGTTAAGGCTTGTGCTGGTTCCATGTGCATTGATGTAGTCTACGTCAGTCATTTCAAGACCTGCATCCTTTACGGCAAGTGTCATACACTTTGCGCCGCCTTCCCCTTCTGGGTTTGGAGCTGTGATATGATATGCATCGCAGTTTGTTCCGTAGCCTACGATTTCTGCATAGATTTTTGCGCCACGAGCCTTGGCATGCTCAAGCTCTTCTATAACAAGAATTCCTGCACCTTCGCCAAGTACAAAACCATGTCTTTCTTTATCAAATGGGATAGATGCACGATTTGGGTCCTCACTGGTGCAAAGTGCTTTCATTGACTGGAAGCCTCCGATGGCAAGTGGCATAACCACACCTTCTGCACCGCCACAAACCATTACATCTTCATAGCCATCACGTATTCTATGGAAGGAATCGCCAATGGCATTGTTTGAGCTGGCGCAGGCTGTTACTACCGATGTGCAGATACCCTTAAGTCCAAACATGATAGCAATCTGACCTGCTGCCATGTTGCTGATAGACATAGGAATAAAGAAAGGAGAAATTCTGTTATAGCCCTTTGTCTCTCCCTTTGTATGCTCCTCAGCGATTGTTGAAAGTCCACCGATTCCTGATGATACGATACAACCTACTCTATCTGCATTTTCCTTTTCCATTTCAAGGCCGGAATCTGCCATTGCTTCTTTGGCTGCTGCGCAGGCATACTGGCTATATACATCCATTCGCTTTGCTTCCTTTGGATCAAGCACTTCTGTAGGGTCGAAGTTCTTTACCTCACCGGCAAGCTTTACCTTAAAATCTGTTGTATCGAAACGTGTTATTGGTGCAATACCACATTTGCCTTCCTTAACTGCATCCCAGGTAGCCTCGACACTATTTGCAAGTGGATTGACTGTACCCATTCCAGTAATCACTACTCTTCTCATTACATACCTCCAGTAACTTCAACAACCTGTCCTGTGACATAAGCTGCCTTTTCTGATGCTAAAAATTCAACTACATTTGCAATATCCTCTGGCTGTCCAAAACGGCCAACTGGAATCTGCTTTAAATATGCTTCCTTCACATTGTCAGGAAGCTTATCTGTCATTGCTGTCTGAATAAATCCTGGAGCTACCGCATTTACGGTAATCCCCTTTGCGCCATACTCCTTTGCAACTGACTTCGTAAATCCGATAATTCCTGCCTTACTTGCGCAATAATTTGCCTGTCCAGGATTTCCTTCCACACCTACTATTGAAGTGATATTGATGATACGTCCATGTCTGGCCTTCATCATATCCTTTATAGCAGCCTTTGTGCACAGGAAGGTTCCCTTCAAATTTATATCGATAACTGAATCAAAATCAGCTTCACTCATGCGGATTAAAAGGCCATCCTTTGTAATCCCTGCATTATTTACAAGCACCTCTACAGCACCAAGCGAAGACTTAACTTCCTCGAACATGGCATTTACATCATCGATATTGCTTACATCAGCCTTAACACTGATAGCCTGCACGCCCTGTTCCTTACACTCAGTCACTGTCTCTAGTACTGCAGCTTCATTTCCTGAATAGCAGATAGCCACATCAAAGCCTGCTTTAGCAAGATTCAACGAAATAACTTTTCCTATACCTCGGCTTCCGCCTGTTACAAGTGCAACACTCATGCCAATTCCTCCACGATATTTTCAAAGTCCTCTACAGTATCGATTGAATATACCTTTACGCCATCTACTGTCTTGTTAATAAACTTACTGATGGCTTTGCCTGGTCCGATTTCGATAATAGTATCTACACCCTCATCAGCCATATATTTGATAGAATCCTCCAGATAAACTGATGACTGCACCTGCTTCTCAAGAAGCTTTGCCACACTATCATCCTCTGACTTTTCTTTGCCAAGGCAATTAAATACCACCTTGGAATTTGGCTGATTGAAATCTACATTTTTAAATTCCTCTGCAAGCTTATCACCAGCTGGCTTCATAAGCTTTGTATGGAATGGACCGCTCACCTTTAAAGGTAAAATGCGCTTTGCTCCTGCTTCCTTCAGACATGCACTAGCCTTATCAATAGCAAGTGCATCTCCGGAAATTACAATCTGTCCAGGGCAGTTATAATTTGCAGGCTGAACTACAAATTCACCATTGTAAAAATTATTTACATAATCGCAGGTTTCCTGAACAACCTCTCGGTCTGCCCCAAGTACTGCACACATCTTTACAGTTCTATCAGAAGCTGTCTCTGACATGTATTTTCCTCTTTTTGCGATAAGCTCCATAATTGTGCTCTCGTCAATAACACCTGCTTCGTAAAGTGCTGAATACTCACCCAGACTAAGGCCACAGGTATAGTCAGACTTAAGGCCCTTCTTATGCAAAAGCTTTGTTACGCCAATTGCGAAGGCTACCATGGCTGGCTGAGTGTATCTTGTGTCTGAGAGCTGCTCGATTGGGCCCTCAAATGAAAGTTTGGCAACGTCCATGTCAGTGACGCTTTTAACTGAGGCTGTGGCGTTGTCAATAGTCTCCCTAAAATCTTCGTATTTATCGTAGAAATCCTGGCCCATACCTACCTTTTGTGTACCTTGGCCAGCGTATATAAATCCTAGTTTCATGTTTTACCCCTAGTCCGCCCTGCAGGCGGCCACACACAGCTTTGCATTCGCCGCGCTTTCGCTCTTGTCGCAACGTAGCGGTACTAAGCTCGTGGCAAGCCACTCGCTAAGTGCCGACGTTGCTTTACGGGCTCATTGCAAAGCTGCGTGTGTCCACCCGCAGGGCTCATCTAAATCTTTTAAATTGCAATATTAACAGCGTTTTCTAACGTACGCTTCGCATTTACGTAAATATCATCGAGAATCGATGATGCTGGACGAATGGCTGTGAGTTGGCCGCAGACTTGGCCGGCCATTACGGAGCCGCGGATCATGTCGCCGTCAACTACGGCGCGGCGGAGGCCGCCTAGTGTGATTTTTTCAAGTTCTTCTCGGCCGGCACCTTCGGCTTCCAGCTTTAGGTATTCGCGGGCCATTTCGTTTTTGATGATACGCACTGGTGCACCCTGGCTGCGGCCTGTTACTGTGGTAGCGTTATCTTTTGCCTTGATGAGGGCAGCTTTGTAATTTTCGTGGATTGGGCATTCTTCTGATACAAGTAAGCATGTTCCAATCTGAACGCCACAGGCACCCATAAGAAGAGCTGCTGCCATCTGCTCGCCTGTGGCGATACCGCCTGCTGCAATAACAGGTACATCTACTGCTGCAACCACCTGTGGAAGCAGTGTCATTGTAGTCATATCGCCTACATGACCGCCTGACTCACCGCCCTCTGCGATTACTGCATCAGCACCAGCTCTTACCATCATTTTTGCAAGTGCAACGGATGCAACTACTGGAAATACCTTTGCACCCATGGCTTTCCAGCCTGCCATATATTTTCCAGGGTTACCTGCACCTGTTGTGATGAACTGCACCTTTTCCTCAATGAGCATCTGAGCGATGTTATCTACATCAGGATTCATCAGCATTAAATTTACACCAAATGGCTTGTCGGTTTTGCTTTTGCAAATTCTAATTTGCTCACGCAAAGCCTCGGCATTCATTCCGCCCGAAGCAACAAGACCAAGGGCTCCCGCATTGCTTACTGCAGCTGCAAATGCACCTGTGGCGATGTTTGCCATGCCACCCTGAATAATAGGATATTTAGTTCCTGTTAAATCATTTAATTTCATAGCTTAATCCTCTACTTCTTGAAACAAATCAGCCTCCTAGTTCTTCATGCTCCCGCAGGCCACCTCCCATACTCAAGCAAGGAATCCTCCCCAAGGGGTCCCTCCTTACTTGGCATGGGGCCCTCCTGCTCGCGCTTACCATGTTTTTCAAGCTGATTTGTTATCTAAATGTTTTACATCTCTAATACGATAGCTCCCCAGGTGCGGCCTGCGCCGAAGGCACACAGGAGTACTTTATCGCCTTTACGGATTTTGCCAGATTTGAAGGCTTCGTCTAAGGCGAGGCCTACGCTGGCTGCCGATGTGTTGCCATATTTATCTATATTTACGACAAACTTATCCATAGATTGTTTTACTTTTTTTGCAATGGATTCTATGATGCGAAGATTTGCCTGATGAAGTACAAAATGATCAATCTCGTCGTAGGTAAGCCCCGCCTTATTTACAGCCTGTTCTATAACCTTTGGCACTGTTGCTACTGCAAATTTGTAGGTGCCCTGGCCGTCCATATGAATAAATCCATTTGGGGATTTGATGTTGATCATTTCCTCATCACCATCTACGCCAATAACAGAACTGTAAAGTGAATCTGAAAGTGTTACCACTGCTGCTGCAGCTCCATCACCAAATAATACGCAGGTGCTTCTATCTGTCATATCCATTTTTTGTGATAGCACTTCAGCACCGATGATAAGTCCATATTTAGAGTTTCGAGCCATCATAAGTGCTCGAATTGTTTCTAGTCCAAAAATAAATCCTGAGCATCCTGCCCCTACATCAAGGGCTATTATGTCCTTTGAAAGTCCTAGGCGCCCCTGTACAAGACAGGCTGCTGATGGAGAAAAATAATCAGCCGAGACTGTACAAACGATTACTACTCCAATTTCTTCTTTAGGTATTCCTGAATTTTCTATTGCCTGCTTTGCCGCCATTTCTGCAAGGTAAGTATGATTCTCATCGCCCTGTACATAGTGGCGCTCCTTCATACCTGTTCGCTGGCTGATCCACTCATCGCTTGTCTCAACGATTTTTGCAAGGTCATCATTTGTGACAACCTTGCTTGGTGTGCAGGCTCCGGTTGCTAAAATCTTTATTCCTGTCATTTATAAATTTTCCAATCTAGCTGACGAATCTACCTTTAAAAATGCCTCGTCAAAGCTTCTAAATTTTTCAAAACGTTCCTTAGCCAAAGTATCGCCTGATTTTCCCTCAAGCTCCTTTAGAGCCTTAGAAATCTGCTTGTCTACCCTGGCAAATAATCTATCATATGCTCCTGTGGCAGAATCCTCATCTACCACTGAAAGACCTACGCCTCGCTCAGAAATGATTCCATCTATCACGCCAAACTCAAGCAAATCTGTTGCTGTAAGCTTCATAGCCTCTGCAGCCTCATCGCGTCTGGCGCTGTCGTGCCATAATATAGATGCAAAGCCCTCTGGTGATAAAACAGAATAAACTGCATTTTCAAGCATATATACTCTGTTTGCCACTGCTATTCCAAGAGCTCCGCCACTGCTTCCTTCCCCGGTTACAATTGTGATTACTGGAACTTTAAGTGAACTCATTGCTGCAAGATTTCCAGAAATTGCCTGAGATATTCCATACATTTCTGCCTCAAGGCCAGGGTACGCACCTGGAGTATCCACAAATGTAATGATAGGTCTTGAAAACTTTTCAGCCTGCTTCATTATGCGAAGCGCTTTTCGGTAGCCTTCCGGTCCTGGCATGCCGAAATTGCAGAGTACATTTTCATTAACATCATTTCCCTTACGATGGCCCAGTACAGTCACCGGCTTGCCGTGAAAGAGTGCGATACCTCCATAGATACTTGCATCTTCCTTACCAAGCATATCTCCCTTTTGCTCAAAGAAATCCGTAAATACGTTATCGATGTAATCAGTGATTTTCGGTCTGTCTTTGTCGCGAGCTGCTAGAACTCTGTCTATTGCTTTCATAAATACACCTCTTTTGCATCAGCCATTATGGCCAACGGTTTCAGCCAGCCACTGGGGCTGCCTAGTTCACATGTAATTTTAAAATTCTGGCAAGTGTAGTTCTTACTTCGTCTCTTTCTACTACTGCATCCACAAATCCATGCTCCTCTAAAAACTCGGCTCGCTGAAAGCCTTCAGGAAGCTTTTGGCCTATGGTCTGCTCGATTACTCTAGGGCCCGCAAAGCCAACTAGCGCTCCCTTTTCAGCTATGGTGATGTCGCCTAATGTTGCAAAACTAGCACTTACACCACCAGTTGTTGGATGGGTCAAAACCGCAATATATAACCCACCTTCATTTTTAAAGCGCTCAATTACTGCACTGGTTTTTGCCATTTGCATAAGGCTTAGGATTCCCTCCTGCATTCTGGCACCGCCGCTGGCTGTAAAAATAATGAGTGGCAGCTTATGCTCTGATGCATACTCAGCGCTTTGGCAAACTATTTCTCCAAGCTCCATTCCCATGGATGCCATCATAAAATGCTTGTCCATAACCACTATCACTGCCCCGTGGCCTTCTATTTCACATGTACCTGCAATGATTGCATCGTGAATGGAAAGCTCTTCTCTCAACTCTTCCTTTTTCTCAACATATCCTTCAAATTCAAGAGGATTTGTCTCTGGAAAATCAAATGTAAATTCCTCAAAGGTTTCTGCATCGACTGTATCTAAGATACGGTCTCTTGCTGAATAAGACTTAGCGGGTTTAATCACTGGGCTTAACAGCTCTTCAGGATTTTCCCTGAGCATCTTATATCTATTGAATTTTTCTTTTCTTTCATTTACTGCGTTTGCGTTCATAACACCTCTTAAGCCTAATTGAAATTTTAGGCATCGGCTTCTTCAGCCGCCTTATCCCAATTTAGGATTTCTTCTACGTGTTCCTCGATGAAGCCTACGTTGTAATTTCCTTTAATGAAATCAGGATGATGTAAAAGCAGGTAATCAAAATCTCCATTTGTAATAATTCCATCGGTAACAAGTTCAAGCAATGCTCTTCTCATTCGTCTGATGGCCTCTAGTCTGGTCTCAGCATGAACGATGATTTTTGCCATCATGGAATCATAAAATGGGCTGGTTTCGTACCCTGTGTAAAGCAATGTATCCACTCTTACACCAGGGCCTCCAGGAACATTCAAGAAACTGATTTTTCCTGTGTTTGCCATAAATCCCTTTGCAGGATCCTCCGCATTGATTCTGCATTCGATTGCATGACCCTTTAGCTTTACATCACGCTGTCTAATCTTTAGTGGTTCGCCAAAGGCAATCCTGATTTGCTGTTTTATCAAATCTATTCCAGTAACCGCTTCAGTGACGCCATGCTCCACCTGAATTCTTGTGTTCATCTCGATGAAATAATAGTGATTTCTTTCATCTAACACGAATTCAACAGTTCCCGCGTTAGTATAACCTGCTGCCTTTGCTGCCAGCACTGCGGCCTTTCCCATAGATTTACGCAAATCATCATCTATAAACATACATGGGCTTTCCTCTATCAGCTTTTGATTTTTACGCTGAATAGAACAATCACGCTCTCCTAAATGGATTACATTTCCGTGCTCATCTGCTAATACCTGAAATTCGATATGTCGTGGATTTAAAATCAGCTTTTCAACATACATTTCATCGTCGTTAAAGCAGGCTCTTGTTTCTGCCTTTGCTTCTTCATAAAGCTTTTTCAAATCCTCTGGCTGATAAACACGGCGCATTCCGCGTCCACCGCCACCGGCACTTGCTTTTATTAAAACCGGATAGCCAATCTTTTTTGCTATTTTTTCAAGCTTCTTGTAATCCTCAACAGGACCATCTGAGCCTGGTACAACAGGAACGCCTGCCTTCATCATAATCTTTCTGGCTGTGGCCTTGTTTCCAAGTGCATCCATGGCATCTGCTGTAGGGCCTATAAATGTAATTCCCTCTACTTCGCATTTACGAACGAAATCGGAATTCTCTGAAAGGAAACCAAAGCCTGGATGAATAGCATCGCATCCTGTCACTTTAGCTGCTGTAATAATAGCATCCATGTTCAGGTAGCTATCTGCCGCTCTGGCAGGGCCGATGCAAACGCTTTTAGTCGCAAGCTTCACATGAAGTGAATCCTTATCAGCAGTAGAATAAATTGCAACTGCCTCAATATTCATTTCCATACATGCCCTGATAATTCGAACAGCAATCTCACCACGATTGGCAATCAATATTCTGTTAAACATAACTACTCTCCTATGCAAAATAGATTTTGTTCAAACTCGACAATATCCTGATTTTTTGCATATATTTCTTTTACCACACCGTCCTTAGGTGAAGTGATTTCACTCATCATCTTCATGGCTTCGATAAGGCAAAGCACCTGGCCTTCCTTAACCGAATCCCCTACCTGAACGTATGGCTTTTCCTCTGGTGATGGAGCTGAATAGAACACACCTACAAGTGGTGCCTTTACTATCTCACCATCAACTGGCTGCTGCTTTTCCTCTACAGATGACTCTGATGTGGATACTGGCTCAGCTGCTGCAGCCTCAACCTGAACTGCAGCAGGATTAACCACTGATGTCTGTGGTGCTGCTACAACCACCTGCTTTACATCGTCAGGCTTTCTAAGTCTGATATCCACACCATCCTGTTTAATTCGTAAATACGAACTGTCGCTTTCATCAAAAGCCTTAAGCAGCTCTTTTATTTCTTTAACGTCCATGATTATTTATGTGCCTCAAGATAATTTACGATATCTGCTACTGTCTTAATTTCTGCCATTGCATCCTCATCGATTGTGATGCCTGTCTTTTCCTCAACTGCAAGAGAAAGCTCTACTGCGTCAAGTGAATCTGCACCAAGGTCATCAAAAAGGTTAGCCTCAAGTGTAACCTTCTCTGCTGCACAGCTAAGTGTATCGATAATTACTTCCTTTACTACTTCAAACATAAATTTTCTCCTTTATTTGCTTGTTGATAAATATTTTCTGTTAGCTAAATGTTTTTAGTTAAAACTTTTTAACTAACTGAGTTATATAATACCCATCTTTTATTCAATGTCAAGGTACTAGTTAAAAATTTTTAGATATTAGACGTTTGGGTAATTGTCCTCAGTAGGAAAATAGACAAAAAAAGACTGGTCTATCGTTAATTTGATAAACCAGTCTTTTTATTATGATTCTACTGTTTTAAACATCCCCAACTACCGAGAATTCTATAACAGTGGCGTCCTCCAACTCTGTGTAAAGCTGATTGAATTCAGAGTCATCCTCACAAACTATTGGCTCCAAGCCTGCTTCAGTGTAGTAGTAGGTAGCCTCACCTTCTCCGTACTCTACATTTACCTGCTCTACCATGGAAAGCTTACCGTCTTTGATGGTGTCCTTTACCATCCAATGATTAGCGCCACAGTAAAGGATGTCATTGTTTAAGGTAAGTGGATAGGCTGTACCGCCACAGGTAACCTTGGCCACCTCTTCGATTGCACCGTCTTTGTCATATCTAAAGATAGTAGCATCAATGGCAACCATCTGTCCGCCGCCCCAATCATAGCAACCACTTGCAACTAAAAGTACATCCTCATCGCCGATTTTGGCATTGGCATAACCCATTCCAGGCTCTAACTTTCTGTCTACAATCTGGGTAAAGGTATCACATCCAGAAATGTCGATATCTGGCGCAATTCCTGTTCCATCGTTTAGAAATTCTGACTCTACATCTATGTCGTCAGGATCCTCAGCAGGTGTCTTTTCTTCCTCAGCATCTGCTGTTTCTTCTGCTTTTGTGTCGGTAGACGCCTCCTCTACTTTAGTCTTATCAACCTTTTGTTCTGTTGCGTCTGTACCATTCTCTGACTGAGTGTTTCCCTGATTTCCACAGCCCACCATCGCAAGCAACGCAGCTGTCAAGATTAATACTAAAACCTTTTTTTTCATTTTTCCTCCTCGATGTTGTATTTAATTTTAATTTAAGTAATTCTTAGCATTTGAAGCATCTACACCTTCAAATGGAACCCATAGATGTAATTTATCCTCTGAGATTGTTTCAAATCCTGTAACTGTTCCACCCTTTGCCAATTCTATTGCAGCCTTTGCAGCCTCTGCTCCCTGTGGTCCAGCTGGCTGATATACTGTAAATACCATTTCTCCAGCAAGAATTGCCTCGCAGCCATCTGCTGTGGCATCTACACCTAAAATAGGCATATCCTTGAGATTGATATTATTGTCCTGGCATGCCTGGATAGCACCTCGTGACATAGCGTCATTATTACATACTATTACGTCAAAATTTATTCCTTTGCTTATTGCAAAATTAACTGCTTCTCTTGCTTTACCTGTATCAAAATCTGCAAAATCTTCAAAGACATAATTTATCTTTTTTCCACTGGCATTTAAGTCTTCCTTTAATGTCTTTGTTCTGCCTATTGTAGCTGAATGTCCATCAAGACCCTTTAATAATAATACATTAATTTCATTCTTTGATGCGAATAAATTTAGTATATATTCTGCCTGTAGCTTTCCTGCCACACCCTCATCTGAAGCGCAGTATATATATTTGTCTTCCTTTAGTGTCGCGTCATCTGGTGCATTGTTGCAGAAAATGATTGGCAAATCACCTGCTGCAGCCTCCAGCTGTCTTGCGGTAGATGCGTCCTCAGGTATACACATTATTGCGCCGTAGCCTTCACTCTGTGCAGACTTTATTTGTTCGATCTGCATATCTAAAGAATGCTCTGGATAAACACATTCTACAGTTGCCCCTACACTTGCTGCATACTCCTGCGCACCTTCGGCTAAAGTATCTCTGAATGTATTTCCTTCTTCCTGTGAATATGTAAACAGCACCTTTACACCATTGCCACCTGATGAAGTATTTTTAGAAGAAGATAATCCACAACCAGAGATTGACATTGTTACTAATAACATTAGTGCTAATATTTTCCTTCTCATCTCGATTAACTCCTTTAAATCTTAAACTGATGTACCTGTCTGTCTAATTCTACTGAAGTTGATGCCAACATTTCAGATTCCTTTGCAACCTTCTCGCTATTATTAGTTAGCTTGGCAGACTGTTTAACTATTTCTTCTGATGTAGTTAAAATGATTTCTGCGCTTGCTGCCTGCTGCTCTGAAATAGCTGCTACATCAGTTGCAACCGCATCTACTTCGCCTACCTTTTCAATCATCTCAGCAACCATCTCGTTGGTCTGCTGAATGTTCTTGTAGATTAATCCGAATGTATCTACAGCATTTGTGATGTATTCACTACTTTCATCAATACTTCTAACGCTGTCCTCTGCCTTCTTTTCTGCATCCTTAACTAAATTATCAATTCCATACACAAGCTCTGTAATCTGCTGTACAGAATTTGTACTGGTCTGAGCCAATTTACCAATCTCATTTGCAACAACAGCAAAGCCTTTTCCTGTCTCGCCTGCTCTTGCTGCTTCGATTGATGCATTTAATGATAACAGGTTTGTCTCTTCTGCAATGGTGCCTATCAGTTTAACAATTTCTGTAATCTCATTTGATGCAACTCCTACATCATTGATTGCAGTCTGGAGTTCAGTAATTGATGAAATGATATTGCTCATTGCATCGCTTACCTTCTCCATATCCTTGTGACCCTTATTGGCAACATTTACTGTTTCAGACATTTGCTGGCTTACACTTTCACCATTGTTTCTGGTGTCTGTAACAACCAAAGCAAGGGTTGTTGCACTGTTTGCTATTTCATTAATAGAGCTTGCAAGACCATCTACCGTTTCATTTAAGCCCTGCATTGAATCCTCTTGCATCTTAGAGGCGTCATACATTTCTCTGGAAACTGTATTACTTTCATCAGCCTGCTGATTCAGGTTGACAGCAATATTTCCAATCTTACTAATCAAGCCATGCATTGTGCCTGCGAAATCTCTGATTCCTTCAGACATTGAAGTAATTTCGTTGTTACCTTCAACTTCAATCTCCATGGTGAAATCGCCATTTGTCATGGTATTGATTACTCCTGAAAGTTTATTTACAGGCTTGATTAAGATATGTACTGTTCTTTCAATTAAAACAATTAAAATCAATACACCAGCAACTGCGAGACCTGCCATTACTTTTCCAAGCTTATATACATCACTTAGAATAATATTTGAAGGGATGAAGGATACTAATACCCAGTCAGTTCCGCTTACTTCGCAAAAGGCTGTCATATTTCCGGCGATTTCTTTTGTAGAATAATCAGATGTAGAGAGGGCATTTGCTACACCACTGTAAAATTCGTCGGTACTATAGTCTGCGATGTTGGCTCCAACCTTTGAGGAATCTCTATTACTAATGATAGTTCCAGTTGCTGCTTCAACAAGAAATGTCTCGGCTTTTTCCATCTCAACATTTGAGTTTACGATTACACTTATTTTATCCAGTGTAACGTCAGCGCCAATTACACTTATACCGTCAGGATCATTTTTAAGCATTCCGGTGGCACTTATAACCTTTTTTCCATCATTATTAACATATGGATCACCGAAGGCCATGTTGATTCTTGTTGAACCCTCTAAATACCAGTTTGAGGCTAATACATTACTTTCTGTTTTTTTAGAGCCTGCACCGGTAATGAACTGTCCATCATTTTTTCCTATATAAAAGCCATCCTCAAACGAAGTGTTGTAACCAACAGTACCATCCAAAATCGCCTTTAAGGTTGCCTCATCTGGATTTGAGCTTTCGATGGTATTTTTTACAATTTTAAAGGAGTCCAAATTGTCCTTCATCCAAGATTCAATATCACTCTTTTGACTTCTGATAGAGGTTTTTAGTAGTTCCTCTGCTTCGCCTCTTAAGCTTTTAGAAGAAATCTGATACGAACTCAACACTAAAATAAGCATCATAATCGTAACTATAGGAATGATTATGATTAACAGATTTAATTTTATAGACCCTCTTTTTTTAGTATTTTCCGCCAATGACATTACATCCTCCTTCCTACACCCCTTTAACCTTCATTTTACAATATAAAATATAATAATTTATGTTTTTTATCTGAACTTTCCTCTTATTATCTGACTTTATCCAAATATTTTTAATTAATTAGAATATTTTTTCAGCTCTTCTCTAATATTTTTTACGAAATTGCTTTCCGCTTCTGATATAACTGCTTCTGTAGCTTCGCTGTACTCCATTCTATAATATAGATTAATCACAGCCTGTATTTGAGATTTCAGCTCTTCTGGGGCCAGTTTCACATAGTCTGTCAGTATGCCCCTGTCAGTAATTGTAATGTCATTGTTTTTTATTAATATTTCTTTTATTTCTGCCACATCAAGATACAGCCGCCTGTTAGGGCTGGCAATTTTATATCTGATTTTTCTAAAGAGGATATTTCCCAAAATCAAAAGACAAAGTAGGAACAGAATGCTAATGACTACAAGAGCCACAAGCTTAATTACCTGGACTCCATCACCCCTTTCCTTGCTTTTGGTCAAACCTGCCCCAGCTACTATAGGTACACCAGCAGAATATGGGGTTTCGTATTTGCTTTCAGTTGACTCCTTTATGTCCTCTGACTGGCTTCTATGCCAGGTGTATGCAGCCGCAGTAGAATATGCAGCTGTTGGTTCAAATGGAATCCACCCAACATTTTCTATGTAGGCCTCTGGCCATACATGGGCACAGCTACCTATAACCACATAGCTATCCTGCTCATCAAATGGATACACGTATCTATAGCCAATGGCAGCTCTGGCTGGAATTCCAGAAAGGCGAAGCAGCGTTACCATGGCGGATGTAAAATGAACGCAGTACCCCTCTTTTGAATCAAATAAAAATCTATCTGCAATATCTGCCATGCCATCAGCTGTTGCCATGGTAGAGCTCTTATCATAACCACCTAGTGTCTTGGTGCTATACGGGTATTGCCTTAAATAAGCCTCTATGCGTTTTGCCGCATCATAGCTTCCCGTGGCATCTGCTGTTATATCCAACGCCAGTTCCTTAAGCCTCTTCGAAGCCTTTCCATCATCAAGATATTTACTGTTATCCACCTGCTCTGTAAGGATTGTATTATATTCCTGCTCTGTCACAATATCTGAGAATTTAAGACTGTAGATATCATCCACATAGGAAGCCATAGTTTGATAATCCGGAATATTTCTACTATCAAGTGCAGCTGAATCATTTAGCAGACCCATAAAATAAGGACTTCCATAGTCTATATCAATGTAAGCAGACTGGATGCTGTAGCCCTTTTCATGTATGTTTGGGCTCACTCCAGCAGTTACTTGACCCGCTTCATTTGAAAGGAGCACTGAATTTGCAGGAGCGATTTCATCGGCTGTATTCAAATAAACGTACTCAAGCTTTAGCTTTGAGGGCTGGGAAAATACCTTTACAGCTTCAGCATCTAAATTGTTCTGATACAAGAAATTTATAAATTTTACCATCTGGGTTTTATCGACGCCCCTGCCCCCTTCTAAATAAACATTCCTTCGTATTTTCTTTTTCATGTGGTTTTCATAATCCGTATATACGAAGTATGGTTTTTCATTTGTGGTCAAAATCAGCTGAGGCTTTTCTGATTTATCCAGTCGTCCACCTGTTACATCAAGGGAGCTGTAGCCTGTGGTATAGGTGTTGGAATCAAACATATCCTCCAGATAAAAATAAATATGCTTTGTTGTATCTGCCACCTTCACAAAGGCTTTTTCTACAGGCGTCCAATCTATGGGCTTTTCCCTGACTGGAATAAAAATAATCACCATTCCAATCAACAGGAAAAAATGAAATGGGTATGCCCCCTGATTTTTCTCATATAAAACCTGCTGCACTGCGGCTAGGGTAAGCAACACCAGGCATAAAAGTAACAGCTTATCTGCAAAAATATTTTCTCTAAAGCTATCCTGGAAAAACCATAGATATAAAACTATTCCATCTAAAGGAAAACAACCAAGCAGAAGCACCCTTTCTCGAAAAGGTACATAAGAAAAAAATAATCTAAGAATTGCGCCAATTAAGATTCCATAGATAACCATGGAGTCGCTAGATTGATGATGTAAACGTAAAAATAATAATAGTCCAGGAATGACAGAAAGCACCGCTGTCCAATTCGTATTTACGAAAAATCTAATTGCATATTCAAGTAATAAATAAAATCCCAGACATCCAACTGAAACAATCAAAAACTGATTTTTGTTAATATCAGCCCTGGCATTTACAAGTGTAAATATCTCCAGACCTATCGCCAAAAGGGCATAGGAATATAGCCCTATTTTCTTTTCAGTCACAAATTGTGTAGAACTCTTCATCAGATTCAGGATTTTCGTTAATGATAATCCATGTAGAATTTTCATAACCACTACCTCTGTATTCTGCCGCCATAGTCCTTAGCTCATCATAGATTCTATCTGTACTATAAAATATTCCATCAGCCACAATGTCATAAAAGCTCATAAAAGTTTCATAGGAATTTACTGTTGCTTTTACAATTTGTCCAGAAGGATAAATAATCTGCACCGGCACGCCTTGACTTCCAAAATGCCATGCCGCTGAAATAATAAATTCAAGGAAAAAATCTCGTCTTTTTAGATATTCCAAATCCTGTTTGCTGGCAGGGTCCTTTGCCGCCAAAAGCAGCATGGTCACCTTAGATTTTTCCATTTTATCCGGAGTACGCACCATTAACTTTGAAAGCTTTGCAGACACCTTCCAATTAATACTTTTAAAGGCATCTCCCATTTCATAAGCCCGCACATCATTGCCTAAAATGTCCTCATAGCTAATGTCACTTTTTAGGCCTGTACTGTTCACCAGATTTTCTATTTCAAGAGCTGCAAAAGCCTTGTCAGTAACTGGGGGATTTACCACTGCCTTAAAGGTATAAGGAATTTCTATCATCACCTCATACAAATGAAATGGATCAGCAAGAGATATTTTTTCTATGCCCACATTGTAGGCTCCTGCATATCTGCAAATTATCCCAGAGGTAATCTCCTGCTTTTCAAACCCATATAGAGAAATTGGCATGCCATCTTTTATATCAGTAAGCTGACACCTTTCAGTAAACAAAAAAATGCCCATTCTATAAATTGGCAAAAGTCCGGCATTTTCTATGGTGGTGCGATATGTATGGACCTCTCCCCTTGTAACCTTATGAACTTCGATTTCCTGATAAATCCTCAGGCATTGATAATTTAAAATGGAATATAAAATAGAAACAGGAATTAAAAGAAAAATGGCATAAAGCCACACGTAGGCCACAGGCCCACCATAAAAGCTGGCAAACCCAAGGCTCCCCACTAGAATAAGTAGATATAAAATTACTCCCCTCTTTTGAATGGTAACAGTCATAGCATCTCACAGTATAGGATCAACACATCTAACCTGTTCAAGAATCTTTTTCATTATATATTCTTTTGTATTACCGTTGATTTTGGCATCTGTCGTAAGTATAAGTCTATGGGGCAGAGTCAACTCTGCAGACTTTACAATATCCTCTGGAACACAGTAATTTCGTTGCTCCATAAAAGCCAACGCCTGAGCATAACGAAGCATAGCAAGCAGTCCTCTTGGAGACACACCACAGGCTATATCTGCATTGTTTCTTGTGGCCTCTACGATTGCCACTGCATACTCTCTGAGATTTTTCTTTATTGTGACAGCACTCACCTCTAAACGCATAGCCTCAATATCAGTTGCACTTAGAACCGCTGTTGTTACCTCGTGCAGGCTGCCATCTAAAAATCTTGAGGCCATATCTATTGAAGCGGCCTTGTCAGGATAGCCTACAGAAAGCTTTAGCATGAATCTATCTAGCTGAGATTCAGGCAATGGATAAGTGCCTGCCATATCAGCAGGATTTTGAGTGCCGATTACCATAAAAGGCTTTGGCACAGGAATTTCTTTTCCATCAATAGTAACTTTATTTTCCGCCATTACTTCAAGCAAGGCTGACTGAGTCTTTGGGGATGTGCGGTTTAATTCGTCCACCAGCACAATATTATTAACTACAGGTCCAGGCATAACTGTAAAAACCTGCTCTTTAGAATTATAAATAGAAACACCTGTAATATCAGAAGGTGTGGTATCTGGTGTGCATTGAATTCTGGCAAAAGACAAGGATAGTGAGTCAGCCAACGCTTTAGCAAGTGAGGTTTTGCCCACTCCCGGTACATCCTCCAAAAGCACATGACCATCTGCAAGAAGGGCCGCAATCACTCTATCTATCAGCTCCCCTTTTCCCACAATTCGTTTTTCAATACTCTGACGTAAAATCTGAACCTTCTCTAACATAATATCCCCCACAATAAACACCCAACATTATAGATAATTGTAGCATTTATCTATGATTTCCTCAACTTATGCCCCAAATTAAAATATACGTGTATCAATCTGTGGATTAAAATCTGCTATCGTGCCAAGCACCTTAAAAAATGGTATTATTATCTAGTATTTATTCACAGCAATATTGAGGAAATATAGATTATGTACGTATACACAACCTATGGCAAATTTCAAGAAGAGATGAACACCTATTTTCACCGTACCGAATCAAGGCTTCAGTTTATGGAGATGATTCAGCGTATGCTGGCAAAAAATCTCATGGATTCTCATCCGGTTCATATAAGAATTCCAGAAGACGCAATGGCCATTTCGGACGAGGAATTTGATAAAATCGTCGATTCTATCAGCATCTCTGTTAATTTTGAGAATGCCACCAATAGAGAAATTTTTGAAGACAAAATGATACCCCAGTTTCAGGATGTGTTTACCATTCGCCATCCTCGTTTCACAAGGCATCAATCTCATAGACACAACTATTTTGAGATGAACTTTGTGGTAAAGGGTGAGGGTACATTTTATTTTGAAGAAACAGAGCATGTACTACATGAGGGCGAAGTATGTATTATTGCACCAGGCTCCACTCATGATTTCGTCATAAATGATGACTCTAGTATCGTATATACGATTTGCATCAGAAAAAGCACCTTTGAGTCCACCTTTACATCTCTGATGAGCCACGAGGATTTGTTATCGGGATTTTTCCGTCAGATACTTAGGGATGAAGAGCGTGCTAACTATTTAAGACTTTTCACTGGAAACAATATGGAGTGCCGCATCTTTTTAAGGAAGCTGCTGCTTGAGTCATCTCATCCAGACGAATACAGCAACGCCTGCTGCATAGACCTTATCAATCTGTTTTTCACAAACCTGCTTAGGAATTACAGTAAGACAATCGCCTTTTACAACTATGAATTAGGCTCAGATTTCTCACTTGTGCTTCAGTATATCCAGCATAATTATCAGAATCTGACACTGGCGTCCCTGGCTGAATTTTTCCATTACAGTGAGCCACATTTATGTACTTTAATTAAACAAAACACTGGAAAAAACTATACGGATTTAATAAAGAATTTGCGCCTTCGTGACGCTAAGAATCTTTTGATAAATACAAATCAAAAGATAAATGAAATTGCGGAACAGATTGGCTATAACAGCGCCGACCATTTTTCAAGAGTTTTCCGTCAGACATATGGAATGTCACCAGCAGAATTCAGAAAGCTAAATAAAAAAGATAGCCCCTTCATCCCCTTCTCAGTTGAAGACGATGAAGAAGCCTAAGCTTTTATTTATAGGTTCTTGTGGACTGTTTTATTATGCAGTCCGCAAAAAGTTATTAGAATTTACTACCCCATACTCCACAGAATGGATCAACCGGGCTGATTCCCTTAAATTGGGAGCGGCCCATTATTTTTTCTACCACCGCTTCGCACACTTCCTTTGTAGGTGTATAGGCATTGATAAAGGTTTTGACCATTGGCGCATCCACAAGATGATATGGATTTGCAAGAGATATAAACATTGTAGGAATATCATTCACAAACCATGGTGCATCTGCAGCCATAAGATGTACCCAGTCAATTCTTCGTACCGATTGATTGCTGGCTGTATCGATGCAGGCCACGTAAATTGCCAGGTCGAATTTTTCCTTGGCATAGCCTACTCCCGTTTCAAACATCTCATAAAAATCAGGCTTGGCGTAATCATATACGCTCACCTCAAAGCCTTCTTTTTCAAGCAGTGCCTTTATTCTATAGATTTCACTTTCCCCGTCCTTGAAGCCGCCGCCTACTCTGTCCTCAAGAAAATAGAGTCTGATTTTTTTGTACTTGTCTGGAGAAATTGGAAGCAGATGCTGTGTATCCTTTACCAGAGTAACTGCTTCATCGGCGCACTGCTTAGTCCAGTCTCTATGCTCCTTGCAGTCTATATCTGTAAGATAAGCTTCTTCTGGAACCAACGTACCCTTAGCCTTCTTTTCTGGCAATCCCATAGCAGCCTTCATGGCAAGAATTCTGATTGCCGCTTCCTCAAGACGCTCTTCGCTTAATCGTCCATCTGAAAGTGCAGCTCTAATAAACTCATAATCCTCGTCTATATTTTTATTGAAAAGAATCATGTCGCAGCCTGCCATAATACATGCAGGCAAAGCATCACTTCGCTTCATAGCTGTTGTAAATCCAATCATTGGTGTCGCGTCGGTGACTATCACTCCATTAAAGCCAAGTTTATCTCTTAATAATCCCTGAAGAATTTCAGTTGCCAAAGTTGCTGGCATAATATCCTCATCCTTAAGTGATGGATTTAAAAGCTTGCTATAAGCAGGCTGCAGGATGTGCCCTACCATCACAGAAAGCACCCCTGTATCTATTACTTCACGCCAAATTTTTCCATAACTTTCATCATACTCCTCCACAGAAAGACTGTTCACTGATGAAACAAGATGCTGATCTCTAAAATCCACGCCATCTCCTGGAAAATGCTTTGGGGCTGCTGCTACACCAAACTCGTCCAGGCCACGTAGCTGTTCCTTTACAAAGCCGATTACCGTATTTACGTTATCTCCAAAGGTACGGACATTCATAATAGGATTCATAAAATTTTTGTCCAAATCACAGATAGGAGCAAAGGACCAGTTACAGCCTACTGCTGCCGCCTCCTTGCCTGATATATATCCCAGACGGTAGGCATTTTCCTTGTTTCCAGTAGCAGCCACTCCCATTGGGCGTGAAAAATATGTGCCGTCGCTGGCAATGCCTACTCCACCTGACTCCAGGTTTGCCGCAAGCAGCATAGGTATTCTTGAGCTATCCTGAAAAGCTTTGTGACAGCCTTTGATTACCTTTGACTCCATAGGGCGATAAAGTACACCTCCTGGATTATATGTATTTACGAATTGATTGATTTTTTCAGGTTCTGTTTCGCCACAAATCGGGCAAAAAATCTGACCTATTTTTTCTTCCTGACTCATTGATTCAAGGGTATCCGTTACCCATGACACCTGCTTATCATTCAGATTAAATGGAGTTTTTTTCAGCATTGCCAAATCTAACATTTTATTTTAAGCCTCCTGTTCACCAGTAGCATGCATCTTGGCCTTCATAGCCTCGATTTCTGGGAAGTATTTTCTAATTGGGTAGAACACCATAAGTACGATGATAATTCCTGAAACAATTGCAGGTACAAGGAAACGTACTACATTTGTTCCAATAATTGCAGATGGCACCTGGCCTAGAGGACCGTTTTGTGCATCAAATCCACAAAGTGCTAATATTGCAAGCATTCCAGAATTTGTTACAGTGTTACCACACTTCTGAGCAAAGCCCTTTACAGATGAAACAACACCTGAAAGCTGCTTACCTTCTTTAAGCAGGATGAAGTCTATTGTGTCATTTACAAGTACATTTACAACTGCATTTACCATAGCTCCAATTACTGTAGCTACAAGAGAAAGGATGCAGCAATACCAGAAATTGAATCTTCCTGTGAAGAATAAAATCACATAGCAGATAACTGTTCCAATCTGTGAAACCAAAAGTGTCTTCCAGCCTGTCTTAAAGGTTCTTAAGAATATAGGCATGAGTACAACCATTGAAAGTAACGCACCCACTGAAATGAATCCCATATAGGTTGAAATTGTTGAACCGATAGTGCTTCCAATAAAAGCACCGATTTCCTCTTCTGACTGATATGCACCTGTTGCAAGTCCTGCGTTAATCTTGTCAGCTGCAAGAATGTACTGTGCATAATATACTGATGATGTAAACATAAATCCATAAGAGATGGATGCAAGGCACCAGCAAAGCATTACTGGCCAAACTTCCTTGTGACGGAATACATATCCAAGCTGTTTGATACCAGTTGTGTTTGGATCCTTTGGAAGTACATATCTCTCCTCTGAAGTCTTGTACAATCCCCAGAAAGAAATAACTGCAAATATAGCGTAGAAGCACATTAATCTACGATAGCTTCCGAAGATTTCTACAAGCTGTGTTGAGAATGTAGAAGCGATTGTAAACATAAGAGCACATACACCAGCACCCTTTGCGATTACGCCATTTCTTTCCTGATCATTTTTTGTCATTGCAGGAAGAATAGCCATCTGTGGCATTGTGTAGGCTGTAACAATCATTCCGTAGAACATGTAGGTGATACATACGTATACACATTTTGCTGTTGCACTACCCTGAATAAAGCCTGGGTTAGAGAACAATAAAAACATATCTACTAATAAGAAAACTGGTGTGAATGTAAACCAGGTTCTATATCTGCCCCACTTTGGAGTAACAGAATCACAGATAACGCCCATGATTGGATCATTGATGGCATCCCACAGAGTGCAGATGAACATGATAATTGCAAGCTGAGCTGCTGTGATACCGATTGTTTCCTGAACATACAACGAAAAATAAGTAGCAATTGTAGCGGCGATTGCCATTGCGCCACCGTTTACTGAAGTAGCGTGAAACCAGGTAAATGCCTTTGTCACTTCAGGTTTTTGATTTGTGTTTCCCATAAGTTTTTCTCCTTCATTTTTACTATAGCCTCTATGCTCTAGGTTTTGTCAACTGGCCAAATATAAAAGCAATTAATGCAAGTCCCCCGGGCCAAAAGAATTTAATGATATTCTGGCTCACAGAAAAATCAGGCACCGAAATAAACAGTGTCATCAGATTCATCGCCTGCATAAACACAAGCATCACCGTAAATAAATTAATTCTCGACATTTTTTACCTCCATAGCCTCTATAGCTTTCTACCTTATGTAAAGATTATATTATGATTCCTACAGGCTTTTAATGATATATTTTTTATAGAATCCTACATATTTTTAGATGTGATAAATTTATGTCTAAAAAAATGAAGCAGAATTTCTTCTGCTCCATTTCGATAATAAATATTTCTATTAATTATATTGTAAGCTCTGTTTTGATTGCTTCACCAGCAGTAGCTTTAAGCACAAGCTTTTCAGTTGATGAGCGCTTGATGATAGCAAGTGCTCTACCGTTGAAGGTGTACGCCTCACCGCTTCCATAAAGCTCTGTAGCCTTTGGATCTGCTGAGCCGAAGCCTAGCAATTCTCCGTCTCCCTCAAGCTCTAGATTAATTTTCATATCAGAATCCGTAAATACGTTTCCAGAAGCATCCTCAAGAGTGAAATTAACAAATACAATATCAGACTTTTCATTTACGTTTTCGTCAAGCTGTGCACTGAGGCGAACATTTCCTACTGCTGTAGTAAGCTCATATTCTCCGGTATTTTTTCCTGCCACATAGCTTACAGCTTTTAATGTACCTGGCTGATATGTAGTTTCAAATAATACACGACATTTGTCTGCATCAGTAATGGCCTTTTTGCCAATTGATGTTCCATTGCAGAAAAGCTCGACCTCATCTGCATCTGAATAAACCTCCACGATAACCGACTTATTTTCATATCCTGCAAAGTTCCATGTTGATGTGGCATCACTCATCACCCAAGGTGTTTTGATAAGATTTTCACCATAGTGAGCAGGATTTTGCACTGCTATATATGGAGCCTTTCTCAGGCCAAACACTATCTGTCTATAATATGAAAGTGGTCGTCTAAAGCCTGTAATGTCCACATCTCCTGTATAGGCAAGTCGAGCTGGGTATTTTGCACCAAAGCCACCTTCACCCCATTTATAGGCAGGGATTCCAACTCCTGCTTCACCAAGATAATCCCATCCTGTCCAAGTGAAATCGCCTATTACCTGAGGATATTTCATAACCTCTCTCCAGTTTGTTGCAATCTCTGGCGGATAGGTTTCACTTCCCACCATAACACGGTTTGGTTCTTCCTTTGCATCCAACGCATATCTTGCAGTCATATAGTTATAGCCTGCAATATCAGTAGCAGCACATGCCTTTTTTAGTCTGGCTGTTATAGCCTTATGTACCACGATTCTATCCATGTATTTATCCATGATGGTCATGAAATCATTAACATTTACAGAATCATCTGTAGCAGCAACCTCTCCTGCCACGTCAGCCGTGATTTCAGGCACATCATCACCTGCTGCAAACACACCATTAATCGATGCCAATGTATAGCGTGAGCTATCAAGGCTATGGCATAAATCGCTGATTTCAGCTGCAAGCTGAGCTCCCTGATTTGTTCCGATTTCTGGAATCTCATTTCCAATAGAATAAAGGATAACTGAAGGATGGTTTAAATCCTTCATTACCATGGCGGTCACATCCTTTTTCCACCAATCCATGAAATAAAGGTTGTAGTCATAATCAGATTTTGTTCTGGTCCACATATCAAAGGTCTCATCCATGACATACATGCCAAGCTCATCACAAGCTCTAAGTAACGCTGGTGCTGCTGGATGATGCGACATTCTGATAGCGTTAAATCCGGACTCTTTTAAGATTTTTACTCGTCTGTATTCTGCCTCATAATATGTTTTTGAACCAAGGATGCCACTGTCATGATGGATGCAGGCACCTCTGAGCTTTACTTCTTTTCCATTTACTCTAAGGCCATGTGCAACGTCAAGTGTGAGTGTTCTGATACCAAAGGTTGTGCTGTCTTCATCTATAGGCGCATCCTGTCCTTCAATATAAAGCTTCGCATATACGGTATAAAGACTTGGTGTATCCTCACTCCAAAGCTTTGGATTTAAAATATTTACTCTGCTTGTAACCTGACGGCAATCATTAGAATTCGTATATACGAATTTTTTGTCACTAGCTACAAGAGTTTTCTCTTCATCATAAATTTCAAATAGGATCTCTAGTCCTTTAGCCTCAAACTCTTTGTTGCATATTTTGGCCTTTATTTTTAAAGTTGCCTGTGACTCATCACAATTTTCAGTGACCACCTGAAGGCTTTCTTCTTTTATGTAAGTTGGCTCGGATGTGAGCATATACACATCTCTATATATTCCACTTCCTGAATACCAGCGGCTGTTTGCCATCGCTCCATTTCGCACCTGCACACGAATTTCATTTGTTCCTTCTTCCTTTAACAAATGTGAAATAGGGGCATAAAACTGCGAATATCCATATGGTCTATTTACTGCCAGCTGCCCGTTTACATAAACAAATGTATTCATGTAAACGCCATCAAACTGAAGCATTATATTTCTTTTTCTATCTCCTGGCTTTGACTCATAAAATTTCACATAGGTATATGAGCCACCATCAAAAAATCCAGTATTACTTCCATTTAGAGACTCTGGATTTCCTTTTGTCTCAATCATTGCGTCATGTGGCAATGTAATTTTTTTTGCAGCCTCTGGTATATCCCATACCAAAGCAAATGCATCCTTACTGTTCCAAAATAGCCAATCCTTATTATAATTTTCTCTCTTCATAATACCTACCTTCCTTCTCTGTAGGAAAACTATATCATGATTGTTTTGCTTATTCACGTAGCATAAGCCGACATCTTTTTTGGAAAACACGACATAAAATAAGACCGGCTTTTTTCAGCCAGTCTTTGGGCAAATAATCCTAAATATAATTCAGAAATTCTGTTAGAAGGGTATTGCTTTTTAATATTTCGGGGCTATATACAAACAGGATTGTAGTTTCCAGTGGCGTTGACTGGATTGGAAGTATGGTCAAATCATCCTTACATTCCACAGATAAAGACCTTGGAAATACGGCAACCGCTTTGTTATTTTTTGCCCATAGAAGTGAGGTGCGGGTATCATCGCATATACTGAAAAAATCCGGTTCCAAGCCATCTTCTTTGAAAGCCTCCGTCAGCAAATTCTGGTATCTTCTATAGGTCGAAATCGGATAGGTGGACAGCTGCTTTAATGAAATAGATTTTTTATTTTTAAGGGATTTATCCATAAATGCATCTGGTATAGCGCATACCATAGGTTCTGTCTGTATTTCTATTTTCTTGAAATCCTTTGAAGCAAACGGGGTGCGCAGAAATGCAGCATCGATTACGTTTGTATCCAGTAAATGCTGCAGCTCAAAAGTGGAACCGTCATAAATCTGAAAATGCACCTCTGGATTGTCATCTGAAAATTTAGCAAGAGTATCTGAAACCACCGGGATGGTAGATGGGGTAAGTCCTAATGAAAAAGTCTTGTGAAGGCCTGCCTTTGATACCTCAGTTATGGTGCTATTTGTAAGCTCCAAAATTCTGCACACTCTCTGGTAAAAAATAGCCCCAGCTTCAGTTAATGCAACGTGCTTGCTTCCTCTGATAAATAATGAAGTGTTCAGTTCATCTTCCAGTTTTTTCATTGACATGGAAAGTGGTGGCTGCGTCATGTGCAAAATCTTTGCAGCCTGATTGATACTGCCTGTATCGACAATAGTCTTAAAATACTCCATCTGCTTTATGTCCATAATCGCCTCTATATATTCTATATATACATTCTCTATTTTATTTATATTTTACATATAACTAAAACAAGTATAAACTAGACCTGTCGTTTAAGGCAATACTAGACATTTTGGAGTAATTTAATGAAAAAAGTAGATTTTGAAAGCGGACGAACACTTACCAATATTATGGCTACTGCACTTCCAATGCTTGTAGCACAAATATTAAATCTTTTATACAACATTGTAGATAGAATCTACATCGCTAGAATCCCACGAATTGGAACCGTAGCCCTTGGGGCGGTTGGACTTTGCTTTCCTCTTGTAATACTTATTACTGCATTTACGAATATGTACGGTGGTGGCGGAGCCCCACTTTTCTCCATCGCAAGAGGTCAAAAGAATGACGTGGAAGCAAAAAAAATTCAAAACACATCATTTTTTCTACTGGTCTTGACCGGCATATGCCTTATATTAATTGGAGAAATTTTCGGTAGACCAATTCTTTCAGTCTTTGGTGCTTCCGATAATTCTATGATATATGCATTACCGTATTTACGTATTTATCTTTTAGGAACCATATTTTCCATGATAGCCACCGGAATGAATCCATTTATCACAGCACAAGGCTTTTCCACTGTGGGTATGACTACCGTTATTGTAGGAGCTGCTGCAAATATTATTCTTGACCCAATATTCATTTTTGCATTTGGCATGGGAGTGCAGGGTGCAGCTGTAGCCACCATTATTTCTCAAGGCATGTCAGCTCTATACGTACTGCGATTTTTATTTGGTAAAAAATGCGATTGCAGACTAAAATTATTGAGCTTATCAGAATTTAAAAAATGCAAACCAACTGCCGCAAAAATCATCACACTTGGTACTGCTTCCTTCATGACACAGTTTACAAATGCAGTGGTTCAGATTTCCTGCAACAGTGTCCTTTCAAATGTGGGTGGCGATGTGTACGTATCAGTAATGACCATTGTAAACAGTGCCCGTCAGATGATGGAAACACCTATCGTAGCCATCACAGAAGGTTCATCACCTGTAATCAGCTACAATTACGGTGCTAAAAAATTCGATAAGATTAAAAAATCTATAATCATCATGTTTACAATCACCATGGCCTACACCGTATGCGTTTGGGCAATCATCAGAATTGCACCAGCTTTAATCATTGGAATATTTACAAATGATAAGACCATCCTGGTAGATGCAGTTCCAGCGTTTAACCTGTACTTTTCAACCTTTATATTTATGGTATTCCAGTACTCCGGACAGATTGTATTTAAATCCTTAGGCCGAAAGGGCCATGCAATCTTCTTCTCTTTATTTAGAAAGATTGTCATTGTGGCTCCACTGACCTACATCCTTCCATACTTGTTTAACATGGGCACAAATGGCGTGTTTGCCGCCGAGCCTATCAGTAACGTGGTGGGCGGAATGGCTTGCTTTATCACTATGCTAATAACCGTAAAGACCATGTTTAAAAAAGAGCAAGAGGTTATATAACCTCCTGCTCTTTTTGTTCAAAGTCTTCCTTTGCCTCTGGCTTTGACTCAGATTCCGCCTCAGTCACAGTGTCTAATTCCTCATCATTTGTGATATCTATAGTTTCCTCATATTTTTCTGGAGTCTCACCTTCATCATCCTCATAATCACCTGGTTTAATGTCTTTTTCTAGAATTCTTTCATCAACCTTGGATGCATCATCAACAAACAATGGGCCATTTCCTGAGTTTCCAGCACCTTCGTATACAGTTTCATTAACCTTTGCAATGGCTGAATAATCCTTATTTGTAGCTCCTATATCCAGTGTGTAACCGTTACCTTCACTTGAACGCAAATCATCTTGAAGAGATTCAGCTACAACAGCTCTAAATATTTCCATCCTTCTCTCAGTGCTGAAATATCCGTCATCAATACCCTTAAAAGCTTCCAGGCATCTTTTATTCAAAACTTTTTCATCGCTGCCTTCCACATCTTCTTCCACAAGTATGTAATGATAAACTGAAATTCCAGCTACATTTTCAATCTTGTAATAGCCTATAGTCTGATCCTCACCTACCGATGCCCAATAGGTATAAGTTTCGTCATCATATGTCTTGAAAATGTGATAGGTGTTAATATATTCTGCGTCGGCTTCTGAACTTGTTCCCTCGTTGTTCTCTGCAATGGTGCCACCCAAAACAGTTATATAATCTGTTGTCAGACTCTCTGAATCAGCCCCTGCCGAGCGAAGCAGTTCTACCTTTTTATCTATATTTTTTTCAGCAGAAGATTTCAGTACAAACTGCCAATCTGTGACACTTTTACCTCGTTCATCGGTTTTGATTTCTCCAGTAGATTTATCAAATAATGTTCCTGAAAGTGCATATCCGTGGATAACACTATCTGCCAAATCTGACACATTAAAGTATATGCGATTGCTGTCAAGTGCATATGAATATCTGCTTACATCCTCCTCAGCACATATCATATCAACCACTACAGTTCCCTGATTGTCTTTAGTTGGGAAATACTCCTTACGCACAGCTGATACCTGAATAGAGCCTTGGGTCTCTAGAATATCAAGCATTGGACTTCCCGTAGAGTTTGCTGGTGTTGCAAGGCCTGCTGCTTCATAGCTTGGTGCGATATCAAAACTAATAAATTTGCGAGTCACATTGCCGTTTTCATCTTCAAGTGTCATAAAATCTGATGCAGGTTTAACCAGCTTGCTAAAATTATCATTCAGCTCATTTGCCAGCGCTATTCTCTTTTTTGCATATCCATTTACACTATCATTGTAATAACTCAAATAGTTGTGCACGAAATCCACGTATGGATTTAACTCTGAACCATGATAATACTTGTAAAACTCTCCTTGCAGGAATTCAGACTCAGACATTCCAAATGGGATGTACAATGAGCTTCCATATAAATAATCATTATTACCACGGATTTTGGTCCAGCCACTTGGGGCGTATTCCGAAAGATTGGCCATAGTTATAATCTGACCTGGCGCATTGTTTGAAAACTCGTAGCCACCGGCGCCCTTAAAATTATCTATTGAAAGATATACCAAAAATCCGCTGTTTAAAACATTATTAATGCTGGCTGAAATTTCGTTAAGTGCAGATATATCTGCCGCCGTAAGTCCTGCTTGGGATGTAAGTAAGTTACCCACATTTTTATTTAAAAATATCATGAACTCGCCTATATCTACATAGGAATTTCCAGAGATCATGTTTTTTAGATTGTCTTCATAGCAGGTTCCTGCTGCAATATGACAGGAAAGTATGGATTTTCTAAGCTCAGTAAATAGCTGTTCCCTCAACTGGTTTGAATAGTAGTTGCTCGTAAATACGGTTGATAGCTGGTCAGAAAGCGCATTTATTCTTCTATAGGATTCTGCAATAGCATCTGAAGAATAGGCTACTATGCTGCTCATCTGTCCATTATTTTTCCCTCGATGCCAAGGAGTGTTTCCAAAATCTTCTGCTATAGCAATGGCAATATTCTGGTCACTATTATTATTTTTAACAGCAGTGTTTAGTTTATTAATTAGAGATTCATAATCTGTCCAATTCATAGTAATTTCTTCTGAGGCAATCATAAATCTGTAATAGTCTCTCAGATTGTTTGCAAGCTCTGTAGAACCCTCAAGACATGCATCCATAAACAGCAATCCCAGTTTACCATCAGCATTTGCTGTTTCATCCATGTACAAATCGGTAGAATCTAAAGCTGATTCAAGTTCATTTGTAGTAATGCTGGTACCATTTACGACAATCCTGCCATTTTTAATCAGGCTATCTGATGAACAAATACCTGTTTCAAGGCCACCGCCATGATTTGACAGGCTAAGTCCATAATCTGCAGCTGGAAATAGATTTGTTCCAAAATCTATAAATCCAGCCAATAATCCCGGGTCACCCATATCTATAGG
Source organism: Pseudobutyrivibrio sp. ACV-2 (assembly GCF_900107545.1). Taxonomy (GTDB): domain Bacteria; phylum Bacillota; class Clostridia; order Lachnospirales; family Lachnospiraceae; genus Pseudobutyrivibrio. The sequence goes on along the minus strand of NZ_FNQZ01000004.1, from coordinate 1,831 downwards.
AGCACCGGTTGTTGCAAGCTTTATTAACGTATTTTCGTTAATTACTTTATTAAATTTTGCTGATAACGTTGATCTATTTCCTAATTGAAAGGAATCCAATACCTCCTTCCCTTCTGTGCTGACACCAGCTGGATTGATATAATAGATTCCACATCTTAAATCAGAGACATCATTCTGCAAATATTTGTTAGCATAACTTGTGGTTCCACCAACGCACAAAAGTACATTAACATTGCTCATATCGCCTTTGAGAAGGCTCATAATCTGGGCTGTAACTCTTTTATAATTATTATTTCTTTCCTGATCTGTACCGCACATATAAATCATAAATGTGTAGTTTTTTCCCTCTGCCAACTTCCTTGCCTTGGAATAGTTTGAATCATAAAATGTTACCTTAAGAGCTGAATCGGCTGTAGTACCGTTAGATGAAAGCGTGTAACCCTTAATTTTTTCAGCTTTACTATTTATCAGCTCATAATTTCTGCCAGTAGGAATAATCTGATTTATATTTTCAGCCTCTGACGATGTGGTAGAATCAGACGCTTGTGATGACCCCTGTGTTGATTGTGAACCACCTGAGGAACCGCTGCCACTAGAAGAGCCTCCACCTGATGAACCACCATCATACTGAACTGCACTGGCAGTCAGTTTTGGATCAGGAATAGCCAACAAAGTATGAGTAGCATCAAATGTAAGAATTAACCCTTGTGTAGAATCCTTGCCAGTTTTTTCAAAATAGTATGTAAATACATTTTCTGGAGTAAAAATTTTGGAGATTAGTAGCTTGTTAAATATGTCTGAATCAGACACAAGTGCTACTATTGGATCAAATGGCGTTTGTGAACTTCTGCCCTCAAATATACCAAAGTACAAATAATGAGTCAGAGCAAAAGAATTTAAATCCTTAGCTTTAAACTGCTCTGCCGCAGCCATAACATCCGGATTATTTAATAAATATTTTTCAGGATCAAAAAATCTATAGTCTTTTAGCAGCATATAATTTTCATACTGCTTTTTTGTGGTGTCCACATATAGCTTTAGTTTCTCCTGAATAGATAGCGTCTCTACGGATACTGCAGTCTCTATAGTTGTAGTTGCCAAATTTTTGGTCTGAGCTCCATATGCAGTATTCGAAACTGATGATAACATAATCGCTGTTACCATCAGTGATGCAATTATTTTTTTCGCATTAAAAAAACTGTTCATAGCCTGCCTCCCTGTGACTTGATAAGTACACACATTTTAGCATTCAACTATGAACAGTTTGTTAATTATGTCATTAATACCTTATGTTTTTATTTTTGTCCTTTTTGCTATATTTTATACTCTTTTTCTGTAAGCATGTATCATTCAATTCTAAGTTGACGTTATGTTACCCACATTGGGGTCAGGCACCTAAATCTTTAGCCTTTTTCTAATTAAACCTAGGTAATCTATATACCAGCACTAAATTACTTTTAATAACTGAATAAGCTTGTGTCCATCATTCTTAGATTCTCTAGTAGCAAATCGTTTAAATGAATTATCTTTCTCGTAAAAATCCAGTAGTTTTTGTTTTTCTTCCGCTTCAAGAAAGCAAACTGTTCCTCCGGCCATATATTGCAACTTCTTAATTGTCTCTACAGCAGCCTGCAACAATTGTCTACCTTCTATCTTTTCGTTCATATTATCTGAATAATTCTTTCCAAGCTGTGCAATTAGATACGCAGATAATGTATATGTATTGTTCTCCTGATCCAAATCGCTAACTCTACCAATCTTTTTGTTAACATTTTTACTAAACACATCCGCATTCACACGAATAGTTTTTATAGCAAGTGTAAAATACCCA
>NZ_FNQZ01000031.1:14115-15092 GCF_900107545.1 Pseudobutyrivibrio sp. ACV-2 | reverse complement strand
GCTTGAGACCACGGCAGGCGGCGGTACTCTTTCGACTCAGCCGATCATCACGATTCAGGATGCTGACAGCAACACCGTATCGACAGCGACAGACACCGTGACGGTGGCTCTGAGTGGAACGGGCGCAGGTAACTGCACGCTCACCGGTACGACAGAAGTTGCGGCGGTGAATGGCGTTGCGACATTCACGGACCTTTCAGTTACAACTACACAGGAGAGCGACCAGACAGTCACCCTGACATTCACGTCTGGAACTCTTACACAGGCAGTCAGCAGCGAGATCACGGTTAAAGCGGCAGCCGGCAGTAACGATCCAGGATGATTAGAACGAAACGACCACGTATAAACTGATCGTTCAGCAATAATCATCAAACATCGGTGTCATTTACCTAAGTAACTATCAATAGTCAACCCATGTGTCGACACACACTCTCCAAGGGGAACCATCAACTCCTTTGGGGCGTGGGCAACCACTCTCCAAGGGGCCACCCCTTGGAGGGAACAACAAAGCTCGGAAGTCTATCACAGGCTTCTGGGCTTTAGGGGACGAGAACCTAATTCTCCTTCCCCATTCAAAACTTGTTTTATGGTCATAGTCCTCCTCGAATATGATCTAAACCACCCATCCTAAATCGAGGATGTACAAACAAATCACCTACCAGGGGCCACAACCCCTGGTAGGTTTTGTTCATTTAGAGGAAAATCAGGGGAGCAACACGAATATCATATGCTTCGCTGGAAAATCGTGCTCGTGGAAAGGCTCACCGACACGAAAATGATATATTTCACCGGAAATTCGTGTCAGATGAGAGGTACCTCGACACGAAATACTATGTACTACACTGAAAATACGTGCTAGTGGAAAGGATCACCGACACGAAAATCAAATATTTCACTGAAAATTCGTGTCAGTGGAGATGCACCTCGACACGAAAAATCATGTACTCCACTGGAAAATCGTGCTCGTGGAAAGGCTC
>NZ_FNQZ01000031.1:13877-14105 GCF_900107545.1 Pseudobutyrivibrio sp. ACV-2 | reverse complement strand
AGTGGAGATGCACCTCGACACGAAAAATCATGTACTCCACTGGAAAATCGTGCTCGTGGAAAGGCTCACCGACACGAAAATGATGTATTTCACCGGAAATTCGTGTTAGATGAGAGGTACCTCGACACGAAATACTATGTACTACACTGAGAATTCGTGCTAGTGGAGATGCACCTCGACACGAAAAATCATGTACTCCACTGGAAAATCGTGCTCGTGGAAAGGCTC
>NZ_FNQZ01000031.1:0-13867 GCF_900107545.1 Pseudobutyrivibrio sp. ACV-2 | reverse complement strand
AGTGGAGATGCACCTCGACACGAAAAATCATGTACTCCACTGGAAAATCGTGCTCGTGGAAAGGCTCGTAGACACGAAAAATTATGTACTATACTGAAAATACGTGCTAGTGGACAGGTTTACCGACACGAAAATCAGATATTTCACTGAAAATTCGTGCCAGTGGAGATACACCTCGACACGAAAAATCATGTACTACACTGGAAAATCGTGCTCGTGGAAAGCCTCGCAGACACGAAAATGATATATTTTACCGGAAATTCGTGTTAGATGAGAGGTACCTCGACACGAAAAATCAAGTACTCCACTGAAAATACGTGCTAGATGAGAGGTTTACCGACACGAAAATCATTTACTTTCACTGCAATTTCGTGCTTAGAGGTGGGCACAAACATGTAAAACTTCAGAAAATAAAGCCAATTAAAGAGCGTAAAAAGAAATAGAAATGTCTGTTAAAGAAAGTTTGGTGCCTCGTATTACAGAATTGTTACAACGCAAACCCTTGATTTATAAGAGTTTGCGGCATTGAACGGTGTCAGAACAAGAAACAAACCCGGAAGTCTATCACAGGCTGCCTAGTAGAATAAACACCTTGATAAAAATAAAGAAAGAAGACTAAGATAATATAATTCTTTACTAATGCTTCTAAACAAGAGTACTTCAAAGTACTAAAAAACTTTTTCAATTTTTCGAGATAGGGCGACTTGAGACGGCAAGGAGCCCTATTTCACATTTGATTTAGTTTGTTTGATTTCGTCGATATCATTAACTACTAAGAAGTAGGATGCATTAACATCATGGGGCAGCTTGTAGTTTGTCCCTAATTTATATTATATGGATAATAGTATAAAATGGGTGTTGTAACAGAGCTTGATGGCGGATCAGATGTTTCAAGCCTTTGAATAATATGTAATGCATAATTATAATATGTAATATATTATAAAAACTCTTGGGCTAGACATCCATAAAGCTCTAGCTAAACCAATAGGGAAGATAAATATCTATGTTTAAGAAGGTGATAAATATGAATCTAGAACAGGCACTAAAAAGGATAGAAGAACTTGAAAAGGAAGTGGATTCATTGAAGAATGAACTTAAGAAATATGAGAATAAAAGTCTTGGTGGGCGCCATAAACATGATGACAAATGGCAACAGAATTTTGAAGAGTGGTCATCATTGTATGAAAAAGGAACCCCAATTACCGAGATAATGAGTTCAACAGGGATGAGTAGGCGTACATATTATCGATATAAGGCATATTATGAGGGACTTCAGAAAATAAAGCAAAAATAGAAATTCAGTGTCAAAAATAAGATTGACACACTGCTTTTTGAATAGTATCATAGTGTCGCAAAATAAAAATGGCACAGCTTGTTGTTTTTATTTTTATGAGATGTTATTATTAAGGAGAGATATAGAAATAGATGCAAAATGATACTATTCAGCGAGAAACGGATGCTGAAGTTGAAGAACTTGTTGACAACCTTACACTATTCGATGATACATTAATGAGTAAGGTCTTTGATAATAATGTTCCTGCTGCTACACTTTTATTACAGATTATTCTAGAACGTGATGATATCAATGTAATTAAGGTAAAAGGGCAGGAAGCATTAAAAAATCCGCATCCAAAGGGACGTAATATTATTTTGGATATACACGTTGTAGATAAGAACGGTGTTGAATTTGATGTGGAGGTTCAAAGGAATACTGAAGGATCTCATCCTAGAAGAGCTAGATTTCATGGAAGTATGATGGACACAAGGATGCTCAAGGAAAAGCAACCCTTTAAAGAATTAAGAGATGCTTATGTTATATTTATTTGTCAACATGATAAGTTTAAACAGAACAATCCGATATACCACATAGATAAAATAATTAGAGAGACTGGAGAGCTATTTGATGATGGTGCCCATATTATCTATGTGAATGGTAAATACCGTGGAGATGATGCTTTTGGAAAGCTTACTCATGATTTTAACTGTAAATTATCAAAGGATATGTATTACAAAGAATTTGCTGAAGGAGTTAAGCATTTCAAGGAAGATGAGAAAGGACGTTATGATATGTGTGAAGCAGTAGAAAAGTATGCAGCTAAACAATCGCAAAAAAGTGCAGAAGCTAGTAGAATAGCAACTTTAGCTAAATCTGTAGAAATGGTCATGCATAACACATCGGTTTCGTTGGAACAGGCTTTTGATATATTGGAAGTTGTTGATAAAGATAGACAACTAATTGTTGAGAAACTTGCGATAATAGAAAAGTAATTGGATTTGATAATAATATCTACCCTTGCCGTTTCTGGTTTGGGTAGTTTTTTATTTATGAAAATATTACTTGTAAAACATCATTAAAAGAAAACTATTAAAATCTAACCACGCAAAATCAAATCGCGCCTAAGACATACATTGGTGCCTGTCCCCATGACTGTAGAAAGATATAGCTTTGATGACAGCATGCCTAAGAGGGATGAAGATTTTTAAGAAAATAGTGCCGGCTGGCCTAAAGCGTGGGAGGTGTTTAATTTGGTAAAAGAAGGTTACGGTGAACAATCTGATGGATTAACTGGACAGGATAAATAGTAGGAATGAAGCATAGTTATAAAAATGCATGCATTGTAGAAAAATGAATGTTTACATAACAAAAACTCTATGGTATAGTAATCTCCATTCAAATGCATAAGTGCATCTAGGTCGTGTCGACCAAATTCCCATATAAAACATATTACATTGAGGGAGTTATGAAAGAGTTTTGGCGGAAGCTTTTGTATATCAAGGTAGTATTCTGGTTTTTCTAACATGGTACTTGTGTATTTGAAAAAATCAGGAGATAGTACGTTTATTGAAAAAATTATAAACAGGGTATCGCAGATAAAATCCAGCGAGAAAGTTGGGGTGAGATATATGCAGAGATGGGAAGAAGAAGCAATTATAAAGCATGATGCGCATGAGGAAGGAAGAGCAGAAGGAAGAGAAGAGGGAAGAGAAGAAGAACGCTTGGTCTCTGTCAAAAACGTCATGCGTAGCTTCAAAGTAACTGCAGAACAGGCCATGGAGTCATTGGGGATACCAGAGGGTGAGTATGAAAAGTATTTATCGAAGCTATAGCAGCTGATTTAGCGTTGAGAAATGCTGTAGATATTTTTTGTCCCTTGAAATGTTTGATTTTAGAGGATGTAGGTTTTTTGTTGGCCTACATCTTTTTTTACGGAATATACATAAAGTGATGTTGATAAATAAACAATATTGATCGTGACTTTTGTGGAGAGGTTAGAAAAACTCCCCTAGATACGCAGTTCTAATTGACTAACCCCATCCGCTTAGCGTTATTATATAAACAGGTTGAAACAAAGAGTAGGAGGGGGCTTATGACAAACATATTTGGAGATAGCACTAAAAAGCTGGGGTTTGGTTTAATGCGTTTACCAAGATTGGATCCAAACAAAGAGGATTCTATTGATGTTGAAACTCTAAAGAAAATGGTGGATACATTTATCGACAGAGGATTCACATATTTTGATACTGCATGGATGTACTGTGGCTTCAAGTCAGAAAATGCCACCAAGGAAGCTTTGGTAGATAGATATCCAAGGGATAAATTCACACTTGCAGATAAGCTCCATGGTGGATTTTTCAACAAGCCAGAGCAGATGGATGAAATCTTCAATAAACAAATGGAAAAGACTGGGGTTTCATATTTTGATTATTATCTTCTTCACGACATAGGAGAGGACCATTATAAAAAATATACTGAGCTTGGAAGCTTTGATTGGATTACAAAGAAAAAGAAAGCTGGCTTGGTAAAGCACATTGGATTTTCATATCATGATAGAGCAGAGCTTCTTGATAGAGTTCTTACAGAACATCCAGAGATGGAATTTGTACAGCTTCAGATTAATTATCTTGATTGGGAAAATGAAGCCATTCAATCTCGTAAATGCTATGAAGTCTGCGTGAAACATGACAAACCAGTTGTTGTTATGGAGCCGGTAAAAGGTGGAACTCTTGCAAATGTACCAGATGCTGTGACAAATTTATTTAAAGGCTACGATGTAAATGCTTCAATCCCATCTTGGGCAATCCGTTTCGCCGCATCCCTTCCAAATGTAAAGATGGTTCTTTCCGGCATGGGAAATGAACAGATGCTTCTTGATAACACAAGCTACATGGCGGATTTTAAACCTCTATCAGATGAAGAATTAAAACTTGTGGAGCAGGCAAGAAATATCATTAATGAAACCATTGCCATTCCATGTACAGCCTGTGCATACTGCGTCGATGGCTGCCCAAAGAATATCCCGATTCCTAAATATTTCTCCCTATATAATGCTGAAATGCAGGAATCGAAAGATAAAGGCTTCACCATTCAGCGTGAATACTATGAAAGACTTACAGCCAATTTTGGCAAAGCCAGCGACTGCATTAAATGCGGCAAATGTGAACATATTTGCCCTCAACATCTACCAATCAGAGATAATCTTGAATTGGTAGCTAGACAGTTTGAATAGCACTAAAAATTTTATTGAAGATGAATTATAAATGGGGATATTTATGAAAAAAATAAGTGAGATACTTGGTAAGTATATGGCGTGGATTGTTTTGTTCATTGCCATTTTGGCATTGCTTTCACCAAAGACTTGTTTGTGGATTCAAACAGGATGGATAAATTATTTATTAATGCTTGTAATGTTTGGAATGGGTACGACTATGAATCTGTCCGATTTTTCGGTTGTGTTCAAGAGACCAAGGGATGTTATGATAGGTTGTTTATCACAGTTTATAGTAATGCCTTTCCTTGCTTTTGTTCTTGGAAAACTTTTCGGTCTTGACGATGAACTCCTTGCCGGTGTGGTGCTTGTGGGAACATGCCCAGGGGGAACATCTAGCAATGTCATAACCTATCTGTCAAAAGGGGATACAGCTATTTCTATAGGAATGACAAGTATAAATACATTACTAGCTCCAGTTTTAACCCCGGCATTAACATATATTTATCTGAGAACTACCGTAAGTGTTAATGTTATGTCGATGTTTTTATCTATCATTCAGGTTGTAATCATTCCTATTGGACTGGGGTTATTGATAAATAAATTGTTTAGAAATCTCTCAGGGAGAGTAAATGATTTTTTGCCTACAATATCATTGACTGCCATTTGCCTAATTGTGGCGTCAGTTGTGTCACATAACAGTGAAAAGATACTGGCTACCGGGTTAATCATATTTGCAGTTGTGATAATGCATAATCTGCTTGGATATTTATGTGGATATTTGATTGGCGTTCTGTTTAAAATGGACCTTCCGAGAAAGAAGGCAATTGCCATAGAAGTAGGTATGCAAAATTCTGGTCTTGCCACAACACTTGCAACCTCTGCTTTTCCAAATCTAACAATGGCAACAGTTCCAGGAGCTGTTTTTTCTGTCTGGCATAACATTTCAGGTGCAGTGCTTGCAGGAATTTTTAATAAAATATGAGTTCAAGCCTTTGCTACAGTGTTTATGTGGCAGAGGCTTTTTTGATACAAAGTTCAATGAAAGAGACTGTAGATCTTGCGTAGGGCTGATGTGCTGATTTTTCTGTTCTGAGTATAATGTTATCTAAGATAGTTGCTTAGCAAAATAAAGACGATATAATAACAATCTTGACTTGAAAAATATAATGTGTGACAAATCGCAATACTCACAAAAAAACTCTTTTTATCGGTTTGATTTTGGGAAGCATTAGGATACTGAAGCTGATATATTGATTTCCGCAAAAGAAAAGGAGTAATAAATATGAAAAAAAGAGTTTTAAGAATTTTAGCTGCAGCTCTTGTGGCTTCAACTATTCTCGTTAATCCTATCGTTTCAGAGGCTGGTTCAATTCTTCCAGCAGGCGGAGATACAAATTATATTCTTCACACCGAGACAGATTTTAAAATCATGGATATGGTTTACAAAATGCAAAATGGTGAGACCATAACTATGGAGAATGCCGCTCAGATGGCTACACTTACAAAGGTTGGTTATGCAGATTATCAGACAGCTGGTCCTATTTCTATCACAGAAGGCAGAATGACTTATAATACATATTGGGGTTCTGAGGACAAGGAAGTGTATGTGGTTGCACTTTCAGGAACAGAAACAATTGTTGAAAATCAGACTACAACTATCAAAGAAGATCTTTTATCAGGATTTGAATTATGTAACGAGTACAAGTCAAATGTTAAAAATGCCATAATTGATAGAATTCCTGCAGGCAGCAATATCATTCTTGCGGGTCACAGTCTTGGTGGAATGGTTGCACAGCAGATTGCAGCTGATAAGTATATCAAGGACAATTATGAAGTTTTAAATACAGTCACATTTGGTTCTCCTCTTATCCAGGGCTTTACTCGTGAAGGTATGGTAAAGAGACTTGGTGATACCAGTGATAAGAACACATTCTACAGTATTTCTTCACTGCTTAATATTGTTTGGCAGTATGCCGGTGTTAATCATGAAGATGGTGGTTATAATGGAGATTCTGCAGCTGCACATTGTGATAGCTACTTACGTGAAGATGTTTGGGGAAGCTACGATTGCGCTGGTGAGAAGCGAGGAAGTGTTATAGGTATAGAAACAGGTAGTAGAATGCTTACTTTAAACTTTGCTACTACATCATTCTATACTTCCCTTTATGGCACAACATCAGTAGCTAGAACATCAATTCTTCCTAAAAAGACACCAGCTGAGAGCTACGACTTAGCTAAAAAGGCAGTTGCTGATGGATATATGTCTGAGGATGTTTTAGGTAAATTTACAACTTTTGCACAGGAAACTGATATGGATTCTGTTGAAACAGAAGTTGCTGAGGTAATGGAGTCTGAAACAGAAGTAGTTGAAGCTGACATTACTGAGAATGCCAGAATTGAAGAAACAGACCTTGTAGAAGAGGTTGTTGATGCAGAAGTAGTTGAAACTGATGCTGTTGAGGCAGAGGCCTCTGTTGCTGATGTTGAAGCAGAAGTTGTTGAGACTGAAATTATAGCAGAATAAATTGCTCTTAATAATTAGTAAAAAATAGCAATTAAAGAAATAATTAGCCTGTAAGCTGTCCTAATAATAGGACAGCTTACTCTGTATTCTATACTTGTAAACAAATAAGAGTAAAGAATACGGAGGTTTTAAAATGAAAAACAGATTAGATAAGGGACTCATTCTCTCTTTTGCAGGACTTTCACTTTTATTTTCAGTAGGCATTATTTTTTTTATTTTATTTATCTTCAATATCGATATAGCAGAGCACACAACAGGGATTGTAGGCTCTTATTCAGGCATGTCGGGGGTTATATGGCTCATCCTTCTTTGCCGAAATTGTTGACTATATTTTGAGCATTCTCTATAATAAAATTATCTATATATAGTAGGGTATAAGGGGAGTGATAGCAAATTCTTGTGTTATCACTTGCCGCAGGAAATGGAAGGTAATTTGTTATGAAGAAAATAATTAATAGAACTTTAAGTATTGTAGTTATGGCAATGCTAGCTTTTGCTATGAATATTGTGGTTTTCGCACAGGGTACCACTATGATTGCTGTATCAAAAAGTTCACCTGCGGTGGGTGACTCTGTCACGGTTTCTGTTACTGCCTCAGAATCAGGCACCATTACCGTAAAATACACATCTAGTATGTTAAATTTTGTAAGCAGTAATGCATCCGGATATTCTACTTCAGGCAATACTGTTACATTTAATGGTACATCAGGCGATATTACATTTAACGCAGGTTCTGCAGGTACTGCTTCAATTATAGTTTCATCATCTACCTGCTCTGGAAGTAGTACAACACTTGCTATTGGTGGTGGAGCTGCTCCTGCTCAGCCAGAGCCAGCTCCACAGGAGCAGGCTGCACCAGCTGAAGAGGCTGTAGATGCTGAAGTTGCAGTGGAGGAGACTCCTGCTGAAACAACAGAGGAAGAAACTACAGTTGAGACAACCTCTGTGCCTACATCAGGAGCAGTAGGTACACTCAATGCCGACGGTGGCTTCGATATTGGTGGTGTTGCATACGTGGTATCAGAGAGATACTCAGACAACGAAATGCCATCAGGTTTTTCGAAAAAGACTATTCAGATTGGCTCAAGCACATATAGCGAGCCTGCAAATGATAGCATTACACTTTTATATTTAAAGCCTGCTGATAACATCTCAGGTTCAGGTGTATTCTATCTTTATAATGCTGAGTCGCAGACTGTTTCGCAGTTCCTTATGCTTGATGCAGAAAATGACACAATTATCATTTCTTCATCTGAATCAGCACCATCTTCAGCATTTACTCAGACAGCGTTGGAGGTTAAAGGTGGAACTACACCAGCGTATACTGTAGATGGTTCAGAATTTTTCTATGTATATGGTACAAATAAAGCTGGCAACACAGGCTGGTTTGTATACGACAGCGCAAACAAATCTGTAGCTAGAATGGATGAAAGTGTTCTTTCTGCTACAACTGTTTCAGGTGCAGACAGTGAGTCTAATACTGCCAATGACAGTGTAGATATTTACGTTAATAAACTTGACACATATCGAAAGGTTATAATGGCACTTATCGTACTTTGTGTCATATTGGTATTTATAGTTATAAATACTCTTCTAAAGTCTAAGGGCAAAGATGACGATGATTTTGATGGAGATGTATTTGCATCAAAACCATCTAAACCTGCTAAAAAGCTTCCTCGTTCAATAGTATTTGGCGGCTTGAAAAAGAACCGCAACGATGAAGAATACGAAGAAGATGATGAAGCATACGACGAAGAATATGATGATGAATACGAAGCTGAGGAAGAGGATGATCCATCATCATATACCATTACTGAATCTGTCTCTAGCTATGAGGCTAGAAGGAATTCTAGCTTGAATATGATGGATCTTAATGACTTATAAAAGGAGAACCAAATGGAATATTCAAAACAGGCAAAACGAGCTATTACAGGTGCATCTAAGCTCTCGAAGTCTTTGCAGCATAGTTATGTAGGTACCGAACACCTCCTTATATCTATTATTGAACAGGAGAATTCTCTTGCTGCCAAGGTTTTGAATTCTAACGGAGTAGATAAAGATGCTCTCATTAAACTTGTAGAAGAACTCATTTCCCCAGGAGGAGATGTAGCTCTTCAGGAACGTGATGGCTATACGCCTAAAATGGAACAGCTTCTAATCCATGCCGAGGAAGAGGCTGACAAATGCAGTTCAAAAACAATAGGTACTGAACATCTATTGCTTGCCATGATTCGCATGCAGGATTGTTCAGGTGCCAGATTACTTAATTCTCTCGATGTAAATCCGCACAAGCTATTCTCTGAACTTGTTGCTGGTATGGGAGCAGAGGGAGCAGTTTACAAAGAAGAGATGCAGGCCATGACAAATGGCAGAAACAAGAAAAATGAAGTCTCTTATCTTGACCAGTTTTCCCGCGATCTTACAGCAATGGCAGAAGACGGTGAATTAGATCCTATAGTCGGCCGTGATTCTGAAATACAACGTGTAATACAGATACTTTCCAGACGCGGTAAAAACAATCCATGTCTTATAGGTGAGCCTGGAGTTGGAAAAACCGCTATAGTTGAAGGCTTGGCTCAAAGAATTGTTGAGGGGAATGTCCCTGAATCGATTTCTGATTTAAGAGTTCTTTCGCTAGATCTTTCAGGCATGGTTGCAGGCTCTAAATATCGTGGCGAATTCGAAGAAAGAATTAAAAAAGTTATCGCGGAAGTAATTGAAGAAGGAAATATACTTCTTTTCATAGACGAAATACATACACTTATTGGTGCTGGTGGTGCGGAAGGTGCAATCGATGCATCCAACATCTTAAAACCAGCTATGGCTCGTGGCGAAATCCAAATTCTTGGAGCAACCACCATCACTGAATACAGAAAATACGTTGAAAAAGATGCTGCTCTTGAGCGTAGATTTCAGCCAGTAATGGTTGAAGAACCATCAGAAGAAGAAACTATTGAGATTTTAAAGGGTATTAGATACCTTTATGAAGAACACCATGGTGTTTCTATTCCAGATGAAGCAGTTGTAGCTTGTGTAACTCTCTCAGAACGTTATATAGCAGACCGCTTCCTTCCTGATAAAGCGATAGATTTGATGGATGAAGCAGCAGCTTCTCTTAAGTTATCATTTGTTAAAAAAGTTACAAAAGACGATACTCTGGTAAATCAAATTGCCCAGCTTGCAGAGGAAATGGAATCTGCTATTATTTCTGGTGATATTACTTTGGCAAGTTCATTAAAAAAAGAAAAGGACGAGCTTGTTGCCAAGAAAGAGGCTGAAGACAAGAAAAATTCTCGCAAACGTAAATCAAAGCCAGCTGTCCTCACAGAAAATGACGTTGCAACAGTTGTAGCACTATGGACGAAAATCCCTGTTGCTAAATTGACTGAACAGGAGTCTGTTCGACTTCGAAAAATTGAAAGTATTTTACATAAACGAGTTGTTGGTCAGGAGGAAGCAGTTTCAGCAGTTGCCCGTGCGGTTCGCCGTGGTCGTGTAGGCCTCAAGGAAAAAGGCAGACCTATTGGCTCATTCCTATTCCTTGGCCCTACAGGTGTTGGTAAAACAGAAATATCTAAAGCTTTGGCTGAAGCAGTTTTCGGAACAGAAAATTCCATGATTCGTGTTGATATGTCTGAGTATATGGAAAAGCATTCAGTTTCTAAAATGATTGGATCCCCTCCAGGATACGTTGGTTATGATGAGGGGGGGCAGTTATCAGAAAAGGTACGTAGAAATCCATATTCTGTCATCCTTTTTGATGAAATAGAGAAGGCTCATCCGGATGTATTTAACGTTTTACTACAGATACTTGACGATGGCCATGTTACAGATTCTCAAGGAAGAAAGGTAGACTTTAAAAACACTATCATCATCATGACATCAAATGCCGGAGCACAGGCTATTATTGAACCAAAGAAACTTGGTTTTGCTTCCAAAGAAGATGCCAGCAAAGATTATGAGTTCATGAAAAATGGAGTAATGGAAGAGGTTAAGCGTATATTTAAACCTGAATTCTTAAACCGTATAGATGAAACCATAGTATTTAGAGCGCTTACAAAGGAAGATATGAAAGAGATTGCTGGTCTTCAGGTTAAACAGTTTATTGATAGATGCAAAGAGCAGATGGATATTAATGTTAATATTCCAGCAACTGTTAAAACCTGGATTGTGGATAAGGCCTATGATCCTAAATATGGCGCGCGTCCAATCCGTAGAAAGATTCAAACTGCACTTGAAGATGTTATGGCCGAAGAAATATTGGCAGGTAAAATTAAACCATCTGACAATATAAAAGCTAAAATACAGAAAGACGTTGTAGTTTTTGAAAAATGCTAATTTTATTTACGCCATTTATTGTTAAAAATAAATTCCTTTGTTATAATTAAAATCAACAAAATCTCGGTGACAATCTGCGTGTGCAGAGCATAGGAGGAGCAAGAATGGCTGTAATTAGCGAATTAATTCGCAGTGAGGCAGATGGCAGCATCAGCTTTGGAGATTACTCTTTAGCTGACAAGAAAAAGCTTGAGGATTTCAAGCATGAAGGGGATTTATACAAGGTAAAGACCTTCGCTGACATCACAAAACTCGAGAAAAACGGTATGTTTGTCTACGAATCAGTACCTGGAACTGCAGTTGAAAACTTCAATTGTACTTCTGACTCTTTAAGCTTTACCGTAGAGGGTAAGGACGATGCTATGATTACCCTTGAACTTGAGCCAGAACAGGAATATGACATTACCGTAGGTGGTGTCGCAGTTGGCAGAATGAAGACCAACCTTGGAGGCAAACTTAATCTTTCAGTGGAATTAGACCCTGGAAAATCGGTTGAAGTGAATGTCAAAAAAGCATAAATCAATTTAATATGAATTTATAAATCTTCCCATTTTTACATGGGAAGATTTTTCTATAAATAATATTTTCAGATGTACGATAAGGAGTGAATATATGCCCAAGAAAAATGTTTCTGTATTTTTCTGTCAGGAATGTGGTAATGAGACTTCAAAGTGGGCCGGAAAATGTCCAGCTTGTGGTGCGTGGAATAGTCTTGTAGAAGAAATAGTGGATAAAGCGTCGGTAAAACAACGTGCAAAAGTATCAGATGTAAAACCTACAAAAATAATTGATGTTGCCACATCAAATGAAGCGAGAATTTCAACAAATATAGATGAATTTGATAGAGTACTTGGTGGAGGAATTGTTCCTGGTTCAATGGTTCTTGTCGGAGGAGATCCTGGCATAGGCAAATCTACTCTATTACTACAGACATGTAGACAACTATGTCTTGCAGGAGTAAATGTTTTGTATGTTTCTGGAGAAGAATCACTCCAACAGATAAAAATTAGAGCAGACAGAATAGGCAATTTTAATGATAAACTTGACTTACTATGTGAAACTAATCTCGACACTATAAAAGCTGTTGTTGAAAGAGAAAAGCCTACTGTATTAATTATTGACTCAATTCAAACAATGTATAACGAAGCGGTTGGTTCAGCACCTGGTTCTGTTTCACAGGTTAGGGAATCTACAAGTGTTCTCATGGAAATATCCAAAGTTCAGGGCATAGCAACCTTCATAGTAGGACATGTTACTAAAGAAGGTACGGTTGCAGGTCCTCGTGTGCTGGAACACATGGTTGATACAGTTTTATATTTTGAAGGTGACAGGCATGCATCTTACAGAATTTTGAGAGGTGTTAAAAACAGATTCGGTTCTACAAATGAAATAGGTGTATTTGAAATGCGCGATACAGGTTTAGAAGAGGTGAGAAATCCATCTTCAGTCATGCTCGACGGAAGACCGGAAAATGCAACAGGGTCTATTGTCACCTGTTCTGTAGAGGGTACAAGGCCTATTCTCGTAGAAATTCAATCATTGGTAAGTAAGACTGCTTTTGAAATCCCTAGACGTATGGCTACAGGCTGTGATTACAACAGGGTAAATTTACTTGTAGCCGTATTAGAACGTATGCGTGATGCTAAAGCCAATAAATCCTGTGGTATATTTCTTGGCAGATCTGATATTTATGTAAATATTGCCGGTGGTATTAGAATCAATGAACCTGCAATTGATTTAGCTATAGCGATGGCTATATACAGCAGTGAAAAAGATATTTCTATTGATGCTAAAACTCTTATCTTTGGTGAAATAGGATTATCTGGAGAAGTGCGTTCCGTATCAATGGCAGAACAACGCGTGAATGAGGCAAAAAAGCTTGGTTTTGAAAAAGTGATTATTCCGTTTGCTAATGAGGCGTCTGTGGCCAATATTAAAGGTATAGAAGTAGTAGGGGTTGCAAATGTAAAAGAAGCTGTGGATGCACTAACCCGCAAGAATTAACAAAAATTGAAATAGTTTTATCAATTGCTTTATTGTCTATGAATTGTTGCAATTCACACAAATTAGTACCTGTTTTAAAATAGATTTACTTTAAAAATTCACAGAAAATTCGTTGACACAAGGGTGTACGGGTGATATCATAAGTTTCGTTCCGCTGAGAGCGGTAAACGATTATAAACAGTAAGTTTTCACAGATTGTTTATAAAATTAAAGAAAAAAGTTGTTGACAGTTAGCTGGTATCGTGGTAATATAAACGAGTTGCTGCTGAAAGCAACAAATAAGAAGATTGATAACTGAACAGTGAAACAAACCTTGAATTAATACAAGTTTTCAGAAAACATGTATCCTTGAAATTCATTTAAGTTTCTTAATGAAACGAAACCTTTATTAGTAAACAAGTCAGTTTTATACTGATTCGGAATTAAACTTTTTAACATGAGAGTTTGATCCTGGCTCAGGATGAACGCTGGCGGCGTGCTTAACACATGCAAGTCGAACGAAGCAGTTTAT
>NZ_FNQZ01000019.1 GCF_900107545.1 Pseudobutyrivibrio sp. ACV-2 | reverse complement strand
CTTGGGATCTTAGCTCAGCTGGGAGAGCATCTGCCTTACAAGCAGAGGGTCACAGGTTCGAGCCCTGTAGGTCCCATTTAATTGAATAATTTATATCATGGGCGGTTTCCCGAGTGGCCAAAGGGGACAGACTGTAAATCTGCTGCAAATTGCTTCGGTGGTTCGAATCCACCACCGCCCATCTTTTTTATTACTATCGCGGGATGGAGCAGTCTGGAAGCTCGCCGGGCTCATAACCCGGAGGTCGGTGGTTCAAATCCATCTCCCGCAACTATGTGCCCAGATAGCTCAGTTGGTAGAGCAGAGGACTGAAAATCCTCGTGTCGTTGGTTCGATTCCGACTCTGGGCACTTTTATTATTTAAAGCTTCAGGATTAGCTCCTGAAGCTTTTTTATTGTATTGGCAGTCCTTTAGTATAACTAACATCACTCAAATTAGATAACAGTTTATTTCTATAATGTAGATATGTTTTAGTTTCTTCAAATGAATCCAATATGTTTTCGGTATTAATCTCGTACCCGCAGGCTTTCATGTATAACTCTATTCTCGCTAAATATATTGGCATTGTCTTATTCATTAGATCATAAATGCTTTCTGAACGTAAAAGTGCTGGATACCAAGGGTTGTACCAACTGTTATGTGCTTCATTACATGGATCTGTATACTTGATTTTCTTGTCACTGGGTATCATGGCTGAAATAACACAATGCTTAAATAAAATTTGTTCTATCTTTCTAACTGTATGTTTTTTCTTACCAGTAGGGTCATTCATGAGTCGATTTAATTTAATAAAAGAATTTATAGCGTGCTGGACGGTTCCATGATGAACTGTATTATCTATATATGTAAGATTTATTGATTTATATAATAATTCAGCAATTACTTCTTTTTCATGTGTAGAAGGTTCAACAGCTGCGCCGTAATCAAATTGACTAGGTAAAATCTTTTTATAATGCTGAAGAATGAGATGATCTATATCTGTTTCTAAGGATACATGTTTCCCAAAATCATATGATTTACCCCGTTTCAAATTGCTGAAATGATTACTTTTGAAATAAATATATGGATGACAAGTAACATCTAATGAATAGTGGCCAATGAAGCCTATAATATATGCATCGCAAATCTTGCGGTCATGATTATCTTCAAAGGAATTTCTTGCATTAATAAGATTTTCGAAAAAAAGCATAACGTTCTGATTATGCATTACATTTCCAATATTTTGTTTATAAAAAATATATGCTGGAATATGGTAAAAGAATATATCTGGTCCCTGTAGGCCCAGAGCAAAGCATGTATGATGGTTTTCGATAATGGTATTTGTTTGTTTGGAATCAATAAAAGATTGAGTTTGTTCTCCAAAGATGAGATGAGTAATAAAACCAGGCATAAGCATTACCTCTGTAATAATAATTATGGTTTTAAAAATACTATATATAGATTATATCACACTAGATATAGAAAAATCGAAAAAGATAGTGAAGTGAGAGCTGTGTAAGACATTTTTTTAACCGCTATTAGGTAAAAAAAGAGAAGACATTGTTGATTAATTTATAAGATAATGCTAAAGTAAGTAATGGTTGATAGATAAATATCTAAAATAATTTAGAATAACCAAAAATAAAGCTCATATTTTGCAATTTATTGCTTTGATAGTTGAAACGTGATACCATAGAATTACACGCTAGTAAATCGTGTAAAGGAGAGGTGTTATGTTAATTGGAAGAAGAGATGAGATACAAAGTCTAAATGGGTTTTTCGAGGGGGACACTGCGGGGGTTGCAGTAGTTTCCGGATCAATTGGTGTGGGTAAAACAACTCTTTTACAGGAGTTTGCAAAAGAAAAGAATGCAATATTCTTTGATGCATACGAAACCACAGGTAAACATCAGCTAGAGAGGTTAGGAAAGCTGATGTCAATTGAAAATATTGATGCCGAAAGATTCTGTAAGGAAATTACAGAAAAAGCGTCAAAAGAAAAGATACTTATCATTATTGATCAATATCAAAATTTTGTTAAAGCGGATCCTGATTTTGATAAGCTTTTATATTCTTATGTGATTGGTGAATGGAAGAGTCTTCCAGTAAAGCTTATTTTTTGCTCAGACGCATTTGTTTTAATAGATAAATATGTTAAGGGTAAAAAAGCAATCTGGAAAAATAATATAAGTCTCGATTTAGTGGTAAATCCACTGGGATTTTATGAGTCATGTGAGTTTTTTGCTGATGCCAGCCCTAGGGAAGCCGCATATTTGTATGGCATTACAGGCGGTATTCCTTACAATCTGGTGCGCGTGGCTAATATGCTTAAAGTGCCAGGATATGAAAAGTATGGACTTGCGCCAGCGTCAGATGGTAATAAGCTTAAGGATATTACAGCTAGACTGTTTTTAGATAAAAATATGAGCGTTGGCCTTAATCCAGAAAATGTCATGGCCACAGAACTCAGAGAACTTGCATATTACAACTATATGCTTACTACATTGGCAAAGGGAATCAACAGAGTAAATCAAATATCTGCTGAGGTTGAAAAGCCAAAGGATGTGGTTGTGCCATATCTTAACTCTTTGATGGCAATAGATATCTGTACAAAGGATACCGCCATTACAGAGATTACAAATAGAAAAAAGACCAGATATTCCATAGTTAATACAAGCACGTTGTTCTGGTACAAGATAGTTGTTCCTAATTATGAGGATTATGTATCAGGAAATATTGACAGCCTGTGGAGCAAAGTAGAAGCTTCAATGGACGAATACATGGAAACAGTATTCATAAAGATTTGTGCGGAATATCTTAGGGAACAAAGCGACAAGAATCTTCTGCCATTTACAGTGGAAGAAATTGGAAACTGGTGGGTAAATGATGAAGAAGCCGGTACTACAGATGGTTTCGACCTGGTATCTCTCGGTAAATGCGAGGGTAAGTCAGCCACTATTTTTGCCCAGTGCTACTATAATAACGAGCCTATCGAGGTAGCTCAGCTGAAAGTACTTATAGAAAAGACAAAGCAGCTACACAGACAGGGAGATGCCTTTTATCTTGTGTTTGCAAATGCCGGGTTCCATGAAAATGCTATTACCATTTCATCAGCAATCAAGAATATCATGCTAATTACACTTGATGAAATGAGATAAAGATAGAGTATTTAGGAGGAGAAAAATGACAAATCAAGAGCTTAAGAAAACAGCTACTGAAGTCCGCAAGGGTATCATTGAAGGTGTTCATGCAGCAAAAGCTGGACATCCAGGCGGATCTTTATCAGCAACAGAGGTATTTACATACCTTTACTTTGAGGAGATGAACATCGATCCAAAGGATCCAAAGAAGGCAGATCGTGACAGATTTGTACTTTCAAAGGGACACACAGCACCAGGTCTTTATTCAACACTTGCACAGAGAGGATTCTTCCCAGTTGAGGATTTAAAGACACTTCGTCACATTGGTTCACATCTTCAGGGACATCCATGTGTACAGCACACACCAGGTATTGATGCATCATCAGGTTCCCTTGGACAGGGTATTTCAGTTGCAGTTGGAATGGCTCTTTCAGCAAAGCTTTCAAACGAAAGCTATAGAGTATATACACTTCTTGGAGACGGTGAGATCCAGGAAGGTCAGGTATGGGAAGCATCTATGTTTGCAGCAGCAAAGAAGCTTGACAATCTTTGCGTAATCGTTGATAACAATGGTCTTCAGATTGACGGACGTATCGAGGATGTAAACAGCCCATATCCTATTCCAGATAAGTTTAGAGCATTCAACTTCCACGTGGTAGAAGTTGCTGATGGAAATGATTTTGAACAGCTTCGCGCTGCTTTCAAAGAGGCTAGAGAGACAAAGGGACAGCCTACAGCAATCATTATGAAGACAGTTAAGGGCAAGGGCGTATCATTCATGGAGAACCAGGTAGGATGGCACGGAAAGGCTCCTAACGACGAAGAGTACAAGATTGCAATGGAAGAATTAGAGAAAGCAGGTGAGTAAGAATGGCAGACGTTAAGAAGATTGCAACTCGTGAAAGCTACGGTAACGCACTTGTTGCTTTAGGTGAGAAATATGACAATGTAGTAGTTCTTGATGCAGACCTTGCAGAGGCTACAAAGACAGGTATTTTTAAGAAGGCATTTCCAGAGCGCCACATTGATTGCGGTATCGCTGAGTCAAACATGGTAGGTATTGCAGCTGGTCTTGCCAGCACAGGAAAGGTTCCATTCTGCTCTTCATTTGCTATGTTCGCAGCTGGACGTGCATTTGAGCAGGTGAGAAACTCAGTTGGATATCCACATCTTAATGTAAAGATTGGTGCTACACATGCTGGTATTTCAGTAGGTGAGGACGGTGCTTCACATCAGTGTAACGAGGATATCGCACTTATGCGTACAATCCCAGGCATGACAATCATCAATCCTTCTGATGATGTAGAGGCAAAGGCTGCTGTTGAGGCTGCTTACAAGATGGATGGCCCAGTTTATCTTAGATTTGGCCGTCTTGCAGTACCTGTAATCAACGACAATGCTGATTACAAGTTTGAGATTGGTAAGGGCGTTGTTCTTAAAGAAGGCAAGGATCTTACAATCGTCGCTACAGGTCTTGAGGTTAACGAGTCACTTGAAGCTGCAAAGAAGTTAGCAGAGGATGGTATTGATGCAGAGGTTATTAACATCCACACAATTAAGCCTATCGATGCAGATCTCATCGTAAAGAGCGCTTCAAAGACTGGCAAGGTTGTTACAGTTGAAGAGCACTCAGTAATCGGTGGTCTCGGTGGAGCAGTTGCAGAAGTTCTTTCTGAAAAGTGCCCTACAAAGATGCTTCGCATCGGTGTAAAGGATACATTTGGCGAGTCAGGCCCAGCTGTAAAGCTTCTTGAGAAGTATGAGCTTGATGCTGCAGGTATCTACAAGCAGATTAAGGAATTCATCTAATAAAAGATTTAATAAAAGGCGGCTTAAATATAGCCGCCATCAACACCAATTATTTGCCCCGTCATGTATGATGGGGCATTTATTATGCCAAGAACTATTTCGGCAATTTCCTCGGGAGCACAGAAGCGTCCTACCGGAATTTCATCAGATAGTTCTTGCTTTTCTTCATCGGATAACATTCCATTCATATCAGTATCAACTACACCACAGGCAATAGCGTTAACAGAGATATTGTTAGGGCCAAGTTCCTTGGCTAGGGCTTTTGTGAAGGCGTTTACGCCGCCTTTTGTGGATGAATAACAAACTTCACAGCTGGCACCTACATTTCCCCACATTGAGCTGATATTGACGATATTACCGGATTTACGGGCCACCATATCAGGAATAATAACTTTGGAAGTATAAAATAAAGAAGAAAGGTTGGTTCCAACCATGCTATTCCAGTCCATGGCGGTCATATCTGTAAGTAGACCGATGGAAGCTTTGCCTGCGTTATTTACAAGAACATCAATATGTTCTAACTTTTTCAGGGCATCCTCGCAGGAGGTCATGGTAAATTCATAATCAGAAATGTCTCCACAGTAGGTGTAAACCTCTATTTTATATTCTGAATTTAGCTGTTTCGCTAAATCTTCCAGTAACTCAAAATTATTATGACAGAAAAGTGCAAGGTGATAGCCTTCTTTGGCAAGTGCAGTTGCGATAGCTTTTCCTATACCGCGGCTGGCGCCAGTGATTAATGCTGTTTTTTTCATCTGAAACTCCTATTGAATAAAATTAAAAAGTGTACACAAAATATTAACAAATTATTAATTATCAGATAATATATTGTGGTTTTTCAAATCTCTTGATATACTAGTTACATGATAAATCAAAACCTTAAATTAATAAATATTTGAGGGGTTTATTAAATTCTTTGGTAAAGGCGGTAGACATCATGAAAACAACAATTACAGGAAAGAACATCGAATTAACCCAGGGACTTAAGGACGCGGTGGAGGAGCGTTTTAAGAAATTAGACAAATATTTTAATAAGGACACAGAAGCAATCATCACACTTGACGTAGAAAAGGATCGTCAGAAAATTGAAGTTACAATCCCAATGAAGGGAAGTTATTTACGTGCTGAGGAAGTTACATCTGATATGTATGCTTCTATTGAGGCTGTTACAAATACATTGGAGGCACAGCTCAAGAAGCACAGAAACAAGATTATCGACAAAAAGCAGTCTGATTCAAGAACTATTTTTGCACAGGATTTCATCGAAGAGAAAATAGATGATGACGATAAGATTCAGATTATCCGTACAAAGAAATTTGATATGAAGCCAATGTATGCTGAGGATGCATGCCTTGAAATGGAAATGCTTGGTCATGATTTCTTTATGTTTAGAAATGCTGATACAGACGAAATCAATGTGGTATACAAGAGAAAGAATGGAGCATATGGTTTAATTGAGCCAGAATTCTAAAAATTCGTGAATAAATAATAGAATATACAATGATTTTTAACCTCTTACTGATAAATAGTAATTAAGAGCGTAGGCCTTAGTTATATCAGTAGGAGGTATTTTTTATGAATCAGATTGAATATGGAAAATACATTAGCTGGTTGAGAAAAAACATGGGATTAACGCAACAGGAACTGGCAGAAATGGTAAATTGTGCCTGGGAGACGATTTCGAGAATTGAAAACGGGCACGAGCTTCCCAGTAAAAAACTGTTTATGGAAATAAACAGAGTTTGTGAGGAGTATGGGATTATATATGATGAGCTGGATCTGGATGAGGTGTTTGAATTCAGAAATGCAAGGAAAGAGCTTTTAATAGCAATAAAGCGGGGAAGGCTTGAAGAAATTGAAAGAGCGCTGGAGCGTTTTTGCAAATATATGGAAGATGATAAAAAATCAGATAAGGAAAACAGCCAGTATTTCGTGTTGGCATATCTGGCTATGAGAAGAAAATCTGGAATGACGGTGGATGAGTTCTTAAGTGAGATTGTAAAGATATTTGAAATCAGAAGACCCATGCCAAAAATTTGTGATATTTCCAGAATGAAGCTATCTCAAATTGAATATGAAATATTACTGATGATTGGCGAGGCAAATATACTTAAAGGGAATCGGGAAGATGGAGAAATGATATTAAAAGGGCTGATGGCAAATAGGATGGATAAAAGAAGCCCATTTATAAAGGAAAAGTACATGCAGATATCAGCCATATTAGCAAAAGCATGCCTTATAAAGGAGGACTACGACACTATGCACGAATGCCTGGGATATGTATTTAACGTCTATATAAATAATAATGATACACGTACATTTTTCGATTCCCTAACCGTTCAGGAAGAAGTGTGTAGAACATTAGGAGATGAGAAAGGTGCAAGGCTTGTAGGGGAGTTTTTAACAGCTACAGGAAATCTCATGAGGCATATGTACGGAGAGTATAGAATTAGGACATATATGTAGTCCCTAAAGGCTTGTAATTTCGCGTAAAAAAGTCTATATTACATCAGGAGTGTAACTATTCTATGATATTTCATATGTGGTTCACCACGTTGATTAAAGGTCATTTTACGGTACATGAGAAGAATAGTTATCGTAGGAGGAAATTATAATGAATATTGTTGTATTAGCAGGCGGATTAAGCTCTGAGAGAGACGTTTCATTTAAATCTGGAACAATGGTTGCAAAGGCCCTTAGAAACAGAGGCCATAATGCACTGGTTCTTGATGTATTTATGGGCTATTCTGACGCGGAATGTGATGTAACTGATATATTTGAAAAAAGCGAGGAGAATTCAGTAGTTGTAAATGATATTCCGACTGAGGCTCCTGATATAGATGCGATTATTGCAAGCAGAGCGGACAAGAGTCCTAGCTTCTTTGGCCCAAATGTAATCAAGATTTGCCAGATGGCAGATATTGTTTTCATGGCACTTCATGGTGGTGATGGCGAAAGTGGAAAGGTTCAGGCTGCATTTGATTTGTACGGAATCAAATATACTGGAAATGATTATCTTTCAAGCGCAATCGCCATGGACAAGCAGATGACAAAGGAAGTAATAAAAAATGCCGGTGTTCCAGTACCAGAGGGTGTTTCTCTTAAAAAAGAAAACCGTGCAGGCTTTAAGTTTGATAAATTCCCATGCATCGTTAAGCCAAACTGTGGCGGCTCATCTATCGGTGTTACAATCGTAAATGATCCAGCTGATTTTGACGCAGCTCTAGATGCAGCTTTTGAGTGGGAAGATGAGGTAGTTGTGGAAGCATTCATCTCTGGACGTGAGTTTTCTGATGGTGTAATCGAGTACAAGGCACTTCCTATCATTGAAATCGCTCCAAAGCAGGGATTTTACGATTATAAGAATAAATATGCAGCAGGCTCTGCAGTTGAGACCTGCCCAGCAGAAATTAGCGAAAAGGCCACAAAGGAAATGCAGAAGTACGCTGAGATAGCGTTTAAGGCACTTGGACTTACAACCTATGCACGTATGGATTTCCTTATGGATGAAAATGAAAACATCTACTGCCTGGAGGCAAACACACTTCCTGGCATGACTCCTACAAGCCTTTTACCACAGGAAGCAGGAGTGACAGGCATGAATTTTGAGGATTTGTGTGAACATCTGATAGAGGTTTCATTAAAGAAGTACGCATAGTTTTAAGTGAGTTTCGGTGGTGCTATTTAATCATAGAAACTCGATGGGAATTGGTTTAGAGAGAAGAAATATATGAAAAACATGACACTTAGCAGGGTGGCTCAGGTTGTTGAAGGCAAGCTGATTTTGCCGGAGGGCAGCGAGGCACTGAAGGATAAAGAAATAATGGGAGCCGTAAATGACAACCGCAAGGTGGAAAAGGATTTTCTTTTCATACCTATGGTGGGTGCCAGAGTGGACGGTCACGATTTTATTGAGGATGCCTTTTCAAAGGGGGCACTTGCTTCATTGGCTGAGCATGAGCTGGAAAAATGTTCAGGCCCATATATCATCGTTAAGGACACAAAAATAGCACTAAAGCAGATTGCGACAGCATATAGGATGGAACTTACAATCCCTGTTGTAGGTGTAATCGGCAGTGTGGGAAAGACAAGCACTAAAGAGATGATTACATCGGTGCTTTCCACAAAATTTAATGTGCTTAAGACAGAAGGAAACTTCAATAACGAGATAGGCTTGCCACTGACCATTTGCCGCATTAAGGCTGAGCATCAGGTGGCTGTTGTGGAGATGGGTATTTCTGATTTCGGAGAGATGCATCGCCTTGGAGATATTGCAAAGCCTGACATGGTGGTTATGACTAATATCGGCCAGTGTCATCTTGAATTCCTTAAGGACAGAGATGGTATTTTAAAGGCTAAAACTGAAGTGTTTGAGCACATGCCAGAAGGTGGCACAGTTATATTAAATGGTGACGATGACAAGCTAGCAGGTGCGGATACACTTGGTCTTAAAAAGGTATTCTATGGCTTAAATGGTCAGGAAATCAGTGCGACAGATGTTGCGGCTGATGGAATTTCTGCTACAAAGGCTGTGATTAGCATTAATAGCGAAAAAATCGACGTTACTATTCCTCTTCCTGGAAATCATAACGTGGCTAACGCCCTTGCTGCAGCAGCAGTTGGAAACGAACTTGGACTTTCAAAGGAGGATATCAAAAAAGGGCTTGAAAGTGCAGGCACAATCGCAGGTCGTAATAATGTCATCACAGTGCGTGGCATTACCATTATTGATGATTGCTACAATGCAAATCCTGTTTCAATGAAGGCTTCAATTGAGGTGCTTGGCAGAGCTGCAGGACGCACAATTGCAGTACTTGGTGATATGGGCGAGCTTGGAGTAGATGAGAAAAATCTCCACTACGAGATAGGACAGGCTCTTGAGGACAATCACATCGGTTACGTATTTACAGCAGGTGAGTTGTCTGAAGAAATTAATAAATCTTTGAACCAGAAGAACAGTTCTTGTATGGCACATCATTATAGTGATGTGGACTCTATGCTTTCGGATTTATTACCAATTGTTAGAAGTGGAGATACTATTTTGGTAAAGGCTTCACATTTTATGCAGTTTGGTAAAGTTGTGGAGGCATTGAAGGCTAGATTTGAATAGTGGGGTGTACCTTCCACATTGATTTACAGGTAAACAAAAAGACATCGTCTTAGTTGGACGATGTCTTTTTTGGTATTAGATGAATTTGTAGATAGTTGTTGAGTGAACTTTTTGCCCCGCTTTGGCAATTGGCTGTGCAAATTCAGGCACATTTACGGCATTTGGGAAGAATTGTGACTCGAAACATACACCAAATCTTCTATCGTAAGGGAATTCACCCTTGCCAATATGGCTATTATCAAGGTAGTTTCCAGCATAAAGCTGCACACCAGGCAAATCAGTGTAAACCTCCATCTTTCTGCCGCTCTCGGGATCTTCAAGTGTACAAGATGGCTTGTCTAAAGAAGGATCATTTAAGCAGTAATTGTGGTCAAAACCACCTGCCCAGTTAAGCTGGTCGTAATCTGCTTCAGTATCCTGGCTAAGAGGCTTTGGAGTTGTGAAATCCATTGGAGTGCCCTTAACTTCACGACATTCGCCATGTGGAATAGATTCAGAATCTGTGTGAGTATATCTGTCAGCATCAATCCAAACGATGTGGTTCATAACGCTTCCTGAGTCGTGTCCGTTCAAATTGAAGTAGCTGTGGTTGGTTGGGTTGAACACAGTATCAACATCTGAAAGCCCTGAATACTCAAGCTTTAGAGCATTGTCATCAGAAAGAGTATAAGTGATAGTGATATCCATCTCTCCTGGGAAACCGCATTCACCATCAGCTTTGTGGCATGTGAATGTGATGTGGCTATCATCAACTGACTCTACATCCCAAATGCGTCTATGCATAGGATTGAAACCTGAGTGAAGGTTGTTTTTGCCATCGTTGGCATCAAGCTGATACTCTACACCGTTGAGTGTAAACTTAGAATCACCGATACGGTTTCCATAAGGGCAGATGCAGCAGCCGAAGCTTGGGCTATTTATAAAATAATCTTCAATTTTATCGTATCCAAGAACCACATCTGAAAGAACGCCTTCCTTGTCTGGAACCCAAAGTTCAAGCAGGTTGCAACCAAAGTTCATGATTTTGGCCTGCATACCATTTTTATTTACTAATGTGTAGGCAATAATATCTTCGCCATTTTTGGTAACGCCTAATTTCTCTTTATCCACGTTAAACCTCCCTAAACAAAACTGTTATACCTCAAATAAACCTAATTTGAGACTTTATCAACTCTTTATAATATAATTCTCTAACGCCTTAAATACAAGGTTATTTCGGTAAGTAAGCAAATTTTAATTGAAAATTAGACAAGGAAGTTACGTTTGGAAATTCACCACAGACACATCCAAGGAATGCAAAATACTTCCCCGGCCTGGTGGCAGGATATGCAGGCTCATACTCCATTCACCAAGTGAAAATTGGCAAGTGACTTTCGAAAGTTTGGGCACCAGTCGATATTCGCATCCGTGCTCAGCATCTCCTTGACCTCGCCGTCCATGGCTCGGTCTGCCCAAACTTGCAAAACTCACTTACCATTTTCACTAGGTTCATTCCAAAATCGCCTGCATATCCTGCCACCAGACCGGGGAAGTATTCCCGAAATGTATAGAGTGTCTGTGCAGATAACAAAAGCACGATAATTTGAAATACGATTATGGACAGTGAAAAAATTGTGGTGAAAATGTGGCGTGTATTGAGGAGAAAATGGCAATTGTTTACAATGGGAGTATGAGTGGAACCGTGCAAAAAACTAAGTCTAGGGATAGGAAAATCCTTAGGATGATTAAAATTCAAATTGTGTTGCTGCTCATTCTTGTGGCGGGAGTCACATTCTATTACGTGAGTGGTTATGCTGCGGAGGTCTCCAGGCTTAAGACGGAGGCTGTAGATATCGTGCGGCATTCTAGCCCTGATACTTTTAGACAGATAGAAACCAGTGAAGTATATGCGGCAAATGGCCAGATGATTTCTGTGTTAAAGGGTGAAAAGGATGTCTATTATTTAAGTTTCAACCAGATTCCAACCTACGTTACTCAGGCGATTACTTCTATAGAAGATAAAAAATTTTACCAGCATAATGGTGTGGATTATAAGGCCATTGTGAGGGCTCTTTATGCCTATTGGAAAGATAAGGAAATCACTCAGGGCGGAAGTACCATTACCCAGCAGCTGGCCAGAACAATATTTTTGAGTAGAGAAAAAACATGGCGGAGAAAGGTTGAGGAAATTTACATAGCCTCAGAGCTTGAGAAAAAATATTCCAAAGATCAGATTTTGGAATTTTATCTGAATAACGTGTATTTCGCTAATGGATATTATGGCATCGAGGCAGCGGCAAAGGGATATTTCAGTAAGGATATCAGTGATTTGTCATTGTCGGAGATATGTTACCTGCTTGCTATTCCAAATAGCCCTACTTTTTATAATCCTGTGGCAAATCCTGATAATACTATCACTAGGCGCAACCTGATTTTAAAGGCTATGCTTGATGATGGGGTGATAGGCGAAAAAACATATAAGGAAGCAAAAAGCGAAACTATTACTCTTTTAAGAAGCCAGAGTCAAAAGAACGACTATGTTGAAACTTATATATACTACTGCGCTACACGGGCGTTGATGGAAGCGGACGGGTTTGAGTTTCTTACAGATTTCCCATCAGAGGCGGAAAAAACAGATTATGAGAATGCCTATTCTGAGGCTTATGACCAGTGGAATAAATCGCTTTTTACTTCAGGATACAGGATTTATACCACAATAGATATGGGGAAGCAAAACCTGCTTCAAAATGCCATAGACGGCAATCTTGAGGAATTTACAGATTTAAATGATGAAGGGATATATGCACTTCAGGCGGCTGCAGTGTGCCTGGATAATAAAACAGGTATGACGGTGGCCATAGTAGGTGGAAGAAATCAGGAAGTGAATGGATATACTTTGAATCGTGCTTTCCAAAGTTTTAGACAGCCCGGAAGTGCTATAAAACCGTTGATTGTATATACACCTGCCATCGAGAGGGGGTATACGCCTGATACTATAGTGGTGGATGAGGAAATTGAAGATGGGCCGGAGAATGCGGACGGAGGATATTCCGGTGAGATAACACTTCGGGAAGCAGTGGCAAAGTCAAAGAACACAATAGCATGGAAGATATATGAAGAGATTGGTCCTGCAACTGGTATTAATTACCTGAAAAAACTGGAGTTTTCACATATTGAAAAAGATGATTATGGAATGGCAGCCTGTCTAGGCGGCCTGACCGTAGGGGTGAGTCCTCTTGAGATGGCTAAAGGGTATGAGACTATCTTCAATGATGGTTATATGAGAAATCCTACCTGTATTACAAAAATAACGGATGCAAAAGGTGAAACTATCTACGAAAAAGAGGATGAAGAAGTAGAAGTTTATAAAGAAAATGATGCACGCACTATGACAGATATGCTACAATCTGTAATGGTCGAAGGAACAGCAAAGGGCATCGACATGGGAAATATGCCCGCAGCTGGCAAAACTGGTACAACTAATAGCAACAGAGATGGTTGGTTTGTAGGATACACGGGCTACTACACCACAAGCGTGTGGGTGGGCTACGATATCCCTAAGAAAGTGCCTGGACTGAAAGGCTCCACATATCCGGCAAAGATATGGGAGGATTATATGTCACAGGTGCATAAAGACCTGACACCGGTTCCTTTCAAGAAAGCTGTAAAATATATTGGTACTGAGGAACAGCAGGAAGAGCTTGAAATTGTGGATGAAGATGAAGGCGAGGAGGAACCATACGGAGTCTTTGACGAGGAAAACCCTGAGGAAATCAATCCAGAGGGGGAAGTGGTAGAACCTGTAGAACAGCCATCCTATAATGTTATTACCCAGACTTTCGATGGAACAGAAGTTCCACCGGGAACGATACCAGAAAATGCTACTGATGTTCAAATAACTACAATAGCAGAATAAGATTTTTGAAAGGGTTAAGAAAAAGATGGCAAAATATGGATTTGGCCTTGATTTGGGCGGTACAACATGTAAATGCGGTCTCTTCACTACAGAAGGAGAGCTCGTAGAGAAGTGGGAGGTTCCTACTGACACAACAAACGGTGGTGTTAACATTCTTAAGAATTTAGCTCAGACTGTTATCAAAAAAATGGAAGAAAAAGGCATTACATCTGATGATGTATCAGGTGTTGGAATAGGAATTCCTGGCCCCGTATCAGGCGATGGCGTGGTAAATAGATGCGTAAATTTAGGCTGGGGCGTATTTAACGTAGAAAAAGAGTTTTCAGAGTGTCTTGGTGGTCTCAAGGTAAAGGCTGGTAACGATGCAAACGTTGCAGCACTTGGTGAATCATGGATGGGTGCTGCAAAAGAGTACTCAAGCTCAGTAATGGTTACACTTGGAACAGGTGTTGGCGGTGGTGTTATCATCAACGACGATATCATCAGCGGTGCTCACGGTGCAGCAGGTGAGATTGGTCACATCAGAGTTAATTATACAGAAGAAAATACTTGCGGATGCGGCAATCATGGATGCTTAGAGCAGTATTGTTCAGCTACAGGTATCGCTCGTCTTGCAAAAATCAGACTTGCTCAGAATGATGATGCAAGCTCACTTAGAGACATTGAGACAGTTGATGCAAAGGCTGTATTTGATGAGGCAAAGAAGGGTGATGCAGTTGCTAAGGAAATAGCAAAGAGAGCTTGTGAGTATCTTGCACAGGGGCTTCAGGTTATTTCAGCTGTCGTAAACCCAGAGGCATTCGTTATCGGCGGTGGCGTATCAAAGGCCGGTCAGTACCTTATCGATGAGGTAGAGTACAGATTCAATCAGATTGCTTTCCACGGCTGCAAGAACACAAAGATTACACTTGCTTCACTTGGAAATGATGCCGGAATTTACGGTGCTATGAAGCTTATTCTTTAAAAAAAAGGTCTGCAGAAAAATCTGCAGGCCTCTTTTTTTACCCGGGTTTAGCCTCTAATCAAATCTTGTTTATTTACAATTCCAGCGTAGCCTTTTTCGATGATTTTGCTTGTCTGAGCTGTAAGAACATCGAAAGGAATCTTTTTGCCGCCCTTGAGCCAGTCTCTATATATAAATGTGATAGAAATGGTGTAAGAACGTACGATAGATGGATAATCGGTCATCTCAAAGAATCTTACAAAAGGCGCACTGCGAAGAACGCCCTCTGTTACAGACTCATAGAAGAAAGAATAGTGGTCATCACAAAGTAACTTCTGCTGTACCTCGTTGCATGATTCAAGATACAGATAGAAGTTGGTGATACATCCGGCCAAATCAAAATCTTCGGCGTTCTTGCCGATGTGATCTAAGATATCTGATACAATTTCCTCCTCAATTTCTGCTACAAAATCATCAAGTGAAGAAAAATGAAGATAGAAAGTTTTTCTATTAATACCTGCGCGCTCAGTGAGCTCAGTAATTGAAATTTCATTGTAGTTCTTCTCTAAAACAAGTTCGAAGAAAGCTCTACGAATCGAATTGATTGTACGTCTAACTCTTAAATCTTTGCTTCGTTCTCTCATAAGTTGCTCCTTATTAAATTTATTTTTAATAGCTTCTCTCCCCAAATAACTGATAGAACAGGCTGTGTGTGCAGTATTCTGTTCATTGTCTACTATACCACGGAAAACAAGGCGAGAGGAATTTTTAACTGAACTTACACATTTTTTTTGTTGCTTGGTCACATTTTTAGTGATATACTGACAATTAGTTCGGAAGCGGACTATTCGGATTCGAACATTCCGAGTCCGGACAAATTATAGACAATACTGAAGAAAGGAGCAACAGTTTTGATAAAAAAAGATTTTGACAACAGAATACATCTGGGCTTTGTTTTGGATTGTGCTTCTCGTGAAATCAGAAATGCTGTAAGCCGTGGTATCATCGCCAACAGCGAAGGACAACAGTGCAATATGAAATATGGTTGGCTGTTAGGATACCTGGAGCGTCAGGAAGATCCTGTATTTCAAAAGGATTTGGAAAAGAAATTTCATTTTCCAAAATCCACACTTGCTGACATGATTCAGTATTTGGACAAAAGCGGTTTTATCGCTAAAGTGCCTGTGGATGGCGATGGAAGGAAAAAACAAATCGTCGTTACAGAGGCAGGGAAAAACTTTGTCAGTGCAGCAGAGTCTCAAATATCTGCAGTTGACGATTATATTTCAAAGGACATCCCGCCAGAGCAGATGGAGCTTGTGGTAGAGGTACTTGAAAAATTACGCAGTAACGCTGCAAATTACAAATCTTACATAGAATTAAAGAAGGAGGATTAGACTTTTGGTTAAAAGATTATTGCAGGAAATCAAAGAATACAAGTTTGCTGCGATTTTCACTCCAGTATTCATGATTCTAGAGGTAGCAATGGAAATGCTTATTCCACTTCTCATTGCGGATTTGGTGGATAAAGGAGTAGAAGCTGGAAATCTGAGTGAAATCTATCGCATCGGTGGATTGATGCTCATTTGCGCAGTAATAGGCTTGCTTGGCGGCGTGCTTGGCGCGGTATACGGAAGTAAGGCATCAGCCGGCTTGGCTAAAAATTTACGTAAAAAAATGTTTGAGAACATCCAGACATTTTCATTTGAAAACATCGATAAGTTCTCCACAGCAGGACTTGTAACACGTCTTACAACAGACGTTACAAATGTGCAGAACGCATTTGTCATGATTCTTAGAATGGGATTTAGAGCCCCAGTTACAGTAATAGTGGCTATGGTGCTTTCATTCAGAATCAACGCAAGACTTGCCAGTGTATTTTTAGTGGCTATGGTGGTAATCCTGACAGTGATGGCATTTATTCTCACAAAGACCAGACCACTTTTTGAGATACTGATGAAAAAATACGATGCTTTGAATGCATCTGTACAGGAAAATGTCACTGGTATCAGAGTAGTAAAGGCCTACGTAAGAGAGGCATATGAAAAGACTAAGTTTAGAAACGGCAGCGAGGGAATTTACAAGGCTTCTACAACAGCTGAAAAGATGATTGCCTTTGCGATGCCTATCAACACATTTGTTATTTATGCATGTATCGTGCTTATCAGCTGGTTTGGTGCACACTTCATCGTTATCGATGGCACACTTACTACAGGTGAGCTTGTTTCATTCTTCTCATACTGCATGAACATCCTTATGTCACTTATGTTCTTTGCAATGATTTTCATCATGGTTACACTTTCAGTAGCCAGTGCAGAGCGTATTTATGAGGTACTTGAGGAAGAGACCACTATTACAAATGGTCCAAATCCTGTATATGAGGTGCCAGACGGCTCTATCGAGTTTAAGGATGTAGTGTTTGGCTACAATAAGACAGCTGAAAGACCTGTACTTGATCATATCAACTTAAAGATTAATTCAGGTGAGACAATCGGTGTAATCGGTGGTACTGGATCAGCTAAAACTACTTTAGTTTCAATGATTTCACGTCTGTATGATGTAAATGAGGGCGAGGTAGTTGTAGGTGGTATCAACGTAAAGAACTACGATGTGGAAACCATCAGAAATCAGGTATCTGTAGTGCTTCAGAACAACGTACTTTTCTCTGGAACTATCGCTGATAACCTTCGTTGGGGCGATAAGAATGCCACAGACGAAGAGGTAAAGCGCGCAGCAAAGCTTGCATGTGCTGATGAATTCATCGAGAGATTCCCAGATGGCTACAACACATACATCGAGCAGGGCGGAACAAACGTATCCGGTGGACAGCGCCAGAGACTTTGTATCGCAAGAGCTTTACTTAAGAAGCCAAAGATTCTTATTTTGGATGATTCTACATCTGCAGTAGATACAGCTACAGATGCCAACATCCGCAGGGCTTTCAGAGAGGAAATCCCTAACACAACAAAGCTTATTATCGCTCAGCGTATTTCATCTGTAATGGATGCTGACAGAATTATCGTAATGGATGATGGTAAGCTTAATGATTTTGGTACACATGAAGAATTGCTTGCCCGCAATGAAATCTATAAGGAGATTTTCGAGCAGCAGACAGGTGCCGGCAGCGGCGACTTTGACAAGCAGACGGAAGGAGGCGAGGACTAATGCCTAGAGGACCACAACCAGGACAGATTCCAAAGCTTACCCCAGAGCAGAAGGCCAAAAGACGAGGCGTGCTTGGCCGCCTGATTAAATATGTAGGAAGTAGATACAAGTTCCAGCTCATAGCGGTAATTATATGCATTTTCCTTGCAGTTATCGCAAATGCTAGGGGTACTGCATTCATGCAGGAGCTTATTGATGGATATATTATTCCAATGGTAGATTCAGGTAGCAAGGACTTCGGTCCTCTTGCAGGAGCTATTGGACAGCTTATAGTATTTTACGCTATAGGTATTTTGGCAACATTTGCCTACAACTACATTATGATTTTTGTGGCTCAGGGTACACTGAGAGATCTCAGAAATGAGATGTTTGACGATATGGAGGATTTACCTATCCGCTATTTCGACAGCCACGCACACGGAGATATCATGTCTATCTACACCAATGATATCGATACTCTGAGACAAATGATTTCACAGAGCTTCCCACAGATGTTTAACAGTGCAATCACCATCGTTACTGTATTTGTGTACATGTGCATGCTTTCAGTACCGCTTACTGGTGTAACACTTGTGATGATAGCAATCATCATTTATGCAACAAAGGTTCTCGCTGGCACGTCAGGAAGATATTTCAGACAGCAGCAGCAGGCTCTTGGTGCAGTAAATGGTAACATCGAAGAGACAATGAAGGGACAGAAGGTCGTTAAGGTATTCTGCCACGAAAATGAAGTAATCGACAAATTCAACGAGCTTAACGAGGGACTTTATGAGAACGCTTACAAGGCTAACCGCCTGGCAAACACACTTGGTCCTATCAACGCTCAGCTGGGTAATGTAAACTATGTACTTTGCGCTATAGTAGGTGGAACACTTGCTATCAACGGATGGACAGGACTTACACTTGGTGCACTTGTTTCATTCCTTCAGTTTACACGTTCATTTATCATGCCTATCATGCAGGTATCTCAGCAGTTCCAGTCTATCGTACTTGCTATGGCAGGTGCCGAGAGAATATTCGACCTTATCGATCAGGAGCCTGAGGCAGATGAGGGCTATGTAATGCTTGTAAATGCCAAGGATGTGGACGGACAGCCTGTAGAATGCGAGGAGCATACAGGAAAGTGGGCTTGGAAGCACTATCACAAGGCTGAAGGTACTACTACATACCAGTGGCTCACAGGTGATATCGTATTTGACGATGTTGATTTTGCATACAACCCAGACAAGACTGTACTTCACAACATCAAGCTTTTCGCTACTCCAGGCCAGAAAATCGCCTTTGTTGGTGCAACTGGTGCAGGTAAGACTACTATCACAAACCTTATCAACAGATTTTATGATATTGCTGATGGTAAAATCCGTTACGACGGCATCAACATCAACAAGATTAAAAAGGCAGACCTTAGAAAGTCGCTTGGTATCGTACTTCAGGATACACACCTTTTCACAGGTACAATCGCTGACAACATCCGCTACGGAAAGCTGGAGGCTACGGATGAAGAGGTAGTTGCAGCAGCTAAGCTTGCCAACGCTGATGGATTTATCCGCAGACTTCCACAGGGCTACGACACTGTAATCAGTGGAGATGGCGGCAATCTTTCTCAGGGACAGCGCCAGCTGCTTGCCATCGCAAGAGCTGCTATCGCAGATCCACCAGTACTTATTTTGGATGAGGCTACATCGTCTATCGATACACGTACAGAAAAGATTGTACAGGATGGTATGGACAAGCTGATGCATGGACGTACAACATTTGTTATCGCCCACAGACTTTCAACTATCCGCAACTCTGACTGTATCATGGTTCTTGACCAGGGCCGCATCATTGAGCGCGGTAGTCATGAAGAGCTCATTAAAGAAGGCGGTAAGTATTACCAGCTTTATACTGGAAAGATTCAAAACGCATAATCTATTTAGTTTAGAAAACCTTCGCGGTGCTTTGGCGCTGCGGAGGTTTTTTTCTTTGTTTTTTGGTGAAGGCTCGGTGGCGGGGAAATTGTGGTTGACATGCTGTATTTGAAAGGTTATATTATTTGCTGTCTTTTTTATAAATTTACCTCATATAATTAAATTATCTTTGGATTCACATTTCGAATCCGTAATTCACATTATATTCTTAGTTAATTGAATCATTTTGGATAGAAACTTGAGTGGGTGTATTTGCGCACTGGGGGAAATCTGGTTTCCCGTGCTGGATTGGGAGCTGGGAGGCACGAAGATATAGTGAGAAATGTATTCTGCGTGTATGTCCGGAAGTCGGTGGGCACGAAGATATAGTGAGAAATGTGTACTACGTGTATGTCCGGAAGTCGGTGGGCACGAAGATATAGTGAGAAATGTATTCTACGTGTATGTCCGGAAGTCGGTGGGCACGAAGATGTAGTGAGAAATGTATTCTGCGTGTATGCCCGGAAGTCGGTGGGCACGAAGATATAGTGAGAAATGTGTACTACGTGTATGTCCGGGAGCCAGGAGGCACGAGAATAGAAGGAAAAATGGGCTTTACGTGTCGAGCAGGAAGCTTGAAAGCACGTAGAGTGTGGATAAACAGTATATTACGTGTCGTACAGAAATCTAAAAGGCACGTAGAAAATGAAATAAAACAAATTGTCGTGTCTAACAGGACTTTAGAAGGCATGTAGAAATATGGAAAGCGAGAATTTACGTGCCAAGGGAAGGGCTAAGAGACACGAAAACAACAGAATTACAAAAATTACATGTAAATAAAGGAGCATGAGGATATGAAAAAACTACATGAAGAGCTAGTGCAATTAAAAGGCCTAGCAGCAAGGATAGACAAATTGGAAAATAAAGCATTTAGTACTGATAGTCGTAGTATAAGTTATTCCAAGAGAAAGAACGGGTATCAATATTATATTTATCATGCAGATGGAAGGCGGACATATGTAAAGAAAAAGGATTTGAATCTAATCAAAGACATGGCCCAGCAGGAGTATTATCAGGACCTAAAAGCAGCGGTGATAAAGCAAATAAAACTATTGGAAATGTTTTTGGGAAATTATAATTTGAAGGCAATAGATAGAGTCTACCTAAACAGAAGCCATGCTAAGAAGATGCTGATTGAGCCGCTAATTCAAACGGATGACATGTATATTCAACAGTGGCTGCGCCAGAATCCCGGGAGTCAAAATACTTTTCCAGAAAAGGGGAAATATATAACAGAAAGAGGCGAGTATGTAAGGTCCAAGTCAGAAAAGATATTGGCGGACATGTTTTACAAACACAACGTTCCATACCAGTACGAGCCAGCGCTGAAGCTCAAGTCAGGAAGGACAGTATATCCAGATTTTGTGCTTCTTAATGTAAAGGAAAGAAAAACATATTACTGGGAACACTTAGGGTTGGCCTCAGAGGTAGATTATGCCACTAGAAATCTGGAGAAGCTGAACACATACGATAAAAATGGAATAATAGTGGGGGAGAATTTGCTGATTTCAATGGAGACAGAATTCTCAGCGCTGGATATAAAGCAAATTGAGCAGAAACTAAATAGCTATCTTCTTTAGCATTATAGAAATCGGTGCCGTCTCGCCAAGGATCAGCCAACAAACACAGCGCCACACTATAAGTTATAAAGCATAACAAAATGACTGAATTCTGTGATATAATAGAAACATAATTTACCTAGCAATTTGTGATTTGTAGAAATAACAGGTGAAAGATATGGTAATAAAGCCGATAAATAAGGAGAAGCTAATGTCTACAGACGAGAAAATCGCAAGCATCAAAGCTTCATTTGCAATGGAGGATATGATTCTTACGCCAGAGGAAATAGAGCGTGGAAGAATGATTATAGAAAGAGAGATTGATGTGGAGGATGTAGTTCGAGAGATTACATCCAGGTATGTTTCAGTAGGTTAGGCCTATGATGGATGAATATTACCGATATGAGTACGAGGACAACGGCCAGTACTGCTATCCCCATACTCATATATTGAAGAACAAACTGAACATCATGGATAAGGACGAGCTGTTCAAGGCAGAGCAGGAGCTTTCTTCTGCCAGATACTTTGAGTTGTGTCAACGCCCGATTCCCGGGGATTTCTCACTGGACCATCTGTGCGCTATTCACAGGTACATGTTCCAGGATATCTATGAGTGGGCAGGCAAGATTCGTACGGTAGATATTTCAAAGGGCACCATTTTTTGCCTGACACAGTTCATCGAGATAGAGTTCAAAAAGATTCAAGACTGGATTATTTCCAATAATTATCTGAAGGATGTGACCGATAAAGAGGAGATGGCTAAAAAGCTAGCCTACCTCATCGGCGAAATCAATATGATTCATCCTTTCCGAGAGGGCAACGGCAGAGCCCAGCGAGTGTTCATCGAATATATCTGCAAAAATAGCAACCATTTCGATATAGATTTTTCAAAGACCACCAAAAACGATATGATATTAGCCAGCAAGGAAAGCGCCATACTTAATTACGAGCCTTTCGAGGAGCTGTTGTATAAGTGCCTGGTGGACTTATAAAGCCAAATAGATTCTACGCGGAGTGCCATAACTGTGGCGCTCCTTTTCCATTTAACAAACACGTCACAATAATTTCATAGTTACACCCCCGACGCATTATAAAATAAATAGTAATTTAAGCCGATAATGAAATTGTAGCACTATATCTGTGCTTATTTTTGGTACGCAAAAATACAGGAAACAAGGTAGTTGTTGAATTCAAGAAAGTTACAGTAAAGGGGTTTGCTGTAAAAGAGGAATTGGACTATGAGAGAAAATTTGGATGTAATCAAAAGGTTGTTGGCCATCGGGTTATCAGTGTTTTTGGCGGGATCGACGCTATTTGGGGACTTTATTGTTATAGCCGATCAGGAGAATCACTGCGAGGAGTTCACGGACGACTATGCCTACACCGACAACGGAACCTTGGTGCCAGGCGAGAATTCTGACGGATACTGCGACGATTGTGGTAGAGGAGAGGAATTCCATGACCATATTGCAGAGCCAGAGGGAGAGGCTGCTGAGGTAGCAGCTGAAAATGCAACAGATGTAACTGAAGATGTAGCCACTGATATAGGCACCGGCGAAGGCTTGGAGCCTACTACTGATGAGCAAATTCCTGAGAATCCAGAGCAGCCAGGTGAAAACCCTGAAAATATCACTGCTGAAACAGGTGATGCAGTAGAAAACCCAGCAGAAACTCAAACCCCACAAGAGACAACTCCAGAGGAAACAGCAGAAACAACAGATGAAACCATAACAACTCCTGAAACAGAAACCCCAGTTGAAAATATAGAAGGAACTGAGACAGAAGAGGAAACTCAAAAAGCGGACACACCTCAAGAAGAAGTAACAGAATTAGATGAAATAGATGAGGCAGATAAAGAAGCTGAAGAAAAGAGATTAGCAGAAGAGAAGGAAAAAGAGAAGAAGGAAGGTTGCATACATAATTGGGAATACACATCGAATGGTGATGGCACTCACGTAAAACGTTGTACAGAGTGTGGCGAGGAAGTTGCCGAAGAATGTGCATTCGACGGAAACGGCAAGTGCTTCTTCTGCGGATATGAGAAGGCACCAGAGGAATGCGAGCACGAGTGGGAGTATACAGCAAATAATGATGGAACACATTTGAGAAAATGTGTTAAGTGTGGAATCGAAGAGCTTGAAAATTGCGAATATGGCGAGGATGGACTCTGCAAATATTGTGGTGCTCCAAACATGACCCTGGAACAGCAGACCTATTCAAGACAATTTGGCACAACAACTGTAACCGTATCAGGTAATATGCCAGCTCATTCTAAGGTAACTATCTACAAAGCCGGCACAAAGGTAAGTGAACATATCGTCAATGA
Source organism: Pseudobutyrivibrio sp. ACV-2 (assembly GCF_900107545.1). Classification (GTDB taxonomy): domain Bacteria; phylum Bacillota; class Clostridia; order Lachnospirales; family Lachnospiraceae; genus Pseudobutyrivibrio. The sequence goes on along the minus strand of NZ_FNQZ01000019.1, from coordinate 22,840 downwards.
AAAGCTGGATGACAAGACCTTTATAGCCTATGAAGCCTATAATATCAACATTTATGACGCTAGTGGCCGAAAGTACCAACCAGAAGAACATGGTGATAGTGTAACAGTAAGCTTTTCAGGTGTTGATGATTTGGAAAAAGCCTCAGAAGAAGAGGTAACTGTCTACAGAATCGAAGACGACTACGAGATTACCGAGATAGAAACAGAGGTAGAGGGTGAGGATGTCACTATCGAGGCAGAGCACTTTACTATTTATACTATTGGTACGACTACATGTGATTCGTATCAGAATATAGGTGGCTCATGCAATTTTGCCTATATTAAACAGGCAACTATTGCCAACTACACAAGAGTAAGAGGTTTTAAATTTTATCTGTATTATCCTGAGGCTAAAGAAACAACGTTTAAAATAACGTATTATAAGAATCTTAAACATAACGAGGGAAAACAGCCAACAAATCCTACAGATGGTGTTGAGGTGGCTAGTAAAACGATTACTGTAAATGGTTCTGCTGGAAAAAGATATGCTATAGATGAAGAGTTTGATAACATTAGTAGCAATCCGAATGCTTGGGTTACAAAGGACAATTACTATTCAATAGTAGTAGAAATGGATAGTAGTGTACATGTAGGTTATGATGAGGGATCTATAGAAACATACTTCAGTCTTGACAAAGCACCTTGGAGTAATACATATAATGGAATTTCATATAATGGAATATTTCAGGAAACAGAAACAAATGTAGAAACAAAGGATAATATTGGAGATAACTATATAGTATCCAAACTAGTAGCAGATGGCACTTTAGGTAGTGATAAACAATATCACTATGCCAGTGGAGATAAAGCAACAGTAACTGCATCTCTTGGACTTAATCCTGGTGAAGATGCAAAAGTGGAGCGTACAATTGTATGGTCCTCAAGCGACAGCAATATAGTAAAGGTTACACCTAAGACTGCAATGACAGCTGAAATTACTGCAGATGCTCCAGGAACAGCAGTAATAACAGCAAGTTATAATAACAAAACTCTCAGTATCTCGGTATCTGTTTTAACATTTTTTATTGAAGGGACAGAAACTATTGGAGATAAGGCGACCTATAGCACTCCATATACAGGGCAAGTTATAAATAATTTAACCTATAAAACACTAAGTGCGGCAGGTACTACTGTATCAGATATCGATTCTTCTTATCCTTATGTAAAATATAATACATCAAATAATACAAATGTAGGTAAAGCAACGGTTACTATATCTTATTATGTAGGCGATAACTCTGTATATACTTATGATAGATATTTCAATATTACACCGCTTAACCTAACGGAAAGTGTTTTTGCTAATGCAACTTTTACTGTATCAGGTGGTACGATACAGTCATTTTCAACAGTTGGAGCAGTAAATGGTGTTATACCTGTGTATAACACTGATTTTGATGCAGAAATAGTAGGTGAGCCAACGGCTTCTAGTGAGGGACTCAAATATGATGTAAGAATTACTGGAAAAGGCAATTTTATAAATGAAAATGGTGCAGAAATAAGAATTGAAAGAACAGTAGCTGGAATTGATATAGCTACATTATTAAATGTTGAGTTAAGCTCAAATTCACGCCTTAAAACTATTTATTTTAACAATGGTAATATTACTTTAACTGCAAATGATACAGGCTGGGACGAGGTTGTTTTTAAGGATCTTAATGGTCAGGAAAAAAATGGTATTGTCACACCAAACACAGCAGATTACGTTATCAAGGATTCTGCAGGAAATATATATACAGATTCCTCCCAAGATCCAAAGCTAAATAAGGCGGTTCCAAGAGGTAATATGACGATCATCTTTAAAATGAAGTCTGAAAAAGGATATATTGGAGAGCTGAGTGTGCCTTTTGTTGTACAAGAGGCTTCTATAAGTGCGGCTACTGTAGAATGGATTAAAGGGAATGAGTACAAGCATACTGGTAAAGACATAACATTAACACCTGGTGAAGATTTTACGGTCAAACTGAATAATGAAGTAATAAATCCAGAAGATTATACAGTGGACTACCCGGGAAATCATAAAGATATAGGTGTGTGTACTTTAGTTATAAAAGGAACAGGCACTAATTTTGACGAGCAATCAAGTATAATTACTTCATTTAAAATAATCTCAAATTTTGATATAGATTTGGAGATACGAATTAGTGATGGCGGCACAGTAAAAAAAGGTACCTCAGCTAATGAATATAAGACAGGGTATACTGAGCAATATACTAAAAGAGACAATCCAGAAGATACATATAAATCAATGATTTCTGTATACCTAACAGGAACAGGACCACTGAGTCAGGATACGGACTATACATTAAATATTTATGATGATGAAGAATGTATTAATAAAATAGACTCAACATCTTCTATTGGCACAAAATATATTAGGGTTGAAGGAATAGGTGCCTATGCCACAGAACCCAAACAAGTTAAGACTGCGACATTTACCGTTGTCCCAAGGCAACTGACAAGTTCAGGTATCAGGGTATTACATGATGGAAAAGAGATATCTGCAGCAGGCACAATTACAAAGGAATTTACAGGAAGACCGCTTACATTGACTACTGGTACATCAGATTCTTCTGTTGCTGATATTGTTGTTAAGTATGGAGACGCTTTTTTAAATCCAGGTAATGATAGTACAAGTGCAAATGCTGATTATTATATTACATACAAAGATAATGAGAATACTAATGTAGGAACTGTTGAATATGAAATACATGGTATTGGAAAGTATGCGGGAGTTTTAAAAGGAAGGGCATATCAATACACGATTACACCGGCTTCATTAAGTGAAGGTGGTACTGCAAGAGCGTCTTTGGGTGAAGAGCGAGGATACACTTATACAGGCAGCAAATGGTATCCACCGGTAAAAGTATCTATTGGTAGTACATTTAATGAAACATACACCTATAGTGGAACCACGTTCGATAGCGAAAACTTTACGGTAAAATATGAAGATAATCTATCTCCAGGAACAGCTAAGATAACAGTAACAGGTAAAAATAACCTTACAGGAAGTCAGGTTATTAATTTTACAATTGCAAGTAATACAGACGAGTTTAAGGGCATTTATATTGGTGGAACAAATCCAGCTCGATATGTTAAGACCGAAACAGGTTCAGATGCTAATAAAGTAGTCACACGAATATATACTTGTGATACTTTAAATGCTCAATATACAGGAAAAAACTATAATGGTTCGATTACTGTATATGGTATTGACCCAACTAAACCACTAACAAGAGGTGAGGATTTCTATGCCGAATATCATAATCCTATGAGCGCAAAGAAGTATACAGTTGGTGATACTGCTTCGCCATACCTAGAAATCCGTGGTCAGGGTAAGTATTTAAATAATATTGCACTTGTGTATTTTAATATTCAACCACGATCTCTGAATGATTCAGACATTACAGTGGTTTATACTAATCATTATGAGTATAACAAGGACACACCAGTAAATCCTGTATTTACTGTAAAATATAAAGCTGCAGAATTAGTTCCCGATTTAGATTATACTGTGGAGTTATACAACACTAAACCTACATTTAATGAAACTACTAAAGTTTGGGAAGGAGGAGAACCTGTCACTAATGTTGCTGGCAAAAAGTATGCATTAATAAAAGGTAAAGGAAACTATACCGATTCGCGTATAGAAGAGTATACAGTCGGCAAAGATATTTCTGAGACTTATGTTCAGATTTTAGGAGCTCAAAGGAATGATGATGTATTTTTGGCTAAATCATCAGAGTCCAAACTTGAAAAAATAAGTTCGTTAAAAACAAAGACATCACCACTTAATGTAGTTTGGCGTGGAGATACAGCAGCTCCAAGAATTGATTTGTATTTTTCAGAATTAGCACTTACACCTAAGAGTACAGATGCCTCTGACTCGCCGTACGATTATGAACTAACGATGACCAACATGAATGATGACTTCAAGATAGATGGCAAAACAGGTTATCGTTCACGATTGACTGAGGACGTAAATGACACTAACTACAATATTATAGAGGTAAAGATAAATGGAGGTAATACAGGTTACTTCGGAAGCGCTACATTCTATATTAGAGTAATGCCTCAGGATATAGATATTTTCTACAACACAAGTATGGCTCCGGTACAATATATAGGAACACGAGCAGCAGCAGACGATATAATATCTCCATATACTGGCGCTGAACAGACGATAATACCAAAGGTATTATTTACCATACAATCAGCCTCTGGTGAAATAAGGGATTACCAGCTTAACAGCGGGGATGTTAAGGACTTCATTACGCCTAATACCACCAAACCTACTGAGTATATTATTGGTCCAGATCTATCTGACAATAATATAGTGACTACTTTGACAGGTGTTGGAAACTTTAGAGGAACTACAACCCATACGAAAAAAATTACAAGAGGTAATGTTAACATCTATAGAGCTGCCAAGAAAGATGATGGAACAGTAGATAAAGATACAGAGAAATTTGTTGGTGTAACATCTGGAGAAGAGCCAAAAGAAGGAAAATCATACGTTGAATACGCAGTTGAATTTAACCTTCACGATGATTCTATGCCACAGTTTACCTACAATGGTAAATCGCAAATCCCAGTTATTACATTGACATCTCGTAATGGTTCAAATGACCCTGGTCCATATACCTTGAAAGCGGGTTCTGATTACGAAATGAAGGTTTATGACGATGAAAAGAGCAAGTTAGCTAATGCTAGTGACAGTGATAAACAGGACGCAACCTGTGTCGGCACAAAGACTATCGAAATCAGAGTAACTAATAGCAATTTCTATTCAGGAATAATTAAATTACATTACGCAATCGTAACTAATTCTATTACAAGCTATGTGGGTTCAATTAGCGATATTACTTACAAGGCAGTTGATTTGACACCAGCACAGATAGCAGACTATATTGACAAAAAGACAAACACTATATCATTAAAGAAAACTGCCAATTCAGAAAATGAACTCACTTATGGTAAAGACTATGCGATAGTTGCACCTGCAACAGATGATGATAAGAGAGAAGAATTGGATGCGATTCACCAACAACCTGAATATGCATCTGTAGCTGATATCCGAGGTGTTAACAACAAGCCAATCTATGGCACCGAAGGCACAGAAAAGAACTGGATATTTGTAAAGGGTATTGGAACCTATAGTGGATACAAGCAGATATTCTTTAATACAGTGCTTGATTTAGGTTCCGCATACGCACAAGTATCTGTAAACAAGGGTTACTATGAGCTTAATGCTCAGGGCGAAACAACTGAAAAGATAGTTCCAACCATTAAATATCAGGAAGTGAAGCAAAATGCAACTGACCCTACTAGCTATGCTACTTTGTCAAATACATCTACGGTTGAAGCATTAGCAAAGGATAATTACACAATTTCTAGAGACAGAAATAAACTTCCAGGTCCAGATCCAAGTTTGGCAGTTAATGGACAATATGCATGTACAGGCAAAGCCACTAACGTGAGATATGTAGATGGTAACACAGCATCTGAGGTATATTTCCTTGCAGATTTAAGTGACTATGGGCCAGATACAAATAAAATTACATTTGCAAACGGAACAGTTTATCGATATACAGGCGATGCGGTGAAACCTAGACCTGTTGGTGATGTACTTGATGGAGCTAGTCTAGCTGAAACAGACCAGGCTACTGGCGATTATACAATAATCTACACTCGTGATCCATCAAATCTCGAAAGAGACACTGCAAAAGATGTTGGAAAGTGGTATGCAGTAATTAAGGCAACAGCGGATGCTTCAAACCAATACTATGTGTCTAATTCATCAACAGCTATACCATTCTATATTAAGTACAACCTTGCTGATGCTGAAATTACAGTTGTGGACCCAGCTCAAGGATTCAAATCTGTAGATAGTGTTGAATACACAGGTAATCCATTCAAGCTGTACACTAAAAAGCCATACGATCAAGACGAATCAAAACGTGGAAATGTAAGGATTACTATTAAAGGAAAAGAAGTATACAATGAAGGATCACCAGGACTTCCAACCAATGACTATTTCACTATTAGTCCTGACTCGGTGACTACAGTAGGCGAACACACTATAACGGTGGACAAAACTACACTGGGTGGAAATTTTGTATATGGTGATCCAAACACTAGCAAGAAATTTAGAGTAAAACAGGTAGGACTGAAAACAAAAGCTAAATTTAAGCTGTATGACCCAGATAATCCAAGTACAGAGCGTTATGAATATGGATATATTGGCTCGGCTATAAAACCAGTGGTTAAGGGTACTATTGATGGAAAAGAGTTGGTAGAAGGCACTGACTTCAGAGTTACCTATAAGGATAATGTAAACGCAGGTGTAAAAACGGCATCTGTATCTATTAAAGGAATGGGTGCATATTCAGATAGTGATACATTCACACCTGAAGACTGTAAGTTTACTATAACTAAACTGGCTTTAAATGATCCTCACGTTGTAGTAGAAGTTGAAGATGCGACTTATAGTGGCTTTTATAACAACCCAGATGTACCAGCGGAAGAAGACAGGGTGGAACTCAAACCAAAATACTCAGTATATTATGTGGATAGTGCAAAAAAAATAAAGAATTTGCTTAAAGAAAACACAAATGGCTCTACCGCAGGTGACTGGAAGTTTTATAGCTGGGCAAATAACACTGTTGCATGTGATAAAAATGATAGTAGTATCGCAGATGAAAAAAAACCAAGAGTAAAGGTTGAGTCGTATGGTACTAACACGATAGCTGGTACGTACGCAGTGGGTTATTTTACCATTCACAAGTTAGAGCTAGCTCGTGATAATATATCAATTGACCAGACAACCCACGAGTTTACTGGAGACTGGATAGATATTTCTGACATTGTAAAGCTTTCTACAACATATACGAACAGTTCTGGTAAAAAAGTATCAGTACCATTGGTTAGGGATGGTTATAGTGGTGATATAGGCTCAGATATAAGCGATTATACTGTAACTATCACAGGTGGAAGCAACATTCAAGGAGGAAAGGTAAAGGACAGAGGTAACTACAGAATTTTGATTTCTGGTATAAACAGTTGTGAGTCAAGCTTTGAAGTAGACTTTACTGTTACACCTCGATCATTGGAAGACCACTATCACTATTATTACGAAAAGGGTAATACCACAGGATGGATTGGCAAATGGAGTTACGATAAAGTCAACAAGAGATATATATGTATAGGAGGTAAAGGAAAGGATTCCTTTGAAGACCTGACCATCTATGTGTATGATGTAGAGACAGTAAATACGGCAGGAGTAACACCAGAAGTAGTAATTGAAGATACAGGAAGAGCAGACAGTAATCTTTATACTTTAGATGCAGCAGAGTTTACTGTAACAGCATATAACAATAAAGCCGCTGCATCTGCGGAATGGAGCAAATCTACTACAACCGATGCAAATAAAGGATACCATGCCAAAGTTGCTGATGGTTCTCCATATATCACGATTACAGGTACAGGAAACTATGGTGGAACTATCACACTGCCATTTAATATCGGCAAAAACATTAACACTGCCGAATTAGACATCAAGTACACTGTCACAGGAGTAACAAACCCATTTACGTACAAGCCTGAGTATGACAATCCAAAAAAACCTCAGGCTGAGATGCAGTACACCTACAATGCAACACGTCAAAGACCTACAGTTTCAGTTCATACTAAAGATGGTAATCTACTCAGACCAGACAAGGACTATAAAGTAACCTACACCGACGCCGCAGGAGATGAGGATTCATCTATTAATGCCGGTTGGAAGAATGTAGTAATCACTGGTATTGGTGACTATTGTGGAAAAATATCACAGATGTATGTTATTAATAGAAAGGCAATAACTGCAAAAGGTGGTCCATATCGCAAAGATTCACCGATGATAGCTTCTAATGATGAACAAACTCAAACTCTTGAATTTACACTTGATGGAAATACAGTGACCAGATTTACAGATGCTACACTCAAGACTTATCTGGTGGACACAGGCATTATGTCAGCTGCACAGGCAGCTGAGTTCAAAGATTTCTACTTTGCTGTATACAACAGAAAGGATATCAAGCCAAAGGTAAATGTAATAGATTACAATTTAGGTTCGAATGGAACAACTCATCTCAAAATTAGTGAAGATGACCTAGACTTTGCCTATGAGAATGAAAACGTAGCGTCAGTATTTACGAAGGCAGAAAATGGTACAGTAGATCTCACTACATTTAGTAAGGTCACAGTTTCATTTAAGAGAAACTATTTTGTATCACAGCCAACATCCACAGAAGTCACAGGTTCGCCAGGATATGTATTCCATTACATCATAGTTCAGCACAATATCGAGGAGAGAGACATGTTAGTTCATTTTAAGGACGAGGACGGAGCAAATCAGACCTACGATGCTGGTAAAAATATTGAACCTGATGTAAAGGTTACAGATGGTGGACAGCCACTGGTAGAAGGAACGGACTATAAAAAGTCATACAGTAAAAACCATAATGTACCAGGCAAGCATACCGTAACTGTAGAGGGTATAGGTAACTTTAGAGGAACAAAGACCCTAGACTACACTATTTGGGCTACTATGGCTGATGTTAAGGTCGGCTACTACGATGAAAACCATATCTTCCATGAGGGTATCATCCCAACACAGCAGTATACAGGTGAACATATCACAGAGGGATTGCCAGAGATATCACTTATATTGCCAAAGAATAATAATGATCAACTTGAAGATTTCAAGCTAGAGTATGGCGAGCATTACACTGCAACAGACTGGGGTTCTGATGATGGCTATTTATCAGTTGGAAAGGTAGTGTACTCTGGTCTTAATACTGGCTATTTCATGGCTGAACCAAAAAAGGAGATAAACTACGATATCTGGTTTGACGAGGAAAATATAAAGGCTATCAATTATGAACCTACCTACCAATTTACAGGTTATGACATCATTCCAGACTTTAAACTCAATGTCTCAACAGGAAGTATTGATAAGGACTCTATAAAGATTTACAAGAATGATGACAGGACAAAAGAAGCTGATAACTTCTCAGACGTGGGTAAGTACACCGCATCGATGCATTACACAATAGGAAGCAAGGAAGGGGATATAGAGGCAAATTATGAAATTGTCCTAAGAAATATCGCCAACTGTACAATTATTCCTGCAGAGGGTAGTACTCTTAGATATAGAGGAATAGTTCAAAAGCCAGGTGTCAAGGTATTTATCGAATCAACACCAAACAAGCGATATACACTTGATATGTTCGATGGCACAAGCGGAGATTACCAGGTAGAATACGGTGAGGCAGTTTATGGCCCTACTAATATCAGATTTACAGGCGTATCGGACAGACTCAAAGGCGAGATTACAGTGCCTTACAATATCAAGCTTCAGAGCGTGGCAAATCTTAGAGTGACAGATGATACAGGTGATTCACTGACAGTGGCATGGGTAGGTGAGCTGTACTCAGATGGAACCGATTTGAAACTGTGGATGAAGAAGGCCGATGGCACCTATGAAGAAAAACAGCTCAAGCGAATGGTAGGCAGGCAGAACAACACATTTACATTTGAAGGCCTCAAGAACAGCACAGAGTACAAGATAGAAGCCATAGCCTATGCTACATTGAAAGACGGCACAGAAATCACAAGTGCCACTGAGGAAATCTACAAAACAACAGATATTGCTACTACCGCACTTAAGGTAACAAGCAGGAATGCAGGAAGAGCAACAATCTCCGGCTGGCCAAACGATGGTACAGTTAACCATTACTACATCTACAGATCAGAGTCTCCAAACGACAAGGGTAAGGTTATAGCTATCATACCAGCCACCACCAGATCATATACAAACACCAAACTTGATAGTGGTAAGACCTATTACTACACGGTGGAAGGATATATATTTGAAGGAGATGGAGATAAATCGGTTCAGGTTAATACCTCGAAGACGATTCCGGTGGTAGTCAAGTAAAAGCATTTTAGGGATAGTAAAAAACTCCCCTTAAACAAAGATAGGATTCAGTGGTTGTCTTCGGACAGCCCTGAATCCTTCTTTGTATTGACACAACCTCTGTATTCATATATTTGCACTTGGTCTAAAAATTAAATAATAACTAATTCAGCAATAGTTGTACTTATTAATTCTATAGTGTTTTCTCTAATTCCAACATTTCCCGCAATGGAAGACCAGTGATTTACTGCGGCTCTTACATCAGCAATAATATTCTTGGCTCTTGGCTTTGAGATGCCGATGGTAGATGCAACCTGTAGTAAATCTGCTAATTCTATCAGCTCACTTTTGTTGTTAATCAGCATTTGATGTTTGCTTAACCATTTGTTAGTAGGATTATAAGAGAAAGTCACATCATAGGCGGGTGACAAACTCCAGATGCCATTCTTATCCATTAAAAATGAAACATTTTTAACGTGATCATCTCTGTTTACAGCAAGAACATTAAACACCATTCTTCTAAAGAATTGCTCAATCTCATTAGCGCCAAGACCAATCTGTTTCATGTAGGAAGCCGCCAATTCATAGCTACAAAGTCTTGGTGTGTTGTAATCAATGTGGGCTAGAGCTGCTAAAGTTTGCATATGGACTTTTGAGCCATTAACTCTGTCGAATCTCTTGGTCATAAAGTGATTGTGGTTTTCTTCTTTGAAAATCCGGCATTCATTCATATTGATGCCAGCTTCTAAGGCCATGAGATAATATGCATACTCGATGAGAGTATATTCAGGCTCGTCTTCTAAATTATGATCACCATTGTTACTAACACCATCAAATTTCATTAGCCAGTAATCAAAACCTTTTTCTGGATTAATCTGACCAGACTTAACTTCGTTTGTCTCTTCATTCCATGCAATGACAGCTTTTGCTCTGGCGCCACCTGCAGAGGTGCCTAGTTTGAGAAGCTGAGAGTAAGTTGCATTGGACATGTCGATATCTACACTTTTTCTTTTGTTTAAAACATCGGAAGCAAACTTGACCATCTCACTGACATTGACTTTGTCAGATGCCTTAGCATCAAGTGAGAGAGCAGGGCGATATTCTAGTGCACCCATTCCTCGGCTTCCGGTATAGCATAGTCTGTCTATTACATTGAAATCTGTTTCTGTTTTACCCTGAGACGCAAGCCACTGATTGATAACAGCATTACCAAACTTGTCAGGTAAAGAATCAGCTATCATACCAGGCACTCCGTGAAAGGCATTTGCCAGATTTGGAAAGGAATAGAGCCTGTCAGAAATAGGCATCCTCAAAGGTGAAAGTTGTATACCTGTTCCCTGAACGCCGTTTATAAAATCCTTATCATATTCAAAAAAAGCGTAGGGCAAATCTTCTCTCAGATTTAAAGTGCCTATCTTTGTATTCCATAAAAATATTTCTGCAAGGTTGTTCATTATTCATCACCCCATTTGAAAGTCCTGTTGCCTGGCTGAACTTTTTTCTTTCTAACTCTTTTTCTTACGGTGCCCTTTTGTTTTGCTAAATACGCAGATGGTCTGTTACTCATATCTGGCAGCAGAGCATCAAAGTTGTCGGCTAAATCTAATGCCATAATAATCTTGATAAAGATATCCAGTTGCACATCTAAACCCTTTTCGAATTTTTGAATCGACCTAAGTGATATTCCAGCTCTGTCCGCTAGCTCTTGTTGAGTCAGAGGATATGCTAGTCTATATTCTTTTGTACGCTTAGCGAGTTCTGAAATAATATCATAGGAAAACATATATTTCATTTCTATCACCTCAAATACATTATAATAAGAATATATATAAAGCGCAAGTACGCGCATATTAATGGCTAATATAGGTATATAATATGCAAGAACACGCATGTTATAAATGATGCAAAGATAATGACAATTCTAGAATATTAGACCTATAACGGTCTAAGACATTGCGTGCCCGATGGAAAATAGTTGTTGACAAGTTTAAAAATCTTGTTAAAATGCACTCAGATGATGCGATTACACATCTATTGGGGTTTCGCCCCCACAATGTGCGAACGACTTTATTGGGGTTTCGCCCCCACAATGTGCGAACGACTTTATTAGGGTTTCGCCCCTATGAGAGCGAGCGAATGTAATCAAGATTAAGGCGAGCCTCGGCTTGCCTTAATTTTACAAAAAACTATTGAATAGCAATAGCAAAATGAGTGCTTGGTACTATTCGGGTACCATTTTTATGTTGGTTTGATATTACAATAGATATATAATCAGGATGTAGTAAGAATTAATAGTATGTAGAAGAAAAAACGAATTCAAATTTGACATTCTATAACGAATTGCTATAATGATAATAGGCAAAGAAATGATGTTATTATTTCATAATAGGCAAACAAAAAAGCTAGGAGTTGCAGCTCCTAGCTTTTTCTATTCCGTTTTGGACAAGGTGGCTTATTCCTTAGGCTCATTGCCGTGGTCATCTCCGTCGAGCCATTTGCAAATATAGTAGGCAGCTATACTTGCCATAACAGAGATTAGAAATGATGCTATTATTTCCAAGCAAACACCCCCTTCCTTTGCCTGTCTAGGGGTGGCAACGTCATTCATTATAACATTTTCATTTTATATTCTCTATAGAACATCCTGAACTATTCTAATAAATCTTCAATATTACAATAATAATATATATAAAGCGCAAGTACGCGCATATTAATGGCTAATATAGGTATATAATATGCAAGAACACGCATGTTATAAATGATGCAAAGATAATTACAATTCTAGAATATTAGACCTATAACGGTCTAAGACATTGCGTGCCCGATGGGGCTGCTATGTTGTTAAAAATTACTATTTTGTGGTAATCTTTATATACAGAAATGGCATGTATATAGAAAGTGGGTTTTATTATGATACAGCATGATGTTTCGTTTGAAGCAAAGGATATGGAAAAGAATATGGATAACCTTTTCTCAATGCTTGATGAAGCAATTGATGATATGGAGAATGGAAGAGTTTTTTCAGAAGAAGAGGTTTGGGCAAAATTAGCAGAAGTGAAGGTAAAAAGGTAAATGGCATTAAAAAACTATTCTTTAACTTTTGCTATCCAATAAATCCCCCACTATGCTATACTCAGTTACTATTTACAGTTGAATAAAGTGTTCGATAAAGCTCCGTACCCTTGATTTTAATGCAAAACCAAATCGATTGTGATAGACTAAAAATAAGACAAAATGGGCTTGATGGGGGAGCGCAGTTTTGGAAAAGAAAAGGTTTAACATAGGCGGTTTTGAGTTTGAAACCTACTATGAGTACAGGGCAGCACAGGAAGATGTAAAGAAAATAGAGTGCATCAATGGGGAGCTTGATATCCAGGATCCTGAGGTTGCTTTACGCCTTTATAATGACATCCGTGATGGTATCATCACATTTAAAAGCCCTATCGGTAAACAATACGCGGCACATGTGGCAGATATTGTGGCAAACAAGTCTGCAGGTATGCTTGGTGACCGTGAAATCATAGAAGAAGCAGCAGGAAAGGCCAAGAGCTCTAGGAGACTGGGCCTTCTTTTTGTGTCTTTGGCGGCTGTGCTGGTAGTAGCTTTTGCAGGTGTTGAGCTGAAGGAGATAGTCAAGGCCAGACGAATTCAGGCAGATATAGAGTCACGATTGGAAAATGGTACGGACACTAATAATTCACAAAAATCAGTTAATATAAGTAATGAAATAGACGATATAGAATCTGTAGAGGATTCGAATGGGGGTAAAAAGAGTAACGTAGCTTCTGCGAACGTCATTGGCAATGATTTGATTCTCAGCCCTTGGGACAGTGATTATGCAGCAGATGAGCGCGAAGTTCTCCCAGAATTAAAGGATTTATTGGCGCAGAACAAGGATTTTGTAGGGGTACTTACTATAGCTGATACCGACATCAATTATCCTGTAGTGCAGACACCAAATGATCCGGAGTACTATTTAAGACGTGATTTCTATGGCCAGGACAGTACGGCAGGCACACTTTTTGTCGATTATCGTTGTGACATAGTAAATCCGACCACAAACACAATTATCTACGGCCACAATATGCGCTCAGGCACTATGTTTGGCGGCCTAAAGAGATATCTAGATCACGACTATTATTTGTCACACAAGACAATTACTTTCAAGACTCTATACGAAGAGCAGGAGTATGAGGTAGTAGGAGTGGGTCTGTCTGAAGTGGGTTATGATGACGATGACAACTACAAATACTACAATTTCATAGATGCTGTAACAGGTGCTGAGCTTCAGGAGTTCTTGGATAACATACAGGCATTATCAGTTTTTGATGAGACTATCAATATTTCTAGCACAGACAAAATATTGACTCTCAGCACGTGTAATACTTACAAGGAAGACGGCAGAATGTTCATCGTAGCAAAGAGAGTCAAATAGTGACACTTTATTTCTCATGAGTTACAGGGATGGGACTGCTATGGTGAAAAAAGTACTTTTGAAAAAAATAGGATGTTTACTTATAAGCGCGTCTATTATTCTCGGGGGGTGGACCTTTGTAGGCAGCTCTACTTCTGAAGCGGAGCCGGACACAGATTTGGTTTTAGAGACACCCGAGGATTCTGATACAATCACCACAGATAATACAACTGAAGATTTGAATGAAGAGACTGGGTTACCTGCACAGGATGGGGTTACACCTGATGTACCATCACCGGATGATGGGACAGGAAATCAGGATGCACCAGCTGATGAGGCAACTGGCTCGGAGGTTACGGGCGGTGAGGAACCTGCAGAGCAATCAGGTCTTAGAACCATGCTTATGACTTTGGCAGCTCCTGTGTTTAGTAATTCACTTGGTTCAGACCAAGACACAAGTAGCACAACGCCTAAATATAGTGGCTCAACCCTTGAATATGTATCGAAAAATGTTCCTGATCCACTAGAGATTCCAGATGGAATCACTACTATTGCAAGGGATGCTTTTAGTGATAGCAATATCACTATCATAACATTTGTAGATGGAACAGACATAACTAGTGTTGGATCCCAAAATGGCTGGAAGCCACTTAAAGTCTATTGCCCTGGTTGTACTGAAGAAAATGAAGTTGCAAAGGCCTTTAAGAGAATGGGCGCAACGGTCGTCCTGGATTCTTCGGATGACTTAGCGGAATATATTATTGATATTGAATACCATTTGACTTCACTATCTGGTATCACCACAGACTATAATGCTAATAACGATCCTACTTTTAGCTTTACAGTAAAAGAGGGAATTATACCTACATGGAGCAAGGGTACTGATACTATAAAGATAGATGGCATTACCTACAAAAAAATATCGGGTCCTGAACCAGAATTTTATCCAGCGTCAACAGATCAAGTGTATAAGTACGTGTATAAGGCTGTTAGCGACGCCAAGACCTTTGACATAAACTACAGATATGTTTTAGAGGATGGTACTACTGAAATAGGTACCAAAATTGAGTATGTAGAGCAGGGGCAGATGCCACCAGCCGCACCATCAATCTATACTGACAATGCAGGAAAAACATATGAGCTAGTGTCAGGGCCAGACCCTGCATTTGTGGCGGCTACAGCGGACGCAAGCTATAAATTTACTTATAAAATCACAGATAATCCTGTAGAGACAAATCACACAATCGTAATCAAATTTTTACTTCAGGATGAAGCCGGAAAAGAGGTTAAAACAATCAATGGAAACACAATGACAGTGGCTGACGGTGTAACTCCAAGCTTTACAGCGCCTGGAACTTATTCGTATGGCGGAGTAGCCTATAGCCTTGTTTCAGGTCCAAACCCTGTATTTGTGCCAGCTACAGCAGATGCTGATTACACCTATATCTACAGAGCAGGTAGCAAACCAGATGGTACATACACCATCACCATCAACTACCAACTAATGGATGCCGCCCTAAAGACAATTGAAAAAACTGTCACAGGCTACACCTTAAGCGTAAAGAAGGGTGAGGTCCCTACATGTATTTACCCACCTTCCTACACAGATAGTGCAACTAATAAGACCTATGACTACCAGTCAGGTCCAGAGCCTCCATTTGCAGCAGCAACTGGAGATGCTACTTATACCTACATCTACAAGCTTAGAACAGGCGGTGGTTCAGGAAGTTCAGGTGGCTCTAGTAGTTCCGGCGGTTCAGGAAGTTCCGGTGGTTCGGGCTCTTCATCTGGTTCATCGTCCGGTGCAGCAGGAGGTATTGCAGGTGGCGCTGCTCCATATGCCAGCACAGAAGCCCAGACTAACATGATGTACAAAATCACTCAGGGGGCTGGACAGTCAGTGGCAAAGGATGCAGGAAGCATAACTATCACTTGCAACGGACCTGTTGAAAAGCTACTTTACATCCTATTTGATGGAAAGGTTTTAGACCCGGTGAACTATACTATCAAATCAGGCTCTACCATACTTACGTTGAAGTCTGAGTTTGTCAGCTCTCTAACTGAGGGCGACCATGTGGTTCAGTTCCAGTACACTGACGGATATACCATGACAGGCTTAAAGATTGCGCCAGCCGGAACCAAGACCACAACCACAGTGACCTACAAGGTGGCTGCAGATGGCTCCATTTCAGCGGGCCACACAAAGGATACCACTCCAAAGACAGCAGATGGATTCGACGCCAGATACCTGCTTTGCATAGCAATATTCCTGCTTGGTGTTGGAGCAATCATGCTCAGCAACCAAAGAAAGCTTGAAGCAATACTTGCAGGTCAGGATGACGAATGATTATAATGTAAAGAAACGATGGTCAAGGTGTTAATCACCTTGACCATTAATACATGGGAGAGTTATTGGAGAGAAAACTATGATACTAGAGACTTTAATTTACGTGGCACTATTGATTGCATTGTTTTTCGTATGTGATAACAGCCTGTCCAGAAAGTATTACGTACCACTGAAAATGCTGTGTTCTGCATCATTTCTGGTGATACTGTGGGTTAACCAGATGCTTTCCGAGAAACTGTGGTTGATGTTTTGGGCGCTTCTGGCATGCTTTGTAGGTGACCTTTTGATGGCATTCTACAACACCTACAGGAACAAACGGGTTATTGCACTGGGTATCATCGCATTTATGCTGGGCCATGTAGGGCTTTTAAACTACATGTGCAGGATTACAGATTTCACAAATGTGCTGGTGTACATCCTTCCTGTGCTGGGCTGTGGCATTGTGCTGATATTAAAAAAGGCCTGCCATTTACACATGGGTAGCTTGCTTGTGCCATGTCTCATATATGCCTATTTTGTAAGCACTATGACCTTAAAGGCTGTAGAGTGTGGGTTGAATGGGATGCCACTGATTGGTGTGGCTGGAGTGCTGACGTTGGTTAGTGATTTGACGATATTGTTTTTGTATTTTTATCATTTTAAGGATGTGAAAAATAAGAGGTTAGTTCATTGGCTGAATTTGGGGACTTATTATTTGGCTATACTTTTGTTTGTCTATAGCCTTTAGGTACTAGCCCTCATCCGGCCTGCGGCCACCTTCCCCCTAGGGGGGAAGGCTTTTATTTTATGTAGCTTACGAATACGTTACCAAAAGTTGAGAAATAGTCGGTGGCTTCGGTCATCGACATTTTTTTATTGGTGCTGGTGTCAGGGTCAAAATAGGTGATGGTGGTGGAATCGTAGCCTATGATAAGCACTGCGTTGTTCTCACCGGTGTAGGCATAGACTGGATTGCCAATGCTTACATAATAAAGAGCTTCATCTAAAGTGGCACCAGTTAAATCAAGAATCGTGTAATCCTTTAGGGTCTTTGTAAGGAGCGAAATAGGTGTCTCGCCCGCCTCTAACAGAGTGTGAACCTGCACGTTTTCCCCTTCGTGTACAAGCATAGCTGAAAGGGCTTTAGCATTAGAGCTTGCCTCGGAATCGCTGGAGCCGTAGGCTACCTGTTCGATAGGGTTCTGATAATTTCTGCGTCCACGTTTCCAAACGTATTTTGGATCATTATCAAGGACAACGCCCATATTTGCATCGGCCTCGGTGATGGCTTCCATCAGGTTGTCAGTAGCCAAAGTGACAGTGCTTCCCACATATACGAAATAGTGGGTAGAGCTGGTGGTTGAGGCTACATCGATGGTTCTGGATGGGTCTCCAAGCACCAGACCTGAAACCTTGTAGGAAACCTTGCCCAAAGTTTCATCCTCGTCCAGCGGAGTCATGTTCAGTATAACCACCTGCTGCTTTACCTCGTCTATATCAGTGGTGATAGGAACCGCCTGGTTCTGGGCACCGGCACTGTTTTTGATAGTGTCCTCATCCGCAGGAAGGATGGTACCGTCGGAATCGATTTTTACACGGTCCAGATAAATAGTGTAGGAATCGTGGTGCACTCCTGTGATGTAGTAGCCGTTTTTCTGGTAAGTTTTCAGAGGCTCTGCTTTGCCAGAGGTGATATCTGCAATAGTCAAAGCGTACATCGGATAAACCATGGAACCAGCCTGGTCACGAATAATATCCTTTTCGTAAATGGAACCGTAAATAATATCGTCATCCATAAATGATAAAGGCTTTAACAGCTGACCTTCCTCGGCCTCTATATCAAAGGTCTGGTTTGTCTCCAAATCCATGATGTGGATAGATTCTGAAACATTTGCATCTTCCATCCATGCCACATATCTGCGGGAGCTTGAGGAAGCGTACTGGGCATCATCAAGACCGGTAATGACTTCTTTGGTGGTGAGGTCCTTAAGATTCATGTAGACCAAAGTGCCATTAATCATGATGTAAAACTCGCCGTCAGAAGCTTCGTATAAAAGATCTGAGAAGTTGGCGTTAAGTATCTGGTATGAGCTGGTGGATGTAATGAAAAGCTGCTCGCTGGCAACATCCTCTGTGGCATCGTAGTGGTAAAGATTGATGCCGGATTGGCCCTCGTGGGTGCCTGAGTTCATGTATCCGTAAACAACGAAATCCATGCTGCCGGACTCATCTATATTTAATAGAAGAATCTGGTGCTGATTGTAGGTGGAACGGCAGTCCGTCGGGTCATCCACAAAACTAAAGATTTCTTTAATCTGGCGGTTGGTCTGGTCGTACTGGAACAGGCTGCCATTTTCCACGAAAGAAACGATGGTGCCTGTTTCGTTTGAAAGATATTTAACATCCGGGTCGGTGATACCGATGTTTATCAGGTTGTCGGTTATCTGGATTGAATCCTTGTCAAGGAGCTGCTCCATGGTGCGGTCGTAGGACAAAAGATAGATTCTATCGGCTGTGTAGCGGATTCTAAAGTCCTCAGAGGCTGTGTAGTATTCCGTGTGGTCATCATTTTCCATGCTTAGGGTGTACAGCAGGGTGAGGCTGATGTAGTTTGAGGTGATATCTGTCATGGCTACGTTGGTAGTGCCCACCTGAGTAGGCTTTGAGTTGCCATAGGAAATCTGTGACAGAGTGGAGTTGATATTTACATGGCCTAAATCCTGGTCGTTGCCTGTAGATTTTGGCTCGATGTAGGTGGCCAAATCTGTGGCATCCTCTGACAGTGCTGTATTATGGAAATATTGAGCGAAGTCCAAAATCTCTGTTTCGTTGCAGCCGTCCGTCTCCATGATTCGGGTGTAGTAATATACGCTTTTACCATCATTTTCAAGGGTCAGTATGAGGAGATATTCCTCGTTGACCTCGATAAGGTTTTCAGCCTGGAAGCTGGCGGTGATGATGTCCCCATCCTTTTTGTAGTCAAGGTCATTTTTTGCGATATTTCGCTGGGTATCAAGTGAGCGGATTTCATAGGACAGGCTGTCCACAGGGAAATCCTTTGTATCTATAGATAATGAAATGGTACGTTTCTTGTCCAGTGGAATGATGGCGTCACGCATGTAGGCCGGGTCCATTTCGGAAGTGTAGCCGTGGAGCTGCGTATTGCCGTGGTTTAGAAATTCCATGGTGACTATAGGAAGCGTAGGTGATGATTGCTTAGATATCTCTACATCTTCAGATATATTTGTAACTATTTCAAAGAATACAAGAGATATAATAAAAACAGCCAGCAAAATGGCTGCACGTTGTAGTATTTTAGTGGGAATACCTTTCTTATAAAACTGTAATCTCATGGGAACTCGCTTTCTTGAATATTAAAATATAAAGTGTTATAATCCGTGGGATTAATGACAGGAATTATTTTATCACTAATCTTAGCTACAATCTACTTTAAAGCTTATCGGAGGTTCAATGAAAAAGCTATTAAGTAAAATCAAATCAGGCACTAAATTTGTCTGTAAAACAGTCGGCAATAACATAAAAAAGTTCTCTAATAAAATTGTAAATTCAAAGGTTGTTCAGTCATATCTAAACAGCAAGGTTCGCAGGAAATGGTTAAGCCTGTGGGACAAGAGTGCATTCTGGATGCAGATACCCCTATCCCTTCTAATCATATTCATTATGGAATGGCTTTCGAGACATTCGTTCGCAGCAGCCACAGGTTTTGTGGTTCATCATACAGGCCCATTTTTGTTTAATTCATACTGTGTGTTTGTAGTTCTTTCCATAGTATTTTTGAGCAAAAGACGTGGCTGGTGGCGAGTGTTCTTAAGCATGTTTTTCATCATTCTTGGAATTATAAACTGCGTCATTCTGCTGAACCGCGTATCGCCATTTGGCTATACCGACCTATACATGATAAGCGATTTGCTCACCATGCAAGACTCCAACTACTTCTCAGCCCAGCAGGCAATGATGGCCATAGTGGCGCTTATCATTTATATCATTATCATGGTGATATACGCTATAAAAGGTCATAAAAAGCAGGACGGCAAGCCATTCTGGCAGAGATTGATACTTGTGGTTGCACTTTTTGCATCACTTTATCCATCCACATTGTTCCTTAGAAATTCCGGAATTATGACTTCTTACTTCGGAAATCTGGCACAGGGATATCTGGATTACGGATATTTATACGGTTTTTCTACTTCAGTTTTAGACAGAGGTATGAACAGACCATTCGGCTACTCAGAGGCCAAAATCGACAGCATTATAGAAAATGATAAGGCTTATGTTTCGACACTACAGACTAATGACGGCACCAAGCCAAATATCGTAGTTATTCTCCTTGAGTCCTTCTATGATGTAAGTGAAGCAGATTTCCTGGAGACAAACGAGGACCCAATCCCATTTATCCATTCGCTGGAGCAAAACTATTCTACAGGTCACTGTATCGTTCCTGTAGTAGGTGCCGGAACCTGCAACTCAGAGTTTGAGATTCTGACAGGTCTTAGCGTTGGATTCTTTGGTCCTGGTGAGTACCCACAGAAGACCATTCTCAAGGATGTTGATGTGGAAAGCTACGCAGATGTTTTATCGGATATAGGCTACGGCACACACGTAGTTCACAACAATGGTGGTAACTTCTATTCCAGAAGAAACGCCTTCTCCCAGATGGGATTTGACACATTCACATCTAAGGAGATGCTTGATATCACAGATTACACTCCTCTTGGCAACTGGCCTACAGACGATATCCTTTTAGAGGGTACAATGGATGCCATGGACAGCACCGAAGGCAGTGATTTTATTTACACTATCACCGTAGAGGGACACGGTTCCTACCCTACTTACGAGGTAGAAAAAGACCCTGAGATAAAGGTAAACGCAGTAGGCAAGACCGAAGAAGAAAACTACGCTTGGTCTTACTACGTAAACAGAATCCACAACGTGGATGATTTCATCAAGCAGTACATAGAGGCCTTTGATGAGCGTGGCGAGGATACGCTGGTTATCATGTTCGGTGATCACCTTCCTACCATGGGCCTTACAGAAGATGAAATATCTACCAAGGATTTATACAAGACAAAGTATTTCACTTGGAACAACTTTGGTATGCCAAAGGAAGATATGGACCTTACCACATACCAGCTGGTTTCAGAGTATTTAAACAGACTTGGTATCCACAATGGAAATATTAATGGATATCATCAGACAGCAATGGCTGCTGGCAAAAAATATGGCACAAACGATTACTTGAACGACTTGAGAATGCTTCAGTACGATATCATGTATGGCAACCGTTACACCTACAAGGCTGGTACAGAGTATGAGCCTTCAGACATTGTGATGGGTGTAAAGGATGTAAACATTGACCGGGCTTACTTCTTTAATGGAAGGCTTCACATTTACGGTGACCAGTTTACGAAATGGTCAAAGGTATTTGTGGGGGATGAGCAGGTCTCTACAAAATATGAATCCGGTCAGGTCCTCACCATAAAGGCATCAGACGTTAAAAATGGAGATAAGATAAAGGTCTGTCAGATGGGTAGTTCCAACACAGTCTTTAGAGAATCCAATGAATATGTGGTGTATGATCCTAATTATGTGGAAGAGGAAGAAGAGAGTGAGATAGAAGATGGCGAGGAGGCTGAGTAGATTTTTAGCTGGCCTCGGCGGAGCCGTAGGCGCGCTTACACCTCATCAGTCACCTTACGGTGACAGCTTCCCCTCCTAGGGGAAGCCTAATAAAAAAGTAAGCGGCAAATATAAAGCTCTCGAATACGCCCTTTCAAATTAGTAGTATTAAAGAAAAACTACTGATTTGGAGGGCGTTTTGTTATGGATAAAAAAGTCATGGATGTTAGATTGAAGTCCTGGATACCAGTTTTTGAAGAACAAGCCAGAAGTGGATTAACTAAGCAAGCTTTTTGCGAGAAAAATAACATTAAGCGTGGCGATTTCTTTTACTGGCAGCGCCAAGCCAGGGAATATTTTCTTGATCAACAAGAGGAAACAAAATCATCAAGTAAAACTACAGAAAAAGAAGAAACAGCTCTAGGCTTTTATGAAATTTCAGCACCTAAAGCTGTATCCAAGC
>NZ_FNQZ01000007.1:74407-207567 GCF_900107545.1 Pseudobutyrivibrio sp. ACV-2 | reverse complement strand
TTGGATACAGCTTTAGGTGCTGAAATTTCATAAAAGCCTAGAGCTGTTTCTTCTTTTTCTGTAGTTTTACTTGATGATTTTGTTTCCTCTTGTTGATCAAGAAAATATTCCCTGGCTTGGCGCTGCCAGTAAAAGAAATCGCCACGCTTAATGTTATTTTTCTCGCAAAAAGCTTGCTTAGTTAATCCACTTCTGGCTTGTTCTTCAAAAACTGGTATCCAGGACTTCAATCTAACATCCATGACTTTTTTATCCATAACAAAACGCCCTCCAAATCAGTAGTTTTTCTTTAATACTACTAATTTGAAAGGGCGTATTCGAGAGCTTTATATTTGCCGCTTACCTCTAGCATTCTAACGAGGAGCATAGTTCTGACTAACAGATGAACTGAAGAAAGGAGTTTTATGGAAATAGTAAGTACAACATCAAGCTATATTTCAAATGTAAGCGCTACTTATAAAAAAACTTATAACAACACAGGTAAAGTTGATACACAGTTGAATATATCTTCTAATGAGTCCATGACTAAAGACCCCTTAGCGTATTACAAGCAATTGTGTAGCAAATATCCGAATATCTCTTTTCGTTTAGATGATTATTTTAATGGCACAAATGCTAAGGGATATAACCTTGGTTATAAAAATAGCATGAATCAGGTGGGTGAAAATTTTGGAGAAATGGGTCAATGTAGTATCGAAATTGATATATCTGTTATTGAAAAAATGATGCAGGATCCTAAATATGAACAACAAGCTAATGGTTGGATTCAGGCATTTGAACAAAATTATGCTGGACATGCTGCCGATGTAGCTAGTTCTGGATGCAGTAATTTTTGCTTTACAATACATGACTTTGGAGATGGAATACAAACAGGTAGAACATGCGGTTTTGGTCCATTCTCAACAGAGGAAGAAGTTAGAGAAATGTGGGCCGATGAAGAATATAAAAACAAAGCAACAAATTATGTCGAACAAAAGAAATCTGCTCTAACCGATGCTTACCTAAAAATGCTAGAAGAAAGTCGGCTCAAACAAATACTTATGTCAAAATCCCGCTACTACACTTCAAGCAGTCGAGAAAAATCTGATTCTACACTTGCGGAAGATTCACTTGGGTTATTGGATTCATTCAACATGATTATTTGAGAAAATATACTACAAAATATCTCATTATCACCTTCCATCTAGATGATTGCGCTGTTCGTGCATCTAATAACGCTTTTCGTGCACTTTATATTGTCATTTATTAAGCAAATGTTATATTAATCTTATGTAGCTACATGTGATTAAACAATCAATTAACCTACTAGTGAGGAAGCATCTGTTATGAAAAACAAGAGATTAATTATTGGAGCTATAGTATTTATAATTTGCATAGGATTTACTATTATAATATGGATTACTACCGCAAATAAAACGAGTGCTGATGAAACATACTATATCATCGAAGATGAAAGTATTGATTATGATATAGACGAAGAGACAACAATATACTTACCTAATTAACAATCATTCATAAAGGAACGCAAACAATTTGCGTTCCTTTTCTTCATTCTAGATTATCTTCTTTTGTCCATAAAGAGACCTTAAATACTTGGCTCATCCTTCTTATTTTCTTGGATCTTATTATTCTTTCCAGTAAACTTCTCTTTCAGCTGATCTAGCACAGATGGCTTCTTATCTGCAATAGCATTTTCCATATCATAAGCTGCAGCGTACTGGACATCTTCCTGGAGTGAATCAAAATCAATCTTCTTAACTCCTGCAGAAGTATCCATCAATTCACTTACCACAATATCAGCTACCACTATAGCAATAGATGCATTAGGTCTATCAATTACACCACCATCTTTTACACGCTTATTCTCATCGTAGATTGTGTAATCGAAGCCTCCATCAGTTTTTTGAACTGCCAAATATTCTTTTCCAATCTTGAACGCCACTTCATCATTTGTGGTTTCAAATTCCTTGGCATTTTCTTCTATTCTGATTTCGGCTTCAATGCCATAGATGATTTCATTTGCAGTACGTCTGATAGTTTGCATTGAAGATTTAAGCTCTTCCATTTCTTTTCCTGAACTCCATCCAGCAATATAGCCAAAAGAATAATCAGAAGTATCGACTCCAAAATGTTGGCAAACTGCATAGGCTACAGATTCTGCTTCAACCTCTTTCGTCCTTCTGTCCTTTTTGGTAGTTTCAATTTCATCACCTTTTTCAAGATTCCCATGCAAGATGGAATGAGCCAACTCATGTATCAAAGTTTTTAAAGTTTGAGCCTGAGTCATATCCTTCTGGACAACAATTTTGTTATCCTTATGAGAATAGAATCCCTTGGCACCGCCTTCTATGTCTCTATACTCAATAGGCACTTTTGAAATTTCAGCTACTGCTTTGGTGAGCTGATTGAACTTTTCTACCTGGCCTGAAAGCATATCTACACCAATCTTTGGAAGCTCTTTTCCCTCTGTATCTGACACATCAAAGACCGTGGATACTTTAAACTTTGTTACTTCGATAGTTTTCTTTGCTCCGTCTTTGTCAGTCTTGTCATCCTCCACTTCGACCTTCACTTTCACTGGCGAGATAATCTTGATTCCTTTGGCGCCCTTCTTTACATGGCGCTCAAAATTCTTCTGCCAGGCTCCATATCCAGCGACCAGACTTGCATCAGGACGCTGCATTGCTATTAGCAAAGTGTTATTGAAACTGTAGTTATGAAACTTTGACATCGTAGTAAGATAGGTTTTGTATTTCTCAGAATTAAAAAGATCACGGAGCCCCTGTTCGAGTTTTTCCGTGATCTCTTTTACTTCCATTCAAACTCCTTTGCTTCACCAGATTCATAAGAATCTAGCACCTGCTTATAGAGCTCTTCTCTAAATTCCTTTGTTATCGGAAATGCGATATCCTTAAAAATAGGATTGCCTTCCTCATCTACAGTCTTGCTTTTGAAACAAGGCATTGATACAAAAAGATCTCCCTTCTTGCTTTCCACAACCGAAAGATTCTTTACAACAAAACTATCTCCAAATGTTACTGAGCAAAGTCCTTTTACGTTATTGGTTGAAGCTTCTAGCTTATTTGTTTTTACATTAATTTTCATGTTCATAGTCCTCCTTAATTTTTCCATTCTAGTGTTGGCCTAAGGCCAATATTTTCGCGTGGCAAGCAGGGCATTTGTCCGACAAATGCATTTTTGCGGCTTTTACAACTCATTCTCTGAATGAGAGTTTCGGGTACGACTACGTCTACCCTCTTTTTCTTTTTTCTCTTCATCATAGTGATAAATCATTTTCAAATTCTTCCTTGCAATTAGATACTGATTGATGTTTTTCTTGATTTCTGCGTACTCCAAAAACTCTTTTTTCTTTTCATCTAGGATTTCTCCATACTCTTTTCTGAGCTTTTTAATATCAGGTTTGAATCCTTTAGGAAGAGATTTGTATACTTCCTCAGCTGCTTTATATACTAAAAGCTCCGACTCATGTTCTTCCCAAAACTTCTTACTGTAGCCACTCTTTTTGTATGAAACAAACACCGCTCTGGTCTTCGCGTAATCAATTACAGCCTTTTGCAACTTTTTATTTTCATCCAAAAGTGCTTCCTTCTTTTTCATTGATTCTTGTAATTTCTGCATCTTTTCAGAACGTTCATCAGCGATTTCTTTCAGTTGTTCGTAGGATTCAATTTTATGTTCCTGCATAAAGAGAAGTGTTTTAGCCACCTGTTTTGCATTAAACTTTTTAGCCCAGTTGATATAACCTTTGCCTTTTCCCTCAAGAACCTTATTTTCAACGTCCTTGATAAATTCCAATCTCTTTCTATCATTATTCTTTCCACGATAGTACTTTCCTCGCTGTCTCCTTTCACTGCGAGGTGCAGGATTTATGATAGAAAGCCCATTCTCTGAACATAGAATATCTGATATTCTCCCAACCGCCATGCCGCTATGACGGAAATCCCTGAATTTCTTCTTTCCATCCAAAGCTATGGAATTAAACACGATATGATTATGAATATGAGCCTTATCAGTATGAGTACAAACTGTAAAAGCATGCTTACCTTTGGTAAATCTCATAGCCAGCTCATAACCAATCTCATTTGCTTTTTCTGGAGTTATCTCCCCTGGCTTAAATGACTGTCTTATCTGATAAGCAATGACTTCGTCTTTACGAACTGAACGAACTCTGTCGTGGTATAATTTGTGAGAAAGCAAGAACTCCTCGTTTGCTGTTTCAATATCACAGCCATAGGTTGTGACGTATTTCTTTTGTTCTGTCTTCAGCTCGTTTTCTGTGTAGTCCATTCTTTCCTGTAAGCACGTAGCCAAATCTTTGCCCTTTGTCACATGCAATGACATCAGTCTTGTAGCTGCCATAAGATTTCCTTTCTATCAAAAAAGCAGCCTCCTCCATTTACGGAAAAGACTGCCTTAATGATTCTTATAATATTTCTTTAGATTCGTCTTAAGTTATCCCGAAGAGAATCACATATTAACTGTAGATTTGCTGCAAAGAATAAAATACCTAGAACTAACACGATAATGACTCCACTAATTGCAGCTAATGGGATGTCATGACCAATAAGGTTTACGATTCCTATTACAAGGAAAATATTGATAATTATAGCTCCTACTCTTGCCCCCACTTCTATAGAAACCTTAGCTAAAAGTGATCCCATAGTAAGAAGTGCCATCACTGGAACCAACATCAATTTCAATAAAACTCTTAAAATAAACATAAGCCTCAACCTCCCAAACCAATTATTTTTCTAAAGTCTAATCTAGCAAATTAAAACATGCAATGATGTCACTAATCAATCGCTGCAAATTTCTGCATGATATCCCTTGTGCCATTCCAAATTTCATCAAGACGCTTTTGTAGCTCTTTTATATCTTGCTGGTAAACTACTCCCAGTCCATTAGCTTTCTTTGCATATTGATTAAGATTGTTAGAACACATGCGAAGTAAATACACTAATTCATTTAAATCTTTAGTATCAATCTTAACGCAGTATCCATCTAGAATCATCTTTCTCATGTAGGCACTCATGCTAGAGATTTCCAACTCATTCATCTTGAATTTCATTCTTTGAAGCTCATCATCTGTCAATCTCACAGTTACGCGGTTTGTGTATCTTTGCACTTTTCTCTGCCTCCAAAGCTATCTTCCTTTTCTCTTCATACTCTTTTCCTTTTTTGTAGGTTTGTTCTGAGATGCTATCCTCTGGAAGATTGTTTATGATGCCATCAAAGTTATTATCATTTCCTTCAATGGCATCTTCAGCAGCCTTGAGATAATTCTTTTTTGAAAAAATCGTATGTTGTTCTAGGATATTTTCCTCAATATCAGAAAGTTCCTCTTCTTTAGAAAGTCTCTCATTTGCAATATCAAGTCCATCCATAGGCTACCTCCTATTCCACAGGCACATCATCGTAATCCTTATCCTCTGACTCTGAAGGAATTTCAATATATTCCTCTCCATCATCAATGATTGGACCAGTCTTTTTCTTTATGAAACTGCTCTTATTACTGTATAAATAAAAACCACCTACCCCTGCCATTCCAAGCATTATACAAATAACCAATATGTTGCTTTTGCTTGATTTCTTTTCTGGTTTTACTGGTTCTTCATCAGTTTCCGTATTTTCATTATCAGGTTTTGATGTTTGTACTTTTGCAGCCTCAGCAGCTTCCTTCGCTTTTTCTAATTCTTTCTTTTCATCATCATCTAAAAGAGCCATTAAATCCTGCTCATCAACAAGATTAAGGAAATGAACTGTGTTTTCGCCATTATCATCTCTATCGATAATGATATAAAAGATGTTTCCATCTTTTGTAGTAACCGTAATAAACTGCTTTCCAGTTTTTTCTTTAGTTCCATAATCATCCACAATAGAAAGATTTCCATCTGGTGTAAGAGGCCCCATTTCGTCAACCTCTTCATCCTCAGATTCTTCATAATCTTCATCAATTACAGATGTGTCTACATTATCTGGAACATGAGCTTCTGCTCTTATTGGTGCAGATACTGCTGCAATCACGCCTACAAGAGCAAGCATCATTATTTTAGTTTTATTATTCTTCATCGAAATCATCCTCCTTTACAACATTCGTATTTGCGATTTCTTCAATAGGTTTATTCCCGGGCAAATTATCCTTCGAGTATGCAATCAAGTTAGCCAGTTGCTCGGGGGTTAACTCTGCTGCAACCATCATGTCATGAATACAAGTCTTTTCTATCTCAGCACATTTCTTTTGGAGATTCTTCACTTTGTTATCCCATTCATCTCGTTTGGCTTCAGCTCTTTTCAAATCACTTCTGACTTTATCTAATCTTTCAAACATGGTTCCTCCATCTATGGCAATCTGCCATAACATAAAAAGTGTTTTCTGTAGTAATTGCTTTCAATAGATGTGTACTGAATTGGATTTCCGCAATGTAGCATAATTCCATTTCCACAATATATTCCTACGTGTGTTGCTCCTGCTTTGTTCTTCTGAGTACCTTTAAAGAAAATCAAATCTCCTGGTTTTGCTTCCTCTGCAGAAATGACAGTGCATTTCGCCTTAAGTCCATTACAATCTGTTCTTCCAACACTCCACCCTGAATGATTAAGCACCCAACAAACAAATCCACTACAGTCAAATCCCTGACTTGGACTAGAGCCTCCCCACACATAAGCTCTTCCTAGATACTTTTCACCCTCAGCAATCATTGCTGCAAAAGTCTGATCAGTTAAAGCTTCCGGTGGCACTTCTAGATCATCTGGTATCTCTATATCTGTATATAGGTCCTCAAACAAATCTGGCTTATTACCTTTTGTCTCAAGTAACAAATTATACCTGGCTCTTTGGACATCACTTAATGGTTTTGAAGCAATTACACTCCCCAGGCCTTTGTTATTTAGCTTTACTTTCAAAATAGAAACCGTATAGTACTCTATCTCCTGATAGGAATATACTTTTCCATTTTCTATTCCATATTTGGTAACTGTTCTAGACCTTGTTTCTGTTCTAGGTGTGTACGTGAGATTATACTGTGCATCAAATAGTTCCTTTATTACAGGCTTCATATCACGCCTAGTGAAATTCTCATAAGCTGCTGTTAAATAAGAAATCAGCTCGTAGGGATTATGTCCAATCTCTTCAAGCTGATACTCATACTCATCGTAGCCAGGAAAATCTGACTCTGTATTATTTATTGTTTTCCTAAGTTCTTTCTCTAGTTTTGTATAATCAGAATTAACACCTATGATATCCTCATCATAAGCTGTATAGGTTCCAGCAACTACTGATTCACTCATAGAACCAAACAGACTAAGCAAATCAACCTTTACTACGTGAAGAACAATAATACATACCACAATAACCACTAAGATAACAGCGATAATAGGATTTTCTATAATCAGCTCCACTAATGAAGATACCAATCTCCTACCAGCATCAAATAACGCCTTACCGATTTTAGCTGCCTCCTCAGCTGCTTTCTTTGAAACTTCGGCAGTAGCTTTGGCAGATTGTTTACCTGCTTCTGCTGCAGCCTTAGCCTGTTCTCTTTGAATTTGAGCTCGTTTTATTTTCTTCTTAATCAGCTTTTTTGTTAATTCATGAGCTTCACTGACTGCAGACCTTCCATAATCCAGTGCATCTCCACCTACGTTTTCATCCTTATTGTAGTCATACATTACATGCCTCCCATCTGTTTAATCTGTGCAAGCTCTTCTGGTTTTGTGGTGAGATACTTATATAGGACGTTATCCTTAGGGAAGTTATCCTTGAATGGAAGTACCACATCACCAAAGAACATCAATCCTCTACCAGAAGGAGCATTGGTTACATATTTAAGCTGGGCTTCACTAATGCCTAGACTATCTGCAAGAATTTGTTTATCCTCAGCGCCCTGATTAAGCATATAGATGAAATCGCAGTTCTCAAAAATATTACTAATCTCTGGACTAGCTAATACATCCTTAACATTCTGAGTAAGTGCTGTAGGGATTCCTCCCCACTTTCTAAATCGCTTATAGATTTCTACTGAATATGCAGCTGTCTGCTCATCCTTTAACAAAAGGTGGAACTCGTCCATATAGTATCTGGTAGTCTTTCCTATATCACGATTCATAGTTACACGGCCCCACACCTGATCATGAACAATAAGCATACCTACCTTCTTAAGCTGCTTTCCTAAGTCCTTGATGTCATAGCAAACTATTCTGTTATTAATGTTTACGTTTGTACGGTGATTAAACACGTTTAGAGAGCCTTTAACATATAATTCAAGGGAAGTAGCTACCTCTTTAGCTTCTTTCTCAGATTGCTTCATAAGCTCCTTATAGAGGTCCTCAAGAAGTGGCATACGCTCTGGTATAGGATTCTTATAGAACTCTGCATATACATTCCTAATGCATCTATCAATAATCGTCTTCTGTATACCAGTAAGACCATCCCTTTGATTAAGAATCAATTCACAAAGGGATAACAGAAACTCTGCTTTAAGTGAAACAGCATCCTCACCATCTGAATAGTTATCATTGATATCCATAGGGTTGATATACTGAGTAGACTTCTGACTAATGTGGATTACTTGCCCACCAAAGAGCTCTACTAAAGGTGTATACTCTCTCTCTGGATCACTGATAATAATGTCATCATTACTAGATAGCACAACATTGGCTATCTCTCTTTTTGCAGCTAGTGATTTACCAGAACCCGGTTTACCAAAGAACATACCATTTGGATTATTAGCCTTCTTTCTATCAGCAAAGATAAGCTCTCCAGTAAGTGCATTTTGGCCATAGTACAAATCGTTCTCATCCTGCTTTAAAAGCTCTGGAATTAAAAAAGGGATAAACACAGCAACCGATGAAGTGGTTACCTGTCTATCCTTTTTAATAAGATTACATCCCAGAGGAAGTACGCTCTTAATAGCTTTCGCTTGTCTGTATTCAAGAGGATACGTCTCACAGCTAAACTGCTGGGCTATACTCTTTTGCTGCTTAACATTATTCTTTAGGCTGTCTTTTGTGCTACCAGTAGTCATTAATACGAATGTCATATTAAACATTCGCTCATTCTGACTCTGCAGATTAGAAAGCATTGAACTGGCATCAGCGCCATACAGATTAAGATCATTAGGAATTAGATCCATATCATATCCTGCCTTAACAGCTTTCTTCTGCTCGTCAATCTTGTTTGAATCAATATCAGTAATCTTTCTCTTAACACCTTTGATGGCTTCATTCTGATTTACCGACTGTAGATGAATACTAATAAACTGCTGACAGTCCAAATCAAGAAGCTGTTCAAAGAACTGATCCGAGATTTCAGGAGCATCATACGAGAAACAACTTACCTGACCATAGTAGCCTGGTTTCTTAAAGATATTCTTCATAGGATAATCAATATTATCCTCAAGACTTCCTGCTCCAAATTTCATTTGATTTAAGATATCAATCCTCTGCTGTCCATCTAAGATCTTTGCTTTAACTCCCATCTGATCAAAGTTCTCTATTACCTTATCTTCAATCTTATGAAGTCGCCCCTTTGCCTCTTTTAGTGAGCCAGCTCTTATACCGAAAGTAAGATACTTAGTCTTAACCAGGACATCATCTAGACATCCTTTGTGATCTATAAGCATCTTTGAATACTCAGCCCTAAGTGAATCCATATTATCGTCTTTACGTTCTATGCTTAACTGTTCTCTTAGTTTTTTAGCGTTCGCATATACGTTAGCAAAGGTTAATTCAAACTCTACACTCGTATCAAAGTAATTTAGGAATGTCTTCCACTGTTCAAAAATCAAATCCTTATGCATATCAGAAGCGAGTTTATAATTGATATCACTAAATTCAACAGTCTTGGTATAAAGATCTCCATCCACAAGGCAAATGCCATTAGCATACATCCTATCATACAGCTGTTTCTCCTGATTCTTCTTAAGCTTAAACTCCAATGCTCTCTGAATAATGATTTCGAATGTATCTCCATTCTTCTCAAACATAGCCACAAAAAATAGCGGCATCATAACCGCCATCATCACAAAAGTAGGAACACTTATATCTACTTGCAACTTCTTAACAAGAAAGAATGTTGGGATACCAATTAAAGCTGCAAGCGTAAAACAAATCACCTGCCTCTTAGTAAGCCCAAAAGCCACCTTTTCCTTCACTCTTGTTAAATCGCTGGGGACTTTTACATTTACTGCCATATCTATTCCTTTCTACTGTGCTGAAAATACTCTCTTTGATAGTGTGCCAGTCTTAAACAAACTGAATACCAGAAGTATGTTGTATCCCATAATGCCCCAGATAGTACCTACAATATCATCTGAAATCGTAATGTTCTGAATGAGCACTGCATAGATTCCTACTACAATAAGGATTAAGAATCCTTGGAATCCAATAGCAAGCAAACTTCTCACATAGTTCTGTCCTATATGACTCTGCTCCTTATTTCCAAATGTTGAAAATGGAATCGGAGCCATACTAACAAGCAAATAGATTTCTATCATACGTCCATAGATAACTACAAATATGATTAATGAAAGTATCTTAAAGCCAGCTCCCAAAACTGTGATTTCAGCGTATATAGGTAGGATTTCTCCTATACCCATACTCTCTAAAGTTGATCTCAATTGAGCCAGCTGTGGTCCTGTAACCGCTGTAGAATGTGTGATAAAACCACCTGCGTCTTGGCATACATGGCAAGTAACATCAAAGACTGCCATAGTAAAGTCAAAGCAATGTGTAATTGCCAAAACTGCCACCGATGTTTTTAACAACCATTTAATAAATATCCATGTCTCAAAGTTTGCTAAATTATTATGTGCTACCACTAACTGTATCAACTCATAACAGGCAATGAATGTCATAATAATTCCTGCTATCGGTAAAAGAGCCGTTTCAGAAGTTGATTTAATCAGTGGATACACACCTGGAACAAAATCTGCTGGACCAGTAGATACTTGTCCAGCTACTTTTGCTACTTCATCATTAACACTATCAAAAAGACCCGTCAGAACCCACATAACACCGTCAATAAGCTTACTCTTCACATAGTCCGCCATTGCGTCAAATATTAAATCCATATGTTGTTCTCCTGTCTTTACTACAAATACAAGGAGCTGAAAGCAATGCCTTCAGCCCCAATTTCAGGTTCAATATTTAGTTTTAATACCAGCTCTTAGAACAAACCTGAAAGAAGTGGAATGAGCTTAATACCAATGAGGATGATTCCACCACCACTCATGAACTGCTTCATTCCCTGCGACTTAGCGCCCGGATTGTCATTGCCATATCCTTCAAGAAGGTTTACCGCGCCCCAAACTCCAAGGCCTGCGCCGATTGCTGTTACTAAAGTTCCCATTACGTCTACACCTGAATTAAAAAATGCCATTTTGATACCTGGTTCGAAAACTCACCATCATCCATTGTCCTTCATCCGGAATCTCTCCATCATTTTTTCACCTTCATTCGGAAGCAGCGAGCTTCCGAATTTTCCTTTCTTCTTAAAAATTTAGTTTATAGTTTCATCTCATGCCTCAATCCTGCGCACCTGATTTTGGGCATAATAATAGACCAGAGAATCTGGGCGTCCCCAGAGTTCTGGCCTATGTAACAATTCTTATCTTTACTCTTGTACTTCATATACAGCAGATAACATTAACTCTACATTACTTCTTTTTAAAGACGGTACAATATCTTTTATCAGATGTTTTGTAATGTTTATAGTTTCTAAATATGTTGCGCCGTCAAAACAATTCATCTCTAATTCTATAGTAAGCTTATTTGATTCTGCAATTTGAGCCAACAAATTAGACCCAACATTATCAAACAATGTGATTAAGAACGGTATTTCCTCTGAATCATCTAATGAAACATCTATTTTTTCGTTAATATTCCACTCTTTAATTAGAGTATTATTCTTTATAAATTTAATATTCTTAAAAGCAAAATCTTTTATAATATATTTACCAGTATATTTTAAATGTACCTCATAAGTTCTAGTTATATTATTTGACAAATCAAGATTGTCGCAACAAATTAATGTCATACCATATGCTAAAATTGGATCTTCATTCTCGTCATCAGTTTTCAGCTCCAATGAACAAATTCTATCTTCTGGTAACATTTTGAATTCTGCACCACCATATTTTTCGAATCCACAAAAATTCTCTTTTAGACATTTAATAATAGGTATATATTCCCTTTTTTGAATTTGCAAAAATTCCTTATTCATATTATCAGACATTTCTGCCATATCATAAGCTCTTTTTGTCTGAATATATGAAACAAATCCTAAAGTAACTGTACCTATAAATGTTAATAAATCTCCTGAACTCCAATCTGCTGTATACCATGGATTAGATGGATGAATCTTAAATAAGCAATGAACTATAAATAGAAGTGCTGCACATAAATTTATCCAAATTATGCCTGTAAAAAATTGAATTAGTATTTGGCTTGGATTCTGCTCTTCTAAATTCTTTCTACGTAAAAGATATATAACAACTTCAGATATAATTAAAATAATTATAAAAATCCAAATATAACTCTTTAAAATATCCATGCTCTCAATCATAATAAATACATCAACTACAATCCCTTCAATTTTTTATAAAATACTCCTCTCCATACGCAAGTTATTATATCGTATTTACGTAATAAAGAGGAGATATATTTTATATTTTTACCACATCAAATACTTCGTTCTTCTTAAACTTTATTCCACCTTCAAGATACTTCTCAATATCCAAGTTATTCCTAGAATCATATTCTCCAGTCTCCGGATAAAGTGGATGCCGAGTAACATCATATTTGTCCGACAAAAATGGTCGTACACCGCGAAGCTGCAAAATGCATTTATCTCCATCAAGCACTGCAAGCTCATCCATAGTCATTAGGTCTTTACCAGCCTTTTGATAGTTGGTTGAAAACGAAGGATTGTTACCTCTGCT
This sequence comes from Pseudobutyrivibrio sp. ACV-2, assembly GCF_900107545.1. Classification (GTDB taxonomy): domain Bacteria; phylum Bacillota; class Clostridia; order Lachnospirales; family Lachnospiraceae; genus Pseudobutyrivibrio. The sequence goes on along the minus strand of NZ_FNQZ01000007.1, from coordinate 194,608 downwards.
TTCTCCAGTGTTATACATATCAATAGTTTCTTTTCCCAATGCCTGGCTTAAATCTTTCAATGTAGATGGCTCTGAACCACCTAAGAAAAGCTGTGAATCCATATTTCCAATGATAGTGTCACAGTGATCTTTATAGATAGCTTTCAACTGTGATTTAGCCTGCAGGAATAAACAAGCACTTATCTCACGGCTTCGAATTGTAGCTACCAGCTTCTCTAGGTTTGGAATCTGGCCGATGTTTGCTGTCTCATCTATAAGGCAACGTACATGCACCGGAAGTCTTCCGCCATACACATCATCAGCTTTCTCACAAAGCAAATTGAAAAGCTGTGTGTAGATAAGTGAAATCAAAAAATTGAATGTAGCATCTGTATCACTCATGATTAGAAACAATGCAGTCTTTTGATCACCTAAGGTATCGAGCTGCAATTCATCATAAGTTGTAATCTCGCGAAGCTCTTCAATATCAAATGGAGCTAATCTGGCACCGCATGAAATCAAAATACTCTTCATGGTTTTGCCAGCTGCCATTTTGAACTTTTTATATTGCCTTACTGCAAAATGATTTGGGTTCTTTTTCTCCAATTCATTAAACATAATATCTACAGGATTCTCATAATCCTCATCATCTTCTCTGACCTCACAGGCATTTAAGAAATCAAGCAAGGTATTGAAGTTCTGCTCCTCTTCAGGAGCCTCGTAATGGATATAACCAATGAGGGCTGTATAAAGGAGTGTTTCAGCTTTGGTCCAGAACTGATCTCCTTCTTTACCATCCCCTTTTGTATTAGTAATAAGCGCATTAACAAGCTTTAAAATGTCCTTCTCTGAGTGAATGTACTCGAAGGGATTGTAATGCATACTTTTTGCAAAATTGATGGTATTAAAAATCTTTAATCTGTAGCCATGCTTCAAAAGTGTCTTTCCGCATTTAATAACCACATCACCTTTGGGATCAGTTACTACATAACTAGAATGCATCTGCAGTAGATTTGGAATCAAGAAGAATCTGGTCTTACCTGAACCAGAACCACCTGTAATTACAACATTCTTATTTCTTGCATATTTTGGCTGTTTAGGGCGACTACTCATCATCAGTCGCTCCGTCTGGGTGAGGATGATATTATCCTCAAACTTTGGTGCCTCAAAAGGCTCTATGTCCTGCTGATTTCCCCATCGTGCTGAACCATATTCTGCACCATGACGATATTTCTTAGCATTCTTTCCCTTCACATAAACAGCAACCTTCATCACAACACCAATAACAATACCGACTACCAAATCAAATGGGAAAAAGCTTGGTAAGAAATTCGAGAAGGCTATCGGAAGAGACTGAAATAATCCATCAATCTTTTCCGATATTCCAATACCTTCTGATATTCTCCAGGCTTCACCTAGATTTGTTGCGAATAATCCCATCAACACATAAGGAACATTCAGCAGAATTAATTTCTTCTGCTGCTTTGTCATCTAACGTGCTCCTTCTTCTTAGTTCGTGTTTTCTTTGGTTGTGACTTAACCTTCTGAACCATACGTTTAAGCTTTTCGCGAACGCTAGGCCTTTGTTCTTTCTTAACCATCTTGGCTCCATATTCATTCATTACGGCTTCTAAAGCATCTGTATCTCTAGCCTTAAAGAAAGCAGTATATACTGGTGGATTTTGATTCTTATCTTTAATAACTGCGAAATCAACTCCATACTTCTTGGCTATTCTTTCAAAGGTTTTAATACCTTTATCACCAATCTCCATACTGGTAACACCTTGATTCTGCTTTATAAGCTCATCAATAGTTTGCTTACCTTGTATATGGCTATCAATATTTTCTAGCTTCTTATTAGCTCTATGCCGCATATAAAGTCTAATGCCGGCCATTATTCCATTAATAGACATTCTAGTACCTGTTACAGCCAGCCGGACTGTTTTCTCTTCAATCTCTTCCTGCAAAATCTCACCTCCTCTCCACTAAAAAAACAGATACTAATTTTTAATTCTTAGCATCTGTTTCTTCTTTCTCTTTATTCTGTTTTATTAATTCCTGATATTTTGAAAGCCTATTAGCTTTCTTTTGATTTTCATCAAAACTTAAATCTACTTCTACTGGAATCATAGTTGCCTCCTACAAACACATATCTTTATTTCTTTGTTGTTTCTTCTGCCATTGTTCAAGCAGCTTTATAATAGTATCCTCCATTTGGCGAGGTGTGTAAGACTTAGGAAAGTATTTCTTAAGAACATCATTCTTAAGAGTAACTCTGTCTACATCTTGCTTTTTCTCTTCTGAAAGAATGATGTTCATTCCTTCCTGAGTTATTCTATTTTCTATGGCTAATGCTTTGATTCTCTGAGCCTGAGAAAGCGATGGAATAGACTGCGAGTATTCAATAGCCTCTAACAAGTCTTTTTGCTGAGTTGGATTTAGGAACGATAACTCCACAGCTGGATTAAATCCAATTTGTTTATTATCTACCATATCCATCAGCTCTGGACAAAGATTTGTCAGACGAATATATCTCTGAATCTGCTTTGCACTTTCTCCAACTTGTTCAGCCAAAATATCTCTAGATTTCTTTCCATCTAACTTGTGGTCAACTTGACCACAAGTTAAATCACCTCGTTCACCTTGATGCTTCATCGCATCTAACTTCATCTTATAAGCCCAGGCTCTTTCACTAGGAAGTATTTCTTCACGCTGCAGATTACTATCTACCATTAAAATGGTCGCTGCATCATCATCCAAATCCCTTACAATACAAGGAATTGTTTCTAAGCCAGCAATCTCACAAGCATGATGTCTTCTATGCCCTGAAAGGATTTCATAACCATCGCCATCAGGTCTTACAATAGCTGGCTGTAAAACGCCAAACTCTTGTATTGATTCTACCGTCTTTGCCATATCTTCATCGTCTTTAACTTTAAAAGGGTGACCTTCAAAAGCATGAAGTTCTGTAAGAGGCAATTGCACAACCACATCACCATCAGGTACTTTGGCTGTTTCTTCCTTAGCTGCCCCGCCAAAGATATCATCGTAACTGGTCAATTGAATGTTTGCGCGCTCTTTCATTCTTCAATACCTCCTTGGTTAACTCTCTATAAGCCTCTGCAACTTTTCCTTTAGGGTCATGAGCGTAAATACTCTTGCCCTCAGCACTTATTTCAGCTGCTCTAACTGAATGTGGAATCTCAGTTTTATAAACCTTTAACTTGCTGCCATAAGTCTCACGAATAAGATTACTAATATCCTTAGCGTAGTTTGTTCTGTTATCCACCATTGTTAAGAGGATTCCATCAATCTTAAGATTGGGATTAATCTGTCGTCTTACTTTGCTAACAGTCTGTAAAAGCTGCTCTAAACCTTTAGCCGAAAGGTACTGTGCCTGAACTGGTATAACCAACTGATCTGCAGCTGCTAACGCATTTACGGTAAGCATTCCAAGTGAAGGCATACAATCAATTAGCACATAGTCGTAATTCGTTTTTACGGAATCAATATATTCTTTCAAAACTCTTTCACGACTCATATAATTGACAAGCGATAATTCCATACCAGATAACTCGATATTTGCTGGAAGCAAGTCAACACCTTCTTTGTGATGAAGTATCCCTTCGTCAGCCACTATCCGCTCTTCATTAAGCACCTTTGCCATAATATCCTTTACTGTTACCGGTATCTCATCTGTTCGTGGATACCCAAGGCTGATGGTAAGTGAACCCTGTGGGTCCAAATCAACCAATAAAACCTTTTTTCCTTCTGCAGCAAGACCAATTCCAAGATTTTCTGTACTTTGGGTTTTCCCAGTCCCACCTTTCTGATTTACAAGCGCCATAACAATTGGCTTACTCATTGTTTTGCCCTCCTTCATTCCTAAATATTTCATTATTGCAACGAGTCCTGTAGTAAGAAGATGTCGTTAATAGCGAGTTATACAAGGTCGTTAAAAGATACGATTTGATGTTACCTATTTTCGGTTTTGTTTCTTCTAGACGTTCCAGCACGAATGCGATATTAAACATATTCAGTTTCATAAACTGTGATCTAACAATACTCATTGGCTTTTTCTCTCCACAAATAACGATTTCCTTCTTAGATGACGTAACTACATCAACAATCAACTCATAAAGCTCATCAACAAGAGGATTATCTGAATAATCAACTTTCAAAGCCTCAAGACTTATTTGGTTTGCAATATAACTTCTGATTGCTGAGTAGTTATCAAAGTCTTGTCTCGTCCTGTCACGTCCTTCATCTACATAACCTTCATCATTAGACAAGACTTGACTAGACTCAGTATCACTAAATTCAGTTTTATTAAACTTAGTATTATTTGTTTGTCTTTCCGACAATTCTTGATTTGATTTATCGACATTTCTTGAATTGTCATTTGGACAATTCCGGAAGTGTCCATCCGACACTTCCTCTGAAAAGTCCAATACATAGATGAGATTTGGCTTATTCAGCCCCTGCCTTTTTCTTTCAATTAATTCAATTTCCTCAAGCTCTTTGAATACACTGCAGGCCTTTTTCTCTCCACAACCAATAACCTCTTCAGCAGCTTCACTGATTGTGCAGTAAACAAAGACTCTACCTTCATCATCAAACCATTCATTTTCTGCAGATAAACTCATCCTATCCAACAGGAAACCATACAGTACCTTCGCTTCACAGGAAAGCTTGCGATATCTTTTTCCCGTTAGTAACAACTTTGGAATTCTTATAAATGAAAAAAGGTCAGCTTGCCGCCGACCATAAAAATACTTTTTAGACATTAAATCCCACCTCGTATATTCACTTTATTTGGCTTATATAGCCATTTCACCTTTGTCCTTAGACTTTGGTTTATGCTCCTTTTTGGGAGCTTCCTTGACCTTATCCTGGGTCTTCTTAAGCTTACCAACAGCAGATTCTTTCTCAGCCTCTTTATCAGGCTCATGCTCCTTTGTAGCTATACGCTCTTTGAAGTTCTCAGCCAGCTCAAATACCTTTTCCTTTGAATCATAGTGATATAGATTATCCGAAAGGATGTCCTCTGGCTCTAACTCACAAGAATTCACATTGGATATCATCTCCTTAAGTGAATCTATATCGTGAGCCATAGACTCAGGTACTAAAAGCACCTCGTGGATTGAACAAGGGATAATATAGAAGTCTTCTCCCATCTTTTTTGCCTGCTCATCCAAGAAGCCCTCATAAGCAATAACACCAGCTCCATGATGCTTATCCGCCACTGTTCCAACGAGAATCTGATCTTCTGGTCCACCAGCAGGGAGCATAAATCCTGCATCCGGAATAAGCTCTGCAATTGTTCCAAATAAAGTATTAACCTCCACAGGTCTGATCTCCGGTGATGAAATAAGAGCATCCTGATGAAGTTGCTCCTTTGTAATATCCATCTTCTCAAGCATCTCATTTGTAACCACAACTGATGCTATTCCATCATCCATCTGTCCAAGCAATACGCGATATACAATCGCTATATCCTCCATATCTTTGTGAGGAACCTTCTCTAGAAGTGATGAATTCTTTTCCGCATTTACTGCTTCAAGTACCAGCTTGTCCTTGATGAAATCATAATCTGTAAGCTGATTTGCATCGTAGCTTGGCATGTTAGAAATAGCGTCATCCATCATCCTTGTCGCGTGGTTCAGAACCAGGTCGTAATCATCTGTTTTCTCATATGCTGCAAACAGATTTGAGAAATTACCACTAGGCCCCATCATGGAATCCTCTAGCTTAACAGAAATTGCGTCATAAGCACCCTGATTAAGCTTCTGTGAAGGGCCAATATCAACACTGGCGATCTCATGCCCCTTTGCCTCAAGATTCATCTTAAGGTCTTCTTTGAACTGCTCTTTGAACTGTTCATAGTCCATCATAATGGTGTATACCTCCTTAAAAAAATGATTAATTTACCCCAAAAAAGGGTAAAAAATAAGAGCAATTACTCAATTGAATAATTGCTCTATGTACTGTATTTATCACGTTTTTTGAGGTAAATGGTGTATGAAATTTATACACCATTTTATACACCATTTTTTCATGAGACCAAATGTAAGAATGCCCATTTTACGCCATTTTTACACCATACGTTATGACAACTTACGATAAGTTATGATAGCTTATAACAGGTTACGACAATGCCCGCAACCCCAGTATTTACGCTATTTCTCACTAATCTTATTCCACTCATAAGGGGTGTTCTGATATACGTAGTAATTCAACCAATTAGAATACAAAATATTCCCATGACTTCTCCACTGAAGCAAAGGCTTCTCCTCAGGATCATCATTAGGATAATAATTGACTGGAAGTGCGATATCCAATCCTTTGCCCTTGTCGCGCTTGTACTCGCTGTCCAGTGTGTAGCGGTCGTACTCTGGATGGCCCATGACAAAAATATTGCTGCCGTCCTTTGACATGCAAAGGAACACACCAGCTTCTTCGCTCTTAGCGCAGACTACAAGCTCATCGCAGGCTTCGATATCCGCGGTGCGCATGCCTGTGTGACGACTGTGTGGAGCGTAAAATATATCATCGAATCCACGGACAATAGGAATCTTTCTGTTTTGAACTCTATGTGGGAAAATGCCAAATTTCTTTTCATCCAAATCATATTTTTGGATGCCATAGCGGTAATACAATCCAGCCTGGCAACCCCAGCATAGATGAAGTGTGGATGTAACATGGGTTTTTGTCCACTCGAATACGTGGGTAAGCTCCTCCCAGTAATCTACCTCCTCAAAAGGCATCTGCTCCACAGGCGCACCTGTGATGATAAGCCCATCAAAATATCTATCGTACACATCCTCGATACGCTCATAAAATGTATCTAAATGTGTCTTACTTGTATGTTTGCTTTCATGACTTCCCACAGTCAAAAATGTCACATCCACCTGCAGTGGAGTATTTGAAAGAGAACGCAAAAGCTGAAGCTCCGTATCCTCCTTTAATGGCATAAGGTTTAAAATACCGATTGATATAGGTCTAATGTCCTGATGAGTAGACCTATTTTCATCCATAACGAATATGTTTTCATTTTCAAGTATTGCCTTTGCAGGTAAATCATTTTGTGTTCGAATTGGCATACTTCTCCCTCTCCTTCATCAAAAACTAGTATATCTCACGTAACTTTTTTAATGATAACACAACCTAACGGCTTGCGCCATGCATTAATTCTTTATTATTATACATACGCTCATCGGCTTTGAGATATACCAGATTTGAATCGGCATTAACATATTCGTGTTTATAGGCGTAACCAATTGCAGCGCTGCGATGAATAGATGAATCTTCTTTATTTAAATCATCTAAATAATTATTTAGTTTAGTTGCATATTTCTCGACCTGTGTCATGACATCTCTTTTAAGAATAGCAACAAATTCGTCTCCACCAATTCTTGCAACAAAACCTATCTGGCCAAAGGTCTCTTTTAGTCCCTCTGCAAATTCTGTCAAATATTTATCTCCTGACAAATGCCCCATGTTATCATTTATAGTTTTCAGTCCATTCAAATCAATACTGACTATGCAATAGTCATCTTCTTTATTTATGGATGACATATATGAATCATATCTAGCTCGGTTTGCCAGGCCGGTAAGTTCATCAGCATAGGCAAGATGAGCAAGTGATGAATACTCCTTTTGCCTAGCATAGGACTCAGATATAAAAGTGTAATAATTGAGCAGAGTTGCAAAAACCATGCACATGGCCCCCATCGGAACTGCCAATTTTGAAAGCATAATCTGCTCAGAAACTCCTATCATCTCCAAATAATAAAAAAGTACATTAAACAAAAAGGATACGCCAAGGGCTCCCAGCCCAACGATTTGCACATATTGGGCTATAGTGGCTTCCTTCAAGCCAGAACCATTGCGAAGTAGCATGACAATCATAAAAACAATCAATACAATTCCGTCAATTTGATAAATCACTAGTGTTTGGTTAATGTGAGTTATCCCTGCAAAATGAATAAATATTAATATGAATGGGATTACTGAACCCGTAATAGCAAAAATCAAAAAAATTTTCTTTTTAATATAGTCTCTCATACAGCCTATTACTACATACATAATTGGGACTACCATATATAAAGAAATATATTCTATTTCAGTTTGATGTCCATTAGTTTCAATGAATAAATCCAGCAATTTAAACTGTGTCATAAGCCATGTTCCAAGAACTATATATAGCAGTGCCGAGTAAATCTGCATATTCATCTCTGCTATCTCGCTTCTGAAACCTACTGCCACCGCCAAAAATACAATACCAAAAACAATGAGAAAAGCTGATATCAAAAACACAAACATATGTTTATATACTTCATATAACAGTAAATCAAAATATCCGCCTACAGCAGGAGCCTCATAAAAATTATATGCTCCTTCTTCTGTAACCAGTAAATCTATTTCCACTGTCACAGGAGTATATGACCTTGGCAATGCCACAAAATTATTTTCACAACCAATAAATCTGTTATTTTTGTAGGCGCCTATAAACCTTTCATCTACCTTTTTTGAATTAGCATAAACAGTCCATTCACTAAATCTGGACTCAAACATAATTGTTGGTGAAACATAATCTCTTAAATTGACACCTTCCTTTGTAAAGACAATCCTGTCTCCTTCCGCTGAGCCGCTTCCAACAATACTTCTCAGCATGGACAATTGCACGTCTTCATAGGTTTTGTCGTTATAAGTCACATTCCAACCATCGTTTAATACTGTAACATTTGAATAGCCCTTAGGTTTTAACAAAATGTTTCCCAGCGATACAATTATTACAAAAGCGATAAAGGCTATTCCAAGATAAACATACTTTTTACCCATGGTGAGCCTCCTTCATTTTGTACATACGCTGATCTGCTAAATAAAAAACATCATGAACTTTTTTCCCTTCCACCTCAGATGCAAAGGCATATCCTGCAGATGCTGATAATGTAAATGTATCTTTCTTTTCATTAAAAATTCTCATTTCTTCGTTAAGATTATCGATACATTTTTCAATTTCCTCAGGACTTGAATTTTCAAAAGCAGCTACAAACTCATCCCCGCCATTACGTGCCAATATAGCCGCACCGGCAAAAGTCTTTTTTAACAACTGGGCAAAGGTCTTTATCATCCTATCCCCTTCTGTATGCCCAAGTGTGTCATTCACCTGTTTTAATCTATCTAAATCCAGACTAACCAATGCATACTCCTCACCTACGGTTGCAAAAAATTCTGCACATGCGGCTCTATTCATCAATCCTGTCAGTGCATCCGTATATGCCAAGCCCTCTAATTGAGCCTTTATCATATCTGCGCTCATATGATTAATACCATTCATTAGATAATAAACAAAATGGCACATCATAAAAATCAACATACCAAATTCCAGGGAATCCACAGTTGGAAATAGTTTCTTGTCGGTAAAATCGCTATTTACATTAAAACTTAATACCATAATCATTTCTATTAACGCAGAAATCACTAAGCTGAAAAAGCCAAAAATTAGATAATAATCGGCATCCAATCCTGCATAGTAATCCGTCTCTAAATTCTGTTTGAATTGTTTTTTTAGAGCACTAACAAGCGATGGTAGAATAAGAATTATTTCTGCGAAACCGATAATACCAACAATTTCTCTGAATCTATTTATATGAATTATTCCAGAAAAATGCATTGTAAAGATAATTACTGGCAATACGATATTAATTTTTAAAATAGATTTTTGGAATTTTAATAATTCATTATGATTAATTGAGTGAAACAGAATTGTAAACGCCAACGGCATTAAAGATACACAGATATATTCCATCAAAGAAAATAGCATTTCATGATTTCCTACGAACCATAAAATGTCATTTTTAGATAAAATATAGCATCCCAATAGCATAGAAAAGAAAGCACCATAATATATTTGTGCTGCGTCTCGACGATTGAGAGACATAAAAATCCATAACGAACATAAAAGACATGAATAAATAACCAAAAAGCTACCTATAAACATAGAAATTCTATGATAGCTGAAGAAAGCTCGAATTAAATCACTTCTTCTTCCATAGAATATTGGAGATATTTTGCTGACTGAATCATCCTCACCCATGGTATATGTAATCATGATATTGTGGGTGGCAGCTTTTGGATTTAGATTTATCAAATTATATCTTTGCGGAATAAATCGTCCCTCTTCCAGATAATCTCTTCCATGGGAGTAAATTCTTCTTCCATCTACATACATATCAACTGCTTCGTGCTTGCTTCTGAACATTAAGGTAGTATGCTCAGATACGTTCAACGTGTTTGATATTGTTATTCTCTCACCTGCTTTACTACTACCTACTTTATAATCTGATAACGACGCATTAGTAATAACCTTTCCGCCACGAAAAATAGACCAGCCCTCATCCAAGCAGCTGATTCGATAATTAGACGATGCGGTAAACCAGCTACTTCCGAATACTAATAGAATTATAAGTAACATCAATATTAGCATCGGAAGTACCAGGAACCTTTTTATTAAGATTCTACGTCGAATTTCATCCATCATGGAATTATTATACAAATGATATGTGTTTTTTTTTGTAAAATTTCGTTACAAATTCAGCACAAATTAATTGTTTATTAATGAAATAAGCCCAACTTCATCAAGAACAGTTACTCCTAAAGCATTGGCTTTATCAAGCTTGCTTCCGGCTGCCTCACCTGCAACCAGATAATTGGTTTTCTTTGAAACAGAGCCTGAGCACTTTCCACCATTTAACTCGATAAGCTCCTGTGCTTCTTTTCTTCCCATAGTAGGCAAAGTTCCAGTGATTACAAAAGTAAGACCAGCAAGCTTATCAGTAGCACCTTCCTTTTCTTCCTCTACCATATTGACCCCGGCCGCCTTGATTCTACCGATAATATCAATATTCACAGCATCATGGAGATAGTTATAGATAGAATTTGCACTGATTTCTCCGATATCATTTACCTGCATGAGTTGCTCCACAGAAAGCTCCATAATAGCATCAATACTTTTGAACTCTTTCAATAAGGCCTTGGCTGCAGCTTTTCCTACATTTGGAATTCCAAAGCCTGTGAAAAGACGTGTTGCCTCATTTGATTTGGAACCATCGATAGCAGCAAGCAGCTTATCAGTATTCTTTTCCTTGCCAATAATTCCCTCTTCGATAAGCTCATCTCTTTTATCCTTAAGGGTGTAAATATCAGCGATGTCCTTGATGTAGCCTCTGCGCACCAAATCGATAATATAAACCTCTCCGAACCCCTTTATATCCATTGCATCTCTCGATACAAAATTAATAATATGGCGTTCAAGCTGGGCTGGACAGCTTGGATTAGTACACTTCATATCAGCAGTATCTGCATCTCTTGTAACAGTGCCTCCACATACTGGACAGACATTTGGAATCTTAAATGTGCTTACCCCTTCAGGTCTTTTATCATGCTTTACCTCTTTGACCTTAGGAATGATTTCACCAGATTTGTACACCACGATAGTGTCGCCTATACCCACGTTCAAATCATCGATAAAATCCTGGTTATGAAGTGTAGCACGGCTGACACTTGTACCGCATAGACGAATCGGCTCGAAAATAGCGGTAGGTGTCACACGTCCGGTGCGACCTACAGAAAGCTCTATATCTAAAAGCTTTGTCTCCTTTTCCTCAGGAGGATACTTGTAGGCAATATGACCGTTTGTGTACTTGGCACTGGTAGAAAAATCATTTCTATATGCCACCTGGTCAATCTTTACCACAGCACCATCTATATCAAATTCAAATTCCTCACGCTTCTCACCTATTTCATCGATAACAGCTATTATTTCTTCTGCTGATTCGCATATACGGTGAAAAACGACAGGAACATTGTGCTGATTTAAAATATCAAGTCCATTCACATGACTTTCTGTTAATTCTTCTGGACCCTGCTGGACATTAAACACAAACATCCTGAGGCCACGCTGCTTTGTGATGTTGGCATCCAGTTGACGAAGTGTTCCCGCTGCCAAATTTCGAGGGTTAGCTGCCAACTTGCCACCTTTTAATTCCTGGTCTTCATTATATCTATCAAAATCCTCATGGGACATATATACCTCACCACGAAGTTGCAAAGAATCATAAGGTAAATCTAAATATTTGTTTACATCAGGAATAACAAGAGCATTTTCTGTAACATCCTCTCCGATGAAGCCATCGCCTCTTGTCTCTGCAAGCTTTAGCTTGAGCTTTCCATGACTATCCTTTTCATATCTAAGCGTCATGCTAAGGCCATCAATTTTTGCCTCTACAGAAAATTTAGCGTCTGGATGAACTGCCTTTACTTTTTCCACCCAAGCTGTAACATCCTCTTTATTAAATACATCCTCAATAGAAAGCATCGGTACAACGTGTGTAACCTTAATTCCCGCTTCACGCATAGCCACACCACCAATTTTCTGTGTAGGTGAATCTGGTGTAACCCACTCTGGGTGTTCCTCTTCTGCTTTCTTAAGCTGTTGCATCAGCTGATCGTATTCAAAATCGCTTATTTCAGGTTCATTTTGATTGTAATAACGATCCATGTGATAATCTATAGTGTCTACTAATTTCTTATATTCTTCTATTTGCATTAGTTCTTCGATCCCTCTAGCATTTTTTTTAGTTTTTTTAGTTCTGATGGAGTGATATCCCTGTAGGTATCCTCCTTTAAATCGCCAAGATTGATATTCATAATCCTCACTCTTTTAAGAGTGCGTACATGATACCCAAGTGCCTGACACATTCGTCTGATTTGACGATTCAATCCTTGAGTAAGGATTATATTGAATTTATTAGGGCCAAGCTTTTTTATATGGCATTTTCTTGTGGTCACTTCAAGCTCATCTAGATATACTCCATTAGCCATCTTTTTAATGAAATCTGCAGTAATTTCTTTATCTACTGTAACAACATATTCCTTTTCGTGAGCATTTACTGCACGCATTATTTTGTTTACCAAATCACCCTGATTTGTAAGAAGTATAAGTCCTGTACTGTCTTTATCCAATCGACCAATAGGATATATTCTCTCAGGATAATTCAGATGATCTATAATATTATTCTTTTCACGTTTTTCCGCTGTGCATACTATTCCAGCAGGCTTATTATAGGCTATCAACACTTCTTTTTTGGACTTATTTGAAACTGGTTTACCATTGAATAACACCATGTCATCACTGGTAACTTTCATACCCATAACAGCCACTTCACCGTTTACAATGACATGACCTGCCTCAATAGCTGCATCTGCAGCCCTACGACTACAAACACCTGCATCGCTTAAATATTTATTTAATCGATATAGCTCTTGGCTCACTCTATCCTCCTAGTTAACAAATGGAGACCAAAATATGGTCTCCATTATTGTTTATCACTGTCTATAGACTAATTTGTTAAAAGGTCTGTTCGTATAAAACCTTCCTTGTCCTTGTATTTAACCTTTGTCCATCCCTCTGCATAGCTCATAACTACTTCAACAGTTTCACCTGCATAGGCAACCGCTACCTTAGAAGCAGACTTATCCATCTTTGAGCGGATATTGGTTGTAGACTGAATGGTAATCTTCTTTCCTTTTTCTAAAGAACCTGCTGATTTTGCCTCTTCTTTTTCTGTGGCTGTCTCAGTCTCTGTGTTGTCACCTGCTGATTTGACAGTTACAGCATCTTTGGTGATGTAGGCAGTTGTTCCATTGTAATCAAATTTATAGAAATCGCCCTCTTCACCATATATAGTAATTGCATTACCACTATCTAAAGAACCAAGTTTGTCGCTGTCTTTATCAGCTGCTGAACGAACATTTGCTCTAGAGTTAACCTTGCCTTCGTACGATTTTGACTTTGCTTCATCTGTTTCTGCTGCCTTGGTTTCTTCTTCCTCTTTGGCTTTAGCTTCTTTCTCAGCCTTTGCTGCCTCTTCAGCCTCCTTTTCTGCTGCGGCTGCTGCTTCTTCTGCTGCCGCGGCTACCTGGGCATTGTAATCTGTATTCCACTGAACTATTGCTGCCTTAAGTGTATCTGTCATAAATACCTTGAGCGCTTCATCACTCTTGATAGCTGCATTATATTCGTTTGTAACCTCAGCCTGAATATCAAGCAAATCCTGTTGACGAATAAATACTGAAATCAAATCAGACACTTTTGTATCCATCTCATAAATATTATTATTCTGATTGAATGAACCATATTTATTATTGATGTAAAGTTTTCCGTCAGCTGTTTCAAGATAGAAGAAATCCTGTCCAGGAGCTGGTGTATCGATATCTTTGTATTTAAGATTTACACGCACAGATGCAAGATAAGACCCCTTATCAAGTCCTTCCTTTGTATATATCTGGATATCTGAAAAATTATCAATATACTGGCTATAAAACTGAATATAACTGATTTCCTGGTCACTAAGTGGTGATGGGTCAACCAGTTTTTTAATTTTATCTGTATCACCATTAGCATAGGCTGTGTAGTAGTCTTCTATTAATTTATTGATTTTAGTATCTTTATTTTCTTTGAACTCTTTGTATACGCCCTCGCCAGAGGTATCAGTTACTGCGGATTTAGTACCTAAAAATAATACTAAAATCATGCAAATAAATATGCATCCTGCTAAAAAATATCTCTTATATCTAAAAATAAAATCCCCGCATTTGCCTGCGGCTTCCTTAACCTTTTCTATTACTTTATTTAAACTCATTTGCCCCTCCAGCTATAGTAACCAGGCTAATTTAAAACTGTAGACGGCCGGATTCGAACCGGCGGTCTTCGGAGTCGGAGTCCGATGCGTTATCCAGCTACGCTACGCCTACGAAATGCCTGCCGAATTATTTTAACACAACTTACTATTCACATCAAACTTTTAAAAAACTTTAGTTGATTAAAGTGCTACAATAAACTACACTATATTGTAAATTATAAAGGGAGGAAATTGTATGAATCCAACAGGAACTACTAAACTCATCTGCTTGCTTGGAAATCCTGTTTCTCACAGCATATCTCCAGCAATGCATAACACAGCTTTTGATGAGCTTTCTTTAGATTATTCATATATGGCCTTTGGCGTTGATGAAGATAAATTTGCAGATGCCGTAAATGGCCTGAAAGCTATTGGCTGTGCAGGTTTCAATCTTACAATGCCATTTAAAAATGCAATCATTCCTTTTTTAGACGAAATGGACAGCGCTGCATCGCTCTCTCACTCCGTAAATACGGTAGTAAATGATAATGGTAGACTTAAGGGCTATACCACAGACGGAATCGGTTTCTTAAGATCCATGACGGAGTCAGATATCAAATTTAAAGGTTCTACTATTACTATCCTTGGTGCAGGTGGTGTTGCAACCTCTATCGTCACCCAGGCTGCCTTAGAAGGTGTTTCTAAAATCAATATCTTTAAAAGGAAGAATTTCACCTTTGATAAGGTAGTTGATTTTGCAAATAGAATCACAAAATCTACTGGTTGCGACTGCTTCGTATATGATATGGCCGATAATGACATATTAGAATTTTGTCTACAGGAAAGCGACATACTAATCAATGGGACCAATGTTGGAATGGGCGATGATGACACATCTTTAATCCCAAAGGAATTTCTTCATCAGGGACTTGCTGTATGCGACACTATCTATCATCCAGAGCGCACCCGACTTCTTAAGGATGCCGCATCAAAGGGCTGCAAGACAATGAATGGAAAGCTCATGCTTCTTTATCAGGGAGCAGCTGCTTTCAAACTATGGACGGGCCAAGATATGCCTGTTGATATTGTTAAAGAAAAATATTTCAGTTAATGAAAAGAATCGAGGAATAAAAATGAGTTTCACTTACTTAAAGAAATTGCCTACACCAGAGGAAATAAAAGAAATGCTTCCAGTACCTGAAAAGGTACAGCAAATAAAGCTTCAGCGTGATAAGGAAGTTGCTGATATTATTACAGGAAAAGACGACAGATTTCTATGTATCATTGGTCCATGCTCAGCTGATAATGAAGATGCAGTATGCGAATATATCAGCAAGCTTTCAAGGGTAGCCGAAGATATTAAAGATAAAGTACTTGTTGTTCCTCGTATTTATACAAACAAACCACGCACTACAGGAAGTGGCTACAAAGGAATTGCTTCTCAACCTGACCCAAATGAAGCTCCTGATATGGTGGCAGGACTTATCGCAATGAGAAAGATGCACATCCGCGCCATGACAGAATCAGAGCTAACAGCAGCTGATGAAATGCTATACCCTGAAAACTGGGGATATGTCGATGACCTTTTGTCTTATGTGGCAATCGGCGCACGTTCTGTCGAGGATCAGCATCACAGACTCACAGTATCAGGCTTCGATGTTGCCTCAGGTATGAAAAACCCTACTTCAGGTGATTTTTCTGTAATGCTTAATTCCGTATATGCTGCTCAGCATCCACATCATTTCACATTTTCAGGATACGAGGTTAAAACAAGCGGAAATCCACTTGCTCACACTATCCTTAGAGGTGCAGTTTCAAAGCATGGCAACAGTACACAGAATTATCACTACGAAGACCTTATTCGCCTTCACAATATGTACGAGCAAATGGATTTAGTAAATCCAGCCTGCATTATTGATGCAAACCACTCTAACTCAAATAAGCAATTTAAAGAACAAATCAGAATTGTTAAAGAAGTGATGCACAACCGCAATCACTCAGATGCTATAAAGAGCCTTGTAAAGGGTGTCATGATTGAAAGTTACCTTGTAGAAGGATGCCAGCCTATCTCTGACCACCAGACCTACGGACAATCAATCACTGACCCATGTCTTGGATGGGAAGATACACGTCATCTGCTTTACACAATTGCTGAGCGCAATTAATAGCAGAATGACGTATAAATTATCCTTAGAAATTAAGCTATAAGTGATGAAACCTCAAATATTGAAATCAGGTTATTTTCCTTTCTACCAACTCCACTAATGAAGGACTCTTCCTTCTTTACGAATGGAGATGAATCCTGAATTTCATCATTTGCAATTTTTATTACTTCCTTGACATCATCAACGACAACTCCCATAAGCTCGTCATTTTCAAGGTTAAGAATAATTACGCGAGAGTCCTTTGTAATACACTCTTCCCCATAATTCATTCTTTTATGCAAGCTTACAATAGGGATTACTCTGTCACGAACATTAGTCATGCCTAATAAATATTCAGGTCCGTTTGGAACACTGGTAATATTTGGCATTTGGATGATACTGTTAATATTTGAAATATCAATTCCAAAGTATTCTTTATTAATGAGGAAAACAACATATTGTTTTTCCTCATTTTTTTCCGTATTAATAACTGTTAAATCGTTCATTTTTGTTCTCCTATGCAATCTTAAAGAACTTCATTTCATTATTTAAGCTTTCAGCGATACCTCTAAGGTGATTAGCCGACTCAGCAAGAGTTGAAACAGTAGCAGAAAGCTCCTCTACTGATGCACCTGTTGTCTCTGATGAAGCAGCATTTTCCTCTGAGATAGCAGAAAGTGAAGTCATAGCATTAGCAACTACTGTATTTGAAGAAACACATGTATCTGCATGGTCAGAAATCTTTGTCACACTTGAAACTGTCTCGTCGATATCATCAAGCATTCCGTGAACTGCCTCAAGAGTCTCACCTAATGCTTTCTGCTGCTCTATATTTCCATCCATAACAAAACCAGCTGCCTTAACTGCCTGTTCAGCTTCCTGTAACAGTTCATCCATTAAAACTCTGATTTCAGAAGCAAGACTTTCTGAGTTATCAGCAAGCTTTCTAATTTCCTCTGCAACTACTGCAAATCCACTTCCTGCCTCTCCAGCTCTTGCCGCTTCAATAGAAGCGTTAAGTGAAAGAAGATTTGTCTGTGAAGCGATATCAGAAATACCTTCAACACGCTCATTGATGTTTGTAACTGCATTCTGTGTTGAAGAAATCTTTGTAGCAATTTCCTCAATTTTAATAGTCATTGATGTGCTTGTATTCTGAAGAATAGCAAGTGAAGAGCTAGATGCCTCAGAAGCCTTCTTCATTCTATCTGCAAGTGATGTCATCTCTGTTGTCGAGTCCTGTACATTTTCTACAGCATCTGTAATAACATTTGTGCTCTTTGCTGCTGCCTGAATTTCCTCTGCCTGCTGTACTGCACCGCTTGCAATCTGCTGTACAGCAACTGCAACGCTTTCTGCAGTTGCAGCAATCTGATTCGCCATTAATGACAATTCATCTGAAGACTCTCCTACGTTGTTTGAAGAATCTACAATACTTCCTACGATAGATGAAAGTTTGTCCATAAGAAAGTTTGTATTATTTACAATATGTCCAAACTCATCTTCACGATCTGTGTACTCATCAATTCTGTTAAAATGTCCCTCTGCAAGCTCTGAAAGTGCGAGGTTTACCGCAAGAATAGGCTTAGTAAAGTTGTTAGCAATAAAGAAAGCAATTATTGCACCAATTATAAGAAGTACTATGCCAATTACCACAGTAGTTAATGCTGACATTCTTGCTTCATATACAACTTTGTTAATAGAAACAGTCATGCATGCTGTAACGCCAGTAATAGGCTCCTTTACATAAGAAACATATAATGGAACATCATCCATTACACATTCGTAAGTACCCTCTATCGCATCAGATGTCATAAAAGGAGTATCTGTCAATAACATAGGTTCATCATCAGCTGAAATCTCATATAGTGAATGAGCAGCTAATGTACCATCCTTATCCACAATAAATGATTCTCCGCCTGCATCAACAAGAACCTCATGTAACTGAGCTAAATCATAGCTTCTATATAAAACACCAATTATATTTTTTGTACCAGTCTGATATACTGGAACTGCAAGACAAATACTTCTGAGTTTTGTTGAGCTGCTTACCATTACCTCTGAAGCAGTGGTTTGTCCCTTCATGGCTCCCTTGAAATAATCTCTCGAAGCTACATCAGATAATTCTCTGTCATCGCTTCTAAGAACCATCTTTCCGGAGGTGTTAACAAGAGTCATCTCATTACCGTCAGCTAAAACAGAATTGATATACTGCATTTGCTTTCTTACCTTTGAACCGTTTTCACCAGAAGTAAGAAAATCTACAGTATCCTGTGAAGAGGCTACTGAATATAATGCAGATTCACCTTTTGAAAAGATAGTATTTAAAGATGCCTGCAAATACCATGCTGCCCATTCGTTATCATCCTTAGCCAACTGCTTTGCTTCTTTCGTAGAAGAATAATAGCTAATAGATGTTGCAACAAGAAGTGGAATAGCTGCGATTGCTACCATTGCAATAATCAGCTTTGTTTTTACACTTGAAAATAGTGATGCCTTAAATTTCATTGTCATACCTCCATGTATTTTTTGTGTTTAATTTGTGTTATTTTCGTGAACATGTTTTGCATTATAGCATTGTTTTATAACGTTGTCTTGTATTTATACGAGTACAATTAGCAATTTAGCACAATTTATTCATGTTATATATAGTGCAATTTGCACATAGAAAAAGAGAGACTAAAACTTTATCGCTTTAATCTCTCTTTCATAGTAAACAATAAAATATAAATAATCTTAATTAATTCTGTACATAAAAAACAAACTATCTTCTAGCAGCATAGGCCATAATAGCCGCAACAGTTTTTGCATCTTGAATTTTTCCTGAATAGCACATTTCCATTAAATCTTCGAGTTTCCATGATTCAACGTTAATATCTTCAGATTCGTCTAGATGCTGTCCTCCCAGTTTCTGTAAATCTGTAGCAAGATACACATCTATCATTTCATCACAGAAGGCAACCGTAGACTTAAGTGAAAGAATTTTTTCTAATTTTCCTGCTTTATAGCCCGTTTCCTCCTCTAACTCTCTTGCCGCACAAATAGATGTATCTTCATTTAAAGAATCACGTTTTCCCGCCGGCACCTCTAACGTTTCCCTCTCAAGTGCATTCCTATATTGACGTACCATAAGAATTTTGCCATCTGGTTCAACAGCAAGGACACAAGCAGCTCCCATTCGATGACTTACAAAATCCCACTTCTCAGTTTTTCCATTAGGAAGTTGCATTGTATCTTCATATATATCCAGAATTGTGCCCCTATGTATTAATTTTCTATCGATTCTTTTTAACTGATCCATTTTGTTCTCCATTAAAATAAGCGGCTGGAAAACCAACCGCCTAAAAATTTACTTCGCGTAATCGGTAACTCGTGATTCACGAATTACATTCACCTTGATCTGTCCAGGATATTCTAGCTGATTCTCAATCTGCTTTGAAATATCCCTAGCCATGATGACCATATCGGCATCTGTAACCTGTTCAGGAACCACCATGATTCGAATCTCTCTACCTGCTTGAATAGCAAAAGATTTATCAACACCCTTGAAGCTGTTAGAAATCTCTTCAAGTTCTTTTAATCTGTTTGTGTATGTCTCCATAGCCTCGCGACGTGCTCCAGGTCTTGCTGCACTAATTGTGTCAGCCGCCTGTACGATGCAAGCTATAAGTGTCTCTGGCTCTACGTCGCCATGATGTGCCTCAACAGCATTTACTACTGTCTGAGACTCTTTGTACTTACGGCAGAGATCTGCACCAAGCTGTACGTGTGTACCCTCCTGCTCTCTATCTACTGCCTTTCCAATGTCATGGAGTAAACCAGCTCGTTTAGCTACTCTTACATCAAGACCAAGCTCTGCAGCAAGTAATCCTGATAACTGAGCAACTTCGATAGAATGCTTTAACACATTCTGCCCGTAGCTAGTTCTGAATTTCATCTTTCCAAGTAATCTAAGAAGTTCAGGATGAATTCCCTGAACACCAACCTCAAGTGCAGCGGCATCGCCTTCCTCACGGATTTGCTGTTCAACTTCCTTCTTAGCTTTTTCTACAGTCTCTTCAATTCTAGCTGGATGAATTCGACCATCAACGATGAGTTTTTCAAGTGCAATACGTGCAATTTCACGTCTCACTGGATCAAATGCAGATAAGATAACTGCCTCTGGTGTATCATCAATGATAAGCTCAACACCTGTCATTGTCTCAAGTGTACGGATATTTCTACCCTCACGACCAATGATACGACCCTTCATTTCATCGTTTGGAAGCTGTACTACGGAAATAGTAGTCTCTGCCACATGATCTGCTGAACATTTCTGAATAGCACTAACTACGATTTCTCGTGCTTTTTTTTCTGCCTCATCCTTTGCTTGTGCAAGGCTTTCCTTGATAAGCTTTGCTGCGTCTAGTTTGACGTCTTCTTCTACAGATTTTAAAAGTTGTTCTTTTGCTTGTTCGGAGGTAAGTCCTGAGATTCTTTCTAGTTCCTGTACGCGCTGCTGATTAAGCTTTGCTACTTCCTCGCGCTGTTTGTTAAGCTGCTGTTCCTGACGAGCAAATTCTGCTTCACGTTTTTCAACGGCATCAAGCTTTTTCTCAAGGTTATCTTCCTTTTGAGAAATTCTATGCTCGCTACGCTGGATTTCTGCTCTGCGCTCGCGGATTTCTTTGTCGAGATCATTCTTCTGCTTCATGACATCTTCCTTTGCCTCAAGCATTGCCTCTCTCTTCTTTGCCTCCGCACTCTTAACTGCTTCATCAATGATTTCACGAGCCTTTTCCTCAGCAGAACCAATCTTTTTCTGACCTTGTTTCTCGTGAATGTTGTTTGAAACAACAAGAGTCGCAACAACTGCAACTACAACAGCAACGATAGCTACAATAATCGTCACTGCCACAGGAGCACCTCCTTATTAAATTCTTAATTGAATATAAAATAAAAGCTATAAAGGCTCTCATTTATACATATCAATGTAAATAGTTTAACTTTATAATGGGTTTATGTCAAGACTGTGCATACAATATATAGTGTATCAAAGCTATCTATAATTGCTTATATTCTCTAGCTTAGCGCACGATTGATTGTGTCCGATGAAAATCCCCTGGATGCAAGGAAGCGATAAATTTTTCCACGGTCCTCATAGGTGGCAGTTTCCTTGTCATAATGCTTTTTTGCAAGAAGTTTTTCTATTAAATCCTGCTCATCGACTGTGTATTCTTCATCTAATACACGCTCAATAATATCTGAAGAAATACCTTTGCCTAAAAGATCCTGCTTTAACCGCTGTCTGCTGCGACTATCCTGATAAAAGCGCACATGACTTGCAGCCATTCTGGCATCGTCTATGTAACCATAGTCGTTTATATAGTCTATAGCGATATCAATAATATCAGAAGAATAGCCGCCTTCTGAAAGCTTATCTCGTAAGTTTTTCTCTGAGCGATCCTGTTTTTCCAGCAGATGAAGGGCTCGTTTTTTACATCTGGGAATAAGAATTTCTGTAAGGATTTCTTCGTATTGAAGTTCTGACAGTTCTGCTCCTTCTTCTATTCCATAATGCTCATATTCTTTTTTATATAGAACAAAATCTGCCCCGTTATCGAGACAGATTTTAGCTCTTCCCTTGGTTAATTTAACAAGAGATGTAATTTCCATGATTACTCAACAACCTCTACATCGTCCTTTTCACCACCAACGAGTCCAACTTCACTTTCGTCAGCCTCTGCATAGTGATCACGAATTGCACTGGCGATTTCTTCGCAAACTTCTGGGTTCTGCTTTAGATAGTTCTTTGCATTTTCACGACCCTGACCAATCTTTTCGCCAAGATATGCATACCATGCACCAGATTTCTGAACAATATCAAGATTTGTAGCTACATCAAGAATATCGCCTTCGCGGGAGATACCCTCACCAAACATGATATCAAATTCTGCTTCTCTGAATGGTGGTGCCACCTTGTTCTTAACGATTTTAGCACGAGTTCTGTTGCCGATGACTTCACCGTTCTGCTTTAATGCCTCGATACGACGTACATCAATACGAACTGATGCATAGAACTTAAGCGCACGTCCACCTGTAGTAGTCTCTGGATTACCAAACATAACACCAACCTTTTCACGAAGCTGGTTGATGAAGATAACTACACAATTAGTCTTTGCAACAATACCTGTAAGCTTTCTCATAGCCTGTGACATAAGACGTGCATGAAGACCTACATGGCTATCACCCATATCTCCGTCGATTTCAGCCTTTGGTACAAGTGCTGCAACTGAATCCACTACGATAATATCCATAGCGCCCGAGCGAACCATAGTCTCTGTGATTTCAAGTGCCTGTTCACCATTGTCTGGCTGAGAAATATATAAATCATCAATGTTAACACCGATAGCCTTAGCATATTTAGGATCCAATGCGTGCTCAGCATCGATGAAGCCTGCAATACCGCCAGCCTTTTGAACCTCTGCTACTGCATGAAGTGCAAGTGTAGTCTTACCAGAAGATTCAGGTCCATATATTTCGATGATACGGCCCTTAGGAAAACCACCCTGGCCAAGAGCTATGTCAAGACTGATAGAACCTGTAGGAACTGTCTCTACCTGGATGTTAGCACCCTCGCCAAGCTTCATTACTGAGCCCTTACCATATTGTTTTTCTATCTGAGAAATCGCTGCATCTAAAGCTTTTAACTTATCTTCGTTTGCCATTTTATAAAACCTCCGTTCGGAACAATTGTTCGTTCTTTAAATATAATAATAGTGAAATGGGTATTAAATGTCAACAACAAATTGGGATAAAAATTTTAGAATATAAAACAAAAAACAAAAAGACAGTGGCGATTGCCACTGCCCATTACTATACATATCTATATGATATAAGTCAAGCATTTTTATAACGCATTATAAACCTAGTTTGTACCAAACTCTGATAATACAAGACCTTCGTTTCTATCCTGTACCATTCCCACTGACCATGAATTGACAAACAATAAAAGTGGTCTGTCACGTAAATCCTTTATTTTTTTCATGTCAGAGGTACCGGAGATTTTATTTATATCGTAATCTCCTTCAATCCATCTGATGTGTTCGTATGGAAGATTTTCAAGACCGATTTCTACGTTGTATTCGTTGTTTAAACGATACTTTAAAACATCAAACTGAAGTACACCTACAACACCAACGATGATTTCTTCCATACCAGTGTTGAACTCCTGGAATATCTGAATAGCACCTTCTTGAGCAATCTGGGTGATACCCTTCATGAACTGTTTACGCTTCATGGTATCTATCTGGCGAACACGAGCAAAATGCTCAGGCGCGAAGGTTGGAATACCCTCGAATTGGAATGGCTTTTTAGCTGAGGTAAATGTATCACCAATGCTATAAAGACCCGGATCAAATACACCAATGATATCGCCTGCATAGGCCTTATCAACGATTTTACGTTCATCAGCCATCATCTGCTGTGGTGCTGAAAGCTTAGCTTTTCTTCCCCCCTGTACGTGAAGATAATCTTTTGTAGCATCAAAAGTACCTGAGCAGATACGAAGGAATGCCACTCTATCTCTATGGGCTTTGTTCATGTTTGCCTGAATCTTAAATACAAATGCCGAGAAATCCTCAGAGAATGGACTTATTTCTCCAATATCACTCTTACGAGGAAGTGGACTATAGGTCATCTTAAGGAAATGTTCAAGGAATATCTCAACACCAAAGTTGGTAAGAGCTGAACCAAAGAACACTGGAGAAAGCTCACCCTTGGTAACAAGCTCCTGATCAAATTCTGCGCCTGCGCCATCGATAAGCTCAAGCTCTTCAATAAGCTGATCATATTTATCCTGACCGATTTCATCCTTTAGAGTAGGGTCATCGATTGATAGGATGCGTTCTTCTCCCTGCTTTGTACCCTTTTGAGTATCAGAGAACATACGGACAGTACGCTCATTTCTATCATATACACCCTTGAAGCCTTTACCAGAGCCGATTGGCCAGTTAACAGGAACTGTTGCAATGCCAAGTTCGTTTTCAATATCATCTAAAAGCTCAAAGGTATCGTTGGCATCTCTATCCATTTTGTTGATGAATGTAAAAATAGGAATGTGTCTCATAACACATACTTTGAAAAGCTTACGTGTTTGAGCCTCTACACCCTTGGATGCATCGATGACCATTACAGCAGAATCTGCTGCCATAAGTGTACGATATGTATCCTCTGAGAAGTCCTGATGTCCTGGTGTATCAAGGATATTTATGCAGTAGCCATCATACTCAAACTGAAGTACTGAAGATGTAACAGAAATACCTCTTTCCTTTTCGATTTCCATCCAGTCAGAAACAGCATGACGAGCTGTTGCCTTACCTTTAACTGAACCGGCCAGATTAATCTGTCCACCATATAACAAAAACTTTTCAGTAAGTGTAGTCTTACCTGCATCAGGATGGGATATAATCGCAAATGTACGACGTCTTTTAATCTCTTCTTCTACTGTAAAAGCCATCTAAACCTCCAAATAAAAACATTTCTATAGATAAACCGAAAAATAGCCTGTACCGCAAGGTACAGGCCATAAATTCAAAATTGCAAGCGGTAAATTAGTATTTACGCTTTCTAGCAGCCTCAGACTTCTTCTTACGCTTTACTGAAGGCTTCTCATAGTGCTCACGTTTACGAATCTCCTGCTGGATGCCAGCCTTAGCACAGTTTCTCTTAAATCTACGAAGAGCGCTGTCTAATGACTCGTTTTCTTTAACTGTAACATATGACATAGTCTAATCCTAACCTCCCTCCATTTGGGGACTTGTACTCATTAATCTAAAAGCACTAACAAGCATTTTAGCATATATTTCTATTTTGTCAACAATAATCACACAATTTTACGACTTCTAGTATTTTATTATAAAAAAAATTATGTTTTAAGCTTCAAAGCTAGTATATCTACCATCATCATTCCTATGGTGTTGTTTCTTTGGATATGCCATTGCAGATTATATTTCGCCCAAAAAGGAGTTTCCTAAAACTAAGAAACTCCTTAATTATCAAGAATTTTTATTAAAGCATACCTTCAAGTACATTCTTTGCTTCAGCAAGGCAATCATTAATTCCTGCTGGATTCTTACCGCCGGCCTGAGCCATGTTTGGACGACCACCGCCGCCACCGCCGACCTTTGGTGCAATAGCCTTTACTAGATTTCCCGCGTGTGCTCCCTTTGACTGAGCATCATCTGTAACCATAACTACAAGATTAACCTTGCCATCACAGTCAGATGCAAGAACGATAACGCCCTCTCCAAGCTTAGTCTTGAGGTCATCTCCAAGGTCGCGAAGTCCGTTCATGTCAACACCTGCAACTGATGTAGCAAGAAGCTTAACGCCCTTAACTTCAACTACAGATTCCATAACATCGCCTACTGCAGCCTGTGCTGCCTTAGCCTTCATAGACTCAAGCTCAGAATTTGTTTCCTTGAGCTGCTTCTGAAGATGTGCGATTTTTTCCTCTACATCTGCTGGCTGACACTTAAGAGCTGCAGCTGCAGCATTAAGCTTCGCCTCAATGTCAGCATAGTGTTCAAATACAGCTGCACCTGTGATAGCTTCGATACGACGAGTACCAGCTGCTACACCACTCTCTGAAAGAATCTTGAATGCAGAAATCTCAGATGTATTAGATACATGTGTACCACCACAAAGCTCCGTTGAGAAGTCGCCCATCTTAACTACGCGAACTTCATCGCCGTACTTTTCTCCGAAGAGAGCCATGGCTCCTGACTTCTTAGCTTCGTCGATAGACATGATAGCTGTAGTAACTGCAAGTCCTTCAGCAATCTTGTCGTTAACCATCTTTTCAACCTTTGCGATCTCTTCTGCTGTCATTGCTGAGAAGTGAGAAAAATCGAAACGTGTTCTGTCAGCATCCTGGAATGAACCCTTCTGCTCTACGTGTGTACCAAGCACCTCACGAAGTGCCTTCTGAAGAAGGTGAGTAGCTGAATGGTTCTTGCAGATGCGAGCACGTCTTGCAGCATCAACCTTAAGTGTAACCTTATCACCAGTCTTAATCATGCCTGACTTCATTTCACCAACATGACCGATTTTGCCACCCTTAAGCTTGATTGTATCTTTTACTTCAAACTCACCATTTGGTGTGCAGATGATACCAGTATCACCAGTCTGTCCACCCATTGTAGCGTAGAAAGGTGTTTCTGGAACGATGATTGTTCCAACAGTACCTTCTGTGATTGTGTCAACGATTTCTGTCTCTGTAGTAAGTACTGTGACTGTAGACTCAGATGTAGTCTTGTCATAGCCAACAAACTCAGATGTAACAGAAAGATCAATATCGTCATAAACAGATGCATCAGCACCCATGTAATTTGTTTCTTTTCGAGCAGCACGAGCCTTCTGTCTCTGCTCTTCCATACAAGCTTCAAAGCCTGCAGCATCATATGAGAAGCCCTTTTCCTCAAGGATTTCTGCTGTAAGATCTACAGGGAATCCATAAGTATCGTAAAGCTTGAATGTGTTCTCACCAGAAAGCTCCTTTGAGCCAGATGCCTTAAGCTCATCTTCCATCTTTGCAAGGATTTCAAGACCCTTATCGATAGTCTTGTTGAACTGCTCTTCTTCGGCTGTAAGAGTCTTGAAGATGAATTCTCTCTTTTCCCAAAGCTCTGGATAGCCATCCTTACATTCATTGATAACAGTCTCAGAAAGCTTTGCCATGAAAATACCATCAATACCAAGAGCTCTACCGTGCTTTGCAGCACGTCTGATAAGACGACGAAGAACATAGCCTCTACCCTCGTTTGAAGGTGTAACACCATCAGATACAAGGAATGTAGATGAACGAATATGATCAGTGATAAGACGGATAGAAACATCATCAAGAGCATCTACCTGATACTTCTTGCCTGACATCTCACAAATCTTGTCACGAATAGCCTTCATAGTATCGATATCAAAAACAGAGTCAACATCCTGCATAACTACAGCAAGACGCTCAAGGCCCATACCTGTATCGATATTCTTCTGAGCAAGCTCCTCATAACCGCCGTGACCATCACCATTAAACTGTGTGAATACGTTGTTCCAAACCTCCATGTAACGGTCGCAATCACAACCAACCTTACAATCTGGCTTACCACAGCCATATTTCTCACCACGGTCATAATAAATCTCTGAGCAAGGACCGCAAGGACCAGCACCGTGCTCCCAGAAATTATCACATTCACCTGTCTCAGGATCACGGTAGAAACGAGTAATGCGCTCTGGAGCAACTCCCACTTCCTTAGTCCAAATTTCAAAAGCTTCCTCGTCCTCGCCATAGATAGATGGATAGAGACGATTTGGATCAAGCTTTAATACCTCAGTAAGGAATTCCCAAGACCAAGCAATAGCTTCGTGCTTAAAATAGTCGCCAAATGAGAAGTTACCAAGCATCTCAAAGAATGTAAGATGGCGAGCTGTCTTACCTACGTTATCAATGTCTCCTGTTCTAACACATTTTTGACATGTAGTAACGCGCTTTCTTGGTGGAATCTCCTGACCTGTGAAGTATGGCTTAAGTGGGGCCATACCAGCATTTATGAGCAACAAAGAGTTGTCATTTTGTGGTACAAGAGAAAAGCTGTTGAGGCAAA
This sequence comes from Pseudobutyrivibrio sp. ACV-2, assembly GCF_900107545.1. GTDB lineage: Bacteria > Bacillota > Clostridia > Lachnospirales > Lachnospiraceae > Pseudobutyrivibrio. The sequence continues at coordinate 166,162 of NZ_FNQZ01000007.1, read as the reverse complement.
GATGATCCTTGCTCTCAAAGAACTCCAAGTAGGCGCGTCGTAAATCATTTACACCATTATTCAAAACAAAAGTCCTCCAAAAATTATTCCTCGGAAGGTGTATCTGCCATTGTGTTGATACCCTTCTTTCTGTCGTTGGATTTGCGAAGCTTTACACCAATGAAGCCACCACATATACCCAACGCAACGAGTATGATCATTTTGATAAGATAACTTGCAAAACTAGATAAAAATGCAGACATAGCAGTTCCTCCTCTAATTTCCAAAATCTTTATTGCATACTTACACTAATTATAATCTAATGCATTTTTAAATTCCATACGAATTTTTGAATTTTCAGTGAGAAATCATCGTAAATTTCTCTTATGATAAAACTGAAGTTGTTGAACATACCCCTGAAATCCTGGGTATGTATTATTGATGTAATCCAAATACTCTTTTTGAGAATACTGTGCATAATCCTCGGTTATTATCTTTTTCATCCAGGTATCTATTGGGTAGCTTTCCATAAAATGAAAACCATAAAGCATAATACAATTGGCAACCTTTGGCCCAATACCCTTTATTTCAAGGAGGCTCTTGTAGGCTTTATCATAAGGCAGCTTACTGATACTTTTGATATCAAGCTTACCATCTACCACTGCTTTTGAAATACCTATGATATAATCTGCCCTGTAGCCTAAAGCTGTACCATTCATAAGTTCACTTTCAGGGATATAAGCTAAATCTTCAGGCTTTGGAAAATGAATTCCGTCTGAATATCTGTCACATAAAGTCTGAATTGATTTTTTAATCTTTGGGATATTATTATTTTGTGATATAACATAAGAAATAAATACTTCCCACAAATCCTGTCGTAAGATTCTCATACCAAAGGAATCCTTTAAGGCATCCTTCAAAAACGAATCGTTACTTTTTCTAATATCGTCGTTATATTTGACATAATCTGTAGCAAAATCGAAATATTGCTGCCAGAACTCCCAGGCATTTTCATCGCATGCAAAGTCCCATTCATCTGTCTTGTTATTCAGATAAAAATATATGTCATAACTTCCCGAACATGCACTATAGGTATCAGGCATCCCATCAGCGCCCTTTGTCTCGCGCTTCATTCTAAATACCTGGCCTGAATTCATTATAACTTCAGGATTAAATTCTTCTGCTGAAAGCATCTTACTAAATACCATTCTAATCCTCGATTTCAAATAACATATTTTCCTGGTCTATATCTACTACTCTGTCTTTAAGATTTGCAATACCAGGGCGACTTTTAAATCTCTCCACCCATTTATATTCTCCCCACATATGCATAGGGAAGATGTGGTCACAATCTATATTTTTTATAAAGTGCTCCATTCCAAGGAAGTATCCATCCTCTCCCATACGGGAATCCAATACCACAAAGCCTAAATCAAAGTGTCTGTTTGTGATAGGCCTTAGAGCCCTTTTATATTCCCTGCCATATACCTCACCATAAAGCTCACCTCTACCTTCAGCATTCCACCAGTTTAAGTCCCCTGCATGATATATATTCATATCATTAACATTTATCACAAAGGCTACACCTGAATCAGTGGAACGAAGTGTTTCGATAGTCATATCATCTACATGATATTTTTTTAGAGGTGCCACAAATGTAATCTTATCTCTGATAGATAAATCAAATCCGTTTCTAATTAGGAAGTTTCTTCCTAGCTTAATATCCTTCGACAAAATATAGTGGATATTCCCCCGATCATTTGCCCACCTTAAAGTCTCTATCCACCAATGGTCCTTATGGCTGTGACTTGAAAATACATATAAATATTTTTCAGGATTAAGCGTCGGCAAGCCTCCCTTAAATACAACTGTGTCTTTGACAACTTCTTTATTAAAATAATCAAATAGTAAATATCTGTCCTCAAGCTCAACCAAAAAACAGCTATGCATTATGTAATATACTTTATACATTATTTACACCCTTTTCATCATACTGCTGTCCATTATAACACAATAGGCCCAGACAGAACATCTGTCTAGGCCTACTAAAAGCAAAGTTATAAATTTATCTGGCAACACGCGCCATAGCTTCATCAAAATCCTTTGTTCCAACGAATACCTGGTTAGAATATGGATTTCCACCAATTCTGATAGAATTTCTGATGATAACTGCGATACAAACAACGTTAACTGCAAGTGCCATCATTGCTACAAAGCCCTGCATTGAAGGGTCAGCTGTGATTCCCATAGCTGCGATAGCATCACCAGCTGCTACTGTCTTGCCCTGGCCTGCATTGTAAAGACCGATAGCCTTTTCGTAGAGGTCCATAGTAGTAACACCAGCCTCAACTGCGCCACCATAAACACGTGGAAGAACAGCTGCGAATGTACCCTTAAGCTGGAAAAGAGGTACTACCTGAGCCCACATACACCAGATAGCAAGTGTGTTTGCACGGTTCTGAATCCATGCACCCTTGTTCCAAAGAGCATTAGCAAATGTAGGAGCAAGAAGAAGTGCAACACCACAGTACCATGTATGTGTTGGGAGATTTAAGTATGTGTACTCAAAGTTCCATACATCATAAGCGATGATAAACCAGATTGTCATATCAGGCCAGATCATATCTGACTGATTCTTGTCTTTTGATGTGTAAAGCTTTACACAACCTGTCATACAGAAGATGTTGATAAGACCAGCGATAGCGTTAACAACGTTCCACCATCCACCGTAGATGAATACACCTTCGTTTGAAGCCCACCAAGCACCTGAGAAATCACCAGTAATTGCATAAGCTGCGAGGGCTGATTCCATATCAGAAACGTTTGCAATCATGATATTAGCTGCAACGATGAACCATGGCCACCAAGCGAACCATTTTTCTTTACCAATGCCCCACTTGTACTTAATCATCATGAAGCCGACACATCCGATGTCTGCTGCATAAAGCTTAAAGTAATGGAACCATCCATCCATATAAGCAACTGTAGGGTTAGCTGCTCCACCAAACATACCAACATGTGCAAGAATGAAGTAAACTGTGAGAATACATGGGATGATTACAAAAATAATCATACCGCCAAGCTTAGTACGACGACCAAGTTCGTTCATAACAATTAAGCCGGCAAATACGAGGCACCAGCCTAAAATCTGCCAAAGATTATTAATTTGGAAAAACATTTTTCCATCCTCCTTATTAATATAATATTGAGAAACACATTTTCTCTCCTCTGCTAATTAATTATACTCACATGAGAACTAAATACAATGAGGTAGCTGTTAAACTTTTTAATACTTTTTTTATTATTTGTACTATCATCAGCCTCTTGTTTCATAGTGTGTGGTTTTTAACTGTCCCCTTAAATCCCAAGCATTTTGGGCTGTTCCCAATCAGTATAAACAGGATTTAAATTTGCAAAGCATGGGATAACTTTATCATTTTTTAATATCTTTCATATTATTCATTTTAATGTTAGCATATATGATAGTTATCAAATTAGAAAGGCAACAACAATGATCAATCATAATTTAAAAGAAAAAGCTGTACATAAATTAGACCATAACAGCAAACGAGCTTTATCTGTCCTCAGCTGGACATTAGCCGCCATTATAGTAGGTCTTGTGGTAGGCGCATTTGCCACTGCATTTGGTCTCTCTATGAGATATGTAATCAAAACTAGGGAGGCATATCCTTGGCTGATATTTTTCCTGCCTGTCGGAGCAGTAATAATCACATTTATCTATAAAAAAGTGCTAAAAGAAAAAGATAGCGGCACAAATACTGTCATTGCAGCTATACAATCGGATGTAAAACTTCCATTTAGATTGGCCCCTCTCATTTTTATAGCAACTCTTATCACACATCTTGTAGGTGGTTCTGCCGGTCGTGAAGGTGCCGCTCTACAGATGGGCGGATCCATCGGCGTTGGAATCGGAAGAGTCTTAAGGCTAAATCCCACTGATAAAAAAACTATGATAATGTGCGGCATGAGTGCTGCCTTTTCCGCCCTCTTTGGAACTCCTATGGCAGCTGCAATATTTTCAATGGAGGTTATTTCCGTAGGAATAATGCATTATGCAGCACTTGTACCTTGTGTTATTTCTTCTCTCGTTGCTAGAGCCGTAGCATCGTACTTTGGACTTGGAGCAGAGGATTATATCATCCCACTTATCCCAACATTTGGAATACAAAATGCTGTTCTCATTAGCATTTTTGCTGTTTTATGTGGATTTGTTTCCATACTTTTTTGCACCTGCCTGCATAAATACGAAGAGTTTTTAGCAACAAAGCTTACCAATCCATACTTAAAAGCCGTAATCGGTGGTACATCTGTATTATTACTCACCCTACTGGTAGGTTCTCAGACCTATAACAGTACCGGCACTGCAATCATCGAATCCTGTTTTACCGGAGCAGCTATAGGACTTCATTTTTTCCTTTTAAAAATAATATTTACAACGCTTACATTATCCTGTGGATATAAAGGCGGAGAAATCGTTCCAACTCTTTTTATAGGAGCCACCTTTGGTGCTGCAGTTGGACCTCTACTTGGACTTCCTGCTCCACTCGTGGCAGCCGTTGGTATGGGTGCATTATTTTGTGGAGTTACTAATTGTCCTATCTCTAGTCTATTAATTTGCTTTGAGCTATTTGGCTACGAACCTATGCCATATTTCTTGCTTGCTGTGGCATTTAGTTACTGGGTATCAGGCTACTCTGGATTATACCGTGCACAGAAAATCGTATATTCTAAATATAAAAGCAACTTCATAAATAAAGATGTACAATAAAAACATCCCCCAAAGCATTAAAACCTTTGGGGGATGTTTTCTATTTACTATATCTTTTCTGTAAAATAAAGCCTTGCTCCAAAATCCGGGAAGTATCTAACCCTATCATCATAGCCTGTACCTACGAATGACTGAGCCAGTTTAACGCCTGCGTTATTTAAAGTATATCCTGATGCTATAAAGTCTTCTGACTCTCCTGGCATCTTGACAAATTTTGCAATCACATTATGAAGTAAACCATCCTGTTTGACATGGATCGGCGCCACTGTATTTACTAAATTTCCAAACCCCTTCACATTAAACTCCAGCTTACGTCCAAAGAAGTGATATTTTGCCTCATTATCAAGGCCTGTCTGCTGAATTTTTAGATACTGCTCTCCAGCTTTTATTTCCTTTTGCATAACCATGGTTACTGCGGTATTTTTTGTCTTATCTACAATACTCCATTCGTAGATATTTCCATCTTTAAGGCGATAGAAATCACCAAACTGCATAGTATGTCTATACTGCTTGTAAAGCTCAATTTGAGCCTTTACAGAGGCAATCTCCTCTCCACTGCAATCATTAAGATTAAGCTCATATCCAAGGACGCCAAAACTAGCTACTGCAAATCTGCTTTCTATCGGAGTCACACGCAGCGTCTGATGATTTGGACACGAAGACACATGGGCTGTGTATGTACTTTGAGGATAACCATAAGAATATCCATTTTGTATAGCAAGTCGGCTCACAGCATCTGTGTTATCGCTAGCCCAAATCTGTGGATAATAGCACAATACACCTAAATCAAAGCGATTTCCTCCAGATGCGCACCCCTCCATAAGAATTTCAGGAAATTTTTCAGCTAAAGTCCTAAGCAAACGATAAAAACCTAAAACATATCTGTGGCTGACTTCCTGTTGTTTATCTGCAGGTAAGTATTTTGAATAATAATCCGTGAAGTTACGATTCATATCCCACTTGATATAGGATAGTCCAGGTGTAGCAAATACCTTGCTCATAGCATCTATCATGTAATCTACTACCTCTGGATTGCAAAAATCAAGTATTCGCTGATTACGACCTTCTGCGTGATCCATTCCTGGAATATCAAGAACCCAGTCTGGATGCTTGCGATAAAGCTCACTATCAACGTTTATCATCTCTGGCTCTACCCAAAGGCCAAACATCATACCTAAATCATTGATTTTTCTTGCCAAACCTTCAAGTCCGCCTGGGAGCTTTTTTTTATTTACTATATCCCAGTCACCAAGGGCTCTCTTGTCATCGTTTCTGTCTCCAAACCAACCATCGTCCATCACAAAGAGCTCAACTCCAGTATTTTTTGCAGCCTTTGCAAGCTTTAATAGTGAGCTTTCTGTGAAATCAAAATATGAAGCCTCCCAGCTATTGATAAGAACTGGTCTCTCCTTATCCTTCCATGGACCTCTTGTAATATGTTCCCTGACAAAATCATGCATATTTAAACTCATCTGTCTAAATCCAAATGGTGAATAGGTCATAACAGCCTCTGGCGCTTCGAATTCCTCTCCAGCATCAAGCATCCAGCTGAAATTCATAGGATTAATTCCATAACAAACCCTGGTTTTATTCCAAGGACTCACCTCGGTGGCTGAATAATGATTTCCTGAATAAATCAAATTAAAACCAAATACTTCTCCTGAAGTTTCTGTAGATTCAGGCTCTGATACCATAAACAGAGGATTGGTTCTGTTAGAGCTTGTGCCCGTAAAAGATGAGTTGACATATTTACCTGCAGTCAGGATAATATCAGATTTATTCATCTCTCTGGTCCAGCTACCGTGGAAGGATGTCACCTTCATTCCTGCCCTGTCAAAATCTATGAGCATTGAAAGCATTCGAGTAAGCTTTACTTGTTCTTCTGATGTATTGATAAATTTGGCAGAGCGTGATATCACATCACAATCCGCATATACGTAATAGGAAAGAATAAGTGTAAACCCATGATTTTTATCCTTCATGGTGATATTTAAAGTCTCTACGTTATCACTTTCATCGTAGGAGCCAGGCAAACCATTAAACTCTGGCTTACCTGAAATAACCTCGTAACTATCATATACAAAATCAAGGCTTGAGCTTCCGTCAGAACATACCACTTCTAGCATAGGCTCACGAAAATCCCCTTTTCCTATAGCAGAGGTCTCAAGGCGCACATCTTCCAAGGAAAGTTCTGGATGCTCATTGTTATAACAGCAGGTATTTCCTGGCGCATATGCTCTTTTTTCCATCAGTGAATTTGCCTGCTCAATTTCAATATGATTTCCATAATGTAAGTGCTCCAACTGTCCAGTCTCTAATACCGTAAATACGTAGGAGCTATTATTTGTATTTAATACAAACAGTTGTCCATCTGCTTGAATCATTATTATTTCTCTCTTCCTTTATTTATTCTTTAATCCCATAGCAAGCTCAACCACCTTGTAAGCTCCGTCATAGAGACCTATCTGCTTGTTTTGCTTGATGCAATCACACATTTCTGTGAGAAGTCTTTCATCCTGCATAAACAAATCAATCATCTGAAGTGTGTGTGGCACATCACGACACTCTAAAGTTCCGTCACCCATCTCGGCTGAGTGAATTGCTCCCCACATTTCGTGTTTGCCTACTCTTTTTATAAACAGCTTTGGCACAGGATAAAATGCTAGCTCAGAAGGCTTTGTTACGAGCACATCACAGCTTCTCATAAGTAGATTTGTACAGTAAACAGCCTCGAAAATATTCTCATGATAAAAGCCATGTATTCCTGTCACATCACCTGTTAATGCCTCCTCAGCAAACTTAACAGTATTTTGATATTCATTGAAATGCTCAGTAGATACTGCTTTCATCTCTGGAATCTCTGCAATTAAATCATCCCAAACATTTTTATAATCACCTACATTTACATAAAGTGTAGCTTTTTCTTCTTTTATCTTTGGCAAAAGATATTTGATAATAGCTGCAAATATTTCCTTTTGCGCACCAGCTCCACCGATTGTAAGCAAGAAACGCATTGGCTTATTATTCTTTTTCCTTAGAATTCTGGCATTACAATCCATTTCAATATTGCTAACAAGCTCATGGTCGATATAATGTCCTGTATAAACCAGCTCATCGCCTGGAATTGGATTGCACACTGCATCACCATTCATTCCATTGCAGATGCGATATCCCATATAAGCGTTTCTACACTGAATGGTGTGAATAGAGCCTTCGGCAAAATGAAGTGCCATTGGCCAGTTGTCAGGAATGGCATTTACAACATGTTTCATTCCGGCATGCACAGCAGCCTGAGCTGGCCATACATGAGTGCCAACAACAGGAATATCCTTTGGAACATTTTTGAAAACTGTGGCCATAAGCTCTGCATTCTTTTGATCAGCTGCATTGTAGCTTAGCTTTCTAAACCATTCGTAATTAGCTGGCTCCCAAATGAATTTATTAAATAACTTATTTTTTGAAAGTCTTGATCCCAAAGAATATAAATCATTTTGAGCACTGATAACCTTTGTACAGGTAGTTTGTGGATAGCCATTTAAATCCATCCAATATGGCGTGTAGCCAAGTGCTTTCGCAGCTGATGCCATAGCCATGGAAATCCTGTAATGACCAAAACCCATACGTATATTTCCTACTATGATTCCCTTATTTGTATCAAATTGTTCTGGACTTTCTCCGTCCTTTAAAAGTACATCATATACCCCAAGTGAATCTCCAATGTGACTATTTTTTGAAATGACGATATTATAGTCCACTGCTGAATCATCGCCATATTTTTTTATATTTTTAGCCTTGGTTTTACAGGCTTTCTTATAGTCCTTATCTGAGATTCTATTTCCAAAAATCACTTTACTCTTATCTGTCATTATTTATACACCCTTTATAATTATTTTGTCAGGCACTCCACCGCCAGACCAATTGTAACCTCATCAAGTCCATCGGATTTGATTGTAAGTTTGCCATCTCCATCCTCTCCAATAGATTTGATATATACCCCTGTGCATCCACCCATAGGTGATACAACTTTCGGTCCTATTATTTCAAATGGACCTTCTATCTCAAAGCTTATAGGCTGAGCGAAATAGTATAGCTGATTGTTATTTTGATCTACTATTTTTATTCTTACAGCTGCTACATCGTAGGTATGAAGCTCTGTCAAAAGTGTATGACTGGCTTTTGCCTCGATATGAGCTTTCGTTACCGCTGTCTTCGTTACTGTTTTTGCCACTTCCCCATCCTTAATAGCTTCAAATTTATATTCTCTAGACTCACCTCCCCAATCTCCTATAAATTTGTTATAAATGGCAACAGCATTCTTCGGATTCATTCTGTGGAATAAGATTAATCTGATGGCAGCCATAACGAGCTTAGGAGATGGACTAAAGCCCTTTAGTGTAACTTCATTAAGGACCTCTTTTATAAGCTTAGCCTGTCCCCTTGTATATCCCCCATCTTTTTCAATAGCATCTCCCACAAAATCATTAATCAAAATCGGTCCATGCTTCATATTTTCAAATGAGCTGTCTGTAGGCAGGTATTCTTTAATCAACTCATTATTTTTGTACATTTTTACAGAATCTGCATTGCTGATGATATAGCTTTTACCTCTGTTGCATGCTGGATGCTCTCCTATATCAAAGCTTGATGTAACCTCTAACACTGTCTCATTTTCAGAATATGCTGCATAAACTGAAGCTGCCAGCTTTGGATTTCTAAACATATCCATAACACCGTGATAACAAATTCTATCCCCTGAACCAAAATCCTTATGAGTATTGTAATCAAACATACACCAGCCAAAACCACCCGCAATGTCGCTTTCTGCAGCTAGACCATTAAGAACATTGGCATGTCTGATTGCATGTTCCTGTCTTTGTTCCTCATCATCAAATGATTTTGTTGGGTACATGTGTCCATTGTACTCGCTCACAAGATATGGCTTTTCGACATCTGATGTTATATCACTTTTCTTTGAGCAACCTTTATTATCTCCAGAATGAACAAAATCATTGTAGGTATAAACATCCTCTAGCAAATTACTTTTTGCTATACAACGCACGCCTCCTGTAGGACGTGTAGGATCCAGCTCATGGGCTATCTGATTTGTTCTGGTATAAAACTCATCATTATCTGGAGATTCGTTTATACGTACTCCCCACAAAATAATGGAAGGATGATGTCTATACTGCATAATCATTTCTTTTGTATTTTCCACACCTATATCCTGCCAGTTTTTGCCACCGATGTGTTGCCAGCCAGGGATTTCTGTGAATACCAAAAGGCCTATTCTGTCACATTCATCTATAAAATACTGGGATTGTGGATAATGAGATGTTCTAACCGCATTAAGCGCCAGCTCATCTTTCAAAATCTTGGCATCCATTCGCTGCATTGATTCAGGCATGGCATAACCTACATAAGGGAAGGATTGATGCCTGTTAAGACCTCTCAGCTTTATCTTTCTTCCATTAAGATAGTATCCAGTCTTTCTGAATTCCGAGCTTCTAAATCCAACTGCGACATTTTCTTCATCTACCACCTCATCATCTAACACAAGCTGAGTTTTGACATTATAAAGTCTTGGACTTTCAATATCCCAAAGGCATACTGAAGATGGTGCAGTAGTCAAATTTAAAAGGTATCCACCTTCACTATCTTCCAGGCCTCCCACCGGCTGAGAAATAATTAAATCATCATCTAAAAACTGCTTTATAAAGACTCTTTCATCAGCAGCCAGTTTATATATCTTTTTAGGGAAATAGCATTCGGTTTTAATGATTCCCTGAACCTTCATCATTTGTATTTGCTTTGCAGAACGCTTGCTTGTGGATACTTTTTCCAACAACGAAGGCGTAACAACTACATCTAAGAAATGAGCCTTTCCCTTTACTTCAAAATATACATCCCGATAGATTCCACCATAAGTCATATAATCAATAACATACCCAAACGGAGGTTGGTCTAAAGACTCTCTGGAATCCACCATTACTGTTATAAGATTTTCCTCACCCAGTGTAAGATATTTTGTGACATCAGTAGAGAAGGCGGTATATCCGCATTCATGAGTCTTCACAAGCTCTCCATTGACGTATACCTCACAGTAATGAGCTACCCCTTCAAACACAAGATTAATCACCTGATTTTTCCACTGCGTTGGAGGAAAAATGCTTTTCTGGTAACAGCTAACCATTTGATATGAGCTTTCATCAAAATACGATAAAGGCGTTTCCTTAACAGTATGAGGAATATTAACAAGTGTGTACTCATCCATAGGATTTGTAGTCATATCCTCTGAAAAGTTTTCATTAAATCTCCATTTTCTGTCTAAATATATTCTCTGTGCCATTTATTATCCCTTTTTCAAACAGACTAAACCAGTATCCCATCAATCAAAACTGAAGCCATATTTTCTAACGCTTCAGGATATCTCATATTGTTTTCCTTTAAAAAGTCGCCTACAAGTATACGTTCTATTGAAGACTCGTACATAAGCTTAAAAACAGGAAGACTTATCTCTCGTACGCTTCCCTCTTCCATTCCTTTTTTTAGAAGATCAAATGTCTTGTCCCAACCACTTTCAAGTCTTTCCTTGAGCATCTGATATGCTTTAGGATATTTTGCAGCCAACACCTGCATAGCACTAAAATCATAAGCATAATATTTTTCTGGAAGAACCACCAATATTGAGCGTAGCTTGTCTACCGTGGATAATGTATTGTCATTATAGACCCTATCCTCAGCTTCTTTGATTAAATCAAAGGTATAATCAACCATTGCACACATCAATTCATTTTTATCATTAAATACTGTGTAAATGGTTTTCTTGCTCATCTTCATCTCAGAGGCAATATCATCCATTGTAAATTTAGGACCCTTTTTCTTAAATACATTTAAAGCTCCTTCTAGAATTCGTTCAACCATATTTATCTCCTTATCGTGTAATCAGTTAAAAACTTTCGATACACCTCATAGTTTCCTTATACAAATTGTAACAAACTGTGGAAACTAACTCAACAAAAACAGTTTTGTTACTTTTTCACAATTTCTTTGCAATCTTTTTGTTGACAAAGTATAGGGATAGGTTTATTATTCTCTTGTAAACAAGAAAGAGAGATTTTAGGAGGTAAAAAGAATGTTCGAAGAAGTATCATTCCAGATGTACACAGTTTATTCAGATTATGAGAAGTATTGTAGAGCTCAGAAGAAGGAAGGCAAAGAGCCTGTATCATTCTTCAAGTATGCATTTGGTCAGTTCTAATTCTGACCAGTATTTTTAAGTTGAACTTACAGCAGCTTATGGATTTTCATATCCTGAGCTGCTTTTTTGTTACCTTTTCATCATGATTTTTTGCCAATTAAAAAGCAACTGCCTCCCCATTTTCGGAAAACAGTCGCTTCTTTTATTTTATATTACTTACTTTTAAAATATTCATCAATAGCTGCAGCTGCAGTCTTTCCTGCTCCCATGGCAAGGATTACTGTTGCGGCGCCTGTAACAGCATCGCCACCTGCGAAAACTGCATCCTTTGTAGTGGCGCCCTGCTCTGTAGCGATAAGACATCCCTTTTTGTTTGTCTCAAGACCTACTGTTGTGCTAGAGATAAGTGGGTTTGGAGATGTTCCAAGTGACATGATAACTGTATCACATTCGATTTCGTATTCAGATCCTGGAATCTCTACTGGACGACGACGACCTGATGCATCTGGCTCGCCAAGTTCCATCTTGATTACCTTACATCCGCGAACTGAACCTTCCTCGTTTACAAGGATTTCAACTGGATTCTGGAGAAGGTCAAAGATAACTCCCTCTTCCTTTGCGTGATGTACTTCTTCTGCTCTGGCTGGAAGCTCCTGCTCACTTCTACGATATACAACGTGAACCTCTGCTCCAAGACGAAGTGCTGTACGAGCTGCATCCATAGCAACATTACCGCCACCAACAACTACAACTTTTTTACCACGAGCGATTGGTGTGTCATAGCCCTCCTTGAATGCCTTCATAAGGTTGTTACGTGTAAGGTATTCGTTTGCTGAGAATACGCCGTTAGCCTGCTCACCTGGGATGTGCATGAACATTGGAAGTCCAGCGCCTGAACCAATAAATACAGCCTCAAAGCCTTCATTTTCCATAAGCTCATCGATTGTAATTGAACGACCGATAATAACGTTCTTTTCAAACTTAACGCCAAGAGCCTTTACGTTTTCTACCTCTGCCTTTACGACCTTATCCTTTGGAAGACGGAATTCTGGAATACCATATACAAGTACGCCACCCATCTCATGAAGAGCTTCAAATACTGTTACATCATAACCAAGCTTTGCAAGGTCACCAGCTGCTGTAAGACCTGAAGGGCCTGAACCGATAACAGCTACCTTGTGACCGTTTGGTGTAGATGTATTCTTAGGTTTGATTCCATTTTCTCTAGCCCAGTCAGCAACAAATCGCTCAAGCTTTCCGATTGCAACAGCCTCACCCTTGATGCCACGGATACATTTTCCCTCACACTGTGATTCCTGTGGACATACACGACCACATACAGCTGGAAGTGCTGATGACTCAGAGATAATTTCGTATGCTCTCTCAAAGTTGCGTTCCTTAACCTGCTCAATAAATGCAGGAATATTGATAGATACAGGGCATCCGCCTACGCACATAGGCTTTTTACAGTTAAGGCAACGTCCTGCCTCTTCAACTGCTTCTTCCTCTGTATATCCAAGACAAACCTCTTCGAAGTTTGTAGCGCGAACCTTAGGGTCCTGCTCTGAAATAGGTACTCTAACTAATACGTCTCCCATTACTTGTCACCTCCACAATTGCCACATCCGCCGTGATGTGTGTCACCTTCCTGCTGCTTAAGAAGGGCTCTGCCTTCTTCTGTCTTGTACTGCTTTGCACGTGCCATAGCCTGATCAAAATCCACAAGATGTCCGTCAAACTCAGGGCCATCTACACATGCAAATTTAACTTCATCACCAACTACAAGACGGCAAGCTCCACACATACCTGTTCCATCTACCATGATTGGGTTCATTGAAACAACTGTAGGAATGCCAAGCTCCTTTGTAAGGAGACAAACAAATTTCATCATAATCATAGGACCGATTGCTACGCAGTGGTCATATTTCTTGCCCTCATCAACAAGTGCCTGAAGCTGCTGGCAACCATTTCCGTGGAAACCATAGCTTCCGTCATCTGTTGCAAGATAGAGCTCATCAGCTACTGCACGCATCTCATCCTCGTAGAAAAGGATATCCTTTGAACGTGCTCCAATAATAACTGTAGTCTTTACACCATGCTCCTTAAGCCATTTAACCTGAGGATATACAGGCGCTGTACCTACTCCACCAGCGATGAAGACGATGCTCTTCTTTTTAGTCTCCTCTAAGTCTTCTTCAAGGCAAAGCTCAGATGGCTGTCCAAGTGGACCAACAAAATCTGCAAATGCATCACCTTCATTAAGTAGAGCCATGCGCTCTGTAGAAGCACCAACTGTCTGGAATACTATAGTGATTGTGCCTTCTGCTCTATCATAATCACAAATTGTAAGAGGAATTCTTTCGCCCTCCTCATCAATTTTTGCAATAATGAATTGTCCCGGTAAACAACCAGCGGCAACACGAGGTGCCTTTACTACCATAAGGAAAATCTTATCTGAAAGCTTTTCCTTTTTTACGATTGGATACATAAAATTAGACTCCTTCCCTTTTAACCGATTTCTATTAATTTATAACATTTCTTTAGCTCTGTAAAGTGTTAAATCATACAAAAAGGTTACTATTTTCAAATAGTAACCTAGTGTCTTTTAGCTAAAGTAAACTAATTCATCTTCAGGTTTCTCTGCCTTGATAACATTCTTAGGATAGAGAACCGGTCCTCTGCCCTTATATTCTTTTGCAAATTCAACCTTTACAGTGGCTGTAATATCAACCCAGCTTCTGTGCTCAAGCGTCGATGCCTTATCCCACTTGCACTTCATGCCAAGGAACTGAATGTCCTCAACACAGCAGGTCATTGCGAAACGTCCTGGTACAAATACATCCTTGCGAAGCTTACCATCGTTAGGGTTGTAAACAAGACCAAGGAAATGAACAGTTTTACCATCATATTTCTTTGGTGTTTCCATGCAGTCCATAAACCAAAGTGCGTAATCTGCATCTGTGATTTCGATAATATCTGCATTAATATCAAATGGAAGTTCCTCTGGAGAATCATCTATAGAACCATCTGCACGCTCGTAAACTATCTGCGCCGGACGATTCATAGATTTAATCTGACCGCGGAACTTTGTCTTTGGTGTGTCATCAGTACAACGATTAAAAATGACTACCTCTGCCTTAAAAAGCTGTTCCATCATCATGGTACGCATATTGTTAAGGTAGTTTTCAAAGGTAGTAGCATCTACTGTAGCTAATCCCTGCGCTATAACCCAACCTTCTGGAAGCTCTTCGTCGTAAATCTTATCGACGCCCCAGGTACCATTGTATTCAAGGAATACCACGTCTGGGTCGTATTCCTTTGAAATTTTTGAAAGATTGTCTAAATTAAACTCATCTTCAGATTCAATCATAACAACCTTTGCATTGATTGTCTTAAGCTTTTCGATGTCATATTCAACATCGCCATCCTCACATGATAAAATGAGGATTTTATCCTCGCCTCCTGCGGCGAAATCATTTTCAAACAGTGTCTCCTGGATAAGTGTAGTCTTACCACTATCCATAAATCCAGTGAAGACATAAACTGGTATATCTTTTGCCATTATAACCTCTATTCTATTGCTTTAGGAACCTTGGATTATAGTCCAAATAACTCTTCAATCTTATGCTCATCAATATCAGCACCGATTACAACAAGGCGTCCTGTATAGTCTGGCTCACCTGCTCTAAGCTCGTATTCACCGTCAACAAAATCGAAGTAAATCCAGCCGCCCTCTACAGACTCAACCATACCCTTTGAACGGATGATAGTACCATAATCCTCTGTATTAGCAAAAGCCTTCATAGCCTTTTCAATTGTAGCCTTTTCGAACTTATGAGGAGTCTCCTTGCCCCATGTATCAAATATTTCATCTGCATGATGGTGATGATGGTCATGATCGTGGCATCCACATGTGCAGTTTACATCATGCTCGTGGTGATGATGCTCGTGTTCATGGTGATGTTCATGTTCATGTTCCTCATGGTCGTGGTCATGATGATGATCGTGCTCATGTCCCTCATGATCGTGGTCATGATGATGCTCATGCTCGTGGTGATGATGCTCATGCTCGTGTTCATGCTCTTCGTGCTCATGAGCTTCCTCTGCAAGATGCTTCATATCTGCAGCTAAATTATCCTGGCCTTCCATTACAGAAAGAAGCTTCTCTCCTGTAATTTCTTCCCAAGGTGTAGTAATAATAGCAGCCTTTGGATTAAGATTCTGAATCTGCTTTACACAGAATTCAAGCTGATCCTCTGTAGCTGTCTGTGAACGTGAAAGAACGATTGTTGTAGCAAACTCAATCTGATTGTTAAAGAATTCGCCAAAAGCCTTCATCTGCTTTGAAGCCTTAAGTGCATTTACAACTGTAACAAGTCCGCAAAGCTTAACATCCGCTGTCTCTTCAAGCTTAATAACTGATGTCATAACATCTGAAAGCTTACCAACACCTGATGGCTCGATGAGGATACGATCTGGGCTGAACTTTTCAAGAACTTCGTGAAGGTTCTTGTCAAAGTCTCCAACTAATGAACAGCAGATACATCCTGAATTCATCTCTGAAATAGTGATACCCGCATCCTTTAAGAAACCGCCGTCGATGCCAACCTCTCCGAACTCATTTTCAATAAGTACTACCTTTTCACCCTTATAAGCTTCCTCAAGCATCTTCTTGATGTAGGTAGTCTTACCAGCACCTAAAAAACCTGAAATTATATCAATCTTTGTCATCTTAATACCTTCCTTCTTGACAAACTTTTATACTAATCACAACAGTTTATTTTAACATAAGATTGCAAAAAATTAAAGATGAAGAAATCTAAACAGTTTATTAAAAAAAGCCAGCTTATTACAGTAAGCTGGCTGAATGTATTATGTATATGGGTTGTTATAAGTGAACTGTTTTAGGGATTGTTAATAAAAATGATTAAGTTAATCCATTTCACTAAGTGCTACTCTCTCGATATGCATAGCAAGATATCCTATTTCCGCTTCATGAATCTGCTTTCCTAAGCTTACACCAAGCTCGTTGCATATTCTTGTAGCTGCTTGAAATGAATTTGCGGCTGAGGCATTAATATAGTCGTTCATATCTAATTTAATGACCTCACCCTTTAAAGTACGTGCAATCATATAACGAATATGATTGAGTAATCTGTTATAGGACAATGATTGAGTATCTATTTTCTTGCCGGTTTCCTGTTCTACCATGGACACGCACTGTCTCACAGCGTCGGCCATCTGCATGGCCTGAGATACTGCCTGATCCATGATTGAAGAATGGACATGAAGTGCAATATAACCTATCTCATCATCTGAAATACTTATACCAAGCCTCTCAGCAAGAATGTCCCTCGCCTTCTCTGCCACCTTAAACTCGACATGAAATAGAATTCTTATGTCGTCTGTAAGTGGGTTTTGAAGCTGCTCATTATTTTTAATTCGTTTGACTGCGAATTCAATATGGTCAGCCATAGGCAGCAACACATCTCGGTCGATGGTCTTAAATGCCGCCTCGGCCCCATCTAAAATTTCATTAGCGATTTCCAGATATACAGGGTCTATAGTTGTTGCTAATTCTTTTTTGTCCCCTCTGTCGGTAGATTCCTGAAGGGAATAAACCTTGTGATCCCCAGTGACTTCAATAGTCTCGCTGACATGTTTTCCAAACCCTATCCCCTTGCCCAGAATCAGATATTCCTGAGTTGTGTTTTCTGGAATACCAATGAGGGCATTATGATTTAGAACCTTCTCGACTCTGTACATCAATTTCTCCTCTAATTACTCGTAAAAATCTATTGCAAGTAAATCATCACCGGCATTGATGTTTCCATCGCCTATACGACGAAGCTTCTGGTTGTTCTTAAGCTCTGTGCAAAGAACAGGAGTTGCAATAGATGGTGCATTCTTAGAAATGAAATCTAAATCTGCTTCCATAAGCACATCACCCTTCTTTACCTGCTGTCCGTTTGTTACATGGACAGTAAAGCCTTCACCCTTAAGCTTAACTGTATCAATACCAAAGTGAAGAAGCATAGCTACATCATCATCTGTCTTGAATCCGATTGCATGCTTTGTATCAAATACGAATACTACTGTTCCGTCTGCAGGTGCACATACCTTTCCATCATTAGGTGTTACAACTGCACCGTCGCCCATCATCTTCTGTGCGAAAACATCATCTGGAGTCTCTGATAAATCAGCTGCAACACCAGAGATTGGGCTACCAAGAATAACTGTCTTTACGACCTTGCCTGTAGGCTCATTAGACTCTTCTGTCTTAGCCTCCTCAGCAACTGTCTCACCTGCTCCATTATATTCTACATTTGGAGCTGTCTCAAGATAATCTTCAAGATTAGACTTGATAACTGTAACGTGTGGTCCGTAGATAATCTGAACACCGTTACCCTTGTGAACTACACCAGAAGCACCTGTTGCCTTAAGCATAGCATCATTTACAAGCTCAGACTTCTTAACTGTGATACGAAGTCTTGTTGCGCAGCAGTCAACATCAGAGATGTTTGCCTTACCACCAAGACCATTTGTAATCTTTTCAGAAGTGTTGTCTCCCATCGACTCCTTCTTTGCATTGTAATCAGAACGTCTGTAAAGCTTAACCTCTTCATCAGCATCACGACCTGGAGTCTTAAGATCAAACTTCTTGATAAGGAAGCTGAATAAGAAGTAGTAAACTACAAAGTATCCGATACCAACAACTGGAATCCATACCCAGCTTGTCTTAGCATTTCCAGGAAGAATACCAAAGAGGATTAAGTCGATGATACCGCCTGAGAATGTCATACCAACACCTACACCAAGCATGTGCATGAACATGTAAGCTGCACCAGCGAATACGCAGTGGATACCATAAAGAGCTGGAGCTACAAATAAGAATGTGAACTCGATTGGCTCTGTGATACCTGTAAGCATTGAAGTAAGGGCTGCTGAAAGAAGAAGACCTCCTACTTCCTTCTTCTTCTCTGGAAGAGCACATCTGTACATAGCAAGAGCTGCTCCAGGAAGACCAAGAATCATGAATGGGAACTTACCAGACATAAATCTTGTAGCTGATACTGCAAAGTGATCAATTGTATTCTGTGCACCAAGCTGTGCAAAGAAGATGTTCTGTGCACCTTCGATAAGCTGACCGTTAACCTCAAGCGTTCCACCGAGGGCCGTCTGCCAGAATGGAAGGTAGAATACGTGGTGAAGACCGAATGGAATAAGAAGTCTTTCCATAAGACCATATACCCATGTTCCAGCATAACCAGAAGCAAGAACAACACCACCTACTGCGTAGATGCCCTGCTGAATGAATGGCCATACGAAGAACATTAAAATACCAACTGCTGTGTATACCAAACCTGAGATGATAGGAACGAATCTTGTACCACCGAAGAATGATAATACCTGTGGAAGCTGGATTTTATAGAAACGATTGTGAAGTGAAGCAACACCAAGACCTACAATCATACCACCAAATACACCCATCTGTAATGAAGTGATACCGCAAACTGATGTTGTTGCACCATCAAGCATTGCCTCTGCTCCGCCGTGAATTGTAATCATAGCGCCGATTGAAGCATGCATGATAAGGAAAGCGATAGCTGCTGCAAGAGCTGCAACTTCCTTTTCTTTTTTTGCCATACCGATTGCTACACCGATAGCAAATATAATAGGTAAGTTGGCAAATACGATGTTACCGGCCTCGTTCATAACAGTGAGGATAGCATTACCTACTGTACCTGGGCCTAAAACGCTTGTAAGACCATAAGTCTCAAGCATAGTTGTGTTGGTGAATGAACCACCGATTCCGAGAAGCAAACCTGCTACTGGAAGGATTGCGATTGGAAGCATGAATGAACGTCCAACTCGCTGCAATACTGCAAAAATCTTGTCTTTCATTTGTTTTTTCTCCTATACATTAAGCTGTTTGTGTATTCATGCGGAATGTCTAGGAGATGCCTTTGATGGGAAAGCATAAAAAAAGACACGAACCCACATAAATACAAATTAGTTTATGCATAGTTCGTGCCTTGATTGGTTACAAGTTACACACTATGTTAGGTAATTTAACATGTTGGTAGTGTCTTGTCAATAGTTTTTGAAATTTTCGTAAAACGTTTAAGTATATATTTTATACTTTAGCAACAGCTCTCCTAAACATGTTGATAACTAGCAGTTCAGTTATTCCTAAATATATTTATAAATATTAAATAATCGTTTAACTCATCATTATCATTTAAACTAAATACATCCAAATAAATCAAGTTAAAAAATTATTGACAACACTTTATAGATGTTATATCCTTGTGAAGGTTTTGTGAACATGTAATTATTTATAACATTAATGTTATTGAGGAGTCGAAAATGATAACTGTACGTACAAGAAAAAGAGTCGGAATGAGTCAGCAACAGTTAAATGGTGCAAAAGAAGAAGAATTCATACTTGGTTTAGGTCAGAACTTCCTTGATTTTATCGAAAAATACAGTGCTGAAGGCCAGTGCAGTGATTCTATTTTATTAGATAGAATGACTGAGGCTGTTAAAGATAAAGACCTAACAGAAATCACAAGATTATTTTCTGTAATTCAAGTTTTTGGTACATATGATAAAGTAACAATGCTCACTACAAAATATAAAAATGTTAAATCAGCTGTAGGTAATGCTTTTAATGGTACTGTTTACGAAGGCAAGCCTGACGAACAGAGTGAAATCCAAAGAATTGTTGCTCATACTTGTGCTATTTGTTCTCCGCAAGGTAACGATATATTAGAAAAACTTTTAGCTTAAGTATTAAAATAATTATTGCGCGAGATGATATTTCATCTCGCTTTTATTTTATATAGAAATATAAATATTGCTTTAATAAATCAGATTTTTTAGTGCCTCAAGCAGTCCCTCATTTTCACTGTGCTGCTTAACACATATACGATAGAAACCTTTATATAGACCTATGTAGTCCGAACAATCTCTGATTAATATTCGATACTCAATTAATTTTGAATTTAAATCCTCTTCTTTACATTTAAATAGTATAAAGTTGGCATCTGAGGTAAAAACTGTCAATCCAAGTTTTTTTAATTCCCGATTTAAAAATCTACGTTCTTCTTCTATTACCTTCACAGCCTCGTTTATATATGCAGGATGCTTTATACACTCTGCGCCTGCCATCTGTGCAAAGATCGAAAGGTTCCATTCTGGCAGATGCCTTCTGATGGAATCTGCGATAGTATTCTTAGAGCAGACAGCATAACCAATACGTACACCGGGAATTGCAAATGTCTTTGTGAAAGCTCTGAGAACAATCAATGAACAATGATTTGGAATGTTGTATATTAAAGACTGCTCTTTGTCCTTTCCCGTAAGTGGTAAGAAGCATTCATCTACAACGATGGTTGTCTTCGTATTCTTGCAAGCATCTACGATATCGCTAAGAAGCAAGCTGTCTATAAGTTTTCCGTTAGGATTATTAGGATTGGTGAGAAATACAATGTCTGGCTTTTCTACAAGCATAGTTTCAATGAACCTGTGATGAAGCTCAAAGTCATCTTCCTCAGATAAAAAGTAATGTACAATTTGGCAATCCTTTGTAGCTCCTAGAATGGCTGTCTCATAGCCCGAAAAGCAAGGTGCCACAAGCAAGGCTTTTTTGGGCATAATACTATGGCATATAGCCATAATTATTTCGGACGCTCCATTACCGTATACGATTTTCCCTGAGTCCACATCCAAAAGTTTTGCTGTATCTTTTATAAGATTCTCATGTACAATATCAGGATATTTATTTGAATGAAGTACAGCCTCTGTAAGAACCCATTGCACCTCCTGTGGTACCCCCAATGGATTAAGATTTACAGAAAAATCAAACTGTATGCTGTTTCTATAGATGTCTCCACCATGCATGTCAAAAAACCTCTAATATCAAAATGTATAATAAAATAACTAAAACTACCAAAATAAACTCTGCGGCAAACATTAATCTGTTCGCCCTTTTTATATCAAAAAGTTCGATATCTCTAAAACTATCTCCAATATAAGGCTTTACTACTCTTTTTCCAAAATAGCTTGCAGGTCCCGCGAGTCGTACACCAAGTGCTCCAGCGCAGGCACTTTCCGTCTGTGCAGAATTTGGACTAGAGTGATTGAAGCGGTCTCGTATAAATATCCTAAAGGCATTTAAAGCACTATAATCCTTACCTAAGAAAAAACAACCTGCAACCAATAGATATGCACTGATTCTAGAAGGTATAAAATTTACCACATCATCAAGTTTTGCGGCAGCTCTTCCAAAATCCATATATTTATCATTTTTATATCCAACCATGGAATCCATGGTGTTGATTGCCTTATAGCAAATGCCAAGGATAGGCCCGCCAATGGCAAGATAAATTAGAGGTGCTATAACACCATCTGAAGTGTTTTCTGCAACAGTCTCCACTGCTGCCTTAATAACACCTTTTTCATCAAGGCTTTTTGTATCCCTGCCAACTATCATGGACACAGCATTCCTTCCTGCCTCAAGTCCATCCTCCGTCAACGCATAATATACCTTCATACTCTCAGTATAAAGGCTCTTTGCTGCAATACACTGATACGTAATTACGGTTTCAATTATAATTCCAAGAAATAAATTTAATGTGTAGGCCAAATGAAGAATAAAAAAACAACTGCCTGTTGAAATGACAATAACTAAAATCACCATCAAAAGCCCTAGTCTTCTTTTTTTTCTTGAAATGCATTCGGTTTCAAGACTTCTGTCCGCCGATTTAAGAAAGGTCTCTGTAAGAAAACCTATAAGACTTCCAATCCATCTGATTGGATGTGGCCACCCCTGTGGGTCACCTAAGAAAAGATCCAGGATGAAGCCCGCTAAAAATGCCGTTATGTGATAAATCAAAAGTATATCCCTCGCCGTTTTCTATATGATATGAATAATAATCCCCACCAAAATAATGACTAAGTATAGCCATAATTGTTCCGCCATGTGCTATGACAGAAACCAGCTTTGCTTCTCCTGATAGATTTAATACTCTCTCAAATCCATCGATACTCCGCTCTACTGCTACTTCCCTGCTTTCGCCCCCTGGAAATGCAGCGGTACCTCCACTATCTATCCATGCTTGATAATCCGCGTTATTCGATAAATCCTGATAATTTTTCCCTTCAAATATACCAAAATCTGTTTCCCTTAGGTTTTGTATTATATTAATCTCTTTTTCGGGATAAATGATTTGAGCTGTCTCAATACATCGAATTAGTGGACTCGAAAAAACAATATCTACTTTTGGATATGTCCTCGATTTAATTTGGCTAACACCTATCTTAGAAAGAGGCTCATCCGTAATTCCGATATAGGCTTTTCTTTCATTTGAAGCTGTGGCGCCATGTCGAATTAAAATAATTGTTTTGTCTGTCATTTAATCTTCATTCCTATCCCACAAACCACTTTGTAAACCTCTGTGGCCTCCTTGGCAAGGCTGATGAGTATTCGTCCCGTAACCTCTCTCCACTGTCTCTCAAAAAGCTCTATAGGTACAACTCCATTTCCTATTTCATCTGAAATTAAAACCCACGGCCCTTCAGAAATTTCCTCTTTTATTTCACTTAGAATTTCAGCTTGCTCTTTTCCATTTTCAAGGCGCTTTCTAATGAATAAGTGAAGCTGATTGAAATATTTTGCATTTGGAAAATTTTTTCTTGCAAAATCTGTTTTACCCTGACAGCTTCCACCAACAATAAGAATCATACACAAACTCCTTTTATAAATAGCTGAAAATTGCCAATGCCATGGCCATTAAAGTTTCTGCAATACAAACAAACCAACCTGCTAAATCACCTGTGATTCCACCAAACTTTGATTTGGCAGTATGTAAATAGTAGGCAAGACTTAAAAGAAGTGCTAAAAGCATAACTGTAAGCTGTACCTTAAACAGATAATTAACTAAAATGCAACATATTACAAACTGAACTGCAAGCCACACGAACACAGCTTTGTCATCAGCAGTATTACTCTCAGTGGATAGAAGTCCCTCTGTTTTAGCCTTTTTATTTTTCACCACACATATACCACTTATTATCCTTGCAATAAAAAAGCTAAAGCACCAGGCTATAAAGCAGTCAGAATTTAATGAATAGATGGCTGCAAATAAAATCAGGCCAAGGATCAAAATATGAATTATTGCAAATGCACCTACGTGGGAATCCTTTAAAATAGCAAGTCTTTTTTCTTTGTCGCCCCAGGATGAAAGGGCATCACTTGTATCCATAAAGCCATCCAAATGAAAACCACCGGTGATGATAATTGGTATCACCATAGCAATTATCGTAAATACGATATTTTCAATACTATAAGATTTTGAAAGAATATACCAACCGTATTCAAGAGCACCTATCACTGCCCCTACCCATGGAAAAAAAATAAGATGATATTTCATATCATCACTTCCCCATTCAAACCTTGGCATAGGGATTCTTGAATACATTGAAAACGCTACTGCTATTGATTTCAAAAAATTCATTTTACATTATTATCCTTTTATTTTGATTGGTATTCCCACCACTACTTCGTATACCTCTTCAGCCATCTGAGCAATTCTGCGATTAATCATGCCTAAAGCCTTGAGATATGCTTTTGTTCCTATATCATACTGGCCACCATCTTCGTATATGTCATTACTGACAATCACAAGAGTTTCCAGACTGTCATTTAACCTTGAAATATCATGAAGAACTTTTCTAGCACAAGAAGTCTCATCCATAATAAGGCCATCTCTAAACATTTCATTTGCTACAAGATTTGACATACACTCCAAAAGAACAATGCAGCCCCCTTCAAGTGAATTATTTGTAAAAAACTCAGGGGCTTTTATTCTATCTATTTCTGCAAGGGCTTCATCCACATCCATGGGATGCTCTAAAGTGATGAAGCCCTTACCTTTTCTTTGGTTGCGATGTTTTTTAATGCGAAGCTTACTTTCACTGTCATATGAATTCATTGTGGCCAGATAAAATCTGTTGTCAAAGGGTGTGGCGCATACGTAATCCTCAGCGAACTCTGATTTACCACTTCCGCTTCCGCCATATATAAAAATAATCATTCAGATTTCTTACTTTCCTCAAAATTCTCGTATTGTTCCACTTCGGAATCGGCAAATTTTAGTGCCTGATGAAAAACAATATCTGTCATTTTTAGCATGTGTGCCATCATAACAGCACCTGCCCCTTCGCCTACAGCCATTTTCCCATCAATTACAGGAGAAATATCAAGCTTTTTAATAAGCTTTTGGGCAACAGGCTCTTTGCTGATATGAGATGGAATCAGATAGTCCTTTACATTTTCGATGAGGCGTTCTGCAACAAGCGCTGACACCATGCTAAGCATTCCGTCTAGAATAATTGGAACACCGTATAGGCCTCCACCTATTACAAGACCTGTCATAGCTGCCAGCTCAAGTCCTCCGAAATAGCTGCAGATTTCAACAGGTGAAAGACCGTTGTACATTGAAAGCGCCATGGAAACAACAGCTCGTTTTCTACTGAACCCTGCATCATCAATTCCAGCTCCGCGACCTGTAACAGCTTCAGCGTTAAGATCTAACAAATAGCCTGCCATAACTGCAGCAGAAGTGGTATTTCCTATGCCCATCTCTCCTATGAGTAAAGTGTTAAAGCCCTGCTCTTTTGATTCCTTTACCAAATCCATTCCCACTTGAACTGCACGTGAAAATTCTTCCACCGACATGGCAGGACTCTTTAAGAAATTGCAGGTGCCATATTTTACCCTGCGATTTAGTGTATATGGAACCTCTTTTGAATAATTAATTCCAACATCCACAGAGACTATATCGATGCCAAGGGATTTGGCCATGACTCCAGCTGTTGTAATACCTTTTCCGATATTGGTGGCGCAGATTCTGGTAACATCCTGAGTGGTCTGACTCACACCCTCTTCCACGATTCCATGATCGCCACAGCAAACGATTAGACGCATGTGCGATAAATCAGGGGCATCCCCCCCCTGAATTGCTGATATTTTTGAGTGATAATGCTCAAAAGAGCCAAAGCTATTTATTGGCTTTGCTATTTTATCCCACTCCTTTTGTACCTTTGAAACAGCCTCTTTATCAACAGGCGAAACTGTTAGCTTGTTTTCTAAAATGTCTTCAAACAAAAATCTAGTGTCCCCCATATTTTTTCATAACCTCCACAAAGTTTTTTACGAAATCTGGATTAGATGGGTAATACAGATGAGGAAAGCCGATGTAAGAGCCATCAATTTTGTGAATGCAGCTCCACTGCCTGTCACTTTTTGGTTTTCTTGCAATGCAGTCATTTCCATTGTTATCTGTATCATAGTAGTGAAATTCATGACCTTTTATGCTGATATCATTATCTGAAAGGGTCACATATCCAAAGCGAACCAGTTTTCCAACAAAGCTTGCCTCCCCTTTTATGGCGCCAACCATAGGAAAGCTTTTACCATCCTTATCCGAAATAGACTCCGTAAGATACATGAAACCACCGCACTCAGCCAGCACAGGCATTTTATTTTCAATAGCCTTTTTTATCTGAGATTTTAAATTCGTATTTACGGATAAATCGGAAAGGTAGTTTTCAGGGTAGCCTCCACCAATCAGGATTCCCTGAATATCATCAGGTAAATCATGGTCTCTTATAGGAGAAAAGTCGATAAGCTCTACACCTGCATCACTTAGTAATTTAATGTTTTCTCTATAGTAAAAGCAGAAGGCTTCATCCCTTGCTACAGCAAGCCTTACAACTGGGTTTTCCTTAACTTCATTCCTATCTTCTATTATATCTAATTTAGATGCTGAATCGGCAATTATTTTAACCTCTGAAAGATTGATATTTTGCTCTATTTTGTTTGCTACTATGCTTAATTTATTTTGAATCTCATCGATTTCCTCTGGAATAATAAGTCCTAAGTGACGACTGCCTATTTCAGCATCATTTATCTGAGGCACTGTCCCTAAATATTTGATGGACAGCTCTGCTTCTATAAGCTCGCCTAGCTTATCTCCAAAGACAGGAGTTGTTCTATTTAAAATAACGCCCTTTATTAGATTATATTTATCGTAATCTAAAAATCCCTTTAGCTGGGCAATGACTGAGCGTCCTGCGCCTTTAGCATCTATAATGAGGATTATTGGAGTCTGAAGGACTCTGGCCAAATCATAGCTTGAACCAGTTTCTTCTGTACCTCCCACTCCATCATATAAGCCCATAACACCTTCTATAACAGCTATATCTCCATCGTATTCACTGGCGAAAAGGCTTCTGGTAGTAGCATCATCTGTAAAAAAGGTATCAAGATTTCCTGATGGAATACCAAAAACCGTTCTATGAAACATAGGGTCTATGTAGTCTGGGCCACACTTAAAGCTGCAGGGATTTATACCTGCATTTTTTAGAGCCGCTAAAAGGCCACATGTAATTGTAGTTTTGCCGCTTCCACTTCTTGTGGCAGCCAACATTATTCGTTTGTATTCTATACTCATATTTATTAATAACTTACATCGCCTGTAGCCAACAATCTTTGGTGTTGCATAAGGCGAGCTTTCTATTGCTCACCGTTGCAATACCAAAGATTGTTGGCGTAACAGGCGTTCACAGCCTACAATTTAAACGTCGTTATGTATACGGGATTCTGCCCCTGCATCAAAGTATAGTCACCAGCTTTTTTAGATTTGCTGACGGATACCTGTACAATGTCCGCTCCTTTTATTTCACGGCTTTTTAGTACGTGATAAATCTCTGCGCTGGTTTCTATGGTGACAGAATTTACTACTATTTTGATATCTGATGCCTTTGATTGTAGAGTATTTATGATGTCGCCCAAGCGTCCTGCACTGCCGCCTATAAATACGTGGGTCGGAGCTGGTAAATCAATAAGCATATCAGGGGCTGCTCCTTCTACCACGGTAACGTTATGAAGATTATATTTCGCTACGTTTTTACTGATTAGCTCACAGGCTTCCGGTTTAAGCTCAATTGCAAAAACCTGTATGGTTGGGTCTAACATAGCAAGCTCCACTGCTACTGAGCCTGTACCGCTTCCAATATCGTATACTACTGCATTTTTTGTAGGTCGAAGTTTGCAGATAGATAGCTCTCTGATTTCTTCCTTTGACATTGGAACCTGGTCACGTATAAATGTGTCGTCAACTAGACCTGGTGCACAAAACCTACACTTCGCATTTACGTTTTTAATCAACAGTGTACAAAGTCCCTCTTCACTAAAAATGCTGCACTTCTCAGGCGTCAAATTAAGCACCTTTTCATTTGAATATAGATTCACACCTGCGTAAATCTGGAATTTCATCTGGTGTTTTTCTGCCAGTTCTACCAGCATCTCGCCAATTTGGCGTACATCTTCACTTCCTGATGTAAGTGCAAATGTTTTTTTATTATATAGAACTGCATCTGTAAGTCTTGGCTTCCAGTATGTCTCATCTGTTCCATGGGTGCTTACTATAACGCCATCCTCCCAGCTTTCTGAGGTCCTTGCTGCAAGTGCACATATAGAGGAAATTCCTGGCATGATTTTAATGGTACAAAAAGCCAGCTTTTCAATAGCTTCTTTAAGTTTTTTAGAGCCACTATAAAAGCCTGTGTCACCAGAGAATAGTATAACAACTCGCTTTTTACCAAACTTAATTTCTGCTGCTATTTCTTCTAAAACCGGAACTATATCCTTAGCAAGATAATAAGGATATTTTTTACAATCTCTATCTATTCCAACGAGCATGCGGGAAGCGCCAAAGATATAGTCAGCTTCATTTATGGCAGTTTGCACTTCACTTGTGATAGAGCCAAAGCCCATGCCAAATCCAGCAAGAGTAACAGAAAGTTTTATATCCGGGGTGATGTCATCTACATCCTCTGCAAGATTAAACATTTCAAACAAAGTATTCTTCACTTGAACAAAATTCATGGCATCCATCTTTTCCTCTGGGCGCTTTAAAATGAATACCTTTACTCCAAGCTTATTGGCGGCAACTATTCTCTCACGCTGTCCACTGGATTTGCCACCTTCCTTCATGACAAGAACCTGAGCCTGACTATCCTTTAAAAATGCCAGATTCATACCTGCAGAAAATGGTCCCTGCATGGCTATAATCTGATTTCCCTTTAAGCCATTGTCATAACATATCTTTATGCTTTCTTCGCTTGGAATGACTCTGGCTATGAGACGCTCTTTAAGTTCTTCGTCTCCACAGAAGGCTTTTAGCTCCTTACTGCCTGTTGTAAGAAAAATAGTACCTTTAGTATTTTTTAAGGCTCGAATACATTCCTCTATGTCATTGAAGAAATAGCAGTTACTATAGTCAAGGCCTTCCTCTTCATCTCTTGCCAATCTGAAAAATGGAACGTCTCTGTATGCAAATATGCTGTTTTCTATTTCAGTTTTCACAAGCTGGGCAAAAGGATGCGTGGCATCCACGATTGCATCTGGCTCCTGCTGCTCATAAAGTTCAGTCATGGCTTTCGAATCCATGCGTCCCTGATGAATGCGCAAATAGTCAGACTCCATCACAGGCTGTTTACCATATTCTGTTGCAACACAATAGATGCAGGAGACCTTTGCCTTCACTAAAATTTCCGCAAGTCTTCTTCCCTCTGTTGTACCACCAAAAATAATTACTTTTTTCATAATTCGTATCCCCTTGGTGTGACCAGTCTATTGTTTAGGATTCTTGTATTTGAATTACCAATGAACACCGTTGTAAACATGTTTACACTGGCATTTCTTAATTCTGCTAAGGTGCAGGTGTTAGCATTTTCACCTTCACGACCAATATTTTCTACATAACCGCAGGCTCTATCTTCTTTGGCACCGGCTGCAAGCATAATGTCGCAGGCCTTCTGTAAATAATCATGACGCTTATGGCTGCTTGGATTGTATAGTGCAATTGCAAAATCCCCCTTAATGGCACATGCTATTCTGTTTTCAATAGCCTCCCATGGAGTCAGTAAGTCACTTAGACTAATTACACAAAAATCATGATTGATAGGAGCACCAAGAACTGCGGCACCGGAAATAGCAGCTGTTACTCCCGGAATTACTGTAATGTTTTCTTCTGTGATATCTGAATTCGTATTTACGTATTCAGGAAGTAGTTCAAACATTGGGGCCGCCATTCCGTATACGCCTGCATCTCCGCTGCAAATAAATGCAACGTCTTTACCCTCAAGTGCAAAATCATAGCAGGCTCTGCAGCGTTTTATCTCCTGCTTCATTGGAGTGGTATAGAATTCCTTATCTTTAAAATATTCCTTTACCAAATCAATGTAAACAGTGTATCCCACAATTACATCTGCTTTTTCCATTAGGATAAAAGCTTCCTCTGTCATAGAAAGTCTTTCGCCCGGTCCCATTCCTATAATATAAATATGTCCTGCCATGTTATTCTCCTACCAAACTATGTATATTTTTTCTCTAATTGCAGCAGCTAGTGTCATTCCGTTTTTTGCTGTCTTATTAATCACAAGCTTTGGATTTGGACCGGCTGCAAGAAGGGCTGCTCTTTCACACACGTTTCCCACTCCCACTTGTTCATTTACAAATTCTGACTCATTAAAGTCTCCAGCCACCTGTTTTAATTCATCTGCAGCGTAAGTCAATAAATCCACACCATAAAACTGAGCCAGCTTTAAAAGGCCTATTTCTTTTTCCTTTACATCTATTGAGGCTATTGCATATAAGTTTTTTTCAAGCTCCTCATCGGTATAAAACGTATTTACGAATTGTTTTATTTCCTCAAAGGCCTTCCCCTTTTTACAGCCTATGCCAAGGATAAGTCTTTTGGGAATAAGCTTTAAATCATCGATTATTATTTCAGAATCTGATTCTTTGATATCTGGCTTTTCTCCTCTTAACACCTTTGCTGAGACCTCTTTGATTTTGCTTTTATCTGTAATCAGAAGTCCATTTTTTTTTGCAAATACATCCACTGCAAAAAGATTGTTGATATCTGTGGCTGTGGTAATGACTGGATTAGCTTCAAGTACCTTTGCAACTTCAATGGCCAGTTCGTTGGCTCCACCAAAGTGGCCTGAGAGGATTGGGATAACATTTTTTCCAAGCTCATCCACCACTATTACTGGGCTGTCTTTAAGCTTATTATCTATAAATGGAGCTATAGAACGCACTGCAATTCCTGTGGATGAAATAAACAGAATCGGAAGATGCAGGCTAAAGCAATCCTTGGTCCAGCTTTTTAAATCCATATCATCAGGCTTTTCTTCAAGGACGAAAGCATTATTTAGTTTTTCTTTTATATGCTTACCATTTTCTGTGAAATAAACCACTCTAAGTATTTTCATTTGGGCTTCCTAAATCCTGTTTCAAAATCCTTGTCATATAATTTGCTCAGGGCATATCCAGATTTTGCAATAACATCTCCCACAAGAATTACTGCAAGATTTTTGATATTATTTTCTGCACCAGTTTGGGCCAAGGTTCCTACAGTGCATATGAATTTCTGTTCTTCAGGCCAGCTGGCTTTGTATACTATAGCCGCAGGTGTATTCTCAGCGTAGCCTCCTGCTATAAGTCGCTTTTGAAGCTCCTCTAGCATACCGCTGCTTAAGTAAATTGCCATGGTGGCCTGGTGTGCTGCAAAGCTTTCTATAGATTCCTTTTTAGGAACTGATGTCCTGCCCTCCATTCTGGTGATAATAAGTGACTGGCTCACCTCTGGAAGGGTGTATTCTAAATTAAGGCTGGCTGCGGCGCCAAAGCAGGCGCTTACACCTGGGCATGACTCATATGGAATATGCTTTTCATCCAAAATATGCATCTGCTCTTGAACTGCACCATAAATGCTTGGCTCACCTGTGTGGAGACGCACCACCATTTTTCCTGCCTGACTTGCAGAAATCATCACTTCCATGACCTCCTCTAGGTTCATGGTGGCGCTGTTATAGATTTCGCAATCTTCCTTTGCATATTCTAAAAGTTCTGGGTTTACCAGCGAGCCTGCGTAGATGATTACATCAGCCTGCTGTAGTAGTCTCATTCCTCGAACTGTGATAAGATCGGCTGCTCCACAGCCTGCGCCCACGAAGTGGACTATAGCCTTCCCCCTCAGGGGGAAGGTGTCAGCGTAGCTGACGGATGAGGGTTCCCCTCGCCTTTCAATAATGTTCATTATATCCTCACATACCGCAACAAAATTTCTATTAATATCGTAATTTGAATATCTTACTATCTTATAACCATTATCAATTAAATATTTATCTCTTAAAAGGTCTTTCTCATGTCCCTCTTCTTCAAAATGCTGAGAACCATCTAGTTCTATAACCAACTTTGCTGTGGGACAGTAAAAATCTACTATGTATGGTCCTATAACTTTTTGTCTTTTAACGGGAACTTTATATTTTTTTAGAAAGTCATACCAAAGATGTCTTTCTTCTTTTGTCATTGATTTTCTTAGTTTTCTTGAATTTGATTTTAGTTTTTCATTTACTCTTGGCATAGTGGTAGCCCTCATCCGTCAGCTAACGCTGACACCTTCCCCCTCGCCGGGGTGGCAGATAACGCTAAAGCATTATCTCTTCCCCACAGGGGGAAGGCTTATAGCAGTTTATATATATAATCCATATCCAGATTTTCACGTACAGCATTTGCTAATTTATCGTATTCGGCTTCTTTTAGGATTTGATAATCAATTGACTCTGTCTCCAGAGTGCAACCTTTAGCTTCTGCCAGGGATGATGCAAGCTTGTAAGCCAAATCGGCATTATCGAAAATTCCATGGATATAGGTTCCAAGAATATTGCCTTCTTGGATTATTTTTATGCCCTCTGTGTTTCCGTTATGGATTTCATAGCCGGTGTATTTTTGTCCTGACAGAGAAGCAAAGATGCCTTTCATTTCAGGGAAGTTGCCTGTAGTTTGACTTCTATATTTTTGATTCAGCAATGTTGTTTTAAGTGTAAGCAGTCCAAGTCCTCTGATACTTCCCCCCTCTTCTATGTGGTCTGGGTCCAAGACTTCTTCGCCTAGCATTTGAAAGCCACCACATATTCCTACAACAGGCTTTTCAATGGCAAATCTTTTGATGGCCGCTTCCATGCCTGATTCTCTCATCCAACGTAAATCAGATATGGTATTCTTACTTCCTGGGATAATGACCATATCCGCATTTTCGATATCTCTTGGATTTGAAGTAAAATTAACCTTTACTCCTGAAATATTTTCAAAGGGTGCTATGTCAGTAAAATTTGAAATCCTTGGCAATCTAACAACGGCAATTTCCACCATATTTACGTTATTGTCATCTGAAAAGGAATTACTTAATCTTTCGCTTAAGCTATCCTCATCATCTATCATCAAACGTACATATGGAATAGTACCTACCACAGGGACCTTGCCTCGTTCTTCCAGCATGTCGATTCCTGAATCTAAAAGGCTTTTGTCGCCTCTGAATTTATTGATAATGAGTCCCTTTACTCTGTCTCGCTCCTGAGGCTCTAAAAGTTCAAGGGTTCCAAGTAGCTGGGCGAACACTCCACCTCTATCTATGTCTCCCACTAAAAGTACAGGGGCATCTACAAGCTCCGCCATTCCCATGTTTACTATGTCATCACTTTTGAGATTAATTTCTGCGGGACTGCCTGCTCCTTCAATTACGATTATGTCTGCCCATTTTTCAAGCTCATGATAAGCTGCCATAATATCTGGAATAAGGTTTTTCTTGTAGGCAAAATAGTCCCTTGCAGACATATTTCCTACCACTTCACCATTTACTATTACCTGACTTCCAATGTCATTAGTGGGCTTAAGTAAAATTGGATTCATATATACACTAGGCTCAACTCCTGCACACTCAGCCTGCATGGCCTGCGCCCTTCCAAGCTCTAAGCCATCTGCTGTGACAAAAGAATTTAGCGCCATATTTTGTGATTTAAATGGTGCCACCTTGTAGCCATCCTGCTTAAAAATTCTGCACAAAGCGCCCACTAGCAGGCTTTTGCCCACATTTGACATTGTGCCCTGTACCATGATTACTTTTGACATGTATAGCCCTCATCTATATGTAATATTTATTTTAGGTAAAATCCGTAAATGCGTTTTTTGCATCCTTGGACTGAGCCAATAAACCAAATTCGTTTGAGTATAAAATACAATCAAATTTCAGTCGGCCCTGGGCTCTAAAATCTAAATAAAATAATATCTTTTCTAATGCGATATCCATAGTAGCCTGCAAAAAACCACTATCATCAATCAAATGCAATGCCTCTTCTGTATTAAGACAATCTAAAATATTTCTAGCTAAAGCTGCATCTGCTCCTGCACGTATTGCAGCGCTGGCAAGAATTTCCATTCTGGAATCTGCCTCGTGACTGTGGGTATTCATGATACCACCGGCCACCTTAATAAGCTTTCCTATATGACCAGTAAGAAGCATGGCCTCAAATCCAAGCTGACAGCAAATATCTATGGTCTCACCGATAAAATTGGAGCACTTTACACTTGAGTCCAAATCAAAGTTGAATTGATTTTTCATAAATTCCTTACCATAGTTTCCAGGGGATACTATAGCAATCTTGGTTCCTAGGGCCTTCTTCTGGTTAAGCTCCACTCTTATGGTATCAACAAGGGCTTTATTACTCATTGGCTCCACTATACCTGTGGTGCCAAGTATTGAAATTCCATCCACTATTCCAAGTCTTGGATTAAAGGTGCGTGCTGCCAGTTCTTTTCCTTCTGGAACAGATATCACTACTTTAAGCTCACCTTTAAAATCAAGGAAATGACATACCTCTAAAACTTCTTTTTCAATCATGCTTCGTGGAACACTGTTAATGGCTGCATTTCCAACCGGTTGATCAAGGCCTGGCAATGTGATGCGACCTACACCAAAGCCTCCATCTATTATTATGGATGGTCTTGCCTCAAGTGATTCCATGCCGTTTTCCAAAAGAGAAACTGTTGCTGTCACATGGGCACCAGTGGTTACATCCGGGTCATCTCCACCATCTTTAATTACAGCACAGCTCACCTGATTATCCTGCCTTTTTATATCTACAATAGCTGCTTTAAACATGATTCCAGCTGGAGTTTCTATTTCTATATTATTTTTTTCCTGCCCGGTCAGTAGCATATATGTAGCAGCTTTTGAAGCTGCAGCAGCACAGCTGCCGGTTGTGAATCCTTTTTTCATAAAGCCTCATTCACCCTAAGGTTATTATTTGATGTTATATATCAGTGCGTTGCATATGGCCGCAGCAATGTTACTTCCACCTTTACGTCCTTTATTGATGATATAAGGTACATCAGAATTCAAAAACAACTCCTTGGCTGCCACCACATTTACAAATCCTACAGGAACACCTATCACAAACTCTGGTGTAAACTGACCTGCTTCCATCATTTCATACAAAGAAATAAGAGCTGTTGGTGCATTTCCAATTGCAAATATTACAGGCTTGTTAAGCCTTGCAGCACGCTCCATAGATACAGTAGCTCTAGTGACTTGACGCTCCTTTGCTTCTAGGGCCACATCCTCATCGGCCATAAAGCAATGTACCTGACCGCCAAAGGTGGCAAGCTTTTTTTTGTTTATGCCTGCCATGGCCATGTTTGTATCGGTAACTATGTGGGCTCCGTTTTTGATTAGTTTTTTGGCTATTTCGATTCCATTTTTTGAATAGCACATGGTGGTGGCATAGTCAAAATCGGCGCTAGTGTGGATTACGCGTTTGGTGATGGGAGCTTCGTCTTCGGGGAGGTTTATGGACATTGATGTTAGTTCTTCGGTTATTATTTGGAAGCTTTTGGATTCTATTTCGGTGGGGAGTAGGTATTCTATTTTCATATTTGTTTCCTTTTTATGTTTTGGCTAGCCGGGGGGTGCCCTCATCCGTCAGCTGGCGCTGACACCTTCCCCCAAAGGGGGAAGGCTAACACCTCATCCGCCCGTTGGGCACCTTCCCCTCAAGGGGAAGGCATTTGGAATAAGCTAAGAGGCCTTCGGTTATTTGAGTTCCTGTACCGGGCTTCATGGCGTAGAGTTTTTCTAAGGTTTCGCCTGTAAAAATTTCTTCTGGAGTGCCTATTTTGTATACTTTTTTGTCGGCTACTGCTACTACTTTGTCGGCCAGGGCTGGGACAAATTCCAGCTCGTGAATTGTCATTATGACGGCTTTGCCTTTTTCTTTGGCGAGATGTCGGATTACTGATAAAATGTCTAGCTTGTATTGAATATCCAAAAATGAAGTTGGCTCATCTAAAATCATAATATCGGTGTCCTGGCAGATGGCTCTGGCAAGCATTATTCTTTGTCTTTGACCGTCGCTGACCTTGGAAAAATCTTTATTTGCAACTTCATCTGCTCCAACTGTATGTATGGCTTCGTTGACTGCTTTTATATCATCAGCTGATAAAATCCCAAGTCGCCCTGTATAAGGATATCTGCCAGTAGCCACCACGTCAAAGCAGGTCATTAGTTCTGGGTGAATTCGCTCGGTTAAGACCATAGATATCTTTTTTGCCATATCCTCTTCGGATAATGAAGCTTCGTTTAATTCGCATATGCGAATCTCTCCATCCAGCTTTTTAAGCTGCCTTACTATTGTTTTTAAAATAGTGGATTTACCTGCACCATTCGCACCTATGATTGCAAGTATTTCACCAGGAGATACTTCAATATTCACATCAGACACTACAGGCTCTTTGCCGTATCCTACATCAAGCTTTAGGGTTGATATCAACTTATCCATGATTCATCCTCCTTGACACCAAAATATAGATTACAACTGGCGCAAGAAAAATAGCTGTAACCGAGCTGATACTTACCTCTGTAGGAGCAAAGGCTGTTCTGGCTACACAGTCGCAAAGCAATGTAATTATAGCTCCACCCAAAAAACAGGCTGGAATCATAATTATAGGCTTTGCTGTTTTCATAACACCACGCATGATATGTGGAACTGCAATTCCCACAAAAGAAATCGGACCTGCAAAGGCTGTTACAGTTGCAGATAAAATGCTGGATAAAAGAATCAAAATTCCTCTAAGAAGCTTAATGTTAACGCCCATATTTCTGGCATAAGCCTCGCCCATTTGATAAGCACCTATAGGCTTTGACATAAAAAAGGAAATAAGAACTGCCAATACAACTATAATCAAAGAAACCCACACATAGTCCCAGCTTATGCCTGAAAAGCTTCCCAATGACCAATTGTGGAGATTTACAATATTTGAATCATCTGCAAAGGTTATAACAAATTCTGTAATAGCTGAACAGATGTAGCCAATCATTACACCACAAACTACCAGCAACGACATATTTTTAACCTTGCCAGCAAGAGCCATGACTATAGCCATAGCAATAATTGAGCCTATAAATGCAGCTATTACCATAACAAGAGAATTAATAACAATTCCCTTGCCTAAAAGAAATACCATGGATAATGCAACGAATAATTTTGCACCTGATGAAATTCCAAGAACATAAGGTCCTGCGATTGGATTTCCAAAGAAAATCTGCAGCAAATAGCCTGAAACAGAAAGAGCACCTCCTAAAATAATTGCCGCAATTATTCTAGGAAGTCTTATTGAAATAATGATTTTGCCAGAGCCTGTCTGAGCTGATGTAAAGAGAATCTTTATTACTTCTATTACAGAAATATCCGCACTTCCAACAGCAAGCCCTAAACAAAAGCAGCCTGCCAGTATTATGCACATAATTATAAATAACAAACTATATCTATTTCTGCACGAATTCATTATTACTCCTTAAGCTTGTAAAAACAGTCCCCTGAATTATATGAATCTGTCAAAATTAAATGTAGCTCTTCTATAAATTCTGCCACACTTGTGCTCTTTTGGAAATAGTCTTCTCTCAGGCAATAAACATTTCCTGATTTTACAGCTTTAAAATCTTCTAGTGATGGAGCTTTTTTTATCAGCTCATCTATTTCATTAATCTC
The DNA here is from genome assembly GCF_900107545.1 of Pseudobutyrivibrio sp. ACV-2. Lineage (GTDB taxonomy): Bacteria > Bacillota > Clostridia > Lachnospirales > Lachnospiraceae > Pseudobutyrivibrio. Next base: position 128,234 of record NZ_FNQZ01000007.1, on the reverse strand, counting down.
CCCCTCTATGGTACTGTTGTATATCAAAACATCCGCATCAACAGCTCCTATATAAAAATCTTCCATGGTAATTTTCATGGTAGAAAGGGCATTTTCACTGTCTGAAAGTCCCTCAGGCACATATGTACCGCCTGCCATTTCAATCATAGACGATATATAATCTCCTTGCTTTCTGACTGTAATCTGGCCATTTGAATTTACTGAAAAGAATGCAACAGTTTCTCCTGTCTTTTCCATTCTTCCGATATCCTCTGCCCTGTCACATTGGGTTTTAAACACCTTGTCAGCTTCATCAAGCTTATCAAATAAAACACCATATAGCTTTATCCATTCAAGCCTGCCAAGAGGATTTGACTCATAGCTGGAGCGCTCAACTAAAACTGGAATGCCAAGCTCCTCTAGCTTTTCCTTTACCTCTGGATTGTGGTAAATCATAGTATTTTCTATAGCAAGATTACACTCCTTTGAAACCAAAAGCTCGTAGTCAGGGGCAGAATATTTCCCTGCATATACTGTATCGCCTGCCCTTATTGCGTTAGCTGCATCTTTTATATACCAATCCTCAGCTTTAGTTCCACAAAAGGCTATGGAATCTAATGCATTTATATTAGCAATCAAATCCATAACAGATGTAGACACCAGATATGTTTTATCTACATTAGATAGGACTTTAACTCCTTTAATATCTACATTAAAAGGCTTGGCCGTAAGAGGCTTGATAAAATACTGAGAAGTCTCACCTTCACCGATTGTAATAAAAGCAAACTCACCAACCGAAGCATCCTCATAATAATCTATACTGAATTGGTTGGCATATTTAAGCTCTACAGAAGACTTATATGTGTAATCAGATAAATCCGGTTTTTCAGATGATGAAAAAGTTCCTGTTTCACTTTCATTTGATGCTACAACCGGCTCACCTTCTGGCGAATACACTGTAAGTGTATACTCTATCTCATGAGGAGTACTCATTGCAGTAGTATCACCTATTACCGTAAATGCGGTATCAAATTCGTTAAATGGTATCGTAAATACGGAGTGCTCATCAGGTGACGCCTCATTGTCATAGCGCACCTCATCAACCAACATATAGTCATAATTTGAGCTGGACCAAACAAGCTTTACTGTTTTGCTGTCATCTGTCACCACAACCTCTGCTGGAGAATCTACGGTAGCCTTTCCACTTCCACCCTCAAGAGTCACCTGACAGGTGTAGGTTAGGGGTTCATTTTTCTTTATTGAATTGTCCTTATTAAAAAAGCTGCAGGCTGTTAAGCTAAAAAGCAGCGCTGCAGCTATTAAAATACCAAATTTTTTCACTAAGACCTCTTAATTTTGTTTCATAACTTAAGTACTACCCCTATTCATTAGCTCAACTGACAACTATCATCCACTAATGAAAACTAATTTGGATTAGAAACACTTACTTTGTGATCGTACCATGTTCCTTTTTCACCTAAGATTGCAAGATCAAATTCTGTATCAAGCTTTTCTACAGGAACATCGAAACCATTTACAGTTTCTGTTGTGCCGTCAGAATATGTCACCTCATCCTCTGTAGGCTGAAGCCAGTTGGCTTTGTCCTTTTCAGCATCAGCTGCTGTTCCTACGTAAAGATTCTTAATCTTCTGTGAAACAAGGGAAATATGAATAGTCATTTCTCCATTTTTTGTTGTAAGAGTACCCTTGCCATCGCAGGCTTCATTTACATGAAACATGCTGCTGTCTGTTTTAAATTCAGCCGAATATTCCTTACCATCTACAAGATCGTCTGTTGATGCTGATGCTACTGATGCAAGTCCCTCTGATTCAATTGCATCCCTTGTATGGCTAACATAAAGCTTCTGTACATCCTCGATTTCACCGAGTCCAGCTATCTGGCACTCGATAGATGTAAAGCTTCCATCAGCCTCAAACATTGACTTCCAAGAGTCGTCATCATCACCAGCCATATCGTTATTTGCATGGTCACCAGCAACAACCATAAGTGGACGAAGAAGAACCTTATCGTAGCCTGCCTCTTTAACTGCAGCAATAATGTTTTCGCAAGATGTTTCCTCTGGTTCACCCTCAACAGTACCAATGAATACGTTCTTGTAACCAAGCTTATCCATCTGTGTCTGCATCTGTGAGTAAGTAACCTTTGCTGTGTGGCTTGTACCGTGTCCCATGAATACAAATGCAAGACCATCCTTCTCAGCCTCTGCTAAATCCTTATACTCAGTCTCAGATACTGCTTCAGCGGCGATAGCCTTTGCAACTGTCTCCTTGTCTGAATTAACCGCATTTGCATCAGAACCAACCTGACCCAGAAGTGGTTCAGCTACCTTTACTGTTTCAAACTTGTCAGCATAAGCTTCAACAGCTTCCATAAGCTCATCATATTCAGCACCATGCATAAGGTGTGTAGGCTGAACAACAAGGTTCTTTACACCGTTATCCACAGCACGATTAAGAGCCTGATCAACATTATCAATCTTTTCATTATCACGAGCCAAAATATGATTGATGATAATCTGTGCTGTAAATGCACGTCTAACAGACCAGTCTGGGTTTGCCTCTGCGATTGCCTTTTCTACTCCACCGATGTCCTGAACACGACTATCATTAAAGGAAGTACCAAAGCTTACAACAAGAATTTCGTTGTCACCGATTTCATCCTGATTAAGTGGGTCATCTTTTGACGCATCACCTGTATCTCTGCCAAAGTAATCCGGGTCAGCAAACTCACCCTCTACCAATTCCTTTGCAGAATCGCTAAGTGCATCCCAAGCAGCCTTTGCTTCCTTACACTGAGCCTCTGTATTTTCTGTCCAATTTTGAACATAAATTGCATCAATAAGCTTGGCACAATTATCAGCCATTTCCTGATCTGACTCCTCACTAACCACCTCTGTAGCGGCCTCCTCAGCTTGTTCAGGCTGCTCTGTTTTATTGCCGCATGCCATGAACAGCATTGACGCGCTCATCATAAGAGCTAGTCCCATTAACGCTTTTCTCTTCATCTAATGTCATCCTCCATTTCTTTAATTTAACGGACGACAAATCAAAAGGGTCGCGCAGTGCGACCCTTAATTCAACAAATTTCTGAATTAAGATTCGAAAGTCCGCAAATCATTAATTTAAGATTAGGCAGGTCTCCTGACTTCGATCATCATCTGCATTCTCTTCCCAAGCATAACTCAGTGACTTGAATACAGACTCCCTAACACAGTGACGGCTTCGCTCTGGATTCGCACCAGATTCCCTTTTCACCCATACCAATTCGTATATACGAATCTATGGACACCTAAACTCACTTTTTATTTCGACAAACAACGTAACACATTTACTGTCATGTGTCAAATCAGACTTACTCTTCCGACGTAACAGAAATAATAACAACCTCAAATGCGCAGCGATTGTTCAAAGGATTTTCTCCAATAAATCGCAAAAACAAATCCAGCTTCATTCCGACTTCATCAATGCCTTCCACAAGTTCCCATCGCTTTGACTCTATACATTTATCCAGAGTATTCATCATTTCATCTGCTGGAAGTCTTTTTTGTTTTATCGCAACACTACCCAAATCTGTTTCGTCTACATAATCTGCTTTCAACAGGAAATTTGCAAAAGTCTTATTATAGCGAATGACATACATGGCATCATCCTTTATTTCAACCACACCTGTAGGCAGTTGACCGAAGAATTCCTTTGAATGCCAATTGAAGTCTGTATTTACCTCAGGTTCTACAACATTAACCTTTGTGATAGCGTCATAGTATTCGGTTTCTTCAGGATTTTCTATTTGGTTGCCTACATTTGCTCCATAAATATCGTACCATTCCTGAAGCGGAATTGGTTTGGCAAAGAAGAAGCCCTGAATCTTTGAGGCTCCGATTTCTCGTAAAAATTTAACCTGTTCTATGGTCTCTACGCCCTCTATAACAGTATCAATTCCAAGCTTCTTTGACATTTGAACCAGTTGTTTTAAAATAACATGATTTTTACGTGACATATTAAATTCACGCATAAATCTCATATCAAATTTTAAAACATCAAAATCAAATCGCTGGAGCATATTAAGGGATGAATAACCACTTCCAAAATCGTCCATCCAAACCTTGAAGCCCGCTTCATGGAATCTATTAATCTGTCTGCTGACAAATTCAGGCTCAAGTTCCGATACACTTTCTGTTATTTCGATAGTTATATCAGCGGCAGTAATTTTTGAAGCCTCTACTCTTTTGATGATTTCCTCCACCATATCACACAGCTGAAAATCATATTTTGAAAGATTTATAGAAACAGGAACTACAGAAAATCCCTTTTCATATACATCCTCTAAATCCTTTATTACACATTCTAGAATATATAAATCAAGCTTGTGAATAAGCTTTACATCCTCTAGTACATATATAAAATGGTTTGGTGGTATCATGCCCCTTGCAGGGTCAATCCATCTGGCCAATGCTTCTTCATCACAGACGAGACCATTTACGGCTCTTATTATCTGCTGATAGTATGGTACAATCCAGCCCTCAGTCATGGCTCTTTCAAAATTATTAACCACATATTGATAATCTGTTGTGGCTGCATGGGTATTCTCGTCATAGTATGCAAACTTTGAAATATATGCTCCTTTTTCCTTATCACTGGCAATTTTAGCTCTATCAAAAGCATTGCTGGCTGAAACATCCTCAAAGGCTGATGAATAAATTCCCACATGTATCGGAAGGGATCTTCCCTCATTTGCATATTTTATATCTTCAAATAATTGGTTTAAGGTATCTTCTATACCCTCCATTTTTGTGAAAACAGCAAAATGATCTGAACCCATTCGACCGCAGTTTTCATTTGGGAAATACTTCTTTAAAATCAGAGCACAAGAAACCAACAGGTTATCGCCTTCCCGAAGGCCATATTTTTGGTTATAATATTTCATTCCTGTTAAATCTATAAAAAGAAGTCCTGGAGTAAAGCCTGCGCTTAAAATAGACTGTTTGCCAGCCTCTGCAAGCTGTAGAAAATAAGACATGTTTGGCAAGCCTGTAAGAGTATCGTAGAAATTATCTCTTATAAGGCTCTCTTTATTCATAATGTCTATATAATTAGATGCTAGTCTTTCTGTGAGAGGATTTGATTCATCCCCACCAATTCCCTCAAGCATATAGATGGTTGAAGAAAGCATAACACCAGTTTCTGTAAAAAAATGAGACCCATGAGAATGCAAAATTACATAGTCTCCAAGAGTGTGTGACATGGTCCTATAGACACAGTCAAACACATCCCCGCCAGCAGCAAACTTATAAGCTGCATCGGCAGCTCTTGCCCTGTCATCTGGATGTGCGTCCTTGTACATATCCTCATTCAAAAGCTTTACGCAATCAGAGCGCTTCATTCCCATCAGCTTGCACATACCATCAGTAACTAAAAGCGTTACCACCCTTTTGTCAACCAACTGATATATAGCCATAGCAATGCTAAGCCTTTCTAGCGTTGCTCTCTCTTTTTCGTCAAACTCATATATTCCCATATGAACGCTCCTAAGTTAAGGGGTAATTTTCTCCTCAATAAACCACTTATTGGTAGTATAAAAAAAAATAATGAACTTACTGTTAAAAATCACAGTAAATTCATTATTTTATTTAACTAACTATTCTAAATTGTAATTATCTCTTAACTCCTGAGCTTTTCTTTCTACCTCAAGAATGAATTCTCTGGAAGATATGAGCCTTGCACCAGCACCACTTATAATGACCTGTTCTAAGCCATCTGAAGTCACTACCGTAATATCGTATTTTTTGCCATGTTCATGTGTGAAGCGTTCAATATAGGCATCTGCTGTCTGGGCCTCTGCGGTAAACACCTGATGTATGTTCAGGTAATCTGACGCTGTGACCTCATGACCTTTTACCCTATAAGCATCAAATACAGCTATTACGTTGTAATCTGTCATGGCTTTGTAATTGCTTAATATATCTAGCAACTTTCCTCTGGCGCCATCTAAATTCACGTCTAAAACAGCTTTTAGCTCAGGCCATGCATATATGAGATTGTAGCCGTCTACTAAAAGATATTTTTCCTTAGGCTTTATGGCTTTAGGAGCCTTGTACACATAATCGGAATCTATTCGTCTTACTCTGGTTCCTTCGCCATAATGCCATCCCTTTTTAGGCTTTTTGTCATGGTTGCTGTGAGTTGCCATAGCAAGTATTTTGTCTATTTCATCAGGATCTAACCACTCATCCACATTATGATTCATCCTTTTTGTGGAAATGATTTCGTCTTCAAAATCTGCCTTATCCTGTCTGCATGGCACATGACAATTATCCTTAACCTCATACCATGGAACTATGGTTGCTGCCCCATGGGAACAGAATACCGAAGCTGAAGGATTGTCCAAATCTGCATCCGGATTGTAATCAAATACCGTTATAACATCGTCTGGATTGTGGCATGGTCTATAGGCATCAAATACCAAAGACATCTGCCCTTCACCTTTGGTATAGGTGATAAGCTTTGCACTATAGTTTTTAATTTCAGAAGCAGGGGCAATTCCAGTAAGCTTGCTTTTTCCGCCAATATCCTCTGGCGGATTAAAGGAGCCGCTCATGGTCTCGATATCTGTCATAGCCCTCCCTATGGAATCTGATGGCAATAGCATTTCAAAACGATAATAGGGTTCTAAAATAGTGGTGCCAGCCTCCATTAAACCCTGTCTTATAGCACGATAAGTAGCCTCTCTAAAATCTCCACCCTCGGTATGTTTGATGTGGGCTCTTCCACCAATTATGGTGTATTTTACGTCGGTAAGTGGAGCTCCTATAGAAGTGCCCAAATGCTCTTTTTCCAAAATATGTGTCTCTATCAGACGCTGCCAGTTTAAAGCCAAATCATCTGTAGAAACATCTGCTTCAACCTTAATTCCACTGCCAACAGGAAGTGGTTCCATCAAAACATGAGCCTCTGCATAATGTCTAAGGGGCTCAAAATGTCCTACTCCTTCTACTGGTGCTGCAACAGTTTCCTTGTATAAAACTCCTGTTTCTGAAAATTCAGTTTCATAGCCTAGCTCAGCTTTAATTTTATTTACAAGAATTTCTGTCTGAACCTCGCCCATGAGATTCATAGTTATCTGCTCTGTGGCTGAGTCCCAGTTCACATTCAAGGATGGGTCCTCATCGTTTAGTGCTATAATCTTTGGATAAGCAAGCCTAGGCAATGTGCCATCTAAAAATGACAGCTGATAAGAAAGAACTGGATTGAGAGTCAAATCTGCTCTATCTCCCTCAAGGCCTATGCCTTGACCTGCAAAGGTGTCTTTGGGACCTACAAGAGCAACAACATCCCCTGCCACTGCTTCCTCAACCTGAGTGTATTTTAATCCAGAGTATATTCTAAGCTCGTTTATCTTCTCACCATTTGAAAGGGTGGACTTTACTTTAAGGATACCACCGGTGATTTTCATAAAGCTTAATCTGGTATCTCTACCAAGACTTTCGATTTTAAATATTCTTCCTCCAAGCTCTAAAGGTCTAGACATAGATTTTGAAAGCTTTGACATAAACTGTAAAAGCTCTGTGACGCCTTGATTTTTAAGGGCTGCCCCTGCAAAAACAGGGAATGCAAGTCTATCGTTAATTAATCTAAAAACTGTTTCATCAGACAATGTATCTTTATCTAAAAACTCTTCCATTGCCTGCTCGTCTGATAGAGCCATAGATTCAAAATCATTATTTAAAGTGCATTTATCAGATAGCTCAGCCTTCAGAGCTTGAATATTTGCCTGTAAATCAGCGCCCTCCATGTCCATTTTGTTTATAAAAATGACAGTTGGAACATGGTATTTTTCAAGCAGTCTGAAGATGGTTTTGGTGTGTGCCTGTACCCCATCAGTTCCGGATATCAAAAGAATAGCATAATCTAATGCCCATATTGCTCGTTCTGCCTCTGTGGCAAAATCCACATGACCTGGCGTATCTAAAAGAGTGATATCTGCACCCTCATAGGCAAATACTGCAGGCTTTGAAAAAATGGTGATACCTCTGGCTCTCTCCTGGGAATCTGTATCCAAAAAAGCATCCCCATGGTCTACTCGACCAAGGGATGCTAACTGGCCTGAATTGTATAAAATTGCTTCTGATAATGTGGTCTTGCCCGCGTCAACGTGGGCAAGGATGCCCCAAACTGATTTCATCTATGAATACCTCTACTTCATACCCTCATCCGTCACCTGCGGTGACACCTTCCCCCTACTAAGGGGAGAAGGCTCATGAATTAATTATAGCCTCTAAAGCCCTTACCTATGATTTCACTACTATTTGTAATTGCAATAAACGCTGATGGCTGATTTTTTCTGATATAATTTTTAAGTTCCACTGCCTGTTGTCTTTTTAGAATGGTGAGCACTACAGTCTTTTCTTGATGCTGATATGCTCCTTCAGCCTTGTAAACCGTGGCACCCTTTCCCAATTCTTCTGTAATATAATTTACTATCGGATCTGGGTCATTGCATATTATAGTGAAATATTTTGCAAGGTTAATGTTTTCTATGGTTTCATCTACCACAAGTGATTTGGCTAATAGTCCTACCAGAGAGAATAAACCAGTCTCAACATTAAATACCAGACAGGCTGATATTACGATGAAAACATCTGAAAGGAAAAGTGCTGTTCCTATGTCCACCTTTGTATATTTCTTCAAAATCATGGCCACAATATCTGTTCCACCCGAAGATGCACCAAGGTTGAAAAATACTGCTGATGCAAAGGCTGGAAGTGCTATAGCAAACATCAGCTCAAGTACAGGCTGATTTGTAAGTGGACCATCCATAGGCCAATATTTCTCACATATTGTAGGACCGAATGACACAAGTAATGTGATGTAGGTGGTCTTCACTCCAAATTTTTTACCAAAGACTACAAATCCTAAAAGTAATAAAGCCATATTTATTATCAGGTTGATATGGCCTGGTGTGTGTGTCATAAGGGCAGACAACACAATAGAAAGACCACTTATACCTCCAAAGGAAAAATGATTTGGGAATTTAAAAAAATAGATTCCTATTACCATAATCAATGAGGCTATGGTAAACATTATAAATTCGTATATGTCCTGTTTGTGCTTATAAATCTTATACATCATAGTAATCTCAACCCCTTAGGATAATGATTCTTTATTTGACCTTTACTAGCCTTTCCCCATCCAAGTGAATAACCATCCACAGTGATGAGTGTCCAGCCATCCTTTACATCAGCCATGATGGACTGGCCCTTTAGATAGTTTTGTGTCTGAATATCAGATGAGGCCATATCAAATACATTGCAATACTCATCTTTTTTAAGTGCTAATGCAAGAGCATGGCTTGGCTCAAAACGATTCTTTTTTAGAGTGCCAAGAAACAGACCGCCTCTAAGAACATGGAGTCCTGTAATATCTGGTGCGTTTTCAGGGAGCAAATACAACAAATCCTTTAGCTGTAATATGTTTTTGATTACGCCCTCATCCATCAGCTGTGCTGACAGCTTTTCCTCCTTAGAAAAGCCTTTTTTGAATTCAAGGAAATCTGCAATTTCCTTTTTGTTTGGCTGTTTTATCTTGGCCAGTGAGCGTGCTTCCCTGCACTCCTCACTTCTGCCGTCATCAGCCTTTTCTAAAAGTGCCGCATAGTGGCCCTCGCCCTTTACCTCATGTGGCCATAGACGTCGCTCCTCTATAACAGTCACATCTGGGTGTCTTTCAACGAAAGCTGCCACTGCCTCCTCATCCTCTAGTTTGGCAAAGGTGCAGGTGCTGTAGCAAAGTCTGCCTCCTGGTATGAGCATTTCGTAGGCTCTGTCTAAAATATCCGCCTGTCTATCAGCGCACATCTTAACAGAATCAAGTGACCATTCACCACAGGCGTCATGGTTCTTTCTAAACATTCCCTCACCAGAGCATGGTGCATCCACCATTATTCTATCGAAATATTCCGGGAAAGCCGCTGCTAGTTTATCTGGATATTCTGATGTGACTATGGCATTTGTAATGCCTAGTCTTTCAACATTTTCGGACAATATTTTAGCTCTGTTTTTCATGGGTTCATTGGATACAAGGAGTCCCTCTCCCATCAAATAGCCTGCTATCTGTGTGGATTTACCACCAGGGGCAGCGCACAAATCAAGACAGTAATCGCCTGGCTGTGGGCAAAGCATTTCTACCGGAAGTTGAGCAGATGCATCCTGAATGTAATACACACCAGCCTGATGATATGGATGAAGCCCCGGACGGCTATTTTCATCATCGTAATAGTAGCCGTAGTTGCTCCACTCTACCTTTCCTGTGAGCATATCCTTGCAATTTTCTATTACAGCTGCATCTGCCTTTATGGGGTTAAATCTAAGTGCAGATATCTTGTTTTCCTCGTAAGAACGTAAAAAAGCATGGAAGTCAGGACCTAAGTCCTGCTCCATGCGATTAATAAAGTCAATTGGTAAAAATGATGTATCGGTCATTTACATACGCTCCGGTGCCTTGAAACCGAGAAGGTCGATTGACTTTTCAAGGACATCTCTAGTCAAGGTAAGAAGCTTTAAGTAGCTAGCCTTTACTTCATCGTTCTCCTCAGCCAAAATCTTTGTATCGTGATAGAATCTGTTGAATGCGTTTGCTAAATCATAAATATATGCGCAAATCTTGTGAGGTGCCATATCCTCGTAAGCTGATGAAAGTGCAGCCATGAACTTTGTAAGCTCAAGCTGAAGTGCTCTCTCTGAGTCAGAATGTGCAGGAAGGATTGAACCCTTAATTACAACATCCCCAGCCTTTGCAAGGATTGATTTACATCTAACGATTGTGTAAAGAATATAAGGGCCTGTATTTCCCTCAGCAGATGTAAATCTATCTATATCAAAAATGTAATCCTTTGAAGCCTGATTTGAAAGATCACCATATTTTACAGCTGAAAGACCAACAATCTTGGCTGTCTTCTCAGCATCTTCATCGCTCATTGTGCCATTTTCTTTAATCTTTTCAAGCATCTTCTCTTCTACTTCGGAAAGAAGATATTCAAGACGCATAACACCACCCTGACGTGTCTTAAATGGCTTGCCGTCTTTGCCGTTCATAGTACCAAAGCCTACGAAGTAAAGATTTGTTTCGTCTGGTACAATGCCAGTCTTTTTAGCACAGCGGAATACCTGTGTAAAGTAAAGCTCCTGTCTCTTGTCTACAACGTAAATGATTGAATCAGGATTATAGTCCTTCATTCTCCATACCATTGTAGCAAGGTCCGTTGTGTTATATAAAGATGCTCCATCTGACTTAAGAATCATGCATGGTGGGACTTCTTTTGTGTCTGTTTCTTCTTTAACGTCTACTACAAGAGCCCCCTCTGAAATGTACGCAAAGCCATCATCCTTCATTTTTTGAACCATGTCAGGGATGTATGGCTGTGCATCGCTTTCCCCCTTCCATAAGTCAAAATCTACATCAAGCTTTTCGTAGTTTTTCTTAAGATCTGTAACAGATACATTAAGAATATGAGCAAGAAGTGCCTGATAGCCCTTTCTTCCATGCTGAAGCTCAAAGGTAGCATTCATTGCAGCTTCCTTGTAAGCCTCATCCTCCTTTGATTTGCCTGATGCGCATGGATAAATCTCCTCAAGCTCAGTTATGGTAAATGGAGGCTCTGTTGGGTACTCTCCATCGTAGTTTTCATCAAAATAAACAAGCTCTGGCTTGCGAAGCTTAAGCTCTGTGATGATAAGACCCATCTGAAGACCCCAGTCTCCAAGATGTACATCACCGATAACCTCATCACCCATAAAACGAGCTGTACGCTTGATAGACTCGCCTATGATTGCGGAACGAAGATGTCCAACATGAAGTGGCTTTGCAACGTTTGGTCCGCCGTAATCAATCATAACCTTTTTAGGTGTTGAAACCTTGTCCACTCCAAAGCGCTCATCATCAGCTGCCATCTGCGAAACGAAGTTTGCAATAAACTCATCAGACAGATTCATATTAATAAATCCTGGTGGGCATGCCTCACACTTTGAAAACATTGTATTTGCAGCAAGCTTTTCTGCCACTTCACCTGCAATACCGATAGGTGCCTTTTTATATTCCTTTGCAGCCGCAAGTGCACCATTACACTGGAACTGGCAAAGATCTGGACGGTTTGACAAAGTAACCATTCCATATTTTTCATCGTAGCCACAGTCCTTGAAACCTTGAACTACAACTTCTTTAATCTGCTGAAGAATTTCTTTCATCAATTTCCTCCGTAATATCTAATAAACATATGGAATAGCGAATTTCATCAAAAATTCGGTATTCGTATCTGGCATGATTTTTGGATAACAAAAATCATGCCTATTAATTATAAAAACTAGTCTGCCTTCTGTCTAGTGGCTTTTGCCATAAACTTCTCATTATTTATAATGAAACGCTCATGTGTACCCTTACCTACTACTCCATTTTCATCAGAGCACTCAACCTCAAAAGTAAGTTTTCTTCCATCTATCTGTGTAAGTGTGGCCTGACACTTTACCGTTCTTCCAACGGCACTTGGGGCTGTATGGCTGATATTTACCATAGTACCTACAGAGCCCTCACCTTCCTCTAGCTCAGGCTGAATCATTTTCCAGCAAGTCTCCTCCATAAGAGAAATCATTGCTGGTGTAGCAAAAACATCTAAGGCTCCACTGCAAAAAGCCTTTGCAGTATTATCCAAGTTAACCTCTGTTTGGGCCTGGCCCTTCATTCCTACTTCAAGCATATATGTAATTCCTTTCAAGTTTATATTTTATAGCTTATTACTATTTTCCACCACATTCAAATACATTATACTCTTTTCTTTAATAAAGTGGTAAAATTATAACAACTATAGATTTTGAACTAAATTTTTAGAATATTCAACGTAAGGGGGCAGAAAATGATTAACGATGCAAACATTATGGACTTATCTGATTTCGGAGACAGAAATGTAAAAGAAGAATTTGCTCATATCAAAGATAGTCTGATTTCACTTGAAAAGCTTATTGAAGCAAAAGAAAACAATTATGAAGATTCTGATGAAGTCGCACCAAAGTATCTCAAAGCAACGTTGCGCGAAAGCTTTGAAGAGCTAAGTCTTCCAATCGAAGAAAAATGTGATGCCCTTGAGCTAAAAATCAATACACTTACTGAATCTATCAATCAAATACAGCATCAGCAGAAAAACAATAGTAAGCTTATACTATGCACTACTATTGGAGTTGGCATTATGCTGTTGCTCGTTTTGTATGTGTTATTCTTTTTCTTTTTTGGAGCTTAGTTATGGAAATAGCTTCCCCTATTTTTGGGGAAGCTATTTAGATTAGTCTAAGTATTTTAGGTACACACCTCATCCGCCCTCTGGGCACCTTCCCCTCAAGGGGAAGGCTATTGTAATATTCTAAGACTTCTGTCTAAAATTCCATTAAATTCTGCAATAGCCATGCCATAATTTACGATTGGAACGCCCTGCTCTTTGCAGTGTTTTACTCGGCTTTTCATTTCTGCTTCATTTATCATGCAGCCGCCACAGTGAATGACAAGTGCGTAGGCTGATAAATCCTCTGGAAATTCATTACCTGATGAAAATTCAAAAATTATATCCTGGCCTGTGTAGTTTTTTACCCAGCCTGGTATTTTAACTGTGCCAATATCGTTGCACTGCCTGTGATGTGTGCAGGCTTCGGAAATAAGCACCTTGTCACCAGCTTTAAGGGATTTTATGGCTGCAACTCCCTCAAGCTGTGTGCCCAGACTTCCTCTGTATCTTGCCATAAGAATACTAAAAGAAGTAAGCTCTATCTCATTTGGTACAATTTCAGCAACCTTTTTGAACGCCTGAGAATCTGTAATTACTAATGAAACATTGCTGTTTTCCTTGAGGGTTTCAGCTAATTCCTGTGGTTGGCAGCAGATAGCCTTACAATGATTATCCAACAAATCTCTTAAAACCATTTGCTGTGGAAGAATAATTCTACCTTTTGGAGCTGATTCATCTATTGGAATTACAAGGACTACTGTATCCTTTGGCTTGACTAAATCTGCCAAAAGAACTGGCTCCTTTTTTTCTGGCTTGAGGCTAATAAGAGCCTCTTTTACTTTAGACATATCATCCTTTGTAGCATCTACAAATATGATATTTTCGTCTGAAAGTTCTTTAAAGCCATGAGCCTCAGCCTCATCTGTATGATTTTCAATTATGATATAAGGAAGCTTTCTTGATTTTACATCCTTAAGGAAATCAATTTCCTCCTCTGAAATGACCTGTTCTCTGGCATCAAGCACCAGTACAACAATATCCATTTCATCTAAAATGCGATAGGTGCGATGTTTCCTAAGTTCTCCAAGCTCTCCTTCATCGTCAAAGCCTGCTGTATCGATTATAACAACAGGGCCTATAGGAAGAAGCTCCATGGACTTTTTAACAGGGTCCGTGGTGGTACCTTTATGGGCTGACACAAGGGATATTTCCTGATTGGTGAGCTTATTTACTATGCTTGATTTACCGGCGTTTCTGATACCAAAAAAGCCTATGTGGGTGCGTGCACCGCTTGGTGTGTTATTTAGTGACATAATATTTCCCTCATCCGTCAGCTACGCTGACACCTTCCCCCTAATGGGGAAGGCTATTTAGAATCTAAAATCTCTTCTGTTGGAATTCTTGATGGCTTCAATATTTTCCATGGCAATGTTTCTTACATTTTCCTTTGGAATCTTCTTAAGCTCATCCTCTATCATCTTGAAGCCTACTTCCTTTGTCTCCTCAGAAGCATAATCTACAAGATATTCTGTAAGTGTCATAAGTGCGTTTGGATGACAGCAGTTAATAATCTGACCTGTCTTGCAAAGAGACATAAATCTGTCACCTGTGCGGCCTGCACGGTAGCATGCTGTACAGAATGAAGGAATGTGTCCTGTCTCCATCAGCCACTTTACTACCTCATCAAGTGTACGCTGGTCAGAAACATCAAACTGCTCTGTATCATGAGGACGCTCCTCCTCTGTGTAACCACCAACTGATGTACGGCTACCACCTGAAACCTGAGAAATACCTACCTGAAGCATCTTGCGACGTACTTCCTCAGACTCTCTTGTAGAAATAATCATTCCTGTATATGGAACAGCGATTCTGATGCAGGCTGCGATTTTTGTAAACATTTCGTCTGGAATAGAGTTGTCAAACTCATCAGGATCAATATCGTCTGCATGCTTTACTCTTGGAACTGAAATTGTGTGTGGTCCTACTCCGTGAACTGCCTCAAGGTGCTCTGCGTGCATGAGAAGTCCGGCAAACTCGTACTTATAGCTTTCAAGTCCGAAAAGTACACCAAGTCCAACGTCATCAATACCACCTTCCATTGCACGGTCCATAGCCTCTGTATGATATGCATAGTCGTGCTTTGGTCCTGTTGGATGAAGCTGTTCATAGCTTTCCTTATTGTAAGTCTCCTGGAATAAGATATATGTACCAATACCTGCATCCTTAAGCTTCTTGTAATTTTCAACTGTTGTTGCGGCAATATTTACGTTTACACGTCTGATATCTCCATTTTTATGATGGATGCTGTAGATAGTATTTATGCACTCTAAGATGTATTCGATAGGGTTGTTTACAGGGTCCTCTCCTGCCTCGATGGCAAGGCGCTTGTGTCCCATATCCTGAAGTGCGATAACCTCAGCCTTAACTTCCTCCTGAGTAAGCTTCTTTCTGGCGATATGCTTATTTTTGAGATGATATGGGCAGTATACACAGCCATTTACACAATAATTTGAAAGATAAAGTGGAGCAAAAAGAACGATACGGTTACCGTAAAATGCATCCTTTATCTCCTGTGCTACGTTAAACATTTTCTGGATGTATTTTTCATCCTCACATGCAAGGAGAACTGCTGCTTCACGGTGTGTAAGACCGCTACATACACAGCCTTCCTCAGTCTTTACTGGTCTTGCTTTTTCAAGGAGCTTATCGATAAGCTCGAAATTATTTTTGTTTGCTTCGGCATATTCTATTGTGTCGAGGATTTCCTGATGGTCTATAAACTCATCAGCTTTCATAGACTTTACATTGTACATTATTTTTACCTCTTTTCGTGTTTGTGTAAATTTTTAGGTATTGGCTCGCCCGCTACGGTCACAATATTCTGGGCTTCTACGGTCAGCTAGGAATGCTTCCCTTAAGAAGCCCAGAACATTGTTACCTGCGGGCTACTTATAATTTATAAATTAAATCCACTAAAAATAATGGATTATTCAACGCGTTTTTCGAAGCCGGCGCGGTTGCCAGGGGCGGTTATGATTTCGTAGCCTATGGAGTTGACGCGGCCTTTTAGGCAGTTTATGCATTCGGCTGCTTCTTCGCCGGTGCAGATTTTGTTATCATATAGGCTATATTTTTTGCGGACTGATACGGGTGATAGGTTTGGCATTAGGACGTTGGCACCTGCCTGGATTCCTTTTTCGCGTCCCTTAGCATCGATTGTGCCAAGTGCTGTAGTGGCTGGGATGAGCATTTGTGGATAGATTAGTCTCATCAGAGAAATCAAAAACAATGTCATCTCTAGGGTTCCACTGTTTTCTTTAGCAAATGGTGTGTCCTTGTGGCTGATGAACGGACCAATTCCACACATGTCTGGCTTAAATTCTTCTACGAATTTTAGATCCATCGCTAAATCATAATTAGTCTGGCCAGGAGACTGCACCATAAAACCGGCTCCTACCTGATAGCCTATATCCTTTAGATCTTTAAGGCAATTCATCCTATGTTCCCAAGACAATTCCTTTGGATGAAGCTTGGCATACAGTGCTGGATTTGCAGTTTCATGTCTAAGCAAAAATCGTCCTGCACCTGCCTGATAGTACGCCTCATAGCTTGCTCTATCTCGCTCTCCTATTGAAAGAGTGATCACCATATCGGGATGAGCTTTTTTTATCTCCCTTATGATATGACACATATCTTCATCTGAGTATGCGAAGTCCTCGCCTCCCTGCAAAACTACTGTCCTAAAACCTAAGTCGTATCCTTCATTTGCACATTTGATAATTTCTTCTATACGAAGACGATATCGCTCGCAGTTTTTATTATCACGTCGAATACCGCAATATAAGCAATTGTTTCTACAATAATTGGAGAACTCCACAAGGCCTCGTATAAACACTTTGTTCTGATAATATTGCTTTTGATAATCGCAGGCATAGTTAGCTGCAAGCTGCATAAGCTCTGGATTAATATTATTAAGAAGTAGTTCATATTCCTCTATTGAAAGGGAATGTGTATTATTTAGTTTTTCTAAAATTTCTATTGGATTTTTCATATTTTGTTGCTGAGAATATATATCGTTAATTTTTTCACTAACTAACTATAGCACATCCAATTGCATGTAACTGTTTTCTTTTAAAAACATAAGTCTTGTCAGCCAAAAGTCATTTCCATATATAAATTCTCACCACTTGTCCCCCTTTTATGTTATGCTGCTATTTTTTAACACTATATCTATTATCTCACAAGTTGTATATACATCTTTAACATTTGTTTCACAATTTGTTCCATTTCATGTTATAGAATAGTTTTGGAGTTTGATAAATTCTAGATATTTGTTCTTCAGGAGGGGCATATGGGAAAAGAATCATCTACTAGATCAGCAAATACAATCAGCTTTAAGGATAGCATCAAAACAAAGCTTATACTACTTATGGCTTTGCTTGTAGCCGTTCCACTTATTATTGCTATTCTTGTAAGCTACAATAGTTCTACAAGAAAGGACAAAGAAGACGCATTAAAGCTTTTGTCAGCCAATGCGAAAATAATAGAAACAAAGTTTTCAGAAGTCATGAACGAGAACATCTCTGCCTTAGAAACCTTTGCCACTTCTCCTAGCACCGTTAACTATATGCAAAAAGCTGAAATTGGCGAGGAGCCTTCTATCCCAGGGGTTGTTATGCTTGCCCACATGAATCGTATAAACGACATAATAAATGATGGCAATAATAGTACTATCCTCACTTTAGCAAGTGGTAACCAGCTTTTTAGAACAGATGGGTCCGAACTCACAAATATTTCAGATCGAGATTATTTTCAAAAAGCCATTTCAACTGGACAGGTTGCAGTTTCGGATGTTGTAATAAGCAAATCTAACAACATCAGAATAACTATTGTTTGTGTACCAATTTACAGTCAAGATGGTTCAAGAGTAATTGGAACAATCCAAAGAAGCTTTGATTTAAATAATCTCCATGAATTCCTAGCCGAAAACATAGATGATGGTTATATTGTTGATACAACTGGAATGATGGCAGCTCATTCACAATTCGAGATTGCATTAGATGAAGAATATGATATGAGTGCCTATGAATTTATGACATCTACTGAATCTAGCGGATTGATATTTAGAGAACTTGATACAGGTTTAACATACATATCTTGGCTTAGAGAGCCTCAAAGCGGGTATGTTGTTGCTGCCGCACAAAAATATTCTGACATTATGTCTTCCGCAATTAAATCCGCAATGACTATCGTAATAATTGGTATTATTCTTCTTATAATTTCTGTAGCTATTTCTCTAGTAGTTGCAACCAGCTTTACCAAGCCAATTATTGCTGTTAACTCTTCCATCTCTCAATTAGCAGATGGACGTTTCAAAAAGATTGAAGGCTTTGCTACTCGAAAAGACGAATTTGGTGAAATTGTTCGCAGTACAAACTCTGTTATTGATAGATTAGGTAATATTGTTACTTCAATAAAAAACTCTGCAGCTACTGTAACTACTTCTTCAGAGGATTTGGCCGATATGGCAAATCAAATTGCAGCAACCACTGACACAGTAGCAAACGCAGTACAGGAAATCGCAACAGGAGCTGTTCAACAGGCTGAAGAAATTCAGGAAGCCGCTGAAAACGTAGGTAAGATTACAGATGCCGTTGTTGGTGTTCAGAATTCTACCGACAATATGGAAAGTCTGGCTGGTAGAATGAAGCTAGCTTCAGAATCTTCCAGCAAGTCTCTTGAAAACCTGCAAGATTCAAGCAGCGATATGACTGAAAGGATTGAAGAAATCGCACGCACCATTTCTGCAACCCAAGACGCTGTTTCCAACATTAATGAACGTGTAGAAGGTATTTCTGGAATTGCAGCTCAGACAAATCTTCTTTCACTTAATGCTTCGATTGAGGCAGCAAGAGCCGGTGAAGCAGGTAAGGGATTTGCCGTTGTTGCAGAAGAAATTAGGAAGCTTGCTGATGAATCTGATGCGATGGCACAGGGCATTAGGGAAGAAATGGATGCTTTGCTTAAGGAAGCAGAAGCTGCAGTAGCTGCCGCAAATCTGGTTAAACAAGGCAATTTAGAGCAGCAGGATGCAATTGGTGGTACTCTTCAATCTGTTAACGGAATGCTTGAAGATATTGATGGCACAGTTAATGGTGTCAGAGATATTGCCGGTGGTGCAAATACCTGTGTAACCTCCAACGAAGTGGTTTCTGATGCAATGTCATCACTATCTGCAATTTCTCAGGAAAACGCCGCATCATCTCAGACAACAGGTGCATCTGTAGAAGAGTTATCTGCTACCGTTTCAAGTCTTGCAGCATCTGCTGATGATTTAAAGGATATTGCAGCAAAATTGCATGATGAAATCTCATTCTTTAAGGATGATACAGAGTAATAAATTTATTAATAATAAAAAAGATGTCGGACTAAAAATCCGACATCTTTTTATATTTATTTCTTAATTGAGCTCATAAAATCAGGCATTTTAATGTTTAGTTCTGTTACACTGCTCTCAGTTGGAGAAGGAGTAACTGGTTTATGAAGTGGAGACTGTGTAGCAGGTGATGGTGTAACCGGTCTATTAACAACCGGTGGAGTATTTGTAACACCTGACTGTCCAGCTGGAGCTGTAGTAGAACGCATATTATGTAAATCTGTTGTAGTAGCTGCTGGTCTAACCTGGGAAGCATACTGCATTCCTGCTACTGTGCTGCGAGTAGGTGCTAGTGTAGCAGCTGGCTCACAAAGACCTGTAGCAATAACTGTAACTGAAACTTCATCAGACATATTCTCGTCAACTGTAATACCAAGAATGATATTAGCGTCAGCGCCTGTCATATCCTGAACATATGATGTAGCTTCGTTAGCATCGTTAAGTCCAACATCACCACAAATGTTAACGATAACATCTGTAGCACCCTGAATGCTTGTCTCAAGAAGTGGAGAAGCAACAGCAGCCTTAACAGCTTCAAGTGCCTTTTCATCTCCCTTAGCAGAGCCAATACCTACGTGTGCTAAGCCCTTGTCCTTCATAACTGTTGTAACATCGGCGAAGTCAAGGTTAATGAGTGAATTCTTAGTGATAAGATCCGTGATACCCTGTACTGACTGATGAAGAACCTGATCAGCCATGCGGAAGCTCTCACCGATACCCATAGACTTATTGCAGATTTCAACAAGCTTCTGGTTAGGGATTACAATAAGAGTATCTACACTCTCTTTTAATCTTTCGATACCATTAAGTGCGTTGTTCATACGAGGCTTTCCTTCAAACTGGAAAGGCTTAGTAACGACACCTACAGTAAGGATGCCCTGTTCCTTTGCGATGCGAGCAACAACTGGTGCAGCACCTGTACCTGTACCACCACCCATACCACAAGTGATGAATACCATATCTGCGCCCTTAATAGCTGCAGAAATATCTTCAGCGCTCTCCTCTGCTGACTTCATGCCAACCTCAGGATTTGCACCTGCACCCTTTCCACCGGTAGTTTTTTCACCTATAGCTAAAAGAGTTGGAGCCTTGCAGAGATCGAGTGCCTGCTTGTCAGTGTTGATACCTATAAACTCAACTCCCCCAATGCCCTCTTCAACCATACGCTTTACTGCATTGTTGCCAGCTCCGCCGACACCAACAACAATGATTCTGACAGGAGCCCCTGTCTCGTCAGTCGTAATGTTAATCAAAACCATATCCTCCTTTTATTAAACCTCTAAGGGAGGTCGAAAAATTCTCTAATACCAAAATACTACATATAATATTATAGTTTTTCTTTCTATTTCGCAACCGTTTTTTCACAAAAATTATATTTTATTCGTCAGAATAATTATCCTTTTCGAATACAATATCTGTGCTTGCACTGGAATAATTCTCAAGATGTAGTGTTCCGTGTAGTCCATCCAATTGGGGCAGTATGCGCAGTACCCGGTCAATTTTCTCCTCCAAATATACGCTGCTACCCAAACTAATGTTATATGTTTCATATGATAGAATTATGTGACTATTCTCATCATATGAAACCACATTAGGCATGAGATTATTCTTTTGCAATATCTTTATTAAGGATGTTAAGTATCCAATTTGTTCCTTTCCGATTGTTAATTTTTTGCCTCGTTCAGGATTCTCACAGGAAACTCCCTCAACTTTCATATAACCTCTGTCGACAAATGTCTGACTAATCTCAGCAATTCTTCCGTTATAATCAAAATATACATAGTTTCCATCTTCTTGTATCAAATATCCAAGAATCTTCTTTTCATTGCAAACTATAGTCAATGAATTCATACTTGTAAGCTTTACATCAAATGAATCAATAAACTCTGCATCCCCTTTAGGAAACATTTTGTTTTTAATAAAAGCATACATTGCATTACCTGAGTATTCATCATCCAAAATGTAACCTTGAATCTCTTCTGATGTATAAAGATCTGTCCCCTCTACTTTTACATTTTTGAGCGGACAAAGAAAGTAAGCCCCTACACCAAAAAAGCCTATTAAAATCACAATTCCAAGTATCAGTTCAACTATCAGGAGCAGGGCGCCATGACCTCTTTTTTTTCTTCTTCTGCCCATTAAGATTCCTCCTGAAATTCCATATTCTTGGATACACTGAGAGCTAATCCCATCTCTGTCAAAAGAATGGTAACAGATGTTCCACCGTAACTAATAAGTGGTAGCGTAACACCTGTATTAGGAATTGTATTAGTAACTACAGAAATATTTAATATAACCTGCAAAGCAATATGTCCCATAATGCCTATGCAAATATAAGAACCAAACATATCCTTTGCGTGGTTTGCAATATACAATAATCTATAAAGCAAAAGAATATAAAGAAGAATAACACAAACCGCGCCAAAAACGCCCAGTTCCTCACATATGATTGAAAAAATCATATCATTTTGCGCTTCTGGTACAATATATTTTTGCATACTACCGCCAAGTCCCTTTCCAAAAAGGCCGCCACTTCCTATGGCATAAAGTCCCTGTAACGTCTGATAACCTTTACCATCCATATGGTTTTCCGGATGAAGCCAGGCTTCTATACGGCCTGCTCTGTAAGACGCTGTGGTAATATAAAATACTACAAGTACAAACAACGCTGCTCCAGCTGCTATAAACTGCACAAACTTAGGTGATGCAATAAACACCATGATAAATGCAATACCAAGAATAATAATAGCTGTAGAAAGATTATTTGTAGCTACAACCGCAAATGCTGGCAAAACCAGCAACATTGTGAAAGCTGTCCCCTTTAAATTTCTCTGAGCTTTTGGAGCTCTGTCTATAATGTAAGCCACAAGCAGTATTACAGCCACTTTTGTAAGCTCTGATGGCTGAAAGGAAATAGGACCAATCCTAAGCCATCTTGAAGACTCGTTAATTGTTACACCTACAAAAAGTACTGCTATACATAAAAATATCGAAAATAAATATGCTGGAATAACCAAAGTAGACCATCTTCTGTAGTCTACCTTTGTAGTAATAAACATACCGCAAAAACCCAGGACTGCTGCTTTAAGTTGAGTTCTAAGATAAAAAATAGAATCTCCTTGTTTTAATGCAGCTGCGTAGGCTGAGGTACTGTATAACATAACCAGGCCAAATGCCAAAATAAAAAAAATGATAAGTAAGAGTGTATAGTCAAAGTTAAGAAGTCGTTTTATTTTTCTTTGCTGGCGGGCTTCCTTTCTGGAGACCGCCAGTTCTTTATCTCTTGCCATAAGCTCATCCCCATTTCATTAAACCAAATAGTAGGCGAAAAGACATAAGAAAATAGTTACAGTTGTGAATACTGCTACTACCTTTACCTCAGACCAACCACCAAGCTCATAGTGATGATGAATAGGGGCCATTCTAAAAATTCGTTTACCACCTGTAAGCTTAAAGTAGCCTACCTGAAGAATAACTGAAAGAACCTCAACAAGATAAATAAGTGCAACAATAATTATGAAAATAGGCATCTGAAGCATATAAGCGGTAGAAGCCACAAAAGCACCAAGTGCAAGAGAACCTGTATCTCCCATGAAAATCTTGGCTGGATGAACGTTAAACATTAAAAATCCAAATAAAGCACCAATCATTGCTGCGATTGCAGGTGTGATTTCTGAACCAAGTGTCATGGCAACTATTCCCCAGAAACCTGCGATTGCAAGTGTTACTGATGTAGCAAGTCCATCAAGACCATCTGTAAAATTGGCTCCGTTGACAGTTCCAAGTACACACAGGAAAAGTACAACTATTGCAAGCCAGCTTATATCTACAAATGCGCCTGTTACAGGAATTCTGATTTCAAGTGAAACACCTGAGAAATTAATCATATAAACTGCAAATGCTATAGTAAGAACGATCTGTCCCAGCATCTTCTGCCATGCTTTTAGACCATCTGAACTTTTCTTTAATGCTTTAAGTAAATCATCTACAAATCCTAAGATTCCAAAGCCTAAAGTCATGAAAACTATTGGATAAATCTGTGTAGTGTGTCGAACTGTAGCAAAAATAAGTGAAACAACCGAAAAAGCTATTAAAATCATAATACCACCCATAGAAGGTGTTCCATTTTTCAATTTATGCTCCTCGATGTACTCTCGCTCTGTGTTTCCCATTTTTAATCTACGCAAAAGTGGGATACACACTGGTCCCAATGCCAGTACAATAAAAAAGGCAATTATCATTGGTAAAAAAACTTCAAACATTTCTATACTCCTTACTCATTATCTTCATTTCCGTTATCTGGTGTAGCATTAGGGTCTGCCGTTGAATCTTCTCCTTCTGGAGTATCCTCTGTGCCACCCTCATCTGGGGAAAGTACCTGCTGTGCATGTTCGGTAAGTGCTGCAGCCGCCTCAGCCTCCTGCTCTTCTGTAAGCGAAGATTCAACTCCTAAATATGGAAGGGCCTGCTCAAAAATATTATGTACAATCTGCTGAGCAAAGCTACTGTGTGCCTGATCATCAACTGCCGGTTCATCTACGATAACATAAACCACAAGTTCAGGATTATCTGTTGGTGCAAATCCTATAAATGATACTAAGTATTTACGGTTTCCACGAGGAAGCTTTTCGGCTGTACCTGTTTTACCACCAATAGTGTAACCCTCGACACCTGCTGTCTTACCAGTACCATCTGACACTACATATTCCAGATATCCCCTCATCAAATCACTAACTTCTGATGATATGGTCTTTTTTAAGATGGTAGGCTCAATTTCACTAACTGTGTTGCCGTTTGGATCTGTAATCTTTGTAACTAAATGTGGTTCATAAAGATTACCACCGTTTATCAGAGAACAAAAACCTGTACCAAGCTGAATCATTGTAGTGTTAAAGTTCTGACCAAATGAATTAGTGGCTAAGTTGATAGCTGAACCCAAATCATCTCTGCTGTAAATAAGACCTGCTGTACTGGCCTCTCCAGTTAAGTCGATGCCTGTTTTTTGACCAAATCCAAATATTGATTGGTAGTCAGCAAAGGTTTCCGGTCCAATCACACGAACCATCTGCATCAAAGCATCATTGCAGGAATTTGAAAGAGCATCTGCTATGGTTTGAGTGCCATGACCACCTTTAGTGTATGCAACACACTTTACCAGTCTAGGATAGCCTGTAATCATCTCACCACCATCGCAGAAATAAGTTTCATTACCTGATAAGACTCCTGTTTCAAGTCCCATTGCTACCGTAAATGGTTTGAATGTAGAGCCTGGCTCGTAGGTATAGGTGATAGCAAAATTCTGCCAGATTTTATTTAGCTTATCCATCTTGTCTTCTTCGGACATCTCAGCAACTTGCTCTTCACTATAATATGCCGACAAATCTCTTGGATTATTCAAATCAAAAGATGGATACTGAGCCATTGCATAAATCTCGCCATTGTTTGGATTCATAACCAAGGCTGCTGTGTGGAGTGATCCCTGTGACCTATAATCGTCAGGATGATCTGCATTCCACTGTGCCAACGTTTCCTCATTCCATTCTCTTATAGCGTTTTCAGCTATTGTCTGAATGTTTACATCTAATGATAGGATAATATTGTTTCCATTGGTAGCGTCAACAGTGGTCTGCTCCAAGTTACTGTCTGAATTTAGGTAGCCATATGTACGACCATTTACACCATTAAGAACATTTGAATATTTATTTTCCAGTCCAATAACTCCCACGTTACCACTGCTGGCGTATCCGATTGTAGATGCTGCAAGGGTGCTGTAAGGGTACTGTCGAATATATTCCTTTTCGAACCATATTCCAAAAACCTTATCTTTGTACTCTTCAGATTCGACTTTCTCCTGGAATTCAGCCATTTCTTCGTAAGGAACTCTTTTTGCCAAAACGAAGTATTGAGACTTTGGATGATCCTCTAACTGAGTTGTAAGTTTTTCCTTATCTATTTCTTCAAAGCAATCATCCACCAGTTCAACTGTGGTTTTCTTTGCGCCCTCGATTTTTTCGTCCCTGGCATTCAGCACCTTGCAGTCTAAGATAACATTGTACACATCAACGCTTGTTGCAAGTACTGTGCCTCTGGCATCAACAATATCGCCTCTTTGAAACGGAATAATAGAACTGTCGTAATGCTGCTGTGACAAAACAATCTTTTCGTATTTGTCACCGCTGGTGTACTGAATGTACATTACACGTCCTATTAGAAACACAAAAAGAATACAAACAACCCCAAACACAAACCAGAGCTTAAATTGCATTCTTTTCAAAATTTTTTTATTTGGTTTAATTCTTTTTCTTCTACTACTATTACTAGCCATTATTGTACTTCCTAGGTAGGATTACCAAATTTATGGTATATCCTGATATTGGCTCATGTAATCTGAGCCATCCACACTATAATACACTATTTGGCTGCTAGTTGCATACACCATTCCTAAATCATTTATTGCTTTATCTTTTATTTCACTAAGATTTGTAGTGGTGGAGATTCTGCTTTCAGCGGCCTTATTGTCTGCCTTTAATGTAGCAAGCTGTTTTTCAAGACTTGCGATATTATCCATTCTAGTAGAAACGTTAGTCTGGAGAGCTACATAGCCTACAAGCATAAATACTGTAAGCATTACAGCCATAAGCATATAACCTGTTAAAAGTCTGTTTTTTCTAAGAGCTGCTTTGTGACGTCTATACGCAATCTTCTGATTACGAATAGCTTCTTCACGCTTTTCACGCTCTCTTTGCTCTCTAGTTGGCAGAGTTCTAGCAGGACTAACATATATTTCGTCTTTTCTAACTGTATTCCCTTGATGATAATAATATGTCTGTACTTCCTGCATTTTAAACTCCCTAAAAATTTTATTCTGTCTCTATTTTCTCAAACACTCTAAGTTTTGCGCTTTTTGATCTTGAATTGTGTTCAAGCTCATATTCGCTTGGAAGGATTGGTTTTCTTGTGATTACCTTTCCCTTTGATTTCTTCCCGCATACACAAACCGGGAAATTCTTTGGACATGTGCAAGGATCTTCATTTCTCTTGAATGCCACTTTTGTGATTCTATCCTCCAATGAATGGAAGGTGATAATGCAAAGTCTTCCACCTGGATTCAACAAATCAATCATGTCATCTATATGATTCTCTAAAACTGTAAGTTCTCTGTTTAACTCAATTCTAAGAGCCTGGTAGGTTCTCTTTGATGGATGCCCCTGTCCAACCTGTGCTTTCTTTGGAATGCTCTCAGCAATGATTTTATTTAGCTGCCCAGCGGTAAGGATTGGAGCTTTTTCTCGCTCTTTTAATATGTTCTTAACTATCTGTTTTGAAAATTTTTCCTCACCGTAATTGAAAAGGACTCTGGTCAAATCCTCGGCAGAATAGTTGTTAACTATATCTGCCGCCGTCATAGGATTGTCCTTATCCATTCTCATATCAAGAGGTGCATCATCAACTCTGTAGGTAAAGCCTCGGTCAGCTTCATCAAGCTGGAAACTTGAAACACCAAGATCCAGCATGATGCCATCGACCTTTGTAACTCCTAGCTCCCCTAGTCTCTCTTTCATGAATTCATAGTTACTATGAATAGTGGTAACTTTATCGCCATAGCAGGCAAGCCTCTCCCCGGCCGCCTTAAGTGCATCTGTATCCTGATCAAAGCCATACAGATGACCCGTGGTCAAATGGCTGGCGATTTCAAATGAGTGGCCGCCTCCACCCAATGTACCATCCACGTATATGCCATCAGGTTTTATATTCAGATTGTCCACTGTCTCATGTAAGAGAACTGAATAATGATTAAACTCCATTGAATATTTAAACTCCCTTAAATGCCAAGTCCAAGTTCTGCCATGTGTTCTGCAATCTCATCCATGTCGTCGTATGTACCTTCCTCAATCCAACGATCCTTAGACCAAATTTCAATTCTGTTTAGTACGCCTACAGAAACCACTTCCTTATCGATTCCAGCATATTCCTTTAAGTTTGCCGGGATAAGTACTCTTCCCTGCTTATCAATGTCACATTCTGCTGCCCCTGCAAAGAAGAATCTGGAGAACTTTCTGGCGTCCTTAGTGGTTCGTGGAATTTCTCTAAACTTTTCCTCGATGATTTTCCATTCGCTAAGTGGATATACAAAGATGCAACCATCGATTCCTTTAGTGGCAACAAAGTGTTCTCCTAACTGTTCACGAAATTTTGCAGGCATAATAAGACGATTTTTCGCGTCTATATTGTGGCTGTATTCTCCCATGAACATGAGACACTCCTCCTTTCCTGGCGGATTGTCTCAATATCCACCACTTTATGACACTTTTATTCCACTTTCCTCCACTTTTGACTATATTTTAAACCATTATTCCTCCATGTGCAACCCACGACCCGTGAAAAATCAATGTTTTAAAGACCTCACAACATGTGGTGGTGAGTGGAGGACAATCCCATAAAAACTACAAAATAAGAAATTTTTAAGTAAAATTTGACACAAAAAAAGACATTAGCCATGCTAATGTCTTTAAAAAAATACAATTTTTGATGTGAAAGTGGATTATTTATCCTGATTTTTCAGCTTATACATATATAAACCACTTCCCACCACAATCAATATCGCTGCAATAAGCTGTGATACTGGAAGGTTAGTTCCCCAAAGCTTTAACTGGTCTGTACGGATACCTTCGATCCAAAAACGACCAGCGCCATAACCTATTAAATAGGTAAAGAATATCTGTCCATTGAACTTCTTTTTCTTTCTCATAAGAAGCATTATTATAAGAAGTCCAAGGTTCCAAAGTGATTCATAAAGAAATGTTGGATGAACAGAAACAAACTGCACCCCTTCTATCTCCACAAGATTCGAAAGCATTTCAGGAGTAATGTCCAACTCACTTCTTACAGAATTGATAGGAAGAAGCATTGCTAAAAGCCCGTCTGTGTATTGCCCAAACACTTCTCTATTAAAGAAATTGCCCCATCGTCCAAAAATTTGGCCGATGACAACTCCAAAAATACATACATCCAAAACCTTTAGAATATCATGTTTTCTGATTTTGGAAATAATAATTACAGAAGCAATTCCAGCAAGGACTCCTCCATAAATAGCGAGACCTCCCTGCCTTATGTTAAATATGTTAAGGATATTATCCTTGTAATAATCCCAAGCAAATATAACATAATAGGCTCTTGCGCCTAATACTCCAACTACAATAGTAATAATGCAAATGTCTAAAAATTTATCTTCGTCAAATCCTACTCTCTTTGCTTCTTTTAGAATAAAGCTCACGCCCACAAGCATCCCTATGGCAATAATTACCCCATAAAAAGCAATGAAAAAGGATCCGATATAGAATCCTTTTTCAACATTGCCTAGAGTAATATGTAGATTTGGAAATATAATGCTATTGTCCAAATTAAACTCTCCTATTATTTTTATTCTACGTCATTGAACAACTGATATATTTCAATCTTTAATGCATCTGTGTCAGTCATACCTACAAAAATACATCCATATTCGTATGTATTGTCTTCCAGCCTGTTGCTTCGGACAACCTTGAATACTGTATCGATTGTTTCCTTTGTCCAAATCTGAATTTTGGCATCGAAGCAGGTTCCAATCTCAAACTCAACGTCCGGCATTCTAAAAGCCAAGCCAGTCTTTGAAATATTGGTTACCTCAACATCCATATACTTTACTGTAGTGATGTTGTCCTCATCAATACGCTCAATTTCTACCTTTACGTTAATGTCCAGTCGTTTGTGTTTTCTCTTTTCTTCCATGCTCTGCCTCCCACTAAAAATTAAAGTTTAAGATTAATACCTTTTTCCTTAAGCTTAGCTATAATATCATCTACCACCTTTTGAACTTCGTCATGGGTAAGTGTACGATCATCCTCACCAAAAAGAAGTCTTACAGTGATTGATTTGCTGTTTCCATCATTATATACATCGGTAACACCGACCTTTTTCAAAATAGAATCAGCTGTCTCTTTTATTGTATCATTTATTTCTGCAAATTTCTCTGCAATAAATGATAAATCTACTTCAATTGAAGGATATTTTGAAGGCTCAACGTAAGAAATATTCTCCTGAGCAATATCAGCAAGTGCTTCCACATCGATTTCAGCAAATACGATAGCTGCTTTTTTATCGATTTTCTTTGATACAAGTGGATGTGCAACACCGATTTCACCAATCTGAACTCCATCAAGCACAAGTGCATTTAAGTTCTTTGGATGCTGATATGAATGTGTTGCCTCAAGCTTTTTATATGTAAGTGCCTTGTGTCTAACATCCTCTATTGTCTCAGCAAGCATGTCTCTAAGCTCAAAATAAAGCTTCTCAAGAGACTTAGTCTTTGAGAATAATGTGATGCAAAGCTTTTTATGCTCGTCACAAAGCCCATCTTCCTTAAGACCTTCTACTACTCGTCCTACCTCAAAGATACCGAAATCAGTAGCATAGCCTGTATTGTAATTAACCTGGCAAAGCTGTGTAGGAATGATTGAACGTCTAAGTGTTTCAATGTTAGGGTTTGTAGAGTTTGCAAGCTTAATGTTTTCCTCTACTTCCATTCCAAGCTTCTTGTATTCATCTGCATATTGCCATACATAAGAATGAACCTCGTGAAGACTGAATCTCTTAACAAGGATGTCCTTGATTCTATCTTCAACATTTTTTGTCTCATCCATACGTACTGGATAAAGTGGTGCATTTGTTGTTGAAAGCTCGAAGTTGTCATATCCGTAAATACGTGTGATTTCTTCGATAATATCTGCCTTTAAGCTTATATCTTTTGTAGCACGATATGAAGGAACATCAACATGGAAGTTATCTCCATCCTGTGCAACTGTGAATCCAAGAGCTGCAAGTGTATCTACAATGTGCTCATTTGTAATTTCAATTCCAGTATATTTGTCTACGAAATTCTTGTCGAAATCAAGAGCAATATGTGGGTAATGGAATGCGTATTCATCTGTAAGTGCAGAAACAACCTTTACACCTGGGTCGATTTCAAGAAGAAGCTTCATGAAACGAGCGATGGCTACTGTTGTCATCTCAGGGTCAAGGCTCTTTTCGTAACGAGCTGAAGCGTCTGTTCTGTGCGCAAGACGAACTGCACTCTTTCTGATAGATGCAGCATTAAATGTTGCAGACTCAAGAGTAAGAGTTGTTGTATCCTCTACGATTTCTGAATCAAGGCCACCCATGATACCTGCGATAGCAACTGGTGTATTATCATTGCAAATCATAAGAGTGTTCTCATCGATATTGCGCTCCACACCATCAAGTGTTGTAAATGTAAATGGTGTATCAAATCTCTTAACACGGATTTTCTCTACCTTGCGTGAATCAAAGGCATGCATTGGCTGTCCCATTTCAAGCATGATATAGTTTGTTAAATCTGCGAGAAGGTTGATGCCTCTCATGCCGCAATAGAAAAGGCGAATTCTCATGTTCATTGGAGCAACGTTCTTTTCTACGTTTTCAACTTTGATTGATGAATATCTCTGACAGAGTTCATCTTCAATCTTGAGGTCAACCTTTTCAAGATTGTCGTATTGGCTTAAGTCAAGTGTTGGAAG
The DNA here is from genome assembly GCF_900107545.1 of Pseudobutyrivibrio sp. ACV-2. Taxonomy (GTDB): domain Bacteria; phylum Bacillota; class Clostridia; order Lachnospirales; family Lachnospiraceae; genus Pseudobutyrivibrio. The sequence goes on along the minus strand of NZ_FNQZ01000007.1, from coordinate 96,967 downwards.
CTCCTTGAGAGGACGCTTCGCAATAGTAGCAAACTCTCTTGCTATTCCGTAATGTCCCCAAAGATCAGGTCTATTTGTAAGAGACTTGTTATCTACCTCGAAGATAATGTCATCGATTTCATATAAATCCTTGATATCTGTACCATTTTCAGCATCTTCAAGGATATCCATGATGCCGTCATTGTTGTCTGAAATACCAATTTCTTTTTCAGAGCAGCACATACCATATGATTCGTATCCTGCAAGTGGTCTTGGTGCGATTGTGATAGGTCCAAGTGTAGCACCAACCTTTGCAAAGGCTGTTTTCATGCCAACACGAACATTTGGTGCACCACAAACTACATCTGTAAGCTTGCCATCACCTGCATCTACCTTTAAAAGATGAAGCTTCTTTGACTCAGGGTGCTCTTCTACTGATTTGATTTCAGCTACAACTACTCCTGATAAATCTTCACCCTTGTGATATATATCATTTTCAACCTCTGCTGTTGCAAGAGAGAACTTAGAAATAAGCTCCATCTTGTCTAGACCCTCAAGGTCAACAAAATCAGAGATCCAATTCATTGAAATAAACATGTTTCACGTCCTCCCTTACTGCTCGTCATCTGTGAACTGAGCTAAGCTTGAAAGATTACCACTGTTCAGATCACGAATATCTTTAATACCATATTTCATCATTGCAAGTCTTGTAAGGCCTAGACCAAAAGCGAAGCCTGTGTATTTTTCTGGGTCAATGCCACCCTCTTCAAGAACCTTTGGATGAACCATACCGCATGGGCAAAGCTCAAGCCACCCTGAATGCTTGCAAGAAGGACATCCCTTACCGCCGCAGTTGAGGCAGTTGATATCAAGCTCAAAGCCAGGCTCCACAAATGGGAAGAAGCCTGGACGAAGACGAACCTTTATGTCACGTCTGAACACCTCAGAAAGCATAGTCTTCATGAAATAGATGAGGTTAGAAATAGAAATATCCTTTCCTACCATAACACCTTCCATCTGGAAGAATGTGTTTTCATGGCATGCATCTGTAGCTTCATTTCTAAAGCAACGTCCTGGGAAAATAGCCTTGATAGGAGTGCCATTTTCAATTAACTGCTTACGATATTTTTTATAAATTGCATTTTGAGCAGCTGTAGTCTGTGACTTTAACAACTGACCATTTTCAAGATAATATGTATCCTGCATATCTCTTGCAGGGTGATATTTAGGGATGTTAACAGCTTCGAAACACTCGTAATCTGTAACCACCTCGCTATAGTCCTCAACTGTGAAGCCCATGGACTTAAAAATTGTCTCGCACTGGCGCTGAACAAGAGTAATAGGATGATAGCTTCCCTGATCAAAATGCTCTGGAAGGGAAATATCAAATTCAGGAACCTTATCAATTTCCTTTTGAAGCTCTAATGCTGCAATCTCATCCTTTTTAGCAGAAATTCTGTCAGCAACTGTGTTTTTAAGTAAGTTAATCTTCTGGCCAAACTCTTTTTTCTCTTCCGCAGAAAGCTTGCCCATCTCTTTCATAGCAGCTGTAACGCTACCTTTTTTACCAAGGTAAGAAACTCTAATGTTCTCAAGCTCTTCGGAATTCTTGATGTTCTGAAGCTCAGTTTCGAACTTGGCACTTAATTCAGAAATAATATCTACCATAGGTGGCCTCCCTAAAAAATAATCTCGTATAGGTTAAAATTTTAACAGTAAGTTTTCTTATTGTAAATCTGTAATCATCATGGCATCTCCAAAGGAGAAGAATCTGTAGCGCTCCTCAACAGCCTTTTCATAGGCGGCAAGCACGTGTTCCCTGCCTGCAAGTGCTGAAACCAGCATGATAAGTGTTGACTGTGGCAGATGGAAGTTGGTGATAAGCCCATCGATTACTTTAAACTCATATCCAGGATAAATGAATATCTGTGTCCAACCGCTCTTTGGAGCAAGTGGCTTTCCTGGCTCGGCTGCAGACTCAAGGGTACGAGTGCTTGTGGTTCCAACAGATATTACTCTTCCACCATTTGCCTTTGTTTCATTAATGATATCGCAGGCTTCCTGTGTGAGCTCGTAATATTCTGAGTGCATGTGATGCTCTAACACTTCCTCTTCCTTGACTGGTCTAAAGGTGCCAAGTCCAACATGAAGAGTAACCTCTGCGATTCTAACCCCCATAGCCTTTACTTCCTCAAGAAGCTCTGGTGTAAAATGAAGCCCAGCTGTAGGAGCAGCTGCTGAGCCATCATATTTCGCATAGACGGTCTGATATCTGTCTCTATCTGCAAGCTTATGTGTGATATATGGAGGAAGTGGCATTTCGCCAAGCTTGTCCAAAATTTCCTCAAATATACCATCATAGCTAAATTCTATGATTCTATTGCCTTCATCAACTATATCAACAATCTTTCCGATTAAAAGACCGTCTCCAAAGGATATCTCCATACCAGGACGAGCTTTTTTACCAGGCTTAACAAGACATTCCCACTGACTGTCGCTGATTCTCTTAAGAAGAAGGATTTCAACCTTTCCGCCGGAGCCTACTCTGGCACCATATAATCTGGCTGGAATTACTCGCGTGTTGTTGATAACCAGGCAATCTCCTGGCTTAAGATATTCTTTAATATCGTAGAAATGGCGATGTACTATCTCGCCTGTATTTTTGTCCAAGACCATAAGTCTTGAATTGCTTCGTTTTTCCAATGGATCCTGAGCAATCAGTTCCTCTGGAAGTTCATAATCAAAATCTTTTACTAACATATCTATATCCTATTACTTTAAATAACTACATCCGATTTAGTTTAGCACAGAATTATCTTGTAGTCCAATTACTGAAGTGTTTTGCCTTAAAATCGTTTTTAAATTTCTCCCAGGCCATGCCAAAGGCTTCTGCAAAAAAAACATTTGCCTCTGCTGCCATTAACATAAAATACATACAAAAGTACAACCAAAACATAAACATCATCATAGTAGCAAAGGCTCCGTACATGGAAAAATTATTAAAAATCCTAACCCATATAGCAAGACCTGTACTAAACAGATACCAGCTAACTGCACAAATAATCCCGCCTGGCAGCTGGCTCATAAAGGTAAGATGCTTGTTTGGTAAAACCGCAAATAAAAACGTAAATACGATTACAAGAAATATAAATACAAATATATTTCTAAATAAAGGTCTGATACCTACCATGTAAGGTAAAAAACCATAGTAATTTTTTGCGTAATACTGAAGCTTTGCTGTAAAGACAAGCATTAGCATAATTACAATAATTACAGATAGTAAAACCATCATATAAAAAACTGCTCTAAGGCGTCTTGTAACCCACCCCCTGGTCTCTTCTATTTTGTTTACCTGGTTAAGACCTACCATAAGATTCTGGAAGGCTTTACCAGATGACCAGATTGCCATGATTGCCGAAATGGAAATAGCACCTACAGAGCCCTGTGTAACCATTCTTGCGACCTTTATTACATAGGGCGAAAACTCTTCCGGAATAACATCAAAAACCAATTCATACAGATATTGATTTATAGATGGAACAAGACCTGCCACCCACACCAAAAGCATCAGTACTGGCAGCGCCGACATAATCATAAAGTATGCTGTCTGCGCAGCGTAAGCTCCTATATTGTCCCTTCCGCATTTATCTAAATATGTTTTTCCATAACCTAAAAATGTCCACATAAAAAATCTCCTCAATTGTAGATTTTAGCAAATAATCTACGCAAAAAAAAGATAGAGAAAAACGAACGCTTTCATTCGTTTTTCTCTATCTTTTAAATATCTAACCCAGAGTGACGGGCCTATCAATTGACTCCTAGCTCTAGCTAGGTGGATCGCCGCAACTAATTTTTTGTCTTCCACTGCGCATTGGAGGCCTGACAGCCAATTAGAAATATAAGCATTCCGTTTAAAGTAAATGTAGGTTCAAAAAGGATAAGTTAAATCGTTCATCCCAGGTTAGAAAAAAATCGGTATTTACTACCTGCAATTATAGTACTACATATTTGTGACAAAATAAAGAACTGTTTTTTCACAGAGTTAAATAAAAGAGTCCTAATACATAAAATACAGTCATTTATAACGGCGTTATTAAAAAATAAAACTAAAAATTCCTCTGCAACAAAAGTCACAGAGGAATCTATAAATCATCGTACTAATTATAGCTGTGGGCCTGCAGACACAAGTGCCTTACCAGCCTCATTTGTTGTGTACTTAACAAAGTTCTTGTTGAATCTCTCAGCAAGATCCTTAGCCTTCTCTTCCCACTCAGAAGGGTTAGCGTATGTGTCTCTAGGATCAAGGATTGCTGGATCTACACCTGGAAGTTCTGTAGGAACTTCGAAGTTGAACATTGGAATAGTCTTTGTAGGAGCATTGTTGATGTCACCTGAAAGGATTGCATCGATGATTCCTCTTGTATCCTTAATTGTGATACGCTTTCCTGTACCGTTCCAACCTGTATTTACAAGGTAAGCCTTTGCACCAGACTTCTCCATCTTCTTTACAAGCTCTTCAGCGTACTTTGTTGGGTGAAGCTCAAGGAATGCCTGACCGAAGCAAGCTGAGAATGTAGGTGTAGGCTCTGTGATACCTCTCTCTGTACCAGCAAGCTTAGCAGTAAATCCTGAAAGGAAGTAGTACTTTGTCTGCTCTGGTGTAAGGATAGATACTGGAGGAAGTACTCCAAATGCATCTGCTGAAAGGAAGATAACATTATCAGCATCTGGACCTGCAGATACACCGTTTACCTCAGCTGCGATATTCTTAATGTGATCGATTGGGTAAGATACACGAGTGTTTTCTGTAACGCTCTTGTCATCAAAATCAATCTTGCCAGCGTCATCAACTGTAACGTTCTCAAGAAGAGCATCTCTTCTGATTGCGTTGTAGATATCTGGCTCAGATTCCTTGTCAAGACCGATAACCTTTGCGTAGCAACCACCTTCGAAGTTGAATACGCCGTTGTCATCCCAGCCGTGCTCATCATCACCGATAAGACGACGCTTAGGATCTGTAGAAAGTGTAGTCTTACCTGTACCAGAAAGACCAAAGAAGATAGCTGTGTGCTTTCCATCCATATCGCAGTTAGCTGAGCAGTGCATTGAAGCCATACCCTTAAGTGGAAGGAAGTAGTTCATCATAGAGAACATACCCTTCTTCATCTCTCCACCGTACCATGTGTTGATGATAACCTGTTCACGAGATGTGATGTTGAATGCTACACATGTCTCAGAGTTAAGTCCGAGTTCCTCAAAGTTTTCAACCTTAGCCTTTGAAGCATTGTAAACTACGAAGTCTGGTTCAAAGTTTTCAAGTTCTTCTGCTGAAGGCTTAATAAACATATTTTCAACAAAGTGAGCCTGCCAAGCAACCTCCATGATGAAACGAACTGCCATGCGGCTATCCTTGTTAGCACCGCAGAAAGCGTCTACAACATAAAGATCCTTGTCGCAAAGTTCCTTCTTAGCAAGATCCTTTACCTTAGCCCAAACTTCTTCAGACATAGGATGGTTATCATTCTTATATTCATCTGATGTCCACCAAACAGTGTCCTTAGAATTCTCATCCATGACAATGTACTTATCTTTAGGTGAACGACCAGTGTAGATACCTGTCATAACGTTAACAGCGCCAAGCTCTGTTTCCTTACCTACTTCAAATCCTTCGTTCTTAGCGTCGAGCTCTGCCTTGTAGAGATCCTCGTAAGAAGGATTGTGAATGATACTAGTTGTTCCTGTGATGCCATACTTTGTTAAATCAACATTAGCCATCTTGTCTTACCTCACTTTTCTAATTAATTTTCTTATTAGTTAACCCCTGATTTTTCAAGGGCTATACACTAATTTCCGCTAAATATCATTCTATCCAACAGAAAAGTTATTGTCAATTATTTCACATAAAAAATGCTCTTAGGTCTGTACAATTTCAATTCTGAATTTTGTTACTATTTACAATTAGTCGTCAGATAAAGGTTTAATTGAAAAATTTTTCTTAAATTTAATTATTCTCTTGGATTTTTTTCTTAATAAATGTCACAATAATTATTGTATAAGAAGTTTTACTGTGGTAATATACAAAAAACTTTTAGTTTAGTACACTAAAGTGCAAAAGGAGGAAAATGCTAAATATGGTAATCGAAAACTACAGCGAAATCACACCAGAGCTTGAAAAACTGGCAGAGCTGTCAAAAAAATCCTCATATATAGATCCAGAGCTTTACACCACTTACGACGTTAAGCGTGGGCTTCGTGACCTTAATGGTAAGGGTGTTTTAGTCGGTATCACCGAAATATCAGAAGTTAACTCAAAGAAATTTGTAGATGGCAAGGAAGTGCCTTGTGATGGTCAGCTTTTTTACAGAGGCTATAACGTAAGGGACTTAGTCAAAAATCTTCCTGCAGAACAGCATTTCGGGTTTGAAGAATGCGCATACTTATTGCTTTTTGGAACTCTTCCAACTAAAGAACAGCTTGACGAATTCAAAAAGCTTCTTTCACAATATCGCTCTCTTCCACAAAATTTCGTTAGAGATATGATTATGAAGAGCCCTTCAAAGGATATGATGAACTCTCTTGCACGTTCGGTGCTGGCTCTTTATTCTTATGATGATTACGCTGATGATACATCAGAACCAAACGTTTTAAGACAGTGTCTGCAGCTGATTGCAAACTTCCCACTGCTTTCAGTTTACAGCTATGCTGCCTATGATTATTACTACAATGATCATTCCCTCATCATTCATCAGCCTAGACCAGACTATTCTACTGCTGAAAATATTTTGCATTGTCTGCGTCCTGACAGCAAATTCACTCCACTTGAAGCAAAGCTTCTTGATGTTGCGCTAATTCTTCATATGGAGCACGGTGGTGGTAACAATTCTACATTTACTACTCACCTTGTATCATCATCAGGTACAGATACATATGCAGCTATTGCTGCCGCACTTGGCTCACTAAAAGGACCAAAGCATGGTGGTGCCAATATCAAGGTTGTAAGAATGTTTGAGGATATGAAAGCCCATCTAAGCGACTGGGAGGACGAAGAAGAGGTTTCTACATACCTTAGAGCCCTGCTTCACGGTGAAGCATTTGATAAAGCAGGTCTTATCTATGGTATGGGACACGCTATCTATTCTGTTTCAGATCCACGTGCGCTTACCTTCCACTCATTTGTAGAGAAGCTTGCTGTAGAAAAGGGTATGGAAAAGGAATATCAGCTCTATGAAAGAGTTGCCCGTCTTGCTCCAAAGATTATCGCTGAAGAGCGTAAGATTTACAAAGGTGTATCACCAAACGTAGACTTCTATTCAGGCTTTGTATATCAGATGCTTGGCATCCCAGGAGAGCTGTTCACTCCTATATTTGCCATTGCACGTATTGCCGGCTGGAGCGCCCACCGTATGGAAGAGGTATGCCACAAGGGCAAAATCATGCGTCCAGCGTACATGACCGTATGTCCACACAAGAAATACATTCCGATTGAGGAGCGTGTCGTAGACTAACGTAATACATAATAATAAAACAATTCAGGTATCAAAAAAGCATTTGCATATATCTAAGTTTTTCAATATCGGTCAAGCCTATACTCATTGAAAAACAAAGATATATTGCAAATGCTTTTATTTTAGTTATTAAGTTTTATTTTTATGTAGGTATTTCTTACGCCTAAATTTTACGCATTATATACCAAGGAAACGCTTTACTTCTGCGCACATATCCTCTACTTCTACGACGGTGTCGTGACGTACTTCTGCTGAGCGAATCTCTTCGATTGCGTTAGGTACGGCTACTTTTCCAAGGTCAGAAAGCTTGTCTACAAGTACAAAATCCTCTTCCTTTTCGTAGGCAGGGTCGATGGCACCCATTACGGCACGTGTAAACTTGAATGGGCTAGCTGTTGATGCGATTACTGTTGTCTTGTCATCACCTGTTTCATTTTTGTATTTGTTGTAAACATATGAAGCAACGCCAGTGTGTGTGTCAATGATGTAGCCAGTCTTTTCATAAAGAGACTTGATAGCATCTCCTGTCTCCTGTTCAGAAGCATAGTTTCCATAGAAGCTGTCAAGCTTTGCCTTCATATCTTCTGTAATTTCATATTTGCCTGTAGTCTTGAGGCTTTCCATAAGCTCTGAATTTTTAGCAGCATCATCACCTGCAATGTGATAAATCAAACGCTCAAGATTGCTTGAGATGAGAATATCCATTGAAGGAGAATTTGTAAGGATGAACTCACGATTCTTGTCGTATTCACCTGTGGTGAAGAAATCGTAAAGAACCTTGTTTTCGTTAGATGCACAAATAAGTTTTGCGATAGGAAGTCCCATGTTCTTTGCATAGTATGCTGCAAGGATGTTACCAAAGTTTCCTGTAGGTACTACTACATTAATAGTTTCACCTGCTGCAATCTTTTCCTCTGCGATAAGCTTTGAATACGCATATACGTAGTAAGCAATCTGAGGGACGAGGCGTCCGATATTAATAGAGTTTGCAGATGAGAACTGGAATCCTGCTGCATCAAGCTCTGCTGCAAGTGCCTTGTCATTAAACATCTGCTTAACACCTGTCTGAGCCTGGTCAAAGTTTCCTTTGATACCTACAACGTGTGTGTTGTCGCCCTTTTGTGTAACCATTTGGCGCTCCTGAATAGCAGAAACACCATTCTTTGGATAGAATACAACGATACGAGTTCCCTCAACATCTGCAAAGCCTGCAAGGGCAGCCTTTCCTGTATCACCTGATGTAGCTGTAAGAATTACGATATCGTTTTTAATGTTATTTTTACGAGCGGAAGTAATCATAAGATGTGGCAAAATAGAAAGTGCCATATCTTTAAAAGCAATTGTTGCTCCGTGGAATAATTCGAGATAATATGCTCCATCTGCGTATACTAAAGGAGCGATTTCTTCTGTGTCGAACTTGCTGTCGTAGGCACTGTTGATGCAATGCTTAAGCTCTTCTTCTGTAAAATCTCCAAGGAATAATTTAAGTACCTCGTAAGCGACCTCCTGATATGTCATCTCAGCAAGCTTTTCTACAGGAACATCAAGCTTTGGAACCTCTGTAGGAACAAACAAACCACCATCATCTGCAAGTCCCTTTAAAATTGCCTGTGAAGCTGTAATCTCAGCCTTGTTTACATCTCTTGTACTAACGTAATTTACTGCCATGATTCTTCCTCTCTTTGTGTATAAATTCTTTCCCTACACTTTAGCACAGTGAACCGTTAAAATCTAGTCAAAAAATAATCCTCTTTTTTTATTTTTTGATGTGACAATTCTACATATGATATCTTTTACATTTTTAGAGATGCAACCTTTAGCAACCTTTAGTAACATTTAGCAACAAAGCCTAAATTAAAAAAAGCTGTATTCCACATACGTAGCACACAGCTCAATATTTCAAAGATTATTCAGTTTGTTTACCTCTACATATTCCTTAAATCTAGGCAACCTTACCTTTATGATACCACGTTCGCTCCCATCTAAAATTCCTTTTTCAATCAGTCGCTTGCGAGGTTCGCTCCACTCATTGTGACTGGTCTTGGTGATTTCTAATAGTTCGGATGCAGACATAGAGTCTTTTTCTACTATGAATGTGAGATACCATTTTTCTTTCTCTCGTAACTCACTCCATATTTTGTCATATACTTTTGCAGCAAGAGCTTCATCAACAAGAGCTAATACAGTTTTGGATATTTCCTTATCACCAGACTCCCACATGTATTTTCCAAAGGCCTGATAAGCAAATGCATAGCCCTTAGTATAGGTTGCCAGTTCTTTTGCCACTTCTTCTGATACTCCAAGTGTTTTCTCGTAATCATCTTCTATGACAACAAGATTAAGCGGTTTCATTTCGTATTTTGTGGCTCTAAGGAAGAATGTGAGTCCATCTGCATTTTCCAGACCTTCTATATCTTCGTATAAGCCAGCTGCAATCAAATAAATTGGCAATTCATTTCGAATTAAAATTTGAAATTCCTGAATGAAATCTACAAGTGCATCTGTCTTTCTGGCCTCATCTATAACAACAAGCACCTTCTTATTCTTCTTCTGAACTTCTTCAAGAATTTTCTTAAGAATGACATCCATGCTTGTAACAGGGCTCTTTTTCTCAAGGTTAATACCTATCCCAAAAGCTGAAAGGTTCAGATTCGCATCAATAAACGATGAAAGAAATGGGACTGTTCCATAAAGATTTGCCACAAGCTCCTTTGATATATCTGAATTTGAATTGATATCAACTATAATCCATTGACTATCTTCCTTCAGTTCTTTTTCAATGGCTGTAAGCGTAACAGTTTTTCCCGTTCCTCTAATTCCAGTCAGTTTAAAAGCCTGCTCTTCCACTGGATTGCTATTCAATATATCTATAATATCATCTATTAAAAGACTTCTGCTTATATATTGGTTTGGTATTCTTCCAAAGCTGATGCTATAAGGGCTTCTCTTAGACATATAATCAACCTTTCTCAAATATAATTATATATAATCTTCTATAAAGATATTATAATATATATAATTCAGATTGCAACTGATATCCTTTAGCATTTACCTATACGCAAAAAGCCCCCGGCTAATGCCGAGGGCTAAGAAATTAGTATTAGTATAAGTAATAGATGTTATCAGTAAGACCGATTTTCTGTCTTTGCTCTTCTACAAGCTCTTTTGATTTTGTGACACTTAATGTGTCATTATAATAACCATCATACATCCACCAGTCATTATCAATATTAAGATTTCTATATTCAGCCATTCCAGCTGCAAAGGCATCAAAGCTGGATTTATAATTCTCGTCGGTATCATAAATGAAATGTGGATCTTCACCGAAGCTTATCTTATTTTCCACTGGCTGCTCCCAAGTGTGCATTTCAGGACATATGTATGAATATGCACAATCAGCTTCATATCCCTCATATGGTGGAAGACTAATACCTACTATGCCCCAATTGTTATCATCCTCAAAAATCGGAACTGATCTGCCATCTGGAGGCAGATACATATGATTTTCTACAAAGGTTGTGCTATATCTATACCAATTATGATATTTACCATCACCATCTAAAAATCCACTTTCATAGTCGCCATACCAGACACCAGAGCTTGTATCTGCTATTACACCATTGTAGTAGATGACAGCGCCAGAATCTCCACCATCACCAGAATACAAGGAAATAACATATCTGTAGCAAATCTCTAGCTTTCCATTATTATTTCTTAAAATAACTCTGGCCCAATCGCAGTATAAATGCTCTCTGGAATAAGATATAACCATTTCATAGTTTTCATCTTTTCCAGCATCAATGTATTCTACCTTATGTTCAGAATAATCATAATCACTTTCCCAATCCCATTCTTCACACTGCTTAGAAAGCTTAGTTAGAGTATCATTATACAAATCATCAATTGAATACTCTTTATTCACATCCTCGAATGCATCAGGATAATTGTTGTCCTTTACCACCGATGCCTTCACCTTGCCATCCAGGAAATCCTGATAGAGCTGAGCTGTGTCCTTATCAAGTTCAACTTTTTCTTTTGGCAAGGTATAGTCTACCTTACGTTTAATTTTAGATCTGCTTCCATCCGCTGCCACATGAGTGCAGACTGCAGCGTCATGCTCTGGGTCCTCCATAAACTTTGGAGGGTCGTCAAACTCCATGTGACAGTACATTTTGAAGGTGTTTGCTTCTGTTAGCAAAGGTACTTTGCCAGAATTTTTACCTAAACCTGCGAGGAAAGGTGATACCACCGATGAGAATAGAGACGCCTCCTCAGGGTCATTCCAATAAAGATCTATCATCGGGCCTACAAACTTACCTTCCCAGCAAGCTGTATCATATCCTTCTACTATATCAAGCTGCTCTGCTGCAAGCTGTAAATATACATCAACCTTTGACGTTATTATAGGAAAGCCTGCTATTGTAAGTGAAGCGCTTGGTGCAACACCTGCGTTTAATGATATTTCTGCATTACCAGCTGATATACCATCATCAGTAAAGTTTGATGTAAGCTTAACCTTTTCAGCTTTCTTTGCATTACCATTTTTGTCTGCACCAAATGTCATTTGAAGCGGATTTTCTGTAGCTACAACAACGGAGACATTTTCCATTTCCATATCAACATGAGCACTCGCATTAAAATGTATTGTTCCAATAAGGATTTTACAAGGGAAGGTTGGTGTAGTAAATGAATAACTAGCTGAAACATCTCCTACTTTTAAAACTGGAGTAAAGGAACACTCATACCAAGAATCGTCTTCGTCCACATATTCATATAGCTGGAAGTCCTCAAGGTCAATTTCAACTTTTTCTGCGGTTCCAACCTCTTTATAGCCTTCGTCTTTTTCTATTTTATCTATGCGGTCTTGCTTTTCTTTTTCCTTTATCTCTTCAGGATCTGTTGGCTCATAAATATTATCTTCATATATTTCTTTTGTAGAATGAAAAGAGTCACACAGATATGAATAGTCAGTATTTCCTATTGTAAAACCAGTTATCTTCAGGTCATTCTCTAATTTACCTGAGGATGTTTTGACTGAACTAGATACTTCTCCTGTTACTGTAATAGTAGTCCTGATTATCTTGTTAGATTCTGTAGATACAAAGCTATAATTAGGCGCACTAGAAGAATCCAGCGTCTGGGTTCCATCCTCCGTATTAAGTGCATCAAGTTCAGACCAGTCCACGTAGCCTGCCACTGTAAAATCAGAAAGCAGCTCATCCAGACTATCTGGCTGGGTAGTCATAACGTCATAGGTATCCCCCTCACGCTTTTCGATTGCGGTGATAATTCCACCACGAAGAACACCTACAGTATCCAAGTAGATAAGCTTCTCTCCAACGGCGGGCGCATCCCCCTTTATCTCAATAAGAGCTTCCTCTGAGCCATCCTCATGACTGGTATAGTAGGTAACTGTCCACTCTGAGCCATCCACTACGTTCTCAGCCACCTGATACTCAGATTTTGACACATGATAGTCTTCCAAAGTAGCAAGGCTCGTAAAATTCTTAATAAGAGCTTCCGCCTGAGCCTGACTTAAATAAGCCTCTTCAAAATCCTTTGAAAGGGCCCCCTTTTTCTGAACAAGGTCAAATCTGTTTTCAGGAGTATCCTCTGTTTCCTCCAAAAGGAAGTCACGATAAGCTGGGCCAAGACGGTCTCCCCCCTTAGCCACTGCCTCTTTACCAGTTATTTTATTATCGGAGTATTCCAAGGTGTCCTCATAACTGAAGGCCTCGTTTAAAAGAGCCATATACTCCTTTTCTGAAATGGCATCATCCTCTGATACCTTTTCAAATGCTACAGGCTCCAGGCCATCAAGTGCTGCCCCCTCCGAGGAGCCTGAAGACATTCTCCAACCTATGATTCCACCGATTACTAAAACTACAGCAATTATTCCCCCGATAATAAATACTCTGTTTTTCATAGCTTAACTCCTATCCACAGCTTAACTATTTACATTTTATTCAACAGCCTTTAGAGACTCTGTCATACTTATCTCATCCAGCTTATGACCCATAAAGAAATTTACAATCAACGTAAATACAATTGTAAGGATAAATGACAGCCCGTAGCTAAGTGGCGTTACCCTCACATCGAAGGTAATTAAATCCACAACAATCTGACTCATGATAAAGGCATGGAAAAACTTTCCTACCACAAGTCCCACTGCTGCACCCATAATTGCAAGAAGTATATTTTCTCTGAATACGTATGCTCTGGTCTCTTCCTTATAAAAACCGAGAACCTTTACTGTGGCAATCTCTCGCACGCGTTCAGAGATGTTAATATTGGTAAGATTGTAAACAACCACTGCTGCAAGTGCCATGGCAGAACCAATTACCAGGTAAACAATAATATTCAGGCTTTTCATCATGTTCCCTACTCTGTCCAGCATATCATTGGTAGGAATTACAACGCTGACAGAGCTGTCACCCATAAGCTTGGCACCTATCTCGTGGGCATCCTCACCCTCATGTACAACAGCGTACAGATTCTTCTTCTCTGGAAGTGCCCCTATATATTTCTCATAGGTGCTAGTGTTCATGTACATATAGTTATAGATAAAATTCTGATTGATGCCTCCCACCTTAAACTGAACTGGCTGCATATCCTCTGAAGAAATAGTGATGCTATCTCCCAACTTCATTCCATAACGGTCACACAAGCCCTTATTAATGATAATCTCATCCTCCGCCAAATCAGCCATTGAGATGTGATTGCCCTTGTTGTCGTGGATATCATAGAACTTCTCTATGTTTGCTCCATCCTCATACACGTTAAGATAGATGTTCTTGGTGTTCTTTCCAAACTTCATATCCACAGAGGTGTGGTAGAAAAGAATATAGTCATCCTCTGTGTAATCTATCTTTTCCATGGCACGAACGCTGCCATCTGCCCCATTCTTCAAGGTGATATCCAAATCATAGTAGGCAATGTTGGTATATTGATTTACCGCTATATCTGCAATGGAATCATACACGCCAAAGCCAGCTACCAAAAGGGCTGTACAGCCTGCAATTCCCATTACCATCATTATCAGTCTGCCCTTATATCTGAAGATATTTCTCAGGCTGACCTTTCTCAAGAACTTAAGCCTGTTCCAGAAGAATGGAATGTATTCTAAGAAAATTCGCTTTCCGGCCTTTGGTGCCTTCGGTCTCATAAGGGATGCAGCCATTTCTGTCATCTCCACGCGACAGGAAACTAAAGTAACTCCCACGGAGCAAATAAATGACACAATGAAGCTTATGAAAAGCATCCTTGCATCAAAGTAGTAATCCACACCTCTGGTGTTGTACATCATCTGATATGCAAACCAAATAGCCTTAGGGAATACAATGGTGCCTACAGTAAATCCTATAGCTGCACCAATCATGGCGGCAGAGCCGGAATAAATCACAAATTTGGCCATGATGCTGGAATTACTATATCCAAGTGCTTTAAAGACTCCTATCTGGGTTCTCTGGTCCTCAACCATTCTTCCCATTGTAGTCATACATACAAGCGCTGCCACTAGGAAAAAGAATACCGGGAATACATTTGCAATGGCTCCTACAATGGTAGAATCACTCTCAAAACATACATAACCTGCATTACTGTCTCTTCCTAAAAGATAGGTTGTGGCCTCTTCAATATCATCAATTTCCTCCTGGGCATCAGCTATTTTATCCTCAGCATCGGCAATCTTTTCATCGAATTCCTTCAAACCATCTTCGTACTCTGTCAAGCCGTCCTCATATTCTTTTTTTCCTGATTTGTATTTACGTTTTGCATCCTTGAGGCTGGACTGAAGGGTGTATAGCTTTGCAGAATTTTCCTGATAGGTAGCAACCAACCCCTGGTACTGGGCCTGATCCACCATTTCGGGATTGATAGCCATTGCCTGTTCCTTCTGCGTAATGTTGGCAAGCATCTCGTCAAGTCCATTCTGTAGCTGAGTCTCCATATCCTCATATTCAGCTATGGATTTCTTGGCAGAATCCAATTTCTTCTTTGCATCATCCAATTCCACCTTGGCATCATCCAACTCTTTCTGGCCATCAGCACGTTTATCTGCCAGTTCTTTTTTTGCATCATTGAGCTTTTCATTGGCTTCAGCCACAATACGCTGATATCTGTTTTCAGCTGCTATATCTAATGTCTTCTGAATGGCATCCTCATTATCATCAATCAGCATGTCATATTCATCCGAGTATAGCGCTGGGTCAGAATCAAGCTTCACATATACATCAGTATAGTAATCTACATCAAAGGCACCATTGTTCACATAAAAGAATCCGTCTAAAACACCGGTTCCTAGCGTTGTGGTTCCACGCTCATACTGAATATATAGAGGAGTTTTCACTAATCCGACTATCTTATAGCTATCGTACTTAAAATGCTCCTTATCATCAGCTTCGTTTGTTGATGATATTTCAATTTGTTTACCAATATAGCTGCTGTCAAATGATTTAATATCTGCTAAGCATTCATCATCCTTAGTCGGAAATGCTCCGTCCACCAAAACAATTTTATTTATTTCTTCCGGTATACTGATTGCTTTTAACACGTATTGAGTCTTGTCCACCTCAGAAATAATATCAAAGCTTATACCTTCCTCAACTGCTCTGGCGCTTATTTTTTCCTTTATATAATCTATATCCTGTTTTTCAAAACCAAGTGATGATATGAGACGAAAATCATAGAATTCATTTTCAGTAAGATATTTGTGCATAGAAGTACGCATAGCAGGGTCTGTGACCTTTAGACCTGCAAAAAAGCCCACACCAAGAGCTATAATCATCATGAGGGCCAGATAGCGCCCCAGCGTTTGTTTGATTTCTCTTAATAGTGATAGAAATAACATATATCACACCTCATCAGTCATCTTCGCTGACAGCTTCCCCTCAAGGGGAAGCCTTTTACCACTCAATCTCATCAACAGACTTCGGTGACTCATTCATATACATATCCACCACCGTCCCTGACTTCACCGTGATCACTCTGTCAGCCATTGCTGTGAGAGCATGGTTGTGGGTAATAACTACTACAGTCTTGTTGTTGTTTTTACAGGTATCCTGGAGAAGCTTTAGGACCTGTCTGCCTGTATCATCATCAAGTGCTCCAGTTGGCTCATCACATAAAAGAAGCTTAGGGTTCTTGGCAAGTGCTCTCGCTATAGCCACGCGTTGCTGCTCGCCACCTGATAGCTGTGCAGGGAAGTTGTTCATTCTATCCTTCAAGCCTACCTCAGTAAGAATTGTGGCTGCGTCTATTGGGTCCTTACAGATTTGAGCAGCAAGCTCTACATTTTCCTTTGCTGTAAGGTTGCCCACAAGATTGTAAAATTGAAAAACAAAACCTACATCATATCTTCTGTAGCTTGTCAGCTCTCTTGGTGAATAGCCTGACACATCTCTGTCGGCTAAATACACCCCTCCACTGGTAAGCGTGTCCATTCCACCTAAAATATTTAAAATAGTTGTTTTGCCTGCGCCAGAAGCTCCTACTATTATGCAGAACTCCCCCTCTTCAATTTCAAAATTTACATTATGAAGTGCCTCTATTTCCACCTCACCTGTCTTATATATTTTTCCAACGTTTTTAAATTCAACAAATGCCATAATATTCCTCCAAAATAGCACGTTAAACCTGCTCATTTTTATAGTATCACCGGTCCCAGGCAAGTTCTTACTATTTAGGTTAAACATGTGTGATATTTTTGTGAAAATAGTCCAGCTACCGTATATATTATCTGACAATATCCGTTATAATAGATATATGTATTGAACAAGAAAGTATATTTCTAATGTTCAAGGAGGCTGTATTATGGGATTCATAAAGAAAATAGATTTATTTTTATGTAAAAACTATATTAAATTTATATCTGGCATTTGTTCAGCCACACTTTTAGTAACACTATTCTTTAACTACGATTTTAAAACATATGCTACTGGCGATGACTATATATACAGCAGCATTCTAAATGATAATCAAAAAATGGTTTATAACCAGGTTTATAAAAACATTCTTGGGTTTAATGAGGACATATTCAAACTTGCTTCCCCTCTGTCTCATGACAATCTATTTATAACAATGAATGCAGTGTACAATGATCATCCTGAATTATTCTGGGTAAGCACTTCTTACAAATACGGATATAATTCATCAGGCGATGTTGTTCAGCTAAAGCTTAACTACTGTATCCCAAAAAGCAAATTAAATGCTGCTATTTTTGCTTTTAATAATTCTGTAAACAGAGTTGTGGAGCAAGCATCAATGTTTACGACAGAGTTAGAGAGAGAACGGGCTGTTCATGATATAATCTGCGATTATGCCACCTATAGTTCAAACAGCACAAGCCATCAAAGTGCATACTCAGCTCTTGTTGAAGGCATTAGTGTTTGCGCAGGGTATTCAAGAGCCTTTCAGCTTGCATGCAGAAAGCTTGGTATAACATGTTATTACGTAACTGGAGTTGCAAATGGCGAAGAACACGCCTGGAATATAGTTAGAATCGGTGGAAATTATTACAACGTTGACATCACCGGCGATGACACAATCAATGAAACATTAAACACCCACTCCTACACATATTTTAATGTTTCAGATGGACAGATAGCCCACAACCACATCCGTTCTGAGCTATCAGCCCTGTTACCACCTTGTGATGCAATTTAAATGCATTTATCGATTAAAATCGTCCTGCAGCACTCTTTGATATTGACTTTTAAACCAAGCACCTATGCCTGCTGAATTATCATTATGACGACCATGGAGACCTTTTCCGTATACCTGAACTCCAAAGGAGTTTAATTCAGACAAAAGCTTATCATAAGCCGTGTCGTCATAATCGTCTTCGTACATATAGGATATTATTAATTTGGTATGGCTGAAATCAGTAGACCTGATTTTATCCCACAATCTGTCATTTAAAGTTTTTATGGCAGCTTTATCCATACCACCACCATGATAAGCAAGGAGATCAAGAGAGGTTGGAAATCCCCCTGGTCTCCTTAATCTTTCGTTTGTGGCAACGTCCCCCAAGCTTGCAAGGGGCTTGCCTAAAATCAAAGCATGTGGTTTCAAATCGCAGCCATAGTATAAAGAACCTATTGAGCCCATGGATATTCCCGACAAGATAAGTTGATCTGAATAAAACCCCAGCCTGTCGAGATACCTTTGAATAACTGATACCATAAGCTTCTCATATTCTTCTGTTCCCAAATAAAATCCGCCACCCTCAAAACGCTGTTCTGCAATCAAAAGAAATGGGCAGCCCATTTTCTTCATCATATAATAACCTTCAAAGCCTTCAAGGGTTTTATATCCTGAGAAATAAACTGCAAGGGGCGGTTTCAAATCTCCTGGATTGAAGTAGGCAAAAATCTCTTCCCTGTCCGAAGTAACAAAGCGTTCTCCCCCTACCATAAAAATGCCCTGGTCCCATCTGGAAATTCTGTCGTGAAGTGCAATTATATCAAGCCTTCCCCTGCCTTTTGCCATTAAAGAACAAAAAATAGTTCCAGAGCCATTCTTACCCTCTATCCGCACTGGATTTTTAAGCTCTTCTTCTGAAAACTCCCAGCTGTCACATACATCAGCAAGACTTCCTGAAACAAATTGTCTTATAGATAAAGCTATTTCAATATCAGGAGATTTTTTATATTCAAGCCAAAACTCTATAGCCTGGCCAGCTTCTATAGGAATATTGCCCCGCCAGAAGACAATTTGATTAAAATCATTTCCATAGTCTCCATCAAGAGTGACGCTGTACTGACCAAACCATTTCACACTACCCTTAAAGCCTTGCGCTATGCCAATTGCTTCAGGGTTAAATTTCTCACCATATGGCTTTGGAAAGTATTTTTTTACCTCATTATCAATGAATTTCTGTACATCTGATGCTGGTAGATACTTGCCCATTTTATGAATAAACAGCCTTTTGGTAATTGCATCCATGGGAACTGTATCTAATACAAACAGACAATATGCCATAGACATGTTATCTATAACCCCGAATTCCTCTTCTGTAATATTGCGCTCTAAAACTACAATTTCGTAAATCTCTTTTTTAGGCACAATTTTATCCCCTGCAAAGATAATCTTTACACGTTCCGGAATTACATATCGTTTTTTCCAGCTAGTTTCACCGATTTGCAGAATTCGAATTTTATCCATAGCCTAAAACTTTCTCTCCTCAGCACTAAGCCCAAGGGGCTCGTCGATAAAGGAAAATGCACTCGCAAGAGGCACAACATAAAGAGCCTTCAACAACTCTATAGAATGTGGATTAACATCTCCCTGAAGCGAAATAACAATCACTGCCACTGCAATCAATCCAAGCCAGCAGCACAAGTCAAGGAAGTAATCCCCTTTAAATGCTTTTACGATAATTACAACCAAAAGTAAAACTATAAGTAAGCTCCATGGAGTTCCTAGAGTTATCCTAAGACCTGATGCAAGATTTCCCATGTTGTTAAAATTATAATTAACAACCTGTTCAAGGAATGATGATGCATTTTTAAAATACCAAAGGTACAATCCCATAGGGATACTTACGGTGATTATTCCTTCCAATATAGACATCCAAAAACTTTTATAATCTTTACTTTCTATGTCCTTCACCTTAAACATAACAGCAAAGAAAAGAAGTATTATAAACCAAAGAATGCAATATCCAGGTTGTAAAAAAATCACAAGTGTCATATCTATAGCCAACAGATATGTATGATATGAAAGGAAGCCATATTTTAACTGTCTGGTAACATGGTACACTGTAAGAGACATAATAAAGAACAATATCATCTCAGGCCCTGTACTGGTAAGGGCTCCCCATCCAAATACTGTTGGAATTGCAGTACACACAATGGCAAATATCTCAGATGTATATAGTTTTGCAGACTTATAAAGAAAATAAACTGAGGCAAATATGATTACCAGCTCCATTACGAAATGAACCACATGAGTCTCTGTCAGAAGATAGCCCAGCCCATAAAACTCATATAGGACAGGTCCATAATTCCCACCTAAATCAACATACGCCAGATATCCTTCCCTCACTGAGTGAGCTATGTCTAAAATCTCTTCCTGCATCGATGTAAATCCTACATTTGCCCATGGATTAAAGGGACTCGTCATTGCAATAATACAAGTGATTACTAACACTCCAAGTACCTCTAGAAAAGATTTAAGATTCTTATTCATTTCTCTTGCCTCCATTTTCAGATTTAAAAAGAGAGCAGCCACACTAATACAGCTACTCTCTTAATTATAATTTATAAATTTATCGCAATCTACAAACTTTTGTGAATATTTATATATTTAGCAGCTATTTTCTGTCATTTCGTCTCTACTCTTCTATATTTTCCACAGAGCTTGCTTTTGCCTTTCTCTTGTCCTTTGCAACCTTTCCTGAAACGGCGCTGATTATAATGAGTATCCAATACCACCATACTCTTGCTCCTGCTCCAGATTTTGCAATTCCGAGAGGCGTTTCTTCATCTTTAATTACAACTATATCCTCTGCATCCCTGTCAAGAACTACAGCAAGTGGTACCTGATTATTTCCAATAGAATTATCTCTACCTACCTCGTTGAAATGTGTTGTATTTGCTGTGGCATTTGTTCTTGGTCTCGCAGCTGAATTAACCTCATTAAAGTCTATTGTTGATGTAATTGAAATATTCTCATCTGCAAAATCTACAACTTCATCAGATAGATTCTGACCAGTTGTTGCTGGAGCAGCCTGGCTTGACTCTGATGCGGATGAAGGTTCGCTTGAACCTGAACCTGATCCACCGCCATTATTGCTTGTCACATTTGCAGCTGAAGCTGAAAGGCTAGCAGATTGTGATGCACTCTCACTTGTTGACGCTGACTGACTAGCTGACTGCGATGTGCTTGCACTTGCTGATGCTGACTGACTAGCTGACTGCGATGTGCTTGCACTTGCTGATGCTGACTGACTAGCTGACTGCGATGTGCTGGTTCTATGTGACAAGCTCATGCTTTCTGAAAGGCTAATGCTAACTGATGTACTGATGCTTTCAGATACGCTTGTGCTGAGTGAAGCACTAAGGCTTTCAAGCTGGCTTATGCTAGCTGATGTAGAAAGGCTCTCTAGTTCACTTAATCTTGCAGATGCAGATTCAGAAGCAGATATACTTTCACTTGCAGCAATTGACTCTGAAACACTAATGCTTTCTGATGTACTTGCAACTATAGACTCAGACTGGCTTAGGCTAACTGAAGTGCTTAAGCTTTCAAGCTCACTCAATCTTACAGATGCTGACTCAGAGTTTGAAAGACTCTCGCTAGTTGAGATCGACTCTGAAGTACTAATGCTCTCTGAAGTGCTTGCTGATATAGACTCAGAAATACTTTCTGAAACACTTACACTTTCTGAAACACTCTCAGATGTACTTGCTGAAACTGACTCAGAAACACTTAAGCTTACACTTGTTGAAGCACTCTCAGATGCACTTACTGAAGCAGATTCACTTAAGCTATATGATTCTGAAATGCTCTCCAACTGACTAATTCTAGCTGATGTGCTTGCAGATTCAGACTCCCTGATGCTTTCAGAAACACTTGCTGATAATGATGCAGCTGTACTTTCTGAGGATGAAGCTGATGCTGAAGTACTTGCTGACTCACTTGCACTTAAGCTTGCCACTGTTGACTCAGATGCTGAGTTTGAAGTCGATGTGCTAGCACTTGCTGATGCTGATTCAGAAGCTACTGCAGATGCAGATGTACTTGCTGACTCACTTTGAGCTAAGCTACTTGACTCAGACTCTGAAGCTGATGTGCTTGCAGACAAGCTCTGAGCAATGCTACTTGACTCAGATTCTGAGGCTGATAAGCTTGCTGATTCGCTGGCACTTAAGCTTGCTACAGTTGACTCTGATGCAGAAAGGCTTGCTGAAAGGCTTGCACTTTCTGATACTGAAAGGCTTAAGCTTGTTGATGCTGATAAGCTCTCCAGCTCACTTATTCTTGCAGATGCACTCTGTGACTCTGATAATCTTATGCTTTCTGAAGTACTTGCTGATAACGAAGCTGCAGAGCTCTCTGAAGCTGAATTACTTGC
>NZ_FNQZ01000007.1:0-73932 GCF_900107545.1 Pseudobutyrivibrio sp. ACV-2 | reverse complement strand
GTAGACTCTGACTCTGATGCTTCTATACTTGCAGACTCACTCTGTGCTGTACTTCTTGACTCTGATTCTGATACTGAGTTGCTTGCTTCCACTGATGCACTTGTTGAGGCACTATTTGATGCCTCCTGGCTTGCTCCTGTAGAATTAGAAGCTGACAGGCTTGCTCCTGTTGAGGCACTTTCTGATTCTAAAAGACTTGTGCTTGTTGATGCTGACAAACTCTCTAGTTCACTCATTCTTTCTGATGCACTTAAAGACTCTGATTCTCTTATGCTATCTGATGTACTTGCAGATAATGATGCTGCTAAACTCTCTGATGCTGAATTACTTTCATAGATACTTGTACTTACTGATGCAGAATTTGAAGCTGCCGTACTTGCTGATTCACTCTGTGCTATACTTGTTGACTCAGATTCTGATGCTGCTGTGCTTGCTGATTCACTCTGTGCTATACTTCTTGACTCAGATTCTGATGCTGCTGTACTTGCTGTTTCACTCTGTACTATGCTTGTTGACTCTGACTCTGATGCCGCTGTGCTTGCAGACTCACTCTGCGCTATGCTTGTTGATTCTGATTTTGATACTGAGTTACTTGCTTCCACTGATGCACTTGTTGAGGCACTATTTGATGCCTCCTGGCTTTCCACTGTTGAATTAGAAGCTGACAGGCTTGCTGCTGTTGAGGCACTTTCTGATTCTGAAAGACTTGTACTTGTTGATGAAGACAAGCTCTCTAGCTCACTCATTCTTTCTGATGCACTTAAAGACTCTGATAAACTTTTGCTATTTGAATTGCTTTCAGAAACACTTTCAGATAATGAAGCAGCTTTACTATCTGATGTAGACTCAGATTCTGATTTTGCAATACTTGCACTCACTGAAAGGCTTTCTGATACAACTTCACTTGAAGATTCACTTAATGATGTTGATATAGATGCCAACTCTGAAGCCACATTGCTTGCAGAATTGCTCAAGCTATCTCTCAACGATATACTTTCACTTATATACTGTGAAAGGCTTGTACTAAGTGAATCTGAAATGCTCTGACTCATTGCTTCAGATGCTGATGTTGATGCACTCAAAGACAATAATCTTGATGTAGATGCTGACTCTGATGCCACAGCACTTTCTGAAAGTGACTGGCTTCTTAACTGTGATGTATTCTCGGAAGCTGCTACACTCTCTGAAATAGATTGGCTTCTAATTGCAGATACACTTTGTGATGCCTCTACACTTTCGCTTACAGAGGCTGCCCATGAATTTGACTGTGATGTAATATTGCTTAATGAAGCTGATACTGAAGTCACCTCACTTCTAGCCTCATGATAATCATCTTTTCCTTTATTAAAATCATTTTCAGTAAAGTAAGCAACACCTTTTACGAGGAAATTACCATCCTTTTCCTCACCTTTGTAGTTATAATAAATATCCTCTTCAGCTTTCTCTTTAGCTACAAATCTTCCACTGAAATTAAGGTTATATGTTGTAACCGGAGCTGCTTTGAGAGTAATATACTGTGGTTTATCTGTTGTATTTACTTCATCAAGGTATGCAACAAGAGTATATGTTCCATCTCCATTTTTATATAGATTTGAGCTCTCGTAGTAATATGTTGTACCACCAATGGATATTGCGGAATATCTTTCCATATTCCAACACCATTTATTTTTCTGAGCATCAGTTTCCTTTGAAACGATACTAACAGTATTTCCATTAGCATCAACTAAATCATGATATGACGCATATCCATTACGATTTTTACTAATTACACCAAGATTATCATTAGCAGTGTTTTCGTAAATACCTACGAAAGTATTGTTCCAGTCATTATCTGCAGTAGAATAATAACCTAGATTCTTAAAGAAAGTACCGTTGGCATCTACATAGTTGTTGTAACATTCTTGCTGTACTGAGATACCTTTTTGCCCATTAATCCCCCATGATAACGTGAATGTAGCATCATCATTTAGTTTCACTGTTACATCATCTGATATCTTCTTTCCATTAAAGTAGTATTTGCAGACTTGCTGCTCTGTACCATCTGCACCTGTAACAGTATCATATTTCCATGTAAGCACATTTCCAGCACCATCTGTATACTGTACAGTCTTTTTAACAACCATAATACCTGAAACAATGCTGGAATTATCATTTTGTCCCCATCCAGTTGTAACTCCAGCAACTAATGCATTGCCATCATTATCAACAGTTACATAGTCAAAATATGCATACTTAGTCTCTCCAGCCGCATCAATGTATTCTACCTTAACATTATTGGCATTATATCCATCAAGAACCCAATCGCTATATGTAATCTCACCTACATAGCCTTCCTGATAGAAAGCATATTTGATTAGAAGGTTCGCTAATTTATCACCTGCAATGTAATAGCCATTTGAATTACCAAGCTTATTTAGACTTTCACCATGGGCAATAGCATCATCCTGAGCTGCCTTAAGCTCTTCCTTTGCCTTTTCAATATCCCTGATTAAATTCTCAAGATATTCATCCTGAAGCCCAGCCTCTGAGAATGAAGTAGAAGCTGATTCAAATTGTTCCTCAGCCTCAGACATAGCTGTAGAAATACTTGTACTTTCTGATGCAAGTTTTTCAGATTCTGAAGTTGATTCGCTTGATATATTTTCATTTTCTGATGTTAATGAATCTAAAGCTGATGTAGATGTAGAAGAAATAACTGATTCCTCATTTGAAGCAGAAGCACTCGCTACTTCAGATGTAGATGCAATTTCAGAATCTTCATTTGACAATGATGTGCTTGCCACTGAAGATTCTGAGGCAATCTCTGAGAATAACGAAACTACTGATTCACTTGCTACTTCACTATTAGAAACAAGCGCAGATTCTGACTCATTAATTGTCTCACTTGAAGAAGCAACTGATTCTGAATCGATACTAGAATCGGCATTAGAGTCGGCTGCTGAATCACTATTTGCATCCAAAGTAGAATCTACCTCCTCTGTCTGCTTTTCTGTTTCCTCTTTACCCTTCTCTGCCTGCTCCTGAGTAGCCTCTTCCTTGACACTTTCAACAGTAGTCTCAACCACCTCTTTGGCCTGTTCCTGTGCTATATCAACTGTAATAACACCATTGGCACCAGCCATAGCCTGCTCTTCGCCAAGCTCTGCAGCATAAGCTAAATTTGCATCACCAAGCACGGAAGCTCCACCAACAGTAGCTCCTGTAATTGCAACTCCTTTTAATAAACTTTCAACTTTCTTCTTTGACATTACATTACCTCAAATATTGCTAAAGCATCAGACAATTTATAACATTTCGACTTTATATCGTTATTGTAGCATCTAAATATTAAATTTAAATAGATTTTCGTAATGATTTTTGCCAAAACCCAGTTGTTTTTGCCACAAGATAAAAAAGCACAAAAAAGCCAAGGCCTCTCCCTAGCCTTGGCTTGTAAAAACAAATATTTAAATCAGTAATTAGTATGCAATACCCTGTGCAATCATAGCATCTGCAACCTTCTCGAAGCCTGCGATGTTTGCACCAGCAACATAGTTGCCTTCCATACCATACTTCTTAGAAGCATCATCACATGCGTGGAAGATTCCTTCCATGATGCCCTTAAGCTTAGAATCAACTTCTTCGAATGTCCAGTGAAGTCTCTCAGAGTTCTGTGACATCTCAAGAGCTGATGTAGCAACACCACCTGCGTTTGCAGCCTTTGCTGGTCCAAAGAGAACGCCAGCTGCCTGGAATGCTGCAACTGCTTCTGGAGTAGAAGGCATGTTAGCACCTTCTGCTACTGCTGTAACGCCATTAGCGATAAGCATCCTTGCATCTTCTTCGTTAAGCTCGTTTTGTGTAGCACATGGAAGAGCGATGTCAACCTTGTACTGCCATACACCGTGCTCACCATTTACCTTGTCATGGTACTCAGCGTTTGTTCTTGTCTTAACATATTCTGAAAGACGAGCTCTCTTAACTTCCTTGATTTCCTTGAGAAGTTCAAGATCGATTCCTTCTGGATCGTAAACCCAACCAGTAGAGTCAGAGCATGTTACAGGCTTTGCGCCAAGCTGATATGCCTTTTCGATAGCATAGATAGCAACGTTACCAGCACCTGAAACTGCAACAGTCTTGCCTTCGAATGATGTGTTCTTTGCAGACTTAAGCATCTCCTGTGTGAAGTAGCATACACCGTAGCCTGTAGCCTGTGTACGAGCAAGTGATCCACCGTAAGAAAGTCCCTTACCTGTAAGAACACCTGTGAACTCGTTGCGAAGTCTCTTGTACTGTCCGTACATGAAGCCGATTTCGCGAGCACCTACACCGATATCACCAGCAGGAACGTCAGTGTCAGCACCGATGTGCTTTGCAAGCTCTGTCATGAATGACTGGCAGAATCTCATGATTTCCATATCTGACTTGCCCTTAGGATCGAAGTCAGAACCACCCTTACCACCACCGATAGGAAGTGTTGTAAGTGAGTTCTTGAAGATTTGCTCGAAACCTAAGAACTTGATAACTGAAAGGTTTACTGAAGGGTGAAGTCTAAGACCTCCCTTGTATGGTCCAATTGCTGAATTGAACTGTACTCTATAACCGCGGTTAACCTGAACCTTACCCTGATCATCAACCCAAGATACTCTAAACTGGATGATACGCTCTGGCTCTACGATACGCTCGATAACGCCAAGCTCCTCAAGCTTTGGATTCGCAGCTACAACTGGCTCTAAAGACTCTAAAACCTCGCTAACTGCCTGAAGGAATTCCTTCTGCTCTGCGTTTCTTGACTCTAATCCGTCATAGACACGCTGTAAATAACTACTCTTAAAATTCATGTTGTGTATTCTCCTTCCAAATGATATACGTTCAGGACACGCGGACATTTGTCTTTGTCTCGCAACCTAGTGACGATTTTACATCATTTAGCACTTTAGTGCAATAAATTTTTGCTATAAATTTGTTTGATACCAATATCTGGAAAAGCCCAAAAAAAGCGAAGCTCCTAAGAGCCTCGCTAAAATAATAATTTTAGAAATCTGTAAGTGTTGCAGCACGCCTCTCAAGGAATGCTCCCATGCCCTCTGCCTTGTCGTGTGTAGAGCATGTGATACCGAAGAGATTTGCTTCCATCTCAACAGCGTTCTTGATATCCATATCGTAACCGTTGTTGATAGCAGCCTTTGCGATAGATACTGCGTAGCTTCCCTTTGAAGCAATCTTTGCAGCCATAGCCTTTGCTGTAGACATAAGCTCTTCTGTAGAAACAACCTTGTTTACAAGACCGATTCTGTATGCCTCGTTAGCATCGATAGAATCGCATGTAAAGATAAGCTCCTTAGCGCGTCCCATACCAACAAGACGAGCAAGTCTCTGTGTGCCACCGAAGCCTGGAATGATACCAAGACCACACTCTGGCTGACCAAATGTAGCATTCTCAGATGCGATACGAATATCACAAGCCATAGCGATTTCACAACCACCACCAAGAGCAAATCCGTTAACTGCAGCAATTGTAACCTGTCTCATGTTCATGAGCTTGAAGAATGGAACTGATGCTCTCATACCAAAAGCACGTGCTTCAGCTGCTGTGAAGTTAACCATTTCAGAAATATCAGCACCAGCTACGAATGACTTGAATGCGTTATCCTTCTTGTCAGGACCACCTGTAAGGATGAGAACCTTTACATCGTCTCTAGCCTCGATTTCTGTAAGTGCAACGTTTAACTCATCAAGAGTTTCGCTGTTAAGTGCGTTAAGTGCTGCTGGACGTGCAATAGTAAGTACTGCGATTTCGTCAGCAACCTCAAGCTTTAAATTGTTGAATTCGCTCATTGTAATCCTCCTCTATTGGGTTCTCCCCAAGTTAATTCTTTTGTATATAATAATAGTGCATTGTTAAATCTTTGTCAATCGTATTTGTATGGCATATAGAAGTTATTTGAGTTTTCTTCCATTTCCCTTTTCATACGTTTCTTTTTAAGGTACATATTTGCATCTGCCTGCTCAAAAACCTTTTCAACAAGCTCATGTCCTGTAGATCTGGCAGCACCTGCAGCAATTGTAACCTCGCCCTTTTTCTGATTCTTTTTATTGTGTACTTCAATAGTGTCCATATGAACATCAAGCTTATCATAGTCGCTTCCAGTGGCTATTACTACAAATTCATCACCGCCGACTCGATATACAGGGCTATGCACAAAGGTATTACAGATAATCTCGCAGCCTTTTTTTATAAAAGCATCACCAGCCTGATGACCCATAGTGTCATTTACATCTTTAAGGTTATTTAAATCAAATACTATGATGGCAAAATTTCCTGCTTTTCCAGCATTAACCTTGTGATTTAAGTCTTCCTCTGCCTTTGCATAAGCCTTTTTGTTTTTGACACCAGTCAAATCATCCCTCATGGCCTTGTCTTCTGCTTCAGAAAGAGTGTGGGCAAATTCTATATCTTTTCTGGTCTCTTTATCTACATCAATTACACCAAAGATAAGCTGTGCTCCATCAACTTCATCTATAAGAGCAGCTTTTAATATTACATATATGTAATCATTATCCTTCTTTAAACGATATTTATAGGTAAAATATCCATTCTCCATGATGTCCATCATAATATTTTGTTTTGTAAACACTTCCATAAATTTATCTAAATCGTCTTTATGGATTCTAGACACAATATTACGACGAGAAACTTCGAAGAAGTCATCACCGCTTGGGCCAAAGTCGACTTTAAGGCCTTTATCAGTTCTATATACAGAATACCTGTTAGTCTTTGGATTAACTGTATAAATGCTGATTATATTACCAGTAAGAGCAGCGATTCGCGAGAAAGTTGCCCTCTCCTCCTTCAGCCTTTCAAATGCTTCCTGTTGCTGAGCCTGCCAATCCAAATCTGATATAGAAAGAACAATGAACATAACTGCAGAAACACCTGTCACCGGATTATCAACTAATTTCTGTACCATGATTTTTGCTATTTTTCCCTGAGGTGTCTTATCTGAGACAATATATCGTTTGGTATCAGTTGCACTTTGCTTAATGGAATTAATAATAATGGAAGTTTTGACCTTTGGATCATCAAATTCAACTCTCTTCCAATCTTCCTCTGATGAATCTACAGTAGTAATAAACTTTCTGAAATTTTCATTGCCTCTAACAACTCTCATCCAACTGCTATTTACTTCTAAAAGTGCCATTGGCAAAGTATCAAAGAATCCATCCACACCATTGTAATCATCTTTATTTACATACAGCTTGGCAAAGCTTAAATCGTATAGACTTACCTTGCTTAATACCGCATAATAATCCGATTCATCCGGGTTCTCAAATCCAATTTGAACGCCCCTTTCATAGCGATCAAAAATCTGTTCCTTAGAAATAGGGCGACAGAAATAAAATCCCTGCAGCTTAGCGCAGCCAATCTCTCTAAGGAAATCGACCTGACTTTGATTTTCCACACCTTTTGCTGCAACTTCAATTCCCAAGGCTAAAGCAACTCGTACAAATTCAGAAATAATAACTCTGCTGGTTTCGGAAATGGTTATTTGTTCAATCAAACGTCTGCTGAACTTAATCATGTCGCAATCAAAATATTGGAAGAAAAACGAACATGAACCCTCATCAGCGAAATCATCTACCCATATCTGATAGCCTAACTGCTTTAATTCATCTAGTTGCCTGATTATCTCCTCATTATATCTTGCAACTACACTTTCCTGAATCTCTATTGCTATCATATTCTTTTTTATGCCTGAGGCCTCGACTCTCTTATCAATCTCCTCAACCAGATTACATGCATAAAAATCCATTTGAGAAATATTTATTGAATGAGCCACAACATACAGCCCCTGAGTCATCTGGATTTTCATCTTCTCTAATACTTTTTCAAGAACATAAAAATCCAATTTGTGGACCTGATTTACAGCTTCAAGGACAGGAATAAACTCATCGGGATTAATGACTCCAAGAATAGGATCATCCCACCGCACAAGAGCCTCTTCGTCACACACCCTATCGTTAGCCGCACGAACCAAAGGTTGATAATATATATCAAGCCATCCTTCTTCTAAAGCCTTTTCAAAGTTCTCTAATAAATACCTACTTTTGTCAAAAGAATCTCTAGCAATCATCTTCTGCGCCCCCATCATGCAGTACTGGCTTTGATTTCCTCACAAATCAACGGCCGGACATAGACCAATATTTATTAAACACTTAACCTTCTTTGAATCTCGTTTACTACTTCTCTACCTCTGAAAATAATTGCCCCTACAAGCAGAACAAAGCTTACCAGCAGGCAAATTATCCATTCAACAGGACAATTCTTTTTAAAAACATAAAATGCGATGTATGGGAAAATACCAATCAACACATTTGTAAGCAGATATGCCATGGCATTTCCACTTTTATCAATCATTGCAAAAACGAAATTGGCTATCATGGTTACCATAACCACGTTTGGCATAATCCATGAAATAAATATATATAAAAAGTCAAAATAATATGCGGTAATAAAGAGCATTATCAATAATATAAAAACTGATATGGACAATACTCTGGCGGCATCCATTCCCTTTTTAAATAGCCGGATAATGGTCAACTCAAATGCCATCAGCCACATCAATACAAGCAAGCTCCAATGGAAGCCTCCAAATGGGCCAAGTGGCAATCCAAACATAAAATCTACGCCTAGCGCCCCAATAATAACAATCCATATAATAAATAGCTGTAATTTATAAAATAAAGACTGAAATTTAAGGATAGTCTGGGTTGGAAAATATTTTTCCTCTGGCTGCCCTGCCAATCTGCTTTGGCAAAATGGGCACTTTTTCAAATCTCCGCCTACTTCTATTTTACAATAAGGACAATTCTTCATTATCTAATCACCTCCGTTGCGTATGCTCTAACCTTCATGCCATCTTCTGTGAGACCGCGCACAAAATTTTTGATAACTCTGGTATTAGAGTATGGAGATGTTACACCCAAGGTGAGTGTACCGTTGTAGCTTGTCATTACCATAAACAGGTTTGCCGAACTGCAGAAGCCTGAATAGTTTTTAATCATTGGCGTCATCTCCTCAGGTGGGCGCTGAACGCCAAGATTAGAAAGCACAACTGAAACCTTTTTATCTGTAACCTTCGAGCCATAGCGCACAACCATCTGTTTAATGAATAGTGGAACTGCACGAACCGGAATGAAGTATTCCATAGTCTCGAAGTTATCCATCTGCTTTTTAATATTTTCTTCTGTAAGATTCTCTTTTAGTTTTATATCAAATTCCTTGGCCAGCTCCTCAAATGATATTTCCTCATCAAATACATGAGAAACATTTACATTATTAAAGAAATTTCTAGATGTACTACTTGGATAATAGTTTCTGAGGTTTACAGGCATTGAAACATTTATTGGCTGTTTCATTTTTCTAGGTGGCATATCAGCCTTGATGGCAAGCATCAGTCTGGCACCTATGTAGCTTGTAAGTCCAACTCCCACTTCCTTAGCCTTTGGAAGAATATCTGCTGTTGGAACCTGTATTTCAAAAAACTGAAGCTGATCATATGGAAGCTTTAAACCACCTGGATGATAAGCGTATTTAAGGGATGAGCCCTTCAAATGCATGCTTCCAAAAAACTGCTTATAGCTGTCCTGATTCAAATCATCTTCTGACGCGCCAGAATGAATGGCGACATCCTCAAGCTTGTCTGGGTATTTCAGTTTTAAATAATCGAGTACAATAATATTTAAAAATTCAAGAGCTCCTGTTCCATCTGAAATAGCATGGAACAAATCCAGATTAATTCTGTTGTGGTAATAGGTAACCTTGTAATGAAGCATCATATGTCCAGGAACGTAAAGCCTAGGGCAAACTCTTCCGTGCTCCTCCTCAACTACAGGCTCTAAATCTGTGTCTTCCATGTAGTGCCAAAACACTCCACGTCTTATTCTTACCTGAAACTGTGGTCTTTCCTGAAGGGCCGAGGTCACTGCCTGCTTCAATAACTCAGGATCAATGTCTTCCCAAAGTGTACAACTGACTCTAAGAGTTCTGGTGTCGCGTTTGGCAGCTGTCGCCAAAAAGACCTTTGCAACATTATCTACTTTATACCAATTTTCTCTACTCATTTTTTTGTTAACACATCCTAGTAATTATTTAAATAAATCTCCGCTGATACGAAATCCGATAGTCGCTTCATGGCGCGAGCCGCAACAGGAAGTGGCATTTGCTGATAGACATGCCAACCATCCTTTTCCACATCAAGCTTTGCCCTACCACCCGCCTTATTGATTTTTTTAACCAACGAGACACTGTCCTCATAAAGGATTTCTGTTTTTCCCACCTGAACCAATGTAGGTGGAAAATGCTCAAAGTTGCCAAACAAAGGGCTATAAATCGAATCTGACGGTTCTACATCTGTACCTATCACTGCATCTCTCACCGACTCTACATAGTCTTTTGTTAAAATCGGATCTTTGCCATCATACATATGATAGGATTTCGATTTTGCTGTCATATCTGCCCAGGGACTAAACAATAGTAGAAGCCTTGGTGGCTTTCTTCCATCCAAAAGTAATGACTGGGTCAGACATAACACCAGGTTTCCCCCTGCAGAGTCACCGGCTAAAATAATATGATTGGAATCATATCCCTTATCTATCAAATGCTCCCACACTGAAATGCCATCCTCTAAAGCTGCTGGATATTTGTGTTCAGGAGCAAGCCTGTATTCAAATGAAACAACTGAAAATCCCGTAGCCTGAGCCAGCTTAGCGGCAATTATTCTCGCGTAGCCAAGCCCACCACATGTATATCCACCTCCGTGAGCATACAAAATCACATACCTAGGGTTATGTGCCAATTCTGGTACAACCCATTCACAGGCCATATCATTTACCTGAAAGGCTTCTATTGTCACTCCACCTGTAGGTGCAGCCAGCCTTCCTGCCAGCTCCATAGCCTGGCGCTGCCGTTTTAAATCTTCTTCCTTAAGTGATTTTCCACCGATTGAATTAGCTGCTTTCAGTGCCTTCATCAATGGATCGCTGAGGTTTAAATTAAGTAATGCCATAAACACTCCATCAAATCATACGTATCATAATTCTCATTATAATTATTTTGAGTTAATATTTCCATGGAAAATGGGCGCCATAATATGAAAATGCTGTGAATAAACTGTTATTTAACTCTTATTTTTCTACTATGGTAAAAAAATTATCTAACACCTAATTTTACGCCACACTTTTTGTGGCGGTTCACAATTTATTCACATTTAATTCACATTTTTCTACCAAATGTGAACTAATAACTGTTAGAATGAAATTGAGTAAAAAAGCAACGTCTTTTTTAGGGGAGGCGCAATATGGATATAACCGAATTGTCTATGAATTTAAGTCAAAGTAGCTTGCTTAATGCAGTTGGTACTACTATGCTTGGAAAAAGTATAGACCTTATGGAGGGGCAGGCTGAGGCTTTCGCCCAGTCGATAGATATGAATGCTCCATCGCTGGAAAGTTTGGTTTACCCTACATCCGGCACATCCATAGATTTGCGCATATGAGTTATAAATGTGTTTGGGTTGATATAAAAAAAAGAGCCTCCCGCTGAGGCTCTTTTTTGTTGCCGTGATTACTTCATCTAACGTTTGCATACCCATAAAAATGACTGGTAAGCAATTCACAAATAATCTTTTTCTTTTGATTTTTTGTTCACAATTTTACCATTCTTCGTTCAAACAAACTTAGTATTATAATTACATCGCAAGACAGAAGCGATGAACCATTTTTTTCATAACATTATTCTCCCTTTTTAAAGAGGACGCCCCGCCGGCGTCCTCTTTACCTTTATATAAAGGGCTATACACAATGGCTCCTTGGCTTGATGTAAGCTCCGCTTACTAGGACACAAAAGTCCCTTTTGGTCCCTTCGCCGGCGTCCTCTTTACCTTTGTATTTATGTATTTATGTATTTTTGTATTTATGTATATATCTATATTTTCTTTTTTCCTAATCTAAGGTTGAGGACAAGTGAATATACTCCAACAAGAAGTATCACTATACCAGAAAACAGATATTTAACTGGTGCGCCTTCTCCAAAAACTCCTGCACATGCATTTACCACGATAGGCGACACAGCTGCCCCCAGATTAATTAACGCCAGATATATGGAAACTGTAAATGGATTAGTTTCTGGTCTGGTGTTCAGCGAAAGCAGATAAGATCCTGCTGCATTTATAACAGCAAAACCATAGCCGACCAAAATACTTCCCAGTATGAATATCAAGTTATTTTGAACAAAGAAAGTGATAATAAATCCAACAGATACTATAAACAGTGCAAAGGTTTCAATTTGGTTTCTAAACTTCATAGAAACCCCTCTAAAGGTCATACCACCAATTATTCCTCCGACAGTATTTACCATTGTAATAAGAGATGCCATGGAAGGACCTGCCCCAAGGACATCTATTGCATAGGATGATGAATTTGTATTAAATGAATTTTGAATTACAAAATAAATAATTCCTATGACAAAAAGTCCAAATATGTATCTATTCATTTCAAAGGCGCTACCCTTTTTACCAGAAGATGGTTCTTGGGCCTTTTGTGGCTCACCCTTTGGCAAACAGATTAATACTATGAAAATGATCACCAGCACTAGTAGAAATGTAAGGTATGTATATCTCCATCCAAATCTAGCCAATTGTCCACCTATGAATATGAATATCATAGCTCCTAAGGCTGTAAATATAGCATTTAGCCCCATTAATCCAGCCCTGCTGTTTTCATCGAAATATTGAACTATAAATCCATTAATAAGAGGCATTAATAAACCAGTTCCTAGACCAATTATTGCACTGCCTGTCAAAAGCAACCAAATACTGGAATGAAAGAAAAATGGAAACAGACCTCCCACTAAATAACAAATTAAGGAGCTTACAGCTATTGCTTTTTTGTTGATATAGCTCATTGCAATTCCACAAAGTGGCGAACAGGAGATAAATAAAAAACTTGGCAAAGTAAATACCATCTGTGGAAGTGTTTCGTCTACATTTGGAAAATCTGCTGCAATGCTTGCTATAATAGGCGAAAGTGACATATAGGATAATGCAACTGCACATAAAGCCAGAATTCCGATTTTAGTTTTTGTCTTATTCATAATTTAAGCCTTTCGATTAATCTATTTTCACTAATCATTCTATAGACTTAGCTTCATAGATTATACGAAAGGCTTTCTGATTCTTTATTCATTTTTGCAATAAGAGGCTTTTTCTATTATGGCCCCTGCAATTATTTAGTCAATGTTTTTGCAATGGATACTCCAACCTGTTCATTGTATGGAATTAGAGTTGCCTGCAGGGCATGATAAATGTCTGATTTGCCTGGCCAGACTGTAGTAAGTAATTTATTGTTTCTGTCTAGCTGATGGAACCAGGAACCATTTACATGGTCAATTACATATGTGTCAAGATACTCCATAAACGCCTCATAGTCCTTGGCATATTTCTCATTTCCCGTCACTCTGAAAAGAACTGCTGATGAGTTGATAGCCTCAGCTAAGGTCCAGTGCATTCTGTCGTGAACTATAGGTGCTCCGTCCCAGCCTGTGGTATAGCATATTCCAGGTGCACCATCTGCATTCCAGGCATCCTCTATAGCTCTGTTATAAAGCTTTTCTGCCACCTGAATATACGCCTGTCTCTTTTCATCTGTAAGACTATTTGTTGATGTGGCCCACTGCACAATAAGTCTGGCCCATTCAATACCATGACCTGGTGTGGCACCATACGGCTTAAACGGGTCATCCTTCTTGTCGCTATTACATTCAAGATTTGGCTTCCAGTCGCTGGTAAAATGCTCTGGAATCCTGTAGTCATTATCACGAGCCCAACCGATTACAGTATCAGTAATTCTGCCTGCACGAACACGATATTTTTCATCCTCTAAAACATCTGCTGCAGCAAGGAAAGCCTCCACTGTGTGCATATTAGCATTAATTCCGCGATAATCGTCAAGCTCTGTAAATTCTGTATTCCAGGTATCTACTGAAAGGCCAAGCTTTTCATCCCAGAAATATTTATCGTATATACGAATTGCCTCATCAAGCAATTCTTTTGCTCCCGGACGCCTTGCAAGCATGGCTGAGGATGCCGCCAAAATTACAAATGCATGAGCGTAGCACTGTTTTGTAGGAAGTGGCTTGTTATCTGATGTAAGACCTGCATACCAGCCACCATTTTCTTTGTCGTTAAGCTCTCCTATCAAGCCTTCAAGAGCAGCATCAGCTAGGTCCTCGCTTCCCTCATGGCCGAGCATACATCCCATGGAATACACATGAAGCATTCTGCTTGTAATCCAGGTTTCTCTTGGTCTTTCCTTCCAAGGTGTGCCATCATCCCCTAAATAGTATGAGCCCCCACCTGGTGATGGAAAATTATGTCCAAATGACAAAAGAGTGCCGCAGCACTCTTTTAGAAATTGGATGTTTTCACTTGTGTTTAGAATGTATTTTTTCATGTAAAAACCTCCCTTGGTTAATGCAATTTAGCTATAGTTTAACACCTCATCCGCCCTCCGGGCACCTTCCCCTCAAGGGGAAGGCTATTATTACATCATCCCTATCTTTTTTAAGGCGTTGTAGATGCCCTCGTCATCGAAGCCATCTGTGATGTTCTCTGATAAGAACTGTGCTTTCAGTTCCTCTGGTGCGTTGTCCATTAGAAAAGGCATACCTACTGCCTTTAGCATCTCAATATCATTATAATGGTCTCCAAAGGCAATTGCATCATCTGGATTTATCCCCAATTTATCACAGATGATTTTAACACTTTGCCCTTTCGTAACCCCTTTCTCCATAACCTCCACAAGGATATCTGATGATCTGACTATAGATAAAGAAGGAAATCTTTTTCTAAGGCCAGCTTCTATCTCATCAGTTTTATCAGGATTGCACATGCACAGTATCTTTCCTATCTCTGCCCCGTCAGGAAGGTCATCAACTGTACCCACTGTAGATTGAACCTCTACAATATTTTCCTCATTTATAATCCTTGGGTCTGTCCTATTGTTTACTATCCAGCTATCCATGGAATATACATTCCAAGTGCAGTCAAATCCAGATGCTTCAACATAATCAATGATTTTTGCTGTGGTGTCTTTGCTGACGCCCTTGGAATAAATCACATTGCCATGCTCATCTAAAATCAATGCTCCACTGAAACATACAATAGGACAAATAAAATTGTATCTTCTGAAAATAGGATAAACTCCCGATGGCCCTCTGGCTGTCACTATAAAAAAGGGAATATCCCTTTTTTGCAAGCTTTTAACAGCCTCTAAGGTTCCATCAAGCATTCGATGGTTACTGTTTAAAAGTGTACCATCAATATCGCTAAATACAATCTGGTAACTCATAATGTCACCTATTTACCAATCAATTTTTTTACAGCAGAAATCTCAGGCATAACCTTGAGAGCGCCCTTTACTCTTGTAATAAGTGAAGCAGCACCATTTGCAAATGTAAGCATTTCTGCAAGCTTTGCCTCATCAAAGTTTGCAAGTCCTGTCTCAAGGATATAGTGGATTACTGTTCCACAGAATGTATCTCCAGCACCTGTTGTCTCGATGGTCTTGTCAGAAAGGAATGGCTTAACATCTACGATTATTTCATCACCATTTCCATCTGCTCCATAGTAGAATGCACGGCTGCCTTCCTTGCCCATAGAAACAGTGATAAGAGGAATATTGTAGCTTTCACGAAGCTTGTGTACGCCAGCGTTGTAATCCTCTTCGCCTGTGAGCCACTGAATCTCATTATCAGAAATCTTAAGATAATCGCAGTACTTCATACCTACAAGAATCTGCTCCTTTGCCTCATCAAGGCTGTTCCATAATGGCTCTCTAAGGTTTGGATCAAATGTAATGATACAACCAGCCTTCTTTGCCTCCTCAAGTGCAAAAAGAGTTGCCTCTCTAACCTTCTCATGAGTCATTGAAAGTGTTCCAAAATGGAAAAGCTTTGCTTGCTTAATTAAGTCAACCTTTACCTCATCCTTTGTGAGCATCATATCTGCACCTGGATTACGATAGAAAGAAAAATCTCTATCTCCATCTGGGAATGTCTCAACAAATGCCAATGTAGTTCTTACATCCTTGTCTATTACAAGACCTTCTGTGTTAATACCAACCTCTTCGATTGTAGCCTTTAATTTGTTACCAAAGATATCATCTCCAACCTTACCAATAAAGCCTACAGAATGATTGAACTTCTTAAGCATAGCAAGCACATTGCAAGGTGCTCCTCCTGGATTTGCCTCAAATAAAGTGTTTCCTGTAGCTGAAACTCCATTATTTGTCATGTCAATTAAAAGTTCACCTAATGCAACAACATCAATAGTTTTTTCCACGTCATAAATCTCCTTACTATATATATTATTTATAGGGCAGGGAGAAAAATACCCTGCCCATTGTTATTAAAGATGAAAAAGAAAATTAGCTTGTTAGTAGAATTTTACTACCATATTATTTTAAAAGTTCAAGTCTTGAAGGATCGTCTGCAAATACTTCCTTTGCGTTGTCCTTTGTAACTACTACTGGTGGAAGCTCATAAACGAGTACATCGATAACACCGTTATCAACCTTTACATCTGTAGAAGGCATTCCGTTACCAGCCTGAAGAGAATCGATGATTTCGATTGTCTTTGCAACAAGGTCGCTTGTTGGCTTAGCAACTGTAGAGTACTGACGTCCTGACCATACCCACTCAACTGACTCGTTTTCAGCATCAAGACCAGAAACAACTGGGATATCCTGTCCAGCGTTCTCGCATGATGTGATGATTGCACGAGCGATACCATCGTTTGGTGAAAGTACACCGTCGATTTCCTTATCTGAATAGAAACCTGAAATAAGTGAATCCATTCTTGACTGAGCCTTTGCATTGTCCCAATCAACTGTAGCACACTGTGTGAAATCTGTCTGACCAGAAACAACTACAAGTGTTCCATCATCAATCTTTGGCTGAAGAACTGACATAGCACCCTTGAAGAAGTTTGGAGCGTTAGGATCAGCAGGACCACCACCGAAAAGCTCGATGTTGTATGGAGCATCACCCTTTAAGTCTTCAAGACCCTGAAGAAGTGCCTGAGCCTGAAGCTCACCAGTCTTAACTGAACCGAACTGTACTACGCCGTCAACACCTGATGTGTTCTCAAGAAGACGATCATAACCGATTACATAAACACCAGCTTCCTTAGCCTGCTCAAGTACTGAACCAAGCTGTGAGCCGTCAACTGGACCAACAACGATAACCTTTGCACCGTTTTCAATCATTGACTCAATCTGCTGTTGCTGCTGTGTAACCTTCTGGTCTGCAGCCTGTACGATTGGATTGTAGCCAGCTTCCTCAAGCTGAGCTGTAAACATCTCTTCAGCTTCTTTCCAGTTCTGTGTTCCAAGCCATGGAAGAGATACACCTATTGTAGCACCTTCTTCAAATCCAGGATACTCCCCTGTTGTAGCTGCATCATCAGAAGCAGCATCATCTGTAGTAGCTGTAGTGTCAGCAGCTGGCTCTGTTGAGCTTGCCCCTTCTCTGCTTCCGCCACATCCTGTGAATGTAGCAAGCGCCATTGTTGCTACAAGTGCCATAGATAAAAGTGTTCTTTTTTTCATCATTACTTCCTCCTTCGTAATTGTTAACACTTTTTGACCTAATCTGGTAGGTCGACCCCCATTAATATAAGTTTCAGCTTAGCTAAAACTCTGAGTGCATGTGCTTTTAGCACCTGGCACATCAGTTATGCAGCCTTCTTTGATTCGCTGCTTGGGAACAATTTTCCAATGATTGAGCTCTTACCGCTCTTCTTGTTGTATACATCAAATGCTACTGCTGCAAGAAGTACAAAACCTTTGATAACCTGTGTCTTATCGGCGCCAACGCCCATAAGCATAAGTCCATTGTTAAGTACTGCCATAACCATACCACCGACGATAGTAGCAAGGATTGTACCAACACCACCTGATACTGCTGCACCACCGATGAATACTGATGCGATTGCATCCATCTCCCATGATGTACCATCTGCAGGGCCTGCTGCTGTTGAACGACCTACGAAAAGGATACCAGCAACTGCTGCAAGGAAAGACATGTTCATCATTGTAAGGAAATATGTTCTCTTTACATTTACACCAGATAAAGCTGCTGCTGCCTTGTTACCACCTACTGCATATACATGGCGACCAAATTTTGTACGCTGTGTAATGATGTGATAGATGATTGTTAAAAGTAAGAGAATCAAACCTGGTACAGGGAAAGATGTTCCAACTCTTCCTGAACCGAAAAGATATGTGAAATATCCAATAAGTACTGTCATAAGGGCGATTCTTGTAACCACTGCCCAAAGTGGTGTTGCATCTACTGCATTGTTTTTCTGGCTATTGTATTTGCGAAGCTGTCCTACTGCAAAGCAAACAATTCCGATGATACCAAGTAAAAGAGTTGAGTTGTTCATTCCTGTGAAGGCTGGACCCCATTCTGGTAAGTAGCCTGCACCAAACCACTTTAACTGCTCTGGAGCTGGAACTGAGATTGAATGTGAAATCCAGATAACGCCACCACGGAAAATCATCATGCCACCAAGTGTTGTGATGAATCCTGGAATTCCAAGCTGTGAAAGGAAAAATCCGTGCCATGCACCAGCAAGAATTCCAATTGCAAGAGCAATAAGAACTGCTCCCCACCAAGGTACGTTGTAGTTTTTAGCTACAAGTGCCATTACCATTCCGGCAAAACCTGCCACAGAACCAACTGACAAATCAATCTGACCAATAACAATTACCATCAACATTCCAAGTGCAAGCACTAGGACGTATGCATTACCTGAAAGCAAATTCTGGAAGTTTGATGAGGTAAGCATTCTGCCTCCAGAAATAACATTAAAAATAAGTATCAATAAAGCTAAAGCAAGAACCATTGTGTACTGACGAAGGTCTCCGCCCAATACCTGTTTCAACTGTTTCATTATATATATCCTTCCTTTCCCAATACATTATGACTTTGAAGTGATTGTCATATTTTTCATCAAGCTTTCCTGATTTGCTTCTGAACTAAGAAGCTCACCAGTAATTGTTCCCTCGAAAATAGTGTATATTCTGTCAGCCATTCCAAGTAATTCTGGAAGCTCTGACGATACAAGAATTACTGCTTTTCCCTGATCTGCCATCTGATGAATCAGTTTGTAGATTTCGTATTTAGCACCTACGTCAATACCTCTTGTAGGCTCATCCAAAATCAATACATCAGGTTCAGTAAACATCCATTTTGAAAGAACTACTTTTTGCTGGTTACCACCTGAAAGAGTTGTGACTCCGACATCAACATTTGCTGTTTTTATATGAAGTGACTTTCTGTACTCTTCAGCTGCTGCAAGCTCCATGTCTGGGCTAAGAAGACCGTTTTTTGTAATTCTATCAAGATCAGCTGAAACAACTGTCTTTCTGATTGAATCTAATAGATTTAGTCCTAAATTCTTTCTATCCTCTGGCACATAGGCAATACCATTTTTAATAGCTGCCTCTACTGAGTTGAGTTTAACCTCGCGGCCCTTGATTTTAATAGTACCGCCTTTATAGATGCCGTAATTTTTACCGAAGATTGAACGCATAAGCTCTGTTCTTCCGGCGCCCATAAGTCCTGCAAAGCCAACGATTTCGCCGGCTCTTACATTGAAGCTTGAGTTTTTGCAAAGCATTCTGCCTTCAACCTCAGGATCCTCAACACACCAGTTATTTACTTCAAATATTACATCACCAATTTTTGGTTCATGCTCTGGATATCTGTTTTCTATTGAACGACCAACCATTGACTTAATGATTTGATCCTCGTCCACCTTTCCAGCTTCCACATCGTAGCTCTCAACTGTATGTCCATCTCGGATAACAGTAACAGAATCAGAAACCTCAGCGATTTCATTTAGCTTATGAGAAATCATGATACAGGTGATTCCTTTATCACGAAGTCCCTTCATCAGTTCAAGAAGATTTGCTGAATCAGCTTCATTAAGTGCTGATGTAGGCTCATCTAAAATCAAAAGCTTAACATTCTTTGAAAGCGCCTTTGCAATTTCAACAAGCTGCTGCTGTCCTACGCCCAAATGCTTGATTAAGGTATCTGGGTTAATAGTAAGACCAACCTTTTCAAGAATCTCACTTGTTCTTCTGCGTTCCTCTGGCCAATCAATCAGGCCATGCTTTGCAATCTCATTTCCCATAAAAATGTTTTCTGTGATTGAAAGCTCAGGTATCATAGTCAATTCCTGATGGATAATTGCTATACCTGCATTTTCTGATTCTTTGATGTTTTTGAATTTCATCTCCTTACCCATATAGATGATTTTGCCATCATATGTACCGTAAGGATAAACGCCTGACAGAACCTTCATCAACGTGGATTTACCTGCACCATTCTCACCGCATATAGCGTGGATGGAACCGGTTCGAACTTCAAGAGTAACGTTTTCAAGCGCCTTTACTCCCGGAAATTCTTTTGTTATCCCCTGCATTTGAAGGATGAACGAATTGTGTTCCATAGTAAAATTTCCTCCCTTTTATAGCCAAAAGCGTTTCTAGTTTGATACTAGGTATTCGCTTGGTTTCCTAAGTACTTTGTCGGTAGCAATTGCTGCTGCACCGTAAAGTGTTGGATCAACAGTAAGCTTTGAGATTTTTATCTGTACCCTTTTGCTTATATCAGGTAAGATTCGCTCCTTTACTATTCTGTTGATGGTAGGAAGAAGTAGGTCTCCTCCCTGTGAAATACTATCCCCAATTACTATAATTTCTGGATCGTAAGCATTTATAAGTGTTACGCATCCATATCCTAAATACTCTGCTATTTCTTCTGTAAGCTTAAGGGCTTTTTCATTGCCCTCCTTAGCAGCTTCAAAAACTCTATTGCAAGCCTCCCATCTATTTTCAAAATCTCTTTCAAATAATTCTGGAAGAGACTTTTCAGCTTTTTTTAGCATTGCTGTTGTTGAACAGTAAAGCTCTAAGCAACCTTTGTTGCCACACTCACATGTAGGTCCATTTACATCTATGCTGATGTGCCCTATCTCACTTGCGATTCCAAGATTTCCAAGTAATAGTCTGTCATGATCAACGATTCCTGAACCTACGCCCTCACCAGCTAAAAAATATGCCAGTGAATTGATTGGTCGTCCATGATTTCCGAACCACCACTCTGCCAAAGCTCCGGCATTTGCATCCTGTTCTATGAACAATGGCTTATCGAATTCATTTTTGAATTCATCAATAAAATTAACATTTTGCCAGCTCGACATTCGTGTCACCATGGCGATTCGTCCTTCCTTTCTAAG
Organism: Pseudobutyrivibrio sp. ACV-2; assembly: GCF_900107545.1. Classification (GTDB taxonomy): domain Bacteria; phylum Bacillota; class Clostridia; order Lachnospirales; family Lachnospiraceae; genus Pseudobutyrivibrio. Next base: position 52,582 of record NZ_FNQZ01000007.1, on the reverse strand, counting down.
ATAAGGACCAGGCACTGCCAGGCCAATGGCTACCACATTTTCATATTTATCTAAAAGACTATGAATCTGATTTTTCATGTCTGCCACAACATCTGTTGCAAAATCCTCTAAGCTGAATTCTGTTTCCTGTTGTGTGTATACCTTTCCACAAATATCAAACACACCCATGGAAAATACATGTCTGGAAAACTTAACACCGATGACAAGATTTTTCTCAGCGTTCAGTCGAAGTCCGATTGAGCGTCTATTTCCTTCGCCCTTTACAAACCCTACTTCGGTTACAATTCCCATATCTATCAGGACTGCAACTATCTTTGTGATTGATGCCTGTGTGAGGCCTGTCATTTTTGCTATGTCTGCTCTGGAACATACATCCATCTGCTGCAGAATTCTAACAATCGCTGAGCGATTCATTTCTACCAAGTCGCTTGTATTGTTTCCAGCCACCTCTTTTATTTTTTTCATTTTTGAATACCCCTAGACCTTATTTTTTGGACCTAAGTTAATTTCAAAGGTTAATTACTTAACTCTGTTAATACATTAACCTTTTTAATTACCTCCGTCAATAAAGATACTGTAATTAAATCATTTTTGTAAATTGTAGTAAAAACCAACTGTTTTATTTCGTATAAACCGCATAAAATCAGTATATGTGGCATATTTCGTGATTATTGTAGTGAAAACTAATCATTATTTTCTGACTTTTCAGGCAAAAAATTAGGTTGATGTGAGTATTTATATAAAACTCAATCATCAACCTAATCATCTAGCACTATTTTGTTTCCATTTTAATGCTCCTCACAAAAATGTCCTGTTGACATATATGAGGCATTTCACTTATATTAAACGTTTATTTCTGCCTTTACACCAAGAATATCCTTGTTTGCTTCAAGAATTGGTGTAATAACATCACGAAGATATACCTCTACCTGTCGTGGGCTACGTCCCACATAACGGCTAGGCTCCATAGTAGCTTCAAGCTCCTCAAGTCCCATTGGGAACTGATCATCTGCTGCTATAAGCGAAAGCAAGTTGTTCTCTTTACCCTCTACCTTGACATTCTTACCTGCCTCCATTGAAAGAGTACGAATCTTTTCATGAAGCTCCTGACGGTTTCCGCCAAGCTTTACAGCATCCATCATAATATTTTCAGTAGCCATAAATGGAAGCTCAGACATAAGGCGCTTTGTAATAACCTTGTCATATACAACAAGTCCATCTACTACATTAAGGCATAAATCAAGGACGCCGTCTGTTGCAAGGAAGCCCTCTGCAATAGAAAGACGCTTGTTTGCTGAATCATCGAGTGTACGCTCAAACCACTGTGTAGCTGATGTGATAGCAGGATTAAGTGCATCAATCATAACGTAGCGTGAAAGTGATGCAATACGCTCTGAACGCATAGGATTGCGCTTGTAAGCCATTGCTGATGAACCAATCTGACTCTTTTCAAATGGCTCCTCCACTTCCTTTAAGTGCTGAAGCAAGCGGATATCATTTGACATCTTGTGAGCACTTGCTGCAATACCTGCAAGGATATTACATACTCTGGTGTCAACCTTTCTAGAATATGTCTGACCTGAAACTGGATAGCAAGCTGTAAATCCCATCTTTGAAGCAATCATAGGATCAATCTTGTCGATTGTCTCATTATCTCCATTGAAAAGCTCTAAGAAACTAGCCTGTGTACCTGTTGTACCCTTTGAGCCAAGAAGCTTAAGAGTAGAAAGCACAAAGTCTAAATCCTCTAAATCCATAACAAACTCATTGAGCCAAAGTGTAGCACGCTTTCCTACTGTTGTAGGCTGTGCAGGCTGAAAATGAGTGAAGGCAAGTGTAGGCTGTGCCTTGTACTTATCAGCAAATGAAGCAAGCTCTGCGATTACGTTTACAAGCTTCTTTCTGATAAGAAGAAGTGCATCACGCATTATAATAATATCTGTGTTATCACCAACATAGCAGCTTGTTGCTCCAAGGTGAATGATTCCAGCAGCCTTTGGGCACTGCTGACCGTAAGCGTAAACATGGCTCATCACATCATGTCTTACTTCCTTTTCACGAGCCTTTGCAACATCGTAGTTGATATCCTCAATATGCTGCTTCATCTCATCAATCATATCCTGAGTGATAACTGGCTTTCCATCCTGTGAAAGGCCAAGCTCCATCTCTGTCTCTGCAAGCGCAATCCAAAGACGGCGCCATGTAGAAAACTTTTTATCCTGTGAAAAGATGTACTGCATTTCTTTGCTGGCATATCTCTCTGAAAGTGGGCTGGTGTATCTGCTTGTATCTGACATAAAAATATTCTCCTCTGAATAAATATTATCGGGAAGACGCACCATTTATAATCCCTTCGGCATGGGTGCGTCGTGGTAAACAGGTTCTCCCCATAAATGGGTCCCCCCTATTTACTTTTCGTAGTCACCACGAATATCTGTAGTTGGTGGGGCGATTGGGTACTTTCCATCGAAGCAACCATGGCATATCTCAAGTCCGTCTACCATCTGTGATAATCTATCAAATCCCAAGTATGCTAAAGAATCAGCTCCTATGATTTCGCAGATTTCTTCAACTGTATGATTGTAGGCTATAAGCTGCTCACGGCATGGCACATCTGTACCAAAGTAGCAAGGCCATAAGAATGGTGGTGAAGAAATACGAACATGTACCTCTGTAGCACCTGCATCACGAAGCATTTTAACAATGCGATCTGATGTAGTACCACGAACAATTGAATCATCAATCATGATAATTCTCTTGCCCTTTACCACTTCCTTTAATGCATTTAGCTTGACCTGTACAGAAGACTCTCTGCTAGCCTGCTTGGGCTTGATGAAGGTACGACCTACATAGCTGTTTTTAATAAAGGCTGTACCATAAGGGATGCCTGACTCAAGAGAATATCCCTGAGCAGCTGCATTACCTGATTCAGGTACACCTACTACTAAATCTGCCTCCACTGGAGAATCCTGAGCTAAGAATCTTCCTGCCTTAATACGAGCTTCATATACTGATTTGCCGTCAAAAGAACTATCAGTTCTGGCAAAATAAATATATTCAAATATACAACGAGCATGATCTTCCTTTGGAATACATCTGCTCTTATCTGATTTAATTCCAAAATCTGGAGAAATAGTAACAATCTCACCTGGTTCTACATCACGGACATATGTTGCACCAACTGTGTCAAGTGCGCATGTCTCTGATGCGATAACGTAAACATTGTCACGTTTACCGATACAAAGAGGTCTAAAGCCCTGAGGATCACGTGCTGCAATAAGCTTTCTAGGCGACATAACTACGAGGGAATAAGCACCCTTAAGCTTGTCACAAGCCTTTGCCACAGCTTCCTCAACAGAAGCACTGTTAAGACGCTCTCTTGCAATAAGATATGCTATAGTTTCTGAGTCAATAGTGGTCTGGAAAATGGCACCTGTCATAGAAAGCTCATCTCTAAGCTCCTCTGCGTTGATAAGGTTACCATTGTGTGCCATTCCAAGAATGCCCTTTACATAAGAAAGCACAAGTGGCTGTGCATTTTCTCGGCATGAGGAACCGGCAGTAGAATATCTGGTATGACCTACACCGATATCTCCGTGCATTCCTTCCAGAATATCCTGGTCAAAAACTTCATTAACAAGCCCCATATCCTTATGAAGAGCGTAATTACGTTTTGGACCATTTGTGTCAGATACGGCGATACCGCAGCTCTCCTGACCTCTGTGCTGTAAAGCAAAAAGGCCATAATAAATCGAGGAGGCAACATCTCCACCGTCGAAATCATACATCGCAAAGACGCCACACTCCTCGTGCAAATCGTCCCATGGAGTATCCTTAAAGCTAAAATCTCCCATTAAAATCTCCTAATAACTTTAGTCTGATGCGCTAAGTGAAAATTATTCATACTCACTTAGCACATCTCATCTAAATTCTAAAATAATAAAATCAAAGTCCAGTGTCTGTTATACGCAAAGCTCCTTGCCTGTAAGAAGTGCATAGGCCTCAAGATATTTGTCGATTGTCTTATCGATAACATCCTGTGGAAGTAAGTAATCAGAATCAGGATTAGCCTTGAGCCAATCACGTACAAACTGCTTGTCAAATGATGGCTGTCCGTGACCTGCTTCGTAACCCTCAAATGGCCAGAAACGTGAGCTGTCTGGAGTAAGCATCTCATCTGCAAGTACGATGTTTCCCTCCTCATCGAGACCAAACTCAAACTTTGTATCAGCAATAATAATACCCTTTGTAAGAGCATAATCAGCACACTTCTTGTAAAGAGCAATTGTATTGTCTCTAAGTGCTGTAGCATATTCCTGACCGTGTCCTGGGAATTCCTTTTCAAGAACCTCTATAGAACGCTCAAAAGAGATATTTTCATCATGATCACCAATTTCTGCCTTGGTAGAAGGAGTGTAGATAGGCTCAGGAAGCTTGTCAGATTCCTTTAAACCTTCTGGAAGCTTTATGCCACAAACAGTACCATTTTCCTGGTAGCTAGCCCATCCAGAACCTGTGATGTAACCGCGAACGATGCACTCAATCGGAAGCATTGTAAGCTTCTTGCACATCATTGCCTTGCCCTTGTACTCATCATTCTGGAAGAATTCAGGCATATCCTTTACATCAGTTGAAAGCATGTGATTTGGAACGATGTCCTTTGTCAGGTCAAACCAGAACTTAGACATCTGGGTAAGTACTGCACCCTTGTTAACAATCTTGTTCTTTAAGATAACATCGAATGCAGATATACGATCTGTGGCTACCATGATAATGCTGTCGCCATTATCGTATACTTCTCTTACTTTTCCTTCTTTAATTGGTCTCATAAATCAAATCCTCTCTCTTATTTATTTAGTTTTATATAGTAATTACCCTCCCCCATAAAGGGGGATGAATAATTATTTCTTAATTAAAAGTGACTTACCAGTCATCTCCTTTGGCTGCTCAAGGCCCATGACCTCAATAAGTGTAGGAGCGATATCACAAAGTGCGCCACCCTCGCGAAGTGTATATTCACTATCGTAGTTAACTAAGATAAATGGAACAGGATTTGTTGTGTGAGCTGTGTATGGCTCTCCTGTCTCATAATCAATCATCTTATCTGCATTACCGTGGTCTGCGCAGATGAACATTGCTCCATCCACCTCTTTGATTGCTTCCACAGCATCTCCTACAAGTGAGTCTACACGCTCAACAGCCTTTACGGCTGCCTCTATGACGCCAGTATGACCTACCATATCTGGGTTAGCAAAATTGATAACGATAACATCGTAGTTGCCAGACTTAATAGCCTCTACAAGCTTTGCTCCAACCTCTGGTGCTGACATTTCAGGCTTAAGGTCATATGTAGCTACATCCTTTGGTGAATTAACAAGGATTCTTTCCTCATCCTTGTTAGGCTCTTCAACACCACCGTTGAAGAAGAATGTAACATGTGCGTATTTTTCTGTCTCAGCAAGTCTAAGCTGCTTTAATCCGTGGTTAGCTAAGAACTCGCCAAATGTATTTGCAATTGATTCTTTTTCGAATGCAATGTGCTTGTTAGGGATTGTCTCATCGTAATCCTTGAAGCAAGCATAGTAAAGATTAAGGAATTCTCTGTCAAATCCTGTGAACTTGTCATCACAGAATGCTCTTGTGATTTCACGAGCACGGTCTGGACGGAAGTTAAAGAATACAACTGAATCTCCATTCTTTACAACTGAAAGTGGGTTACCAGCTTCATCTGTGATAACTGTTGGAAGAACGAACTCATCAGTAACTCCATCATCATATGATGCCTGCATAGCATCTGAAACAGAAGTTGCCTTAACACCCTCTCCCTTAACAAGAGAATCGTAAGCCTTCTGTACACGATCCCAGTTGTTATCTCTATCCATTGCATAGTAACGACCAGAAAGAGATGCAATCTGTCCTACTCCGATTTCATCCATCTTCTTCTGAAGAGTCTCTAAGAAATCCTTACCAGAAGCTGGTGGAGTGTCACGACCATCAAGGAATGCATGAACATAAACCTTTGAAAGACCGTTCTTCTTGCACATCTCAAGCATGCCGTATACATGCTCGATGTGGCTATGTACACCACCATCTGAAAGAAGACCCCAAAGGTGCATATCTGAATCATTCTTCTTGCAGTTTTCAATTGCCTCAAGAAGAACCTTATTTTCGAAAAAGTCGCCATCGTTGATAGCCTTTGTGATTCTGGTGAGATCCTGGTAGATGATGCGGCCAGCGCCGATATTCATATGACCTACTTCAGAATTTCCCATCTGACCATCTGGAAGACCAACAAACAAGCCTGATGCCTGGCCCTGAACAAATGGGCACTCAGCCATAAGCTTATCCATCACTGGTGTATTTGCCATTGCAATGGCGTTTCCCTTTGGATTTTCGTTAATTCCGTATCCATCGAGAACCATAAGTACTACAGGTTTCTTACTCATAGTAATTCCTCCTTAAATGCCTAGTGTTACTAGTTCATTATTCTATTGTTTTTTGGTAATATGTCCCATTTTATCTATCTGAGCAGATTCAGATAAACTATTGAGACTATCTATGATATTGCTATATGCACTATCCTCTGAATTAAGTAGGCTTGTCACGCCTGAACTAAACCGACATGGATAAAAATATGAATCTATACTTCCATCTTCTTTAATTCGTATCTGGGCTATGCCTGTATCATAATCATCTGGCATAGTGCCTGTGATAGAGAACCAATAATTTCCCAAACTGTAGAAAATTGGAACATCATCCATATATTCAACTGCCTGAAGACAGTGTGTGTGCCCACCTATTATAACATCTGCACCAGCTTCTACAAACTTTTTGGCAAGAACAACCTGATCCTCTCCATAATTTGCATTGCCCTCTGTACCCCAATGTGGGATTACAATGACGTAATCAGAATTTGCTTTTGCTTGCCTGATTTCTTCACAGAATATTTCAGGATGAAGGCATTTTAAGACACCAGGTGATATGCCTGTGGCTTCCTGAGTAAAGTTTAGGGTTCTTTCTATCTGTGTGCCAGCACAAATTGCAATTTTTTTACCACCAGCTATAAAATAAACTGGTTTTTGCGCCTCTTCTAAATTAACACCTGCACCTGTAAATGGCATACCTGCAGCCCTTAAGGTATCAAGTGTATCTAAAAGACCTACTTCGCCATAATCAAAAACATGATTATTTGCAACACTTACTACATCAACACCTAAAGTATCAAGTAGTTCAACTCTCGATGGGTCTCCTCTGAAGGTATATGCCTTACCTTCAAGAGCAGTTCCTCTATTAGTGTAGGAGAACTCATTATTAACCATCAATATATCAGCAGACTGCATTTCTTCTAAGAGTTTTTTAGAGAAGCAGTCGGTGATTCCATTTACCTGGTGATCCATATAGACCGTTGTAGCAACTCCATCGGCGAAGGATAGATCGCCTGTAAAATCCATTACCAAATCACCATTAATTTCTTTATCTAAAACAAAGGTGTTGTCAAACGAATATTGTTGTATTCCTGTATTTTGACAATAGTCATACCATAAAACATGTATACTTTTTCCTGTCATTTCATACCAGATATCAGGAGTATCATAATTAGCATAGCTGGCAATTTCTTCGATAACATTATCACCGTACTTAGCACCTATCATAGAAAGAAAAGTTTCATCAATAGGATGCCCACCAATAAAGGCTTTCGTACTATTGTTAAGGATTGTATCCCAAGCATCTGCTAAATCAGCAATATAAAGTTTCTGTGGCTTATTTTCTTGTAAATTGTGTGTTTCTCCTGATGTATCTACCTTGCCACAGCCTGAAAAAATAATAGCCGATATCATCAGAAGAGGTAAAAAGCTATTACATTTCTTCATTAATCTGTGCTTTAACTCGGACTACAGCCTCTGTTGCACCTTCATAGCCGGAACTAGCGGCCATTTCATAATAGGATAATGCTGTCTCCAAATTCCTCTCAACCCCGTATCCGTTTTCGTATAGAAAGCCCAAATTTACCTGGGCAATTGAATAACCCTGCAATGCTGCAAGCTTTTGGTAATATACTGCAGATGCAAAATCAACATCCACACCATAGCCATTATAATAAAGATAACCCACCTGATTCAATGCTGGAGCATAATCAAGATCTGAAGCTTTCAAATAAAACTCCATAGCTTTTTCGTAGTCTTTGTCTACACCAATTCCGTTTTCATACATCTGACCGATGTAGTAGCTTGCCTTAGCTGAATTATTATCAGATGCTGCAGTAAAATATTCTAGTGCAGTCTCAGAATTTTCTTCCACACCCTCGCCTTTAACGTACATAAGACCAAGTGCGATATTAGAAAGATTGATAGCATCTCTGTCGTTTAATGCTGTGCTTGAGGATTTTGCTACTCTGTTGTAGTAATCAAAAGCCTTTTTGTAGTCAGCTATAACACCGATGCCATTTTCATAGATATATCCTAAATAATAACCACCATCTAAATCTCCAGCCTGCTGTGCAACAGTAAGAAGATTTACAATCTGATCAAGTTCTGTAAGTTCTTCATCACTATCAGATACTGTCTGGTCTGAGTCTTTAGATTCGTTTGTATCTTTTGATGAAGTCTTTGTGGAATCTTTTGTTGCTTCTTTTTCAGAAGCTTTTTCTGATTCATTTGTTGATGCGTTGTTTGAGTCGTTTATTGTAGCTTCTGAAGAACTGTCTGCTGAAATAACTTCTTCAGATTCTGCTGTAGCCATTTTAGTGTAGCCGCCCTTTTCAAGCATAACTCTGGCTAGACCGACTTTAGCGTTGGTAGAGCCGTTTTCGATGGCTGTGTTAAAAAGTTCCTCAGCCTTATCTAAATCTGCTTCTACTGCTGCTCCATTGAGATAAAAATATCCTAATGCACATGTTCCATCTACATTTCCAGAATCTGAAGCCATCTGATACCAGGAAAATGCCTCATAAAAATTCTGTTTTACTTCTTCGTTTCCATACTCAAGCATACGACCAAGCATGACCTGAGCATCGGTGTCTCCCTCGTATGCTAAAACTTCTAGCTCGTTATATTTTAAAACTGTGTAATCCTCAACTGCAACGTCATCGAAGGCCACCTGCTCTGTGGTGTCCACAGCATCTATCTCCTCTTCCTCTTCTTTCTTTCCACAACCGAAAAGTGTCAAGGAACATATTCCTAAAATTGCGCATAAATGAAGATATCGCTTCATATTAATCCTCCAAGGACTAAAAACGTCCATCAGCGGAGATTATACCATAAAATTTTGGCATTTAAAACAGTAATAATATACATAAAAACGGATTCCAAAGAAGCTAATCTTGGAATCCGTTGTATTAAACTTTAAGAGTATTTAATTGTCAGCTAATTAAAAATTAAGCGTTAACAATCTTACCGAAGTCTGGCTTAAGTGATGCACCACCAATAAGACCACCATCGATATTTGGCTTGCTAAGAAGCTCAGCAGCGTTAGAAGCGTTCATAGATCCGCCGTACTGAATGCGAACTGCCTCAGCTGTAGCCTCATCATAAAGCTTAGCAATAAGCTCACGAATAAATGCGCAAACTTCTTCAGCCTGATCAGCTGTAGCTGTCTCACCTGTACCGATAGCCCAGATTGGCTCGTATGCGATAACAAGGTTCTTCACCTGATCAGCTGTAACGCCTGAAAGATCCCATGTAATCTGACGCTCAATCCACTCCTTGTATGTGTCAGCCTTGCGAAGTGCAAGAGACTCACCACAGCAAAGAATTGGTGTAAGACCAGCAGCAAATGCCTTCTTAACCTTTGCGTTGATAAGGATGTCGTTTTCTCCGAAGATATCACGTCTCTCAGAGTGACCCATGATAACATACTTAACACCAGCATCTACAAGCATAGGAGCTGAGATTTCACCTGTGAAAGCACCCTTATCTTCAATGTAGAAGTTCTCAGCACCAACGTTTACGTTTGTGCCCTTAACTGCCTCTACTACAGGAACGATATCGATTGCAGGTACGCAGTAAACTACATCTACATCATCGTTCTTTACTAAATCCTTAAGCTCAGCAACAAGCTTTACAGCCTCAGAAGGTGTCATGTTCATCTTCCAGTTGCCGGCAATAATTCTTCTTCTTGCCATTTTTATTTACCTCTCTTATTTATCGTCTGCAGCGTAAACGCCTGGAAGCTCCTTACCCTCAAGGAACTCAAGTGATGCTCCACCACCTGTAGAGATGTGGCTCATCTTGTCAGCGAAACCAAGCTGGTTAACAGCTGCGGCTGAATCACCACCACCGATGATTGTTGTAGCATCTGTTTCAGCAAGTGCCTGAGCAACTGCCTTTGTACCTTCAGCAAGTGCTGGGTTCTCGAAAAGACCCATTGGTCCGTTCCAAAGAACTGTCTTAGCAGACTTAACCTTGCTAGCGAAGAGCTCTACAGTCTTAGGTCCGATATCGCATCCCATTCTGTCTGCTGGCATGTTCTCGTTGTCATAAGCTTCTGTCTCAACTGCAGCATCGATTGGATTTGGGAATGAAGCAACTGTTACAGAGTCAAGTGGAAGAAGGATTTCCTTACCCATGCTCTTTGCCTTCTCAAGCATATCCTTGCAGTAATCAAGCTTTGTATCATCACAAAGTGATGTTCCGATTTCATATCCCATAGCCTTAAGGAATGTGAATGCCATACCACCACCGATGATAAGTGTATCACACTTCTCAAGAAGGTTATTGATTACGTTAAGCTTATCAGCAACCTTAGCACCACCAAGGATTGCTACGAATGGATGTACTGGGTTCTCTACAGCATTGCCAAGGAAGTCAATTTCCTTCTGCATAAGGTATCCAACTACGTTAGAACCACCCTTCTCTGTGATGAACTTTGTAACACCAGCTACAGAAGCGTGTGCTCTGTGTGATGAACCAAAAGCGTCACATACATAATCATCTGCAAGATCAGCAAGTTCCTTAGAGAAAGCTTCACCATTCTTTGTCTCTTCCTCGCCACGGAAACGAGTATTCTGAAGAAGAACAACATCGCCTTCGTTCATAGCTTCAACTGCTGCTGTAGCAGCCTCGCCTGTTACGTTGTAATCAGCAACGAAGTTAACTTCCTTGCCAAGCTTCTCTGAAAGTCTCTTTGCTACTGGTGCAAGTGACTCGCCTTCGTTAGGGCCATTCTTTACCTTTCCAAGGTGTGAGCAAAGGATAACCTTTCCTCCATCAGCGATAAGCTTGTTGATTGTTGGAAGTGCTGCGTTGATACGTGTTTCGTCTGTGATTTCTCCTGCCTTAAGAGGTACGTTGAAATCGCAACGAACGAGAACGCGACGTCCCTTTACGTTGATATCATCAACTGTCTTCTTGTTTAATGCCATTATTATATCCTCCTTAAAATTAAGAAAGGGGTTCGGTCCATAAGGACCGGACCCCTAAATAAGTCGTTAAATTCGATAAACGAAATTATGCTAACTCTGAGAAGTACTTGATTGTACGAACCATCTGAGATGTGTAGCTGTTCTCGTTATCATACCAAGAAACAACCTGAACCTCATACTGGTCATCAGAGATCTTAGATACCATTGTCTGTGTAGCATCGAAGAGAGAACCAAATCTCATACCTACGATATCAGAAGAAACGATTTCATCCTCGTTGTAACCGAATGACTCGTTAGCTGCTGCCTTCATAGCTGCGTTGATACCTTCAACAGTAACATCAGCCTTATTTACAACTGCTGTAAGGATTGTTGTAGAACCTGTTGGTGTAGGAACACGCTGTGCAGATCCGATAAGCTTTCCGTTAAGCTCTGGGATAACAAGACCGATAGCCTTTGCAGCACCTGTTGAGTTAGGAACGATGTTAACTGCTGCTGCACGTGAACGACGAAGGTCACCCTTTCTCTGTGGTCCATCAAGTGTCATCTGATCACCTGTGTAAGCATGGATTGTTACCATGATACCAGACTGGATTGGAGCGAACTTGTTAAGTGCGTCAGCCATAGGTGCTAAGCAGTTTGTTGTACATGAAGCTGCTGAGATGATTGTATCATCAGCCTTAAGTGTCTCATGGTTTGTGTTGTATACGATTGTAGGAAGATCGTTTCCTGCTGGAGCAGAGATAACAACCTTTCTAGCACCTGCATTGATATGAGCCTGTGCCTTTTCCTTTGATGTGTAGAATCCTGAACACTCAAGAACTACGTCAACCTTAAGGTCACCCCATGGGCAATTGTTTGCATCTGGGAATGCATAGATCTTGATTTCCTTACCGCAAACGATGATAGAATCATCTGTGCAAGAAACCTCATCTGCATGCTCGTACTTTCCCTGTGATGAATCATACTTTAAAAGATGTGCTAACATCTTTGGGCTAGTTAAGTCGTTGATTGCTACTACTTCGTAACCTTCTGCTCCGAACATCTGACGGAATGCAAGACGTCCGATACGGCCAAAACCGTTGATTGCTACTCTTACTGCCATTTTTAAATCCTCCTAAAGATTCTTTTAAAAAATATTTTTCTTGAGATGCTTCAAAAAACACCCCGTATGCACTTCATTTTAAACAAAACCGTTCTATAATTCAACCCCCAAATGAAAATATTGTTAAATTTTTCTCAAAGTAGTAGAATTACTCCATGAATAGGAGGACTCACTATGTTTTGGGACAGTCATATGCACAGCAATTTTTCAGGTGATTCTGAAGCTAAACCTATAGAAATGATTAATGTCGCAAGGGAAAAAGGATTGCCTGGAATTACTTTCACAGACCATCTAGACCTGGAATATCCTAAAGAATTTGGTTTCTTCGATTTAGATATTGCAAATTACTATGATAAACAGCATGAGCTTGCGTTAAAGGAATCCACCAGCGAATTTACCATTTTAACCGGAATTGAAGTAGGATTGCAGCCACAGGTTGCAGATAAAAATAACAAAATTGTAAGCTCAAAACCTTATGATTACGTTATAGGAAGTACCCATTTAGTAGATAAATACGATCCTTATTTTGAGAGCTTTTGGAAAAGAGATTCTGCAGATAAGCTACTTAAGCGTTGCTATGAGCAGGTTTATGAGAACATCAATGCATATACTAATTTTGACAGTCTGGGGCATCTGGACTATCCATTTAGATATGTAAATGATGAAAATTTAAAAAACAACTGCTACGAGCCATACAAAGATGTAATAAATGCCATATTAGAGCGAATCATTAGTCTTGATAAAGCATTGGAAATCAACACTGCCGCCCTTCGTAAAGGTATGACATATCCAAATCCACATATAGATACTATAAAACGATATCGTGAATTAGGCGGTAAACTCATTACAATAGGTGCTGATGCTCACACCCCTGCAGATATTGCAGCTGACTTTGATACACTTCCTGAGTTACTTCACAAATGCGGTTTTAATGAATATGTTGTATATAAAAAAAGAAAGCCTGAAGCTTACCCACTATAGGAAAGCTCAGGCTTTTCTTTATATATTTTTCTATGAAAAAACTCTCTTGTATATTTCCTCTACTATATCGTCCACTGCTCTGTCATCTACACAAACAACAAAATCTGCAGCCACTTTATACTTTTCTTCTCTTTTACCCATAAGCTCCCTTATATAGCCCACATTCTTATTTCCTTCAAGCAAAGGTCTATTATGGCTATTTTTAACTCTCTCCAATATAGTTTCAGGTGTAGCTTCCAGAAGAATAATTTTTCCGCTCTTTTTCATTTCCTGAACATTCTCTTCCCTAAGAACCGCTCCGCCACCGCACGAAATTACCACATTATCCATTATCTGTATATTTTTTATCAGATTCGTCTCTAAATCTCTAAAAAAAGTCTCCCCCTTAAATGCAAAAATATCTGGAATTGTCATATTCTCGTCCTTCTCTATCTGGGCATCCATATCTATAATTTGCATCCCATATTTGCTATTAAGTCCATTTGCTATTGTAGTTTTTCCTGTACCCATGAAACCAATCAGAAAAATATTTGCCATAACAAGTTCTCCATCAAATCAAATTTTTCTAATATCCTACCAAAAAATATCTAATAATAAAAGGCACATGCTAGTTTTTGCGTCATAATTATGGTAATCTATTGTAGATTTTGTTAGTTAATATAACGCAATAAAATGAGGAAGTATCTACCATGAACAACTACATAGAAATTAAAAACATCAAAATTGGTGATGGCATTCCAAAAATCTGCGTCCCAATCGTTGGAAAGAACGAAGAAGACATCATAAATTCCGCTAAGGAAATTGAAAAGGTAAAACACGATTTAGTTGAATGGCGTGTTGATTATTATGAAGATGTCACAAACCCTGACAGTGTTAACGCCATACTGGCTTCGCTTAATTCCATTCTAAAAAACACCCCTATCCTGTTCACCTTCAGAACAAGGGCTGAGGGTGGAGAAATGGATTTATCAAAAGAAGCCTATTTGCAGATTAATCTTGAGGCAATAAAAAATGGTGGGATTGATTTAATAGATGTTGAATTATTTACCGGTGAAAATTTAGTAAAAACAATAATCGAAGAAGCTCATGCCAATAATATAAAGGTAGTTGTTTCAAATCACGATTTTGAACGCACTCCATCAAAAAAAGAGCTCGTGACCCGAATGCAGAGAATGCAAAATCTTGGCGCTGATATTCCAAAACTAGCTGTAATGCCTGTTGATAAATCCGACGTCCTGACACTATTAAGTGCCACCGATGAAATGTATGCAAACTATGCTGACAGACCTATAGTAACCATGGCTATGGGAAAGAATGGAATGATTAGTAGAATTTGTGGAGAATTCTTTGGCTCTGCCATCACTTTTGGCTCCGTTACAGAGTCCTCCGCCCCAGGACAAATACCTGCAGCCGAATTATCTATGCTGCTAACTATTTTACATAACTATTCATGAGACCAAATTACTAGAATTAAGGACACAAAATTATCATGCCAAACAAAAATATAATTGTAAAAGAAATATCAGATTACTCAGAAATAGAAAAAATCATACTCAAATTCAAAGATACCTTTTTTCTTAGAGCTATAACAAAAGACACATACAGAGATGTATTCATCAAAAAACATCTCGAAAATGGTCATTTTCTGGCAGAGTTTCATAATGATATCCCTGTTGGTTTTTTAAGTTTTTATTGCAATGATACTGAAAATAAAAAAGCCTTCATTACATCTCTCTCTTTAAGCGATGAATTAGGCTTTTTAAAAGGCAAAACACTTATGCGATTATTGAAAAACGGCTATCAAATAGCAGCTAGTAAAGGAATGCAAACTGTAGGACTTGAGGTAGAAAGCAACAATTATAAAGCCATCAAATTATACAAGCATTTCGGTTTTGAATTCGTACAATCAAGTGATGAAAAAACCAGGTTAATGGAAATACAATTGAATAAATTAAAGCAAGTTGCTATATAGTCTTACAAAAAACTATAATCCCCTGGCCTTTTGTTTTATTCGGGTCAGGGTGTTATCTATTGACTTTTCACTCTTCTCAAGCTTCAATGCAATTTCTTTATAGTCATAATCCTGCATATACAGCTCAAAAACCTTTTTTTCCCTTGGAGACAAAGCCTGTCTGAGGCGTTCAATCAAATCCATATTAGTCTCTGCTTCAATAATTAACTCCGCCGGATCATCTGATGCAAAAGCTGGCTCTTCCAACTGTGCTCCATCTTCATCATATAGTGAAACATATGCATTCAAAGGAGAATGTTTTTTTCTGTTGCTAGCCTCAATCGCCTTAATCATTTGCCTGTCGATGCAAAGTTGCGCAAAACGAAAGAAAGTAGCTTCAGAATGGATGTCATAATCACATATTGCACCAAAAAGCCCAATCATCCCCTCTTGAATAAGATCCTCGTTTTCACCACCTACCAAAAAATATTTTTTAGAATTTTTCAGTACCAATGGCTTATATTTTTCGCATATAAAATTCAGGACAGCAACATCGCCGTCCTGATATCTTTTAACTAATTGCTCATCTGACAGATTTTGATATTCTTTGTCTAACCACTTCATAAGCCAATACTCCACAAGCAACAGATGCATTAAGCGAATCAATATCGCCATACATTGGTATAGATGCAATCATATCACAATTTTTCTTTACAAGGTCTGATACACCATGACCTTCATTCCCAATAACAAGACCAATTGAACCGGTAAGGTTAAGGTCATACATTGTAGTGCCACCCATATCAGCGCACACAAACCACATACCCTGTTCCTTTAACTCTTCCATGGTCTTTGAAATGTTTGTGACCTTGGCAACAGGTGTATAGTTGATTGCACCTGCAGACGCTTTAGCTACAGTGGCTGTCAAGCCAACAGCACGATGTTTTGGAATGACCACACCATGTGCACCAGCCTGATTTGCTGTACGGATGATAGCTCCAAGATTATGTGGATCTTCAATATTATCAAGGATAATAATAAATGGGTCCTCCCCCTTAGAACGGGCATTTTCAAGGATGTCATCCAACTCAGCATACTCATAGCTTGCAGCATAGGCTATAACTCCTTGATGCTTACCCGTCTCTGAAAGCTGATCCAAACGTTCCTTTTTAACAAAACTAATAACAGTATCCTTGCTCTTTTTTGCTTCGCGAAGGATAGTCTGAATAGGTCCGTCTTTGCAACCGTCTAAGACGAACAATCTATCTATAGTTTTTCCACTTCTGAAGGCCTCCAGCACGGCGTTGCGGCCTTCTACTATTCTACTTTCTTCCATTTTTTTCTAAAACCCACGCGAGTTACGCCTACAATGTATAGCTGCATTTTTTTCATCGTTGTCACTATACTCTCAAAAAATGCAGCTATACATTGTAGCCTACTCGCTTACTCTTTCTAAATATCGGTGAATAGTTACTTAAACGCATATACGCGCTTTAACACGTTTAACGTTACATTAATCTAGAATATCTAAGCCTAAACGCTCTATTCCTAACGACACGAGTTCGCATATACGGTCCATATCATTGGTTAAATAGAGGTAGCCTACGACGGCTTCGAAGCCGGTTGCTTCTAGGTAATCCATGGTGGTGGCATTTTTGGCTTTGGTGTGAGGCTTGGAATTTCGGCCTCTACGGTACCAATCTGCCTCTTCTTCTGTGAAATCTTCCATCAATGCTGCTGCCATTTTAGCCTGAGTAGGAGCTTTTACGATAGAGCTTGCTCTTTGATGGAGCTTATTTACTGCAGTGTTGCCTTTATTTACCAGGATGGAACGGATAATTACATCAAAAATCGCATCGCCAATGTACGCTAACGTCAATGGTGAATAAGTTCTGATATCCTTAGATTCTATATCAAATTTGCCATTTAAATATTCATTTAAACCAGCTTCCATACTACTCCTTCACGAGTATCCTTTATTTCAACACCCTTTGCTAAAAGCTCATCACGGATGGCATCTGCTGTTGCAAAATCCTTAGCCTTCTTAGCCTCAGCACGGCGAGCAATCGCATCATTGATGAAAGCCTCAAACTCTGAGTCTACTGATGTACCAGCTTCTGAAAGCGCTTTAGCGTGTCCGATTAAATCAAGGGAAAGTACTCTGTCAAAGCTTTCAATTATAGCAAGCTTTGTAGCGTCGTTTGTATCTGCTTTGAGAGCATCATAAAGGATTGTTACAGCCATTGATGTGTTAAGATCATTTGAAACAGCTTCACGGAATTTGTTTTCAAATTCAGTCTTAACTGACTCATCTACAGTACCTTCAGCCTTAAGCTCTGAAACGCGCTTTACGATTTTGTTGTATGCCACTACTGCATTGTCAAGATTCTCATAAGAGAATACAAGTGGCTTACGGTAATGAGACTGTAAGCAGAAGAATCTGTATACAAGAGGGTCGTAGCCTTTTTCCTGAAGTACTGAAACTGTAAGGATTGCTCCCTTAGACTTTGACATTTTTCCTGACTGGTCATTAAGATGGTTGCTGTGGAACCAGTAGTTGCACCACTTGTGTCCAAGATAAGCTTCAGACTGAGCTATCTCGTTTGTGTGATGTGGGAAGATATTGTCAACACCACCGCAATGGATATCGATATATTCCCCAAGATGCTTCATAGAAATGCATGAGCATTCAATGTGCCAGCCTGGGTAACCAACGCCCCATGGGCTATCCCACTTGAGAGCCTGGTCCTCAAACTTTGATTTTGTAAACCAAAGAACAAAGTCAGTCTTATTCTTTTTATTGGTATCCTCTTCTACATCATCACGAACACCTACCTCAAGGGCTTCCTTTTCAACTGATGAAGAGAACACATAATAATCCTCTAATTTACTGGTATCAAAATAAACATTTCCACCTGCAAGATATGCATAACCCTTTTCTAAAAGAGTCTCTACCATATGAATGAATTCAGGAATGCAATTTGTTGCTGGTTCAACCACGTCTGGGCGCTTGTTTCCTACAGCATCAAAATCTTTAAAGAAAGCATCAGTATAGAACTTTGCAATCTCCATTACAGTCTTATGCTCACGCTTAGCACCTGCTACCATCTTATCTTCACCAGTATCAGCATCTGATGCAAGATGTCCAACATCTGTGATATTCATGACACGCTTAACATCATAGCCTGCATACTCAAGTGACTTTAAAAGAACATCCTGCATGATATATGTACGAATGTTTCCAATGTGTGCAAAATGGTAAACTGTAGGGCCACAGGTGTACATTGAAACCTTGCCTTCTTCATTTGGATGGAATTCCTCTACAGTTCTTGATAAAGTGTTGTAAAATTTAAACATTATGTATCTCCTAGTCCGCATTTATTACGGTAACAAATGCTCATTATAATCTTTAGTCTTTTTTACGTGCGCAGCCTCCGCAGCTTTCACAACTACGCCCGCTGTCAAAAACCACGTTACTTCCGTCGTAAAATTCATAAAGTAAACATACAGCCTGAGCGCTGATTCCTTCTTCACGACCTGTGAAGCCTAAGTGTTCCTCAGTAGTAGCCTTTATATTTACCTGATCTACATCGATGCCTAAACACCTGGCAACGTTTTCCTCCATTTGCTCAATGTATGGACGAAGCTTTGGCTTTTGCGCGATAACAGTCGCATCAACATTGCCTACCACATAACCTTTATCCATAACCAGCTCTCTAACCTCTTCTAAAAGCTTTTTAGAATCGGCCCCCTTATACTTAGGGTCTGTATCTGGAAAATGAGCACCTATATCCTTAAGTCCAGCTGCTCCAAGAACAGCATCTGATATAGCATGTAAAAGTACATCCGCATCAGAATGACCAAGAAGCCCTAAAGTGTGGTCTATTTTAACACCACCAATAATAAGGTCTCGACCTTCTACCAGCTTATGTACATCATAACCTGTTCCTATTCTCATAGTATCTCCTATTAAATCATAATTACATTTAACCAATTTCTAATAATAGCAAAAAATAAGGTCTAGGGCAACGTCCTAGACCTACTTTAGTCAGCTTCAGCTATTATTACTAATTAGTAATTTAAATTTATAATCAATTATCATCTTCACTATATTTAGGACCACTATATTCCTTATTTTGATTTTTCACCTGAGTATTATCTTTAATTTCTTTTTTCTTATTTTTAAGCGCAGCTCTCTTCTTATGGGTTACAATCAAAACAATAATTAATATCACCGCGGCCACTAACACATATGGCAACGCATATATAAATGCAATCACCAGCCATTGTAGAAAAGCTATAAAACCTGCAAAAGAATTGGTAAAAGCTTCAGCGAATCTGTTCCAGGCGGTATCTTTTTTCACTTCAGAATAAGTTGCCACCTCATCTACATTAATTGATACCGTGCAATAATCCACCTTATCATCATACAACCTCTTCTGAGCCGTATAATTTTCAATATCATATTGAACACTGTTTATCCTGTCTTCTATCGCAAGCAAATCCTCTATAGTCTCAGCATTATCTTCAAGCTCCTGCAGTCTCTTAAGCTTTTTATCAAGACTTTTTAATCTGGCCTGAACATCCACGTAGCTAGATGTAATATCTTCGACATTTTCAGTTTTCTGGGTAAGGGAGCCAATACTGCCTACACTGTTCATAAAATCAGTGTAATTTCTCGATGGAATTCTAGCAGTAAAGCTGGCGTATCTGTTCCCATATTCCAGGCTACCGCTTTGAGATGTGCTTTCAAAATAGCCACCAGAGGAATTCACTAGCTTTTGTATGGAAGCTATATCCTCATCGAACTTCTTGGATTCAATGGAAACGTTTGATGTATATACTATTTTTCGGCTCATATCATAGCCGTCAAGCCCGCCGCTTTCTTCTGTGGAAGCATCAGATACTTCTTCTACCCCAGCTGCTTTTTCTTCATTATAATCAAAGCTATTACCTTCTTCCCATCCAGTATTGTCAGTCTGGTAAAAAGAAGACGTGGAGCCAGAATCGGAAGACTCTTCATAAGAATCACCACATCCTGTTGAGAAAACAACCACTGCTGCAAGTAAAACCCACAAGAATTTTCTTTTCATCACTATCCCCCCTTAAAAGTTATAACTTCTATGTATTCAGTATACACATAATTATCACCAAATGAAACTGAGCGTCAATAATATAAAATATTCCTTTGACTAGCATGTACAACAAATCAGTGTGTACAAAGTTACATATTATGCACAATATCAAATTCTATATATTTCCATAACTTTGTATTGTAATTTTCTATTGTACCCTATATAATTTCACCTTACTGAAAGTATATTATAAAAGTTGTCATTGTTTTTGTGTTATTATTGAAATTTTATCGGAAAGGGTTAACAATGAAAAAAAATAAAAAATTAGTTCGAAAAGTTTTACATTTCGCAACACTTCTTGCTATTTTAATGGCTTTTGCTTTATCAGCAGTTGGATTGACTTATATACAGAAAGCTTATTATGACTCATTCGCAGATGAGCTTTATACCTCTGCTTTGTTTGTTCAGGATGAGCTTAACAACGAATGGGAAGGTGACTGGTCTGTAACATCTTCAGGAAATATATTAAAAGGTAATTATGCACTCCACGATGACTTCCAGGCACAGATTGATTCCCTCCATGAAAAGACAGGTGTTAATTTCACTGTATTCTATGGTGATACAAGATATATTACATCCCTGGTAGATTCCTCAACAGGAGCACGAATGGAAGGAACACAGGCTTCAGCAACTGTGGTCGAGAAGGTTCTTAATGGTGGCGAATCATATCTTGCTACAAACGTTAAGATAGATGGTAGTGACAGCAAATGGTACGCTTATTACCTTCCACTTAAAAATGCAGATGGTTCAATCGTAGGTATGATATTCGCAGGCCGCGAGACCGATGCTGTTAAAGCTGCTATGTTTAGAGCTCAGATGACATTAATCGGTGTATTCCTATTCTTTGCTGTACTTGACTTAATCATTGGTCACTGGATGATTGTAAAGACTACTAAAAATATTCAGGATATTGTAGATGGATTGAAGAAATTGGAGGATGGCAAGCTTTCCTTCTATATCGAAGATGATACATTTGACAGAACCGATGAGCTCGGTGTAATCGCTGAAAGTTCTGCGGAGCTTAGAGACAAGCTTCAGGATGTTATCCAGACTACACTTGACCTTTCAAATGAAGTAACAAAGTCTGGTGAAAACCTTGCATCATCTGCTGGTACTGCTCTTCAGGTGGCAGATCAGGTAGCTAATGCTGTAGAAGATATCAGCAAGGGTGCTGTAGCACAGGCTGAAAATGTAGAAAATTCACTTTCTAATACAATCGAAATGGGTGAAAGCATTGAGGATATTACTTCAAGCGTTAAAGAGCTTTCAAAAGCTGCTACAGAAATGCTTGAGGATGCAAACCATACTGTTGATGCAATAAACGAGCTCATGGTTCAAAATGAACAGGTAATGCAGGCTATGTCTGATATTCATACTCAGATTCAGGCTACAAATGAAGCTGTAAAAAATATAGCAGAAGCATCTAGTGCAATTACCTCTATTTCTGATCAGACAAACCTTCTTTCATTAAATGCTTCAATTGAAGCTGCACGTGCCGGTGAATACGGACGAGGATTTGCAGTTGTAGCTTCAGAGATTGGTACACTCGCTGTTCAATCAAAGGATGCCGCTGTTTCAATCAACAGCATTGTAGATAATCTTGTCAAAGAATCTCAGATGAGTGTTGAAACTATCGAAAAGCTTAATCATGCATTCAATCAGCAGAACACTCAGCTCAGCACTACAAAAAGCGATCTTGACGGCGTTGTTCAAAATGTAAATAACGTGGATATCAGCACAAAGACTATTGCAGATAAGACTATCCTCTTAAACAACCTTAAGACAAGCTTTAATGATATTATTTCAGAACTTTCAGCTATCTCTCAGCAGAATGCAGCATCTTCTCAGGAGACAACTGCTTCTATGGAAGAGCTTAACACTACATTTGCTATGATTGATCAGGCTGCCTCAGAGCTTAAAGATTTGGCAGTCGCCTTAAATGAAAAAATGAATTTCTTTACGATTGAAAATGAAGAAAGCAAAATAGCATAAAAAGAACCTAGGCCCAGACGATTGTCTGGGCCCTTTTTGAAAGGAGGATTATATAATGATACAAGTATCAACCATATAATTACTTATTTAATAACAAGACGCTTTGCGCCTTCTGCTGCAAGTGGACTTCTAACAGTTTCGCTTTCATCAAAGGTAATCTGAGCACATAGGCTTGAACCCTTCATTCTCTCAGCTGCAAAAGATAGTCCATTATTTTTTCTATCAAGCTTTGGTGAATCTATCTGGTCTGGATCTCCAAGAAGTACAACCTTTGAACCCTTTCCTGCTCTTGTAATAATTTCAAGAATCTGTCCAATAGTACAGTTTTGAGCTTCATCAACAATTATAAAAGAATTAACAAGAGAACGACCTCTCATATAGGCTAGTGAACAGATTTCAATAATCCCCGTCTCAAACATATCATCAATCTGAAGCTTTACCTGCTCCTTTTCCTCGTTCTGCCCCTTAAGTAAGACTTGAAGGTTATCCATGAATGGAGCGATAAGAGGAGTCATCTTTTCTTCAAGGTCACCTGGCAAAAAGCCTAAATCGTTGTCAGATAACGTATTGCTCCTGGTAATCATGATTCTATCGAATCCATTGTGATAATATCCCTGAAGGCCTGCTGCAAGTGAAAGGAAGGTTTTGGCTGTACCTGCACTTCCCTTTAATATTACAAGCGGTAAATCCTCCGGGCTGGCAAGAAGTGCATATAATGCAAATCTCTGTCCTACGTTTCTTGGCTGGCAATATGGTGTGTAATAATCTCTGTCTTTAAGAAGATGCCAGCCATCAGCTTTAAATGTGTATAGAGCTGAATTACTTCCCTCTTTACAGATTCCAAATTCATTATCGATAAAGCCCTTATTAAATGGACTTTCTATATCCTCACTGGTGATATCCCTACGTCCTGTATAGTTCTCATTGTCAAGAATCATTTCATTGTGGTAGCCCTGTACCACACAGCCACACATTGTAGCATTGATTCTCATGGAAATATCATTAGTAACAAGTATGGTTTCCAAATCGCTCATTTTCGCGATTGCAAGAACACCATTTATTATTCTATTGTCTGGGCGGTCAAGCGTATATTCTGCTGGAACCAGCTTTTCAAATTCAGATTCTTTGGCAATTTTGAAGGTTCCACCATTATGCATCAGAACCCCCTGAGCATAGTCCCCCTCAATCGATTCGATGTTACGAATTGTCTCTCTGGCGCCATAACCTACCCCTGCGTAGGCAGTTTTCTTTGAATCCAATTCCTGAAGTGTTGTAGTGGTGATGATAACATTATTATCATCAAAACCGAACAGTGCACTAGGACAGTGGATTAGAATGTTAGTGTCAAGGACGTAGTTTTTCTTCATAGGGCCACACTCCTTACCTATTAAATTTTCAATCAGAGCTTCTATAAATGACTACTTCAAACTTATGTTATTTCTATCTGATGTGTTCTTCTAGAAGATGATTTCTATAATTTAATTTTATCCTATCTTAAGCGTAAGTTCTACAACATTTTGTATATTTTTATGTATATTGTGTGAAAATAGCCCTTGATATTGTTATTAAGTATAACAATATCAAGGGCTATTAAAATATCATTTTATAGATGGCCAACCAGAAGTAATCCTGCCAAACCATAGTAGGTTACAACGGCAACCAAATCATTAACTGTGGTGATAAGTGGGCCTGATGCTACTGCAGGATCCACCTTTATCTTGTGGAAGAAAATAGGAATGATAGTTCCGATAAAGCTTGAAACAATCATTGCTACAAAAAGGGAAAATCCAACAATGCCGGAAACTCTAAAGGCCGATGCCCAAATATACCCCTTAAGAAAATGCAAATAAACAGCAACGAAAAACAGTGCAAGTACACCTAAAATCGCTCCATTGGAGCCACCAACGCGCATTTCCTTAAGTACGAATTTAGCTTTTTCGAGTCCGGATATTTCCTCATCCATAAGGACACGAATGGTAACAGCCAGAGACTGTGTTCCAACATTTCCTGCCATGTCCAAAATCAATGACTGGAAAACTACAACAATGGCAACCGATGCCACAACCTTGTCAAAGATACCTATAACTGAACTGGTAACAAGCCCAAGTCCCAATAATAACAAAAGCCATGGTATACGCTTTTTGATACTTTCTGGCAATGATTCGTTTAAATCCTCTTCAGCAGTCAAACCAGCCAACTTAGCATAGTCTTCACCCATCTCATCATCTACAGCCTCGATAATATCCTGTGCTGTGATAACACCGATAATCTCGCCATCTGGATTAAGTACTGGAATTGAGTCCTCCGCATAATCCTTTAACATTTCGATGGTATCTGAAATGATAGCATCTGCAGGAACGCTAGGATAGCTATGACTTATGATATCCTGGAGCGGAGTATCGGCGCGGGCTAGAATCAAATCGCGAAGTTCAATGGCACCTGCGTATTTTTTCTCCTTGTCCTCAACATAAATTGTATTAATATTGTCGTTGTCCTTAGACTGTGAAATCAAAGCTCGCATGGCCTGCTTGACTGAGAAATTCTCGGCGATAACGATGAAGTTGGTGGTCATCATGCTACCAATTTCATCTTCATCGTAAGAATTAATCAATCGAACATCTGCTGATGCATCCTTGTCCATGAGTTCGATGAGCTTTTCTCTCTGCTCTTCGTCTTCAATGTCTTCCAAGGCGTCTACAGCGTCGTCAGCGTCCATGTTTTCAAGGACATCTGCAGCCTGTTCAGGATTGAACTCGGCTAAGTATTCACCTACATCTTCAATATAAGGGAAAATCTCAGAAAGTCGTTCCGCACCTAATATGCCAAACAGCCTCTGACGATCCTCAGTTTCCAGAGATTCGTAAGCCTCGGCGATATCATTTTCATGATAATCGTCAAGTGCCTCCACCATCTGTTCTGCACTAATATTAGAGCGAAGTAAGTCGATAATTTCCTGTGTTTTGTTATCCTCTAATAAATCCTTCTGTTCCATAGTTTCACATGAACTATAGGCATAAAAAAAGCGTCAACGGGTCCATGACGGAATAAAGACGATGACACTTAACTGACAACACAACTAGAAAACTACTCTTTAGATATGTGAAAGAGCAGCTAAATTGCTATGCGTATTAAATGTCTCGTCGCTAGATAATCGCCCGTGACTGTCTGATTTATCCATAGCTGCTCTCCTTTCTTTAAAGTTGAATATATAATTTGAATTACAAGAAAAATTTAACACAAAAAATGGGGCTTTGTAAACCCCATTAGTCAAAATTTTTGTAATTTTTTAACAGAGATTCTCTACCTCTTTTCGGTCAAAAGTCACAGACTTGACTCCGTCTACTTCAATCTGATATAAAGCATTTGCAGCTAAATGCTCAGCCGCCTGTTCCACGTTTCTTATGCCGGTTGAAATAACAAATTTCTCCATCACAGCATCGAGGCCATCCTCTGTAACCTGACATTCCTCTGGTGACATGCCAATACGTTTTAGCACCTTTGGAAGAGAGAAATTTCTAAAGATTGCTTTCTTTTCTTCTCTTGTATAATCCGGGATATCAATAACCGCAAATCGTGACATAAGAGGTGCTGAAATATCAGCCTTAACATTTGCCGTAGCTATAGGATAAACGCCAATTGTAGGAATCATACATTCCATGTAGTTGTCTGTAAATCCAAGGTTATCTAGAAGGGTTAAAAGCACATCGGCAGGGTTTCCATTACCCTTTCCAGAATTTGCTTTATCAAGCTCATTGATGATAAACACAAGATTGCTTGTACCTGAATTTGAAAATGCCTCCATGATAATTCCAGGCTTTGCATTGGAATAAATTCTTGAGCTTCCTGTAAGCTGCTCAGGGTCGTTGATAGAACTCATATCAAGCGTTGTCCAAGGAAGCTTGAGGATTCTTGCTACCGCATATGCGATTTGCGATTTACCAACACCAGCAGGACCGCACAAAAGCAAACCATAGCTAGGCAATGTGTGGGTTCTGTTAATCTGAATTACTGTCTCCATGATGCGCTGCTTTACAGATTCAAGTCCGTATAATTCTTCATCAAGAATCTTTCTGGCAGCAACCGGATCGATAGCTTCAAAATAGTCACTCTTCCACTGGATGCTTGTCATGATGGAAAGTGCTCGCTGGGCATGGCGTCGTTCCTCGATGGTAACCTCAGCAGACTTTGCCACTGCCAGATTTCGTCTAGCCCAAAGTCTGATATTATCGGGAAATGTTCTACCGGCACAGGTAATGAAATCTGTGATGGACTGAATGCTGGTAAGCTTCATATCATCTCCATCTTCTGCTTCATCCTCATCAAGTTCTTCCTCAGACGGAGCATTTGATGCAAAAAGGCGTTCCATCATAAACTGCAAAAAGCCATCCTCTGAAGATAATTTGCCGTTTCCTATACCAGTTTCACGAATCTTGTATACAACATAGCCTTCCTCTATCTTAGCACCTGATAATCTGACAGGGATATGGTTTTCTCCAAGCCAGCCTATGAGGGCTACAAATCGCAGGTCCACCTTTAAAATATCTGTGGATACCACACCTGTGGCAGATTCTGCTTCGAAGCTGCTTCTTTTAATAGGATTAGTAAATATTCCATTTACATGATGAGTCATTTTGCCATCGCTGTCATTTAATACTAAAATAGGTCTCTCTGGTGAGGCATCTGGCTCGTTTGATTTGAATGTAGTGTAGGTCTTTATCGACTCTCCATTTTCCTTTTCTTCCTGGGCAAAATCAAATACTGGCATGGTCATTTCCTCCGATAGTCATTTGTATCAGTTTAGCAGAACTCTTTAGCAGAGTAAAGTGTCATAGTAAAGCAAAAAGCACCAAAAGGTGCTTTTATAAATACTTCTTTTGTTCTGTAAATCCTCTACCCTTTACCTCAGAGACACGACTTACAATGATAAATGCCTCAGGGTCAATGGCATGAACTAAATGCTCTGTTTTTGCTATTTCTCGTTTTGAAACAATTGATAATGTGATTTCTGTATCCCGTCCAAGGTATCCTGTGCGGCCATAAATAACTGTAACGCCACGATCAATGTCCTGCAAAATAGCGCTTCTTATTTCATCGCTCTTTGCGCTGACCACCTTGATTTGAGTCTTTGATTTACCTAAGATTAAAGCTTTATCCAAGGTAACTGTATAAATGATAACCAAAACTATTCCATATAGCACTAAAGTTTTATCTGTAAAAAGTGCCTGAATAGTAAGGATTATGATATCTAAAATCCACATAACACCAGAAATGGAAGTTCCCAAATATTTATTTAAAACAATAGGTGGTATATCCATGCCTCCTGTGGATGCGCCGGTTCTTATGACTAAACCAAGACTGCCACCTATGACAAGGCCACCAAACACTGTGCATAAGAACAAATCATCTGTCAAAGTGTAATGTGATGCTAATATTTCTGCAATGTGAATCTCTATAGGAAAACAAAAAGATGATAGCAATGTATTTGCCGCAAACTTAGGTCCCATGGCATACCAGCCTACTAGAAACAAACTGGCATTTATTGCAAAAGCTGCATAGGAAGTAGGAATGCCTGACATATTATGAATGAAAAGTGCAAGCCCCGTTCCTCCACCGGTTATAAGATGTGCTGGTTCAATAAAAAATGCAACTGCCAAAGCATAGAAAAAGTTTCCAATTACTACAACTCCTGCTGTCCTGATTAATTGTTTAATGGTATTCACGTTAAGTCTCCTGGTGATTTAATTTTACACAACAGGTTAGATTGTACACCATATACGGACATTTGTCAGCACAGCGCGGTAGCGTACTACCACATTAGTGTGATAAAGTGGATTATAGATCAAATTCTACAACATCTTCATCTAATTCTACTTCTTCTGGATTAATTGCTCCTTCCAAACCTTCTCTTATTAATTTCCAATTCTTTAAAAACCATACAGTTTGGCCGGGATGCTTATACAATGAAAGCATTTGTGCTCCTTCATACTTGTATGGATAAACTAGAGGAATATTTGTAGGTCTAGATGTGGTGAAATAAATTACATGTCGATACATTTTACTTTCTATTGCTTTTGGTGTAGCACAGTAATAAATATATTCTCCATTATCTGTACAATATTTAAATTTCATTCTGGTCTGCTTAACGTCCATTGGATCCATGTCAGACACTTGAAATTCATCCACTCTAAGAGACTTTATATCCAAATCAATATTCTTTTCCTCTTTTGCTTTCCTTACTGCTTCCTTCCATTTTTTAGCCTCAAGTGGATTCATAAGCCCAGCAAAAAACTTATCTTCCTGCTGCTGCTTTTCAGACTCTTCTTCAGACTCAGTTGGATCTTTTCCTGTCTTAAGCCAGTAATTAATGATATTAAGATTTTTATTAAGCTGTTGAATATGTGGTGCATAATGTTTATCTAATGCAACCATATCTTCCCACTGCTCTTTAAAAGCTGCTCTTGCTGCGTTTCTTGCATTTTTTTGCTTAAAATATATTGGCATACTAACTAATAAAATTAAGCCGATAACAAGAATCATTATATTAATAGCAAACCAATCCATAGTAGCCCCCGATGCTAAAAAATAGTGAGTAGGCAAATAGCCATAGCCGCCACTCCAATTAAAATTGTATTGAAAATCGTAAGCTTGTATAATTTAGTCCATCTTTCATTATTTAATTCAAAGATTTTCTCATTATAGTCCTTTGTGACTTTCTCAAGTTGAGTCTTAATTGGAGCCTCATAATCCAGGCTTGTAATAAGTCTTGTAAGCTTTCCGTCCAAGTTTTTTACCATTCTCTCAAGCTTAACTTGAAGCTCCGCAGCTTCTCTTTTCGCCTCATTACTATTACTCCTCAAAAATTCCAATTCTTCCTGCATTGTGTACAGCTCTTCCTGCAGGCGCTCAATTTCCTCTCTAATAGCTTCTTCATCCATTCCCACATATCTATGCCTAAAAATAGGCCTTTCAAAGCATTCTCCCTGCATAACTTTTTCTCCCAAATGTTGCGCAACAATATTATGAATAATCCTATACTTAGTATAAATTTTACACTTTTCTTATAATTTTGTACACAATAAAAGCCACCTTTGTATTAGGTGGCTTTTAAACATTTTGTGAACTAAAGTGTAAATCGAGCTACAAAATCCTGTAGTTCCTGAGCATTTCCTGCGAGTTTATCTGAAGCCTGAGCTACTTCATAAGAAGATGCAGTCTGCTCTTGTGATGCTGCTGAAACATTTGAGGTTTCATCAGCTACTTCTATACTCATCTGCTCAATCTCATGTATATTTCTGGCAATAGTTTCTGTTCCACTAGAAAGCTGCTCAACTATCGCGCTCATAGTATTGGATTCCTCAGAAATAGAGTTGACCATTGTAACGATGTTATTGAAAGTACCTCCAGCCTCGTTAACCAACTCTGCACCACTGACTACATTCTCTGCGCCTTCATGCATTGCCGCAACTGCTTCCTGGGAATTTTTGGTAATACCTGCAATAAGCTCTGTAATCTTTTGTGCTGCCTGATTTGAGTCATCTGCAAGCTTTGAAATCTCGCTTGCAACAACAGCAAAACCTTTACCCATTTCTCCTGCTCTGGCTGCCTCAATACTTGCATTAAGAGAAAGAAGATTTGTCTGGCTCGCAATCTCAGAAATAGTGACAACAAATTCATTGATGCTTGTAAGTCTCTCGCCAAGCCCCTCAACAACCTGTGCTGTATTTTCAACAGATTCTCTGATGCTGTTCATCATATCTGTAGCGTTTGTCATATCTGTAGCGCCATTTACTGCGGCCTCATTTGTAGCTCTAATCATTTCAGTGGTACGGGCGATAGCTTCCTGGAAGTTTTCCATATTTGTAACAAATGAATCTGTTTCGCCGCTCGCCGTAGTCACAGCATTAATCTGTCCTGAGCATGAATTTGCAACATTTGTACATGATGTAGCAACCATTTCAGATGCTTCTGCGGACTGTGAAGCCGAAGCAGAAAGTTCCTCTGATGCAGCCGCAACTGATGTGGTGGTATCAGAAATCTCTGTCATAAGATTTCTAATATTTCCGTGCATCAAATCAAGCGCATGAGAAATTGCACCAATTTCGTTGTTTCTGTTCACAAGCTTTCTGACCGCAGCTATTCCCTCATTTTCAGTGAAATCACTATTTGACATACGTACAATCTGGCTTGATGCAAGCTTGATAGGCTTTGTAATCTTTTCTCCAAAGAAAAGCGAAATTGCAACACCAATACAAATCAGCACAATAAGAATAACTATTGTGGTTATCAGATTGTTTCTAAGAGCAGCATTTGCATGCTGTGTATAAGTAGCTGTTAAGCTATCAATGTAATCAACCCATACACCAGTACCCAGTACCCAGTCAAATGGTGCATAATATGCAGTATAGTTAATCTTTGGAAGAGGTTCAGTCTCATTTGGTTTCGCGAACATAAGGCTTGTATATCCACCGCCTTGCTGCATACCATTTTTAATCATATCCTGAATAAAATAATTTCCTTCGGGATCGACTGAATCCCATCTTGACTGTCCTTCTGTATCACGTCCTAAAAGAACAACATTAATGCCTTCTGATGTATCAATCCAGAAATATCCTGCCCCATCATTATATTTCAGTTCACGAATGATATCTGCAGACTGTTTCATGGCCTGCTCTTTAGTAATCTCTCCTGCCTCATATTTAGCATTCATGAACTCACAGATACTCATGGCTTCCTGTGTTTCATTTTTCAACTCAGCTTTAATATCTTCATATAATCTACTCTGATAGGCATCTGTCTGATCTGCATTTGTATTCAAAGTACTAATGACAGTGAATGCAGAGATTATAACTGCGGTAATGACCACAGCAGAAAGAATAACTGCCACCAAAGTTGTTTTCAAAGACCCCGTTTTCTTCTCCATACCTTTAACTCCTTTGCAATAAAAATGGCAAAACGTCGACTGATACTCAAATAATACCATTCGCATTTTGCCAAATAGAATTTTTCACAAAGAATTCAAAGAAGTTTCACTATATAATATTAAGTTTCAGATTACTTTTCCTCTGATATTTCTGCATCGTCGGACTCTGGCAGCTCTTCTTCAGTAAACTCTTCATCCTCTGTCTGATTTTCATTTAATTGTTCTCCAGAACCGTTTTCTACAGGATTGTCATCTGAGTCATCGTCGCCTTTATTTTCGGTTTCGGGCTCTCCTTTATTTTGATCCTTTTCTTCAGGAAGAACTAGTGATATTTCCACCTCTAATCTACCACCATCATAGCTGTCGTTTCCATCAGAATCTATAGCAAATGTAATTGCATCTCCTCTATGAACTGCATAGGTCTCATCAAAGAAAAGCTTTTCCTCATGGTCAAAATTGCCCTGAGTATTTCCACCTAGCCACTTTCTCTCTTCACCATTGACAAAGATTCGCATGCATACGCCGTTGGCATCAGGATCTGCATCATTAGCAAATTTTACATAGCAGCCCTTTACATTAACTGTACCAGTCTTTGCTACAATCCATCTGTAAGCTGCGTTTTTACCATTACCTGGCTCTACAAAATCAGCTTTAAGTTCAGGCTTACCATTATTGTAATATCTGTTTTCCTCTGGATTATACTCTAATAATTCGAAGTTTTCTCCATTCCATTCGCACATACCATAGTACCAGCCATTTACTCCCTGCTCACCAAAATCATTTGCCAGATTAGTTTTATTTTCTCTAGGCTCCTCTTCTCCTGATGACTCATTAACAGCATAAATATTTACGGAAAGCTTACCTGCATCATAGGCATTATTGTTTTTAGGAGAGATTATAAATGATATTACATCTCCCTTTTTAACCTCAAGCTCTTCAAATGCGAAAAGAATAGCATTGTCATTTCCATCACCTCTGAAGGCTTCTACATCACTGTTTTGAATCACTTCATCATTCTTATAGATAGAAAGATTTACACCATCTGGCCAGTCAGGATTTGCATCGTTTTGACCAAATTTAGTATACCCACCTAAAATATCAATTTTGCCATCCTCATAAACAACCCATTTATAAATAGCAGCTTTTGAATCTCCAGGATGAACAAAATCCTTTTTCATCTCAAGACCTGAAGTCTTTGTTGAAAGATAAGCAGTTTCATCATCGTTCATATTGTTAAGTGGCTTTGCATCAGCAACTGTAGTTCCTTCCATAAACCACCATCCATCAGTACCCTGCTTGATAGATGACAATCCTCCCAGAGAGGTTGTATTTTTGCGCTCCTCTTCACCTACAGGTAACTTGATTTCTGTGGCGTCTGTAATGCCCATTTCCAGTCTGCCACCATCCCATGCATTATTCTTGTAGCAACCCATGTCAAAGGTGAATACATCCCCTTTCTTAACCTGAATCTTGTTTAGCTTGATATCTACCTTGTTGTCATGACCGTCACCATGGAATGAAGCGACATCTTCTTTATAAAGGCATTTATCGTTGTGGTACACTCTTACACTTGTTCCATCTGGCCAGTATGGATTGCCATCTTCATTTCCAAATTTGACATAATTTCCATCAAGATTTATCTCTCCATCCTTGGCTACAACCCATTTATACATTGCATCAGCATTTAGTCTAGGCTGTACGAAATCAGCCTTTACTTCAAGTCCATCCAGTCTTCTTGAGATATATCCTGTGCCATCCTTATTCTTTTCGCTTAAGAATTCTACATCATTGATGTTCTTGCCTTCCACGTAATACCAACCGTTGGAACCCTGCTCACCGAAATCCGTTTTCAGATTTGCTTCGTTCTCTTCACTGTTGTTTACCATGTCCATTGTACGTCTATATGCATCTTCAATAACAAGTGTATATTTTCCGCCATCATATGCAGTATTTTCTTTGCCATCAACAAGGAGTGTAATGGCGTCTCCGGCTTTTACCTCAATGCCACTTACAGATAAATCTTTTGTAACAACCTTATCTGTCAATGGTTCAAATTCAGCCTTATTTAGGATTTCATTATTCTTCATCAAATAAACGATTACACCATCAGGCCATGCTGGATTTTTATCTTCATTTAAAAGCTTTGAATAAGTAGACTCGATATTAATCTTTCCATCCTCTGGTGCAATCCACTTAACATTTGCAGACTTCCCCTTGCTTGCTGGCATAATATAGTCTCTTTTGATTTCAAGACCATCTTTTGTGGTATAGCTTTCCTTATCCTTATATTTTTCCACATTAACAGCAAACATTGGATCATCATAATATCCATACTGATAGTACCAGCCATGATATCCCTGCTTGCCGAAATCCTCTGCTATAGAAGCATTATTTAAGCTATGATTTCTATACCCTCTAGGTACATCCTTTTCTGTCTGTCCAAACAATGGACTAATAGCTTTAATAGAAAAATGATATTTACCACCATCGTAAGCGTTATTTTTTTTGCCATCTACAACCATGGAAATATAATCACCAGCCTTAACGTCAACAGCTGCAACACTTAAATCCTTTGTAATCTCGTTATTTACGTCAGCGCCAAAGTCCTGTGTGGTTAATGGAGTATCATTATGGAAAATAGTAACCTTTGTTCCATCAGGCCAGCTTGGATTTTTATCTTCATTCTTTAATTTGGTATAATCTGCATCGATTTTGATTGTACCAGTCTGGGCAACCTTCCATTTAATTACAGCAGACTTTCCTTTTCCTGTATTAACATAGTCTCGCTTTATCTCAAGATAGCTGTCATCAAAATATCTATCTTCCTCTTTGTCAAAAGCTTCCATATTGTACGCGCCTAAGACTTCATCCTGATATGTTTCCTGGAAAATCCAACCATTGTTGCCTTGCTCACCAAAATCAGAATTTACATCTGCAAAGTTCTGTCTTATCTCAGACTCATCAATTGTTACATCAGCTTCAGTCTTAAGGTTGTTTCTATCTAAAATAGTAATATCAAATCCGCCACCATCATAGGAAGCATTATTTCCAGCATCAGCTACAAAATAAAGCTTATCATTTGTGGTAACCTTTAAATCTTTTGTCCTAAAGCTTATTTCATTGTTACCTTTTCTTTTTGCTGCAACCTTTTTACTAAAGAGTTTTTCATTGTTCTTATAAACTGAAACAATAGTGCCATCTGGCCATGCTGGATTACCATCATTCTGCTCGTACTTTGAATAATTCATTCTTACTTCAATGGTACCATCTACAGCAGGCTGCCAGCCTAGCACAGCATCACTGTTAATTGCAGGATGGATAAATGTTTCATTGATAGCAAGATTTGGCGAAGTGAAATCCATAAATCCATCCTTGCCCTTTGATGAAACAGGTCTATATGCGCCAGGCTTATTACCGCACATATACATCCATCCATTTTTACCCTGAGTACCAAAATCCTCTATATTATTTGCATTATTGTTCGTACGTGTCGCGTCGGTGTCGATTTTAGGTCCTTTATAATTCACATCATTGATTGCTACATATAAAGCACCGCCATCATAGGCATTATTATTTTTGGCTGCAACTGTAAAATAAAGGCTACTCAGTTTTTCTACAGGAACATTTTCCAGTGTAGCTTCAACTACTTCCTCTCTGGTTGTGCTAACAGTTACATCTTTATTAAAAATAAGTTCATCACCATTAAAAACATTTAGACATACGCCATCAGGATAATTAGGATTTTTATCTCCATTAACATCCTTTACGTATGTGAGCTTGATATTTACCTTGCCTTCCTTTGCAGCTCGCCACTCAAGTATTGGCGATTCCCCTTCTGCAGTATGAATGAAATTCTTTTTTATTTCCATTCCACTGAGTCCAACCTGGAAATATTTTTCTCCGTCGAAGGACTCTATTCGCTTTGACTTTTTAGGATTGTTATAATCTCCATATCGATAGAACCATCCATTTTTACCCTGCTCACCAAAATCTTCAACATTAAAGGCATTATTTGTTCTAGAGGCACTATCTACAAATTCAGGCTCATCGTACTCTTCTACATCAAAGCTTGATGGCCAGCCCCCACTAAGTGGTGACAGCGCTTCGATTATATCCTCCTGTTCTGCCCCCTCATCAACCATAGTTCCAGCTGCAACTGCAGCAACCGTTCCACTGACCAATGCGCCTGCACAGACGCAGCTTATAACTTTTGTTTTCAGTGGCAATCCCTTGAACTTTTTTAACATTTTCTCCTCCCTACTTATCTATACATTTTTACATTCTCAAAATCTACAGCCGAATTGATACTAAACACCCCAAAATCCATTCCCTGAGACAGATACATTCTTGTAGTTAAAGCAACCTGATCATTCACGTAAACTACAACTACACCATCTGAAATTACAACAGACACTTTTAGTTCATCGCATTTAGTAAAATCAAAATCTACTTTAGATTGAGGATTCTCTTCAAAAATTTTCGATGTATTATAAAATTCAATTTTGTTATTTGCACAATCAAATACAATATTTAAATTTCCTACATTTTCACTATTTAAGTTAAATGCATATCCAAACATAGAATTTGCATCAAAATTCTTGATTGTATTCTGAATCAAATAACTTCCAAGTATCTTATCAAAAACAACTACCTCGTAATCTTTTCCTGAGAAGGTATAGTCATCTTCACTGCACTTAACTGTTTCAGTATAGTTAACAGGCTCTAGCTTTAAGTCATTATTTAGCTCTTCAGCAATCTTTTCATTTAATACCGGAGAAAGATTTCCATGCTTATCCTGCTTCAGTTCATGAGCAACCATATTTCCTGCCCAATTGTATTCCTCGCTATCTGAATGATTATTTTTTGTACCATTCCATCCAACTACGAACAATCTTTTTCCATCTGTTTCCATTCTGCCTGCGTAGAATCCATTTCCATCAAAGGTATCTTTTTCTGGCTTCTTAAAGTCACCATTTATTGATTCGCATATACGATAATGAACAACTCTGTCTGGCCACTGATCTGAGAATGATAAATACCAAGTTCCATTAAATTTAATTAATGTTGGACATTCAAGGTTTGAGTCATTTCCCATATCATTCTTAAAAAATACGCCCTTATCTTCCCAATGAGATAAATCCTTGGATGTATATTTTGCAATAACACCTGTATTATCCTGGCGTGTAACAACAAGCATTATGTAGCTTCCTGTTTCATCGTCATAAAGTACATATGGATCTCTAAAGTCATCCTTTGAATATCCAGAGAAGGTATCCTCAGGTTTCTTGGTCCAGTTGACCATATCTGAACTTGTTGCATGCATTACAGCCTCTTTAGGTGAATAGGTATCGTTGTGTCCAGTGTAAAAAGCATGATACATTCCATTTTTATCCTTTATTACACTTCCAGTTCCAAGGGCAATATCCTGGCTTTCTATGGTGGTACCAAAAGGAATAACCTCACCCATATCTTCAAACTGAGTAAAATCCTTTGTCTTCATTACTGACCATGGATGATATCCCTGCTGTCCATCTCTTAAATCGTCAAGATAAAAAACATTAAATGTATCCCCCTCGTAATATGGCATTGTATCGCCAACAAATCCTCTGGATGATACTGGATACAGGCTATGACTATCGATATCCTGTCCTAAATACTGTGTTTCACTCATAGCTTCCACCTCAGCACTTTCAGTATTACCACAGCCTACCATAGTAATCCCCATGCACCCCAATAAAAGCACAACCAATAATTGTTTCATATGCACACCTCTCTTTTACGTTTTTACATTTTAATATTACGTTTGCATCATTTCTGCGTCAATATATTTTCACATTTTAAACACAAGTTTGTGCATATACATCAATTGTCTATATTGGTTTTTGTACATATTTCAAAATAAAAGAGACCAGTCATACGACCGATCTCTTAATATCGCTTTATACAGATTATTTGAATATCTTTTTTGCCCTATAATTTGATAAATTAAATGTTCTTATGGAATCATGATTAATATCATCAAAGCGTTCCTCATCAATAAGGTAAAGCTCATATCTATGCAAGAGTTTGCTGTGTCCAACAAGTGCTGGCACTGCGTCTGTAGATAATTCATTTACAATATAATCTTCTACCGACTGATACTGCTCCACACGTCCACCCTCAACAGCCTTCAAATCGTATTTTGCAATTTGATACTCAGGGTTTGTATATATAAATCCAATGTATGCAACTGTTATGACAATCATGCAGGCTTTAAATACAGGGAACCTCTCACGGAATAAATCAACCATGAGGAAAGCAAGCCAAAAACACAGTACTGCTAAAAACCATAACACAAACACTCTCATGAATGTAAGATTGTAAACTTTAATATAAAGAAGCATTCTCAGCGTTGATGATGCAATCATTATGTATGTGCATGCTGCAATTACTGTAAGTATGGCTGTAAGAACCCTTGATTTTCTAAAAGCCCTAGTGCACACAGAAACCATAACAATATTTATAAGGCAAACTGCCAGAAGCTGATAAAAGCCTTCTCTAGCATATTTAGCATAGGTATAACCTGCTGGCAATGACATAGTTTTTGTAAATAGGAACATAAACTGTATCAGACAGAATACCAAATACACAAATCCCATCATTCCAGTAAACGTAATAGCAATTACTGGATTATTATTGCCGTGCTTCTCACCTTTGACCTTGAATTCTCCAGCCTGTAAAACATAGGGAACCAGGTATGCCAGAAATGCCGAAATAACAAAAGTAACTGCAATCCATAATATATCCCACACATTATCTGGTAAATGTATAGACTCATATATTTTTTCCATCATTCTTGAAAAAACAGCATCAGCTGAGCTAAGTAATAAAATAACAATGATTAGCATTGGAACTGCACATACTGCTCCGATAATGGCTGCTGATATTGTTTGTTTCTTTTCTTTTGTTAGATTTCCATTTTTATTCTTAAACCAATCAGCACAGTCATACAAAGGATTAAGAAATGCTGAGAATGGAGCCATGGCGGTGAAAAGCATCCCCTCAAACCATGCTGCAATATCCCAATTTGTAGTATCCAAATACAGATTAATTACAAAGCTATAATATAAAAGGAATATAGCAATACCATCTAGTACGATAAGTAGTCCGCTGCCGCTCAGGCACTTATGAATAGACAGAAGCATTAATGACACTATATAAAATAATCCAAGCCCTTTATTACCATTTTTTGATGCCAATAAAGATAGACCGTCCTTTTTTCTAATGAAATAAAGAATAGTTAGAGCTCCTAGCATAAAAAATGGATATGTGATTCCTGAATGATTTTTATACAAACAGAAAGTATATAAAATACCAAAAATCAAAGATAACAATCCATATTTTTTGAATACAGCCCCATTGCCTTTTACGGCTTCAGCATTCGTACATTGTGAATAGTTTTCATTTGGTTGGACAGCTTGCACTGCCACATTCTGACCATACTGTGGTCCACTATAATCATTATTCATATCACTCTTCCTCCTCTGTTTCATCTGGAACATATTCCAAGATATCTCCAGGCTGACAATCTAATGCCTTACATATTGCTTCCAAGGTTTCAAAACGTACAGCCTTTGCTTTATTATTTTTTAAGATTGAGAGATTTGCCATGGTAATTCCTACTTTACCTGCCAACTCAGTCAATCCTATTTTTCGTTTTGCCATCATTACATCTAAATTTATAACTATCATAAATTACACCCGTATCACACAGTAATTAAATTGTTAAATCATTCTCTTCCTTATATCTAACTGCTGTATCAAAAACTCTGGCAAGCACCTTACTAAACAATCCTGCGAAGAGAAAAACGCCTGCTACGATAACAGCTGCAGGTGTAAAATATACAAAACACCTTAAAAGTTTTAACACTGTGATTACAAATGCGTATGTTCCCATTCTATACAAACTTGTAACATTCTGCTTCACGAAACAATCATCATTAATCACTGTTTTCATCATTTTTCTAAGCTCATATAAAATAGCTAAAGTAGAAGCACCAACAAGCATAATCGAAATAATGGCATAAGGATAATGATCTAAAATTTTAGTATATTCTGTGGTATCACCCAGTAGTTTAACTATAAGCTGTACGGCATATTTCAAACCAACTGGAACTAATATTTCTAGAATTAATCCAATGTAAAAACATAAATCTAAAATTACTTTTACACTTCTATTTAGATTGTTTTGCATAATATCCTCCAAGACAAATATATTTGGCAAATAACCTAAACTAATATCATTTTTTAACTATTATCTTTATACCATTATGTTAGTCGTTTATCAATACTTTTTTATCGTTTTACGATAATTTTTTATTGTTTTATTCTTAAATATTCCATATATACAAAAACCGGTTCCAACAAGACTTTATTTTTGTCTTTTCAGACTATGTCTTGTTGGAACCGGTATCTCATTTAACAATGTAACTAATACGCATAAACTACTGTTTTTGATTTAAACCTGCCTGTTGTCATATCTACGGTATAATAATAGGTTTGCCCACCAGCAATAATCTTTATATCATATATTTTCAAACCTGCAACACAGCTAACTCTAGAATACTGAATATCATCTTTTGAATATCCAAGTTTATCCAGTGCAATCTTAAGTGCCCTTTCCTCCATAAGATTATCGAACCTGAATTTAAGTGTTTCCATAAATGATACAACTGAATTTTTAGAATTAATTGTCTTCATAGCTAAACCTCCTCATTCCTCATCATATCGAAAATTATTCATCTGTTTTAATGAGATAAGAATAGCACTTAGGTTATCACACAAATGTCATACTTTGTATGTTTAAAAATTGTTTTATAAGATAAAAGAAAAAAGCCTTGAAAACTTAAAAAAATTCTTATATTAATGCAGTTCTAAATAGCATTCGTTTTACTACATGCTTTACAAAATTATTATTTCCAGACTAATTTTTGCTCAATATCTATAAGCGAAATATATTCGGATAATTCTTCTTCTGACAGATAATCTGGTTTTGTTTGAGTAGAAGAATTGTTCTTAAAAGGTCCTTTTTTACATAGTACTGTGTCTTGTCAGGATCGTACACAATCACAAACGCACTATCAGAAGAATCTTTCCATTTACCCTTTACAAATTTGCCATGATAAACTCGAATAACTTCACCTTCAGAGTCAAATTCAATCGAGTAGGCCTCTCCAGTATCATCATCATAAAGATTGTCTACAGTAGTTCCATTATAATACTTAACAACAGAGATACCCGTTAACTCTCTCAAAAAGCTACTCACATAAAGAATATCAGTAGCTCTAACATTGTCATAGGTAAACACTTTAGGTGTAAGATTTTTTATATTATAAACAAGAGTTTCCCCCTCATTTTTTCCATTATATAAAAATCTATTTGCATAAATATAATTATCAGAATTACCCTCTCTGTATAAAGAAATATAATCCAAACGGTTACCATCACTAAAATTCGATTCACATATACCATATAAATATCCATCGCTAGTATAGGCATTTGTAATACAATAACCATCCCAATGATATGAGTCATTTATTTGTCCATAGAAAAAGACTTCATAATCGTCCTCTCTATAAGCCAATAAAACTGTTTTTCCAACTAATTCTGAAGGCCTATATTCTGTTCCATTTACATCAATACCTACAATCTCGTTTGCATCAATTTTCGGAACACCGTACGCCGCACCTGTAGGATAGACTTCATTAGGTTCAACGGTAATAGTTTGATTAGTATTTGAACGAAGAACAATAATATCTTCTACTTTCGCGTTTAAACTACTTAATTTCCCGTTAAATGCGTATATCTCGTCTGTAATAGCTTTATTTGATGTATGCATCTCTTCCGCTAAAGAATCAATAGATTCCTTTACATCTTCATAATCTTTTGATGCCATACTAATAACATTTTTCAAAAGAAATATAACTGCCACACTAAGTACAACAACAATACCAATATTAATACCAAAAAATAAAGGATAGCGTTTAACTAAAACTGCCCAGTCTTCAATCAAACTAGTACCCTTAATAGAAGGCTCATTTTCATCAGAATTCCCTTGATTAACATTAACAGTATAACTGCTATTTATCTGCTGAGCATTTAGACCATCTGGATGAACCGTATGGAATCTTTGATTAGTTCCAGGCCCTCCTTGCCATTCTGGCATATCATTAGATTCAATTCGCGAATTGTCCATATTCCCCCACCATTTGTATTTAGTCAATTAAAAATGAATATAGCATTTATATCGCTTCAAATCAATCAATCTCACTAAAAATTATCATTTACTAATAAAGCAGCGTTCTTTTCGACATGTGCAAATTATATTTCCCCACAATACTCCTCGATATCATCCTTGACCTGCAGATACATCCATTCAGAATCTTCATGCATTCCAATACCATCTTCCTCTGCAGCCCTTTCTAGATTCTCAATCATAGTCTCCAAAAGTAGATTCACTTCTTCTGCATCTATCCTCTTAATTTGCTCAAATAAGAGTTCTGCACCAGTTGCTAAA
Source organism: Pseudobutyrivibrio sp. ACV-2 (assembly GCF_900107545.1). Classification (GTDB taxonomy): domain Bacteria; phylum Bacillota; class Clostridia; order Lachnospirales; family Lachnospiraceae; genus Pseudobutyrivibrio. The sequence goes on along the minus strand of NZ_FNQZ01000007.1, from coordinate 10,587 downwards.
ACTTCAGCTGCATTACCATCTTCATCTTGATCCATCATGAGAGCTTTTCTAAGAATTTCCTGCCAACATTTTGCTAAATCATCATAAGAAAAATCATACTCAGCCTTTAATGTAAAAAGCTCAATCGGAAACAAGCCATTGTCTCCATATTGAATTATCAGCTCGATTAAATCTTCTTTGTTCATTGATTCAAGTACTTCTCTATTTTTCATCTTCCACAATCCTCTCCTTCATATTTTCAATTATTCACTCCGCCCTACTTACTAGGCACTAGTCTCCTTCTGATTCTATAATAAAAAATGAGCTGTACTTTAAAAAGCACAGCTCACAAACGTTGATTTTATGCGGTTACTATTCACAGTCATTCTAGCTTCACAATCTATTTTTATATTCACATGACGATTTACACTGGTCGCCACAAGTGCAAAAATCCTTGATTTTATAGGATTTTTTGCACTTTTTTTCTTTACTTTAAAATCGTCATGTGTTATACTATACATGACGATGAAAGGAGGGATATCGTGGCCATTACATATAACAAAGACAAAAGATCTGGCATCACTTATGCCTATGAAACCACTTATCAGTGGGACAAAGAAAAAAAGCAATCCCGCTCAAAAAGAACTCTTATAGGTCGTGTGGATGAGACTACTGGAGAAATTGTACCTACTGACGGTAGATGCAGGAAACGTAGTCCTAATTATGTTCCTGAAGAGAATGAATATCAGATGCCAACAACAGTTAAAGAGCTTCAGTCTGAAGTAAAACGTCTATTAGGCGAAAACGAAGCTCTCAAATCTCAAGTAGCATCCCTTAAAGAGACCGTCAACAAGCTCAGGAAATAGGTGTTGTTAAATGACTAAAGATGAAGCCTACGAAAAAAGACGCCAGGAATGTCTTGCTCTTGCGCGCGAAAATAAAAAGCTCAAAAAGATGCTAGCAGAAGTTGATGCTGGTACCTACACTGTTCCAGAAAAAGCATCAAATCTTAAGGCTAGGAATAAAGAGCATCAGGAAATGCTCCATTGGAAAAAAGAAGCTGAACGATTCAAGAATAACTGGCAGCAGCAAGTAAAAATCACAGAGAATTTTAAAATCGCAGCCAGAGACGCGCAGCTAGACAAAGAAGATATTGAAAAAGAACGTGATGAATATAAGGCTAAATGCGAAGAACTTCAGTCACGCCTTGATGCTATTTTAGGATCAGATTCTTCCGACAATAAAGACCTTTTGGATCAAATCAATGCATTGAAGGAAGAACTTCAAAAAGAGAAAGCTAAAAATGATACTGATGGTACTAACAGTGGGCTTCCAACTAGCAAAACTCCTATTGGCAAAAACAAAGTTATTCAAAATCTAAGAGAAAAATCAGAACTAAAAAGAGGTGGTCAACCTGGACATGAAAAACATTCGTTAGCGCCAATTCCAGATAATAAGATAAATGATGACCGTTATCATATTTTAACCGAATGTCCATCCTGTGGTAGTAGGAATCTTGAATACGTGGATTGTATTGACAAAGACGAAATTGATTTTGAAATAAAGATTATCAATCGCAGACATCATTTTTATGTTTACAAATGCCTTGATTGCGGCAAGATAGTTCACTCTTCCATACCATTACATTTGAAGGAGCAAACTCAATACGGCAGCAACATAAAAGCTATGATTCTAGCTTTACTTGATTTAGGATACATCAGCATAAACCGGGCCAAAAGGCTTATAGATGGCTTCCTTGGAAATGGCATATCTATTAGTGAAGGATTTATCTGCAAGCAGCAACGGAGAGCTTCTCTTGGTTTAAAATCTTTTGTTGAAGCTGTGAGACTTGAAATAATCAAATCTCATGTTGTTCATTGGGACGATACTGTCATATTCGTAAATACGAAGCGTGGCTGCATGAGATTCTACGGCAATAACAAACTGGCATTATTTAAGGCTCATGAAACTAAAGCAAGGGATGGTCTTGATGAAGACGCCGTGTTAGGTGCTCTTGGACCTGATACCGTTGTTGTTCATGACCATGTACTTGTAAATTATAACGATGATTTCTATTTTGAAAACGCAGAATGTAATCAACATTTAGAAAGGGATTTAAAATCATTGAACGACATATGCCATCACTCCTGGGCTAGTCAGCTTAACGAACTAATCGCTTCCACCATTCATGAAAGGAATCAGATTATTGCGTCTGGTGGAGATTCTTTTCCAAGATCTAAGTACAGAGATGTCATTCATCAGGTTGATAAGATCATGACTGTAGCAACATCTGAGCACGAAGAATCTACAGGTCATTTTTATGAGTCCGATGAACGCAGGCTCATGAATCGAATTAACGACTACAAAAAGAACTATTTTTTATGGGTAAAGGATTTTGATGTGCCTCCAACCAACAATCTTGCAGAGCGTGGTCTCAGAGGTCAAAAGACAAAACTGAAGGTATCTGGACAATATCAATCTGTTGAATCAGCTGGCTATTTTGCTGATATAAGGACTTACCTTGAAACCTGTCTCAGAAATGGAGTCAACGAAGTAACTGCATTACAGAGGCTTACTTCAGGGAATCCTTTCACCCTAAATGAACTACTAGGCGGAGCATAAGCCCCGCCTAGTGGTGATACCATTTTCAACAACAAATAAAATCTAAACTTATAACGTCTCTCCATCCCCTAAATGATTGCTTAAATTATGTATTCGCCCCTTTATCTGTACTAAAAACAGACTAAAGAATAATGACCAAAAAACAGAAAGAAATGCAATAGCAACATTAATCAACACTATCTCATAATCAGCTGAAGCCGGCAAATTTTGAAAAAAGGTAAATAGATAAATTACAGCAAAAAACATTCCTCCGAACATCAAAACCTTTATAGCATAATCTATAGAATATTCCATTCTTTTTATGTCAGATTTACTGATTTCCTTTGACGATTTAATAAAGGCATTCTTTATTGCCTGTGCAAAGTAGCGTAATTGGTTTCCAGCATATAAAGAAATAAGTAGTAGAAAACAAAGCAGAATCAAGGATGGATAATCAATAAAATTAACAAAATAACCACCTACATATTTGTACCCCATAATAAGTGATGTTAGTAGAAACATAATCCCCAGTATTCCTTCAACATATGGACCTTTCTTCATAGCGCACCTCCCTCGTACCAAACCGCATAAGTATATCCTCATATTATCAATATATGTCTATTTATACAAGTAGTACGAAAACCAACATACTTTCTAGAATCCCTCCATAAAATAAAGCCCACAAAAAGTGAGCTTCATTTAATATCCTTATTTGACTGTGAATAGTAATTTTATGCGATTTTATAACTCTTTTCTAAAGAACCTATTCATTGTGCTATGCACAACTTCCTTTGGGCGTTCAATCTCCACGTAACCCTTCTTCTCATAAATATGAATAGCAGCCTGCAGGTTGTCATGTGTTTCCAAATAGGAAACCTTGTATCCTGCCTCGCGCCTCTTCTCCTCAACAAAATCAATCAGTACATATCCAAGACCTGAGCCCTTCGCTCCATCTGAAAGGTACAACTTTTGAAGTTCCGCAGTATCTTTCATAGGTTCAAACCTGGCAAATCCTATACCACCAATCACCTGACCGCCATCATCCTCAATAACATAGTATCTGCGCTCATCATTGTTGTAAAAGTCGCTCGGGTGTTCCAAGCCCTCATCAAAATATACCGTTCCAGGGATATCCAGCCCACGAGCCTTTAGATTATCGCGCACAAGCGCAGCCACTGCTGCATTGTCCGCTTCTGTAATTTCTCTGCAGTCAATCATCTTCTTCCCAGCCTTTACAAATATCTACCCATCCTTCAGCTCCAGATGCTTTCTCAAGCTCTGCTGGAGTAATCTTTACGGATGTATATTCGTTGCCTCCTGCAGGATGAACATATTCGAATCGCTTCATAGAAACATCCAGCCAAATTGGAATATCCTCAGGCACAGCAAAAGGACAAACACCACCAGGCTGAAAGCCTGTAATCTCCTGCACCTGATCACGTGGAATCATATGAGGCTTGGTATGAAAATAAGTTTTAAACTTAGAACTGTTTGCCTTCCCATCGCCAGCCATAACAACCACAACCGGCTTTTCATCCACTACAAATGACAATGTCTTCGCAATCTCTGGCTCGCTACAACCAATCTGCTGAGCAGCATGCTCCACCGTATCAATAGTCTCTGTATGCTCTGTGAGCCTGTCCCCCAGAGACTTCTCATCTAGGAATGCTTTTACCTTCTCATTAATCATCGCTATACCTCCATGTTAAATTCAATTATAGCGAAGCAATGCTATTAGCAGGAAATAAAAGATTTCTATTGCTAGTTATAAATCTCATCTATAATCTGCCAAAACATCATACCTTCTTTGAAATGCCTGCATACGCCGCCCTCCTTACTGCGCAATCCAAGCTTTTACTTTATCTTTTGATTCTTTCGCCTGTGAACCTTTTATATCCAAACCTCTCAAAACTATTTTCTCTACTAAGACCGCTAAAACCTCAACCCACACTTAGGGCAATAATCAAAATCTTCCGCTGTCTCATAGCCACAATTTCTACAACGCTTAAAGAAACCTCTACCCTGACTCACATTAGTTAAATCCTGCGGTTTTATTTGAAGCTCTTCTCCTGCGGCTATTCGCTTTCCTATCTCCGGACCAAGTTCATAGACTATGCCACAGCAGCTCATCTGAACATAATATCTTCTATTCCATTTGAATGTAGGAATAAAGAAAAGTGATAAGACTGTATAGAGCATGAACACCTGATATCTTCCATACTTTCCACAGCTATCGCATATTACGGTCTGACTAAAATCAAAGTCTTTGCGACCATCAGTAATTCCCATTATAAAAAACATAAGCCTCTACTATTCCTTAAAAATCTCATTATCCTTATCAAAGAATACCCAGTCGCCTTCGTTGATATCCTTGGCCAGCAGCTCTGCGTCTGCCACCTCCATATCAATCTCCTGTCCCGTCTCGTCACATAATCGGAGCAACACCTGAAACTGGTATCCCTCTGGTCTCTCCTCGCAACCATAGTCTGCTTCCTGGATTCTTTTTACAATGTACTTCAAGCTAATTCCTTCTTTCTACTTTTTCTTAGGTGCTGGCAGTTCATCTACCATCGCATTAAATAACTCATGCAGGAAATCTCTGTTGTCTATATCATCCACCAACAACATTTCCTTCGCTCCCTCATAAGGCAATTCAAGAGAAGCTTCTGGCATCATAGTCATGGCAGATTTTGTCGGCTTCACAAGAAATCTATCATCATAGATTCCACCTACAATCTTCCCCTGATAATAAATGATGTACTCACCCATCATTGCCTTGTATGTGATGCCATCCAGTGATGACAGTTGCTCTAAGACATATTCTAAGTACTCTTTGTTTGATGCCATTTATTCGCCCCCACGTTATTCTAACCTAATCGCATTAATTACCGGCTCCTCATATGGATGAACCCTCCTGATAGCTTCAACAGTCTTATCCTTGTTAGCATCATCCACATTAACCTCTACTTTCAGCTCTGGCTCCTCACTCCACTGACCCTTCTGGCCAACTGTAGGATTCGAGCCTTCATCTGAGAACCATACGCCCGTAACAGGATAGTAAGACAAACATCCCCTGTAATTTCCTATATGACCTGCATCCACTTCAAGCAATGCCTGGCGAAGTTCCTGCAGTGATTCTTTTGGTATGAATGTTTCGATTTTGTACATGCTAGTTTACCCCACCTTCACAACTCTGGCTCCAAATGGTGCAATTGCAAGCTTTGCGATCTTGAAAAACTGCTTACCAAATGGGAATCCTATAATTGTAACGCATAGCAATATTCCTATTAACGCATTTCCGATAGCAAGCTCCAGCCCTGAAACAAAGAACCAGATTATATTCAGCAGACAAGATCCTGCGCCGCCCTCATCTACCACATCTTTTCCAAATGGATTAAGTGAGATTGATGAAAGCTTAAAACACTGCACTCCTACTGGAATGCCAATAATTGTAATGCACCACAATGCTCCTGCTAGCCACCAACCTATGGCACTGAGCAAACCGCCGCATATTATCCAAATTACGTTTCCGATAAATTTCATACTCACCCCTCCAAATCCAAAAACTTCATCAACTCTCTGGCTTCCTCATAATCCTGGCTGTAGAAATTCACATGATTTATATCTGTGCTCCTATTAGTAAATGCCGGATAAAGGAATCCCGCCTCTGGTGAATGTGGTACCTGCTCCTCATCCACTGGCGAAATCGCCATAATCAGATACTTATAAACCTCTTCCGATTCATCCTGATAAGACTTGTCGCTGCCCTTGATTGGCACATCGTAAGCCCCATAGTAAACATAAATCGCATAAGGTCTTCCCTTGGGATATTTCTCCGCTATCAGCTCATACAAATTCAGCATCAGCGCGTCATTCTTCAATTCGCATTCACGAATTGCATAAATCATCTGCCAGATAGATCCTGGCCCCAGCCTTGGAATCTTATACTGAATCAATTCCTCATTTGGCTTGGCAAACGGTATCGCCTTTGCGATATCAAGACATCTATTCTTTTCCGCTCCCTTCAGACTCAGGAAGCTTGTATTAAATGTGCCGTCTATATAGCCTTCCTCATCTATATACGCACCTGCAATTCTAACTAAGTTGCTGCGAGCTGATGTAAATCTGCGTGTAAGCTCCAGCATGTCGTCTCTGTTAATCTGTCCCATATTTGTGTCCTTTGTGTTTTGTATAAGGGTATTGTACTTCTTTTCAAAATAGAAAGCACCAACCAATGTGGCTGATGCTTCCGAAATTTCATATTGATGCAGATTTGCAAAAAGATTTCTTTCCTCCATCTATATAATGAAAAAGAGTCTTTATATCAAAATAATTTACTCTCAGAAAGATATACTTTTTATGCACTTAAATCAGTCACCAATTCATCTATACAATCACATAAAGCTTCTTCACCAGGATTAGGTATAATTTTGACCTTAATAAGATCTTCATCATCTAATACCTCAGCTTTTTGTTTTAACTTATCCAAATCTTTAATGCGTAGGTTATTTATTGATTCTTTAATTTCTATTGTTTCATTCAAATCAAATAATTCTATTTGGGTATTCATGGTCAAGCTCATGGCATAAGGTATATCCTCTGTTTTTAAAATTGTTTTTTTTATAATCCCAAATCAAAAGTAAAGGTGTATCCTGACCATTTGTGTGTTGATTTACCTGTTGTAACCAGTTCATACAACCAATTTAATGCATAATAAGCTTCCATTGGAAATGTATCTGGTATAGAGATATCCTTTTTAAAATAATTTTCAATAGCAACAACCTTCTCGAGAATATCTATGTTGTTTAAATACTTATCAAAGCCTTCACTCATTACGAGCTCCGCTACCACAATGGCTATAGATGCATTCGGTCTTTCGACTACCCCTCCATCCTTTACTCGGTAGGTCTCATCGTAGATTGTGTAGTCGAAGCCACCATCAGTTTTTTGAACTGCCAGGTATTCATTTCCGATTTTGAAAGCCACCTCATCATTTGATGTTTCAAAATTTTTGTTCCTAACTTTATATTTCTTTTATGACTATCTTATTTTTTATAGACCATTGATTTCTGAAATGCGTTCCTTGAAATGGATATGCTCTTTTGTTTTTCTATGATTTGGCTTAAGGTAGTTATCTAACATTTTTACTTTTTCTTCTATTTCTTCAAGACAATCTAAACAGAATTTTTCTGTCAGTCCAGCATCACATCCAACTTTAATCAAATCTTCCTTAGTGATATCTTTTCCCTTACCATTTACAGATGTAGTATGCTCTCCCCAATATGTGTCACTGTATGTAATGTCATAAGCAGGAGCTAGCTTCCATCCATTTAAGTCCGAATGTGTGAATGAGAAATTTTTTGTATGATCGTCTCTGTTATGAGCAGCTATATTAAAGCACATAATGCGATACATTTGCTCCTTGTCATAAATTGCATCTTTTGTCAGCGCTTTAGTCAATTTAAAGAATGTCTCATAATCGCATGATGGTGCGCGAAAATCAGCTTCTAATAGCGCAGCAAATGTAATTGTAAATATCTTTTCACCATCTCTTCTTTCAAAACGCTCAGTTTTAAAATATCCTTCGCATACAGTTGATGGAATCAATTCGGTTTCGGTCATAGATATACCGCAACCCTTTGCACACAATGAATAATCAAATTCTCTTTTCCCACTTATTTCTGGATCACTCTTTGATGGAAACTTTATTATCCAATCCCTATTGTTTTCAGAAATAAGAATTTTAGGCCTGGTTCCACCGCTAGACCCGCCCATTTTAAAAAGTATATCCAGTTGATTTGATTCTTTAGATGAAAGGATATTTTCACATTCTTTAGCAATAGTATCAAAATCTAGTCCTATACCCTTGAAATCGAAATCGGATTCTTTGGACGGCAGGTATTCAAGTGCTCCCATACCATTCTTACCTACATAAGCAAGCCTTTCTAGTGTAGATATTCCACTTCTTGTTATTCCCAGTGTTTCTAAATGTCTATCTAATAATAATTGGCCCCAGCTATCAGGCAAGCTGTCTGCAAATACCCCAAACAATCCACCAAAACGCTCTAATGAACGTTCATTTGGCACAAATACATCATTTCGCAATGGCAACGAGAACGGACTTATAGAGAATCCATTTTTCTGCCATTCTGATGAGTATTGAAATGCAATTCTTTTATCTGGAGTTTCTGCAAGTGTTCCTACTTGCATCCCATGATAGTAAACATCCAGCGTTTTATTTACTCGCATTTATAACCTCCTCAATACTGGTATACACAGGTTCTGTAAAAAGTGAATTCAACTCTTGAATGACCCCCAACTCCATTGCTAGTTTTATAAAAGATTCAAGTGAAATCTGCCCTGTTTTTTCGAACTTTCGAAGTGTAGCGTAGCTAACATTGCTTCTTCCGGCCAACTCCTTTTGTGTGATTTTCTTTCTTTTACGGATACTTTTTAGCCTGCTTGCTAATCTCATAGCAACATCTGTTGGTGTATCCCATAAATAATTTATATTAACATCCATATTTTACCTCCCGTAATTGCTACTATTATATCACTATTACTTATATTTTCCAATGTTTTGCTATTATAGTAGCATTTTTCTCGACGATTTTACTCAGCGGCTTTACATCATATAGCTGGCTCAGCTGTTTGGATATCATAATAAAATGGGCCTCCTTGATGTTTAAAAAATTTATCATAGAAGACCCTATCTTGAATGTCTTATATTAAATTTACAGAGATTTTTTCAAAGCCTCTATTCCTCAGGACTATCTCATTCTCAAACCTGAAATAATCATAAGCCTCCACAAACCTTACCCCTCAAACAGGATATCCATAAACTCACCATAAGAAGCAATTCGCTCCAGAGCAACTTCTACGATTTTTTCAGCCAAGCCATCCTCAAGATACCTCTGGAACTCACCCTGCCCCATTCTTCTGATTTCTAGTTTTTCCTTTGATAAAGCCATCATGGTTCCTCCCATCATTAAACAGTAAACTCTAAGTTCTGCTCCTCCTTATAGCTCTCCATAATCTTTCCATAGAGCATTTCTCTAAACTCCTTTGTTACCGGATATGCGATATCCTTGAACTGAGACTTTCCGTTTGGATCAAGTTCCTTAAACTTGTAACTTGGCATAGAAACAAAAAGTCCTCCCTTCTTACTTTCCACAATTGAGATATTTCTCACAGCATACTTTCCATCAAATGTCACTGTTGAAAGACCTCTCACATTTCCTTCTGTTCCTGTAAGCTTTGTTGTTCTGATTTCAATTAAAGCAAAAAAAGAGTAGAAATTCTATTATGAATTCCTACTCTATGTAATATCCTTGGATGCTATTGAATTAGCTTACCTTTCTATAAATTTTTAATATTATGTAATCTCTAGCAGTGACTTTAATCGGTGACTTTTGATTTATGAGCAAAAAAATAAGTGCTCATAAACGCCGTAAAATCAACGTTTATAGCACTTTAGTCAAACAGGGGACGAGAGAATCGAACTCCCACCAAAGGTTTTGGAGACCCCTATCATACCATTTGACCAGTCCCCTATATCGTAAGCGAAAAACCCAAAATTGATTTGAGTCCCTCACCCACGCGACTTAATGATAATAACATAATATCGCGTTGGTTTCAATAGAAAAATCACAATTTATTCACATTTTTTTACGATTTTTCACAAAAAAATTCTTACAAATTTGTAAAAACTTAAATGGAGACGGAGAGATTCGAACTCTTGACCCCCTGCTTGCAAGGCAGGTGCTCTCCCAACTGAGCTACGCCCCCATATTAACTACTTACTTAAAAATAGCAAGCACTTCATCTATTGATACTGCCTGCTAATCATATTTATAGCAACCTCAAAACTTCATACAGCATTAATGAATTATCTTTCTACATATCTTTACCTTAGAATAAACCTTCGATCTATTAGTATTCATCAGCTGAGTGTGTTACCACACTTACACCTTGAACCTATCTACCTTATCGTCTTTAAGGGATCTT
>NZ_FNQZ01000028.1 GCF_900107545.1 Pseudobutyrivibrio sp. ACV-2 | reverse complement strand
ATACCTTGTTGCCCTAATGATGATAGTCTTCCAATGAAATTTGAAAGTTCATCAACCAGAAAGAATGGGCTTGTTCGATTCAAGTTTGTATGCCCAAAAATCAAATATGTCTATGATAAAAACACAAAGAAATCGCATCGCAAATGCCTATGTGATAATCCATGTACATCATCTTCTTGCGGTCGAATGATTCATATCTATCCCGAAAAAGATCTTAGAGCTTATCCAGGAGCTATTCGTGGAACCCAAGAATGGGAATCAACTTAAAAATTAGGACCGCGGTTGAGCGAGACATTAATCACATCAAAGAAAACCTTTGACTTGCTGGACGCAGAACTCAAAACGAAAAAACTCTTCATGCTGATCTGATACTTGCTGGAATAACTCAGCTTGTAACTGTCATTTTGGCTGATAAAATTAACCACCATGAATTTGTCCGTAGCCTGAAACCTTTAATCGCTTAGGACTTACCAACTTCATAAGTCAGGCTTATTTAGTGCGCCTAAAATTATCTTTCAAAAGTAATTCCGCGCCTATGCGCGAAATATCCGATTTTATAATCAAGATTGCGGACGAGCGTCAGCGAGTTTCGCAATTACCTAATAGATAAAACAAGTTATAAAAAGGGGTACAAATTGGGTACAAATAAAAATGACAGTCCTGCAAACCTCCTTTTTATTAGTGTTTTCGAACACGCCCAATATTCGAGTCCCGTCTCGCGCTCTTTTAATACAAAAAAGGGAGCTGGAAAAAATGATTATCTCATTTTTTCACAGCCCCTTTTGTGTATTATAAATTTCTAAAAGAATTTTACTCTCTTACCCAAACTTCCATTTCATTTTCGCCTCGATTTGCCCATGCATAATATGGTATAAATGTAAGCTTTGCATCCTTCTTTTCAGGCTTTTTATTTGTATATAATAAATTAGCCTCATTTAGTTGTAGTTTTTTACCACAAGCAGTGATTACACCAACACCATTTAAAATATCAGGATTAAAACTATATGAAAATGTAGTGTCATCAGGAAGGCTTAGCCCACATAAATTGTCACCATTATCTACTTCTTCCAGACAATATACCAATGGTCCTCGTGAAATAGCGACTTTTCCTATGTCCTCGGATACCATAGGATTACAATAATTTCTCAAAATAGGTATGCTAAACATAAGCTGCATTTCTACTGACTTACCTGGTTCAATCTCAACATAATGATAGCCCAATTCAGGTTTAACCATAGTCTCTGCCCCATTTAATTTGAGAGTCACTTTATCAGCCCACATAGGAATTCGAATTCCTACACGAATTGGGGACGTAGAATTGTTTGTTACTGCCATTGTATCATTGTCGTCCCATGGAAAATCTGTGGTTTGTTGTATTGATACGGAGCCATCTTTTACTGCAAGTGATGCCTTTGACGCGATATATTGGTTAATCAGTACAGTATATTCTGATATCGTATATACGTAGTCATCTAACGATGTAATCATTCTCGCTAGATTTGGTGGACAACATGCACACCCTAACCAACTTGGTCTTACAGGCTTTACATGGCTTTTGCCAGGATCCTTCAATGATTTGCTTGGCTTTACCTCCAGAGGATTTACATAAAAGAAGTGCTTTCCGTCTAAAGCCATACCTGCTAAAGCGCAATTGTACAATGCTCGTTCCATTATCTCAGCATATTCAGATTTTGCTTCAATCCTCAACATCTGTCTGGCAAAAAATATCAAACCTATAGCTGCACAAGTTTCACAGTACATAGTATCATTTGGCAAGTCATAATCTAATGTAAAAGCTTCTCCATGAACAGTTGAACCAATTCCACCCGTGATAAACATTCTTTTAGTTGTGATATTGTTCCAAAGAGTTTTGCAGGCTTCATAGATTTCCTTATCACCAGTGGTAGCAGCTAAATCAGCCAATGCGGTACACATATATACAACTCTAACGGCATGTCCTTCTGCAGTATCCTGTTCTAGTATCGGCTTATGATTTTGAAAATAAGAAGCTGCTGCTTTTTCGATTCCTCCAAGAGCATTAGGTCCTTTATATACCTTGGCCTGTTCTTTGAAAAATTCAGGATGTTTTCCGCGTTCCATAAGAAAATATTTAGCCAAATTTAAATAACGTTCTTCATTAGTAACATGATAAAGTCGAAGCAACCCTATTTCTATTTCTTCATGTCCATCATATCCATGTATCTTCCCTTCTTCTGCGCCAAAGTTAGCATCAATGTTATCTGCAGCCTTTTTAGCAACTTTAAGAACTTTCTCATTACCTGTTGCTTCATAATATGCTACAGCTGCTTCAATAAAGTGCCCCATGCAATATAACTCGTGGCTACCAGCCAAGCTCTGATATCTATACTCTATACCTAAAATAGAATAAAATGTGTCAAGATACCCATCTTTCTCCTGAGCATCTGCGATAAGATCAATAGTCTCTAATGCCTTCTTCTCAAGTTCAGGATCCCTTTTCTCTCTAAGAGAATAGGCTACAGCTTCAAGCCACTTATACACATCACTATCTTGAAAAGTCCATCCATAATGAGTTCCCTTTGTCCTACCAGCGGCAACCTTAAAATTTTCAATTGCATGACTTTTTTCGCTAGGAATCCCCTCATCATTTAATCTTTCTTTTTCAATTTTTATACCAGCAGTGTCATTTAACACATTCCATTGAAAAGGAATCATTTCCGTTCTTACTAAATTTCTGTATCTTGACCAAAATTCAGATGTAATATTAATTGTGTGTGACATCATATCCCCCTTTTTTATCGGTTATTACTGATATCAAAATATCATCTGTATTAACTTTATTAAATATCAAAATGATATCAAATGTGTCATTTTAGCAGATGTTATATTTTACAGATTTCCTATGCGAGTAGCTAGTAAATCCGATATAATGCAGTTGTTGATGCATAATACTAAATTATAGAAATATTGCATATGTCATTTAGTTAGATATTGTATCATAACGATAGATTGGTGATAGGGTATGTTACAGAATATTATTTTTCCATTAAATCAGATTTTTAAATATAACATGACAGGAAAATTTAAAGCTCTTTTTCCTGAATGGAAGCATAACCACGCTCCGCTCATAGATTACGAGTTAATAATTGTCACAGAAGGGGAATTATTTCTATCTTACCAAGGTCATAATTTTCATATTGCAAAAAGCGGGTATCCTAAAATATCGTTGGATACTATGTATACAAGACGCTTCAATTCCATTCCAATTATCCATATATTGTATTTGCTGTATTTTGCCATAATATATAAAAAATGAGGTCTTAACTTTCCATATAAGTTATGTTTAAATTAAAATTACGATATTAGAATGTAGTTATCAAAGATAGCTATGGCGACAATGTCGCAGAAAGAGAGGAAATGTATGGAACTTATACCAATCATTGCACTTATTATTGTAGTTTTACTAATTATAATGGCAGGCTATGTGAAAGCCCCACCAGATCGAGCTTTTATTATTTCTGGTCTAAGAAAAAATCCTAAAATACTGGTTGGCCGTGCAGGCATCAAAATACCATTCTTCGAGCGTGTCGATAAGCTCTATCTAGGTCAAATGACCGTTGATATTAAGACTGAGCAATCCGTTCCTACCAACGATTTCATCAATGTTAATGTAGATGCCGTTGCAAAAGTAAGAATTGGCACAGATGCACAAGCAATTCAGCTTGCTGCTAAAAACTTCCTTAATAAAAATCCTGAACAGATTACACAGGATTTACAGGATTCACTACAGGGTAATATGCGTGAGATTATCGGTACACTTTCTCTTAAAGTGATTAACACCGACAGAGATAGCTTTTCAGATCAGGTAATGGAAAAAGCCTCTAGAGATATGAGCAAACTGGGTATCGAAATTCTTTCCTGCAACATCCAGAATGTAACCGATGAAAACGGCCTGATTAACGATCTCGGTATGGATAATACCGCAAAAATCAAAAAAGATGCTGCTATCGCAAAGGCTCAGGCTGATAGAGACGTTGCAATTGCTCAGGCTGAAGCCGACAAGGCTGCAAACGACGCAAGAGTCACAGCACAAACTGAGATTGCCGAAAAGAACAATGCTCTCGCAATCAAGCAGGCTGAATTAAAGAAACAAGCCGATACAGCAGATGCTATCGCTGATGCTGCTTACTCTATCCAGCAACAGGAGCAGCAGAAATCAATCGAAACTGCTACTGTAAATGCACAAATTGCAAAAGCAGAACGTGAGGCAGAACTGAAGCAAAAAGAAGTTCTTGTAAAACAGCAAGAACTTGCCGCTCAAATTGAAAAACAAGCTGATGCTGAAAAATATCAGGCAGAAAAAAGAGCTGAAGCCGAACTAGTACAAAGACAGAAGAAGGCTGAAGCTGCTAAATATGAGCAGGAACGTGAAGCAGATGCTAAAAAAGCCCAGGCTGAAGCTCAGAAATATGCTGCAGAACAGGAAGCTGCTGGTATCAAAGCAAAGTACGATGCAGAGGCTGCTGGTATAGCCGCAAAAGGTAAGGCTGAAGCCGAAGCTATCAAGGCAAAAGGTCTTGCAGAGGCAGAAGCCATGGAAAAGAAAGCAGAAGCATACCGCAAATACAATGGCGCTGCTATGGCTGAAATGATGATCAAGGTTATGCCTGAAATCGCAGCTGAAATTGCTAAGCCACTTTCTCAGATCGACAAGATAAATATCTATGAAACCGGTGAAGGCAATGAAGGCGGTGCAGCAAGAATATCTGCAAATATGCCAATAGTTATGAAACAGGTATTTGACACAATGAGCGAAGCAACTGGTGTAGATTTCACCGAAATCATGCGAGCAAACACATATGACGCCAAGGTTAATAAGAATGTAAACATCTCTGGCGCAGATGTTAGCGTGAAAACAGAATCTTAACGGTTGTCTAAAAAGATATATCATTATATTCTAATAATATAAACACGTGTCATTATTATGGCTCAGATTGGAGGGTAAAATGCAATACGAAATAAAAGGAGAAAGCCTACCTGTACTTAAGTGTCAGCTAAGTCAGGGAGATGTAATTCAATGTGAAGCTGGTGCCATGTCCTGGATGGATGAAGGCATAGAAATGCAAACAGAAGCAGGCGGTCTAGGCAAAATGTTTGGCAGATTGTTGACTGGTGAAAATATGTTTTTAAACACATATATTGCTAACCGGGCAGGGGAAATCGCTTTTGCTTCTAAATTTCCAGGATCTATTAGAGCAATAGAAATTACTCCAGGAAACGGCCTGATTGTACAAAAAGGCTCATATCTTGCAACTGTAGGCGATGTTAAATCTGAAGTGTTTATTCAGAAAAAGCTTAGCGGCGGTCTTTTTGGAGGAGAAGGCTTCCTGATGAGAAAATTCACCGGAAACGGTATAGTTTTCCTGGAAATAGACGGTTCGGCTCATGATTATGAACTGGCTGCAGGGGAAGTAAAAATTGTAGACTCTGGCAATCTTGCTGCAATGTCAGAAAAATGTAGCCTGGAAATACGCACAATTAAAGGCGTTAAAAATGTGCTCTTCGGTGGAGAAGGTTTATTTAATACTGTAGTCTCAGGCCCTGGTAAGGTCGTATTGCAGAGTATGCCTATTTCATCTACTGCACTTAAGCTGTATGATTACATGCCTCATCCATCAGCATCCAATTAAATACAGTCCATGAACTTGAAAAAACGGGAGCGATATTTCATCGTTCCCGTTTTTTATCAAACACTAATTAAACAATCCTCTAAAGAATTCGATTATACTCTTAAAGAATTTTACAATTGCTCCAAAGAATCCTGTATGCTCATCAACAGAACTATCTTTATCATCATTTTCCTGCCTATCTTCTGCAATCTCTTCAGTTTCTACTTCTACTGAAGCTGGAGTTTCGGTATCTTCTATTATTGTAGTAGTTTCTTCAGTTGTTACGTTTACTTTTTTATCTGTTGTATTATTTGCAAATTTGTCATTAGAGCTTTTAGCTATATTTGTTCTTGGTACATTATTGCCCGCTACAGTAATTGCTTCCGACTTTTGCTGTAATGACTGTTCCGCAGTATTTGTGTTATTGTCTACTGAATTGCTCAATGAAGTTGAAAAATTACTATTCGTAGTGCTACCGCTACTGCTTTCTGTGTTGCTTGCGTTTCCAGAGCTGCTATTAGTTTGTTGCATTTCAGCTACTGTTGGCTTAGATGAAGCAGGTTTTGCGTTTTCTTCTTTAGATTCCTCATGATTTGTATTCTCTGAATTATTGTCTCCCTCTTTTGTAGCCTCCCTACTTGGTTCAACCGGCTGAACCTCATCTGTAAGCTCTACTAAATCAATATCATCAATAAATACATCATGTTTCTTTTGAATGCGCTCACCATCCACAGATCCCATAGTGATGTTAAATCTTGTATTAGCATCTGTTTCATTCCCCATCACAAAATCATGTGTAAAGCTCTTCCATTCTTTTCCAATCTCAACCGAACCTGTACCACTATAGTTTGTCCAGTTTCCTTCAAATTCCTGAAGAGAATATTTGATTAATCTTTCAATTGAAGATTTTGCTTTGAATGAAACACGATATTTCTTGCCTTTTTCAAGCTTTACGCCATCCTGATTCAATTGAACATACCATTCATTACCAGCATCAGTAGCTACAGTATCATCGATTGTAATAGCAAAGGCATTGTCATTACCATTCATGTTATCAATTACATAATTCGCATTTACGGAATCATGAATATATGGTGAAAATCCTGAAAGGCCTGCATTAAATGAACCGTTTTTGATAAGGGCTGCCTCTGTAAGGAAAGCATTATCAATAAAGTACTCGCCCGGCTTCGTAAATACGAATTCTATATTTGAATCTTTTCTTGAAAGATTCTTTTTTACATCAAATTTATATGCATACTTTGAATTCTTTTCTTTTAGCTCAGGCTTAATAGTTTCTCCAGCAACATTTATAGTTAGTCCATCCTTGTTATCTGCATAGCCATCAAAACTAAACTCATATTTTCCTGCCACCAGAGGCTCTAGTTCCTTTTGCTCAACCGTAACAGGGTTTGACTTTGAAGTACCTTTTGGGGCAACCACCTTCAATACTCTTGAATTACTCTTATTAGTTACAGAAACTGCATCACTATCGCTTACATTCCAATAGCCTAATCTTCCTTCGCCTTGGTCGAATCCACCATTATAAATATAATTTCCATCAGGTCGAATTGTTTTTTCGTTGGCATCTTTTATTTCTTCTCCTGATTTATGTGTCAGCTTTACATTAGAAATAGTCACTGCAGCTGTAGACTTTTGCTTTCCTAGGTTAAATTCTAATGCTGAATTTGGATCTGTCTTTTCATTCATTGTGAAGTTGTAGGTATAACTTTGCTTCTTTTTTCCTACATTAACCTTTGTATCTGCAAAATAGCGTATCCAACCTCTATCAGGCCCCTCGACATCGATAATAATATCTCTATCTTCAGAAGCCACTGCATCAAATGTAAGCTCGTACTCCCAACCTTTATACATTGGAATACCTGCCTGCTTTAGCTGAACACTATGATTCTGGCTACCCTCAGCAGCTGGCTTAATCTTTATCTTGTTATTATCTACTTTGTAGGTTGTATCTTTTGCATCACTTTCTAAATGTAGCACCCAGTTATCAATCGATGCATCCTCAGCTCCGTCAATTGCAATGTCCTCACTGAAATCACCATTAATCACATAATTGCCATCTTTGTCAGGTTCTCTATATGTAACAGGTGCAGCCTCTGGACGTTTTGCCTTCTTTTCAGCTTTTTCATATTCTGAGGCTTCCTTCTGATATACTCTTACATAATCTACTGCATAACTGTCATCATTCATATGCTCGTAAACAGTGTCATCTGGATATCCTACCCAACTACCACCAACAGCCAGATTCAATATAATATAGAAGTTTTGATCAAAAGGTGCTGGATATGTAAGCTGACTGGCCTCGTCCTGACCTGTATACCAATCTCTTGTACTGTAAACTTTTTCATCATCTACATACCAGGTAATATTGCTAGGCTCCCAATCTACTCGGAACAAATGATATTCATCAGAATAGCCCTTATCAGCGATAACTTTTGTTCCCTGATTTTCCTTATGGCCAGAACCTGCACTATATCCATAATGAATAGTGTGGTAAGACTTTGATGTATCCTGCCCCATAACTTCCATTATGTCCATTTCACCACATTTAGGCCATTGACCATATAAACCTTCATCAGATGCCATTAGCCAAAAAGCCGGAAGATAGCCCTTTCCTTCAGGCACCTTAGCCCTAGCTTCAAATCGACCATATGTAAAATCATGAAGTCCCTGAGTAGTTATTCTTCCAGATGTTATTTCTCTGGATTTTGATGAGATACCCTTAGATAAGGCTTCTGACTTTTCGATAGTTGCCTTGCTTCCTCCGTACCATGAATAGCCATTTTCAGGATCTAACAGACTTACCTCCACCATTCTGTCGACAGATGAAGTAGCATCCATAGCAAACTTGTAGCTATGTCCGCTTTCCAGTTTAATTCCGTTCTGTTGAAGCTGAATGTGCCAATTTTCTTCACCAGACTTGTCGATTTGTAAAATCGCACTTCCGTCAGTATACTCGCATGTACCCTCCGCTGGTGAAGTGGCACCATATGACCAATTGTCACCATCTGCAAAGCTAGTGTTCTTTAAAAGTTCGTCTCCTGTTTCCTCATCCACCAAGGAAATATTAGAAAGCTTAACAGTCGCTGCAGCGGTACCTGCTTCACTATCTTCAATCTTTCCAAAATTAACCTGGAGAGCTATTGTGTCAGAAGAATCTTTATCATCTCCCACTGAAAAATCAAAATCAACCTTAGTGATTTTCTCTTCGACTTCTTCCTTTTGCTCCTCTTCCTCTGACTCAACTACCTTTGGCTTGATGTACAATTTGCCATTTTTTACCTCAATGTTACCTTCGTCGAGACCAGTGTAACGTTGTAGCTCTGAATTAACCCATCCCGGTTCGTGCCTCTCCACATTCCAATCCAATGTGTTGAGTGATTCTCCGTCAAACTCATCATTCCAAACCAGACTATATCCTTCATCAGAATATTTGTCTTTTACAGATTCTGATGCCTGGGCTGGAATGCTCAGAGGTGCGCTAGTTAAAGCCATTGTTGTAGCTACACCAAGCGCCAGAAAATTGACCTTTTTTCCCTTTTTCATACATTATTTCTCCTTTCATATAATGAAATCCTGATGCCATGATAGGAAAAATAAATTAATGTTTATATCGTTTATACGTATTTTTTATCAAATCCATAAAGTAAAACCCTCATAACAAAAGATTTACCGGCACTTTATACATTTACATTGCTATCTTCTTGTACTATTATCTTTGGATAGTGGTGCCACAAGCCGTAAACAGGCTTGATATATATGCCACTTGGAGATTTTATGAAAAAGAAACAAATATCATCTGTTCAATTGATTCCATTAAGCTTTCTTATTGCAATAATACTGGGCGGACTTATCTTAATGCTTCCTGTCTCTTCCGCATCTGGTAAATGGACTAATCCCCTTGTTGCTATGTTTACATCTGCCACCTCCACCTGTGTTACAGGCCTTGTGGTTGTTGACACCTTCAGCTATTTCAGCCTGTTTGGACAATTTATAATTATGTGCCTTATCCAAATAGGTGGACTAGGAATCATTACATTTATTTCCATGATAATGCTTATCACCCAGAAGAAGTTTTCACTGGGTGATCGAAAAATGTTGCAAGATTCTTTAAACTTGAATACTGATGTTGGTATTCTTAGGATTTTGATTAGAATTTCAAAAGATGTTTTGAAGGTAGAATTTTGCGGAGCACTCCTTTATTCAGTCGCATTTATCCCAGAGTTTGGTTTAATAAAGGGAATATGGTTTTCTGTTTTCCATTCCATTTCCGCTTTTTGTAATGCCGGCATAGATATCCTCGGTAACAATAGCCTGATTAATTACAAATCAAATCCTTTAGTGATGTTCACTACCATGATTTTGATAATTATGGGAGGGCTAGGCTATGTTGTTTGGTTTGATATGTCTGAGAAAATAAAAGCTGGTATAAAAAGGAGATTTACTCCTGTTCAGATTTTTAAAAGATTTACTGAACACACTAAACTTGTTGTAACAGTTACAGCTGCATTAATTGTTTCTGGGGCGATATTTTTCTTTATAGCTGAATTCAATAATCCTGGAACAATTGGTAATTTCAGCCTTTTTGATAAAATTACAAACAGCCTTTTTGAATCTGTAACTCTTAGGACAGCAGGCTTTTGCTCATTTCCACAGGAAAACATGACCGATTTTTCATGCGTAATGTCGTATATGCTTATGTTTATAGGCGGTTCACCCATAGGTACTGCAGGAGGCGTCAAAACTGTGACTATATTCCTAGCTTTGTTAAATGTTATTTCTTATATTCATGATGATGATCAAAGTATCATTTTCAATCGTCGCATAACCGAAGAAAACATGCGTAAAGCCACTGTTATCGTTTCTGTGGCTGCTTTTGCCATTATCATCCTGACCCTGGCGCTTATTGTTACAAATCCAGTCAGCATTCAGGATGGCCTTTACGAAGTCATAAGTGCATCAGCAACAGTAGGTCTGTCCAGGGGCCTAACCTCTAACCTTAATAATATAGGTAAAATCATCATCATAATAGCTATGTATTTAGGCAGAATTGGTCCGATTTCCTTAGCAATTTTCTTTGCAGGACGTGGACATCATAAAAATAAATGTAGATACACCGAAGGTAACTTTTTCGTAGGATAAGGAGATAAAAATGAAAAAGACAATCGCCGTTTTAGGCTTAGGTAAATACGGCATAAGCCTTGCCAAAAGCATGTATGAAATGGGAGCAGACGTGCTCGTAGTTGACAATGATCATGATAAATTAAAAGATATTGAAGGTTACTGCACTGCCGCAGTATGTGCCGATCTTACTAACGAAGATGAAGTTGAAATGCTAGGTCTAAAGAACGTAGATATCGTTGCTGTTGCCATGGCAGGAAATTTATCAGCCAGTATTATGTCAGTTGCCGTTGCAAAAGAATTAAAAGTTCCACTTATTGTAGCCAAAAGTTCATCTGACAGAATGACCTCGATTCTTAAAAAAATTGGCGCTGATAAGGTAATTGTTCCCGAAGAGTACGGCGGAGAACAATCAGCCAGAATACTTGCTTCCGACACTTTCCTCGACTATTTTGAGGTAGATGAAAATCTTTGCATGGTTGAAATGCTGCCTCTTCCAAAATGGGTAGGCAAAAATATGGTAGAATTAAATCTCCGTAAAAATTACAAAATAAATGTCATCGCATATAAAAACCACAGCACCGGCCATTGGAAAATCTTAGACCCTGTAGAACCACTAGCTGCAGACAACGAATTACTTATCGTCCTTGAGCGAGACCAATTAAATCGTATTAATAAATAATATTTTCTACATTATATGGATAAACCACCAAAAAGCCCCAAAACACTTTTAAAGTATTTTGGGGCTTTTTGGTACTATTTTTCTATATTATAAAATCATATTACTAATAATAATGTTCCAGCACCAATCAATACGCATCCTGCAAGTGATTTTATAGTAAATTC
Source organism: Pseudobutyrivibrio sp. ACV-2 (assembly GCF_900107545.1). Taxonomy (GTDB): domain Bacteria; phylum Bacillota; class Clostridia; order Lachnospirales; family Lachnospiraceae; genus Pseudobutyrivibrio. The sequence continues at coordinate 7,110 of NZ_FNQZ01000028.1, read as the reverse complement.
CTCATGCAAAAATACAAATGCTAGAACTAAAGTAATTACTACACTTAGCTTATCTATTGGAACAACTTTAGATGCGTCGCCAATCTGCAATGCCTTGTAGTAGCATAACCATGATGCGCCTGTGGCTAAACCTGATAGTATTAGAAAAATCCAGCTCTTTTTGCTGATGTCAACCATGCCACTTTGGGTATTCGTGATAAAAACCATAATCCAAGCCATACCAACTACAACTACAGTACGTATAGCAGTTGCAAGATTTGAATTTACGCCTTCTATACCAATCTTAGCTAAGATTGAAGTTAAGGCTGCAAAGATAGCTGATAACAAGGCAAATACAAACCACATATCGCACCTCCTGCATAGAATGCTTCCTTTATTTACATAATTATAACTATTTGTGGCAAAAATTGAAACCGTCCAACCACTACTCATGTTTTGATTAGTCCAAAGAGATTGCCCCTTTCGGGGCCTTCAAGATTACCAATCTTATAGAAAACAGAAACACTAATAGACTCCATGTAATAATTATTCATACACCAAATTGTGATATCAGATGAAACTTATATAACCGAGATCTTACAATCGATTATTTCAATTTTTAATTTATATATCTCCTCAACGAGTAGCCTCCTCGGATTAACCATCCAATATAATAATCCTTCTTCCTACTTTATTTAATAAGAATCTGCAATGTTTTTCATAATTAATAAAAATTCTTCAATCTTTACTGTGACACTATTGTGATATTTTATTTGATACTATACACGAGTATTAAATAATAAATCTTTTTGATGGGGATCAATTATGAATAATTTAAATCTAAGTCTAAGAAAATTTTTTATTACTTGCACATTTGCATTATTTGCAACATTTATTTGCGTGGGTTGTGGTAGCAAATCGGCATCTTCCGAACCTAAAACATTTATAGATGTAGACAATGAAGGTAAAGTTGTTACAGCGAACTTCGATAACACCGGTAAAGGCACAGCTGGTGGATCAGGAATAACAATCGAAGATGGTGAACATCTTGTTGTAGATACCGGCCTGTTAGAAGGTAAAGTTCATGTAAAAGTTATTTCTGGCGGAGATGATATAGATGATACTCCTACATTAGATGGAAATGCCACTATAGATTATGTTTTTAGTGGCAATGGCACTACAGAATATTCTGAAATTCAGCCTGGTAACTATATGGTATACGTAGAAGTCGAAGAAAAAGCTAGTGGTACCATTGACCTTTCTGTAATAGTTGGTTAAGACAATTTCATTAATTTAACATTTTATTTACTCCTTCAAAAAAGGCCGCAGACTTATAATCTGCGGCTCCTTTTCTTATAAAGGTAATTCTTTCGCAAAAATTTTGATATTATATTTATCATCTATATCAACTATATCTATAATTACGCTCTATAAGCTTCATATTTAACGACATTAACTTATGTTTTACCCTCCATCTACAAAGTATTCAATGATAAATTTCATCCGTGTATATAATGAAATTCAATGATTTTTAATTAAAATATTTAATTTGGTGAAAATAATTGTTTTAATATATTTATTATTTTTATGATTAATAATGTTTTTAATTATAATATGATTTTTACACCAATATTTAATATTAATATTATTAATCGTTATATTTATACTCTCGTTTTACTGCATATTAAGCTTATTATACATATAATGTTTTTAATATATAATATTTATATTCCGTGTAATATGATTACTATGAATATTCTCTATCTTATTATTATTATGCATATAATCCCTTTTATACTTATTGAATATATTTTGCGTTTTGATAGTTTTAATGTTATTATATTTTTAGCGTTTTTAATTTAGTTTCTACATTTTGCGATTATTTTTCACACTATTGTTTTTGAACATATTACGGTTATTTTATGCAGTATCATTATTTCTGTGGTTTTGATTATTACAGTTATAATGATTTTTTCTAATTACTATACTCAAAACTAATAGACTAATTAAAAAGGAGAAAATAATGAAAACAATTTGTATCACAACTACAAAAGGTGGTTCTGCAAAAACTACAAATACAGTGGAACTTGCTGGAGCACTTGCTACATATAATAAAAAAGTTCTATGCATAGACGTTGATCAAACATTAGGTTTATCGCAATACTTGGGCTTAAGAATGGACCCTCAACAACGAAAAGAGTATGGTATTGGAACATCTTTAGAACTTTTAACGGGAAATGCATCAATATCGGATTGTATCGTAGAAATGGGCGCTATTGACGTTATATGTGGTGATGAAAGATACGAGAAGGCTCCAAACTTCTTCTTAGACGAAGATGAAGACAAATATTTACTTAAAAATCTCATGAAACAGATTGAAAATGACTATGATTATGACTACGTCTTCATAGATCATGGTCCTCAAAATGATATCATCAAAAAAATGGCACTTATAGCTGCTGATGAATTCTACATTACAACAATGATTTCAGATATTGACAGAAACGAAGCAAAACGAGCTATTGATGCTATCATGAAACTACAAAACTCAACAGATAAGCTTGTTCACGGTGATATCAAGGGAATCCTACTTTCAGCCACAATCGGTAAATCTTTAAAGGAATTTGCTTTAGAAGATTTAGAAGAAAAGATAGCAGAATATAAAGAAAAACAAAATGTAAACCATGACATTCCTATATACAACATACCTCAATCAATGGCTGTAAAAGAGGCTCAAACATATAAAATGCCAAACACTATGAAACATAAGAGTCAGACAGTATCACGAGTTTATTATGAAATAGCAGACAACATCTTGAAAGGAGAAAACTAATGGCTGGATTAGATAAATTAAAAAAAGCATCAAACGAAATGCCTTTTACTCCAAAAAAAATCAATATTGGAGAGCCAACAAGTAATCCTATCGCTGAAACAAAAAAAGATGAGGTTAAAAATGAACCTGTAACAATTGAAAAAGCACCTACTCCTGCTACGACCAAGATAGAAAAACCTAAGAATAAAACTAAAGATTCTGTGAACCCCATAGACGAAAAAAAAGATAAAAAAACAACCGCCTCCGTAAAGTCAACCAAAATAGAAGTTGTTGACGCAAATGCAAACTTAAAAAAAAGCAAAAATGAAGGCACAACACCGTTCACAGCCAAGTTTCTTGATTCTACAGATAGAGAGTTTTTCAATTCATTTTGTGTAATTAAGAAAATGGCTAAATGGGAGTATCTCCAGTATTTAATTAATAACAATATAAACGAAGAATATGATCGTAATGATGAGTTACATACGCTTGTGAAAGATACAAAACCATCAAACCTAATAAACGCAACAACACCAGTCACTCCAGAAGATAAAGAAACAATGCTTACACAAGCAGCAATGCATGGATTTAGAACACCTGGAGCTTATGTAGCTTATCTAGTCAGAAAAGAACGTCTTAATACACCAGGATGGAATTAATAAACACGGCCTAGTCTTCGCTAGGTCTTTTTTGTCCATCTATCTGCGAGATAGATAAGTATAAATAATATATAGTATGTATAGTAGTATAGCAAAATGAAAAAAATCCAGTAAATTCAATGTTTTCAGTAACTTTTACATAACAAACTGCCGAGTAAATCTAACAAATATCCGATAGAATGCTAACAAATAGAAGAGTGAGCATAACAAATTCCCGAGTAATTGATAACAGATTCCCGAGTGAATATAACAAATCTATGAAATGTTATCCAAAATGATAAATAATCAGTAATATAATGATAACAAGCACCTATTTTACAGTAATTTTACACTTTGGATAACAAATTCCCGAGTAAAATAACAAAATGGATGAATGTTACGGATGGCAAAACAACGAGGTTTGAATAACAAATTGCCGAGAGTGATTGAGAGTAAATAGAAGAGAGCAAAAATGCTTGATTTTATGCGGTTTTTAAAAGTTAAAGGGCAAAAATTAATCGAATTTAAATAACAAAATACCGAGTAAAATAACAAAAAGAAAAAATGTCGTAAATAACAAATTCCCGAATAAAAATAACATTTTCCCGAGAACTGAAAAAGCCTGATAAATCAAGGATTTTTCCTGCAATATTAACGTTTAAGCCCCTGAAAGCATAACAGATATCCGAGTAGAATAATAACAAATAATCTTCATGTTGTCTAAAAGATAAAATTAAGGTACAATCAATCACATAATAACTTTGGGAGAAAATGTTATGTCTATCAAAAGACAAGATGAAAACGGCAGGTATAGGGATTACGACCCTAACACACAACAGTTTTTGGATGATGATGAGTATCCACTTGGTACTGGATTAGGTCAAAGTGAGCACCAACTTACACATACAAATAAGGGAAATATATACGACAGGGATTTTGAAAGACCAGACATAGTTGATGAAAGTGGACTTGCTGTAGTTAATGAAGACGAAGAAAAAGTTAAAGAATTCATCAAGGATGCAATTTCTGTTGATAGCTTAGTAGCTACGTTCAATGACAATTCTCATGAGACATTACTTAAATTATTGGCACTTCAGGATAACAAGCATCCTTTAAAAAAGGGTGGTATTGGTATTGCCTATAGAACTGATGCTTTAATTATGCACTGTAAAATGGAATTTTCAGCCGAAGAAAATGTAGTTTTCGATGCTATTTTAGGAACAATCAGTTCGTTTCCTGATAATAAAACATATAGAATTGAACCAGGAGCATTCGTTAAGTTTTCTAAATACAAATCAGAAAACACCTTATATGATACTTTCAAAAGCGGAACAGAAAAACTGATGAATAGGCATCTGGTATTTGAAAATCTCGGACCAAATGGAGCGGACGATATTGTAGTACCGTGGTTCGATATTTTAAGATATCATAAGAAGGACAGAAATAATGGAGCTGCTTATATAGAATTTAAGCCTTCAGATTTCTTTAAAGACTTGGCATTGTGTTCTGGTATTGTACATGGAGCATTTGGCTCACTTGAAGTAACGACTCAGCTACAAGGTAAATATACAATCGCTTTATATTGGTTCCTAGAGAGCAAAAAAAGATATAAGGAATATCCAACTGCAACACCAGGAATGTTTGAAATATCTCTAGAAGAGTTCCGACATCAATTCTCAATTCCACAGAGTTATGTTTATAGCATGATTGAGAATAGAGTTTTAAAACCGGCTTATAACAGCATTAACAGTATCAATGAATGTGATTTCAATTTTGAATACGAGCCAGTTAGGGAAGGAAAAAAAGTACTAGGATATAGATTCCAGATAAATGAAAAGAAATTTATTGATACTACTGCAACGGAAATATTCGAAATTGAAGATAAAAGCGTAGAGAAGGTATTGCTGGAACAAGTCTCAACTATACTTGCAATGTCAGGTGTACAGTTTAGCAACAGCGAAATAAATAGTATTGCCAATTGCATGAATAGAAATAACAAGGATGTTATGGCTCTGATGACTGTTTTACCTGTATTTAAAAGTAGAATAGAAAATGATGATTTAGATTCTGTCGAAGACAAGACAGCTTATATTTGCAGTTTAATACAGGGGGATACAAATCCGAAATCTACAAAAAAGGAAAAAACAAAGAAAAGTAATAATAACTTCAACAATTTCCAGCAAAGAGATTATGATATGGATGAATTAGAGAAAAAACTAATTGGTCATTAAATTGTTGAGTTCCAAGGGGATGTTAAAAACAGTTCTAAAAGGTAAAGATTCAGCCACCATCCTAACGGGTGGGCACTGAATCCTTTTTATTTAAAGTTTTCACTATAAATACTTTATTGTTCATAAAAAAAGTCACTAACTATAGCCATTAATTTTATGGACTGATTCATAAAGTTTAATGAAATAAAATCTATGCTGCTAGTCCAACTCGTTGTTTTCAGTTGTGATATTTATAAAGGTTAAAACCACAAGAAATCAGTGTGAACTCTAAAATTACACTTTCTAAGCCTTTTCTAAAAGCTCTTTTGTAGGATTTATCCCACTTCATAACACCAAAAGTTCCTTCTGCCTGAATGCTGCGATTCATACAAAGTAATGCTCCTTGAATGGAGCAAAAATTATCCAAGACTTCTTAAAGGGCTTTTGTTAGTTCTCTATTAAGTCGAATGGTTCTGTCATTTTTTGTTTTCGGGCAGCATTTTCCTTATGTTCTCCCCCCTTCGCAACTTTCACATTCATAGACTTCTTCAGTTCTTCCATACTGATTGCCCTTACATGTTGTTCATATTTGAATTGTAATTTTCGACCTGCAGGACATATCAAATTTCCGTCACTATCTTTATCAAAATTTACTGCTCTATAGGGATTTTTCTGGTAGTTTTTATCTTTTGTTTACTTTTCAAACATGGTGAATTTCATATATTTTTCCATACCATGCTCTTCGCAGTAATTGTAGTTATTGTAAGTTCCATAGCCTGCATCAGCTACAGGATATTTTGGATAGTGTCCATAACAGCCCCTTTTTTATGAGAATACAAATATAGTAGGACTTTTGGTTTCATTGCAGCAAAAGAAACAGATTTTATTCCCAGCTCGTAACGGTAAAAACGCCAACAGCTTTTGTAACTAAATACTTGATGATTTAAAGAAAAGAACTATGTCAATTTTTATGAGTAGCATTATGGATAGAAATTATTTAGTAATAATTAGTAGATTTCTAGTATAGTTCTTGATTGTACGCAGCGATATCTCAATTTGATAGGGAATGAATGTTACAATATATATTCCTGAATTAAAATTTACGTGCAAGAAAATAGTTGTTCATACAGTTTATACAATTCACACAATTGAGCTTAAAATGGAGAATAGATTTACTTTGATAAAATGACAAAAAAACACTTTACATGTGTGTGGTTGGATGATATTATAATCGAGCACTGAGGGACAGCAAGTCACACAGCGCAAAACAAATAAACGAAGATTGATAACTGAACAGTGAAACAAACCTTGAATTAATACAAGTTATTTATAGTTAACATGTATCCTTGAAATTCATTTAAGTTTCTTAAAGAAACGAAACCTTTATTAAGCGAATATGAATTCTTGAATTCATATTCTAGTAAGAATCTTTGATTCTTACATTTACAGTAAACAAGTCAGTTTTGTGCTG
>NZ_FNQZ01000030.1 GCF_900107545.1 Pseudobutyrivibrio sp. ACV-2 | reverse complement strand
CACGCCGCCAGCGTTCATCCTGAGCCAGGATCAAACTCTCATGTTAAATATGTAAGTAACCGAAGTTACTTGAGTTCAATTCCAGGTCAGCACAAAACTGACTTGTTTACTGTAAATGTAAGAATCAAAGATTCTTACTAGAATATGAATTCAAGAATTCATATTCGCTTAATAAAGGTTTCGTTTCTTTAAGAAACTTAAATGAATTTCAAGGATACATGTTAACTATAAATAACTTGTATTAATTCAAGGTTTGTTTCACTGTTCAGTTATCAATCTTCATTTATTTTTTGCTCTGTGTGACTTGCTGTCCCTCAGTGCTCGATTATAATATCATCCAATCTGGCGGTTGTAAAGTGTTTTTTAGCATTTTTTTAAAGTAAATCTATTTTGTGATTAATCGCCAGTTGTGCGAATTGCGCCAATTATTTATTCAATTCATTTTCAACAACTAATTTCTTCCCTTTTTATTTTATTCGTATTTCGCTTGATATTCTTTTATCTTGTGAATCATTTCTTGGCTCAAATCGTCTTTTGCTTTTTTTAACTCCTTATCTATATAAGTCTCACGAAAACGGTCTGTAAAAAATTCATCCGTCGGAATAAGTTCATCACATATATGCTCTTTTGTTAAATCTTCCTCATCTTCCATTGCTTCAGTAAACTTTTCTATAAGCTTTGCTTCATTTTTAAGTGATAGTTCTGTTTCTAAGTCTATAGAGTTATTAGGGGAGATGGCTTGTTTATCTTTCTTTAGCTGTTCAAGCAAATCATTCATTCGCTTATCTTCATGTTTCTTATCTTCTACTAAGTTATTAAGTATATCTTGACGCTTAAAACTAAAAGAGGAGAATGCACCGTACTGGCCAGAAATTATACTTTCAATTTCGCTATTCAACCACTGCTTTTCATTTTGGGATATTTCTTCTGCATTTCCTAGTTTATCTAAAATGGAGTCCATCTTGTTAACATAATCTGTATATGCTTCAGATTCATGTGAAAGGAATACTTGACAATTTGTATTATTCCTAATATTTTTACTATCATTTAAAAATGATGATTGTATTTTCTTATTCACTGGATTACTCGAATTACTAGACTGTCGTACATTAGCTATATAATTGGAATTTATTCGCATATAGACCTCCCATAATATACCCAAAAAATCCACCTTTTACATTAATATCATCATAATATGTACTCTTATTTAAATTTTTATGTCAATCATTAATAATTCTAAATCAACTGATCTGTTAAAAATGTAATCACATTTCTATGATAAAATCTCTGTATGATTTACAAATATTTAAAATTGAGGATTATTTTATGACTGAATTCTTAATTAACTTACTTTTATCTTTTTTTGCATTTTCTTTTATTGGATGGTGCATTGAAGTCATACTAAAGTATCGACAATTTCATAAATTTATAAATAGAGGCTTTTTATCCGGTCCCTGGTTGCCTATTTATGGCTTTGGAGCTGTACTACTAACTCTTTCTGTGTTTGGCATTGGTGGCTTTGAGTCCTCTATTGGTACCACATTTGTCATTTCATTTATTGTTTGTGGGTTTGTTGAATATATGGCCAGCTATATTCTTGAGAAACGCTACCATGCAAGATGGTGGGATTATAGTAAGAAGCCTATGAATCTTCATGGACGAGTGTGGATAGGTAATCTTGTTTTATTTGGACTAGGTGGCATTGCAATAATCGAAATTGCCAATCCTTTTTTTTATGATGTTTTTTCAAGGATGAATATTCTTTACAGAAGTATACTGGCAGGTGTACTTTCTGTTGCCTTCATAATCGATTTGATTGGCTCTCAGTTTATCATGAAGCTTGTTAAGTTTGGGATTGAACACAGTGATGCTGATAATACAGAAGCAATTAACGCAGAAATTAAACTTTTACTTAGTGATAAATCCATTTTTTACCGCAGATTTGCAGATGCTTATCCTGATGTTATTTATCAAACTGAGAAAATCAAGTCGCATATGGAAGAGGTTCGAATTGAAACTGAACGCCTTCGTGCTGAGGCTGAAGCTCGTTTAAATCGAGTAAATGAGAGATTAGAAGCTAATAGAGAACAGTTTGTAGCTGCTGTTGATCCTGTCGGTACCGCAAAAAACAAGATTATCACAAAACAGGATTTGTTAATCAATTTACTATATGATGAAGACACAGCAACAGATGAGATGAAAGTTCTAGTTAATGAAATTGCAGAGTGCCGCAAAATCATCGAACAGCGCAGGTATGGAGGTGGATTTCAATGGGGACATTAAGTGAATATATAAAGTGGCGTTGTGATTTGGAGTTTTGGCAGGATGGATTTAATGTGATTGATAATATGCTGCTTTCTTGCCTTTCATATCTTACCTTGGACGATATATTTGGAGAAAATAACGCTACAGTATTTGATGTACAACAAGTCCAAAAGCTTTACTTTGAGAATAGCTATGATGAAAATAAATACAGTGAAGGGTCAATTTTAAGGGATGCTCCTAAATTTCTAAAATTAATTGGTGAAACAAATAGATATAAGCATATTAAAATTCGTAATTACGTTAGCAAGATAGACATAAATAGAACTTTGCAATTCGCAGCAATGGAGTTTTTACTTCCTGATGGGACAAGCTATATAGCATACCGAGGCACTGACGATAACCTTGTTGGTTGGAAAGAGGATTTTATGCTAGCTCTTGAAGAGGTTGAAGCCGAAAGAGAGGCTGTTAATTATATTAATAATATAGCTGCTGAAAATGATAGGCTGCTAAGAGTAGGCGGACATTCAAAAGGAGGGCATTTAGCGGTATATGCTGCAGCCATGTGCAAGGAGACCCTTCGAGAAAGGATAATAAAAATATATAGTAATGACGGACCAGGTTTTACAAAAAAGGTTGCTTCCTCAAGGGCTATGAAAAATATTGGTCCTAAGCTCATTAGCATTATCCCTGAAGACTCAATTGTAGGGCTTCTAATGGAACCTGTAGTCAAGCCTTTAGTTGTTAAATCTACAGCACTTTCTGTGAGACAACACAATCTTGCCACATGGTGTGTTGAAGGAAAGAACCTGATTACTGTCGATGATGTGTCTAACACTGCAAAATTCATAGATAAGAAACTTAGAGAAAACATCTCAAAAATGAGTGATGAAGAACTTGGCACCTTAGTGGAATATCTATTTTCAATATTTGAAGCTTCTGGTGCAATCACACTTTCAGAACTAAAGAAAAGTGGTGTGAAGGGGCTTCAAGCAATGACCAAAAAAGTATCTGATTTAACAAAAGGAATAATCCCTGAATAAATTTAAAATTTAAGGGGCTGTTAAAAAACTCCCCTAAAGGAAACGAGTTAAATCTTCAGATTTCACTCGTCTTTTATTATAAAAAAGAAAAGCCTATTAATTCTCTTAGAGTTTCATAGGCCTTTTACAGTTGCATATCAATTACAAGAAAAAATACTTCCTATATTCTTTAGATAAGATTGCAAATATCATCTTCTACATTTGTTATTCCTGCTATACCAAAATTCTGTACAAGCACATTGGCAACATTTGGTGAAAGAAATGCTGGAAGTGTTGGGCCTAAGTGTATATTTTTTACTCCAAGATATAAAAGAGCAAGTAATACTATTACAGCCTTCTGCTCATACCATGAAATGTTGTAGACAATTGGAAGATCATTTACATCATCAAGCTTAAACACTTCTTTAAGCTTTAATGCAATAAGCGCAAGTGAATATGAGTCATTACACTGTCCTGCATCCAAAACTCTTGGAATTCCATTGATATCACCAAGGTTTAGCTTATTGTATTTGTACTTTGCGCAGCCTGCCGTAAGAATCACTGTATCTTTTGGAAGCGCCTGAGCAAACTCAGTATAGTAACTTCTACTTTTTGCTCTTCCATCACAACCAGCCATGACAACGAACTTTTTGATTGCTCCAGTTTTAACTGCATCTACTACACTATCTGCAAGAGCAAATACCTGCTCATGAGCAAATCCACCAATGATTTCGCCGCGTTCTATCTCAGTAGGTGCATCACATTTCTTTGCCATTTCAATGATTTCTGAGAAATCCTTTGTTTCACCATAAGGCGCATCAATATGCTTGCATCTAGGATATCCTGCCGCACCTGTTGTAAACATTCTATCTTTGTAAGAATCTGCTGGTGGTACAATACAATTTGTTGTCATCAGAATTGGGCCATTGAAGCTTGCAAATTCTTCCTTCTGTTTCCACCATGTATTACCATAGTTTCCAGCAAAATTATCATATTTCTTAAAGAATGGATAGTAATGGGCTGGTAACATTTCTGAATGAGTGTATACATCTACCCCTGTGCCCTTAGTCTGCTCTAAAAGCATCTCCAAATCCTTCAGGTCATGACCTGAAATAAGAATACCAGGGTTATTTCTAACGCCTATATCTACTTTTGTGATTTCAGGATTACCATAAGCTGATGTATTGGCTTCATCAAGAAGTGCCATACCATCCACTCCATATTTTCCTGTCTCAAGAGTTAACGCAACCAGATCATCTACTGAAAGACTATCATCTAATGTTGCTGCCAATGCTTTTTGCAGGAATGCATCAACATCCTTATTATCCTTTAAAAGAGCATTGGCATGCTTCGAATAAGCAGCGAGCCCTTTAAGGCCATATGTTATCAACTCTCTCAATGAACGAATGTCTTCATTTTCTGTTGAAAGCACACCTACTGTCTTTGCTTTTTCATCATACTGTGTTTTATCGCCATTCCAAATGACAGCATCTGGAAGATTGCTCTTATCTGTAAGCTTTTCTAATAACTGTTCCTTGGCATTAATAGTATCTTCGATCTTCTGCGCTATTGAATCATAATCAAAATTTGCATTTGTAATCGTTGTAAAAAGATTTACCGAAATCATATGATTAATATCTTCCGATACTTCCTTGCCCTCTGCTCTAAGCTTTGTTGTTACAAATGAAAGACCTTTGGTGACATATACCAGTAAATCCTGAAGATTTGCTACCTCTGGCGTCTTTCCACAAACACCTGCCATTGTACACCCAGTACAGCCTGCTGTTTCCTGACACTGATAACAAAACATCTTATTTTCCATTATTTACCTCCATTTTCTAACCGGATTTCTTTGATGCTCATAATATACAGCTAGACCGAAGGCAAGTTTGTTGCAATTGCAACAGTTTGATTTTATAATGAACTCATGAAAGAAATAGAATACAATGATATTCCCCTATTCGAGGGAATTCACCCAGACAATTTGAATAAACTACTGATTTGCATCAACTCCTTTAAAAAGGATTTTGAAAAAGGGGAAACTATCATTATGGAAAAGGACAAAGTCCCTTATATCGGAATTGTTCTTTTTGGAAATGTGCACCTTTTGAAAGAAGATATATGGGGAAACTCTTCACTTCTATCCTATGTTGGTCCAGGCGAACTATTTGGAGAAAACTTTGCCGTCAGCGTTGAGCAGGAATCTTCTGTTACTTTTGTTGCAGTAGAAAAAACTAGAGTATTATTTCTTGCTGCTTCAAAAATCATCCATACATGTGAGAATGCTTGCAGTTTTCACGCAAGAATTTCGGAAAACATGTTTCATCTACTAGGGCAAAAAAGTATATCCTATATGAATAAACTGGAAATAATGTCAAAAGATTCTATTAGAGGAAAACTTATGGCATACATTTCCACCCTTGCTCAACAGCAAAAATCAAAATATATAAAAGCTCCCCTGTCACGAACACAGCTAGCTGACTATTTATCCATCAACCGCAGCGCCATGACAAGAGAGCTTGGTAAAATGCGTGACGAAGGAATTATCGACTTCGATAAAAATACCTTTGTCATCAAATAATTTTATTTTTCAAAATGCTTTTTAGCTTCATCCATTTTTTGAACGCATTCCATTGTGCCTATATATTGTCCATTGTCATCTCGAACTGCAATGTACTCTACAAGCACTGGGATGCCTTCTTTTTCCATCCAAACTGACACTTTATCCCTGGTGCCAGATTTGAAATCTCCAATTATAGAACGAACCATCATCTCAATCTTTGGCGGATGACAACTATACACATCACGTCCTATGGCCATGCCAGCACGTTTAAATAGCTTTGGTCCTTCGTTAAAGAAACAGTTAATATCATTTTCATCTATAAATGATATTTCGACAGGAAGAGTATTGAGTACTGCTCTAAGTTGAGCAGGTGTGAAATGTCCACCTGGAAGATTAATCATATCTTCTGAAGCATTGCTAGTAGCGTTTTCTTTGGACAGTGCTGCCTCTGCCTCAGGCCATTTTACAAAATCAACCAAACAAGGCGCATAATCCTTTGAGTCCTGATAAATCTGGTACCATTCTTCATTAGTGAAAAATCTAGTGCAAATAGGAAAGAGAATATTCTGCTCCTTATAAATCATTTCCTCCATGCGGGTAATGGCATGTTCTAATCTATTCACATATTCGATTTTTCTAAAGTCAGAATCTGCTATGAATTTAAGCTCATCTCTTATTTCATCATCAACAGACCACATAACATCTGAAGGTCCCGAAATGTCATATTTGGCCTTCATGTGAGGGTAAAGCAAGTCACCTTTCTTTGCATAATGGATAGCTACTTTTCTGAGACAATCTACACTTTCATTTATTCTTCTATTGTTATCATCAGATGGATCAATCTTAATATCTTTAATCAAACTCTTGGTCTTATTAATCTCTTCCGTAAGAGCTTCATTTTCCTTAGTAAAAAGATGAAGTGGATGTCCCACTATTTCAGCCTGCTTTCTTGCAGCTTCTCTTTTTTCTATAGTGATATTAGATGTAACTCTTGCAGCTGATGCTTCAACTTCTTTTTCTGCATTAGCTATTTTTTCTTCTCTAGTTTTGCCATGAAACAATACCGAATGAACATCACAAAGCTTTTGCACCTCTGTAAAAGGCACACCTTCTTTCATCAGCTGTTGCTCAGCCTGCATGATATTAAACGCCTCAACATCAGAAAAATTATCTACAAAATCTTTGCGAACTGATTCTAGACTTTCTCCATTGCTAAGGCGCTTTATATAGTCTTTTAATAATTCAATATTCTTCTCTTCCATGGCTAACCTCCAATTCAAACAATTTCTATTTACAGGTACAATATAGCAATTTGTCAAAACTGGAGTTGTTGCAATTGCAACAGTTTTCCTAGTTCCCTCAAAACACAGTTTTTATGCTTTAATATTCAAAAATTGCTTGATAGTACGAATTATACTCTTCCTCAGTAATCACCTGGTCATTAAAGTAATATGTCTTCGGACTATCCTCATTATAATCTTCTGTTTCCCAGTAAAGATTAATGGAATCTACAATCTGTAAATCGCCATTATATTTATCAAGGAAATACATGCATCTTCCAACATGTGTTGTGTCGCTATGAACAATCCATGTAGCGCCATCGTAGGTTGTATGGATATGAATCGCCATTTTCATCAACGTATTGGCCTTCAACATCACCATTGCAAAATGCCTAAAACAACTCATCCGGAGACATTGCTTTAATATCCTCATCCGAATAACTGACCTCAATTTCATCCACATCATTTTCAGAAAGAAAAGCCTCTATTTCATCCTCCGATGTAATCATGTAGCCATTTATAAAAGTTAAATCTTTTAAATCGTCGCTAATGTAGTCATGCCAATATTTTTGATAAAGCTCATTATATTCACTCTCTGAAATTTCTTTATCATGGTTAGAAAAGACGTCTGCAGTACTGTCATCATAATAGAAAACTCTCTCTAAAGAACATAGATTTTCAACTTTTCCATCCTTTAGACTAAAAGCAAAGAACATGAAATCGCCATTGTCCACGCCTGCCCCATCGTAATCATAGGAAAAATATCCTGAATTTGGAACATAGTTCATCTGACCATAACTACCATAAAATGGAAAACCATCAGTTGCCAGGTCAATTGCCTCGCCATCATTATAAGTGTAGAGATAAGCACCGTCTGCTCTAGCATCGCCATCAAACATCGCAAGCTCATAATAATCATCATCGTCAATATTAATAAGTGTTGCTGAAAATCCATCTTTAGTATCTTTTAAGTATTCAGATAACACTTCACTATAGGCATCAAGCTCTTCATGAGCATACCTACTTTCTTTTTCTACAGTATCTTCATTAGCTTCAGTCACAACCTCTTCTTTCATTTCTATAGGTTCTGACTCTTCCTTTTTACATCCCATCAACATCATTGCTGCCAATGCAAGTACTATTATTTTTTTCATTTTATTCTCCAATTATTATTTTTGATTATCCTTTAGAATTTTATCATACCAACCCTATTAACTAACTCCCCTAGTTTTTCAATTCTACATTTTACAATATCACCTTGCTGCAAAAATTTAGGTGGATTAAATCCCATACCAACTCCACCCGGTGTACCTGTCGCAATAATAGTTCCTGCCTTCAATGTCATCCCTTGTGACAGTTCTGAAATAGCATCTTCAACCGTTGTAATCATACACGAAGTGTTACTGCGTTGCCTCTTTTCATTATTCACGAAGCATTCAATACTTAGATTATGTGGTTCATCGATTTCATCTGAAGTAACAATACATGGGCCCATTGGTGTATATCCATCAAGGCTTTTCCCTCTGTACCACTGCAGATGTTTGAGTTGTATATTTCTTGCACTTACATCGTTTATTATTGTGTAACCAAATATATATTCCGATGCTTCTTCTGCCGTTACCTGAAATGCATCTTTCTTTAATATAACTCCAAGCTCTACTTCATAATCAAGACTGTCTACAAAATCGTAAACCGGAATGGTGCCATCAGGATCATTACATCTGTTTACACGCTTTGAAAAATATACTGCATCCTGCTTTTTTGTAAAATCCACTACCTCTGCCGTTTCTTCAATGTGTTCCCTATAATTAACACCTAAACAAATAATGTCCTGAAGTGGCACTGGAATTGGTGCCAAAATCTTATAATTATCTGGTGTCAGACCATATTGAATATTCTTTATAATTTCGGATTCCAGTTCATCAAATCTCTTTACAAGCTCATTCATATCTGAAACTTTTATTCCTATTGAATCAAGTGTAACAAGCTTATTATCCAAATTCTCTACTGCTACGCATTCTTGTCCGTTAAATTCAATTGTATAAAATCTCATAAGTATCTCCCTTAAACTACTGCATCCATAAATTCGTCTATTGCCTCAAGCACAGGCTCAGCATATTCTTTTTCTCCAAATAGCCATTGCTCATGCTGCATATCAAATTCTCGAATATCAGGATTATGAAAATACTTCTTATAGCGCTTCAGATATTTTTCTCCCATTTTGCTTGCATAAATAAAATGTGCTTTTGTGTGATCTACATTAATATCTTCTTCTAAATGCGTCAGTAAATCTGTATAGTATTCATTTTTAATCGATTCGGGATTGAATTTTGAAAAACAATTAATAAATTTCTCAGCCGTTTCATCGCTCATAAGGAAAAAACTTTTTAGCTTTTCTTTTGTCTTATTTTGCTTCTTTTCTCCCTTAGTAAAGCTAGTGAGAAGCGGCACCACAAGCATCGATTGTAGCTTCGCAGCTACTTTTCCGCTCTGATCAAGGTCTGGACTGCCAAAAATGGCATGATTTATATGTACGTTCTTTCGCATGACAAGCTGTCCCACAAAACTAGAACCTAGGGATGAGCCGATTGCCCCGTCCAACACGCCAGCATGATGTTCTTTAATATAATTCTCTATTTTTTCAGTTACTGTAATCATATCAGGGAAGACAACATTGCTTCCATCAAAGCCATCATAGTTTACACATATTAGATGATATTTCTCAGAAAGACTGTCTATAACTGCGCCAAAATTCGTCTGCCAGTCACAGCATGTCCCTGGCAATAACATCAACGTCTTTCCTGACATATTTCCCATTTCCTCAAATTGCATTACTATACCTTCTTTATGATATTATTCACATGTTTCTTAATACTGTATAAAATAATATCATATCAAGTTAGTTATTGCTAACAAGAAAAGGGTTATAATAAATATGATTTTTTTAAGATTCATTCACTAGTTTACCAGTTATGTGCTCTGGGATAAGCTCAAGACATTGTACATTACGAAATGAATTTTGAATTTCCTGCTTTAGATATTCGTCATCATCAGTAAATTTTTTGGTGAGTTCAGAGCAGATTCTAAGAGCTGTAGCTTCATCCTCTACCAAATGGATTCTTCCAAAAGTAATTACACTTGTAATGTTAAGAGCCCAATCCCCTTCTTTGCGATAACCATCGTTATATACACAGAAACTTGCTTTATCACATGATTTTATTGCATCAATTTTGTGTCCTGCTTTTGCCCCGTGGAAGTATATTTTTCCATCATCTTCAAAACATTTGCTTCATACTGTATATCTTCTTCAGAAAGATTATCAGTTGCAAATGCTTTTTCCAGCAACTTTACACCACCTATTTTCCCTATGGATATCATCAGAAAGTCTCTGAGAAGAATAAATCTTGTCGCTATCCAAGGTAACTGATAAGGTGTTATTCCCCCATCAATCACAGCTCGTTTGAAATGAATCACTCCATTTGATAAAAGTTTTGTAATAAAGGCTCCTCCCATAGAACACCCATAAATACAGTCAACATGATTTATTCCATGTACTTTAAGCCAAACTTCTAGCTCGGCGGCTATTTCTTCTACACTTGTGAAATCACTTTTTACATCTGGATCATATGGATCATAACCAGGAATAGCAGGAATAATCAGATGATACTTTTTTTCAAGCGCTGGGATAACGTACTCAAAAAAATCCCACATCACAACTGCGGGATGAAGCAACACCATTATCTTGTCATTTCCTTTACCAAATTCATGTATTGTTAATTCCTTATATTCTTCAGCTGATCTCATTTTATCCCCTGCTCTATCTATGTACGTTATACTATTTATCTATCTCGTAACTAATAATATCACAACGGGGTTAGACTTTTCTAACTCTAGTTACAATTCTCAGCCGCTGTTATTTCTCTTGCAAGTTCAAGAATGTCATAGGCGTACATAGCTTTTCCTTTTTTTAGAAGCTTTTTGTACAGCGGATAATTCACACCACATATTGCAGCGCCTAAAAGCCCAAGTATTATTCCAAAAATCATGCTTACTAATCCAGTTCCAAGTATTCCCATAGAAAGACACATTCCTAAACCAAATATTAATGCTCCAACTACTCCCAATGACATAGCTGTCACCAATGCTGGAAGCTTTGCCTTTTCATCAAGCTTCTTCAATTGTCTTACTTTACTTGTCTCCTTTGGCATATAATCCTTTGCTACACTTTCTGCGTATACCTTGTCTAAATTGTTCATTATTTTACCTCCATCATTTTTGATTTTGAACTCTCTGCTTTGAGCTTGAGGTAATTATAGAAAAGTGCTCCCATAAACAGAACAACACTTTTTACGAAAAGTGTTGTTTTCAGGATCTAAGGTCCCGACACGATTCACAAAAAGTGTTGGATTAATTTTACATATTTAATTAGTTTCTTTTATTGGCATCAAAATGCATTTCTGAATAATGCCAATGATCTCATCTTTTGATTCAGCACAATCTCTGGCTATCCATTCATTTACCACACCAATAATCCCGTTAAGATAAAAAATCATAATAAATGGTTGTTCTGTCTCAGATACTCCAAACCTTGTGAGTATTGGTCCAAATATCTCTTTAAACCATTTCTCGTATGTTTTCTCAGCTCCCATCATCTCGTTTTTCTCATACATTATATAAAAGAGCTTGCGGTTATCTTCCACAAATTCCAGATACGGCATAAGATACGTTGGAGTCACTAAAAACAATTCCTCATTCTTCTTATCCTCAATATCAATTTTCTTAGGCCCATCAGCGGAAAACCTACTGAAGAAATCCCTATATGCCGCTTCGATTGTTTCTCGAAGAAGATCATTGGTATTATCATAATGAAGATAAAATGTCGATCTGTTAACCCCAGCCTCTGCACATATTTCCTTAACTGTAATCAGTTCGAAATCCTTATTCTCTATTAGAGAAATAAGTGCAGTATGCATTTTTTCGGCAGATTTAAAGTACCTGCTCTCGTTTTTGTTCATAACTCAAATACATCCTTTTTTCCCGCTAGTTTTCAAACAGCCATTCCATTACAGATATACATCTATATGCATAGTCAAATGATGCCATGTGATATTTTACACTTTCCATCATGGAATTATCTCCACCTGCATTCATACCACCTTCTGGCTTCTCACCGGCTTCAGCGTCATCTGACATAGCAGGCTTATCATTTTTTGAATCCAATGCTGGCTTTTCTCCACCATCGTTAGAGCTGTTAGGACCTGCAAAAGAAGTTTCACTACTAGCTTCTATTGTACCTGATTTCCATGATAAAAAGTAGGCATTTGTATTGCCTGATGTTAATTCTGATGTTGCATCTGTAAGTTCATCTGGTGTCCATGTTCCATCCCACTGGGCGTATGTATACTCGACACCATCCTCGTCGAACATATCCATAACTTCCTGCATTCCATTATAAGCATTCTGATCATCCTCAGCGGCAAAATATATAAATGTCTGGTCTTCTAATGATGAAAGTGTACTAACATCCCACTGTCCATCAACAAACATACATGCTGCATATAAATCAGGATATTCTGAGGCTAAAATGAGAGTGGTCATGCATCCCATAGATTGACCTGTACCGTAGATTCTATCAGTATTAACTGCGTACTCATCTGATACATCATCTATAAGTCGCTTTGTAAGCTCTACATATTCAGTTGTGCTATAGCCATTCTGGTCATCTAAAATTGTCTCTGGATATGTTGGCACTAATACTATGCTAGGATTTGCTGATTGCCACTGGTCTGCAGCCCACACCAAGGCACCACGTCCTTGCGTAAGAGAAGTTGTTGCATCATCACCAGCACAGCTTGAATCAGCTATAAAGACTACCATAGGATACTCTTCTGTTTCATCATAATCCTCTGGTAAATAGATATTGTAAGTTACTGTTAGGCCGGTTTCATCATCTGTGTACTCAACCTGTTCAAATTCATCAGCATATTCTTCAACAAGCGCATCTGTGTCCTCAGCGTAGCTATTGTCTACACTTGCTGTAGCTGTTGTTTCAGCTTCTGCTGTAGTCTCCTCAGTTTCCGTCGTTTCACTTGTTTCTGTAGTAGTTTCTGTTGCAGTTTGACCACATGCAACGGCTGATAAGCCCATGGCTCCACATACCATTAAAGCTAATAGTTTCTTCATTTTGTAATTCCTCCAAATAAATATTTTTCTCATGACATACCAATTAGGTAACATTCAAGAAATACAATTTTTTCTAGTTGGAGTATTTTATAAAGCGAGCTACCATTCGCTGCCGAGCTGACAACGCAAACTATAAGCTCTATATGTGAATGGTATGTGTTGATATTATAAATAATGCGTAAAAATCAGATGTTCTACAGAATTAGACGCCTCTCCTGATTATAAGTGTACTCGACATCATTCCAATAAAATGGACACTTCAGGAGCCTTGAAAATCCAATAAATAATAGATATTCTCTATGTATATAACAAAGATAAGCTAATTACTTACTATTCAAAGTTTGGTTTTGTAAATGAAGGTATAAGTGAATCCGTGCATGGTAATGTCACTTGGTATCAAATGAGGTTAACCCTATGAGAAAACTAATTCTATTTGGAGATTCAAATACATATGGTTATGATCCCAGGGATTTCCTTGGAGGCAGATATGCTGAGGACGAACGCTGGGCAACTATTGTTCACCATTCCCTATCAGACCACTTTGATGTCATTGAGGAAGGAATGAACGGTCGCCAGCTCCCATCCATAGAGTATGGCTACTTCACCAACCTTTTATCAGACCTTTCAGAAGATGATATCTTTGTTATGATGCTTGGTACAAATGACATCCTGCTAACCTACAATCCCAACGTAGAGCTAGCTGTGACAAAGCTTGATAGAATCCTAAGTTATGTCAAAGAAAACTGTAAAGCTCAGTTCATCCTAATAGCTCCACCTTACATCAAAGTAATGGAACCAGAAATGCAACGTTACCATAATTGTTGCATAGAGATGAACCAGCGCTTCCTCGAACTAGCGAAGCAATATGGCATCCCTGCCATCAATGCCAGCGAGTGGAATATTGAAATGGGTACTGATGGAGTTCATTTCTCTATTGAGGGACATAAAAGATTTGCTGAATGCTTTATAAAAAGCCTGGAAAATTTCTTGTAAGATTATGTTGATGTTCGATTGTTTTAACATCCTCTTTTGATAGACTTAATTACGGTGCTACCATTTTCGGGTAGGCGGCTGGTCTTCAACTAGAGGACTGTGACCTCTATTTAGAATAATCTGTCTTTGAGCAGAAATATCTATGGAGGAAAACTTCGATGTTAACATTAGAGCAATTTGTAGCTATTACTGGATTATTATTTACAGCATTTGGAATCGGCTAGAAAGTTGGCCGAGATAGCAATGCAAAGAAATAGCCGTCCTGCAGCCTGGAAAACCTAGGACGGCTTAAAACGTTTTAATTAATCTAGGCCACCGTCTATCGGTAGCGCCTTTTCTTAACTAATATTATAAAGACTATGTGCTTATTTGTAAATAACTATTGAACTTTTCGGCAGCGTAAATTTGTACTCGGAAATCACAGAAAAGACTATCCCTATGTATTTGTGATAAGAATTAGATTTGTGACTATTTTACTCTTTTTATCTTTTAAAAGGAAGCCCTGCTCCGCAGGCCTTTGATTAATGTTTAATGCCGTACTTTTTTGTACGACAAATAATCCTTCTTTTGCTTGTTGATATTTTATCTGCCTTGAAATGGGTGTCAAGGACAACGCCTTCGGTGCAAAGCATCCTTGACTCCCATTTCTGGGCAGATACACTGTAATCAAGCAAATGAAAGATTAGGTCTGTGCATAGCACTTTTAATCAAGTCAACACCGGTAGGTGTTGTTTCCTTTTAGATTTTTCCATTTAGATAAAACATAAGCTGTTTTGAATTTTGCAGTGTCAACGTTGAATGTATTCTTTCTGAGTATTTTCCATACTCAACCATAGTTTGACTTCTATTAGCTTT
>NZ_FNQZ01000042.1 GCF_900107545.1 Pseudobutyrivibrio sp. ACV-2 | reverse complement strand
CTCCCTTGTTTTGTTTTTTCGCAAAAATAACTTTATCACAAAGAAGGATGTTCTTTTTTATTTATTCAATTTTCCGAGTGAAATTTTACTCTAGCAAACCTCACTCCTCTATGTAATAATCGTTTCCTTTATTTATCATAAAAATAGCCAGATAAATCAATTAAATCCATGGCTGGTAATCAATATAGAATTCCTTAAACGTTAGTCTCCAAGGATGCTTTATTAATACCCATCCAACCAAATCAAATACTATACAAATGATTGCCCATAATTTAGAGCTGTTGGATATGGATGAAACAAAGATAGGTGATAACCTGGTGCAACTACAACTACACCATGATTTCTCACAAGATCAATGGCTCTACTCATATAAGCCATCTCTTTAAAACCGGTAGCATATCCACCACCATGTATCCATAATACCCCAGGTGCATTTTCAGGCTTATTGATAGGCCTCAGTATAAGCATGGGCACGGTTTTACCATTTACATATATTTTCCTAATCTGTTTTTCTATACCTTTTGTATTAACACAAAGCATACTTCTTTAATTCCTTAATATATTCGCTATTCAGGTATTTACAGCACTCTTCCACATATATAAGCCGTGAATTTTTGTTTTATTACAGGCTTTACAAAGCAGAATAAGCAAACCTCTCTTCTCTATTCATTAGAAATTACTTCCATTCCAGCCCCAGTCATTTACAGGATGATATGTCACATACACAGAATTACCTGGGATACCGAGTTTCTCTGAAAATAAGTCACATATCTGCCCCGTTAGCTTATCATATGATTCAGATGGTGCATTTCCATATAGGCTAACTGATATATATGCTCCCTTTTCTAATTTCTTACCTCCAAGCCATAAATCATAGGCATCATCGATACCTACCATAAGATAAGTTTCTGACTTACCAAGTGTATTAATAAGTTTTCCAAATTCTGATTTAAGTTCTTCCTTTAATTCAGATGTAACTGGTATTGTTATTTTTGAATCGATAAATGGCATAGCAAATCCTCCTGTATTCTTTAATATTATAATTCAAATCTTAGAAACTTAGTTTAATTGCCACATTTATTGAAGATTTAACCTTATCTTTAAATATGGCAGCATCATTTTTAGAGTCTACTATACTGCCATAGTGAACAGGTATTACATAGTTTGGGTTAAGCTCATTAACATACTCTGCAGCCTTTTTTGCATCCATGATATATGTCCCACCTATAGGAACACTAGCAATGTTACACTTTACTTCCTTTGCCTAATGCTATTATTTTAAATTTCCTTAATGTGAATTGTCTATATGAATTAAATAGTAAATTTAGGTAGCTTACAAAAAGGATCTGGCTTTCACCAGACCCTTACCCTTCATTTTTTATTTAATTGGCAACCTCAACTAAAGAGCATGAAGCATGTTTTGTAGTTACGCTTCCGTTCTCGTCTTCTTTAACAATGTCGTAATCAAATGAATGTGAGATAAAAATAATGCTATCTGAAGTATCATAATATCTATAATCACATTCATAATCAGGTGCTTCTTTAACAGAAACCTTTATATCCTTAGATACATTAGTTACATGATAATTGAAAAAGATTATTCCACCCAATATAAAATCACGCATATATCTTTCAGCGTCCTGTATATTAGTAGCCTTTCCCATTAGTTCTTCATTGATAACCTCATTTATGTCGTTGTACTCGGTTACCTTAAGCTTAAATTTTTTCCCCATTACATTATGCCTCCTCAATAAAGTTTCAGTAAATAATATTAATATATATATAATATATAATTTCTCTATATTTTGCCACTTAAATTGAACGATTTTTACTTTTTATACCCTCATATTTGGAAAATTCACATCGCATATTTTAATAATTATCATTTATATGCAGAATGATCCGTCAAAATTGGTGTCACTACTAAGTCATTTATTCTTTACTGACCTATCCGGTTCTAGTCCAATTATATTGTCAGCCCAAACATATTCTCTCAAACACTTTTTATGTTCTTGTTGAACCTTGAGAATATCCTTAGCCGTATGATTTTCATATAAACTGGTATTTCTTTCATTACTCTTGGAATTTGGCCTACTTAATCCCCATGGTAGTGAGTCAAAAAAATACCATGGCAATTAGCATCTGAATATTCCAAACAACAATCCTACTAATGCAAATGGTATAACCAATACTCCACACATCCACGCTCCTATATTCATTGTTCATTTCCCCTTAAAGACTCCGATTTGTTTTATAGAATTATTCTAATTGTTCTATACACAAAGATACAGCCCATGAAAGTGAGCCGCAATTCATAACATTATTTAACTGTAAATAGTAACAGGCCTCAATTTTACTTGATTTTACACAAAAATAAGCACTGAACTGCAATTATTCAGTGCTTACAAATAAGCGTGCGTGAAAAGATTCGAACTCTTGACACCTTGGTCCCAAACCAGGTGCTCTAGCCAAACTAAGCTACGCCCCTATTTTTATATGTTTTTTAAAATAGCAAGCCTGTCCCAGATGAGTACCGCTTGCTAACACTTTATAGCAACCTCAAAACTTCATACAGCATTAAAGAATTATCTTTCTACATATCTTTACCTTAGAATAAACCTTCGA
>NZ_FNQZ01000008.1 GCF_900107545.1 Pseudobutyrivibrio sp. ACV-2 | reverse complement strand
GCCTTCCATCAGCCTTATGCTCCACAACCCATTTCCTTTTTCTAGCTGGTAACGATTTGATTAACCGATCCATTTCTTCTATGGATGTCTGCAAAATCTCTCTACCCAACTTATCTGTTTCTTCTTTTGTTGCGATGGCAAAATCAGCCAGACTTGTTGGATTTTTATAATACTCCAGCTTTAACTCGAATAATTTTGGAATGAAATATTCCGCTAAATAATTTATAATGTCTTCCATAAAAGAACATCCTCCCTTGTGTGTATAGTTTTCGCAAACCAATACCTTATCACAAAGAAGGATGTTCTTTTATTATTTGTGTATATTTTCCGAGAAAATTTTTACTCTAGCTGCGCTAAATTATTTCATTCCGAATTAATCCGATTTAAATAGAAGTAACACAATTTTCATAGCTTTACCACAAATACAAATAGGCAATGATGTTATAATTCAATTAGATTTAGCATGGGGGCGGCTTCTTATGAATATTTACACACAAGTATGCGGGCTGGTAATTGTTGCAATACTCATATTCTTCTACATAAAGCAACCAACTATAGGACTGAGTTCTGAGCGAAAATTCAGAACGACATTGTATATTATTTTGACATGCGTGCTTTTAGACATTGCATCATGCTATTTTATTGTAAATTCAAAACGATTTAATGAGTGGGTGATACTTGGCATATGTAAGAGCTATCTGCTTTCACTACACTGTGTTGCTTTTGCAGCGTTGTCTTACACTATCTCAGATTTGTTTGAATACTGGGGCACAACACACGAGAAATACATCGCCGTACTCTATCAGAGTTTTTGTATTTTAGGCCTTATAACCACAGTTTATCTGCCACTTAATTACTATTATGATGGCAAAGCCCTGTATTCATATGGACCTGCGGCATACGCCACATATTTTTTTGTAGCCGTTTATATTATTTCCACTATAGTATCCACGATTATATTTAAGAAGCACCTAAAACCAAAGAAAATCTCCGCACTCATGGTATGGATGTTCAGTTGGATTTTAGCTGCTACCATTCAATTTTTAAATCCACAACTTCTTATTGTTAGTTTTGCAAGCTGCATCGGTGCTCTGATTATGTTTTTTGAAATGGAGAATCCACAAAGCTCCCTTTCACGACGTACCGGTCATTTTAGTTCAGCGGTCATCAGGGATTATTTTGACTATCTGTACCAAACCAGACATCCATTCTCATTAATGATGATTTCTTTTAAAACCGTTGCTGATTCAGCCGATGAAAATAAACTACTTAGAAAAACAATTCACATGTTATCTGAATTTCTTTTCACGATAGATACAGCAAAGGTATTTGATACCGCAGAAGGCTATTTTCTTTTAGTCTTCGAAAATACAGATTTTGTGGAGAGCACCAAATTTAAGATTTCAACTTACTTTCAATCAGTAGAGAATGAACCGGATATCAACGATTCTCTCCTACTGCTAAAGCCATACTATACGATAGTACCAAATTCATCTATTGCCGAAAATGCAGATGAATTGCTACATCTTCTGTCTGATTTTATTCCTTCTGACCATAATCAGCTACTAGGCTCAGAAATTGTGGTTGATGATGAAGTCATGAACAACATCCGCTATCATCGCCAGATAGAAAAGTTGGTGGTGGAGGCGATGGAAAACAATCGTATCGAAGTGCATTACCAGCCAATTTACGACATACGAACCCACACTTTTACTTCCGCTGAAGCACTGGTTAGAATCAAGCTTAGAGACGACACCTACCTTTTACCTGATGAATTCATACCTATAATCGAGCTTTCAGGACGAATTATTCCTCTTTCAGATACAATTTACAGAAAGACCCTATCTTTTATAAAGTCATACCACATCGAACGCATCGGTGTAGAACATATAGAGCTTAACCTTTCTGTTAAACAGGGAGAAAGTCCTATTTTTACAAATAAGTTTTTGGAAATGCTTGATGAATACCAAATTGATCCAAGAATGATTAATTTGGAAATAACAGAAACAAGCTCTCTTAGAAGTCGTGATAGCTTGTACAGAAATATGAAAAAACTGGAAGAACACGGTCTGTCATTTTCACTTGATGATTTTGGTTCTGGTAGTTCAAACCTCAACTATATCGTGGATATGCCCGTAAGCATTGTTAAGTTGGATAATTATCTGTCAAAAGAATACTTTAACAATCCTAAAGCGCAGGCTATTGTTGTTGCCGTTATCGACATGGCTCACAAAATGGGGCTAAAAATAATTGCTGAAGGAATTGAAACCGAAGAAGAATTTCATACCATGTTAGAACTCGGTGCTGATTATATCCAAGGTTTTTATTTCTCCAGACCATTACCAGAGCATGAGTTCCTGAAATTCATGCAGACACATAATTTAACGTAATAGAAAGTGAGGACGTTTATGCACACATTTCAACCTTATCCAATTAACATGTTAGAATGGAATCCTATCAAGAAAATTGCCGACGAAGGAGTTGCAATAGTTGCTGAATCCAATGGAAAAGTCAATGCAACATCCTCTCATACAGGCGGTGTAGGCCATCTTTGGGGAAAAAATGTTATATATGCTTTTTTGAGAAACACACGTTACACAAAAGAACTATTGGATGAGGGTGAATTTTTTTCTGCATGCTTCTTCGATATGAATGATGTAAATAATGCAAGACTGATGAAAGTACTGGATCAACTAAGCGGAAGAAATGAAGACAAATTAAAAGCTTGTCGTGTTGAAATTGAGCATGCTATGGGTGTACCTTATATTGATGGTGCAAACTTTATTATCCTATGTAGAAAAATCGCGGCTGTGCCGATGACTGAAAATACTA
Source organism: Pseudobutyrivibrio sp. ACV-2 (assembly GCF_900107545.1). Classification (GTDB taxonomy): domain Bacteria; phylum Bacillota; class Clostridia; order Lachnospirales; family Lachnospiraceae; genus Pseudobutyrivibrio. The sequence goes on along the minus strand of NZ_FNQZ01000008.1, from coordinate 176,426 downwards.
TATTAGATCAAAAGATACTTAATATCCATTATACAGAGAGGCATTTGGATGATTTCCATACCATGTATATTGGAGAGATTTTAGATATCAGAGCTAGATAGGCAAACCAAAAGGACTGGATTTCCAGTCCTTTTTATTTGCCAGTGCTTTTTATCTGTTAAAGAATTCTACGAACTCTTCATATCCATCATTTGTAAGTTGTTCCTTCTGGAACTTTTTATTTTTGTTCATGCGAACCACAAGAACTGTTTGGCCTTCAGCGCGTGCAGCCTTTGCCTGCGCCATAACTTCAGAAAGCTTTTCTGCTGGGTAGCCTTTTTCTACAAGATAGGCTACCTTTTTGCTGGCACCTGGCACCTTGAAGCCCTGCTCCATAAGAAGAAGGATGATACGCTCAAAGCCGATTGAGAAACCACATGCTGGAGTATTCTGACCTGTGAAGTTGCCAATCATTTTGTCGTAGCGTCCGCCACCGCCGCAGCTTCCACCAAACTCAGGGATAGCAATCTCAAAGATAGTTCCTGTGTAATAGCTCATTCCACGTACGAGTGTAGGGTCAAAAACAAGCTCAAACTGTGCTTCCTTTGTAGCATTGACAGCTGCTGCAATCTCGCGCATCCAATCTGCCACCTCTTCATCAAGGAACTCACCAAGCTTCTCAAGGAGTACATCCATTCCAGCTGCAACATCCTTTACATCTGAAAGAGCTTCAAATAAGCCTACGTATTTATCAATAGACTCCTTTGAATAACCTGCCTCAAGAAGCTCTGCTGAAACGCCATCAAGACCGATTTTGTCCATCTTATCAAGTGTAATGAAAATAGAATCATAATCGTCCTCTGCGAAGCCTGCATAAGCAGCCATTGCCTTAAGGATACGACGCTCATTAATTCGAATCTCAAAATTCTTGAAGCCAATACGACCAAGTGTAGTGGTTGTAGCAAGAATAAGCTCGATTTCAGCAAGATTGCTAGGCTCACCAAGAATATCGATATCGCACTGTGTAAACTGTCTGTAACGACCACGCTGAGGTCTGTCTGCTCTCCATACAGAACCAATCTGAAGAGCCTTAAATGGTGCTGAAAGCTCATTAGCGTGATTTGAATAAAAACGGCAAAGTGGAACTGTAAGGTCATATCTCATACCAAAATCAACCACCTGCTCCTCTGTAGTAGCCTCAGGGATGTTAAGCTTTTCGCCTCTCTTCATTACCTTGAAGATAAGCTTTTCGTTTTCTCCACCCTGCTTGTTTGAAAGATTGCCAATAGACTCCATAGCTGGTGTCTCAATTGGGGTAAATCCAAATGAACGATAAGTTTCTTTGATAATAGATGTTACGTAATCACGAACCTCCATCTCGTATGGAAGTATATCCTTCATTCCATTAACTGGTTTCTTGTTTAAAGCCATTTCAAATCCTCTCTAAGTCTTTCACGTTTTCTTTCTATCATTTCATCAATTCTGTCCATGTAAAGCTGAACATCCTTGACATTTTCACATCTGGTTACTGTCTTGCCGTGGTCTGCAACAAACTTGCAGGCACAGCCAGCGCCAAGTGCCATTATAGTTTGTTTTTCTTCCATTATCAAGATATTATAAAGCCCCTCATTTCCTGCAGTGGCATATCCGATATTTTCAAGATTTGCCGCCATATTTTTCTGTCGATACAGATAATATGGTGACATGCCCATTCGCTTTGCCGACTCAAGGCACACATCCATGTGTTTTTGAGAATTATCTATTAAATAATCCTCGTAGGCCTCTTTATCGTAGTTAAGCCTTGCCGAATGCTTAAGGGCCAATGAATGCACTGTAAGATTGTCAGGAGCAAGCTTTTCCACCTCACTTAAGGTGTATTTAACATCCTCAAGAGTCTCGTTTGGCAAACCAAGAATAAGGTCCATGTTGATATTTTTAAAGCCTAGCTCTCTGGCCCAGCCATATACTCTGTAAATATCCTCCACCTTGTGGAAACGACCGATTAAATCAAGGGTCTTTTGATTCATGGTCTGTGGATTGATGGAAATTCGGCTGACAGGATGCTTCTTCATCACCTGAAGCTTTTCATAGGTGATTGAATCCGGACGACCTGCCTCAACTGTATATTCCAAGAGAGACTGGGTATCAAAGTATTTATCCACAAGTGTAAGAAGTCTGTCTAAATGCACCTCGTCAAGGGATGTAGGTGTACCACCGCCAATATAGATAGTGGTAAGACTCTTGTCCTTGCATGCCTCTGAGGTAAATTTCATTTCCTTTTCCAAAGCGTCGATATAGTCATCAAGCTTTTTAGTCCAAAGCCCTATTGGGTATGAAGTAAAGGAACAATACAAGCAGGTGCTTGGGCAAAATGGAATGCCAATATACACTGAGTAGCCATTATCGTAATCGATTTTAGATAAAAGCTCATGCTCCTTGTGGGAAACCTGAAGGCTTAGGTCTATTTTGTCCTTTGATGTAAGGTAGGTGCTTCGCATGTAGGCTTCCACGTCGGAATCAGTTGCCCCTTCTTCTATCATTCCAAGGGAGATTTTGGTAGGACGAATGCCTGTGAGTGTGCCCCATGGCAGGTCCTTTCCTGTACGCTGATGCAAACTTTCGTAAATAGCCAGCTTTAGGCGATTTTTAGTGTCTGGGCGATTAGCATAATCAATAGCTACCTCCTGTCCATCTAATGTAAGCTTATTGTCTGCGTATTTAACATCCATGCAAAACAAAAGCTCTTCATCCACAGGAGCCTCGTCAGTGCCTATACGCACCTCCTCTTTAGGATAAAAAGCCTTTATCAGGGAATAAATATCATATTCAAAATTATTTTCGTTTAACTTTACATAAATCATAGAAATGGATTGTACATCCTTTCATTTCCGATGGTTGTGGCCGACTCATGACCTGGATAGCAAATAATATCATCCGAAAGTGTCATTAGCTTTGTCTTGATGCTATTTACAAGCTGAGACATTGAACCGCCTGGAAAATCTGTACGGCCAACGGAACCACAAAACAGTGTATCCCCAGTGAAGAGAATATCTTCATTTGGGAAATAAAAACAACATCCGCCAGGAGTATGACCTGGCGTGAAAAGACATTTTAAGTGGAGCCCAGCTAAATCAAGCTCTTCATCATCCTTTAAATAAACATCAGCCTTGTATTCTGTAGATTTGAAAATCATGTCAGCTGAAAGATTTATCGATGCATCCTCAAGTGTGGCTCTCTCAGCTTCGTGAGCATAAATCTTTATGCCGTAGGTGTCTGCGATTTCTGCTGCAGCACCGATATGGTCGAAATGCCCATGGGTGATAAGAATAGCCACTGGCTTTGTGCCGGATTTCTCCACCCCTGCTTTGATGCGGTCAGGTGATGAGCCTGGATCTATGATGATGGACTCATTTGTTTTGTCGTTGATTGCCAGATAGCAGTTCATGGCGCAAACTGGCAACAATATATGCATTACTTTCATTTAAAAAAATTATCCTCTAGGTCTTTCTACGTCTATAATCGATTCTACCTGTTTGATTTTTTCAACAAGGGAACGAAGCTGCTCCTTGCTCTGGGTGCCAAATTTGATAGTGATTGTGGCAACACCCTGCTTGCTGGTTTTTGAATGGATAGAATCAATGTCGATTTCACGCTCTGTGAAAATACGTGTGATGTCTACGAGAAGTCCAGTACGGTTGTTCCCGTAGATGTTGATTTCTGTAAGGTAAACACCGCCACGCTTGCCCTCTTCCTCGATGCCTGGAGCCCACTCTGCTTCGATTAGGCGCTCCTTCTCAAAATCAGGAAGATTAATCATGTTAATACAGTCTGTTCTGTGGACAGAAACACCACGGCCTCTGGTAACAAAGCCTACTATTTCGTCTCCCGGAACAGGGTTACAGCACTTAGAAAAGCGCACAGAAACATCGTAAAGTCCACTAACGGTAATACCATTTTTAGACTTTGGCTTAATCTTATCTGAGCCTGCTGCGTGCTCTGCCAATACATCCTCATCAGTAACCTTTATAGGATGTTCTTTCTGCCATGCAGAAAACATTCTGTTGATTACTGCACCTTCCTTGATGGCACCCTGGCCTATGGCTGCAAGGGTATCCTCCCAGCTATGGAAGCCGTATTTGTTTTTGATGAGCTCCTGGTATTTAGGCTTGTTGATGTCACCCAAATCCACGCCTTTTTGCTTGGCAGAATTTATGAGAAGTTCCTTGCCCTTGGCAATATTTTCGTCCTTTGACTGGGTGCGGAACCACTGGTTGATTTTATTTTTAGCCTGTGATGACTTTACGATATTAAGCCAGTCTCGGCTAGGTCCATTGGTGTTTTGAGATGTAACGATTTCGATTCGGTCACCATTTTGGATAACGTAGTCGATAGGAACCAATTTGCCGTTGACCTTGGCACCTATCATGCGATTGCCTACCGCTGAATGGATGGAATAAGCAAAATCTATTGGTGTAGAGCCATTTGGCAGGTTCTTAACATCTCCACTAGGTGTAAAACAGAAAACTGTATCTGAAAACAGATTAAGGTCCGATTTTAATAAAGAAGAGAATTCTTTATTGTCGGAGATTTCCTGCTGCCACTCCAAAATTTCACGAAGCCATGAAAGCTTTTCCTCTTCGCCTACAACTGAAGAGCCCTCGCCACTTTCCTTATATTTCCAGTGAGCTGCGATACCGTATTCGCTGGTGCGATGCATTTCGTAGGTACGAATCTGAATCTCAAATGGTGCGCCATTTGGGCCGATAACAGTGGTATGCAAGGACTGATACATGTTAGGCTTTGGCATGGCGATATAGTCCTTGAAACGGCCTGGAATAGGCGTGTACATCTCGTGGATAACACCAAGCGCAGCATAACAGTCCTTGATGGAATCTACTATAATGCGGACTGCAAATAAATCGTATATCTGATCGATGGTTTTGTGCTGGTTGACCATCTTTTTATAGATGCTGAAGAAATGCTTGGCACGACCGTAAACTTCCGCCTTAATTTCAGCAGCCTCAATGTGCTTTCTAACATCTACTACTAAAGAATTAATATATTCAGTACGCTGGCTCTTTCTGAGAGCAATCTTTTGTACCAAATCATAGTATGAGTCTGGTTCGAGATATTTCAGTGATAAATCATCCAGCTCGATTTTAACTCTGCTGATACCCAAACGCTGTGCTAATGGGGCATAAATCTCCATGGTCTCACGGGCTTTTTCCTTTTGCTTTTCAGGCCTCATGTATTTAAGAGTACGCATGTTATGAAGTCTATCTGCAAGCTTTATAAGGATGACACGGATATCTTTTGCCATGGCAAGGAACATCTTTCGGAGGTTCTCTGCCTGGATTTCCACTTTATCTGCATCGTAGTTTAACTGGCCTAATTTGGTGACGCCATCAACTAGCTCTGCAACTTCGTCTGAGAACAGCTCTGCAAGCTCCTCCTTGGTGTAGATGGTATCCTCAACAACATCGTGAAGAATACCAGCCACGATGGTTTCCTTATCGAGCTCCAAATCGGCTAGGATAATAGCCACGCAAAGTGGATGGATGATATAAGGCTCACCTGACTTGCGTCGCTGATCCTTATGGGCTTCAGCTGCAATGTGATAAGCCTTTTCAATCATGGAAATATCTGTATTAGGATGGTATTTCTGGACGCGCGAAATAAGCTCTCTATAGAGCTCATCCGGGTCTACAAAATCTGTTGTAGCGATGACACCGCGATTTTCCATAGAGATTTTGTGTTCAAGTTTTTCTAATTCAGCTTTATCCATCTCTGCCACGATATCACCACCCTTCCTGAAAAATTTTTATTAAACATTATATAATTTAACACTCTAAAAAGCAATAATGCAGATACCGAAAATTCTGTGAATTTATAGACTTTTTTATATTTTTTTGTTAAGATATTTCAGGCTTTTTTAATTAGTTATTTTTTTGAAAGGAAAATTTCAATGATTCAAGCAAATAATGTTACTCTTCGTTTCGGAAAGAAAGCTCTTTTCGAAGAAGTTAATATCAAATTTACTGAAGGAAACTGCTACGGTATCATCGGTGCAAACGGCGCTGGTAAATCTACATTCCTTAAGATTTTATCAGGTCAGTTAGAGCCTACAAGCGGTGAAATCACCATGAGTCCAGGCAATCGTCTCTCATTCTTAGAGCAGGATCACTTCAAATATGATGAATTTACTGCACTTGATACTGTTATCATGGGAAATCAGCGCCTTTACGACATCATGAAGGAAAAGGACGCTATTTATATGAAGGAAGACTTTTCTGACGAAGATGGCATCCGCGCTGCTGAGCTTGAGACAGAGTTCGCAGAGATGGATGGTTGGAATGCAGAGTCAGACGCCGCTACTCTTCTTAACGGACTTGGCGTGGACACAGAATATCACTACACACAGATGTCTGAGCTTCCAGGTGCCCTTAAGGTCAAGATTCTTCTTGCAAGAGCACTTTTTGGTTCACCAGATGTTCTTCTTCTCGATGAGCCTACTAACCACCTTGATTTAGATGCTATCGGCTGGCTTGAGGAGTTCCTTATCAACTTCGAAAACACAGTTATCGTAGTATCCCACGACAGATACTTCCTTAACAAAGTATGTACACATACAGCAGATATCGATTACGGCAAGATTCAGCTTTACGCTGGTAACTATGATTTCTGGTATCAGTCTTCACAGCTTATCATCCAGCAGCGTAAGGAAGCTAACAAGAAAAAGGAAGAACAGATTAAGGAATTACAGGAATTCATCCAGAGATTCTCTGCTAATGCTTCTAAGTCTAAGCAGGCTACATCTCGTAAGCGTGCATTAGAAAAGATTCAGCTTGATGATATCCGTCCTTCAAGCCGTAAGTACCCATACATCGATTTCAGACCAGCTCGTGAAATCGGAAATGAAGTTCTTTCAGTTGAAAACCTTACAAAGACTATTGATGGCGAGTTAATCCTTGACCACCTTTCATTCAACGTAGGCCGCGAAGACAAGATTGCTTTAGTTGGTTCGAACGAAAAAGCTAAAACTGTTCTCTTCCAGATTCTCGCTGGCGAGATGGAACCAGACGAAGGAAGCTACAAGTGGGGTGTTACTACTTCACAGTCATACTTCCCTAAGGACAACACTGAAATCTTCAGCACAGACCTTCTCATTGTAGACTGGCTTACACAGTTCTCTGAGATTAAGGATGCTACTTATGTACGTGGTTTCCTTGGTCGTATGCTTTTCGCTGGTGATGACGGCGCTAAGAAGATGAAGGTATTATCCGGTGGTGAAAAGGTTCGTGTTCTTCTTTCTCGTATGATGATTGAAAACTCCAACGTTCTTATGCTTGATGAGCCTACTGACCACCTTGACATGGAATCAATCACAGCACTTAACACTGGTCTCCAGAAGTTCTCAGGTGTAATCCTCTTCTCTTCTCGTGACCACGAAATCGTGCAGACCACTGCAAACCGTATCATCGAAATCCTTCCAAACGGACAGATGATCGACAAGATGACAACATACGATGAGTACCTTGAGTCTGATGAAATGGCTCGTAAGCGTACAGTTCTTGAACTTTCTTCTGACGAGCTTGCTGATGATTAATTGATCAAGTAAAAATATGGCTTCCCAGTTTTTTATTGGGAAGCCTTTTTTATGGTCTCATCAATGGCTGAAACCAGTGTGTTATCATTGTCAAAAGCATGAACGTATCCATGCAACGACTGTGCCTTTTGCATCAATGTTCTAGAGTTTGCCCAAACGAAAATAGCAGATTTACCCTTTCCATTTTTTGCTTCTTGAATAAGATTGGTAGCTGCACTATTTCCATCAAAAGCTACCACCATGGATGGACGACGCTCAAAAATCTCGTAATTGAAGCTCTTGTAGATGCCCATTCCCTGAGATTCTGTTGAAACTCTAACCTTTACATCAGAATTTTTAATGCGCTCTGCCTCTGATTTTGTAATAACGGCTGGTACAAAGGAATAAATCCTAAATCCCTTTGTGTTATGCTCCAACAGATATTTTTCATAGCCTGACAGCTTATGCCCTATTACAAAGCATACCTCCTCAGGATTTAAGTATTCTAACATCTCATCTATCTGGCTGGTGGCATTGGCGCTTAGCTTGGTCGAGCGATTTTCTGTATTAAAGCTTCCACCTATAATAACAACAGGCAGTCTGTCCCAGGTGATTTCAGAAATCTGTTCCTTAAGCTCTGTGTTGGCATCGAGCTTTGCTGCTCCCCTTGACTTGCCATTTGAAATCTTCACAGTCTGCATCTTTTCAAGAAGGACATCCTCTAAATCCCTGTCCCCTAGAAGTTCTGCAAAAGCTACTTTTTTCTCTGAATATGACCTTTGAGCATCCTCAATAATGGTGGTTTCCGCTTCCTTCATAAGTCGAAGCTCATCATCAGAAAGTCCAAGCATCTTTTCCAAGGAAAGCTGCTCTTCTATGGCATCTGTACCATATAAAGCGGCACCATCCGTTCCCTGAACACAGCTGATTCCATTTTTTAAATAGTTTTTCAGCGGATGATTCTCCAGGGAGTTTAGATTATTAAGTCTAACGTTGCTGGTAATCTGAAACTCAAGGACCACATTATTTTCCTTGAGCTGCTTCAAGGTTTCTCTACCCTTTTTACTGCTTGGGCTATAGGTGTAAAGACCGTGCCCTAGACGCATTTTAGGCATAGGCTGGCCAGGGGCCAAAGATTCCTTTACACACAAAATAGAATGTGAAATATTATCCTTTTGACTGTCGTTTTCTCCTGCATGCACACGAATTACGAAGCTTGGGTCTTTGCTGGCTATCTTTACCAATTCTTTGAATGCAGGCTTTAAGGTGATAATATCGTTAATCTCCTCTCCTACAAAATCACAACCAGCCACATAAGGATCTAATGCTGTGGCCTTAAGCACCTCTAAGTTTTGCTCTAAGTAATTTTCAGGTGTCACGGCATCCTTGATGATGGTAAGTGGAATACGACGCATTGCAGCAAGGAAACGAATCATAACTCCAGTTTCCTTGTAAATGCTTGGCATTACCTGATGAATCTGACGAAGCATTTCAAGAGATTCATATTTTTTTACCAGAGTTGTATCACTGATTTCTGCGTAGTAGATACCCTGCTTTTTATAGCTTCTGGCAATCCATAAAAGCTTGTCCTGAAAAATAGTGTTCCTGTAATAGGCAGGATTTTCCTTATCCCTAATCATCTGAAGCAAGGAATTTTTAACATCCTCATCAGGAATCATTTCAACCTTTGATAATGTGATTTTGCTTTCGCTTTCAACTCCCTTACAGAATACATAGCGATACAGATAAACCTTTTCAAGGTTAGTAAATACAGCCTGACCGTCCTTGATTACTGCAAGTGAGCCTCGGATTTTAACGATATTTTCTTCTGCATTATCGATGTTGTTTAAAATCAAGTCTGCAAAATTGATAAATGTATTATCATTAATTCTTCTATCTAAGTATTTCCCCTGAAGCCCTGATGTAACAAACTGTCTTGCAACCTTTTCGCGCTGTTCATAAAGGAGCTTCCACTGAACATCTGTAAGCTTCAAATCAAGCTTTTTAACATAATACAAAGGGTATCTGATTTGATGGGAAATACCTAATGCGATAAGCACATCTCCGGAAAGATTTCCATTCATGTGAGTGTGCATATCAGCTCTGAATTTAAGTTCTCTACGTATATACGTTTTAAAAATAGTTTTTCCAACTGGAAGAGCAAAATTTTTAGTCTGGCTCATCAAGGTCTTTGCGATAGCTGATATGGTAGCCTTGACCTTAACAAAACCATCGTTGTAGATATTTGCAACCTCTGTGCCCTTTAGCATAAAAATGTAGCTTTCAGCATTTCTCCCATCGATGTAGCATGGAACCTCCCCCTCGATAATGAGCATTCCATCCTCATCCTCTGTCAAAGGCAGGTCGCAGATTTTTGCGATGTTTCTGATGAGATTGCCTGTGGCATGATTTGGGGTCTTGAGAACGTAAAACATCCTGTCTAAATCCTTGTAAAGATTTACGATTATATCCTTTTCATTATCAAGAAAAAAACATGTGAAATATGTCATTCTCAAAACCTCCATTTATCTGTTTTAACTAATATAATTTATAAATTGCTGGGCTGTTCTTCCTGACAGGCCACCCTGCTCCATTTCAAATATTTTCGCCTGCGCGATGAGCTCTTCATCTGAAATAGCAATATTTACACGTTTTGCAAGAGCAAGCACTATATCTAAGTACTCCTTTTGAGATGGCTTGCTATAACTAATTGTAACACCAAAGCGATGTACAAGTGAAAGCTTCTCTTCCACTGTATCTGAATGATGTCTGTCATCTGCATTTGACTGGTCATTTCTATCGTTCCAGGTCTCCTTGATGAGATGACGACGATTTGATGTAGCATAAATAAGAATGTTGTCAGGTCGTGTCTCAACACCGCCTTCGATAACAGCCTTCAAAAACTTATACTCTATTTCGTGCTCTTCAAAGGAAAGATCATCCATATAAATAATATATTTGTAATTTCTGTTTTTGATGCTGGCGATGATTTTTGAAAGATATCTAAACTGATGCTTGTATATTTCAATCATTCTAAGGCCCTGGTCATAGTATTGATTTACAATGGCCTTTATGCTTGTGGATTTGCCTGTGCCGCTATCACCAAACAGCAACACATTATTGGCTTTTTTGCCCTGAACAAAGGCTTCGGTGTTATCTACAAGCTGCTTCTTTTGATATTCGTAGCCAATCAAATCATCAAGGACAACCTCTTCCATGTTGTTGATAGGGACAAACTTCATATCGTTATCCCCCACCTCTTCTATACGGAATGCCTTGTTAAGACCAAACATTCCAACACCATATGCTTTGTAGAAATCCGTAATTACGGTAAAGAATCCTTTATAATCTGCCTGAGCCTCAAGGGATTTTGAAAGTGTACGAACCTTCTCACTCACGTTTCTGTTATACATCTGCTTATTCTTATTCACTGCAGTGTAATTCGTAAATACGGAGAAGCTTTCAAGGTTAAGATTCTCTTCAAGGGCTGTAAAATCATAATCAAAAATGGCCTTTAAAATCTTGAAATCATTTTCCACCAAATGATTAACTGAGCCTGGCTTTACATCTGTTTTTTCAGTAACAAGTGAAAATGGATTTTCATTTGTAATGATGTAAAAGGCTATGTAATTGTGCCAGAGATTGTCATCAAAGCCATAGTCTGTGGCCAGCATCAAAAGCTCCTTGGAGATAGCATTAATCTCTCTGGTAGCCTCACGTTTGTTGTAATCGCCGGATTCCACCCTATCAATGGTGCGCCCCAGTCTATAAAGGATGCTATCCTCTGTCAAATCACCAAACATTAATAGTCTTGAAATAAGTTCGTACATTTTTGCCTCCAAATTCTCGCTACTTACTACAAAGTTCCCAAAAGGTTACGGCACTTGCCGCAGCCACATTTAATGAATCCACCTCATGATGCATCGGAATAATCGCAACATAGTCGCTTTTTGCTATAGTTGTATCCTTGATGCCTGTGCTTTCTGTACCAAATATAATAGCAAGCTTATCGTGATTTTTAAGCTGGGGAGATGCAAGCGTTATAGCATTATCTTTCAGTGCCATGGATACCACCTTAAATCCATGCTGATGAAGCTTATCTACATAGTCGCTGCCCTTTTCAAAGTATGTCCACGGTACTTGAAAGGATGTCCCCATAGCCACTCTTGCGGCGCGACGATAAAAAGGGTCTGCGCTATCATGAGTCAAAAAAATAGCATCCACCCCAAGAGCTGCCGCAGAACGAAATATTGCTCCTACATTTGTGGGATTCATCACATCCTCTAGAATGGCCACCTTGTTGCTGGCTTCCAATAAATCTGCCACATTAGGAAGTGCAGGCCTTCTAAAGGCTGCAAGCACTCCTCTTGTAAGATTAAATCCTGTGATTCTATTTATCACATCAAGCTTTGCTACGAAAATATCTATAACAGCTGATACATCAAGCTTTGACAAAAGCTCTCTGACTACATCTGTATCATAGGCTTTTTCCTCCACAAAAAAGGCCATTGGCTCACAGCCACGGTTCAATGCCCTTTCGATCACATTGGGCGTTTCAGCTATAAATATCCCACCATTTGGTTCAAAGAAATGATACAACTGTGCTTCATTATATTCAGTAAAGATGGATACCCTCTCATCTTTAATGTCATCTATTCTAACAATATTCATATAAAAATAAACCCTCAAAAATAGATTTTTAAATTCTTTTGAACATTTTCCTAAGCTAACCAAAAGAAATCTTAATTAAAAAATAAAACGAGGATACCATATCCTCGTTTTATATATTCTTACATAGAAATTATACCAAACACATTTAAAATTGCACTTACTAAAATAATTACAACAAAAAGTGGGCATAAAAATTTAATCATAAATGAAAAAATTGCTTTTCTCTTGAATGGATGATTGGCCTGTTCTACTTCAGCTTCTAGCTTTTCTACTGTCATAAATCTTGTGACAAGGATGCATGTTGCAAGGGCTGCTATTGGCATCATCACCGAATTTGTAAGGAAATCAAAGAAATCTAAAAACTGCATACCGATGATTCTAACATCTGCAAGTGGTCCGTTTCCAAGGGATGAAAGGCTGCCAAGCACTACCATAATAACTGCCATTATAGTAACGCCACGTCTTCTGCTCCATTTGAATTCATCTGAAAATGTGGAAACAGCACTTTCTGTTAATGCGATGGCACTGGTCACTGCTGCAAATAATACTAGTGCAAAGAAAAGCACTCCGATTATTCTGCCAAAGCCCATGCTGGCGAAAATCTTTGGCATGGTGATAAACATAAGTGATGGACCTGCTTTAAGTGTGGATTCGTCACCACCTGAAAAAGCAAATACCGCTGGAATAATCATAAGGCTGGCAAGTACAGCTATTGCAGTATCAAAAATCTCTACCTGCTCAGTGGATTCCTCAATGCTGACTTCTTTTTTAACATACGAACCAAATGTAATCAGAATACCCATCGCAATTGAAAGTGAATAAAACATCTGGCCCATGGCAGTAACTACTGTCATTATGGAAAAATGCTTGAAGTTTGGAACAAATAGGTATTTTACTCCGGCCAAAGCACCAGGTCTTGTAACTGAATATGCACAAATGATAACCGCAAGTACCACAAGTATTGGCATAACAAACTTTGAAACTCGCTCAATACCATTTTCTACGCCCATGTAAATTACAACAAGGACTAGTATGGAAAATACGATAAACCACAGCTCTGATTCATAGCCATTTGTGATAAAGCTTGTAAAGAAATTATCTCCTGCGATGACCTTTGCATCGGTTCGCAAGTATTCAAAAAAGTATTTTGTTACCCAACCACCGATTACAGAATAATATGGCACAATAAGTATAGGAATAATGGCGTTAATCCAGCCTCCTAACCTCATGAACCTGTTGTGGCTCAGCTGATTGAATGCACCTACAGGACTTTTGTTTGTGTGCCGGCCTATAGCGGTTTCTGCAACAATCATTGTGTAACCAAAAGTCAACGCTAAAATAACATATACAATTAAGAAGATTCCTCCACCGTATTTTGCGCATAAATATGGGAATCTCCAAATATTTCCCAGACCAACTGATGCTCCAGCGGCCGATAGGACAAAGCCTATTTTGCCTGAAAAGCTGCCGCGATTATTTTTGTTCAATTTTATACTCCTCCAAAAACTCTTTAACGATTTAATCTTTTAACTCTTTAACTTGTTAAATCGCCTTTTTATTTTATTATGATTCGGAGTATTTGTCCATTGTGACAATTCAACTAATTTTGTTATATTTTCAAACTACTATCAGAGAAATCCCACACATCAGTGGCAAGACCGTCGTAGAACTCTGGCTCGTGACAAACCATGAGAATACTACCGTTGTACTCCTTTAATGCTCTCTTAAGCTCATCCTTTGCTTCCACATCAAGGTGATTGGTAGGCTCGTCTAAAACAAGCAGGTTTGTCTCACGATTTAAAAGCTTACATAATCTAACCTTGGCCTGCTCTCCACCGGAAAGCACTCTACAAAGACTCTCAATATGCTTTGTGGTAAGTCCACATTTTGCCAATGCAGAACGTACTTCGTTTTGATTGTAGGATGGAAACTCGTTCCATATTTCTTCGATACAGGTGGTTGAAATATGCTGATCCATCTCCTGCTCAAAATATCCTATTTCAAGGAATTCTCCCTGATAAACTGTACCTTCAAGAGGTGGAATCAGCCCCAGGATACTCTTTAAAAGAGTGGTCTTTCCAATACCATTGGCGCCAATTAAAGCTATCTTTTGCTTACGCTGCATTTCAAGATTTAAAGGCTTTGTAAGAGGCTCATTTTTATCATATCCTATAACAAGATTTTTGGTAGAAAAGATAACACGGCTTGGAGTACGGGCTTCCTTGAAGTAAAATTCTGGCTTTGGCTTTGCCTGGGCGAGCTCAATAACGTCCATTTTATCTAACTTTTTCTGACGCGACATTGCCATGTTTCTTGTAGCTACATTAGCCTTATTTCTAGCCACAAAATCCTTAAGCTCGGCAATCTCCTTTTGTTGTCTGTTGTAGGCTGCCTCAAGCTGACTTTGCTTCATGGCATAGACTTCCTGGAATTTGTCATAATCTCCCACGTAGCGATTCAGCTGCTTATTGTCCATGTGATAAATCAGATTGATAACCGAATTCAAAAATGGAACATCATGGGATATCAAAATAAAAGCATTTTCATATTCGTTCAGGTAACGCTTGAGCCATTCGATATGCTCCACATCAAGATAGTTTGTAGGCTCATCTAAAAGAAGGATATCTGGCTTCTCCAAAAGAAGCTTTGCCATTAATACTTTAGTACGCTGACCTCCGGAAAGCTCTGTAACATCTCTATCAAGGCCCAAATCAAGGACACCCAAGGCCCTCGCTACTTCCTCCACCTTTGCATCAATCATATAAAAATCATGCATGGTAAGAAGATCTGCTATAGTTCCAGCCTCCTCCATGCGTTTATTCATTTCATCATCGTCTGTAACGTCACCAAGGCTTGCATAGATGTCATTCATCTCCTGCTCCATCTCATACAGGAAATCAAAGGCGCTATGAAGAACTGTGCCTATGGTCATTCCCTTTTCAAGGACGGTATGCTGATCCAGATAACCCACTCGAACCTTCTTGCTCCATTCGATTTTACCCTCGTCTGGCTGAAGCTTTCCTGTGATAATATTCATAAAAGTAGACTTGCCTTCGCCATTAGCTCCGACAAGTCCTATATGCTCGCCCTTTAAAAGCCTAAATGATACATCTTCAAAAATTGCTCTGTCACCAAATCCGTGGGACAAATGCTCCACATTTAAAATACTCATAAATCTATTTTCCTTTTATTTTATTCTTGATTACGCACAGCTTCTCCTGACACTGGTTGCACTGAAGCCTTTTGTTGCTTCCATACCAAAAGAACTCAGGATGCTTTGCGTAATTGTATTCCCATTTTATAAGAATAATAAGAGCTGTAAAAAACAAACTCCATGAGAAGAAATTTTTAATAAAAAGCATTGGGGTAAACATCATAAAATGCCCCCAATCGTATATCCTACAGTTAATACAACACTTATTATGCATTATAAATGTCTGAAACGGACAGAAAAATATTATACACAAATAGTCGCTTAAATAAAAGAAAACCGTAAGCATCAGCATGTCTGCAGCACCAATGATTTTGAATAAATACAAAACTGCAAATACTGCGTTGAATGTGAGCCACACAAGCATCACTATCCACGCCTTCACATTCATCCCTTGGACAAACTCAAGTAGTTCAAGCCTTGAAAAGCCCTCCACTGGAACATACTCCTCCAATTTACCTTTTTTATAGGCCATGGACAGCTCCTTATGAGGAAAAATATGTTGAAGCATCATTATCATGAAAATAGCCCAAAGCACATGCAACGGGCTGATACCATATTCGGAAATGCCAAATGTAAATTCATGTGTCATGAACTCAATCAAAATTTCCTTTTTAAATAGGTATGCTCCAAAAATTGATATGAAAATAAACAGTCTGAAAAGCCAATTAATTAAGGCACGCTTCATCATCCTGGTCATGGGTATTCCCTCCGATGTATGAAGCGTACCATAGAAATGTTTTAAAAGAGTGAAAAACTGTTGTATTGCTTAGATTTTAGATTGAAAAATGAGTCCGAAAACAGGTGACATCACTATCATTATCACAGAAAAAGTAAATGAATTGATAGACATAAGTGTTGCTCGCTGAGCAGATGGAATCATGTTGTTTAGCACCACGTCTGAGCGTATTTCTATAAAACTATCAGCAAATGCTCCAACGCAGGCGCCTAATATCATTATATAAGGATTGCCCATAAATACTGATAATATAGCAAAAACCACTCCACAAAGACTGATTAGGGCAATTGACTTATATCCAAAGTGTTTAAAATGTGTAATAGCCTTGGAGCCTATGGCACCTGATATTCCAATGATAAACAGTGCTGGTCCCAGGTAAATTGCTTTTAGTCCCACCTCCGGCAGCTTCGCCTGAAGGAAAAATCCTATAAGCACAGCCACCGCTCCAATCAACGCATTATACAAAATAATAAGACGGGCCTTTCGATTATCCCTGATGAAATTAATGCTGCCGATAGTTACATCCTTAAAACGTGATGCAACATCCATATTTTCGTGACCTTTGGCATGAACCTCTGTCAAAGATAAAGCAAATAATAATGCTACACTTCCCATTAAAATATCAATAAGATATGCCTTTTTATATCCTAGCATTAATGCTACACCTGCTAGAAGGGTTGCAAGAGAACTAAATACTTCATAAATAATCATATCCGTGGATACAAATGATTCGTACTCTTCTTCTGTTCCTGCCTGTTTCATACTATCGTAAGCCAAGGCCTCCCGGGTTCCTGAAGCCAGATTATAGCTTAAGGCGCTGACTCCCATGGCTACTGCTATTGATAAAAATGAATCTGTAAAAATCATCACAAGAGCTGAAAGCATAGACATAAGCTGTGCCATAACCATTGATTTTTTACGGCCAAATACATCGGCCACTGCCCCAGATGGCACTTCACATATCATACTTACCACGTGAAATATGCTTTCAAACCATCCAATCTCAATAGTTGAAAATCCTCTGGCGGCTAAAAGTGCCACCCAGGAGCCACCTGCTATCATAAGTGCTCCAAAACTATCTATACAATATAACTTTTTAATTTGTGCTTTTATATTAATTTTTTGCATAAAAAAATCTCCTTATCTATTTAGTAGAATCAGGAGATAGTGTCGCTTTGTAATTTAAGCTACTTATTGCCTAAAAAAGGGCGCACTACCCCTGTAATCCAATAAAATAGAACCTTTCATCAAATGTATGTTCTCATTTTTCCAATTCATAATACGCCCTCCTTTCTTTCATTTTATACCACAGAAAGTCTATCATATTGCTTATTTCTTGTAAACGATTAGCCAATATTTGTCTCTATTTTCTTATAAATAACATTCTTTATTATCATTAATCATTAATAGGCCTGGTGTTATTCAAATACACTTCATCAGCGTACTCAACTCTATGGATAAAGCAGACCATAAATATATCGTCATTGTCAGGGTTATCCATAAAATAATCTTCTATAGCAATGCGATGATACACTCCATTATTATCATGCTGTCTAACTATCCTAAGGACTTTCTCTTCACCTCTATTGTATGCTGCAATTAAATTTTCCCTAGAAAATGCCCTGTCAATTTCAGGATAGTCAATTTCATCCGAAAGACTTTTTACTACCCCTACACCTTCATCATAGGTACCGGTCTCCGGAATTATAGCATCGATGAAATTTCTTTTTTTCATCACGTGATAGCTATTATTTGTCAGATTGGCAAAAATGATTATAGAAAACTTTTTATATACTGCATCTATCAGCATCATAGCCTGCCCAAAAGCGGTACTTCTAGATATGGGATCAAAATGCTCATTTAATACTGGATTTTCTTTCGTACACATGTATATGAAGTCATCATGTGGTACAGGCTTTGAAAATATAAATCCTTGTATATAGTCGCAATCGCAGGTATTGATGAAATCCAGTTGCTCCTTTGTCTCTATGCCTTCAACTACTGTCGTAAGTCTGAGTCTATGGGTTAAATAAAAAACTGCTTCAAGTGTAATTCGTCCTTTTTCCGATTGACAATTATCCTCTAAAAAGGATTTATCTATCTTTAGTACTTCTGCTGGAACATCCTTTACAAAGGAGAGTGAAGACATTCCAAAACCAAAATCATCAATTGATACTGTGTAGCCTGCTTTTGACACTCTAGAAACCCACTCTATAACAGCGTCCTTATCTGCTGCCAAATAAGACTCTGTAATTTCAACACCAAATAAGCTTCTATCAATGTCATATTTTTCTACAATTTTATTGAGCTTATCTACAAAATTTTCATCTTTTGCATGTTCCCGACCAAAATTAACACTTATTTTCACAGCTTTAGGTCCAAGCTCTTTAAGTGTCTTGCAGGCCTCTTCAGCTATGTACCAATCCACTACACCAACCTTGTTTGCTGCCTCTAGTTCAGGTATAAAGTAACTTGGCGAAACAATAACTCCATCAGGTTTTATCCACCTAACTAGAGCCTCTGCTCCACCAATCACACCTTTACGTGGATTGTACTGAGGCTGATAATAAGCCTGTAGCTCTTTATTTTCTATAGCTGAAACTATTTGTTCATACATTGTATCGTTCATACTAATCACTCTCAATTTTTACGTCTACAACGTCCACAAAATACACCTAGTATTATTGTACTCGATAAATGTATCAAATTTGTGATTATGTGAAAATGCGAAAGTTTTTTAATCCCTTTTCATAGCCAACTCCTTTAACAATCAGGTTATATTTCTGAGATACTCTCCGACCTGTCGCCCACCATCGTAATCATCCCACATATTCTTCCTCACTCAATGGTATTCATCCATTTTCTGCTTCTGAACATGAATATTGAAATTATGAACCTTACCAGTTCTTCCTGTGACAGAATAAAATACACCCACACAATGGGCAGTTTGAATACAAGACCTGTCAAAACAGCAAGTGGCACTCCGATTAGCCAAGTGCCAAGCATATCTATCATCATGATGTATTTTGTTCTGCCGCCACTGCGTATGATGCCGCCTCCAAGTATCATGTTCTGAACCTTTATCGGCATAAGTACTGCAAAAGCGGTTAGAAGAGCTAAGCCGATGGTTCTTACATCATCCGCCACATTGAACAAATGCACATAAGGAGCTTTTAATACTATTATTGTTACTGACAGTATGATACTTCCAGCGAGACCATACACACATAGCTTTTTTGATTCCTGATATGCTTTATCATACTCCCTTTCACCAAGACGCTTTCCTACAAGTATTCCTGCAGCCTGGGCGATTCCGCTAAGTGCCCCAATAGTAAGTCCCTGAACCGAACCCGTAAGTGACATTCCGGCAAGTTCGTCTGTGCTCATATGACCATATACGAAGGTATTGATGCTCTGACCAACAGACCACAGAAATTCATTTAATACAACAGGTATAAGCATGGCCAGATACTGCCAGAATCTTTCTTTTTCCAGAGAAACCGAGAAGCCAATCCTGCCATACAGGGCAAAAAACATCACGGTTGTCAGGACAGCCCCCGCTATCTGGGAAATAACGCTGGCAAAGGCCGCGCCCCTGACTCCAAGCATCGGCATACCAAAGTTTCCGAATATCAGACAATAGTTAAGACCTGTATTAATTATCGCAGAAATAAAACCCGCATATAATGGCCATGAGGATTTTCCTCTGCATCTTAAGGCAACACCACAAATATTGCTTATACCAAGCGGAATGAATGTCCACCCTATTATTCCCAGATATGCGCTTCCTTCATTAATGACGCTCACATCATCAGTAAACATCTTGATAAACTGTGAAGGAAACACCATTGACAGAAAAAAGAACGCTATTCCTGTCAGTAGCATTACAAGAAAATTCACACAGATACTTCTTTCCTCAGTCTCCCTGTCATTCTTCCCAATATACTGGGATATCATGATTCCCGCTATAGTGCCTATTGCACCGACAACAAATGAATAGATAAATCCGGGCTTCCCTGCTATCTCCACTGCAGCTATACTCTTTTCCCCAAGCTGTCCCACCATTATCTGATCTATCATGGAAAACGACGATTGGAGCATTGACTGAAGTGCGACCGGTATCGCTATATTTATTACCTTTTTTTCAAAAGACTCCTTCATAAAAACCCCCTTATCATTTGATTAAATGATAAGAGAAATATCCCATATTCACAATTGGTTAATCGCATAACCCAGATGCTGCATTAACATTGCACCGATACCATTATTCCATTCATTCTTCAGTACCGATATTCCCCATACAGTGATTTTTTAGGAAGCAAATGGAAATTACTGATTATGCGAAACCTTCTTGTAAGACCATGGCGTTTTAATGAACTAAAAAACAGTCTTGAAGGCATCAGCCAGAAAGTTCTGACAGATTCCCTTAGATCAATGGAAGAAGATGGGATTATAACAAGAACAGTTTATCCAGAAGTCCCTCCAAGAGTTGAATATGCCCTTTCTGGCCTCGGTGAATCCATGCGACCTATCATAAGCTCTATGGAATCATGGGGAAAAGACTATAAAAAAACATTAGAATAAAAAAGCCCCTCAGCCTTGAAACTGAGGAGATATAGTAAAAATAATTGTTATCTCTTTGAGAACTTTCTTGTAGTTCTAAGTGCATGGTTTTAGGCATTTGCATTACGAGTTGCTGTTTACCTGTTGTGTATGGTAGGCTACTGTATGCGGCTGGTGACATTTTTTTCAATCATATTGCCTCGCTTCTCATAAGCTTATTCAGTAATACTTATTGTTACGTTAACGTCCCCGGAACCAAGCCTTTTTTTCATTTCTTCCGCAGATATATTTTCAATATGCCCGAGCTTTGTATAAGCCCAGCTATTTGAACCGTAAAACACTACCAGCTGATTACCTGAATACAAAACAATGTCCCCGGCACTTGTAGTCATCTGCTTATCATTCCTTGGAATAGACTGACCAATAGAGCCAACCTGCTCAAAGTCGCCATACATAGACATATCAATGATGATAGGTTTATCTTCAGCCAGATTCTTCAGAGCTTCTACTGATTCATTTTCTTCCCAGATTACCTGTATCTCTTCATCATTTATAAAAAGCTTAAGCATACTTTCTGTCGACCTTTCATCATTAGTAATTACGTCTTCTTCATCCTTTAAGTGATCTTCCGTTGCCGTATTACTGTTCGTTTTAGCCTGTGCATACTCATTATATCCACATCCAGTATAGAGGGTTACAGCCATCACACATAATGCTGTAAGCATTTTACCTGTATTTTTACAAAAGAGATTTTCCAAAATCATAAGCCTCCCGCTTTTCCTCTTCTTTGCCTTCTGCTTCACCCATGTCATTTATTCCGCCACAGAACAGACTTGTCTTTATTATCAGCACCTTACTCATTGTCATCTTTCCTTATTTAAGATATTCATTAAAGAAGCTCTCAAGTTTGTCAAACGGAATATAATCCTTATCTCCTCCATCATACAGATCTGTATGAACTGCATCTGGAATAATCATCAGTTCTTTATTATCAGCATATTTGCTGTCCTTTATCATGTCAGCATAAGCGTCTTTACTGAAGTAGCAGGAGTGAGCCTTCCCGCCATGTACAAGAAGCACTGCACTTCTGATTTCATTGCTGTATTTAAGGATTGGCTGATTCACGAAAGATTCACAGCCTATCACATTCCATCCATCATTGGAATTAAGGGAACGAGCATGATATCCACGATCAGTTTTGTAGTAATCAAAATAGTCTTTTACAAAGAAAGGTGCATCTGCAGGTAGAGGATCTACAACACCTCCCGCGCGCTTATATTCTCCATTCTTTAAATCTTCAAGACGCTGAGCGCACAAAGCCTTTTTCGCTTCATATCTCTTTTCTTCACTGTCATCGGCATCAAAGTAACCTTTTGCATTAACTCTTGTCATGTCATACATGGTCATTGCAGCTGTAGCTTTGATTCTTGTGTCAAGAGCCGCTGTATTGACAGCCATTCCGCCCCATCCGCAGATTCCTATGATTCCTATTCTTTCCGGATCTACCTTTTCATTAAGTGAAAGAAAATCAACTGCAGCCATAAAATCCTCTGTATTGATATCAGGTGATGCCATATATCTTACGTTGCCGCCTGACTCTCCTGTAAAAGAGGGATCAAAGGCTATTGTAAGAAATCCTCTTTCAGCCATAGTCTGAGCGTATAATCCTGAACACTGCTCCTTAACAGCTCCGAATGGTCCTGATACTGCAATAGCCGGAAGCTTGCCATCTGTATCCTTTGGTATATACATATCTGCCACAAGAGTTATCCCGTAGCGATTTGCAAATGTCACCTTGCTGTGTTCTATCTTCTCACTCTTTGGAAAGGTCTTATCCCACTCTGTTACTAAATTAAGTTCTTCTGTTCTGATCATCATTTGATACCTCCGTCATCTCTGCTTCATTTCGTTTTCGATTTTTCTTAGCATGAAATCCATGCAGTCAACTTTTCTCCCGCTTTCGTGGTACTCGTCCATGGCACGGCATCTTTCTTTTTTCAGAAGCCTTACCATTTCATCGATACTGCCTGACTCAAATCTTTCCAGGATAGTGTCTGTTGCCTCATTACAGCATCCCGCATCTGAAAGGCTTTGCTTTAGATATTCTTTATCCATGAGTATTCCTCATTTCCATGTAACTATTTCACTTACAATTCTATTGTATGAGCTTGTAAGATTTTTTGCTAATAGTTATAATGAATATCATATTATTCCATTTTGGCATATCATTCAGCAATGAGCAGTACAGGAAAGGAATCACCATGGAAATCAGGACTTTAAGATATTTTTTAGCTGTAGCAAGAGAAGAAAACATGAGCAGAGCCGCTGAGATACTGCATGTGACTCAGCCAACTCTATCCAAACAATTAAAATCATTGGAAGAAGAATTGGGTAAGAAGCTATTTACAAGGCACAGTTTCAGTATAAAGCTGACAGAAGAAGGAATTCTTCTCAGAAACCGCGCAGAAGATCTTGTGAGCATGGCTGATAAAATCGAGCAGGAATTTGTTTCACTTGATGACATAAGCGGAGGCGATCTTTACCTGGGACTTGCAGAATCTTATCAGCTAAGATTCCTTGCAAGAGCAATCAAGACCTTTAAAGAAAGCTATCCCAATCTCCACTATCACATCACAAGTGGTGATACAGAGCAGCTATCTGAAAAAACAGAAAAAGGGCTTCTTGATTTTGTTGTTCTTGTTGAGCAGCCGGACATCAGAAAGTATGAATATATAGAATTTCCACAGGCTGATACCTGGGGACTTATCATTCCTGAAAATGACCATCTGGCAAAAAAGGAATCCATTCGTTTGGATGACCTGATAGGATTACCTCTTTTCTGCTCAGATCAGGCTTGGAACGGAGATATAAAGAAATGGGCCGGGAGCAGATTTTCTGAACTTCAGCTTGAAGGTTCTTTCCGTCTTTCCTACAATGGCTCTATTTTCACAATGGAAGGTCTTGGGTATCTTCTCACCTATAATCACCTTATTGATACATCAAAAAACAACGGCCTTGTATTCAGACCGTTGTCTCCTAAGCTTGAAAACAAAATATATTTCGCATGGAACCGCTATCAGGCATTTACACCTATAGCAGAAAGATTTTTATCACACCTAAAAGTTCTAGTGTTATAACCCATCTTTTTGAACTACTAAACCCGTCCCCCTAGATCTACATCATTCTCGTTTATTTTTCTTAATTCCATTTTTCAGTCCTTCCCAGAAAGCATCTCATCATAATATGAAGTTGTCGATGTCTGTTAACACTACAAATTCATTCCAACTAAAAATACCCCTGATATTACCAAAAGAACTATAACAATCTTTTTTACAACTCTTTCATCCAAGACTTTTGAACTCTCCATTCCAGCAAACAATCCAATAATCATGAACGGAATAAGGATTACTGTTTGTTTCAATGAATTAAGTGTAAATACTCCAAGCAAATAATATGTAAAGATTCTTACAGTATTTTCAACAATAAAAACCGCGCTTAAATTGGCTTTAAATTCATCCGTTGAATTAGTCACTCGCCCAACATAGGCAGCAAGCAACGCTCCTATCCCAAAAAGGCCACATAATATACCAGACATCAAGCCAATGATACCTAGTAAAAGATTAGAATCCTTTGCATTTGTACGTTGATATTCTCTAAAAAACATTTCAACAGCTATAAGAATAACAACGATTCCAAAGAACACTTTTAAATGCCTAACATCAACATTCTTTAGAAGGATTGCTCCCGGAATACTACCACCCAAAACCAACAATGCTAAAGGAATATAGACTTTTCTCTCAAGCTTATTACGATTCTTCCAAGTCAATATTAGATTTGTCGGATACCCAAGTAATAATTCCACTGGCGATATATTAACGTTTGCCACTCCAAATCCTAAAATAGATGTAAAGACTAATGTATTTGCAAAACCACAAAGTCCCTTTATAAAAAACGCACACAGCGTGGCAATTATCCACAAAATCAAGTAATAATCCCCCTTATAAATCCAGGCTTATCAATTGTTTTTCACGATTTCTGTATGCAGATGCTTTTAATTTATCTGCTAAATCGTTAACTCTATCTGATTTCCCTCTATTACAACAATGCAGCTTTCATAATAGCCGTCCCCTGTTACTCTTGGTCCACTTACAACATCATAACCATCAGCTTTAAGGCGCCCTGTAAGTTCATCTACACGCTCCTTACTTCCTACAGAAAATGCAATATGGATTAATCCAGTACGATTTAAATGCTTATCTGCATCCACCATGCCTGGCTTGTTCATTATTTCAAGTCGAGCCCCATCGTCAAATGAAATAAAATATGAGCGAAAATCTGTCTTAGTATTGTGGTATCCATCATTAGCCTTTCCATCTAAATACTTTACAAAAAAATCTTTTGTGGCTTCCAAGTCGTTTACGTACATTGCTATGTGTTCAATTTTCATACATTCACCTTTTTCTTCAGTTTCTCATATAAACACTACATTTTCCTGTCAGGCTAAAATTTCTCAATGCTTATAAACTCTGTGTAATACTAATTCTTGCATATTTACCTCCAAGGTCTCTTGTCTTTAGTCCACCCTTTTGCATTCCAGTAATCCATGTCTTTTGGATTCCAACCATGTATTTGAACTATACGCATAATGGCAAACATTCCGCGTAATTTAAGATTTGGATTTATTCTCCTTTGATTAGCTTTCTTTATTTTATTTGCGATCTTTTCCGTTTTCTTTTCTATTGCCTGCCTTTTCTTTGGGCTTATACCATCATAAGATGTTGCAGCCACAGCAAAACCTAACTTATATATTCTAGGCACGCCCCAATTAAACAAGCTGTGAGCCATGTCCTGATTTGTTGATTTTGTGCCAGCCCCTGCCGCAGTTGAAATACATACACCCTGCTTTTTAAACATTTTCTCCTCAGGTCTATGTGCCATCCATCGAAATCCATAATGATCTAATAGCGCCTTCATAGCACCTGTTACATGAAATACATACACAGGGCTTGCCAAGATTATCACATCAGCCATATCAAGTGCTTCTGTAATTGGCTGCAGCTTTGCGTGATGTGGGCATTGCTCCTCTCCCTTGACAAAGCAAGTTGTACATCCAATGCAAAATTCATCAAAATCCCTTGGAAGGAAAAACTCTTGAATATCCCCACCGATTTTTTCTGCTAATTTTCTTGCTATATGATACGTGGAACCTTTATGGCTCTGCCCATGGATAATTACTATTTTCATAACCTCTGTTTCTCCCTTCTCACAACTCTAGTTTTACCATTCTGAAATATTCCAGACAAAATATTCTTATACCAGAGCCCTGTTATCAAATATAATTTTTCCACAAAAGTGTAATACTGTCCTTTTCAGTTTAATTCATGTAAAAAGTAAAATAGCCAAGCTCCACGCTCGGCTAGGTCCCAAGTGATATTCGCACCTGGCAACTCTGTTGTTGATACAATAGCATATTTATAGGCTTTTTCAAGTTTCCTCCAGAATTCTCAGTCCTTCCTTATAATCCTGTCCCAAAACTTCCTGTGTCTTTTGGAAGTCATACTTCTCATGTAGTCTGTCATGAACCTTTAAGAACTCTTTCTTTCCGTATTTCCTTATATATAATGCCTGAGCCTTTGCTGCATTTGCTCCGTCATTTGATGGGATATAGAATCCTTTATTGCATTTTTCGAGCTCATCACACTCATAACATCCGTCCAAATCTTTTTCCTTACAGCACTTCACATTCGGACATATTCTGTCCTCAGCACAGGTGGCAAAAGAGCAGACATTGTACTTCGTTCTGCAGGATCCGCACCACTCTGAAAGGAAACAGTGATTACAGGAAAAGCCACAATAAGCAATAGGATCAACACCCTTTCGTGCTATCTTGCAGAGTTTATTCTTGATGCGGCGCATGGCTTCGATATGCATGATCCAGTGACGGCTAAATGGCATCTGAATCAGTCCTTTTATATCCTTTCCGCACCAGTAATCAATCAGCCAAAAGGCATTCTCATTCTCACTGACACATTTACTGCGGATAAGTTTTTCCTTTACATCGTCGCCGAATTTTTGCTTTAAATCCTTGTATGTCAGATCTCCAAGAATATGATCCGTAGACTCCTTTACAGCTTTTACATACAGATATAGTTCTTTAATATTCAGTTTTTCTGAAAACTCTGCAATCTCGTTTCCCTGAAGTTCATTACCCGTAGTAATAATAGGTGCGCAAATGCGATTATGAAAGTCATGTGTAAAAAAGATTTGACTATCCCCTGCTATCATCTCATGGGCAACTATATCTTCAATCCTGAAAATATGCCAGATAGAATAGGCAAGGGTTTTACTGTGATATCCATCTGCACCCGCAAAAGGCATTTTGGCAAAGGCCTCATCCGGGTATCCACTCACAATCTGAGTAATTTGCTCAAACATTTCCTCCCGGAAAGCCAAAAGCTTCTGAATAGCATCTTTAAAGGTTGCTTCCTTCGTCAGCAATTTCTGTATTTCTTTATTGTTTTCTGACCATGATTTATCCATAATCTATCTTCTCTCATCGGTTAATCCAGCATTATTATTCCATTGTTCTTTCTTACATTTTAATAAAGTCATATTAAAATAGGCAAGCCTTATCCTTAATCTTTAAGCTCAAAAGTGGACCACTAACCCCGTCCCCAGGGACCATTACGGTACAAAATTTTCTGTGTTTCACCACAACTGAATACAATTATAGATAAAAGAAAAACCCCAGAAACACTGAGTTTCTGAGGTTTGTAAATTCTTTTTGAATCTCGAAAGATTATCTCTTTGAGAACTGAGGTGCGCGACGAGCAGCCTTTAAGCCGTACTTCTTACGCTCCTTCATACGTGGATCTCTTGTGAGGAATCCAGCTGCCTTAAGTGTAGGTCTGTACTCAGCATCTACCTCAAGGAGTGCACGTGAGATACCGTGTCTGATAGCACCAGCCTGGCCAGTGTATCCGCCACCCTTAACGTTAACGATAACGTCAAACTTCTCTACAGTACCTGTAGCAACAAGTGGCTGACGAACTACTACCTTTAATGTCTCAAGACCAAGGTACTCGTCGATATCTCTCTTATTTATTGTAATCTTGCCTGTGCCAGGTACGAGATATACTCTAGCTACAGAAGACTTTCTTCTACCAGTTCCATAATACTTTGTTGTATTAGCCATGATCTACCTCCTATTAAAATGTAAGCACTTCTGGCTTCTGTGCCTGCTGCTTGTGATCTGGTCCAGCGTAAACGAAAAGCTTTGTGTACATCTGACGACCAAGTGGTCCCTTTGGAAGCATGCCCTTAACAGCGTGCTCGATAACTCTGTCAGGGTGTGTGTTGAGCATCTCACGAAGAGTTGTCTCCTTCATACCACCAACATAGTCTGAGTGATGATAATAGATCTTCTGATCAAGCTTCTTACCTGTAACCTTAATCTTCTCTGCATTTACTACGATTACATAGTCACCACAATCAGCGTGTGGAGTGAAGACTGGCTTATTCTTACCTCTTAAAACCTTTGCAACTTCTGCACAAAGACGACCAAGTGTCTGTCCTTCAGCATCAACTACATACCATTTTCTCTCAATCTGAGATGGGTTTGGCATATAAGTATTCATTGAGAATTCCTCCTTAAATAAATCTTAAAAAAGCTCCAAGAAAGTGATGTCCGGGCACCGTCTCGGAAAAGTTATAGTAAAACCTGACCCCGGGCTAACAGAATCAAGTCTTCTCACTACATCATCCGTTACATTATACAATGCATTTTTTAATTCGTCAATATTAAAAATCATATTCAATTCCAATCATGGTCAAACCATGCGCTGGAGCTGTTGGGCCAGCAAGCTCTCGATTGCGGCCACGGAAAATTTCAAGCATATACATTGGATCCATCTCTCCAGCTCCCACCTTTATGAGAGTTCCGGCAATAATGCGGACCATGTTATATAAAAATCCATCGCCTGTAAGACGAATATGAATCACATCATCTTCCTTGAACACTCGCGCTGTATAAATGGTACGAACGCGGGATTTAACCTGAGCTTTAACAGATGAGAAAGACGTAAAATCATGCTGCCCTATCAAATAAGCAGCTGCCTCATTCATCTTTTCCACATCCAAATCGTAGTAATAATGGAATGTATCTTTGCGTTTGGTTGGATCAGGCATTTTACGATTTAAAATCTTGTATTCGTATGTTTTGCGGCATGGAGCGTAACGTGGATGAAAATCATCCTCTACCTGGCAGGAATACTGAACCACAATGTCATCTGGCAGGCGCTGATTTAAAGCAAAGCTGATTTTGTCAGCTGGCATACGTGAATTTGTATCAAAAACTGCAACATTTCCAAGGGAATGAACCCCTGCATCTGTTCGGCTTGCTCCTATAATAGAGATAGGCTCTTGCAAAAGATCTGTAAGAGCCTCGTTTAATTTCTGTTCAATTGTGACACCGTTTGGCTGAATCTGCCAACCGCTGTAATTTGACCCGTCATAGGCCACAACAATCATTACTCGCATATTATAAAATTACCTTTGCTGAATAAAAAACTATCAAATAAATTGCTATGCAAATATACGCTCTCTGGTCAAGACTTGTATATTTTAGAGGACGCATTTTGGTACGTCCCTCTCCGCCATTATAACATCTTGCCTCCATAGCAAAAGACAAATCGTTTGCGCGACGGAAAGCGGAAACAAAAAGCGGTACCAAAAGTGGAACCATGTTTTTTGCTTTTTTTATAAGCCCACCGGACTCAAAATCTGCTCCACGAGCCATTTGAGCCTTCATAATTTTATCAGTCTCCTCTATCAATATAGGGATAAATCTGAGGGCTATCGACATCATCATTGAAATTTCATGAACAGGAACTCCCGCTTTTTTCATGAAACCTAAAGATTTTTCAAGACCATCTGTCAACTGATTTGGTGTGGTTGTAAGGGTCATGATAGATGTACCGATGATAAGCAAAATCATTCGGCTTGTCATGAGAACCGCATTTTTCAAACCAACATCTGAAATTGAAAAAATCCAAAATGAAACCAGAGTTTTGCCCGGTGTCAAAAATAAATTGAAAAGTCCAGCTATAATAAGCAGCACAACAATTGAGCGCAACCCCTTTACCATAAATGAAAATGGAACATGACTTAGTTTTATTATTCCAATAAGAACACATATTACAGCTGCAAATAATATAACATTGCTTGCTGAAAAAAGTGTGATAATAAAAATAAGGGTTCCAAAAAGCTTCACTCTTGGGTCAAGGGAATGCAGTACTGAATTAGCTGGATAATATTGTCCTAAAGTTATATCTCTTAACATATTTTTCCTCTTAAAGTCCAAGCCTTAAGCTGGTCTCGGCTAATTATTTAAGCGAAGCAAGAATAGCATTTTTTGCTTCTTCTACTGTTGTGGCACTTGTATCCACAGACATACCTGCATCCTTAAGGTCGTTCATAACATAAGTCACCTGTGGTGCTGCAAGCCCCATAGCCTCAAGCTGCTTGTAATGTGTAAATACCTCTTTTGGAGTTCCATCGAATTGTGGCTTCCCTGAATCCATTACTATGATACGGTCAACATAATTTGCCACATCCTCCATAGAATGTGAAACAAGTATTACAGTATCTCCACGCTTTTTATGCATATCAGAAATCATACCAAGAATATCGTCACGTCCCTTTGGATCAAGGCCAGCTGTTGGCTCGTCTAGTATGATTACCGCAGGCTTCATTGCAAGAACACCTGCTATAGCTGCTCTTCTCTTCTGTCCACCTGAAAGCTCAAATGGTGATGCGAGATAAAATTCTTCTGGAAGACCAACAAGACCAAGCGCCTCATAGGCTCTCTTTATCTGTTCTTTTTCATCCAAGCCCTGATTTTTAGGGCCAAACTGTACATCTTTGAAGACGGTAGTCTCGAAAAGCTGATGCTCAGGATATTGAAATACCATTCCTACCTGAGTACGAAGTTCCTTTATGTCGTAATCCTTGTCATAGATGTCTTGACCGCGGAAATAAATGTGACCTTCAGTAGCCTTAATCAAACCATTAAGATGCTGAACTAATGTGGATTTACCACTTCCTGTATGCCCAATAACGCCGATGAACTCGCCTTCTTTAATGGAAAGACTTACATCATCAAGGGCTGTGACCTCATAGGCAGTACCTGGACTGTATTTGTAGGATACATGGTCCAAAATCAAAATATTATCTGCCATATACGTATCCTCCATTTTTTAGTTTTACAAGTTCTGAAACAAGCTCTTCACGAGTTAAAATGCACTCTGGCAAAGGCAAGCCCTCTTTTCTAAGCTCATGAGCCAGTAGTGTAACCTGTGGTACATCAAGGCTGTGCTCCTTTAAAAGCTCTACATCCTTAAATATTTCACGTGGTGTTCCCTCCATGAAAACCTTACCCTTCTCCATGACGAAAACATAGTCAGAATCAACCACCTCTTCCATGTAATGGGTGATAAGGATGACAGTGATGCCCTTTTCCTTATTTAAAGTGTGAACCGCCTGTAGTACATCCTTTCTTCCGTCAGGATCAAGCATGGCTGTTGGCTCATCCAAAATGATGCACTTCGGTTCCATAGCCATAACACCAGCTATAGCTACGCGCTGCTTTTGTCCACCTGAAAGCTTGTTAGGTGAATGATTTTTATATTTATGCATTCCAACCATCTTAAGAGACTTTTCCACTCTCTTAATGATTTCTTCTGTTGGAACGCCGATATTTTCAGGTCCAAATGCTACATCCTCGTCTACAACAGATGCGATTATCTGATTGTCTGGATTTTGGAAAACCATTCCTGCTGTCTGACGAACCGCAAAGGTAAACTCATCATCTGAGGTATTCATCCCATCTACGATAAGAGTTCCCTCTGAAGGTGTAAGAAGTGCATTGATATGTTTGGCAAAAGTAGATTTACCAGAGCCGTTGTGTCCTAAAATAGAAATAAACTGCCCTGGTTCTACATTTAGGTTGACATGGTCAAGGGCCACCTGGATAGATTCCACGTTGCCCTCTTCATCACGTCTTATATATTCATGTACTAATTCTTTTGATTTAATAATTGACATTGGTACCCACTATTCCTTTATTCTTTCCAGTTGAGTCTATGTAAATTACCCTCGGTTTCAAGTCCAAGGAAGTCATTTTGTCTGAGCGCCTCATACAATATGATGGCAACAGAATTTGACAGATTAAGTGAGCGAATATCATGCCCCATTGGAATGCGAACACAATTCTCCTCATTGTCTACAAGGATTTCCTCAGGAATGCCTGCACTTTCCTTGCCAAACATTATGTAGCAGTCTGGTTCATAATTCACTTCGGTGTGAGTTCGCTTGGCCTTTGTGGTGGCCATATAAATCTTTGCATCTGGATTCTTTGCTTTGAAGTCATCCCAATCATCATAGCGAAATACTTCAAGCTTGTCCCAGTAATCCATACCTGCACGCTTAACTGTTTTGTCTGTGAGAACAAAACCAAGTGGCTCAATCAAGTGTAAGCGTGTGCCAGTGGCACAGCAGGTGCGGCCGATATTTCCTGTGTTTGCAGGAATTTCCGGCTCGTGTAATATAATATTTAACATATAGTCTTTGCTCAAAATGTTACGGTAACAATCTCACATCTCTACGCTCAGCTTAGAACGCTTCGCTTAAGAGACATGAGATTGTCACCTACATTTTGCTCCTTAGTTTATTACTTTTTTTATTCTTGTATACGTAATTCTTCAACGAATTCTTCAATGCGGTCCATGGCTTTTTTTAACGCCTCAAGAGAATATGCATAAGAAATACGCACATTACCCTCACCACTGTCTCCAAAAGCTGTGCCTGGTACTACTGCTACCTCTTTTTCCTTGAGCAGACGAGTACAGAATTCTTCTGATGTCATGCCAAACTCAGCAATAGATGGGAAAATGTAGAAAGCTCCATATGGCTCAAAACATTTTATGTTCATCTTTTTAAAGCGATTGAGCAAATAACGACGTCTGTCATTGTACTCTTCTCGCATGTTTGCTACATCCTCATCACAGTCACGGATTGCAGTAACAGCTGCGTACTGGCTAGTGGTAGGTGCACACATAATAGCAAACTGATGGATTTTTGTCATCTGTATTGTGATTTCCTTTGGTGCACAAACATAACCAAGTCTCCATCCTGTCATGGCATGGCTCTTTGAAAAACCATTGATATAGATTGTACGTTCCTTCATGCCAGGGAATGCAGCGATGGATACGTGTCCCTCTCCTGTGTATGTGAGCTCACCGTAAATTTCATCTGTAAGCACAAATAAATCGTGCTTTTTAACTATTTCAACGATTGGCTCTAAATCTGATTTTTCCATAACAGCGCCTGTTGGGTTGTTAGGGAATGGCATAATTAATATCTTTGTTTTATCAGTAATAGCAGCCTCTAATTCCTCTGGCTTGAGACGGAATTCGTTTTCTTCCTTGAGGGGAATTGGAACTGGTACACCACCAGCTAAAATAGTACATGGCTCGTAGGAAACGTAGCTAGGCTGAGGAATGAGTACCTCATCTCCTGGATCAAGCATTGCACGAAGTGCAACATCAATACCCTCGGAACCACCTACAGTCATAAGCATTTCTGTAAGTGGGTCGTAATGCAAATCATAGTGACGCTTTAAAAAATCTGCGATTTCTATACGAAGCTCCTTAAGACCAGAGTTTGAGGTATAGAATGTACGTCCTCTCTCAAGAGAATAAATGGCTTCATCTCTAACTTTCCATGGTGTATCAAAATCTGGTTCGCCTACACCGAGCGAAATAGCCTCTGGCATCTCAGCAACAATGTCAAAAAACTTTCGGATACCTGATGGCTTAATTTCTGTAATAGTTTTGTTTAGAGGGTTTCTCATAAGCTCACCTTCTCCCTCTCATCAGCGTGCTTTTCTGCCATGATAATACCGTGGTCCTTGTATTTCTTAAGGACAAAGTTGGTCTGTGTAGAAAGCACTGAGTCAAGCGGAGAAAGCTTTGCAGAAACGAAATCTGCTACCTCTCTAAGTGTGTGACCCTCGATTGAAACCATGAAATCATAGCTTCCTGAAATAAGATATACAGCATCAACCTCTGGATAGTTATAAATGCGTTCAGCAACCTTGTCAAAGCCCATTCCTCTCTGTGGAGTTACACGTACCTCAATAAGTGCTGAAACCTTTTCAACGCTGGCCTTTTCCCAGTTGATAAGTGTAGGATAACCGCAAATGATGTGCTCCTTCTCCATGCGCTCAAGCTCGTTAACTACTGTAGCCTGGTCACAGCCAAGCATCATTGCTAAATCCTCTAAATCTATTCTGCTGTTATGCTCAATGTAAGTTAAAATCTTTTCTCTCATTTTTCACCCCTTGTCTGCCACTGACAACAGACTACAGCTTTAGGTGAAGTCAAATAATTTAGTCCGCCCGTTACGGCTGCAAACTATATATCTCTACGCTCAGCTTGGAATGCTTCGCTTAAGAGATATATAGTTTGTAGCCTACGGGCTCACCTAGAGTCGTTAATCTGTATGGTGGCCAATAATAAATATGTTTTTAGTTATACATTACTTTCAGTTCGCATTTACGTTATATAGCGCGTCGGTCTTTGGCGGTTCTAGGAAGCGTACTTCATCACCGCTTAGGATGCGACGGTCGTTTGAAGAGTTGGACTTCCCGATAATGGCGGATGCTACCCCCGCGTCCGCAAGTTTTCTGACCAGACCAGTGCCATCACTGGTGGCTATTAGCATTGAACCAGATGAGATAAGCTCGTATGGATTGATGCCAAAAAACTCACATACCTCTATGGTCTCCTGCTTTACTGGGATGGATTTTAAATCCACATCAAGACCAACACCTGATGCTTCACCCATCTCCCAGAGTGCTCCAAAAATACCGCCTTCAGTGATATCGTGCATGGCAGCTACTCCGTGTTCAACAGCGATTTTACTTTCAGGGAGAACACTTAAATATTTATCAAAGCCCTTTGCTGTATCTATAAGGGACTGTGGTAATCTGGTAAGAAGCTCAGCCTCGTGGTCCTTTGCAATTATAGATGTGCCTTCAAGGCCAATCCATTTCGTAATTACGATATCCATATCCGGCTTGGCGCCGGCGGTTGAAACCATCTGGCCTTTTTTTACCTTGCCCACTGCTGTGACAGAAATGATAGGCTGATTGACTGCTTCTGTGACTTCAGTGTGACCGCCAATAACCTGAACATTGTAGCGTTTGCAGGCTGCATCAACCTGCTCCATGATGTGCTTTAGTTTGGCTTCTCTCATGCGTGGTGTAAGAAGCACTGTAAGCAAAATACCTACAGGCTCTGCTCCCGCTGAAGCTAGGTCATTTACCGAAATAGTAACTGCAAGCTCACCAATATCTGACGCTGTTCCTGTGATAGGGTCTGTGGATAAAACCATTTCCTCATCAGGTGCCAGCTGAACTGTTGCACAGTCCTCGCCAACACTTGGACCGCTTGAAACCTCCGGTCTTTTTACATGTAGTTGTTTTATGACAGAGCGCTTAAGTACGCTCTCTGGTAGTTTTCCA
Source organism: Pseudobutyrivibrio sp. ACV-2 (assembly GCF_900107545.1). GTDB lineage: Bacteria > Bacillota > Clostridia > Lachnospirales > Lachnospiraceae > Pseudobutyrivibrio. The sequence continues at coordinate 141,094 of NZ_FNQZ01000008.1, read as the reverse complement.
ATTTCCATATTATTGCCTTTATTTATTAGATAGCAGGTGCATCTGCCGTACCTGCTGGCTCCTCTGTAGCAGGTGCTGCCTCTGTGGCTGGTGCTGTCTGTGTAGATGGAGCTGATGTACTAGGTGTAGTAGTTGTTGTGTTTGACTTTGTAGTTGTGTCTGTAGGATTTGTTACCTGGTACTTTGGTGTTATTGTAAATGATGTAGAATTTCCAATTCCCGGTGCGTAGGTCGCTATCGCATTTGCGATAGTTGTAGGATTCTGTGATGCAACAGCCTGAAGCATAGCATAAGAAAGATTTGGATCTGCTGATGCAATACCTACTGTAACAGTTCTGTTAGATGGATTGTATTTGCTGTTGTTGTACACATCACGGCTGACTTCTTCACCATTTTCATATACGATTTTCCAAAGGCGGGCTGTGTATCCTGTATGTCCACTCACTGTGGTAGTCATTTTACCGAGAGGAACGTTTGGATCTGCCACCCAGGTGGTGTTCTGGACATTTACAGCAGTGATTTCTGTTTCATAATCTACTGAATGTCCCGCGTCATCCTCTTCCTTACCATATATGTTGAAATAAACATTGCTTCCGTCGCAATGCCCTTCTATGTAGATAGGATAATTTTTGTTGTTTTTAATCTGAAAATCCTTGCTGCCAGACTCTGAAATGGCTGCATCCATAGAAGGCTTTACATATGTGACAATCATGGAATGAGCACTTCTGGTAACAACCCCAAGCTCTGCTGCACGTACTGCGCCATACAGCGTGGTAGAAACCTGGCAGATACCTCCACCATAGGTCTCAACAGTGGTACCGTTTTCGTAAGAGCCGGCAAGCATGTAGCCGTTTTCTGCAGAGAAAGGTGTGATGGTATTTAATACTGAAAGCTCATCTCCTGGATAAAGGATTGTGCCATTAATAAAGCTTACACCGTTTGCCACGTTGTTTTTTCTGGCTGAAGATGATGAGCTGTAATCTGTGGAAAATGCACCAAGCAAATCCTTGATTTCAGCAAGCTCTTCCTTGCTTCCACGTGGTTCCTTTATCTCTGTAACAAGGTCTACTGTTGCCTCATTACCATCCCATTCATTTTCGATGAAATTTTTAAGGACTGCTGCAGATTCCTCAATCTGAACAACCACACCTGATTTACCCTCGTGAAAAACAAACTGGTCATTTTCACGGGTAAGGTAATCATCGCTGGCCTCGTCATTTACCTGAGATGATGCAGATTTAAGAAAGGAAATAATACCATTCACATCTGCTCCACGAGACAATGCAAACTCTTTGCCTCGCCCCTCTGAAATATCTTTATTTGCTTTGAAACGCTCAGCTATATTTCCATAGCTGCCAAAGGTGGCTGCCTTAGCTGCAATATCTGAATTTTTAGCACCAATGGAAAGGTCACCACCTGTAGCGCTTATGGACTGATCATTGGCTGTAAGTGTGAAGGCCACATCATCATATTCTGCAAAATATGAATGAATGGCATCCTCTGCCTCAGTGACAGTCTTGCCAGATACATCAATACCTCCAATGGTGATTCCATCAGGAATTATACGATTATCAGTAACTACTTCTTCCTCTACTGCTTCGGCCTGTTCATTGGCCTGTTCTTCAGTGGCAGTATCTACTTCTTCCGCCATAGCTGTAGTAGGGACGGCTATGGTTAGTGTTGTCGCTAGTAATAATGATATAATTTTTCTTTTCATAACATCCTCTATTTGACATTAAAACCATATATTTTTAGAATAATTATATGAGAGCAGCGGCAATAGTGGTAATGAGCATACTTAAAACTACAACCACTAAAACAATGCTGGCTACAAGCTGATGTTTTTTTGAACGTTTCATATTAACACCTCTTATTATTTATAAAGGAGTCGCCATGGGCTTTCCTATTTTACCTTTTTTCTTATTATTTGTAGTACTTTTGGCTTTGAGACTAAACTATCTGAAAGCCAAGCGTGAGCAGCAGGAAAATGAATTCTGGGAAAGAGAACGCCAGGCTAACATCACCCCTGCAAAAGATATATCTAATCTAAGATATATTACCATTCCAATAGAGAAATTTCCATTAAATTTTAGTAGCGACGAAAAAGTAATTGAAATCGAAAAAGAATTACAGGAATTGTCTACTCATAGACTTTTAAACCTTACAGGTATGACAAACACAGACCTTAAGCTGGCCTACGGAGTGCCAAATTTTGAAACTATGAGCAAAATTGGGGATGATTTTGATAGAACCTGCGTACTTTTGAACAAATATGCTGAAAGCCTGATGGAGGCCGAGCGTATAGATGATGTGATTTCAGTGCTTGAATTTGCAGTTGGTGCTGGCACTGATATCAGCGAGTCCTACACTATGCTGGCTCAGTGCTACAAAGCCAGGCAAATGGATACAAAGCTTGATTTACTTAAAAACCAGGTTGAACAAAGTTCGTTGTTTCTTAAGGATGCAATCCTTCAAAAAATCAGTTAAAAACAGCCTGCAGGGAAAATCCTCTGCAGGCTTTATTATTTATTTCTCTTTTTTCACTTTACCAATCGCAAAAATCCAGCTAGCATTGTTATTCCAAGTATGGTATGTCCTCTCCATTTAAGAGTAGGAGCTGCCAAATCATTAGCCAGTAGAACTACATCTGCTACTATTGTGTGTCCACCAAAACACCATGAACAGTAAATCGTATACCAGTATCAGAGCAGGTGGACAAGGTTACCACCTTATCAGAGGATTTTACTTCTACACCAGTTTTTTTGTAGGAATCTGCATTTAGTTTTTCTATGTAATCTGCGAATTCCTGATTGTCATAATATGGAACCGTGTATACCCAGGAAGCAGCCTCCGTATCAAAATATGAAAAAATCTCGTAGCGCTGTCTTCCTTCTTTAGTAATAATTTGAAAATATTTGTGGTCATCGTAAAAACTATCATCGGATTTGTAATATTTGAGTTTTCCAAACATAGATAAATCCCTCATGTTGTGACCATAGATGATATTGTGACTATCACTCCAGTCTGGAAGATTATACCCTTCCAAAAAAATACTACCTGCATTAGCATGTTCCTTATTTAGATTGGTGCGTAGATAGGCAGTATCATCACCTGAATATAAAACAGGATAATTTATATCTGTTCCTTCAATATATATCCATCCTATAACATCCGAATTTATTTGCTGCAATCCCTCTAAGTCAACGTACATTGATTCGTACCAGGGAAACTCACCTCCTTGAGGTCCTTCTGGATACTGCTGGTACGGCCACTTAAAATATTCATCCTGAATCTCCGCATAATAATCCTTATCTTTTTGGTATCCTAAAAAAATGTATAAAAAACCACCTAGGGAACCAAGAACAATTACGATTCCTAAAGCTAAAAATAAATTAGGATTTACAGATTGTTTTGCACCCCGTTCTGTTTTACAATCTTTATTTGCCAACTTTTCACTAAAATTTGTCAGGAGAATTCCTATGATTAAAATGATTGCAGCTATAAGCTTTCCAATAGGTTTAGAAAGCCCTGCTGCCACATAACCCAAAAACGGAATATGTAGCGAAACCCTACCTATTATATTAGTGTAGGCCACAGGCATAAAATCCGGGTTAGAATTGGCATCACCTTTTGTAGTAATTAACTGGTTATCTTTTTCAATAGAAACTATTCTATGGGTAACTACGCTTGCACCAGATTCGAAAGCAATAATGTCTCTTTCCTTTAGATCATCGAATTCAGTTGGTTTTACATATACTAAGGAACCCACAGGTATTTCCGGTTCCATGGAACCTGATATAACATTGAACTCCCCAAATCCTATAAACTTTGGAATAGCTATTGGTGCACAAATAAATATCAGTAAAATAATTATAATATTCCCTAGTTTTTTCATTATTCTCTCCTTTAGCAACATCCTACCACATAATTCTTTCTTTTGCAGAAAAAAAGACAACCTTAAAATAAAGCTGCCTTTTCTTCTACTAAAAGATTTTCCCCTATCTAAAAGAGCTGTTATATCTTATTTTCTACGTCTTTTCTCAGTTTCAACCTTATAAATTCCAATCAAGGTCATAAGAATTATAAATATTGCTATTAATATCAATATAATGAGATATCTAAAATAGTTTATTTGACGAGGATTATTCTCTTCTCCACCCTTCGGAGTCTCATCGTCTGGAATGGTAGTTGTATCTTCTCCAGCCAAAGGAACCTCTGTATCTCCTATCTGTATTTCATCTACATCTGCCTCTGCATCAGCGGCACCAGCATTTCCTGCTTCATCCTGAGCTGCATTAGGGGTCTGAGGATTTTGTCCTGCATTCTGATTTCTGTTATTTGTGACACCAGCTGCATTTTCAGCCTGACCGGCTGGTACTGTCTGTGTAACCTGATTGCCCTCACCCTGAACAGTTCTATAATTTACACGTTCAGAGGTATTGTAAATAGTTCCACCGCCACCTCCACCAGTATTTCTTGCATAGGTAAATGTAACTATCTGGTTTTCTTTAAGTGAAGCAATAGTTTCATTAAGTTTATCTGGAGTATAACCATCGATATATCTGGAAGGTACTGAAACCTGTTCTCCTGCAGCTCCATAATATGTAGCATCAGCAAGAAGAGGATTTCCAGAACCATCAACAAATCTTACTACATAGGGCACAACAGAACCAACGCCGTAAGCTATTACAAAAGTTTCATCCTGAGTTACTTTGAAGGCAGATTCTGTGATTGCATCATTGGCACCGCTTCTTCGCATTCCCTTTACATAATATTTTGAAAAAGCTGCTTCGTTACCAGCCTCATCTTTTGTGGTCTTAGGAGTAATTTTGACTTCATCCTTTGGATTAAAAGTAAATGTCTGCCCATATTCTAATCCGGAAAATTTTAAACAATCTCCATCTGAATTTACAAAACTTGCGCCTTCCTCCCCTGTTCCACCAAGGATAATTTTAATAGTGTAAGTGTAGCCTTCACTTTCAGCCGCGGAAACCATATCTGTTACAGAGATAAATCCGACAAATACGAAAGCAAATGTCAGTATTAAACTAGCTAACTGTTTCTTTAGCTTCATATCAGGCTACCTCCTCCCTATTTTTCTTTACTACGATAAAATAGCAGCCTATAAGCATCGTTCCCACCAGCAAACCTACCGTACATCCGATAATAGGCACAAGCGAATCACCTGTTACAGGACTGCCACCAATACCGGCTACTGGGCCACCATCCAGTGGGATATTTGGATCGTCAATAACTACTACCTGTTGGTCTCCTGGAAGAGTATAAACTACATCTCTGGTAATAACTTCATCCACTACCTTTGTATTATTAGATGATGTTTTAACTTCCTCTACACCGAATCTCACATCCAGTGTAGCAAGCGTGTACATATAGGAATTGTCTTGAGAATTGCCATCCAGCTTAATATCAACCTTTATAATCCCTTGATTGCCATTTGCTATCTGCCCTAGGCCAATATAAGCCGCCTTTCCATCCTCTAAACTATTTTTCACCTGATTGAGACCTTTTACAGCACTTTCTCCACCAAGTACTTCGCTATCATAAATCACTTTTTCCTGTCCATCTATCAGGTTGCTGATTTTGTAAGAATAGGCACCACCTGAGGCTGCACTTGAATCTGCTCCATCGGCACTTTTGTCTTCAAGGGAGTTTATAATATCTGTACTTAGATAAAAATCTACAGCCTTACCCGAATCATTCTTATAGCCTACAGAATATGTAATTTCATCTCCAGGCATCATATTTGTGATAGTACTTTTAGAAACATCATAGGTGGATTCAAGCTTGCTTCCTGTATAGGTCACATCCCAGCTTGCAGTCTGGCTTTTAGCAAGAACTATATTATTTGTTCCAGCCAATCCCGATAATGTAAGGGCCAGAGCAAGAACTAAATTTAGTATTTTATTCTTCATATCTTGCTCCTTTCTCCTATTCTACAGGACTAATGCTTGTTATATTTCCATCATCCTCAGCTGTAAACTCTGCTTTTACCCCCCATGCTGCATACATTGCATCTTTTGCATTATGAGTTTGAACCGCATCTGCCTGAAGTTCTATATTTGCTGATTCGCCATTGTATGTGTATTCATTTTTAATAGCGGTTTCAGTTCCAACATTTGTAACATATTTTGTTATGTCACTGTTAATAGTCACTGAAGTGATAAAAGGTGCTTCTTCACCACAGGCTAGTGGAGTGGTTCTATAATACACTGACATCTCATCTGTAGACTCAGCTTTATTCTCTATCCATCCACTGGCTGTTTCTATGTTGATCAATTCCGGATCTAAAATTGTTTGCTTTTTATCATTTCTAACCCAGCTTTTTCTAACGACTACTCTGACATATTCACTATAGCCTGTATCAGGATTAGAGTTATTAACAACCTTTACATCCTCTGTGTATTTCTTTCCTATTTTAAGAGAACCATCTTTTTTAATCTCAGGAAACTGAAGACCTGTCTTATCATCAAGAGAAACATACTTGCCATCTACATTTTCCTGTAAATCAACTGAAAATACAGCTGTAGAAAAATTTACTCTCTCCGCCTCTGTCTGGTAAACAATAGCTGCTCTTGTGGCAGTTACTGTACTTGCACCCACAATTAAAATTCCAAGTGCCAGAATCACAAGAGGGCGTTTATTTATTTTTTTCATACTCATCCCTCCTTATTAATCATTTGGAATTTCTGTTTCAGAAGATATAGGATTGGTCCAATCGGCAGGTGTTGCGTTACCATCTTCATCGTAAACCACCTTTGTAGCTTCTTGGACAATTACCACATTAAAGTCTAAATCTAAATCTGTATTTTTTGTTATTTTTAGTTTCAGCTGAGAGCCTGTTGACTTACCTGGTGCTAAGGGTGCTTCATAATAATAATAACCACCTTCACCCTGCTCCCATCCTGATTCTTTTTGTAAGGTTAAAGTACAATTATCAGGATAAATAGCTTTTGCTCTAACAAAAATATCATAATCACCAGTATTTTTAATGGTGACATATTTAGTCATGTTTTTTACTTCTTCATCAATCTTTGGCTTGCCATCACCAAGTTTTACTTCAATTGCTCCATTAGTCTGTACAGTATCGGTGAAGTAAGCTATAGAAGGAGTTACAGCTATCGTACTTAGTGTGACTACTGCCAGCGCAGCTAGTATTAACCACTTTCTCTTCATACCCGTTTACCTCACTCTCTTATTGTGGTAGTTCTTCTTGCGGTACCTCTGGCTCCAAATCCTGGTTTATTGGCTTTGTTTGAGGTATCTTGTCACCATTTTCATCAATCCAATAGGTAACACCATTTTCAACAACAAACTGGTTTTCTGCTGCAATACCACCTATTATATTTTTTCCGTTGTAGGTGTTGTTGAATTCAACTGTCTTTATTTCATTTGCCACTATTCCATCAACTGTCTTTACATTGCTTTCGTCTGTCGAGATGTAACTTGAACCTGCATAGCTTTCAGTAACTGTTACTATAGCCTGCACCGGTATTTTGTTTACAACCTTCTCTGCCGATCCTGCTCCATTCATATCAATTTTATAAACCGAGTTAAATACTGTTTCGCCATCCAACACAGCTTTTACCGTATATACGAAACTTTGTGCCTGAAGGTTCTCATTAAATTTATCCAGGTGCTTAATAATCTTTAGTGAGCCATATAGCGGTGTAGCTTTTGATTTAAGTGTAAACACAGACTCATACTTCCATTCATCTGAGCCTGCACCGCCTGACATAATATAATCACTTGTCGGAGCATAGATGATATATGGTGTAAATTCATATTTATATTTCTCATCCTTTACGGTTTTTGGAAGATAGAGATATATTCCCGCTCCAGCTTCGATGTCAACACTGGAAGTTTTTTCATCTTTACTTCTATCTAAAGTAATAATTCTTGTTGGCTCTATATCACCGTTTTTTTCAATAATATCCTTAGCCGGATTTACAATTTTGGACGTAATATTTTCTACAGATGGCTTATTTTCAGAATCGATTTTAAGAACTGATAAATCTACAGTGCCATCATTAAACTCATCCAAAAGTTGTGAAGTTCCCACCTCATCTACAGTAGCAACTTTATATATGCCAATTTCCACTATTCCCTTATATTCCGATGCGAATACAGAACCATCCCCCGAATCTATATTTGCAGTGATTTTAACTGTAGCATCAGTGTCCACTCTACCTGCTGCATGAATACTATGAGCCCCTAACGTTCCTACAACCAAGGCTGCAGCTAATACTATTCCTATCAGACCTTTTTTTCTATTAATTCCTTTAATCACTGGCGACTCCCTTCCAAGCCACTAGGCCATAAAATTCATTATAGATTTCTTCATTATTCAAAGGATTACACTTGTCAAATGTACTCCTTTCAACTATGAAGCTTAAAAGGGATTTCTCCCTCCAGCATTTATCCATGCTGGAGAGTCTTCCCTATAATTAGTTTACTTAGACATTTTTCTTTTGTTTGCGAAATATATTCCTGCTGCAACACTCATCAGAATAACACCGATTGCGGTGAATAAAGCTGTGCCAGAACCACCAGTGTATGGAAGTGTGATAAGCTGTGTATTCTGTACCATTGCTTTAGCCTGCTGATCTTCAATTAATACACCATCCTGAGTAAATGGCTCAGTCATCCACCTAACATCTGCTAAATCACCATTAAGAGAATATCCCGGAGGTGCAGCAACTTCTTGTACCTTGTAATTCTCCACATCTCTATCAAAACCATAAGCTGTTACCGTTCCATCTTCACCAGTTGTTAGTTTTGTAGCATCTCCAATTGTATCTACCCAACCTGTCAGCTTATTAGTTTCCTCTGCCAATTTTGCAAACTTTCCATTCTTTATAATTACAAATTTAGCTCCTGGTAATTTTTCTTCGTATTCACCAAGTTTTGTAATTGTAATAGAACCAGTTACTGACTTAAATGAAACATGTTCTCCTGGCACATTATCCATATATGTTGGATAAGCATCATTAGTTATTACTACATCGGTTGCCTTTGCAGAATATTTGATTGTAAGTTCTGTATTAGCAGCTGCATTAGTCTTTCCATCATCATCCTTAAGCTGTGTAAGATCAAATAAATCAATTGTAAATGTCTCTTTTCCATCAGCATTCTTTGTTACAGCAACTACTCTATCTTCTGTTTTATTTCCGTATGTGAGGCTCACTAGAAACTCACCCGCATCATTCTTTACAAATTCACCATTTGTAATAGTATCTGTGATGGTAAATACTTGATTTGTGCTTCCATCAGGAATAAAAGGAATTATCGATGTAACTGTGTAATTAACAATATCACCAATTTCGATATGCTGTGTATCACCAACTTTTTCAACTTCTACTGGTCCCTTCTTTGCCACAACTGCAGCGTTTTTAAGAGAAGGAGTACCAGCATCATCAAAATCAAATCCTACAGATGCTATCATTGGTTTATAGATATATTTTCCATTAGGATCCGTTGCATTGATTAAATATAAACCAGCTGAAGAAACCGTGATTACTGAACCACCCTGTGTAGATGTTGCAATTCCCGAAAGAGCTGCCATTCTATCACTATCAGAAGCATTCTCATAACCTAAAATAGGATCTGGTTCAGCCTCAGTAGTAAGGGTTTTGAGAGCTGTCTCAACTTGCTGATCTACTGCTTTCCAACCCGTCGCAGATGTTTCACTTGGCTCTACAATCTGTTTGTAAGTAACAACTGCTCCATCCGTCAATCCTGAGATTGTGATTGTTGCACTTTCAGCTGCCGATGATGTAATTGTCATTCCAAGCACCATGGCAAAGGTAAGAGCAAAAACTAAAATTTTTCTGATTCTTTTCATATTTGCCTCCTTTGAAAATAGCCCATTTACTTCCACTACATTATTTTTTTTGCTTCTTTTGCTTAAAGTAATTTAGATATGATATAACTGTCGCTGTGAGCATCAGCATGTAACCTAAATTCCTTGATTGTGTCGTTCCACCTCCTCCAGTATTTGGTAAATTGGTTTCATTTTTAACATTCTTGAAATAGAATTTGTAGGTCATTACTTTTCCATTTCTTACAGGTGTTACTACATACTCACCCTGACTAAGTCCTGATTTATCAAACTTCTCTACAGTAGGCTTATTGTCTGAATCCAAAGTAATAATCCAATAATCTGCATTTCTAATGTAGCCTGTAGGTGCATCGGTTTCGATGAGCTTATAGGTCTTATTTGTTTCTATGGATGTAGCTTCCGTGCTTTCTCCTTTTGACCATCGAATCAATCCCTTTATGCCAACATCTCCAGAACTAATACCTGTGTAGGATTTCACATCGGTGGACTCATCTGCATCTTCTAAATCACTATTTGTAGTGTATTCGACCAGATTAAATTTTGCATTTGTTAGCATATTTTCAGGAACTTCTTCATCATCTATCACTTTAATGCCATCTGTTTTATATATTTCCCACTCATTTTCCATATGAACCTGAATTACAGGTTTAGGGAAATCTACATGATCTGGTAATCCCTTATAAGTGAAATATGTCTTTGCATTTTGTGCGTCGTTTGAATAGAAGCCTTCTTTACCACCTGAGGTAGGCTCTTCTGCGCTAAAGTGATCTGTTCCAATATCACCTACGGCGTTATATTTGTTACCTAGTTCGATATATTTTTCATAGGCTGCGTCGCTAGGCTGGACGACCATCTTGACCGAATAAAGATAACCCTTGCTAAGTTTATAATCCGCAGGGAAAATCAGTTTCATGGTCTTGGTGGCAGAATCATATCTCGCCTCTAGTGTCACATTATCTTCAAGATAATAGTATGCAGGTGTAGTCATAGTGCCGTCAGCACCTATAACTCCTGAAGTTCTTGGCTCCTCAGTATCTCCTGGTCTAAGTACCGGCGAATCATCTTCACCTCTACTAACACTAATTCTAAATTCTGAACCAGGAACTATGTCTGCATATTCACTAAGCTGGTCAACCATAGTTACTTTAGATGCATAATTGTATCTAATAGCAGAGGTCACGCCTCCGGTAGATTCTGATGATATAGTACCAGCAAGGCCTGCAAATAAAGTTCCCACCTCATTAGCAGCTACGTTGTAAGCTTCTTTTTTTGTTGCTGTAGCTTTATCTGCCAACTTGTTCAGGAATACCAGTGCAGATTCTGAAAATGCGCTAGAATTCCAAAGCGGGGTCCAATACCAATTGTATACATTCAGCGTACCCAAATTCATACCTATAACATAAAACTGAGAGCACTTTATTTTCCCTGCAGCAGTTAATGATGCATTATAGGTTGTTACATTAGTGTAAGCACCACCTCCGCCTGTTCCTGAAGCCGTATTATACTGAGTAGGATGTCCATCAGTTAAAAAAATAACTATTTTTTCCGCATCATTTCTTCCGCCTGAGGTCAATTCCGATTGTGCCAACTCAAGACCTGCTTGATAATTTGTGCCACCAAGGTATTCTCTTTTTATTGTTGCCTGTACATCTTCCGTATTAATCCATGCACCTGAAACCAATTTTGCTGTGGTTCCGAAGTCTACAACCTTCCATTTGGCATCAATATCATCCTTACTTTTAAAAACAGTTATCATGCTATCAACCGCATTAATAACATAATCAATATTTTTGGTCGTTGAACTGCTTGGATCATCTCTCATAGAATATGACTTGTCTATTACAAGTACTATATCTACGTTTTTCTTTTTCGCAACATCATATGTTTCCTGGTCATTTACTGTAGTTTCAATTTTTTCAGCAGGGCCTTTGAACTGGAAACTCAATTCATAATTATCATTTGAAGCAATATATTTTATGTATTTATATTTTTCTGCTGTTTGTGTTGGTGTAATGTTCGTTTCGGTATAACAGTTTTTAAATTTAATACTTGGAATATTTGCTTCTGAAAGTTCAACCTGAATCGTTCTAGCTGACATATTATCCGGTGTAAACTCGGCCTGTTGGGTTCCAGCAAGATATATTCTTGTTATAAACTTATCAAAAGAATATTTTCCTGTTATTGCACTCTCTGTAATAGTATATGTACCATCCGGTAAATCTTGTAGTTTCACCGTCTCACCTGGTGCAATATTTAATTTTCCTTCTTCATTAGTTTTTAGAGAATTAGAACTAATTTTGTCACTCTCATACGGATGATTTGCAAGTGGTATACCGCCTGAATCTAATATCTGATACGTATAAGCTGTAGTGGTATCTATAGCAGCACCACCTGTTGCAACATTTGTAATTATGAGTCTAGTATCAGCTCTATAAATCAAATCAATGTCCACATAAAGCTTAGTTCTGCCTGAACTTGTTCTAAGGGTATCACCTACCTGCCTATTTCCATTAAATAGTTGGATTGCGTATTCACCATTCGAAGGAGTTATTTGAACTTTTGTAACAGTAGAACCTCCGAATTTTGCTTCTACAAAGGTGTAACCATCTATTTTGTTTTTTTCTACAAATTCGTCCTTGATATTATAAGATACACTACTGTTTGTTGGCGGATTTAGTACTCTCTCATTTGCTCCAACTGATAGTTCTGTTCCATCCTCAAGCTTATTCTTTAAATTTAGCTTTACTTCACGTTTTTCTGTTTTAACCCAAGTAATTACATAGGTTGAAAAACTATCGCTTGTAAATTCAGCACTTGTAACATTTAGCTCATCTGTTGTTTCTACAATAGCTTTTCCAGCTTCTGTCAGGTTCTCAAGCTCATCTGTTATTTCATTGAAGTGTTGAACCAAGACCTCGCTTTTAGAACCATTATCACTAGAATATTCTCCCTGATGAACCTCTCCCTTGTACTCTAGTGTTACCTTTACATCACCACTAGGTTCTACTTCATCATCTGTTTCCTGATTTATAAAACAAATGTCGTATGCTAAGAAACCAGTTACAACATATGCCTTATCTTCTGCTTTGCTATTTAACTGGTTTTCAAGATTCTCATAAATCTCTCTTGTTTCCTCATTATCCTCCTTTATAGCAGTCACCTTTAAATCAGAATTTTCTGGAACAGCTCCGGAAACTTTTACTATTACCTCATCATCCTCGTATGTCAAAATAGGATCTGGTAACCTCTTAACCCCACAATAGATGCATACACCACTTTCATCATATTCGCAGCTTTCTGTGTATTCTTCGATATCACATTTATTACAATGCACATTGTGTGTTCCATCTTTATTTGAAATGTAAACAAGTTCGTGCTCACATTCTTTCTTTTTGGTTAACTTTTCATCTTCTTCAAGGATTTTGTCTTTATCAGAATCTTCTGAATCTTCTGACTCTTCATCTCCATCCAGTTCCTTAGCATCTTTTATTTTCTTTGATTTCTTATCCTCAACCTTCTTCTTGATCTTGTCTATTTTTTTTGATATTGAATCATCATTTAATGTTTTTTTGTCAATATCAGTTTTTGTTTCATCAGTATCGGATATCTCTTCATTTGGAGAATCTTCTGATTCTGCTGAAGGAACAATTTCTTCTGACTTGTTTTCATCTTCCTTTGTCTCAATAAGACTAGTAGCATCTTCAGTAACTTTTTCAAGCACTTCTTTGATACCACCCCTTGGCTGATTTCCAGATGATTCTGTTTCAGGCTTGTGTTCCACTAAAGCTTCTGACTCTTCTAAAGCTTCTGACTCTTCTAAAGCTTCTGACTCTTCTAAAGCCTCTATGTTCTGCTCTAATGTATCAGATTTATTTTCTTCCAAAACATCTGATACATCATCCGCCTTGTTTTCGTCCTGAATCACTATATCAGTATGATTCGCATCTTTATCCATAACGGTGTATGCAAACGAACTTGCAGACATAGTCAAATACAGTATTACGACAAGTGTTAATGAGATAATTTTATTTACCAAATTCTTTCTCTTCATAATTCATCCTCACTTAACCAAGCCTATCGGATCCCCTAGAAGTTATGATGGATAACTTCATAGACAGTAGTATATCCTTTTTTATCTGTTAAATCATCATTTTGGCAATAATATTCTGTTTTTTGGCAATTATTTCCATTATTAGGTACACAAATATTCCGTAACATGCACAATATACCGCAAATTAACATACGCCTCATGCAACATAATATGAGTATTTTTTTCAATCCTCTTATTTTTACATAAAAAAAATCAGAGGATTTACGCATCCTCTGAGTTTTTTCCAATTATATATTATTAATACTATTATTTTTATTTAGTACCCTTTTGATTATGATAGTCAGGATTACCACCATTAGCAACGCAATGATTGCTATTACTAAATAATAATTATGGACCGTCTGAATAACTGCTGCTGTACCTGTTGGAGGCTCGTCTTCGGCTATATATTCCACACGTGTGCCCCTTATAAGCAACCTATGAGTATTAACTCCATACGGCGTACATGTAAATAAAGTAACATAGTCTTTATCTGGTTGTACCGCCATTGCTGACGTAAGTGCATCCAAATCTTCTGCCTCTATCATGGGCTCTATATGATCCACCTCGTAGGCTAAGGTTTCATTTAACACATGAATATAAAACTTATCTCCTATTTGCATTTTATCAAGATTAGTAAATAGTTCTGCTGCAGGAAGCCCCCTGTGTCCTACTATAACAGAATGTGTTCCCACACCTCCGATTGGCAATGCTGTTCCATTCATATGACCAAGGGCTTTTTGAAGATATTTATCGAAAGTTCCATGCATGATTGGAAGCTTTAAATTTATCTTTGGAATAGATAAATATCCCATCACACCATCACCATTTACATTTAGGACTTTGTAATATTCTGATGTTAAAAATGTATCAGTTGGCTCAACTGCATCTCCTTGTGCACCAGTCTCAAAATAGTCACTACCTATGGCATTTTCCTGAATATTAGCATTAAAATCTTTGGCTGCTTTCCATTCTTTAGCATAGTCATTTTCATCAAAATCAGCTAAAACGTCCTCGTAATCATTAATTATGGTGCTTTGCACATAGGTATTCCATTCATTAGAAACAGTAGGATATGCAATAAATCCAAATCCACATAAAAACAATAAAACCATGGCAATTTTAACAAGTTTTTGTTTCATATGCTTCCACCCCGGCTCTTATTTTTTATCCTTTTTTCTGTGGGTAATTGGAGCCTTTTTTCTTTGCTCCATAACATACATTATAACAAATACTGCTATTACAATCAGGACAAGCATTATTAAGATTATAAGAGCCCTTTGGCTGGTCTTGACCTGAGCTGCCGTTGGCACATCCTCTTCAGGTATATTGATTTCTTCTTTGTCGTCGCTGCCAGCTAGTGGTACTTCTTCATCTGAAATAGTGGTATTATCTGCCGAATCAGCGTCACTATTACCATCGCCCTCTGCTGTAGTTGAAGTCTGTTCATCTAAAGTACCCGCTTGCTCTTGAGCTGTATTCACTTGTGATGTTGATGTTTGGCGGTTTGAAACGGTTCCAGTGTTATTTGAGCTTTCTGTCCTGTTTGTCACCACCTGTGGATTTGTGTTTGTTGTAGTGCTAACTGCTGTTGGTCCATCCACGTACTCATATTCATAATGGATTACAGGATCATCATTCACTACCACCGTGGTTGTTTTATCTACAACCTTCACCACTTCATTTTCTACTTTTGAGTACTTAAAGGTGATTTCTGTAATTCCATCAGCATTCTTAGAGTCTATGCCGTTTTTTACAACCTTAGACTCCTCATCTGGTGTGTAATACTGTACGTGACGAGCTGGAACCAGTATTTTTTCACCATAGACCCCATAAAACTCTTCTGGATTACTAACTCCAGCTCCAAGTTTTGATTCATCTAATAGCGCTCCGTTTTCATCTGTATATTTTACAATATACTTTTGGATAGTTGATGCGCCGTAAGCCACCACGTATGTCTCATCCCTTGATACATTTATGGAATCATCAACAGTGTACACATAATCTTCTCCTGAAAATCTGATTCCTTTAACTGAATACTTAATACTTCCATCGCTTTCAGCCTTTATGTCTATGTCTTTTACTAAATCAGAAACCTTGACTTTTCCTGTAGGAAGTACAAATGACTTTGTTCTTGAAGAGCTGTTTGTAAAATACGCTTCTTTATTACTACCAAGAGAAATAGTTATAGTATAGCTTTCAGCTGCCTTGACAAAAAATGATGTACCGAAAGCTAAATTAATCAGAACAACTGCTGCAAGGAGGATTCCTAAAATCTTAAGAATATATTTCATCTTAGGCCACCTCCCTTTTCTTGTCTGCTTTAAGCTTGAAGTAGTAAATTATCAAAACTACCCCCGATAAAAATGCAACAACACATGCCAGTAACGGAAGAATAGAATCTCCAGTAACAGGTGTATTTATATTTGCATTAGTAGAGTCATTCAACACTGTTGTATCATTTGCTGCAAGAGGTACACTACTGTCATCAATCTGAACGACCTCAGCCCCATTATCAAGTGTCTTTACCACCTGTTTTTTTACAGTTTTAGTTCCAGACTCCTTAACAACACTTGTTGATGTATTTACCTTTTCGTTTTCTTTGATAATTACTTTATTTCCTAAAGCCTCTGACTCTGCCCTAAAGAAAAATTGTAATTCTGCAATTTTATCTTTGTATATGTTTGCCTGCGTGTCTCCATCCAAAGTAATAGAAACAGCTACTGTACCCTCTCCAGAAGCTGGAACATCACCAAGTGTAAAATAAAGACCGGTATCGCCACTTACCTGTGTAAGTCCTAGCTTTTCAGTTGAATCGCCACCTACACTGTTATTTGAAAAGAGCTCTTGTCCGTTATTTGTAATTGTATAGGAATAAGCTCCACCCACCTCTTTATTCGCCTGCTCCAAAGATTTGACAACCTCAGCATTCATATAGAAGCTGGCTGTCTTGTCGTGACCATTAACATATTTTATTTTATAAGTAATAGTATCACCTGGCATAACATCTGAAAATGGTGTAAATCCGTCAGCAGCCTTTGCTGTAAAATCCGTTTCACTGCCTCCATTATAGGTAAATGTCATCCAATCTTTTGCTGTCTCATTTGCTTTTACAGAAGCTGTAGCCCCAATTGTTCCTGCTAACACAATTGTAAGAGCAAGAACGAAATTCATTATTCTCTTTTTCATACCTTACTCTCCTTTACTAATTTATACCTGTGATAATTCCATTAGCATCTATTGTAGGCTCGACGCCCCATGCCCCTAGAATTGCATCCTTGGCATTATGAGTCTGAACCGCATCAACTCTCATTTCAACCTCAAGAATTTTGCCATTGTACTCATATACAATATTTGTTCTTGTAACAGTTCCTTTATCCGTTTTTTCTGTTGTCACCTCTGGAACTGAATTTAGGATGCTATTATCAAAGGAAATAGTATCGAACAGTTTTGCTGTATCTTCAGCATCTAAGGCCTTTTTCAAATAATATGTTGTACATTCTTTGGAATCAGATTCCTTCACTATCCATTCGCTTGGATTAACTAAATGTAAATTTGCGCTTGAAATATCAAGTGCATCATTTTTAGATTTATCAGCATTGATCCAGTTTTTATAAACTACAACTCTTATATACTCCTGGCAATCGCCATTATTTTTTACCTGCACTTCTTCATCGTATGTTATAGAAGGATCAGGCATTTCTTCACCAGCATTTACTTTTTCTAGTGAAGTAAATTCCAGCTTACCAAGGGCGCTTGGGTTCAAAGAACCATCTGCATTTCTTGTCTCCTGGATTGTAACAAACTTTCCTGATTGCTTTTCCTGCAGCTCTACACTAAGGTTGGCGGTGGAAAAAGTAACTGCCTGAGCTTTAGGCGTACCTGAATCTGCAGCCTTTGTAGCCCCCACAATACTGCCTGTCACTAGAAGAACACCTGCTGCTAAAATGAATAAAGGATTTTTAACATCTACTTTCATTAGTTAGCACCTCCTTCATCTGTAGTTTCTTCCTCTGCATCGTCATTGATGACTACTTCGGCCTCTGCTGTGTATTCAACCTTTTCGTTCCAATCATAGCTTCCATCTGGTTGAACCCTTGTTGCTTCTTCTACCACGATTACATTAAATGAACCTGAAGTTTCATTTTTAGGATCAATGGTTAAAACCAGTTCAGATGAATGTATGGTTGGTTCAAGCTTTGCATTGTAGTAATAATACCCATCAGAATTCTCACTCCAGTTTAAAGACTCCTCAGAGCTAAATATGAGATCATGTGTACTACCTGCAAAGACCTTTACTCTAGCCATAACCGGAACATCACCTGTATTTTTAACAGTGATTTTTTTAGTCATTACACTAACATTTTCATCTGGAACAATTTTCATGTCCCCCATTTCCATTGTCATGGCAACCGAACCTTTACCTGTGTGAGTATCGGTAAAATATGCCATAGCTGGCTTTACTGCAATACTTCCAATAACTAAAAGTGAAGCAGCAACTGTAAATATCATTTTTTTATTCATTACTGCTCACCTCCCTCAAGTTCTATTCCTAAAAATGTTGACCCCAAAACTCTTTTTAAAAATTCAAATATGTTTTCTGCATTCTTTTTAAATACATTTGTGATGCTAATAGTGCCGTAATTTGTGCGTCCATCATAGCTATTAACAAATTCTACTTTAGAGGTTTCGCCCTCCGCAATAGTAATAACAGCCTCTTTACCGGTTGGCGTCTTATCACTAGCTGTTACTGTTCCGTCTTTTGTACTAATAGATTCAAGGCTGTAGCTTGCTCCCGAATAACACTCAAATACCGTAATTTCGGTATCTGCTGGCAATTCAAGCAATATTGAATCCTTTGTTCCAGACTCATTGAAATCATATGAGTATGTGTAGCTATGTGCTGTTCCATCTGGATCCCTATACTGGATTTCAAACACAGACACAGCTGTTCCAAATTCCGCCTGATAATTCTTAAGTGTTTTTACAATGTTAAGGTATCCTGGATCCTTAACAAAATTGATAGCGTTAAAATTGTAGCTAATTCTGCAATCTGAAAGATGTGCACCTCTCTCAAAATATACAACTGTGAGCTGATGCTTATCTCTTACAAATGACTTTTTAGGACCTACTATACTGTAAAGATTTTTTGAACCTAAATTCTTTAATCTGTAACAGCTACCATCAACACTTGATGTAAGAATATTTTCATTATCACCCTGAATCAGGATATCACCTGTGTTAAAGTTAATCTGACCATTAACAGAGTCATGAATTCCACCTAAATCCAATACAAGTTTTCCATCGATGTAAACAAATACATCGTCGTCACCTGCAAATTTGAAAATGGTATCCTTGCCATCTGAATTTTTACCCTCACCATCAATTGTAAAATCAATTGGAAGAATCATTCCAAAATGATCGTCATCACCAAATGGTCTAAAGGATTTTTCTCCTGATACCTGTTTTAAAATATCTTTATCATCTTCTGTAACTATTTCATATCTGGATGTATCACTATCCAAAGTCCAGTAGCCATCTACATCTTTTTTAAACTCGATACCTACATTTGAGCGATAATCCTTAATGTATTCAGAATTATTCTTAAAAAGGATATCAATGCCATTTGCTAGCTTAAATCCTCCATCTTCCGGATCGTATGTATCAGAGGCAAGGCCTTGATATACCTGTCGATAATAGCAATAGTTACTTGCTGGATTTCTCTCATCGCCCTGGTTAAAATGAAAAGCATCTCCAAAGTTCTTTCTAATATATCCTTTTGAGTCTTCTATCTCTGAATCTTTATAATTTACTAATGTTCCCCCACTGATATATGTAGGCTCACTGTTGTCATCCCACTTAATTTCAATCTTCTTAAGGTTTACAACGATTTCATTAACATTTTTTTCTTCTGATATCTTTTCAAGAGGGATATTATAGGCCCCGTCTTCACTAGGTGTAATATTTGAACCACCCTTTAAACAAACAGAAGCAATCGTATAATTTTCAGGTGCTTTTAGATATAAATGAATAGAATAATTCTCGACGCCTTCCGGATCATACACAAAATATAAATTCTGTTGTAAAGTGTATGGAGCGATAACAGGATATGAATCATGCTCACTATTGTGACTAAGTATCCTTACTGCACAATAACCTTCCTGAATTTCGTTTAAGCGGTAAAGCTTGTCCAAATGCTTTTCTTCTGTACCACCGAAACCATATGGGCTATTTGGATTTTCTGGATTTCCACCATAAAGAATTCCATCTGATGGAACATCAGCCATCTTTTCCTCATATGTAATAAAAATAAATGGTGAGAAATCTTCTGAAGAAATCCACACAGAACCATCTTCGTTTATATCCCACTCAGTTCCTTGTTCAAGCTCTACACCTACATTGCTACCTTTAATATGAGAGATAGCCTTTGGTGCAAATTTTAAACCAGATACAGTTATTTTTACTTTCTTGTTTGGTTTAATGACAGAATCGCCATGTTTGAAGCTAATGTCGAAATTTTGTGCTTCGATTTTATAACCAGAGCTTACTAAACTTTCAGCATTCTCTTTAACAAGATTTTCTATATCTTCTGATACAGCTGCGACAACAAGCGACACTTCCTCTGTCTCAAAGGTGTCATCTTCAATATGGGCCTCAAATCTGACACCTTCATATTCACATGAAAGAGTCATTTCCTTTTGAACCTTCTTTTTTGAAGAATCCTTGGTTTCGTCATAAAAATCACAGTCTTTGCATTTACCATTTTCATCAAAATCACAAGCCTCTTCAGTTGGTTCAAAATCTTCGCACTGGGTGCATGTTACCTTGTGTCTTCCATTTCCCAGGCTTTGATATTCAAGCTCATGCTCATCAGAATGCTTCAGTTCAGTTTCATTGTTTGAAGTGTTTTTATTTGAAGTTTTTTCTTTTTCATCCTCAGTAACCGTAGTAGCTTCATCGGTTTTATCTGAACTATCTTCTATATTTTTATCCTTTTCTTCATCCTGGGTAGAGTCAGAAGTCTTGTCATTAATGACTGACTTCTCACTTTTTCCAGTACTCTCATCTTCAGATTCTCCCTGCGCATCAGCGTCCTTCCTCTCCCTAACAGAAGGCTCTTTTGTTTCTTCTGATGCATCCTCAGATGACGTATCCACAGAAATATTCTCGATTGAGGTAATATTGACATCACCTTCTGCGTAGACTCCTACGGAAGACGAAGTGAATAACACCAATGCGAGAATCAAGGCGATTAACTTATTAATTTTTGGCAAACGTTTCCTCATACCAAAATCCCCCTTAACATAAGACAATTAGTTACACAATATTTGGACTAAAATATCTCACTGTGTCCAAATGTTATACTAAATCACTATCTCTATAAGATAAAGTAACTGGCAAGAAATTGGTTTTCATGGCAAAAAAAGGGCTTTAACCGGCCATTTTACCGGTTAAAGCCCCTAAATTTTTCATTATTTTGTTAAAAATGGTGATTAATTAAAGCCTACTACTTTCTGTGCAATCTTGTATGCAGTGATTGAAATTGCTCTTCCACCGTGACCTGGAAGGTTAGTGGTTCCACACATAATTCCATAACGAAGCTTACGATAGAGATAATAGTCATAATTTCTGATGTATTTCCATAAATCACGTCGCTTCTGCTGATGCTCCTTAGTTCCACTCTTCATAAGAAGCACAGTGGAAACAACTGTTATCATCTCTAAATAGTTGAACATGTATTTTCTTACATGTGAATTTTTGATATTTCTGTAGTCATATGCTTCAAGCATGAGTTTGTTGACTCTTATCTGCTGGTCAATACGGGAAATCATAACCTTTTCATTTACAGACTGATCATCTCTACCAATAAAATAGCGGTAGAAATCAACATCCAGATAATACATAGTCTTAACATATGGAAGCGGATAATAAACATAAAGGTTGTCCACATAGAAAGTGTGCTTTGGAAGCTCTAATCCACAATCTCTAAGGAGTTTTGTACGGTAGATGACTGAATGCATCAGAATGTACTGTCCCTTTCGGAAGTGTCCTGTATCATCCCATGTAAAATATTGGTTAACAGGGAGATTTGAATATGACATTACCTTTTTATGAGTTGCACCTTCCTTGTCATATACAAAGTTTGAAATAAGCATATCTAGATTTTTGCCATGTTCAACAGAAAGGCGAAGAGTCTTTAGAACCTTGTCATAGGCTTCTGCATCTACCCAGTCGTCAGAATCTACCACCTTGAAGAATAAACCTGTGGCATTTTTAAGTCCTGTGTTTACTGCTTGGCCGTGGCCGCCGTTTTCCTGATGGATGGCCTTTATGATAGTTGGATGCTCTGCCGCAAGTCTATCTGCAATTTCAGCTGTGTTGTCCTTTTGACTACCATCATCAACTATGATTATTTCTACATCTTCACCACCATGAAGAAGTGTTTCAATGCAATGCTCCATGTACGCTGCTGAATTATAGCAAGGTACAGCAAACGAAAGTAATTTCATAAGAATTTATCTCCTTAATTTTATGAATATCTTAGTCCGGTTTGTTACGATAACAATGCTTGATATTACTACACTCAGCTTAAAATGCTTCGCTTTAGTAATATCAAACATTGTTATCTACAAACCTCATCTAAAGTTTTTATTGATAAGAATAATTGATGTCACTAACATTCACCTGAAATGCTTCGCTTTAGTGATATCAAGTATTGTTATCTATAAACTAATTTATTTTAGCAAATGCTATATTTTTATTCAATAATCGACTTTTTAAAAAAGGGGCTCTTGCGAGCCCCTCATGTTGTTTATTCAGCTTCTACTGTTGGTTCCATTTCTTTTCTCTTCTTAAGATAAGACTTTACAGCCTTGTACTCAAGGAATGCAAGAAGTGCAACAAGAAGTACATCTGCTGCATAAAGAAGCTTCTGCCATGTAGGAAGTCCTGCGCTGATATCTGAATCATATGCACGGCTGTTTACTACTGTGTAAAGAATATTCTTTGATGCCTGTCTCATAGCGATAACTGATGTTGCAGATGTCTGATCTGTAACTGTTGACTGTGGTGTAGAGTATGTTGCAAGCATAAGGTCACAACCATTTCTGATCATACGGTCAGAATCCTGATATCCGTATCCACCAAAGTAATCTGTTTCAGCAAATCCTCTGAATCCCCACTCGCCACGAAGTACAGTGTTAAGTAACTCTGGGCAAGCTTCTGCTGGAATAGTACCAATGTTATTGAATGCTACCATTGTTGCACCTGGGTTAGAGTTCTTGAATGTGATTTCGAATGACTTGAGATAAATCTCACGCATTGACTGCTCATTTAACCATGTGCAAAGGAAGTTTGTTCTGTTTGTTTCCTGATCGTTTGTAGCAAAGTGCTTAACGTATGCGTATACGCCCCACTCTCTAGCACCATTTACAGCGTTAGCGCACATCCAACCTGCAAGTACGCCATCCTCTGAGTAGTACTCGAAGTTACGTCCTGCAAATGCAGATCTGTGAGTGTTTGTTGCTGGAGCATACCATCCTGATACGTCCATATCGTTTGCCATGCGGCCGATTGACTGACCAAATGCAAGAGCAATATCCTTGTTCCATGTGCAGGCAATCATAACTGCTGCTGGGAATCCGATAGAACCCTGTCCTGTAAAGTTGTTGTTGATTGAAGCAGGACCATCACAGTCATAAGTCATAACCTTACCGATTGACTCAACTGCTGAAGTCTCATATCCACCAAGCTCGATAAGTGTATTCATATCAGCAACACTCATCTCATCAAGGAGTTCATCCCACTTAGGATCGTCGTAATCTAAACCTCTAAGTTCCTTAAGCTCGATACCATTCTTTGCCTCTGTTGTAGGCATTTCATCTGCATCATTGTTATAAACTGTAGGGTCATAGTTTGTTTCGTTGAAGTATGTAGCCTCAACCTCAGCAGACATCTCATAGCTTGTTGGAGCTGCTGTTGCTTCTGCATAATTTGCAAATCCATCTGCACGTGAAAGGTATGTTAAATCACCCTCTGCAAACTGGAACTGATTTGTTGCTGCAACCTGATCAGAATCACGCTTGTTTGAATCATCGTAAACTACTGTAGATGCAACATTTACTGTGTCTGTAGAAATCTTGTTGTGTGAATCTGAGTTGATAGAAATCTCATAATCACCAGCTTCAAGTACATAGCAGCCTTCGCCGTATGTGTCATATGAAGCCATATCCTCAAGTGCAAATGAAATAGAAACTGTCTCAGAAGCACCTGGCTCAAGCATAGAAGTCTTTGCGAACTGGATTAAGTTTGCAGCTGACTTTTCAATACCACCGTTTGTGTATGGTGGGTTGTAGTAAACTTCTACAACGTCCTTACCAGCAACATCGCCAGTATTTGTAACTGTTACGTCAAATGATACTGTCTTACCATCATTTGTGATAGTACCCATCTCCTGTGAGAAAGATGTATATGAAAGTCCATAACCAAATGGATAAAGAACCTGTGAGTCGTAATCAAACTCCATGTTGCCAGCTTCTGCTTCTGCAAATGCTGTCTCATAGTACTTGTATCCTACATAGATACCTTCTACATAGTTTACAAATGTAGGGTAAGCCTTGCCACCCTCTGCAAACATATTGTCAAACCCGAATTTTTCAACGTTTGTGTAATCGAAATCACCAAAGTTGTTGTATGTAGGTGTTGCTGTAAGATCTGCTACAAATGTATCAGCTGTCTTACCTGAAGGGTTAACCTTACCTGCGAGGATTTCACCAAGACCATCAAAACCTGTCTGGCCTGTACCTGGGCAGTAAAGAACTGACTTAATCTGTGGATACTCATTTACAAAGCCAAGCTCCATAGCGTTAGCTGAGTTTACTACTACGATAACCTTATCGAAGTTTGCTGTAACTTCATCAAGAAGTGCCTGCTCTCTGTTTGAAAGCTCAAGATATGACTTAGATGCATCTAAATCATCTGCCTGATCAGAGTAACGAACACCAGAAGCACCGAACATACCCTCTGTAGAGAATGTATCCTTGCCATCATAGCTCATTGGAAGATCGGCACCTTCACCACCTGAACGTGCGATGAAGAAAATAGCTGTATCAGAATAATCCTTTGCAGCTGCAATCTTATCTGAGTACTCTGAAACCTTTGGTTCAGGGATTGTCCAATCCTGTCCCATCATACCTACTGTAGGTCTTGCATCTCTCCAACCCTTGTAGAAATCCACAAGATCCTGGTTGTACTCGATGCCTGCATCAGTAAGACCTGTAAGGAAGTCTACTGTTGGGTATGCATCTGAAAGTGCACCTGAACCTGTACCACCGTAGATAGGATTTGTTGAAGACCAACCAAATACATTAACCTTTGAACCTTCTGCAAGTGGAAGCTCTTTGTCATCGTTCTTAAGAAGTACAATACCTTCCTCAGCGATTTCTGTACAAAGTGCCTTTGCCTCGTCGATGGCTTCATCTGAAATTGTGCCACCACCCATTGCCATGTTTACCATTGAGTAAACTGGTCCGAGTAAAATTGCATTAGCTGCAATAATTACTACAAGTGCGAAAGCAATCCATGCTTCCTTTCTGATAAAGCCCTTAAGAGGCTTCTTTGCTTTCATCGCACCGATTGTGACGATGATTGCGAGAACGAGTCCTACGCCGATAGCTACCAGCTGTGGGATCATTGTTTTGAGGACGGCGATAACGTCCGCAATGTTGATTGATAACATTCTCTCTTCTCCTTCCTATTATTTCCTCATAATAGTAAAAATATATCTCAAAGTTTTAGTCCGCTGGACTCCAAGTACTCCGTGCTCCCGCAGGCCACCTTCCATGCTCTCATTGCGGTGCAGTGGCTCCTCATTCGGCACGGAGCCTTCCTGCTCGCGCTTGCCCAGGTTATGCAGTCCAGCTCCTCTAAAGCTCTAAGTGCATTAATAAGTCGTGATTTTTATAAACGAATTATGCATTCTTTGGTGTTTCTGGGAAGATGATCTTGTTTACGAAGAAGAAGACCACCATGGAAACGCCTCCGTTTAAGACTGTGGTTCCTATGTTGTAGACAGCGGCTGGAACGAATTTTCCGGCTACTGCAACCCAGATACAGTTGATTGAGTTAACTATGCATGTGATTACGATAAATGCAAGTATGTACCATGCAATCTGCTTGCCTGGTTTTTCGTGGTTACGGAAAACTACAAGCTTTTGAATTGGGAAGTTGATTACTTCACCGATAATCATAGCTATCATGTATGCTGTAAAATATGCAAGTCCACCATGAGCCTGATCATATCCTAAAATATTCCACTGGAATGTTTCTCCTGCGATTGTAAGTGGAATTCCTGGCCAGCCAAATGAACGGTCACCTAAGAATGCAAAGGCTGCTGGTAAAAAAGTAAGTAATAAATACTTAAATACTGTGATTAAGTTACTTACCACTACGAATAAACCGCCTTCACGAACCCACTTGGCTATCGCAGGATGTTTATCTGCAAAATTGTTCCAAAAATTCATTTCTAGTCTCCTTCGTTATTCTTTATGACTTAAACGCTCTTCGTATTTTTTATTCTCACGAGCATTCTTAAAGTATCCTGAGATTATGCCTCCAAGTCCCTTGAAGAAATGGCCGTTTGCTACTGTTACGATTGACTCGGCCATATCACGGGATACGGCACCGGCTGTCATCTTGCTCATTGCTCTAAATGGCATGTTGTAGATGAACATGATATTCAAATCTGGCACACCCTTTTCATAAGACTGATCAAGCTTGCTCTTTAGTATCTTGTATACGAGTCTGCACAGACCACTCTTGGCATCCTTCATCTGGCAAAGAGCATCATTTATATCAAGCTCTCCTACCTTTTCCTCTGGAAGTGGATTGCCATAAAGCTTTTCAAATTCCTCATAGTGAACGTTTCTAACCTTTCCTGTCTTGTAGCTAGGAAGTGTTTCAATATCATAAGGAAGCTCTTCGATTGTTCCAGCCTTTGTGATAAGTCCCTTAAGCTCGATATCAGAAACATTTGAACCGATGTAAATCTGGTACTCACCGCCTTCAATTTCCCACTTATTTGATACAGTTGAAAAATAACGGAAAGTTTTATCATCAAATGGAATTTCAATTTCTACTGACTCACCAGCCTTAATCCATACCTTCTTGAAGCCCTTAAGTTCCTTCTTTGGTCGAATAAGTCCTGACTCCTCCTTGCCCACATAAAGCTGTGCAATTTCAGCACCATCTCTATCGCCTACATTTTTAATGGTGAACTTAACACCTTCTTCACCAACATAAAGCTTTGAATACTCAAATGTTGTATAGCTAAGACCAAATCCGAATGGGAACTGAACTGCCACATCTGCTGTATCATAGTAGCGATATCCGATAAATGGTCCCTCGCGGTACTGAAGATTTCTCTTTTCAGTGTCTGAGTAGTTAGCCACTGAACAATCTGCAAAAGCAAATGGATAAGACTCTGAAAGCTTACCAGTTGGAATTTCCTTGCCTGTAAGAAGGTCAAGCATTGCAGATGCTCCTGCCTGTCCTGTAAGGTAGCCGTGAAGAAGTGCCTGTAATTTATCAAGCCATGGCATCTTTACTGATGAACCAGCACTCATAACACCGATGATGTGCTTGTTATATACTGTAAGGCTCTCAAGCTCTTTAATCTGATATTCTGGAACATCCATAGACATTCTGTCTGCGCCTTCGCTTTCAGCGATTTCATCTAATCCAAAGAAGAATAAAACAACATCTGCTTTTTCTGGATCATCTACTACCTTTAAATCGTAGTTTGAAATCTGTTCTCTTATTGTCTCAACCTTTGTAGAGTTAACTTGTGAACTTCCTGAGCCCTGATAACGTGGCTTATCCACAAATGGTCCTCTAAGACAAACAGTAGTGCCTGCCTTAAGTGGAAGAATATCCTCATCATTCTTAAGAAGAACAGCTGAATTAATAACAGCCTTCTTTGCGATTGCATGATGAGCTTCTTTATCGAATCCCTTTGTATGGTCATTTTCCTTGAAGTAAATAGCAGCCTCGATGATAGGAAGGATAGCTCTGTCGATTTCCTCTTCTGTGATTCTGCCTTCGCCCTCTGTAGCGGCCTTGATAAGCTCTCTTGCTGAATCAAGGCCAGGGTTTGGCATTTCAACGTTTGACTGACATCTCACACCCTCAACATGGTCGTTGCTTGCTCCCCAGTCAGTAACTACTATTCCATCAAAGCCCCACTCATTTCTTAAAATATCTACAAGAAGGTGCTCATTTTCATTTGCATATTTGCCATTTACTTCGTTGTAGGCAGACATGATTGTCTTTGCGCCACCCTCCTTAACAGCTATCTCGAAAGCTGTAAGATAAATTTCACGAAGTGTTCTCTCATCAACAACAGCATTCATTGCCATTCTGCGATATTCACGGGAGTTGACCGCAAAATGCTTTGGGCATGAATAAACATGCTTGCTCTGGATACCTCTTACATAAGAAGCAGCCATCTTTCCTGCAAGGATTGGATCTTCACTAAAGTACTCAAAGTTACGTCCGCATAATGGAGAACGCTTCATGTTAAGACCTGGTCCTAAAAGTACATCTACATTTTGAGCAACTGCCTCCTCACCAAGAGCTGCACCGATTTCCTCTCCGATGCTAGGATCCCAGCTGTTGGCTACTGTTGCTGCAGTAGGAAAACAGGTAGCTGGAAGAGATGCATTTAATCCTAAATGATCACCGGCTCCTTCCTGACGACGCAAACCATGTGGTCCATCAGAAAATGTGATAGACTGAATCCCCAAACGTGGTATATCTCTTGATTCCCACTCGTTTTTACCGCTTAAGAGGGCGGCCTTCTCCATCAATGTAAGCTGTGAAATGATTTCTCTAGCGTCCATTTATATCCTCCATTTTTTTGCCTGCCGAACGTTTTTGTTTTAGCTTTGGCTAGCTACTAATCCGCTGGTTACGAGTACAATCAATGATGTTTCTACACTCAGCTTGGAATGCTTCGCTTTAGAAACACAATTGATTGCAGACTACCAGCTCGTAAAAATGGCCAAATCTATATACGACCGGCTGTTATTAAGATGAGAATAATTTAACATGACGACATAAAAAAAGTTGCCCCGAAGGACAACTTGTAAAAAATCACGGATAACTTGCATTATCAAATTATTGTGATTCATATTTAGCTATAAACTCATTTACAGGCAAAGGTTTTGAGAAATAGTAGCCCTGCAAATAGGTGCAGCCCAGTTCATACATTGTTTTAGCCATCTGCTCGTCTTCAATACCCTCAGCTGTAATCTCAAAGCCGGATTTTCTAAATGCGCTGATTTCGCTAGGTAGCACATAATCTGGATTCTTGCAATAATCCCAAACAATACTCATATCCAGCTTAATGTTGATAAATGGTGTTTTACGTAGTCTCGAAATATTGGAATAGCCTGTTCCATAATCGTCAAGCACAAATTTAAATCCATTTGTGGTCAACAATGAAATCTGTCTATCAATTAACTGCTCATCTATCAATGCTTCTTCTGTTATCTCCAGATGAATAAAATCACCGTTTGCACCGGTATCCTTTACATAATTATTTAGTGTTTCGACCAAATCCATTCTCATGAACTGAACAGGCGATAGATTAACATTAATAAAGGACAAATTCAGCTTTTGAATATCAGGATTAATAGAATATTCACAGCACTTTCTAAATACCTGTTTTCCAAGCTGATTAATCTTACCATTTTTCTCTGCAATGTGGATAAACAAGCCTGGTGGAATTATTTTTCCTTCTGAGTCTCTTATTCTTGCAAGTGCCTCTGCACCGGCAAGCTTTCCTGTTTCGCTATTTACTATAGGCTGTAAGAATATCTCCACTCCATCTTCTTCAATGGCCTTATCCAAAGAGCGAATTATTTCTCGTTCCTTAGTTATTTTATCTATGATGGTATTATCGATTTTTTGAAGGCTATCATCATTTCCATTTTCTGCTATCGCAAAAGCCTCGTCGAACACACGAATTATAGTTTCAAAAGGTATCTCTTCGTTCTCCAAATGAATGGTACTTGCACCTAGTAAAAACCAAATTTCTGTATTCTTAGAAACCCATGGCTTGATAAATCGATCTTTTATTAATCTGTATACTTCATCCCAATTATGACCAGTTTTCTTACGGTTAAACATTATAAATCTGCCGTTTCCGTAGTAGAAAATCAAATAACCCGGGAACTTAGAATGCATATAATTCTGAACCAGATACACACCCTGATTTGTCTGCTTTGCACCATAAAGCTCTAATTTTTCTGAGTAGCTTCTGTCACAGATAACTATGGCGTCTATTGACTTAATACCATTCAATTCACCTACATATTCTCTCAAAGCCACCTTATTAAAGATATATGTACGCTCTTCCAGAAGCATATCAGGATTTTCAAATCCTAAGAACAGTACTATAAATGCAGCCAAAATAAAGATTTGCTCCAACAGCCATGCCGGAAACAGGTATCGTGCAAGTAAACCAATTAAAAGCACTGTGTTGCATCCAGTAAGGATTTGAATTTCTCTTTTTCTAAGAACCTCTGATTGTCGATATACTATAGCCACATAAGAAAAAATGATATAAATTCCCCACACTGCATAAAGTAAATAATACAATGGAGCGCTATGATAGCCTGTCTCATCAATATAGTAAAACCATTTAGTCCAAGGGGCACTAAGAATAATAAGATTAGTCAAATTTAGCGGCAGCTGACTTAGGAAAACAGTACCAGTATTTTTTAAAAAACTTGAATTTAAAACTACAGCTGTAAAATAGAAGAATGAATAACCTGCGCACAAGAAGAATATAAAATACGCGGAATTAAGAATGTAAAGAACAGCACTACTATAAGACTGATAGTTCATATCAGCCATCGTTGATGCAATATCAAGCGTTATACCTAAATAAACCATAACAATCAGGTATACAAATGTCCTATTCCTTTTTACTGGCAATCTCGGAAGCGAAACATAATGTCCAACAATAACAGTAAGAATCATTAAGCTTGGGATTGCATAATCCATGTTCCACATAAGCAGCTCTCAATCTATATAGGTCTCTTGCTTTTGAATAGACAAGAAAATATAACACGTCACTTTATGGGCTAATAATACACTATAGATGTGAACATTTAGTAGTTATTCTATGTAATAAAATGATAAAACAAAAAAGCAAGGCGTATATCCTTGCTTTTCTATACCGTTAATCAATAAAACTTTAAATTTGAGCTGAAAGTAAAACCTTAACTTTAAACCAACCATCCTCGTAGGAGCATTTCATAGCACCGCCATATTTTTCCGCCACCTGAGCAATTGATTTCAGTCCAAAACCATGCTTGACGTTATCTTCCTTGGTAGTTTTTGGAAGATTTGATCTACCAAATATTCTTCTAGTCTGATTTTTCCGAAGTCTGACGTTAGCACTCTCTGAACGGTTTTCACACTCCACAATAATAAACTGATTGCGTCGTCTTACAGAAAGTGTAATTAGACGTTTTTCTACATCCTGTACCTGTTGGGTGGCTTCAATAGCATTATCTAAAATATTTCCAAAAAGCGAACATATATCCTTTACGTGAATGCCTGATAATAAATCTCCGTCAACCATGGCGCTCAAAGTAATATTTTTCTTTTGGCACTGCAGGCTTTTAGTAGTAAGAATAACATCTAAGACCTTATTGCCAGTGTTCATAAAGGATTCCTGAATGGCAATGGCCTGCTCCATGTCCTCTAAAACCTCTGCCCTACGAGCTGGATCATCCTCATTTTTAAGAGCCATCACATAATGCTTCATATCATGCATTTCCTTGCGAAGTGCTTCTGAATTATCGATGGCCAGCCTGTACTGTTCATACTGCTTTTGAAACAGCTGATTTATTTCATTACTTTCATTTTTTAGAGTAAGCTCATTTCTACGTCCCATCTGATTCATCAACATAAGCAAGCCTCCGAAATCTACCAGTGTACGAACATAAAGCATGTTGTCAGATGAAGAAAATGGGGTTCTTGTATTTACAAAGCTGATGTTTGACATAATGAAAGCACCAATTCCTGTGGCCAAAACACTAATAAGCTCCGTATTTGTAATGTTAAGATTTCTGTCCGAAGAAATGTTATCCTTCTCAAAATGATAGAACACCACATATGTTATGGCAAAAATCACTACCATTACAGCTGCCGATGAAGCTATTCCATCAAGGCCTGTAAAAAACATATACCAAACAAAAAACTGCTTATATAAACTGGCTGCAAACTCTGCCAAAACAAAAGCGTGGGTGGTGATTACCCCACAGTCCTTAGGTTTGATATCAAGTATCAAAAAAAGCGCCAGATACATAAGCCCCACGGCTCCTATCATCGCTAAAATCCATAAATATAGTGGCAGTAAACCGGCTATGAACTGAAATAAAGTCTGAACAGCAAAAACTATTATGCATTGAAAAACAAAAATCTTACCGTGGTATTTTCTTTTATAGATATTAAAATATACAAAAACCGCCAGCCATTCGGCTATAGCGGTAAAAAGTCGTGGTGTATCCTGAATATTAATTGGCGCCAAAAAAGCTGATAAATCCATTTAAAGAATATCCTCCGTTAATGCTGACATAAATTCTTTTTTCTTTGCCCTACTGATTGGAAGGGTAATATTATGTTCCAATATTACCTCTTCCTTTTGCACTCCTTCTACAAAAGAAAGATTTACCAGATAGGCATTATGGCATTTACTGAAGCCATGACTAATAAGCATTTCCTCAAACTTTTTAAGAGGACCCAGTGTAGTGTAATCCATATCCACTGTATGGATAATAACGTTATTACGCTGGCTTTCTATAAAAATGATAGTATCACAATCCAGTTTTAACTGTTTATCATCTACCGAAACCCTGATATACACATGATGCTGCTTGGACTCCACTCGTTGAATGGCCTTATCGAAAATCTGCTCAAACTGCGGATATGGAACAGGCTTTAGCACATAACCCAAAGCATCCACCGCATACCCCTGAACAGCATACTGAACTGTAGATGTAATGAAAATTATGATTACATCTAAATCCACCTTTCGTATCTTTTCCGCTGCAGCCATTCCGTCTAAATGCTTCATCTGGATATCTAGCAATATAATGTCATACTGGCCCTTATAGTCATCCACCAGATCGATACCATCTGAAAGATGCTCAATAGAAAATGGCAGCCTATGCTCATTAGCGTAGCGATTTATGTAGTTTTTTAATAACTCGGCTTGGTCGACCTCATCTTCTACAATACATATTTTAGTCATGATAATAAAATAGCATATTAAATTGGGAGTGTGCAAGTCTGCCATCAATTGCAAAAAGGTGACTGACGAAGAAAAAACCCCATCAGTCACCTTTATAGAAGCTTGCCTCTACTAGAAGTTTAATATTATTTTTCGTTCATCTTTGCGAGCTTTGCTGCCTGATCAGCTGCGATAAGAGCATCCAGAATTTCCTGAATATCTCCGTTCATGATTTTATCAAGCTTGTAAAGTGTAAGATTGATTCTATGGTCTGTCACACGGCCCTGTGGGAAGTTATAAGTACGAATCTTCTCAGCACGGTCACCAGTACCAATCTGTGAGCGGCGCTCTGCTGCCTCAGCATCCTGCTGCTTTTGTAACTCTAAATCATAGAGCTTTGCACGAAGGAGTGCAAAAGCCTTTTCCTTATTCTGAAGCTGTGACTTTTCAGTCTGGCTATAAATAACAATTCCTGTAGGATAGTGAGTAAGACGAACAGCCGAATCAGTTGTATTGACACACTGACCACCATTTCCTGATGCACGCATTACGTCAATACGAATATCCTTTTCATCAATCTGAATATCTACTTCTTCTGCCTCTGGCATAACTGCAACTGAACATGTAGATGTCTGGATACGGCCCTGTGACTCTGTTTCAGGAACACGCTGTACACGATGAACACCTGATTCATATTTAAGGATTGAGTATGCTCCTGTTCCCTTAACCATGAACTCGATGTTTTTCATACCGCCAATACCTGTTTCATCTGCTTCAAGAAGCTCAACCTTCCATCCACGTGACTCAACATAGTGTACATACATACGGTAAATTTCTGCTGCAAAAAGTGCTGCTTCCTCTCCACCTGCACCTGCACGAATTTCCACGATAACGTTTTTGTCATCGTTAGGGTCCTTTGGAAGAAGAAGAATCTTAAGCTCCTGCTCAAGTCTTTCAACCTCAGCCTTTGACTCGTTGAGCTCTTCCTTTGCAAGCTCCTTCATCTCCTCATCAGTTTCCTCTTCAAGAAGTGCAAGAGAATCCTCGATGTTCTGCTTGTGAGATGAATACTGCTTGTATGCTTCTACGATTGGAGCAAGGTCTGACTGTTCCTTCATTAAGGCTCTGAATCTGGCATTGTCATTTGCAACATCTGGCTCAGAGAGAAGGTTCATAACTTCTTCATATCTTAAAACTAAATCTTCTAATCTGTCGAACATGTTTAAATACCTCCATGTTGTGTGTATCTTCGTAACCTTTATAAATTGTATATCGCAATCACTTGGACTTTAGGCTGTGTAGCTTGTAAGCTATAAAATTTATTTGCTCATCGTTTTCACTATACTCTCACAAATAAACTTTATAGCTTACAAGCATCTAAAGGGGTACTTAGAGTGAATGCTATTTAAAATATCTAGTATTCGTCAGTTATTCACTACGCAAGTAGTGGGAGGGCGCTATAGATGGCCCTTTACTACGCGGTCTTTGCCGGGTAGGTCTTTTATTATTTCTACGTCTTTGAAACCGCCTGCTACGAACAAGTCATGAACTGCCTGGCCTTGGTCATAACCGATTTCCACTAAAAGCCAGCCTCCATCATTAAGATATTCGGCTGCATGGGCTGTGATTTCACGATAAAAGAACAAGCCATCTTCTGTACCATCTAATGCCAACCTTGGCTCGTGGTCCTTTACCTCAGTCTCTAGCTTTTCCACTTCTGCTGAAGGAATATATGGTGGATTAGACACGATAGCGTTGAATTTACCAGTGACTGGCTGCCACAGGTCTCCTTTTTCAAAGACTACCCTTTGTCCAACCAGACGATGGGCGTTTTCTCTAGCCACCTCTATGGCTTTTTCAGAGATGTCAACACCTATTCCGGTGATGCCCTGTCCACGTGCAGCAAGTGAAATAATAACACATCCGCTGCCTGTACACAAATCTAAAATATGACTTCCGGTAGGAATTACCTTTAAAGCCTCCTCCACAAGAGTTTCTGTATCCTGACGTGGAATAAGCACGTGCTCATTTACCCAAAATGTGAGCCCCATAAAATCCTGCTCTCCAGTGATATGCTGTAGTGGAGTGCGCTTAGCTCTCATTAATAGAACGTCCTTATACTTGTATAAAATAAGTTCGTCTATCTGATCATTTTGCTTGAGAAAATACTGAGCCCTTGTGAGTTCACTCACGTAGGAAAGCAACAACCAGGCATCTATTTTTGCGTCTGTAATATTTTCAGACTCAAGTATTTGAACTCCATATTCTAAAGCTTGTCTAAAAGTCATTAGAAACAACCCTCATTTTCCTTTTGGAACTTCTTCCAGTCAAATATTGCCTCTACTGAAGCAATTCCAACTTCTATCATATCATCATCTGGCTCCATAACTGTAAGATGCTGTAACCACAGTCCAGGCTGGGAAATAACATCTACGAATTTATTTTCATATCTGCCTGCCAAACGAATAAACTCATATGAAATACCTGCGATAACTGGAATAAGCAAAAGTCTTGCAAGAAGCTTAATCCATGTATTATCAAAGGATATAAACATAAATACAAATACTGAAATAATAAAAACTATAAATATAAAGCTGGTGCCACATCGCTTGTGAAATCTTGTGGCTCCTCTAACATTTTCAACTGTCAGTGGCTTGCCTGCCTCCACGCAGTTAATACATTTGTGCTCTGCACCATGGTACATAAAGGTGCGTTTGATATCGTCCATGCGTGAAATAACCGCCACATAGCCTATGAAAATGGCTATACGAATGATACCTTCAACAAATGCAATCAAAGCCTGAGATTCTACAAAACGATTTAAACCAAGGGAAATAAAATAAGGAATTGCAAAGAAAACGCCTAATGCCAATGCAAAGGAAAGGACAAGTGTGCCTCCCATTTCTGCCTTTTCCTTTTTTTCAAGCTTTTTAAGCTCCTCTTCTGAGAGCTTGGATTTATCTACCTCGTCTTCATCGTAAAAGGATGCCGAATACATCAAGGTTCCAAGACCTATGGTCAAGGACTCGATGAAGGACACGACACCTCTGATTATAGGAAGCTTGTGCCATATATCATTGGTATCTTTTGTATTTTTAATGTCTACTGCGATTTCTTTATCTGGCTTTCTGACTGCTACGGCGTATTTATTGCCGTTGCGCATCATGACGCCTTCCATCACAGCCTGACCACCTATTCCTGAATATTTCATGGTCAAAATCCCCTAATACTCTCTAATAGCCAAGTACACCTATTTTCTTTTCTACGTTGTCTCTATACTTTAGTCCGCCTGTTACGCTATCAATGATACCTGCCCATTTTTGAGATCACTTTGTTATACTCCTCAAAAATGAGCAGGTATCATTGACAGCTACAGGCTCATCTAGGGATGTAGGCTATATAATAATTTACTATTGCATTAATAAATGAAATCTACGTAATTCATGAAATATTATGATGTACGCATATATTCATAAATGTGCTATACGTATTTATACACGGAAAAAGGGCTGAGACGAATCTCAACCCTTAAAAGTCCATAAAACAAACTACTGTGCGTTAATACCGTACTTCTTGTTGAACTTGTCAATACGTCCACGAGCCTGTGTAGCTTTCTGCTGGCCTGTGTAGAATGGATGACACTTTGAACAAATTTCTACGTGGATGCTCTCCTTTGTAGAACCAGTTACGAATGTGTTACCGCAGTTGCAAGTAACAGTAGCCTGATAATAATCTGGATGGATACCCTGTCTCATTGAATTTCACCTCTCATTTTTTAATGTTTACAATTTCCAACTGTAATTGTGAGATTAAGAATCTCGAAGAGCTGTTTAAATGCGAGGTTAATCGCATTTCATCCCGATTAACAGCTTCACAAGTATAACATCAGTTTAGTAGTATGTCAAGTATAGAATCATACACGTCCTGACACTTAACTTTCCAGTTATTGCAAAGAGTTTCAGCCTGTTCCTTTGATGCTACATGAAATGACAAATCCATAGTTGGTATATCATTTTCTGTGATACGAAGCTGAACCACAAAACCACCTCTATCTGCCTTAAAGTAAGAAGCCTTGTAAGAATTCTCCTCCTTCATGGTGATGGAATTGGTTGTTAAATATTTATTTATATCCTTGGACAAAGCCTTGGTTATTTTGTCTTTAAATAAATCAAGGGTCTTCCTGCCCTCATCTGTAATCGAATATGTAGTATTGTTATGGTTTATAGTAGAAATAATAAGGCCTGCATCCTCATCATCACTGATGGCCTGCTGGGCTGTGAAATAGTCTGTCAAATCCCCCTCTAAGAAGAAATCGGTTATTTGACTGTTGCTAAGCGGGAAACCACTTCGATTAAGTAATTCTAGTATTGTAATCTTATAAATCATGGTCGGTTCTGCCATGGTATCCCTCCTTATATTTTAAGGTTACCAAGTGTTGGCTTAACACCTGATAACCATATATTTGATAAAATACAAAAATTAGACTAAAGCTTTGATAGCATTTGCTACTGCTACTGGAACACGTGGGTCAAAGGCTTCTGG
Organism: Pseudobutyrivibrio sp. ACV-2; assembly: GCF_900107545.1. Taxonomy (GTDB): domain Bacteria; phylum Bacillota; class Clostridia; order Lachnospirales; family Lachnospiraceae; genus Pseudobutyrivibrio. Next base: position 103,300 of record NZ_FNQZ01000008.1, on the reverse strand, counting down.
AAGAATGAAATTGTCGCAAAGCTGATCCTCATCAACAAGATTTGCAATTGTTTCAGCTGCAGCAAGCTTCATTTCCTCAGTGATGGCAGTAGCACGAGCCTCTAGCGCTCCGCGGAAAATACCTGGGAATGCAACTACATTGTTGACCTGATTTGGGAAATCAGAACGACCAGTTCCTACTACTCTTGCCCCTGCTTCCTTTGCTTCATCTGGCATAATCTCTGGAGTAGGATTTGCCATTGCAAAAAGAATAGAATCCTTGGCCATTGATGAAACCATCTCCTTTGATACAATACCAGGAGCTGATACACCAACGAAAATGTCAGCACCTACAAGAGCATCTGCTAATGAGCCTGTAGCATGTGAAAGGTTTGTAACCTTTGTCATTTCCTTTTGCATCCAATTTAAATCTGGATAATCTGGACCAATGATACCTTGACGGTCACACATTGTAACATCCTTAAAGCCATAAGTAAGGAGAAGCTTTGTAATCGCAATACCTGCAGAACCTGCACCATTTACAACAACCTTGCAGTTTTCCTTTTGCTTTCCAACAACCTTAAGAGCATTGATAATACCCGCAAGTACAACAATAGCTGTACCATGCTGGTCATCATGGAATACTGGTATATCCAATTCCTTTTTTAATCTCTCCTCAATTTCAAAGCATCTAGGAGCTGAAATATCCTCAAGATTAATACCGCCGAAGGTAGGAGCTATAGCCTTTACTGCTGCTACTATCTCGTCTGGATCCTGAGTATCTAAAACGATAGGGAATGCATTGACACCACCGAATTCTTTAAATAATACACATTTTCCTTCCATTACTGGAAGACCAGCTAAAGGACCTATGTTTCCAAGTCCAAGTACCGCTGAACCATCTGTTACCACTGCCACGGTGTTAGCCTTTATAGTGTAGTTGTAAGCCTGATCCTTGTCCTCTGCAATGATACGGCAAGGTGCAGCTACACCTGGTGTGTAGGCGATGGATAAATCCTCCCTGTTTTTAACAGGTGCCTTTGAAGTGGTTTCGATTTTACCGTTCCACTGCTTGTGTAAAAATACCGCTGTTTCGTCAATTGATGCCATTATTATTCCCTCCTGAAATATCTATTAATTAATTCAATTTTATAATTGAACTATATTACTCTCTTGCGAATTACCATGTCGATGTAGTCATCATTGCATTTTGTATGTGCAAACATATTTAAAATAGTTTCAATAGCGTCTTCCTTGCGGGCACTATTGATAGCTCTTCGCATTATTTCCATCGCATCAAGCTCTTTTCTTGAAAGGAGTAAATCCTCGCGACGTGTACCTGATGCTGTAATATCGATAGCCGGGAATATTCTCTTTTCTGAAAGCTTTCTGTCTAAGATAAGTTCCATGTTACCTGTACCCTTGAACTCCTCGTAAACAACATCATCCATCTTTGAACCTGTTTCTACAAGTGCTGTTGCAAGGATAGTAAGGCTTCCGCCCTCTCGCATGTTTCTTGCAGCACCAAAGAATTTCTTTGGCATATGAAGAGCTGCTGGATCAAGACCACCTGAAAGTGTTCTACCAGAAGGCTGAACTGTAAGGTTATATGCTCTGGCAAGTCTGGTGATAGAGTCAAGTAGAATCATAACATCCTGACCATGCTCAACAAGACGCTTTGCACGCTCAATAACCATTTCAGAAACACGTCTATGGTGCTCTGGGCTTTCATCAAAAGTAGAATAGATAACCTCTACGTTTTTGCTATTTCTCATTGTGTCCTTCATATCTGTAACTTCCTCTGGACGTTCGTCAATAAGAAGGATAATAAGGTGCATATCTGGATGTGAATAATTTACAGATGTAGCAACCTCCTTTAAAAGTGTAGTCTTACCTGCTTTAGGCTGGGCTACAATCATACCACGCTGTCCCTTACCGATAGGGCTAACCAAATCAACAATACGCATTGCAACTGAACTGCGCTGGCGCTCTAAACGAATACGCTCATTAGGGAAAATAGGTGTAAGATCCTCGAAGTTAGGACGACGTGTCGCTGCCGATGGGTCGTAGCCATTGATAGTATCAATAATCATAAGAGCTGCGAACTTGTCTGTAGGATTATTGAAACGCTTCTTTCCAATAATGATGTCACCCGTCTTAAGATTAAACTTTTTAATCTGAGACTGTGAAACATACACATCGTCTGTTCCTGGCATATAGTTATCACAACGAATAAAACCGAAACCGTCACTCATTACCTCGATAATTCCTCGCGCTGGAAGGAGACCATCTGTAGGAATATCCTGAGGAACTGAAGCTTCTTTATGCTCTTCTACAGACTTTTCAATGTCCGCCTGAGGTCTTGGACGAACTCTACGCTCAGGTCTATCAGACCTATCCGCCCTATCATTTCTCTCGATTTTCTCAGCTTTTTCCGCTCTTTCTGCACGTTCAGGTCTTTCAGCCTTTTCGACCTTCTCTGCTTTCTCAGATTTCTCTGTTTTTTCTTTTTTTTCCTGCTTATCAACAGGTTCTTCTACTTCAGGCTCTGATGTTTTAGCCTCAAGCTCGTCCTGCGCAAGCATTGCTTCAACTAATTCAGCTTTTCTCATAGAGGATGCGCCCTTTATTCCCCTAGCTTTAGCCAAATCTTTCAGCACTGTTACTGCCAAGCTTTCATATTTTTCTCTCATTTAACTCTCCTTAGTATATAAAAAATAAATAAATTCAATTGGAATTAAAAGTCGAATCGACTAATGAATTATCAAGTGATGCTAGTTGAATTATATACTGCAAACATAAGGACTTCAAGGATTTTCAAAAAAAATCCTTGAAGTCCTTATTATTACTCTTGTAATGATTCCATGATAGGTGGAATGAGCTGCTTCTTACGTGAAACAACTCCCTCAAGAATGTAGCTATCTGTAGCTACAGGCATTCTGAAGGCGTCTGCAATAATCTTGTCTGCTGAATCGCCAACAAAAAGAAGTTCTGTACTCTGATTGAGTATATCTGTAAGCATAACAAATACAGCATCTAAATCTGATGAAGACTGAACTGTACTCATATAGTTCTGAATTCCATCTTTGATATGTGACAGTTGTGTCTTTGAAATTGAGCTAACCTGTGCAACACCGAACTGAATATCTCCACTTGTAAATACCTTGTAATCCTGGTGGAAAATCTGGTCAGGTGTCTTATCCTTGAAGTCACTGCCTGCCTCAAACATTGATGTAGCAAGTTCAGTAACATCTACGCCAACCTTTTCAGCAAGCTTTCTAGCCATTGCTTCATCAGTAGGTGTACATGTAGGTGATCTAAACATCAATGTATCTGAAAGTATTGCTGAACAAAGCACACCTGCAATGTGTTTTGGCATATCTACACCACGTTCTTCGTACATGAGGGAAACGATTGTTGCTGTAGAACCAAGAGGCTGATTTCTGAAGTAAATAGGAGAAACAGTCTCAAGCGAACCAAGGCGGTGATGATCGATAATCTCAAGCACATCAGCCTGATCGATTCCATCAACAGCCTGTGACTTTTCATTGTGGTCAACAAGAATAATGCGCTTCTTTTGCATATTTAAGAGAAGACGACGTGAAACCATTCCCACATAATGACGGTTTTCATCAAGAATAGGGAAGTCTCGGTGACGAACTGTCTTCATAATTTCACGAACATCGTCTACATAGTCATCTAATTCAAAGCTAACAATATCTTCAGTTTTCATAAACTGACGAATTGGCATTGACTGATGTATAAGTCTGGCTACTGTGAAAGTATCATATTCGGTAGTGATAAGTACACACTGATGGTCTTCTGCTAATTTAGCAACCTCAGGCTCTACGCTGCTTGCGCCGCATACAACGAGACAACTACAACCAGCCTCAATACAAATAAGCTGTCGTGCTGTAATGTTTCCAACGATTGCTAAATCGTCACGGTTGATGTCATCCATCAAATCCTCACGGTTGCTAGATGCGATAACAACAGCTCCCTTTACAAAGTAAGCATGTGGATTACCTGTGACAAGTGTACCATTAAGTGTGCTGATAATGTTGCTGTACTGAGTACGGGCACGTGAAAGAATACTATTGTCATAAACATCCATGTATGAATATGCAATATCACCATTTACGATGACTCCTTCAAGTTTACCTGTTCTTCCTACAACAGGAAGTGTAACAACATTTCTCTCAAGCATGATTTCCCATGCCTGCTTTAACGAGATGTGTCCATCTACAGGAGCCAAATTACGATATTCAATATCTGTAAGCTGAGCGCCTACATCTGTGATAGTCTCTGGCTCTTCAATTCCAAAACGCTCTAAAACATAGCGTGTTTCAGCATTAAGCTGACCTGCTTTCTTAGGCTCGTAAACTGTTCCCTTTGATAGTGCGTTCTTAAGATAAGCATAGCCTATAGCTGCGCAAACACTATCTGTATCAGGATTTTTGTGTCCGATAACAAAAACTTTATTCGGCATAACTACTCCGTATATCTATTGCTAATTAATATTTACCTTGTAAAACCCCCACAAAATCCTAAATTACTCCAAGCGAAATCAAAAGTGATACTATTCCTACCCCAAGCGATGCTGCAAGGAGTACAATAACAACTACTGAAAGCTTCTTAAGTGAGCTGTAGTGCTCTAAAGCCTTAACAGCCTGCTCTTCACTATTGTCATGTTCCTTTAATAGTTCTTGAATCATTCTGTAAAGATGAACTGATTCAGAATGTGTCTTCTCTGAAAGTTCATTTTGAATTGTATCAAGACCTGCTGAAACATTGCGCAATGTGTCTTGAAGGTTTCTGTTATGAGTTTCGTAGGACTCTTGATTATCACTTACTTGTCCTTTAATGTCAAGCTCTAATTGATCCATGTTATTTTTAACAACCTGCATCATTCTATCTACCTGAGTCTCAACATCTGCTACAAGATTATCAGCCTCTTCCTGCTTTCTGTTAAGCTCTTCCTGAAGCTTTATATTGATAGCTTCTTTTTCGCGAACCAAAGCCTCAAGCTCAGCTGCCTTTTGTTCTTTTGCAGCGATAAGCTGAGAAAGCTGTGTAGCCTTATCACGAAAAGCATCAATTTGTTCAAGGAGCAAATCCTCTCCATTGTCAAACTCGATTGATGTGACGTTCATAGCAGGTGCCTGTTGCTCGTACTCTGGCTTTTCGGCATTTGAAACCATAACATCATCATCGAGCTGAACCTGCTCTACATTGATATTTTCCATAGCATTTTCTCTCCTTATTTTTTATTAGAGTCAGACTCTAAAATTAGAATGTGAATTTGTCTGCAAAATATGCATCCAAATCAGCGATTGCGATACGCTCCTGCTCCATTGAATCACGATGACGGATTGTAACCATATGGTCTTCCTCTGAATCAAAGTCATATGTAATACAGAATGGTGTACCAATTTCATCCTGTCTACGATATCTCTTACCGATTGTTCCTCTATCATCGAATTCGCAATTGTATTTCTTTGAAAGCTCAGCAAAAATCTTTTCTGCACCTTCGTTAAGCTTCTTTGAAAGTGGAAGAACACCGATTTTAACTGGTGCAAGGGCTGGATGAAAATGAAGAACTGTACGAACATCGCTCTTTCCGTCCTTACCTACTTCTTCCTCGTCGTATGCTGCGCAAAGGAATGCAAGAACTACACGATCAGCGCCAAGTGATGGCTCAATTACATATGGAAGATATTTTTCATTTGTCTCATCATCGAAGTATGTAAGATCCTGACCTGAAACATTCTGATGCTGTGTAAGGTCGTAATCTGTACGGCTGGCAATACCCCAAAGCTCGCCCCAACCGAATGGGAATAAGAACTCGATATCTGTAGTGCCTGTTGAGTAGAATGAAAGTTCCTCTGGATCGTGGTCACGAAGACGCATCTCATCTTCCTTCATACCAAGAGAAATGAGCCAATCACGGCAGAAAGCTCTCCAATACTGGAACCACTCGTCCTGTGAACCTGGCTTGCAGAAGAACTCAAGCTCCATCTGCTCAAACTCACGTGTACGGAATGTGAAGTTACCTGGAGTAATTTCATTACGGAAAGACTTACCAATCTGGCCAATACCAAATGGAACCTTCTTACGAGATGTACGCTGTACATTCTTGAAGTTTACGAAAATACCCTGCGCTGTCTCTGGGCGAAGGTATACTGTGTTCTTAGCATCCTCAGTAACACCCTGGAAGGTCTTGAACATGAGGTTGAACTCACGAATATCTGTAAAGTTGTGCTTGCCACATGTAGGACATGGAACGTTGTTGCTGTCGATGAATTCCTTCATCTCTTCCTTGCTCCATCCGTCTACTGAAGACTTAAGCTCAATATTATTGGCAGCTGCAAAATCCTCGATGATTTTGTCTGCTCTGAAACGCTCGTGGCACTCCTTACAATCCATAAGAGGATCAGAGAATGAACCAAGGTGGCCTGAAGCAATCCATGTCTGTGGGTTCATAAGAATAGCGCAATCAACACCAACGTTGTATGGATTCTCCTGAACGAACTTCTGCCACCATGCCTTTTTTACGTTGTTCTTAAGCTCAACGCCAAGATTTCCGTAATCCCATGTATTAGCAAGTCCACCATAAATCTCAGAACCTGCATATACAAAGCCTCTTGTCTTTGCAAGAGCTATAATTTTCTCCATTGTCTTTTCCATAATGAATATTTCCTCTCTCAATTGTTAACTATTTATCTATAGTGTAGATGATATATACAGTGTCTGTAGCATCCTCATTGCCATCAGCCTGTTTGATGCTCACTGTACTATCATCAACAATTTCTGTAGATGTTTCTGATATATAATTAATCTGCCCAGGGACTATGGTATTAACATTTTCGTTAACTATGGCAATCTGATAGCCCGTGAAGGTATCGCCTGCTATAACAGCCTGCGCCTCCCCCTTTGTACCATCTGCTACCTGACAGAATAATTCTTCAAAATCATAGCCTGCAGCTGCAGCGTCATCATAGCTTCCATTGAAAGTCTGATATGATGTAAAGCTGCTGTATGCATCTGCATCTTTGTAGGTTGTTTTGATGTAGGCTTTATCACCACTGATTTTGATTTTATCAAGTGTGATAGCCTTTTCTCCATAAGTATTGTTAAAGCTATCTATCAAATCTTTGGTGTAGGTTCTAAGCTCAGATTTAGAATAGATATCTGTATCAAAATCTGTGACCTCTTCAAAAACAACTTTACCGCTTTTATCGAAAGTAAGTGTACTATTTTCAGCTATGCTTCCAGAATTCATAACAAAGCCTATAAGCTTGATAATAAGAAATACTAGAAGTGCTAACACTGCCAGACATCCTATACCAAATAAAATGCGATTACGCATTACCTCTCGCTGTCTTCTTTTTCTTCTGGTTGCCTGAAGTTCTCTTGATGCAACTCCCTGTCGTGGACGACCTGCAGAGCTTCTTCCTGCAGTACTTCTACTTGCAGTATTTCTACTAGAGGTACTTCTACTGCCAGTACTTCTAGAATTTCTACCACGTGTACCTGTCGAACCACCAGGTCTACTTTGTGTCATAAAAATTCCTCACTTTTATATTTGTGCGACCTATAGTTTAATCGATAAGCCGCTAAAATTCTAGTCAATTCTTCTTCCGTTTCATTATTCAGTACAAAAGTATACAACTTTTCTATCTTAGATGAAACAATGAATTGCAATGTGTATAAGGTAGAATTGGATATTTCTGTTCCGGATTCGCGTTTTGCACAATCGGTGCACAACATTCCATGAAGTTTCACGGAAAAAGCAACAAGATTTTCTTTTTTCCCACAGGTCATGCATGAAAATACATTAGGATATTCACCATCTATAACCCAAGTCTTTAAATCGTAGATATTTTTCAAAAGTCGATGGGAGAATTTATCAGATTCTAAGGCTTTAAGACTTTGATACAAAAGTGCAAGCCTAGCTGTTTCATCCGCGCCTTCAACTGATAAATAATCTGCCACCTCCAAAAAATAGGAACCAAGACATACCTTGTCATAGTCCATGGCCAGATTGCGAAAATAGTTGGTGATGTTGGCCTTTGTTACATGATAGGAGCTGCGACCTTCAAATGCCTCAAAGGTGCCAAAACAAAATGGTGAACAGGCAGCAATCATTGGATTGTTTGGCCTGCGAGCCCCCTTTGCAAATCCTGTAACCCTTCCTGCTTCTTTGGTGAGAATCACAAGACGTCTATCAAATTCTCCTACATCTGAGCAGCTCAGAACAATCCCGGTAAGGGTTACAAGTCCCATTAATTAAATATCCTCTTTTTTATATCCAAAATTCTTAAGCTCATACTCGCTGTCTCGCCAATCCTTTTTAACCTTAACAAAAAGCTTAAGATTAACCTTGGCATCAAGGAGCTTTTCAATTTCATATCTGGAATTGGTGCCGATTTTTTTAATCATTGCACCACCTTTTCCTATGATAATTCCCTTGTGGCTGTTCTTTTCGCAGATGATAGTGGCCTCTATATCCCACATTGCCTTTTTGCCTGGGCGTTCCTTCATGCTGTCGATTTCGATAGCAATGCCGTGTGGCACTTCATCGTTAAGTGCATGAAGAGATTTCTCACGGATGATTTCAGCAGTGATTTCTCTTAAGGTCTGATTGGTGACTGTTTCCTCATCATAGAAAGCTGGTCCTTCTGGAAGATGCTTGAAAATGGTTGCAAGCAAATCATCACAGCCTTCGCCTCTAAGAGCAGACACTGGAACCACCTCGATAAATTCACATAAATCCTTGAAAGCCTGAATAGTTTCACCGACTTTTGCACCATCTGCCATGTCAATTTTGTTGATAACAAGAATCACTGGAGCCTCCGCTGTGGATAACAGCTCTGCGATTTTTTTATCTCCTGCACCAACTTTTGTATCTGGCTCAATAAGCCAGAGAATCAAATCAACTTCATTGATAGTGCTTTTGGCAGCAGTCATCATGTATTCACCAAGCTTGTTTTTAGCCTGATGCATACCTGGAGTATCAAGAAATACGATTTGACCTACTTCTTCATCTGTGTATACAGTTTGAATACGGTTTCGTGTCGTTTGTGGTTTGTTGCTTGTGATGGCAATTTTCTGACCGATGATATGGTTCATCAGTGTGCTTTTGCCAACATTTGGGCGACCAACTATGGTTACGAAACCTGATTTAAAATTACTCATATTTTTGGTTCCTCTGATTTACTTTAGTCCGCCTGTTACGCTATCAATGATACCTGCCCATTTTTGAGATCACTTTGTTATACTCCTCAAAAATGGGCAGCTATCATTGACAGCTACAGGCTCATTTAAATTTGATAGGTGTTCTATTTGCGTACGTTTTGGGGCAAAAATTAGGTTCGGTGTGAGTACGCTTGTTTAATATAGGCTTTCGACGTTGTCGAAAAGGTTACGATTTCTTTCGATGGCGTCTTCGTTGCCTACTACGCAGATGTTGCGCTGAGCTATGGCAGCTTCTATTGGGGCTGCAAGGGCTCTTATGTCTTCTACGGTGGCATCTAAGACTTCGTTACGGTTCTTTTGGATGTCTTCGTAGGTCATACCTGAAAGGTATGCATTAAGACCTCTGATTCCACGCTGGGATGGGGTAAGTGGTGTGTCCATTCCACTGATGGTTCCGATGATGTATTTTGTCATATCTCTATCATCAGCGTCGAAGTTTCTTAAGTACTCTCCTGTCTCCTCGAAAACCTTGATGGTTTCTGCAAGATTTGGATCACGGTAGGATACGAATACTAAATCACCTTGGCGTCCTGCGCTCATGTTACAACCGTATGCTCCTCCCTGGACTCTAACTTTAATCCAGAAATAGTCGTAACCTAAAATGGTGTTAAGAATTCTATATGTTCCGTTGTATTCAAAGCCCTCAGAAACAAAATTTCCAGCCATTGCAACATATTGAATCTGGGAAGCATCCTTTAAGGCTTCACGCACGTTATGTGGAGCAAATACTGTCTTTTCAAATACGTATTTCTCATCAGAAAGCTTTGGTCTGATTTCATCAACAAGTCGTCTTGTCTGGCTAAGTACCTCGCGTTTTCCTGTTGAAGAAACAATTAATCTATCCTGTGAGAAAATTATTCTACAAAGCTGATTTAGCTTTTCAATAGTCTCAGATTTTTTAGCGTCAAAGTTTTCCTCTAAATCGACGAGGAAACGGTAAAAGCTTAAGCCACTACCAGCCTCTGTGAAATTGGCCTTCTTTGAGATTCCGAGTCGTGCTCTTGTGGCTGCTATCTGATTGCCTCGGGCACTTAAAATAGATTCAAGGTGAGACTTTTCAGCTACAATAAGCTCCTTTAGGCGCTTCTCGTCTGAAAAATCTGTATTGAGCATCATCTCAAGAGCCAAATTAATTGCGGCATCAGCCTCGTCATATATGAATTTTGAACGAACCTGGAAGGTCATCTTAAAATCATCTTTAGAATGATATACCTCATGTATTGATGAATTGGTGGTTATACCTCCAGTGTGCAAATACATTTCATTAGTGAAATCTGTATAACTGTAATTTTTAGTGTCGAGCAAGCCAAGGAAACGTTCCAGCATTGAAACATATGGAACCCACTCAAGTGAAATATCTGAAATATCAAATACCATGTTAAAATAATGGATTCCATTGGTGCTGAGCTTGTGATGAAGGACAGTGGTTCCATCCTCATCAAACACCTCAAGGTCGATTGGTCTGGCCTCTCTGGTCAAATCAAATCTGGAAAGCATTGGGATTTTTGCTAAATCCTTCTTTGAGCTTGGTGTCTCCTGATATTCCTTGAGGTAGGCTGTATGTTCTACAACCTCCTTTATCTGCTCTGGTGTCATTTCAGATTTAAGCTTAGCGAGACGTTCCTTAAGCTCTTTATCATCTGAGCTGGTCATGCCCTGCTTTGGTCTTAGAGTGACGATTGATTTATGATTGTTTGAAAGCAGATAAACATCTGCAATGTAATCAAATAAGCCATTTTCAACTCTTGTTTTGATTTTATCTAAAATCTCTACTGCGTGCAGATGAAGGAATGGCTGATTCTTGTCATAAAGCCAGCTATCAAGGAGCTGCAGACCAATGATAAGTCCCTTTGGTGCGCTACCGAAATCAAGCTCTCTCGCTCTAAATTGCTCTGCATTAATAGAAGCAAAAAGTGTCTTTTTATCAATTCCCTTTTTGATTTCAGCCTTAAGAGTATTTTCTATAGTATCGACAAAACGCTGTTTATCTCTTTCATTGGCGCCACGAGCTACAATGCTGAAATACATCTGACGCTGTGAAGCCTCGAATGAACACTCTACATCCTCCGCGATATTGGCGTCGATAAGAGCCTGATAAAGTGGCGCTCCTGGTGCAGATACGAGGGCATAATTTAAAATATCAAAGGCTCTGTACATGTTAGGGTCAAGCACATCACCTATGCAGACATTGTATGAAAGATATGTGCTGTCCTCCGGATCCTGGTCTGATGCAATTGGATAATCAAAGGTCATCTCAACAGGCTTGTCAAAAGGCTTCTGAAGCTGAATTTCAGAATCAACCTCAAGATAGTCGTAATGGCGGAGATATTTAGTGTCTAAGTACTCTAATAATTCATCGATGTCCACATCACCGTAAACATAGATGTATGAATTGCTAGGATGATAATATTTGCTATGGAAAGCAAGGAAATCCTCATAAGTAAGTGATGGGATATCCTTTGGGTCACCGCCTGACTCAATAGCATAAGTGGTATCTGGGAACAATGAGTTTAAAATCTGACGGTTGAGCACATCATCTGGTGACGAAAATGCTCCCTTCATCTCGTTGTAAACTACACCGTTTATAGTAAGGTCACTGTCCTCATTTTCCATTTCATAGTGCCAGCCCTCCTGCTCAAATATCTCACGATATTTGTAGATATTTGGATGGAATACAGCATCCATGTAGACATCGATAAGATTCATATAGTCAGCATCGTTGGTGCTGGCGATAGGATAGACCGTCTTGTCAGGATATGTGATTGCGTTAAGGAAGGTGTTAAGACTTCCCTTTACCAGCTCAACAAATGGGTCCTTAACAGGATATTTGTCTGAGCCGCATAATACTGTGTGCTCTACGATGTGAGCCACACCTGTGGAGTCCTTTGGTGGAGTCCTAAATCCAATATAAAAGACTTTGTTTGGATCATCATTTGAGATGAAACAAATCCTAGCCTTTGTCTTTTTGTGTTCGAAAATAAATCCGAGAGAATCAAGTCCCTCAAGCTTTTCTTCCTTTAATAATTCGTATGATTTATTCATTAAAAACCTCTAAATTACTTTTCTTTTATGTGTACATCAAGCTGATTAAAGCAGATTTCCACGTGTTCCTTGTCAAATCTGTTTTTGATTTCTTCAAGCACGTCCCATTTTGTCTGCCAGTAGTATTCGGTCTCAACCCAAAATCTAAGACCAATCTGTACTGAGCTGTCAGCAAGCTCTGCCACGAAGACCTTTATTGGCTCTGATGTAATCAGATGGTCCTGCTTTTCAGCGATTTCATGCATAATTTTTTTAGCCTTTTTAATATCGCTATCGTAGCTGATGCCAACTGTTTCATTGAACATTCTGCGTGTTACAGATGTGCAATTAATGAGAGATGCTGATGAAAGTGTGCCGTTTGGAATCTGAACCATACGACCATCTATCATTTTAAGTGTGGTGTAGATGATATTAATCTTTTCTACAACACCTTCCTGGCCTGTGGCATGCTCGATGATGTAATCACCCACTCTGAATGGGTGCATGAGAAGAATGAGTATACCACCTGCGAAGTTTGAAAGTGCCCCCTGTAAGGCAAGACCAATAGTGACACCAAGACCTGCTACCGCTGCTGAAATGGATGTGGTAGTCACGCCAAATAAGCCTAAAATAATGGTAAAAAGGATGATATAGCATATCCATCTGATAACCGACTCTAAGAAGGTCTCTACGCCTGCATCAAAATCACGAAGGTCCATGGCTTTGTGGAAAAGCTTGATTATTCCCTTTATGATTTTAGTGCCTATGAAAAATACCACTAACGCAAGGACTATACACCACAAAAAGCTCCAAAATTTTGGAATCATGGCTTCTATCTGTCGTTGAAGCACTCCTTTTTGTATATCTTGAACTAGCTCTTCCGCTGTAACTGTATCTGTAATTGGTTCCAAAATAATTGCCTCCAGTTTTTTACAATCTGATTAAGTATAGCATAAATGCGCAAAAAAAACACCTCATCAGTCAGCTGCGCTGACAGCTTCCCCTCAAGGGGAAGCCTTCTTTTTTGCCTTCCCCTTGAGGGGAAGGTGCCCGAAGGGCGGATGAGGTGTTCTCTATATGTATATTCTATTTTATATCTTATGTATAAAAAGCCCACTCCTAAGCTTAGGCTCAAACCAAGTGCTCTTTGGTGGCATTAAAAGTCCTGCATCTGCAACTGCAAAAAGTTCTGCAATGCTGGTTGGATACATAGCAAAGGCTATTTTACTATCTGTCTGGCATCTACGTTCTAATTCATCAAGACCTCTGATACCTCCGACAAAATCAATTCTTTCATCTGTCTTTGGATCTTCAATTCCAAGAAGAGGCTCAAGAATTAAATTTTGAAGTAATGATACATCAAGCCCTTCCACTGGGTCATCTATAAGAAGCTCGCTTTTTACCTGACACAAATACCAGGTGGAGTCTAAAAGCATAGCCCACTGACCTTTTTTAGCAGGTCTGATTGGAGCTTCTGAGGTTTCAATAATATCAACAATGCTATCTAATTCCTCAAGGAATTCCTCTAGTGCAAGTCCATTCAAATCCTTGACCACACGATTGTAATCATAGATTTTTAATTCGTCATCTGGAAAAAGTACTGACAAAAAAAAGTTGAAATCTTCATGACCTGTGTAGCCTGGATTTTCCTCTCTTCGCTTCATTCCCACCTTTACTGCGCTGGCGGCACGATGGTGACCATCCGCAATATAGATGCTTTCCATTTTTTCAAAAGCAGTAGCTATCAAAGCTCTGCTCATCATATCATCTATAATCCAGCAGCGATGACTAATTCCATCCTCCGCTGTAAAATCATAGATTGGATTTCTGGTCTTTGCTTTTTCGACAATTCCAGTGATTGTCTCATCAGCTTTATAGGCTAAGAAAATCGGACCAGTTTGAGCGCTACAGGTATCCACATGGCGGATTCTATCCTGCTCCTTTTCTGCTCTGGTATTTTCATGCTTTTTAATCACTGAATTTGCATAGTCATCAATGGATGCCGCTGCCACAATTCCTGTTTGTGAACGACCATCCATAGTAAGCTCGTACACGTAATAGAATTCTTCATTGTCCTGGATGAATCGCCCCTTTTCAATCCAGTTATTTAACATTTCTGCAGCCTTTAAATAAACCTCATCTGAGTACATATCCACATCCTCTGAAAACTGTGTCTCAGGCCTGTCTATTGCAAGGAATGAACCTGGCTGCTCTTTTACCTTCTCGTATGCTTCTTTGCGATTATACACATCATAAGGAAGGGCTGCTATAATAGCAGCCTCTTCTCTTGATGGACGAATCGCTTTAAATGGTATCACATGTGCCATTTTATTTAACCACCCTAACTTTGATTACTCCATCTACATTTTTAATTTCTTCAACTACAGCATCAGTAAGCTTGCTTCCAAGATCAAGAAGTGTGTATGCATAGTCGCCACGGCTCTTATTTGTCATGTCATCTACGTTGACATTTTCTTTAGATAAGATTGTGGTAAAGCTTGCAATAAGACCTGCCTTATTCTTGTGAAGGATAGCTACACGAGATTCTGCTGTACATACACCCATATCACAATCAGGATAATTTACAGAATGGATGATGTTTCCATTTTCCATATAATCCATGATTTCCTTTACAGCCATAACTGCACAGTTATCCTCTGCTTCCTCTGTAGACGCACCAAGGTGAGGTGTGCAGATAACGCCCTTTTTGCCTGCTGTTGTAGGATTTGCAAAATCTGTAACGTAGTGACGAACCTTGCCTGCTTCGATACCATCGATTACAGCCTTTTCATCAACAAGAAGATCACGGGCAAAGTTAAGGATAACAACGCCCTTCTTCATCATCTGAACAGCTTCTTTATTAATCATACCCTTTGTAGCATCAAGAAGTGGTACATGAACAGTGATGAAATCACATTCCTTATAGATATCCTCTACGTTAGTAACATGCTTTACGTTGCGTGAAAGGTTCCAAGCTGCATTTACAGAAATGTATGGGTCGTAGCCAAGTACTTCCATGCCAAGATGTGTAGCGTCATTTGCCACCTTTACACCGATGGCTCCAAGTCCGATAACACCAAGCTTTTTGCCTGCAATTTCAGTTCCTGCAAAAGCCTTCTTAGCCTTTTCTGCAGTTTTGCCGATGTTTTCATCTCCCTGATTTTCAAGAACCCAGTTGATACCTCCTACGATATCACGAGATGCAAGAAGCATTCCTGCAAAAACAAGCTCCTTAACACCATTTGCATTTGCTCCTGGTGTGTTGAAAACTACGATACCTTCCTCTGCACATTTATCAAGAGGAATGTTGTTAACTCCTGCACCTGCTCTTGCGATACATGCAAGCTTGTTACCAAGCTCCATATCGTGCATAGCTGCTGAACGAACGAGGCAGGCATCTGCGTCACCGATTGTCTCTACCTTTTTGTAGTCTGTAGAAAAGTTAACTAAACCTTTATCTGAAATTGGATTTAAGCAATTGTAAGTAAACATTTATGCATTTTCCTCCTCAAACTTCTTCATAAACTCTACGAGCTTCTCAACACCTTCGATTGGCATTGCGTTGTAGATAGATGCGCGCATACCACCAACAGTTCTGTGACCCTTAAGGTTTACAAAACCAGCTGCAGTTGCCTCTTTAACAAATTTAGCATCAAGCTCTTCGTTGCCTGTAACAAATGGTACGTTCATAAGCGAACGGTCCTCTTTTCTTACTGTACCCTTGAAAAGCTTTGAAGAATCAAGGTAATCATATAAAATCTTAGCCTTCTTCTCGTTGAGCTCCTTCATAGCTGAAAGGCCACCGTTTTTTAGAAGCCACTTGAATACCTTGCCACAGATGTAGATATCGTAGCATGGTGGTGTGTTATAAAGGCTGTCATTATCTGCCTGAGTCTTGTACTTAAGCATTGTTGGTGTGCCTTCAAGTACATCATCACGGATAAGGTCCTCACGGATGATTACGATAACCATACCAGCTGGTCCAACGTTCTTCTGAACACCACCATAGATGATGCCGTACTTTGTCACATCAACTGGCTCAGAAAGGAAGCATGAGCTAACGTCTGCAACCAAATCTTTCCCCTTTGTATTTGGAAGAGTCTTAAACTTTGTGCCGTAGATAGTATTGTTCTCACAGATATATACATAATCCATATCATCTGTGATAGGAAGGTCTGAACAATCTGGAATATAGCTGAAGGTCTCATCTGCTGAAGATGCAAGCTCTACTGCCTCGCCATACATCTTTGCTTCCTGGAAAGCCTTCTTTGCCCACTGGCCTGTGATGATATAACCAGCTTTTCTATTTTTCATAAGGTTCATAGGGATAGCTGCAAACTGCTGTGAAGCTCCACCCTGAAGGAAAAGTACCTTGTAATTGTCAGGGATGTTCATAAGTGTTCTGATATCTGCCTCAGCATCCTTGATAATCTCATCAAATACCTTTGAACGGTGGCTCATCTCCATTACGGACATACCACAGCCCTTATAATCAAGCATCTCATCAGCTGCCTCTCTTAAAACCTCCTCAGGCAATACTGCTGGACCTGCACTAAAATTGTAAACTCTGCTCATTTCATTAATCCTCCTCGAAAAACTCATTAATAGGTGCTCCCGGTGCTACCATTGGCCATACTTTGTCATCTGAATTGATGATACAGTCAATAAGCACAGGCTTCTCGGATCGAAGTGCCTCCGACAATGCGGATTTAAACTCGTCCTGAGATGTAACCCTTACTCCTGTTGCGCCCATTGCCTCAGCCAACTTGACATAATCCACGCCATCATCAAGCACAGTTGCGGAATAGCGTTTTCCGTAGAAAATTGTTTGCCATTGTCTAACCATACCAAGCACGTGGTTGTTGACAACTATTTCTATGATTGGCAACTTTTCTCTCGCCGCTGTTGCCAATTCATTCATGTTCATTCTAAAGCAACCATCTCCTGCGATGTTGATGACTGTCTTGTCTGGATTTCCTGTCTTTGCACCGATTGCAGCGCCAAGACCGTAACCCATGGTTCCAAGTCCACCTGATGTAAGAAGCTGATGTGGCTTTTTAAATTTGTAGAACTGTGCAGCCCACATCTGATGCTGTCCCACCTCTGTAGTGATGATTGCATCGCCCTTTGTCTGGCGATAGGTTTCTGCCACAATATACTGGCCCGAAAGTCCCTCTGCTGGAACTGTAAGAGGATATTTTTCAGAAAGCTTTTGACAATTTTTAACCCATGTAGCGTGGCTTTGCTGATCTAGCATTTTGTTGATGCGTGAAAGTGTCTCTTTAACGTCACCTACCACTGCATGGTCTGTCATGATATTTTTATTGATTTCAGCTGGGTCTACATCAAACTGAAGAATCTTGGCATTGCTTGCGAATTTTTCTGGGTTGCCAAGCACTCTGTCTGAAAATCTGGTACCAACTGCTATAAGCAAATCACAATCTGATACAGAAAGATTTGAAGCCTTTGAGCCATGCATGCCAAGCATCCCAAGGTATCTTTCATCTGTACCATTGAAAGCGCCCTTTCCCATAAGTGTGTCGCAAACAGGTGCATCTACCAAATCAACAAATTTCTTTAAATCCTTTGCTGCATTAGCTAGAACTGCGCCACCACCTACGAAAATCACAGGCTTTTTAGCCTTTTTAATAAGCTTTACAGCCTCATTTAACGCATCCTCGGTGATACTCTTTTTAACACGACCTGTAGGAATTGGTTTCATTGGCATGTATTCGTATTTATTGTTTGGCGCTGTAATATCCTTTGGCACATCAATAAGTACAGGACCTGGTCTGCCGCTTTTTGCAATAAGAAAAGCGCGACGGATAGTCTCTGCCAAATCCTTTACATCCTTAACAATAAAATTATGCTTTGTGATAGGCATTGTGATGCCTGCTATATCTATCTCCTGGAAGGAATCCTTTCCTAAAAGAGGAAGTGTAACGTTGCAGGTGATAGCCACCATTGGAACTGAATCCATGTGAGCTGTGGCGATACCTGTTACAAGATTAGTTGCACCAGGACCTGAAGTTGCAAAGCAAACACCAACTTTTCCTGTTGAACGGGCATAGCCATCTGCTGCGTGGGCTGCGCCCTGCTCGTGGCTGGTAAGCACATGGTGAATCTCATCGCTGTGCTTGTAAAGCTCATCGTAGAGATTAAGAATCGCACCACCTGGGTAGCCGAATACAGTGTCTACCCCTTGTTCTTTTAAACACTCTATAATTATCTCTGAACCACTTAATAACATATCTTTACCTTTCTCACATTTCCTAGTCCGCCTGTTACGCTATCAAGTCTGTGTATCACTTTTTGAAATCGCTATCGTCGGCTAAAGCCTCCTGACATCAAATTTATTTGATGTCACTTTATCGCTATACTCCTCAAAAAGTGACACACAGCCTTGACAGCTACAGGCTCATCTATGAGCTGATAGATAACAATCTATTATATTACTCATGTAAATAATCAATAGATTAAAAGTGCAATATAATACTTGTAGTCGTAACTAAAGTATTACAATTCTGGTGTACGAAGAATCGCACCGCGATTTCCGCTGGTTACCTGAGCTGCGTAGCGGCGAAGATAGCCTGTGGTGACGCGTGGTTCACGTGGCTGCCATTTTGCTTTACGCGCTGCGAGCTCTTCGTCGGAAACCTTTAGTGTCATGGTGTAGTTTGGAATGTCGATGGCGATGATGTCGCCTTCTTCAACAAGTGCGATTGGACCACCTACGGCTGCTTCTGGTGAAACGTGTCCGATAGAAGCTCCACGACTGGCACCTGAGAAACGACCATCTGTGATAAGGGCTACTGATGAACCAAGTCCCATACCTGCGATTGCAGATGTAGGGTTAAGCATCTCTCTCATACCAGGGCCACCCTTTGGACCTTCGTAGCGAATAACGACTACGTCGCCTTCAACGATTTTGCCACCCTTGATGGCTGCGATTGCATCTTCCTCGCTATCAAATACTCTGGCTGGTCCTTCATGAACGAGCATCTCTGGAACTACTGCACTGCGCTTTACTACTGAACCGTCTGGTGCAAGATTTCCTTTAAGTACTGCAAGACCACCAGTCTTTGTATATGGATTATCCACAGGCCTGATTACCTCTGGATTTCTGTTTACCGCATTTGCGATATTCTCTCCCACTGTCTTTCCTGTAACTGTCATACAGTCTGTATTTAGAAGTCCTATATCTGCAAGCTCTTTCATAACAGCCCAAACACCGCCTGCTTCATTTAAATCCTCCATGTATGTAGGACCTGCTGGAGCAAGGTGACAAAGATTTGGTGTCTTTTCAGAAATAGGATTTGCAAATTCGATGTCAAAATCAAAACCGATTTCGTGAGCAATAGCTGGCAAATGAAGCATTGAGTTTGTAGAGCATCCAAGTGCCATATCTACTGTAAGAGCATTTAAAACAGCTTCCTTTGTCATAATCTGACGAGCTGTGATGCCCTTATTGTACATATCCATAACTGCCATACCTGCATGCTTTGCAAGACGAATTCTTTCTGAATAAACAGCTGGGATTGTACCATTTCCACGGAGGCCCATTCCAAGTGCCTCTGTAAGACAGTTCATGGAATTAGCTGTATACATACCTGAACAGCTTCCGCAGGTTGGACATACATTTTCTACGAAATTTTCAACTTCATCCTCTGTCATGTTGCCAGCGGCATGTGCGCCGACTGCCTCAAACATAGATGAAAGTGAACGCTTCTGACCTCCCACATGACCTGCAAGCATAGGACCACCTGATACAAATACTGTAGGAAGGTCAAGTCTTGCTGCTGCCATAAGAAGTCCTGGTACGTTTTTGTCACAGTTTGGTACCATAACAAGTGCATCAAACTGATGAGCAAGTGCCATACACTCTGTAGAATCAGCAATCAAATCACGTGTTACAAGGGAATATTTCATTCCTATATGTCCCATTGCAATACCGTCACAAACAGCGATAGCTGGGAACACTACTGGAACACCGCCTGCCTCGGCTACACCTAACTTTACGGCATCCACGATTTTATCAATATTCATATGGCCTGGTACGATTTCATTATACGAAGATACGATACCTACCATTGGCTTTTTCATTTCTTCAGGTGTGAAACCTAAAGCGTTAAACAAAGAACGAGCTGGAGCTTGCTGCATGCCAGCTCTTGCGTTATCACTTCTCATTTTTGACTCCTTTCAAAGCCTTCCCCCTCTGGGGGAAGGTGGCTGCGAAGCAGACGGATGAGGGTCGTATGTACATGCCCTCATCCGTCACCTGCGGTGACAGCTTCCCCCAAGGGGGGGGAAGCCTTTTATAATCTCTCTACGATTAAATCTCCCATCTGCACTGTACCGACCTGTGTCACGACCTCATCGCCACGTGGCATGATGTCGATGGTGCGATAGCCGTCCTCAAGAACTTTTTTTACCGCATTTTCGATAGCTGCTGCTTCAGCATCTAAATCGAAGCTGTAGCGAAGCATCATGGCTGCTGAAAGAATTGTAGCTATAGGATTGGCAATGCCCTGTCCTGCGATGTCAGGTGCACTGCCTCCAGATGGCTCATAAAGACCGAATTTTGTATCATTTAGGG
The DNA here is from genome assembly GCF_900107545.1 of Pseudobutyrivibrio sp. ACV-2. Taxonomy (GTDB): domain Bacteria; phylum Bacillota; class Clostridia; order Lachnospirales; family Lachnospiraceae; genus Pseudobutyrivibrio. Next base: position 82,446 of record NZ_FNQZ01000008.1, on the reverse strand, counting down.
AAGCTGACGAAAGCATTCCGATGGAACCGGTAACCATTGATGCTTCATCAGATAAAATATCTCCAAACATGTTCTCAGTAAGAATGACATCAAACTGTCCTGGATTTTTAACAAGCTGCATTGCACAGTTGTCCACAAGCATGTGCTCATATGTAACCTCAGGATAGTCCTTTGCCACCTCTTCCACGACCTTTCTCCAAAGTCGTGAGGAATCAAGAACGTTTGCCTTGTCTACAGATGTGACCTTTTTGCGACGCTTCATAGCAATGTCGAAACCACGTTTTGCAATACGGCGAATCTCACCTTCGCTGTATGTTAGGCTATCTCTTGCCACAAGCTGACCATCCTCTTCTACTGTGGAACGCTCACCGAAATAAAGACCTCCTGTAAGCTCACGCATAATCATCATGTCAAAGCCTTCGCCGATGATGTCATCTCTAAGTGGGCACGCTTCCTTTAATTCCTTGTATAGGTATGCTGGACGAAGATTTGCGAAAAGCCCAAGGCTCTTTCTTAGTTTTAGAAGGCCTGCCTCTGGACGCTTGTCAGCAGGAAGCTTGTACCATGGGCTTGTAGATGTGTTGCCACCGATTGAACCCATCAACACAGCATCTGAAGCTTTAGCTGCTGCAATAGCTTCATCTGTCAGTGGCTCACCTGTGGCATCGATAGAGCAACCACCCATAAGAATTTCTGTGTAATTGAATTGATGACCAAATTTTGTTCCTACAGCATCAAGCACCTTAACCGCCTCGGTAACAACCTCTGGACCAATTCCGTCTCCTTTAATTACGCCTACATTATAAGTCATAATAAATCCTTCCCTATTAAAACTATTTTAAACAGTTTAATACAGTAAAGCGTGAAATTCAAGAAGGCTAAGTCTTTTTTCTTATCTTTGACAAAATAGCCTAAATACTTCTAAAATAAATTTGGAGTGTTAGTAAACTTTACTACATTAAAGTGTTAAACAGAGGTGAAAATGAGTTCAAAAGATAAAGTACTGGAATTTCTAGAAAACAATAAAGATACTTATACATCAGGTGCTGCAATGGCAAATGCGCTTGGGCTCTCTAGGAACGCCATTTGGAAGGCAATAAATGAGCTTAGGAAAAATGGATATTCAATAGATGCTATCAGCAACAAAGGATATATGCTGGCTAGTGGAAATGACATTTTATCTGCTGCTGGAATATTATCTTATCTAAAACCGACGGCAAAAGCATTGTATTCAAATCAGACTGATTTAATCCGTATATACGATACTATTAATTCTACTAATCGTATTGCAAAAGAGCTGGCTATCACTGGAGCAGCTCATGGAACTTTGATTATTTCCTCTGAACAAACCGAAGGTCGCGGTCGCAGAGATCATAGTTTTTATTCACCTAAAGGTGGGCTTTATATGAGTATTTTGCTTAGACCAGAACATCTTAAGACTTTGGTGCCTGATGAAATTACTACAGCCACTGGTGGCTCAGTTTGTTCTGCCATAAATGAGCTCACTGGGCTTACACCATACATCAAGCCTATCAACGATTTATTTATAGATAAAAAAAAGATATGTGGAATCCTCACCGAGGCAGGAACTGAATTTGAAACTGGGGATGTACAGTGGATTGTTGTAGGAATTGGCATAAATTTTGATTCTGATATCAATTCATTTCCTACCGATATAAAAGAAATCGCCGCCAGCATTTTTGCGCCTGGTGCAAGCACCGTTACAAAAAATCAACTGGCAGCGGAAATAATTAATCAATTATTAGCTCAAAAGATATTTTAATACAGGAAGAATCTGAACCTTTATATTTGGAGTCTCCTCTATTTCTTCCTGTGACTTTGTCAGCACTAAAAACTTAGTGATTTCTGGATGTTTTGATTTTAACACCTCAAAGCTGGTTATTCCTTTTTTTCGCTCAAGACCTTGGAAATAATTAATCACTATAATTGCCAGTCCTTCGCTTTCAATATAAAAATCAACTGCCACATTCAGCTGTCCTGATTTATAGTATTCTAAATCATTACCGTATTTACGTTTTAGCTGAACTGCAACTATATTTTTTAATAATACAACATCATTTTGCATACTTACCTGGTTCAAAAGTCCCACGTCTGTAAAGAAATATTTAGGCACACTGTTCTTGTCAGGAGTAATTTTTGCGTAATGATTATCTATGGAAAATACTATAAAAGATGATTTGGCATAATCCACGTAATCCATAAAATCATCTCGCGAAAGCACCACCCCAGCAGTGGCTACTTGGCTATGAAGCTTTTGATTTGACAGCTCCACTCCAATATTTTCAGCCATTTTCTTGAGAATCAATCTAAAGCCCATGGTATTTCTAATTTCATTATGGGCAATAGCCCCACTCAATATTTCGTTCTGTAAAATGCCTTCAATATAGTCCCTCTTACGTAAATACGAACCAGAAAATGGAAAGCCTCCTGTGCTTTGATACTCACTAAAGCTATCATCCGCAAGACGTGCAATTTTGGGATTTGCAAGAGACTCAGAATCACAGGAAATTTTGGCTGCAAGCAAATACTCCCTTATGCTATATGTATAAATAGGCATAAACTCAAAGCCTTCTTCTATAAGGCTTTGGATTCCAGAGTCAGTTGGCAAACCATTGCTGACAGATGCATAGACAAGTGAATCAGTCTTTGCAAATTTCAGGATATATTCCTCCCATCCTTCCACTCTGGCAATCTCGTCAAAGAAAAAATACGTCTTTCCTGGAGAAATGGTCTGTGTTGTCAGAAGCAGCATATCGAATTCCTCTGCCACAAAATCTTTCAGACATTCATCTGAAAAATCAAGATAAAAAATCTGCTCCCAAGCAACACCTCTATCGTGTAATTGTCTGGCCTGATTACACATGATAGAAGATTTGCCACAGCGTCTAAGGCCTCCCAAAATATAATTAACACCATTTTCAAAGCTATATTCACGCACATCACAAGGCTTTGACATGGCAACAGAACGGCTATCGGTTAAAATCTTTTTTAAGACGTCTACCTTCATTTAGCCAGCGCCTCCAACAGTGTCACACAAGCATCCTCACCTAACTGTCCCGAATTAAGAATCAAATCAAAATACTCTGATGAACCCCATTTTTCTCCAGAGTGAAGCTGGAAGAATTTCTCACGCTTTTTATCAAATTTGCGCATTACTTCCTCAGCCTTTGCTCCCTCAATGCCTTCTACTGAAACAGCTCTGCCCTTTCTAAACGGCTCATCTGCTGTAATGAATACTCTAAGACATTTCTTGTCTTTTAATATTTCGCTGGCACAACGTCCTACAAAAATGCATCCTGGCTGTTCGGCAGCTTCTCTGATAATCTCTACCTCAGTGTTAAAAATCTTTTCTTCCATCGAAAGATTCTCACCAGGTGCCTTAAAAAATGCCTTTATAGGTGTCTGCTCATCCATACCTGAAACCTGGTCGTAAGACAGCCCCATTCTTTTGCAGGTCTCCACAACTACACCGCGATCATACAGACGGTAGTTCAACTTCTTTGCAAGTTTCTCCGCGATGCTGTGTCCACCGCTACCATATTTACGTTCAATCGTAATGTAATCATACATAAATGAGCCCCTCCTTAAACATGAGTTTTTAATACATCAGTTACTACTATTTCTCCTTCTTTACCTATAAATACTATATCAAATCCGTGATAAGCCAACTTAAAATCACGCTGTTTACCACGGTCATAGCCCGCCCTTGGATCCTGGGACAAAAGCTCTATGGCTGATGTTCTTATTTCCTCAGGAAGCTTTTGCAATTGCTCCTCTGGAAAATTAACCTTTACCTGTATACCCTTTGATAAATCATCTGTAAATCCACCTCTGGCTTCAGGATGAGAATCGGCATATGGGATATAGGGTTTTATATCAAAAATAGGTGTTCCATCCAACATGTCCACACCACTCACCACAAGCACTGAACCAAATTCTTCAGACTGCTGCACCTCTAAAAGTTTTACAGAAGACAAACCAATATTATTTGGTCTATATGGTGCCCTGGTAGCAAAAACTCCCATGTGCTTTTGACCTCCCAGCCTTGGGGGGCGTACTGTGCCACCTGATAGCTGCTTATTTTTAGAAAAGCCCCATAGAAGCCATAGATAATCATACTCTGTGATACCCTCTATGAATGTGGGGTTTCTAAATTCTGGGGTGAAGATGATGTGGCCTATTTCACTAACTAATCCACTCTGTCTAGGTATACCAAATTTTTGTGTAAATCCTGTGTTTATATGTGCTATCTCTGTTAATTCCATGCTAATAATATACTCCAGCAAAACTATATATGTATTCATTCGGCACGCTCTCGCTACTCTCAGCTGGCAGCGGTACTAAAAAATCAAAAATGGGTAGCACACGCGAACTGATGTACTACCCAAAAATTTAGTCTAAATACGTTTATTTATTTGCCGTCGTATGAAACTACTGAAGCTACGTCGTATTTTGCGAGCTTTTCACGACCGTTGAGCCCCTTGAGCTCCATGAGGAATACGATTTTAGCTACTTCGCCGCCAAGTTCCTCGATAAGTGCGCATGCAGCTTCGATTGTACCACCTGTAGCAATAAGGTCATCTACAATAACGACCTTCTGGCCTGGCTTAACTGCATCTTTGTGCATCTCAATTGTTGCTGTGCCATACTCAAGATCGTAAGTCTTTTCAACAGTTTCGCAAGGAAGCTTGCCCTTTTTGCGAATGAGTACAAAAGGCTTGCCAAGTGCATATGCAATTGGTGCGCCAAAAACAAATCCGCGGCTTTCTGCACCTGCTATAACATCACAATCTACTCCATCAAGAAGCTTTATCATCTCATCGATGGCAAGCTTGAAGCCCTCAGCATCCTGAAGAATAGTTGTAACATCTCTAAACATAATACCTGGTTCTGGGAAATCTGGAATGGTTCTTATGTAATCTTCTACTTTTTTCATTGTAACTCCTTTGAAACATAAACATATATATTAAGATTATACTCTCATATAATTTTCTTTTCAAGTATCCTAAGATTATAGAAAAAATGGGGCCCCAAGGGACCCCAATTTTGTGGATAGTACCAGGCCGAAGCCTTTTGTACTAATGCGTTTGGCCACGCTAATGTTACTGAAGTATTGACATAACACCCTGTGTTGACTGATTTGCTTGTGCGAGCATTGACTGGCCTGCCTGAGCAAGAATATTGTTCTTGCTGTATGTAACCATTGTGTCCGCCATATCTGTATCACGAATGCGTGATTCAGCAGCAGTAGAATTTTCAACGATATTGTCTAAGTTAGCAATTGAGTGCTCTAATCTGTTCTGAACAGCACCAAGCGCTGAACGTTGAGCAGATACTTTTGCTAAAGCGTCTGAAATAGCATCGATTGCATAAGTTGCTGAAATACCAGTATCATCTGCAACATTGATTTTCTTGATTCCTAGGTAAGCTGCGTTCATAGTGTCGATTTCAACATTAATCTTATTTGTCATATCAGCGTCAGCGCCTACATGAAGATTAAATGTTAGCGAGCTTGCGTAACTTACTGTGCCCTGCTTGATGAGGAATGTACCATCGTTGTTGTTTGTAACTTTAGCCTCTGTATCTGTACCAATAGATGATGCCTTTTGAAGTTCTTCTGCCATCAATGTGTAAGCACGTGTCTTTGAAATCTTTGATGTATCTGCTGCTTCAACTCCTGCAACTGTCATCTTAGTGCCAGCTACATCAACCTGCTGACCCTCCTTTAAGAGCTCTATAATGTGTTCACGAGTAAGGGTATTTGTTGCCTTGTTTTCTTGGTCAGCCGTTTCAGCGATGTTATATTGTTGTGAATTTGTTCCATCAATATTACTTATGGTAACTTTCTTTGTGTTGTCTAATGCACCAATAGCCTTGGCTACATCTTGAAGTGAATTGATTGTTGCATTAGCTGTAGCTACTGCAGTTTTCTCCTCACCACTCTGTGTAACTGTATCACCAGGTGCAAGAGCACTACCTTTAAGATTATCTGCTGTGATTGTTCCACCACTGCCCAAACCAAAGGCTGATTTTTCACCATCTTTAATATTATCGACAATCTTAAACTCATTCAAGCCACTAGCAGCATCAGCATGTTTCCATGTTGCTCCATCAAGCGCAATCTGACCTGTGGCCTTTGAATGACTTTCTGCTCCATATAAAGCAGTGTCTTGATATGTAGACTTGTCATACCAGCCTGCTACAGGTCCACCAGTTACAGATGATGCTGCCTTATATTCATATACAGTACCATCCTTAGCAATAATCTGATCACCAACAACTGGCGTAGTGCCGATTACAGAAGTTGCCTTCACATCTTTTGTAAGTGTAATAGTCTTTCCATCTACTGTTACACTGTCACCTACCTTCAGTGCTGTTGACTGTAATGTAGCTACATCTCTATAGCTATCGGTAGACTTACCAGATCCAATGTTGTATTCCTTGCCACCAATCATTACTCTGTCACCAGCTTCGAGTTTCTTGTTAAGTGTAAACAATGATGTACCATTTACAGCATTCCCTACAAGCTTTCCATCAAGTCCAGCGTCATGTGCACTTACATTCTTTGTAAGTTTTACACCATCTGGAGCACCCTTTAACAGATATGTTTCGTTGAATTTTGTTGTTTCAGCTACACGATCAATTTCAGTTGTCAACTGATAAATTTCATCCTGGATTGACTGACGGTCTGTGCCACTGTTTGTACCATTGGCTGCCTGAACTGCCAGCTCATTCATACGTTGAAGCATTGAATGTACTTCGGTAAGAGCACCTTCAGCAGTTTGTACTGCCGAAATACCATCTGACGCATTTGTTGAAGCCTGATCCAGACCTCTAATCTGCTTTCTCATCTTTTCAGAAATTGAAAGACCTGCTGCATCATCTGCTGCTCTATTAATTCTAAATCCAGAAGAAAGTTTTTCAGATGTCTTTCCCTGTGCTGTTGTTGTTATACCTAACATTCTTGAAGCATTAGCTGCCTGCATATTGTGTTGTACTACCATATTTCTACCTCCTTGTAGATACTCTTAAGATTCCATTCATAAGAGGCACGCTAGGCGTGCATCGTTAATTTTAATTTCAATAAGTTTATTCAATGATATGGAATGCTACATACTATAGGCGACAGTCCGTATCTATATAACAAGAGGAGTGACCAACCTCCCCAAGCTATCAAGGTAGGAACTTAGTAGTATAACTATGCGCTTTATTCAATTGTAAAGCTGCATTGAACTGCACATCGGATTTGCCATATTGCAGTTCTTATAGTTGTTTTGGCAGCGATTCTTCCGCGCGATTTATGAAAAATAACTGCCTAGGTGGATAGCAAAAATATTAATTTACTGCTTCCATCTAATTTAATTATCGGTGATGTGTGTAAAAACTTTAGACCAAATTGTGAAAAATAAAGATAGTATATTTAAAACTTGAATTTGTGCACATGTAAAAGAGACGCCAGCGGAGCGTCTCTTTTAAAAGGGAGAATAATGTTATGAAAAAATTGTATCTCTCTCGAGATGAGTATATGATATCTGATAATTATGTATAGATGGTGGTAGATGTGTGAATAGTCTGTGAATAAAGTATGTGGTGGATGGAGTGGTTTGGGAGCGTACTCTGCTGGCGCAGAGGGATGGATATATGGCCGTTAGGTACGGACACCTCATCCGTCAGCTAATGCTGACACCTTCCCCTCAAGGGGAAGGCCAAGCCCTCATCAGTCAGCTGGCGCTGACAGCTTCCCCCTCTGGGGAAGCCTTATTAAAAAAGGGCTTCTCCTGGTGGAGAAGCCCTTTGTATTGGCAATTATTATGCGATTGTCTCAACCTTGATTGTGTTTGTATTTCCTACTGTACCGTCGATTGGGCCACCTGTAAGAACTACCTTGTCGCCTGACTTTAAGTCGAGCATCTGCTGAACACGTGTTGTAGCGTGCTGAAGCATAACGTCAAGTGATGTAAACTTGTCAACGAGAACTGGTGTAACACCCCAGCTAAGAGCAAGTCTTAACCAAACCTTTTTGTCTGTAGTCATACCGATAACGTCTACAGGGCAACGGAAACGGCTAACACGCTTTGCTGTGTAACCAGACATTGTGCAAGCAACGATAGCCTTTGCTTCAACGTCCATAGCCATAGAACATGTTGAGTGGCAAACAGCATCTGCAGTGTTGATGATTTCGATATCATCCTTGCGGAAACGTCTCTCGTAGTTGATATCCTTTTCTGTTGTTTCAGCGATTTCTGCCATTGTAGCAACAGCCTGTACTGGGTACTTACCCTGTGCACTTTCGCCTGAAAGCATGATAGCTGATGTACCATCATAAACAGCGTTAGCAACGTCAGAGATTTCAGCACGTGTAGGACGTGGGTTAGAAATCATAGACTCAAGCATTTCTGTAGCTGTAACAACGCTCTTGCCGAGTGAACGAGCTGTAGCGATAAGTTCCTTCTGAACTGCTGGAAGGTTAACAAATGGAATCTCAACACCAAGGTCACCACGAGCAACCATGATACCGTTAGCGATTTCAAGGATTTCCTTAACGTTGTCAACACCTGGCTGGTTCTCGATTTTAGCGATAACTACTACGTCCTTACCACCGTTCTCATCGAGGAATGAACGAAGCTCGATCATATCCTGCTTTGTAGATACGAATGAAGCTGCTACGAAATCAATGTCGTTCTCAAGACCGAAAAGGATATCCTTCTTGTCCTGCTCTGAAAGATATGGGCCTGACATAACCTTGTTAGGGAAGCTCATAGACTTCTTGTTTGACATTGTACCACCTACTGTACACTTTGTGATAACGTCATGACCCTTGATTTCTGTAACCTCGAAGAATACGATACCGTTACATACAGAAACAACATCACCTACTGAAAGGTCGTTGTGAAGGTTCTTGTGTGTAACTGAAACGCGTGTCTGATCACCTTCAACATCATCTGTTGTGAATGTGAATACGTCGCCTTCCTTTACAGTAACTGAACCATCCTTGAATGTCTTGATACGGTACTCAGGTCCCTTTGTATCAAGAAGGATTGCGATTGGAAGGTTGAGCTTCTTACGAACCTTCTTTACTAAATCCATCTTCATGCCCTGCTCTTCATGGTCACCATGAGAGAAATTCATTCTGGCAACATTCATGCCGGCTTTTGCCATAGCTGTGAGTGTCTCCTCGTTCATGGATGCTGGACCAATAGTGCAGATAATCTTTGTTTTTCTCATATTAACAACTCCTCTATTTAATACTTTTAACAACACATAACAACACACATATTATTAAAAATCAAAAATCCCTAACATAATAGCACCATTCTTCATTTCAGTAAATATAAGAAGTTATTTTTTTCCATTTTTAACAATAAATACACAAAAAAAGGGCTCATAGCTGACGAATAAAGCATCATACTATGAGCCTTTATGTATTTATCACGCCCTGTCGTATATTCTACAGAATGTCACTTCGCTTTACATAGGCAGGGGTTACGGAATCTGAAACAATCTTTTTGACGTTTTTCACCTTTACCCATTTGTCTATGACTGCATTTTCAATATAGGTGCCATCTGCAATATCTGCATAAGACAGAATGATAGAATTTTTAATTATTGCTCCCTTACCAATATGGACATTACGTCCAATGATTGAATTTTCTACTGTTCCCTCAATAAGACCTGCATTACATATCATGGAATTTACAACCTGAGCACCGTGGAAGTACTGGGTTGGGCATGCATCTGTGGTCTTGGTATAGAATGGCCAGTCTGACTTGAAAAATTCCATTGAGGTTGCATAATCAAGGAGCTCCATATTTGCTCTGTAATAGTCATCAAGACTGGTGATTGGAGCAAAATATCCCTTGTGCTGATAGCCTCGGATATCCAGCGTATCGCAGTTTAAAGCTATCATATCTGCAAGAGAATATGCAGAAGACTCTCTCCTGGCCTTTCTGACTAAATCTACAAAAAGCTGTTTAGACATTACATAGGTATCCATGGAAATATTTTTTTCTTTGGCTGTACCCATGTTGCGCTCCAAGCTGACAACACCCTTTTGTTTGTTGAGATTTACCACATTGCAGGCTCTGTAGTACTCCTTGGCCTGATCAACCTTGTGATAAAGAATGGTGATGTCTGTGCCACTTTCAACATGCTCGTCTAAAAGCTTCTGGAAGTCCTGCTTGTAAACCATGTAGCTAGGAGCAATGATTACATAATCCTGTGGCATGCGCTCTATCTGCTCACAATTTTCGATATAGGCATTAATATCAGTATTGTAAATTGAGCTGGCACCATTTTTCTGAGTGAACAGAAGCTGCAGGTTGCCTCGCTTTGAGTTGATGTTATAGTGACGTCCTGAGCCGATATGCTCGACTATTGAGCGTGGACGGCTGTTCAGATATACGTGAATACGGTTGATACCACTATTACTAAAATTTGAAATAGGAAAATCGATTACACGAAATCTTCCAAGGAACGAAAATGCGCCGATTGGTCTGTAATCGTGAAGTCCTTCTACTCTGATATAGTTTGCTGCCGAATTAATAACGCCAAATGCTTTGTTTGCCATAGCTTAATCCTCCCCCTTTACATTTTTAGCCACGAGAAGGATTTCCTCGCTCTTTTTATCGCCTACCTTGGCGTTTTTACCTATTCTGATGTTTTCTGCTACCAAAGCTCTGGTGACAACAGCCCCCTCTTCTACAATCGCGCCAGGCATCAGAACGGAGTCTACAACCTTTGCTCCAGGAGCAATTTTGCAATTAGTAAAAATAACTGAGCGCTGCACTGTACCACCTACTGCTGCGCCTTGATTAATGTATGCCTCGTCAATTTTAGCTGTAGATGCAATATATTGTGGAACAATACCGTTGTCCTCGGTGTAAATCTTCCATGATGTATCATTTAGATTAAGCTCGTTGTCGCTATCCAAAAGATCCATATTTGCTTCCCAAAGGGAATCGATTGTTCCTACGTCCTTCCAGTAGCCAGAAAACTCGTAAGCCCAAAGTTGCTTGTCATCCCCAAGCATTTTTGGAATGATGTCGTTACCAAAGTCGTGGCTTGACTCTGGATTTTTCATATCTTCAACCAAAAGCTTTCTTAATGTCTTCCAGGTGAAAATATAGATACCCATAGAAGCAAGATTGCTCTTTGGCTTTGCAGGCTTTTCCTCGAATTCGATAATGCGACCATTGCCGTCTGTATTCATGATGCCGAAACGGCTGGCTTCCTTCATAGGCACGCCTCTGACTGCAATAGTAGCATCTGCACCCTTTTCCTTGTGGAAACGGAGCATTTTGTCGTAGTTCATTTTATAAATATGATCACCTGAAAGAATCAAAAGATATTCTGGGTCATATGCATCGATAAAGTCGATGTTTTGTGAAATAGCATCTGCTGTGCCTCGATAAACATCAAGACCTGAATCTGCCTTTTCACGTGGTGTTAAAACAAAAACACCACTATCCTTGGTATCTAAGCCCCATCTGCCACCTGCAGCTACATAGCTGTTCAGTAAAACAGACTCATACTGAGTGAGAACCCCCACTACATCGATACCTGAATTTGCACAATTGCTAAGTGGAAAATCAATGATGCGGTATTTACCGCCATAAGAAACCGCTGGTTTTGCAACCTTATTAGTCAGCTCATGAAGACGACTTCCACGTCCACCAGCCAAGATCATGGCTAGCATGTTAGTTTGAGCCATAACTTATACCTCCCTTTTCTAGAAACATTACTTTCTCTTCATGTATTTAGTTTAATAGTTTTGCACAATTTTTTCAATGAACACGGATATATTTTGTACTTTTTTACGATAAAGACGAAACTTTTCCGTTAAAATGCCATAAAGTTTTCTTAGGATTTTTTGTTGAATATGACGTTGTCTGTTATTGGGTTTCATTTGATGTGTGATGTCTGAATGTTGGAATAATTCTGAATATAGAAAAATTGAAATTTCTTGTTGACGGATAGGGTTTAGCGTAGTAATATATGTCTTGTCGAAAGGACATGAAACAAATTTGGTTCCTTGGTCAAGCGGTTAAGACGTCGCCCTCTCACGGCGAAAACAGCGGTTCGATTCCGCTAGGAACTGCGTTTTAAGCGTCGCATGGTTGCGATGCTTTTTTTGTTTATATATACATTTATATTTTTTAAGCCCCCTCTGGCGAGGGAGCTTTTTTAGATTTAGGTTGTTGGGAGAATTTAGGTACGACACCTCATCCGTCAGCTAAAGCTGACACCTTCCCCTCTAGGGGAAGGCTAACCCTCATCAGTCAGCTGCGCTGACAGCTTCCCCCAGAGGGGGAAGCCTCCTTTATAGGCGGTTTAGAGTGGTGGTGCCTAAAAGTTCTGTGTATGGGATATCTACTGTGATGTAGCCTGAAGCAAATGGTCCCATAATGTATGGTGCGAATTTGTAGGTGATGTGGTCGGATTCGAAGAATACGTCACCTTCTGAAGTGTACTCGTAGGCCTGGTCGTAGGCTTCTTGGGTAGATCCTGCGAAATATGGTGATGGATTTTTTGTATAGTCCTCTTTTATTTTTTCAGCTACAAGAGCTTTAAATTCATCTTCTGAGCCGCTGAAGAAATCGTATAGGCCAAGCTCTTCTCCAGTGGTTAAATCAAATATACGTTGACCGTCAGATGGCATGCCGTGTGCTCCACCACCGTACCAGTAGCCTGTTATTTCTACTGCAAGGTATCTGTCATTTATTATCTGCACATTGTCCACGTAAGTTTCATCTGTTTCACAAGACTGCTCCGGATAATCTGCATGCATTTCCTGACAATCCGCTTCTGAAATCTCCTGTGGAGTATATTCTAAAGAAGGTGCAAGAAGGGCGTTTATCTCATCTGCGTGGGCTGAATATTTAGGATCTAAAACAAAATTTTCAGTGTAATCCTTATAAATTGCAATGCCGCAATATGGGCACTGGTCTTCATGGCTATCATAGTTAACTGTGCCATATTTAAAAACGCTGTATTCAGCCAGAGGCATATTTAAATCAGCAAATATATTTTTATCTGTATCAAATTTAACCCAGCCAGCTGTATTACCTGCAAGTTCTATTGCGTAAATCTGCCCATTTATAAGTGTAAAGCCGTCTTTACCAAAGATTGTATGGCCAGTACCTGGGATTGTGGATTGTTTATAAAGCGGTGTGGCTGAATCCTTGCTACAGTCATAGCAATAAAAGCTGTAATCAGAAATGCCATATTTCTTTTCTGCAGCTTCGTAATAGTAGACTTTAGCGGTATCATTGTCGTAACCAAGAAGGAGTCCCGACTTACTTACTTTAGTAATTTTATGTTGAACATCATTCTCAATGTCATAGCAAACAAGGACAGTATCTGGCTGACCATAGGTGGTCATGTATACCCACTTATCACTGTAGCCATCAAAGGACAGATTAACCTTCTGAAGGCTATCTATAGCAATCGCTTCATCTGTAGTTACCTTGTAATAGCTCCACAATTCACTATCATTATCATCTGCAACTACAGAAATAAGGAAGCCGTATTTATCATAGGATCTGGTGTAGCAAGAATCTTTATCTGCTGCATAGACATAATTGTCGCCAGCCTGCTCTAAAATATCGCTGATTGCAGATTCTTCTTCAGTAAATGTAAGAGAATCCTCAGCCTTGGCAAAAACGTGTTCCTCATGCTTGTTTGTTTCGTATTCACGAATGTCTATATAAAGCTTGTCATTGTAATAATCTACCCTTGAAACTCCATAATCTGTGCTAACAGAAAAAAACTTTTCAGTTTTGCTTGTGGCAGTATCCAAAGCATAGAAATCCACCATTGTAACATCTGCATCGTAGTTGTAATTATAAAAATACATAATGCCATCATAAATGCCAGAGATGATAGCAGATTCGATATTTACTCCAAGCTTGTCAAAAACTGACTGATAATCCTTTAAATTATAGTGATTAATCTCATTTCCATTTTCGTCTATGGTATAGACATTATCCATGGAACCAGCCGCATAAGTAGACAATGTATATTCTCGTCCTACAGTTTCTTGTGTAACTTCGCCTAATTCATTTGCAATGTTATTTTTTAGGTTACTTAAATCAGACTTTTGTACATCCTTTGCACAGCCGACAAGGCTTGTGGCAACAACAGCCATGCATAAAAGCAGTACCATTTTTCTTTTCATTATATTCTCCTTTCGCTACATTGGGCACAATCATATTATTGTGACTCAATAGCAGAAATTAGTGTAGCACATGTTGGATGTTTTCACCAATTGAAGAAAAATATTCTAAAAAGAAAACACCTCAGGGAGTCAGTCTCCCTGAGGTAGGTTTGGTTTTTTATGAACTATTTCTTGCGATATACTACGACGCCTGCGGCGCCAGCTGCTGCAACTACAAGAATAATTGCAATGAGTATTGCTGGATTAAAGCCGCTCTCGACTGCTGCCTGTGGAACAGCTTCTTCCTCGATTGTTTCTTCAGCTTCATCTGCAGTAGTTGTTTCATCTACTACTTCTTCTGCTGTATCTTCAACCTCATCTTCAAGCTTAGAGTCAGCTTCTACTGTCTCTTCTGATTCAGAAACATTTTCATCATTTGTTGACTCTGACTTAACAGCTACTGACTTTGTCTTCTTTGGAGTAGCTGCAGCTGTCTTTGTAGGCTGTGAAGCTACTGTTATTTCTGGGGCAGCTGTTGGAGTCTGAGTGTCTGCTATTGCTACAGTTGTTGGAGCAGATGTAGCTGTTGTAACAGATGTGCTCTGGCTTGCAGACTGTGGTGCAGATGCGCCTGCATTTGAGCTATTTCCTGTAGAAGCTGCAGGTTGTGCAGGTGTCTGCGAGCCATTATTGTTTGACTCAGGTGATGTAGCAGGTGTTGTAGCTACAGGCTCTGATGGAGTAACAACTGGCTCTGCTGCAGCTGGAGTCTCTGGAGCTGGAGTCTCTGGCTCAGTTGGAACCTCTGTAGCTGGTTCTGATGGTGCAGGAGTCTCTGGCTCTACTTCAACTGGCTCTTCCTTTACAGGGTTTAACTCTGATTCAGAAGGTCTTACTGTAGTAAATCTAACCTGAACATCATCTTCCTGAAAACCATCGTTGTTGTTTGTAATAAGGTGAATTCCATCCTTAAACAACTGATAGTCAGCTGCCTGTGCCTCAAGTGGGCTAAATGCTGAAACTAATACATTAAAGAATGAAGCTAATGTATCTGTGATTTCTTCTACTAAGCTTTCAGAGTCTTCCTCAGCTTCTGCTGCATCCTCAGTCTCTGTCTCAGTTTCTGCTGTTTCTTCATCTGTAACATCAGCATCCTCTGATTCTACATCTGTAGATTCTTCGTCTGTATCTTCCTCTGTCAAAGCTTCTTCAAGCTCCTCTTCCTCTAAATCTTCAGACTCTAAAAGCTCTTCTTCTAAATCCTTTTCCTCTGAGAAAAGCATTTCATTTTTAACATTGATTGAATACCAATTGTTTCCGATGTGTGTCATAGCCTTTCCTGGCCATCCGCCAAAGTATTCCACATTCTTGTCGCCTTCAGTCCAGCAATAGAGGTTTGCACCCTTTGCGTATCCCTCGTCATCAAGCTTGATGTAAACTCTTGTCTCATCATCTGCAAGTGGAGCTTCCTCACCGATTTCACGGTCAACCTTTTCACCTGTAGTAGGTGTAGGGTCACCCTTTTGAAGCTTAAGTGTACCTGATTCAAGAGCCTTAAGTGCTGCTGTCTTTGAACCATACTTGTAGCTGGCACCGATGAAGTAAACATTTTTCAAGCTGTCAGCTCTCATATCATCTGTCTGGTGACCTTCCTCGTCACCTGTCGCGTAGTTATTGAAAATAATATTCAAGTTTGAGCTTGGACCTGCATTGATTGTCGCCTTATACCATCCATCTCCTTCATCTTCACACAGCTTACCAGGCCATTCACCTACTTGTGCATCTCCCCATGTGTATACGCCTACCTTGCCCCATCCAGCTGCATCATAATAATGAACTGTGATAGTGCCTGAGCCTATACCTGTTGCTTCCTCTGCCTCGGCCTTAGAAGCAAATTTAGTAACTTCACGTTTGCCATCATCCTTTACTTCTGTAACGGCAATATAATTTTTTGACATGTCATCCATGCGCACATCTACTGTCTGACCGTCATCTCCGTTGAAGATGATAGAGAAATCTTCATCTCCTTGATATTTAACTGATGTCT
Organism: Pseudobutyrivibrio sp. ACV-2; assembly: GCF_900107545.1. Classification (GTDB taxonomy): domain Bacteria; phylum Bacillota; class Clostridia; order Lachnospirales; family Lachnospiraceae; genus Pseudobutyrivibrio. The sequence goes on along the minus strand of NZ_FNQZ01000008.1, from coordinate 66,223 downwards.
TTACCCAGTATCCTTCGTCGCTCTGAGCTGCCATACCTGGCCATCCACCAAGAAGCTGAGTACCATCATCAAGCCATGCGTATGCGTTTGCTGGTCTCCATTCCTCTGTATTAAGGAAATATACGGTCTTTGTGGTGATTCCAAGGTCCTCTTCTGCCTCAGCCTTTGAACCATAAAGCTTATCTGTGGCAGCTGTCATGTATTTGCCTGAGTCTTTTGTGATATTAAACTCTGCTGACTGCTCTCCATCACCCTTGAATACTACTGTAAATGCTTCTGCTGGGATTGTGACTTTGTACCAGTCATAAGCCTGCGCCTCAGCAGGATAATCAGTGCCAAGAGCATCAGCGCTGACGCTAGACCAATGATTAGTGTTATGGAAGAAGAGCGTGGAATAGTCCCCATCAGCCAAAGTATCAAGTACTACAACTGATTTTGCAGGGACAGTGCCAAACATATTGCCTTCTACAACTGTGTAAAGTGAGTCGTGGCCTTCTACAGAATCTATGTAAGTGCCATCTGCAAGATTAGTCTCGCTGTCAAGCTCGAAATTTGCATCGCTTGCATTTACGATTACAACACCCTTGTCCCCTCTTTCAATCATAAGAACTGAAGAATTGCCTGAAGGGTTGCGAAGATTTTCAGCCTCACCTTCCATAGCTGTTCTGAATTTGTTTACAGCTACAACCTCTGGAGCCTTGTAGATATCGCTTCCTGCAGGTCCGATAAGATTGTTGCCAAATGGATTTGACGCGCTGCTACCATCTGGACGGCTGAAGAAAAGAGGTGTTCCATCGGCACGCGCTGTAATGATTGCCCAACCGAGGATTACTTCTGTATCGTCAATCTCGTTGTAGCTCTTGTCGTTGATGTAGTTGTCGTGTGACTCTACCCAAGTAACGAGCTTGTTTGAATCTGCTTTGTAAACATTTCCTGTAGATGTATCATCGCTGATTTTATAGCCGCTGAGGCTCTTTACAGAAACGTTCTGAGAGTCAACAGCGTTACGGATAGTTCCGCCGTAATTGCTGGCACATGTACCACCAAGCATATCCTGGTATGCAGCAAGTCGAGAAGCATCACCATCTAAAACTTCACCGTAAACAAAAAGGTCTGCATAGTCCTTTGAGCCGTACTCATCAATTGCAGTCTTCATGTTAGGATAGAAATTGTTTCTATCTTCCTGTCCTTCATATTCCTTTGCAACACCATCATCTGGAAGTGCGATGTGCTTTGCTGTATCAATTCTGAAACCATCTGCACCACATGCGATACAGTCGTTAAGGAACTCGTAGAAATACTGCTGGAAGCCAGGATTTTCTGTATCTACATCTGGAAGACCGCCCATAACATCATAGGTTACGGAAACTCTGTCAGAGTAGTTCATATCACCTGACATCTTGCCGATGTGATATAAATCCTCAAGCTTGTCGCCTGCTGCATCAATAAGATTCTGTGAAACCTGATCAAAAGTAGGTGTGGTATGGTTGGGATCAATATCTACGATAACACCGACGCCATACTTTTCTGCTTCATCACACATCGCCTTAAACTCATCTCTGCTACCAAGCTGATAGTTTCCGATTACCCAGTCTGTTGGCTGATAATGGAAATACCATTTTCCTTCTTCGTTTGTTGTACCATTAAGCTTTAATCCTGGATAAATAGAGAGACATTCGTTGATAGGCGAAGTCTGAACTGCTGTGTAACCTGCGGCTGCAATTTCCGGCATTTTCTCCTTTATAGTATTAAAATTCCAGCTAAATGCGTGTAAAATCGCGCCATCATGAATTGATGACCGACTGACAGCGGATGCTGTCTGATTTGAATTCTGACCATTTGCTGCAAATGCCTTCAGTGATCCCCCAGGAACTCCGGCAAGCATGGCAAAGGTCATGCCCAGTGCGACTACCTTCTTGGTCGCCTTCTTCATTTTTTTCATTAAAATGAATCCTCCCATAAATTGTTTCAAACAAGTGGCCTAGGCTTGTTTTGCGCAATTAGTTGCGCTGTTGATAATTTATGAGAATTTCTTCCCCGACTCCTAAAATATCACATAAAAAATGCTAGAGTCAATGAAAAACTCTAGCATTATTTTGTCATGTTTGTTGCGCAACGTTGCGCAGTAGTATTTAGGGTGTTGGAAGCCTTTAGGTACGGCCCTCATCAGTCAGCTGGCGCTGACAGCTTCCCGCTCGCCGCGGTGGCAGATAACGCTAAAGCATTATCTCTTCCCCTCAGGGGGAAGCCTTCCTTTATTCTTTTACTCCACCGAGGGCTACGCCGGCGATGATGAATTTTGAAAGGAAGAGGTATGCTACGATGATTGGCACAATTGCTACTGTAATCATCATGTAGACCTTACCCATATCAAAGTTCATGTAGTCTGCGCCACGAAGTGTAGCGATAAGGATAGGTACTGTTGATTTTTCCTTTGACTGAAGTACAAGGGCTGGAACGAAGTAGTTATTCCATGCACCTACGAATGTGAAGATGGCCTGTACTGCTACTGCTGGCTTCATGATAGGGAAGATTATTTTGTTGAAAATCTTAAGTTCGCCGCAACCGTCAATTCTGGCAGCCTCAACAAGTGAAAGCTGAAGGTTTGACTGAAGGTAGCTGTACATGAAATAGAATACAGCTGGGCTTGCTATGGAAGGAAGGATAAGTGGTATTAGAGTGTCATAGAAGCCCAAGTTTGTAATCAATCTAAGGAAACCTAAAGCTGTAACCTGAGTTGGCATTACAAGGATAATCATGATGAATGTAAATGCCACTTTTTTAAGCTTGAAATCGTATACATAAAGACCATAAGCAGTAAGTGCTGAGAAATATGTACAGATAGCAGCACAAAGTGTTGATACAATAATACTGTTTCCAATGCCTCGCATCATAGGGAATGTACCGTCGTTTGCTACAGCCTTGAAATTGTCAATGAAGTGGCTTTTTGGTAATGCGCTAAAGCCCTTCTGCAATTCAGCATGTGATGCTGTTGAATTGATGAGTAATATGTAAAAGAAGAATAAGCACATAAATGCAAGAATGATTAATACAAAATGTGCAATAAAGCTTCTGACAACTGATGCAAAATTCTTTCCTGCCATTAGTTCTTACCTCCCTTTGCTGCCTTCATTCTTTTCTTTGCAGCCTTTTTTTCTGCCTTGGCATCGTTATCCTGACCATTTACCATTCTGTAAACAATAAGGCAAAGGATACCGCTGACAATGAACAAGTAAACTGATAATGCACCTGCTCTACCGTAATCTGGAGCGCGAAGTAAATTGTTCAGCCACATGATAAGTGTATAGCTGGTACGGTTTGGATTACCTTGACCGTTTGTAAGGATCTGTGGTACGTCAAACATCTGAAGACCACCGATAAGTGATGTAATAAGTGAATATGTCAAAATTGGTCTGATGAGTGGCAATGTAATATGGAAGAATGACTGTCTAGGTGTGCAGCCATCGATTGATGCAGCCTCGAAAATATCAGGGCTGATACCCATAATTGCCGCCATAAGCATGATTGTTGTATTACCAAACCACATAAGGAAGTTCATCAGTGCAACGAGAAGTCTTGTTCCTGTTGGAGTTCCCATGAAATCGATTGGTCCCTTTACAAGTCCCATGTTTATAAGGATATTGTTTACAGGACCTGATGTGGCAAACAATGTGAAGAACAGCATTGCAAAAGCTGATGCCATAATAAGATTTGGTAAATATATCACCACCTTGAAGAACTGTTCGCAGCGGATTTTAAGTCTCACATCTACAAACCATGAGGCAAGTAAGAGTGCGATAACAATCTGTGGAACAAATCCAATAATCCAAAGGATAAAGGTATTTCCCATGTATGTGAAGAAATCCTTGCCCATTACGTTGATATAGTTATCAAATCCCACGAAACTAGGTCCTACAATACGAAGACCTGAGCGGTAATATTCATAAAAACTATACCTGATCGTGTCCAAAAGTGGTATCAATGAAAAAATGAAATAAGTCACAAAGAATGGCAATATAAACAAATAGCCATACTTTCCTCGGCTTATGCTTTTTGATTTTTTCATAATGTGTCTCCTTAAAAGCCGGGGCAGGAAACCCTGCCCCTATATATTTTTAAAATGTTTTGGGATGAATGAAGAATGAAAATTTATTGGTACTATTATTTTTTTGTTACTCTGGCCAGTTTACAGCTGTGATATCTGGATATCTTTCCATGATAGCCTTTTCGAAGTTGGCCTTTGCTGTGTCGTAATCTACCTGACCCTGGAAGTAATCACCGAATGAGCTCTGGATAAGCTCTACGCAACCCTGATCATAAGGTGAAAGTGTTGTCATCTCGATAGATGCAGCTGCTGGCTGGAAGTACTTGAATGGGTTCTCACCACCAAGGAATTCTGCGCCGAAGCTCTCATCCTCTGCAATTTCCTTCATGCCTGACTGAGTATTTGTGAAATCAAGGTAATCCTTTGTAATCTTCATAAGGTTATCCTTGTTTCCTGTTACAGCAAGCATGATTTCCTTTACGTGCTCAGCATTGTCTGTTCCAACACAACCGTGGATGAATGAACCGCCCCAGTTGAATGCCTGTGGTCCGTCTGTTACAGCCCACTCACCTGCTTCGCCGTCCCAGTTTGGATTAAGTACGAAATCGATACCCCAAGCTGGAAGTAAGAAACCAAATACCTTTGAAGCTGAGCCCATTGACTTGTTCCAGTCATCTGTCCACTGACCCTTTACGTTTTTATCAAGGAGTCCTGCATCAAGCCATTCCTTTGAATCCTTAACCCAGTTGATAATCTGTGGATCTACGTTGATTTCTGTTGAGCCTTCCTCAACCCATGGAGCTGAGATGCTGTTGCCATATGCTCTGAATGTATCTGCATAGCTTGCAAGTGTGTAATAGCCCTTTGACTTAAGCTCCTCGCCTGAAGCCTTCATTGTAGCCCAATCAGCTACCTTTGCATGGATTTCATCAGGATCATCTGTTCCAAATGCATCCTTTGCAATGTCTCTACGGTAAACGAAAAGACAAGGGCAAGCCTGCCATGTAGAACCTCTCTGAACACCATTTGCATCAGAAGCTACTGTCTTTGTGAATTCATACTGATCTGCCAAATCCTTGTCTGGATCAATGCCCAAATCCTTAAGTGGAATAGCTACATCAGCTGCTGCATCTGTATACTTTACAACGTAGTCTGTCTCTGAAAGGAACATATCTACCTTGTCATCAGCTGCTGCAGTTGCCTGATTCATAAGAGCCTCATCAAGCTTGCTCTGGTATACACCATCCTGGTTAGGATTTACTGTCCAGTGAATTTCTGTTCCATCTGTAAGATATGTGATTGTACCATCCTCTGATGTATGGTCAACCTTGTCATAAACAGCCTCAACTCTTGTTCTGAACTCGTCGTTCCAGCTGTAGATGTTGATAACCTTTCCTTCCTCGCCTTCTGCTACGTATGCGCTCTCCGCTGAAGCGTCGCTACCTGAAGATGAGTTAGCTGCGTCTCCCCCGCAAGCTGTAAGTCCTGCTACCATAGAAACTGCCAGCATAAGACTAACTACTCTCTTTTTCATTATGTTTTCCTCCTTTAAGAAATCTTACTTCGGAGATTTTTTGTATCTCCCTTAAACGTTTACTATATTAATATTTCGCGGTTTTTTCCTATATCAAATTCATTGCAGAAATAATAAATTCATGCTATTCTTTTCTACGATTTAAAAGTATATAGGTTGTGTACGCTGGTTACGGCTACAATCTATATCTATCAACAGTTTCTAAGTGTTCCGTGCTCCCGCAGGCCACCTTCCATACTCTCGCTGCGGTGCAGTAGCTCCTCACTCGGCATGGAGCCTTCCTGCTCGCGCTTGCCCAGGTTGTGTAACTGTTAATATATATAGATTGCAGCCTACCAACGGGCGATACGTTATAGGGTTATAAAAGAGGTATACAAGAATGACCAAGGACGCTAGTAAATTTATATTTCACGCAGATGACGAGGATGAGATTGTACACCGTCATCAGAATGCTGAGCTTTTGTTTTATCAGCAGGTTGCTAAAGGGGATGTGGAGGCGATTCGAAAGAATTGCGAGAATCACGAGTTTTTAAATCAGGCTGGTGTAGGTACACTGTCCAAGGATCCGCTTCAGAATTTGAAATATCATTTTGTGGTTTCGGTGGCTATTATTTCACGTCTTTGTGTAGATAATGGAATGGAGATGGAAAAATCCTACAGGCTTTCAGATTTTTATATTCAGCAGCTTGATGATATTACTTCTATAGAAGTGATGGAGCAGCTTCACGACAGGATGGTCACTGACTACACTGGCAAAATGAAGATTATTCGTCAGAATGCAGGGCTTTCTCGCCCAATGACTGAGTGTATGAATTACATATACTCTCATCTGAAGGAGCGCATCACTGTAAAAGATTTAGCGGAATACACCAGCAACTCTGCCAGCTACATTTCCAGACTCTTTAAAGAAGAGCTTGGAGTTTCCACAAGTGACTATATCAGGTCGGCAAAGCTTGAGGCGTCCAAAAATCTTTTACGATACAGCGATTATTCACTTGTGGATATTGCAAACTACTACTCTTTTACTTCTCAGAGTCATTTTTGCCAGCTATTCCAAAAAGAGACTGGACTCACACCTAAGAAATATCGTGAGAAATATTATGGAACACACTGGAAAGGAACTGAAGGGGATATAATGAATTTTGAAGGGTAGTGGCTAGCCTCTGGTCCGCCGGTTACGTATACAAAAAATGGGTATCTACGCTCGACTAGGAATGTCTCGCTTAAGATACCCATTCTTTGTATACTACCGGCTCATCTAGAGGTGATAGTTATTCTAATATTATACTTATTTCGTTTACGTCGGTCAGACTTGGGAAGTCTTCGCGACGGATTACGAGTTTCGATTCTTCATGTGGCAATTCTTTTCCGTTTATGATTGCTTCTTTTATTATGTATTCGCCTACCTGCTTACCGCTACGATTCGTATATACGATATGGAAGCGTTTGCCTGCAAAGTTTATGGTGATTGACGCTTTGCCTTCGCTATCGAATTGTTCGGCCAGGAGGGCTGGGCTAAACTTCAGGTTTCCTGATTCGCCGCGAACACCGAACACCTCTGTGATCATGGTGAGTAGATACCAGCTGGCTGCGCCTGTCAGGTATGGATATTTTCCACGACCTTTGGCGTCGAAGTATTCTGGGATGCCAGGATACATGTGGCTGCGGACGAAATTCATGGATGATTCGGAAAGAGCGTGAAGTGATTTATAGCCTTCTTTTGCAAAGCCTCTGTGGTAAAGGGCGTTGGCGTACATGACTGACATGTGTGAAAATACCGCGCCGTTTTCCTTTTCGCCGTATGCAAAACCGAACATTCTTCCAAGGTCCATTTTGATTTCCTTGAAATCTGTATTTAATCTATAGCCACCGATTTCTTCTTTATATAAATATCTATCTGCTGCACTGGTGATTTGCTTTATCTGCTCATCTGTAGCCACGTCTCCCATGATGGCAAATACCTGACCTGTGAGCATCATGCGAGTCTTTTCATCATCAGCGTCATATCGCTCTACTCGATTTTTGCTATCATCATAATAGCTATTGAACCATCCCTGGCCATTTTCGCCTGTAATCCATTCCTGTGTGTTCAGATGATTTGTAAACCATTCTGACATTTCATTTAGCTTGCTTACAAGGCTTGCAACAGGAATCTCTTTTTGATTTCCAGACAGATTTCTTTCCACAAGCTTCATATATTTATCAAGGATTTCTGACTTCGCATTTACGGATTCAAAAATCTCACTTGTGGCATCTAATAGAATGTTAAGCTCTTCTGCAATAAATATGGTGTCGATGCCAACATTTGCTGAATATTCCTGAACCAGCGTTGCAAGCTCTTTAAGATTGCCTGCGTATGCATATGAGAACGCAACTGATTCACCATTTTTATTTCCCATATCAAGGGCGTCGTTCCAATCAGCGCCTCTAAGCTTTAATACGTTGTGCTCTCCCACCTCATAAAATGCGCAAAGATTTTGAACTAAAAGATGCTCGATGATTGAGCCCTTATAAACCTCATCACGGTCTGTGTACTGGTAGTTTCCCTCTGTCTCGAATTTCTTATCAATGAGATTTCCTCTGTGTACGATGGAATCCTTAAAATAAGAAACCTTTTCCTTTAAAATCTCATAATCCCCTGATTGATGGATGTATAAAAGAAGTGTCTTCAGTGGCCAGTATGCATGATCCATCCAAACACGAGCGATGCCGTTTCTATCAGCGATGAAGTTTCCAAGGCCATCTCCGATGATGGTGGCATTGGTTCCATCCATTCGAACGCCACCAAAGTTTGCTACTATCATTTTTCTTACATCATCTGGTTCCATGAAAAGAAGTGAAAGGCAATCCTGCCACAAATCTCTCCAGCCTCTGCCGCCTCTGCCATAGTCATGATATGGAAGGAATGAACAACCGTACACTCTACGTAAAAATGGCTGGAATGCAACCCATGCCATGAACTCGTCAAAGGCTTTATTTCCTGTATGGAATGCTACATTCACTTTGTCATTCCAGTAGTTTTTAGTTTCCTCAAGAGCTTTAGAAATAGATTCAGGCGTATTTAATCTGGCAATTACTGAAGAGATTTCAGATTCTTCCTCTGCAACACCAATCAGCACATTATAAGTCACTTCCTGACCAGGTGCCAAATCAACTTTGGCAAATTTGAGACCACCTACAGCCTCCATGCCATCGAAATGCTCTCCTGCACCTACACCTGACTCCTGTCGATATACACTTCTTGGTTTGAAGAAGCTGCCGCCTTCACCGATGAAGGATTCAACAGTTGGGAAAAAGCTTTCAGGACATCCGCCCTTTTCATCAAAGCCTACCACAAAATAGGTCTTATGATTTAATCTGTGTCCCTTTTCATCAAAGGACATGGTTGGCTTTACAAGCACTCCTTCATCTATAGTAGAAATACGATGGAGCATGGATGTTACGTTTCTGTGGTCTCTAAGGTTATCAGCAGACCTTCCAAAAATAGGGATGGCTGCGATAGGGGTTATTACCTTAGTTTCCTTTGAGGTATTTTTGAGTGTCACTGACATAACCTCAACATTTGCATCTACAGGCACAAAAGATGTGATTTCTGCCATCACTCCATAGGTAGAACTTACTCTCGTAACCTTGTGCCACATAAAGCCTGCAGAAACGTAGCTTTCATCCTGCTCCATTGTAAATTTCTTACTCTCCTGCTCTGCAGAAGAACCAACAGCTGACCATACGGAACCATTGTCCATGTACAGCCAGAAGTTGCGGCCATTTTTATTATTATGAAGATTTTCCACGCTGACAGGCTCTAGCACAAAGGTCTCCTGATTCACCATGGAATCTCCAGCAAGATTAGGTGTCACCGAGCTTTTAAGGCCCTTTTCACCTGCTATAGGAAAATAAAGATAGCTAGTATCCTCAGGTCTACCAATGACAAAGCTACCCTTATCATCTAAAAATTCGTATTTTCCAGGATTAATATTCTTATACATATCTGTCCCCTTAACTATGATTTTTTCTATGTTATGGATTTATTATAGTAATAATTAAAAAATCAGGTTATCAAATCTGTTTCAAAAAAATCATATTGGTGAACCATGTTAATGACATACACAATATTTTTTGCTTGTGGTATAATTTGAGCAATATTTTTAAGTTGACATAGGGGATCAAGTTATGAACGAATTAGATGAAAGATATAGTGTTGCTGATGAAGCAATTTTTGATGCCTTCTTTATTTTGGTAAAGGAAAAAGGCTTAGATAAAGTAACTGTTGCTGATGTGACAAAAAAAGCAGGTGTTGTCCGTAGTACATTTTATAATCACTACGAAAACATTCCTGCTTTGATTGTAGCCGCTGAGGCAAAAACTATAAATGATATTTTCACCATGATGGAAAGCTTCCATCCCCACAATGATAAGGATATCTGTAAATCCTTTTTTATTGCAATATGTAACTATACCAGAAGCAACCCATTTCTTACTGACCTTTTGGAAAGCGCCAGAGGGGACAGCTTTTTTGAGAAAGCCATTATGATGTTTCATGAATATGTTTCAAAAACTCTGGATGTATTGCCGGCAAATGATGACAACAAAAAATCTGCATCATTTCTTATTGCAGGCTCTATCGGAGCCACCATCGGTATTTTACACAAATGGATTGCAGAGGATTTTATATCCTCTGCAGATGAAGTGGCTGACATTTTGACAAATCTGTTTTTGTCTGGAATCATGCCATATCTATGCTAAACAGCTTCGTTTTCTAAGGTCGCTTCCTGTCTTTTGATTTTGCCAGTGGCATTTCTGATGAATGGAGTACTTCTGATTACAAGGCCTGTAATATGCTTATAGCTAGGCTGATTACTGTTGTAATCATCAATTACCTGCTGAAGTTTGCTTTCAATTTCCACTTTTGACATATCCTTGGTGGCATCCTCGTCAGGGAAAATTCTTGCTACAAGTCCATTGTTTTCACCGGTTATGATAATTTCCTGAATCAGTGTATTAAGAGCAAGTTTATTTTCAATTTCCTCCGGAGATACATTTTCACCATTTGACATGATGATGAGATTTTTAACTCGTCCGTTGATGAACAGGTATCCGTCCTCATCGATATAACCCTTGTCCCCAGTGTGAAGCCAGCCATCCGTCAATACCTTTGCAGTTTCCTCTGGCATCTTATAGTAGCCCTGCATTACACTACTACCTCGAACCAGAATTTCTCCATCTTCAAATTTGATTTCAATATTTTTCAGAGGCTTTCCAATAGAGCCTGGCTTGTTATCATCAAGCGTGTTATTTGAAATTACCGGAGAGCATTCGCTCATTCCATAGCCTTCGTAGATGCCTACTCCATACTCTGCAAATTTATCAATATAATATGGTTCAAGGTGAGCTCCACCAGTAAATATTGTTCTTAATTTTCCACCAAATACTTTTTCATGAAGTGATTTTCTAACAGCATCCTTTACCATCTCGGAAACATCTGTGGTACCGAATTTGTCTAATAATGCTGTCTCTTCTGCCACCCTTACCTTTTTGTAAATTGTCTCAATCATAAGAGGAACCATCAGCATAACCTCTGGTTTAAAAATCCCCATATTTCTTACCATATGCATGAAGGAATCATTGATAGATATAGTGCATCCCAAGGACATAGTTTTCAGCCAATCCATTACAAGGCAATATGCATGATGAATAGGAAGGACACTCATGACCTGACAGCCAGGAGTGGCTTCATACTCTACCGCATTTACGTTTTCAGCCATGTTTTCCTGAGTCAACATGACGCCCTTGCTTTTTCCAGTGGTGCCTGATGTGTAGATGATGGTTGCAATATCAGTAGGCTGCGGAGATTTGATTTCAACTGGAATAGTTATATTGAATTTTCGCTCTCCCAGAATATATATTTTTCTAATCAAAGGACATTCCTTTTTGATAGTGTCTGTCATGGACTGATGCTTTTCATCCAAAAATACTGCCTCAGAGTCTGACCTGTTCAGCAAATCTATAAGCTCCTCTGTAGGGAGCCCTGCATCGAGTGGCACAGCGGTGTTATCCCCTGTGACTATTCCAAGAAAGCTAGATATCCACCATACTGAGCTGGTACCGATAAGTGCAATGTGGACATGATGGAAACCATCATTTGCTAGACCATTTCTTGTGGCCTTCACCAGTTCATTTACTCCAGCATAGGTGATTTCCTTTATCTCCTTTTTTTCAAGCCATTTAACAGCTGTCAAATCGCCATATTTGTCTATAGTTGTATTCCAGATACCTTTTAATGTTTTCATAACCATATTCTCCTTTTTCCTATGCCAAGGCCTGCTCGTCAAGAAGTGAAAAGGCCTCCTCAATGGTCTTGATTGAAACTATTTTATCTGTATCAAGCTCTGTATCAAACTCATCCTCAAGCTCACCTAAAAATGACATGAAATCAAGTGAGCTAAAGCCCAAGTCCTCTCTAAATCTATCGCTTCCAGCGATTTCTGCAGGCTTTCTGTCGCAATACTGTGAAACTATTAATTTAAATTTTTCTCTGTTAGTCATAACTCGTCCTCCTTTTAAACATCCTGAATAATTTTTCCAACTGTCAATTCTGGGTTTTCAATACCCTTGAAAATGATTCGCATCAAATAATAATTTAATAGCTCTATATCCTTTTCATTGAGCTCCACCGTCTGATAGTGATATGAGAAATTCATGCCCCCATCCTCGGTGTGGGAAACTGTAAGATACATCTTTTTAGTAGCCGCGCCATTTGCAAACCATTTAGAATGCATCGGGATATCCTTGAGAAATGGATTTTCCATTTTCACAGGCATAGGCTGATAGGTCAGATAGCAGCTAACGTAAGTGGTATCCGCAGGTGTTTTGTATCTGGTACGAATCTCATCGTAAATCAATGCCGGGTCGTAGTTGCTATGCATGTAAATCTTGTTTTGGATATTTTGAATCTCGTAAGCTGCTGAAATAAAATCTGTATCCGGCTCAATCACTGTCCTGCAAGGGAACATGATGGTTCGGCTGCCACCTGAAGTCCATTCATCTTTGGTGGAACGTCTAGATATAAAGTTTTCTATTGTAATATCCTTCTGTCCATTATTCTGTTTTGACAGATAGGTACGTAGACCAAGCAACAGCAGATTAGTCACTGACAAATTGTGATTCATGCAAAAATCTAATAAATCTTTTGTAGAATATGGGTCAAGCTTGTAATCCTTTACTGTAACAAAAAGCTCTTTTCGCTCAATATCTGCCGCTCTAAGATTTGGATTGCCATGCTTTTGTCTTGCTCTATCTAGGACCCTTGGTCCCTGAATATCAGAATAAAATGGTTCTCCCAATTCATCCAACTGGTCATCCCAGAATTTTTTATCCTTGGCAAATCGTTTTTCGTTGCTGGCCTTACTTAAATCCTTTTGAAGAACTTCTTCAAAATCAGCAAGGTCTGCCGGGTAAGCTGAGCCAAAACGATAATGTGTGTAAAGAGACATAATGTCATTTGTCATAACAACCACTCCGCAGGAATCAATAAGTCTGTGATCCATGTGAAGGAAGTAGCCATTATAGCCCTCTGGAAGCTTTACCATATATACGATGCACATCGGGATATCATCGCCTACAAATGTTTCGTAGGCCCATTGCTGCATGGTATTATCTGCTTCCTCAAGGGTCATATCTGTCAGATCTCTTATTTCAATCTCCCTTAACTCATCCTTGGTGATGTACTGCTTGACCTCACCATCCTTATCTCTGGCTGTAAACTGAACTCTCATACAACCATATCTTTCAAACTCAAGAAGAATAGCCTTCTTCAAAAGTGCAAAATCAATGTCCGCCTTTAACGATGCAACAATGCTAAGTCCTGCAACCTGCTCAGTGCCATATTCCTTGATCCAGGTGTCATGCATCTTCTGAGCAGCCGTAAGTGGATAAAATTTCTTCATAAATCCTCCCTTGTGTGTTTTCATTTTTAACTTCACACAAAATATCACATATCTTTTCCGCAATCTATACTTCTCGGGACTTAACAAACACTCTCGATAAAAGTGTCCAATTATATTTCAAACAGGCAGAGCACTAGGTTGCAACACACATATACACGATTTTAGGCTGTGAATACTTCTTGCGCCCCATAGCTTGATAACCCAGTCTCATACTCCATTCGCTAAGTGAAATTGGAAAATAACCTTTGTGAATTTGGGCACCAGTCGATATTCGCATCCATGCTCAGCATCTCCTTGACCTCGCCGTCCATGGCTCGGTCTGCCCAAATTCTCAAAGCTGATTTTCCATTTCACTAAGCTCATTCCAAAATCGACCGGGCTATCAAGCTATGGGGAGCAAGACGTATTTCCAAATGTATTTTGTGTATATGTGTGTTGCAACCGGAAGAGATTCAGCAAACCATCATATTCAGACATTTTGTTATATTATCACGCAGTTTAAATATATAATGGCACATATTCTGTAAATATATGTTATACTGTTTGTAGTTGAACTGAAATTTAATTTTGGGGATTAATTCCAAGGGGGTTACTATGCTAAAAGATTATACAAAAATTCCTGCACCACTTAATTCTGAGGTGGCACTGAAAATTATTCCAGGCCACTTCGCTACAAATCATTCGCATATTACAAACTACATGGAAATCGGAACTATGAAGACTCGTTGTAATGAGGCTCAGGGTGTTGCACAGCTACTTGCTATGCACTACTCAGTCCAGACTCCTGTAGATACAATCGTATGTGCAGATGATATGGAGGTTATTGGAACATTTTTGGCGCAGGAGCTTACAAAAGCTGGTGTTGCAAACTACAATCAGCACAAAACGATTTATGTTACATCACCAGAGCTTACATCTACAGGCCAGAATATTTTCCGCGATAATATGCAGATGGCTGTTCGCGATAAGCATGTATTGCTTCTGTTTGGTTCACTAAGTACTGGTCGTACTGTGGAAAGCCTGGCTGAATGCGTTAAATATTACGGTGCAAAGATAAGTGCCGCCTGCGCTATTTTCTCCGCTGTAAGAAAGGTCGGAGATATTGATATCACAGCTGTATTCCACGATGAAGATATTCCAAATTATCAATCATACCCTCTTCATGATTGCCCACTTTGCAAGCAAGGTATTCCAATTGATGCCATCGTAAATTCCTTTGGATACTCTGAATTGAGATAAAATTTTAGCCCCATGGTTTTTGGCCATGGGGCTTATAGTTTTAAAGCTTCTAGTATAATAGTAAATCTTTTTTGTATTACCATTGTTTTAATTATCCCAGACTTATAACAAAATCCTTAAAAAATGGAAGAACAAAGCTTAACTTACCTCTTGTGGTATTACTTGATATTATTCCACTCTTGATCAAAGTCATGCGATAGGTGGAGAAGTTATTATCATCCATTTCCAAGGCGGCTTTTATTTTGCTGGCTAAAGCATCCCCATTTGCCTTCCCAATTTCTAAACAAATTTTTTGTTCATTTACAGACAGTTCCTCCCATATTTTTTCATATGATTTCTCATTTAGCGCATATTTTAGCTCACTAATGATATCTTCATCCAACTGTATTTTCTTGTTTTTATAAAGTAAATATCCAAGCATTTGGAATGCATATGAATATCCTTCAATCAAATCTGATGCCTTCACCGCGTCATCAAACTTCATTCCTAAAACATCTTTATACTCAGATGCTATTATGTAAGAATCCAGAGGCTCTAGATTTACCCTTTCCGCTCTTCTTAAAAAAGTTAAGGATTTGTTATTTTCCAGTGCTCTAATGTTTTTATACAGACCTGTCATAATAACATATACAGGATATTCTTTTCGCAAGCATTGCTGGTAATATACTGCAAATTCTCTCATTGCTTTTGAATTAATGGCTTCATCAATGGTAATGAGAACTTTAGTGCCATTCCTTTTTATTTTTTCAAGCATTTTATTTAACTCGACTTTAATAGTACTATACTGTGCATCTTGACCAGATAATCCTATTTCAAACACTTTTGCATCAATAGAAACACTGAGTTTTGGCAACTTGTTTTTACATTTATCTTCCAATTCTGATATAAAATCAACCATTGCATTATCAGATGATAAATCTATATGTAACCAGCCATTATGTTCTTCTATCTTCTGAGAAATTGAAGTCATAAGAACAGTCTTTCCCATTCCTCTAGCGCCAATTATCATGTATAAATGGGTTGATGGCTCTTCGGATAAAAATGTTTCAAGAATTGTTTCTTCCTCTGATTTTCTGGGTATATACAATTTAGGTTTTGCTCCAAAGTCTAATCTAAATGGATTTGTCATCACAGTCACCTCTATTACTATTTATTACTGTTTAAATTTTCTTATTACTGTTTATTACTGTTTTATTATAAATCCTTACACTAACAAAAGTCAAAGCCCCACAGCATCACTGCCATGGGGCTTTTCAATCAAAATCCAAAATTATTTTTCTTAAATCGTTCTATTATCATTCCAGAAATAATACCTATCACAATTCCTGAAACAGTACCAACCACCACTAAAAATGGGAAGTAATAGATGAGACTTGCAGTATCCAGCACTATGATGGCCACTATTATCTGTCCAAGATTGTGGAATACACCACCAATCACACTGACTCCTGTTACCGAAAACAGCTTTATCCTTTTTGCTATAAACATGGCAGCAAAAGAAAGCATAGCCCCTGCCAAAGAATATATCATCATTGCCAAATTACCAAAGGTAAGACCCACAAGCACTACTCTAACCACGGATAAAATAAAAGCATTTTTTTCACCAATTGCATAAAGCGCAACCATGATTACCAGATTGGCCAGGCCCACCTTAGCGCCAGGTATGCCTATATTTATTGGAAGCAACATTTCCACATAGGAAAGCACAAAAGCCAAAGCTATCAACAATCCCAGGAATGCTATTTTTCTTGATTTCATAAAGTCTCCCCTTTGCTAGTTAGTGAAACCATCAACATCGTCTTCCTCGCCCCCAACAATCTCCACTACCACCTTGTTTGGAAGGCAGACAATGGTCTCACCGGAATAATGGATGTGAAAATGATTTACACAAATCTGGTCACGACAACTGGCCTCTGTAACCTCTGCGTAGCCATCAGAAATCTTTAACACATTGTAGGAGCCATCTGGAAGCTCTATGGTCTCTGTACGATTTACACTTAGGGAATATGAAGCATATTCTTCTCCATCTATAATGACCACTGCCATAGCACTGTCATTGGTATTTTGGCGCTGCCATATGTTTAGCCCAAGTACTGCAACCAAAGTTATCACCAATATTGAAATAATTAATATAATGTCATTTTTCTTCATGATTTATTTAGGAATACTTTCTTCAAAATGCTTTGAATAAATCTTTGTACCATCGTGGTATACCCACATGGCCTCAAGATTGTCATGGCTATCTACAAACTCCATGCCCTCTTCCAAAGACATGTTGTATAGAGCTGTAGACAACGCATCTGCCTTTCCAGAGTCATCTGTCAAAACTGAAACCGCGGCAAAAGTCTCTGCCGGGAACAATGTATCAGGATTAATGATATGACAGTACACCTTGCCATCTACCACATAAAATCTCTGATAGTCACCGGATGATACCACACACTGTCCGTCTGTAATATCCACCTTTTCTATAAACTCTTCAGGACTGTCCAAATCAGGATTCTGAATAGCAATTCTAAAGCTGGTCCCATCTATTCTGGTGCCAAGTCCTGAAATGTTTCCCCCAAGGGAAAGCAGGATATGGTCCATGCCATTTTCCCTGCAATAATCCATTACTCGCTGACAGGCAAAGCCCTTTGCAGTGCTACCCACATCAAGTGACATTTCAGGATCTGACAGGTACACAGTATTATTTTTCTCATCAATAATCATATCATTGATATCTGTGTGCTCACTTGCAGCCTGAAGCTCTGAAAGCTCTGGCAATTTAGCTCTCTCAGGATTGTTGCTACCGTATTCACGATATTCGTGCCAGATGGAAAGTACTGCACCCATGGCAACATTTACACGACCATCGGTGTAGTCATACATATCCTTGCTGAATTTCAGTAGCTCTATTATTTCAGGGTCAACCTCTACTGGTTTAACACCTGCGTTATCATTGATAGTTTTGATATTGTTGATGCCTTCGTAATCGTTATAAATATCGTATAAATTATTATAAAAAACTAAGCGTTCCTTCATCAACTCCGCTTGTTCAGTAAATTCCTCTTCAGTGGTTCCGTAACCTAAAATCTCGGTACGGGTATCAAATATATCCAAAAATGTAGCTGTATATTTCGTCTTTTCGGTAGTGACAGCCGGCTCATCTTTTCCTAAAAATCCTCCCTGTACTGCCACAATAAAAAAAATCAATAAAATAATCAGTAAAACCGATGCTGCCTTCAAATATTTCATAGGAACTAATCCCCTTCAAAAAATTTAGGGAGCGCGCAAAAGGCACACTCCCTTTATCACCATGTTAGTTTAAACTAATTACTTAGCGTTTGCAACTGCCTTTGCAATTACTGCGTTAAAGTCTGTGATGTGAACTGAAACTGAAGCTGCAAGATCAGCATCTGCTGCACGACCTTCTTCAACAGCTGTTCCCTGAACTTCATCAACAGTCTTTCCAACTGTGTACTCAGCATATGAAGCAGCCTGCTCATTCCACTCCTTGCCAATAGCTGAAGCAACCTTCATACCATAAGCATCGCCGAGCTCATCCTTACTTAAAACTTCTGCATTCTTGTCAGCTGTGATTACACCATTTGCATCAAATGTAATCTTTGCCTGAACTGCATCGAGGATTGAGCTTGTTATAACTCCATCACCGTTTACTGTAAGAACAGAGATTGTTGTGTAAGCTTCTGCTGTACCATCTTCATCTGCTGTAGCATCAACAGACTTTGCGATGTTTGTAGATACACCAAGACCAAGCTTGTCGCCAGCCTGTGCACCACCGGCAACTGCATTATCCATAGCCTCAAGAACTGCTGCCTGGAAACCAGTTACGTGGATAGAAACTGAAGCTGCAAGATCAGCATCGCCTGCAAGACCTTCTGAAATAGCCATACCACTGATATCAGACTTTGTCTTACCTACTGCCCACTCTGCAAAGCCATCAGCCTGCTCGTACCATTCCTTGCCGATAACAGAAGCCTTCTTCATGCCGTAGCTATCGCCAAGTTCTCTCTTTGAAGGATACTCAGCATTAAGGTCTGATGTAATCTTTCCACTTGAGCTAACACCAATCTTTGTCTGTGCAATATCGATTACACACTCAACGATTGCTCCATTAGAATCTACAGTTACAGCTGCGATTGTAGCATCACACTGAGCTGTTCCATCTCCTTCTGAAGAAGCATCTGCTGAGTCAGCGATTGATACTGATGTACCGATACCTGTAAGAAGCTCACCTTCTGCAGCTACTGCATTTGATGAGCTCTCAGGAGCTGGTGCTGGTGTAGACTCTGTAGTAGCTGGTGCTGGAGCTGGTGTTGTTTCAACAGTTTCCTCTGAACCACAGCCTACGAATGCTGTTGCAGATAATGCTGCAACACACATAAGAGCAACTAAATTCTTTTTCATACTTTAATTCCTTTCTTTAGTTGAATTAATTTTTATATATCAATAGTGCTTATTCACTATCAATATC
Organism: Pseudobutyrivibrio sp. ACV-2; assembly: GCF_900107545.1. Taxonomy (GTDB): domain Bacteria; phylum Bacillota; class Clostridia; order Lachnospirales; family Lachnospiraceae; genus Pseudobutyrivibrio. The sequence goes on along the minus strand of NZ_FNQZ01000008.1, from coordinate 46,985 downwards.
ATTTCGAGAGGCCATTATAGGCCCTGTTTAATAGCTTGGTGAGGATTAGCTTTTTGGCTTTTCCCATCTGAAGCTCTTCTATTATGGCTAAAGCCCGCTCATAATAGCTTTCTGCAACGCTATGGGTGTATCCCACACCATCATATTTTTTTACTGCCTCAAATACCTCTTCCTTTAATAGTGTTCCACTTTCTGCTTTTTCAATCAAAGCTGGTTCGCACTCAAAAGCATGTATTAAAGGCATGGTCACTACACCATTTTCAAAATCTGACTGGACAGGCTTAAGGGCACTGTCCTTTGTATTTTCATAGTCAATACAATCATCTGTCAGCTGGAAAATAATGCCTGTATATCTGCCAAGTCTCCTGTAAAGTTTTTGTGTCTTTTTATCACAATCCAAAACGAGAGAACCTGCATGATAGGATGCCTCGAAAAGGGCAGCTGTTTTTCCATCGATAATGGATAAATACCTAAAGGTCTTAAGTCTAAAATCTTTGTTATGAAGATTTTGTCTAAGCTCACCAAGGGCGATATCCTGAACGTATTTTGAAAAATCAAAGTTTTTGTAGGTATCTTTTTCGGCCACATCAAGTAGCTCCCTAATTGCAGCGGCAAGAAGGAAATCACCGCAGATAACGGCATTTCTCTTGCCGGATTTTTTCTGCAAGGTAATCTGGCCTCGCCTGGTGTCTGCATCGTCCATGATATCATCATGCACAAGTGTCGCCAGATGAAGCACCTCAATAGCTGCGGCAAATTTGACCGCATCAGGATCCACCATGCCTTCGCTATCCATGGCACAAGCCAGAACAGCTTTGGCACGCATCATCTTGCCCGTAGCATCAGTGAGGTAGGAAACATATGAATTTATAAGACTAGGGCCAGATGTAATTATACGGGACGCCTCTTTTTGAACCTCTAGGGACGCAGTCTCAAAATCCATTTTGTTTTTAGTCATTGTATAAATACCACTTTCTCGCCCACTTGACCTTTTGCCACTGTTTCTTTAGGAATGGCATTAAGTAGTAATCGATTCCAAGTGTATATCCGCCACCAAACACTAAAGCTAGTCCGGCAAAAATCATCCAGAACGTATTCAAATACAAACCTGTTGTTGTTACGAACATTACCTGAAGTACTAGAGATACGATTGCTGAAAGGAAAGTGAAGCAACCACCCATAAGTCCAAGACCAATGAGAATCTGAAGCACTACAATGAAAATCTGCATGAACATTGTCATAGTATCTGTGCCAAGAACAACGTTCTCTACAAACCAATCTACAAATGGAACCTGAATCTTGAATGCAATGTCTGAAATTGTAGACTCTGCAAGTGCCTTACCTGAAACAAGGATTGTTTCGAAAAGCTTAAAGTTCCAATCAAAAATAACTGTACCTGTCTGTACGGCTGCATCTGCTACTGCTGTGGAAGCTGAAGCTACTGCATCTGCTGCTTCTGCAACCTCTGTTGATGCTGATGCAACTGCGTCTGCTGCTGCAGGATCGACTCTTCCAAGAAGAGAATCAAACCATGAATTAGCACCACCGAAGAAACCTGAAAGCATAGGCTTTGTGAGCCAGCCCTCAACAATCTTCATTACACCTTCGTATACCCATACTGCGCCTAACCACAGGCGAAGTGGCACAAGCATAAAACTTGGAGTTCTATTTGAAAAATGACCACCGAGGAAGCTTCTTCTATTTCTGATAGTGAAGAACTCATGCTTTAAGTATGAGAATACCTTTGCCCATCCCATAACCTGGATGAAGTAAATAATATTGATAAAGTGCTTTGCAAACATAGCAAAGAATGAAGCAAAGTTAATCTGATGCTTTGCAAGACCACCTCTTGCAACACCATATCGTCCACCAACGCAAACCATGACACCGTGGAACTTAGGATTGTAGGCTTCCATCTCACCTGATCTTGTAATGGTTGCCACAATATTTTTTGCAACTGTAGCAGCAGAATGCTCTGCATTTTCAACCATCTGTGGAACTGGACGCTCCTCACCTGGTGCAGTGTAGAGCATATTATCGCCGATTACATATACGTTATCGTGTTCTACTGAGCGAAGATTCTCATCTACCTGAATACGTCCTCTTCCACCGCTTGTTACTTCCTTTGCAATCTCAGATGTGATTTCTGAGCTTTCAATACCTGCTGTCCAAATAACGGTTCCGGCAACGTGCTCTGTAACCTTATCGTTTTTCTTAAGCTTGATGAAGTTCTTGCCTACACCAACAACGCTGGCGTTCATTACTACATCAACGCCCATCTTCTTAAGACGCTTGTCTACCTTGTTAGAAAGCTTCTCTGGCAAAATAGGCACTGGACGTGAAAGACCATCTACATCAACGATGGTGACATCCTCTCTTTTAATACCGAATCGCTTGCAAAGAATTGGAGTGTACTCTGCCAATTCGCCGACCATTTCTACACCAGTAAAACCTGCACCTACTACGTAGAAGCTAAGCAGTTCCTTTTTCTTTCTAGGATCTGTCTCGTCAGCAGCCAATCTGAAGCAATCGTGAATTCTATCTCTGAGCTTTACAGCATCATCATATGACCAAAGAGTGTAGCTGTTTTCCTCTGCCCCCTCAACTCCAAAATAGGTTGGCTTAGATCCTGCAGCAACTACAAGATAATCATAATCATACTGACCATTCTTTCCCTGAACCTTATTGCTTGAAAAATCAACTTTTGTAACTGTATCAAGTACTACATTGACCTTTCTACCAGCAAATATCTGGTTCAAATTCATCTTTACGCTTTCTTCGCCCACACGGCAGGCTGCAACCTCATGTAACTCAGTAAGCATTGTGTGATAAGGATGCTTATCAATAATGGTAATCTGAGTAGAGTCAGCGAGCTTCTTTTTACGAAGCTTCTTTTCCAACTTCTTGGTAGCAAGTACGCCTGCGTAACCTGCTCCAATTACGACAATCTTTGTCATTGTAATCCCTTTCCTTCTAAATTTCTTTCTTTAAATTGTTTATCAATTCATTGTGTTAAAGTGTATTTTATACAACCAGAATTGGAGTCTGTATTATAGCACGATTGGTTGCACTTCACAACATTTTATGTTATTAATTTATCATCAATTAGGTTTTTTTCAATGAATATTAACAGTTTTTCACACTTTTTTCAGTTTTTGGGATTAGAATTAATCAAGGAGATTGACTATGGTTGGACGATTCTTAAAATTTGTAGAAATTCAGACAAAAATAACAAGTTTATATGCATTTTGTAACACACTGGCATTTATTATCTTTACCCGACAGCCTATAAATGCCCCTCTTATGATAGTTTTCTTCCTGTCTATGTTTATTTTTGACCTGACCACAACAGGCATAAACAACTACATAGATAGCAAGGACTATCCTGAAATGCTGCCTATTCCAAGGTCCAAAGCATTTGTGGCTATCATCAGTATGCTTTGCATCAGCACCATACTGGGGCTGTACCTTGCTTACAAAACTGGCATCGTGGTGCTGCTACTTGGAGCTTTCTGCTTTATGCTTGGAATATTTTATACCTTTGGACCTATCCCTATTTCTAGGATTCCTCTTGGAGAGCTTTTCTCGGGGATTGCATATGGAATGTTTATTCCATTTTTGATGCTTTACATCAATAATCCTGATTACTATCTGACACTCACCCTGTCTTTAAAGACCATCAGTCTTTCACTTCAGGTGGTACCTCTAATAAGCTTTTTCCTGTTTTCACTGGTCATGACATTTACCACAGCAAACATAATGCTTGCCAACAATACCTGTGATTTAAAAAAGGACGAGGCAGTCCACAGGCTTACTCTTGTACACTACATCGGACAAAAAGCTGCAGTAAAGCTTTTCGCAGGTCTCTATTATGGTTGCTACATTTCTGTAGTACTCATGGTTATTTTTAGAATGTTGAGCCCACTTAGCCTGGTATTTTTACTGTCTCTTATCCCTGTTCAAAAAAATATAAACACATTTAAAAAAGAGCAGATAAAAGAGAAAACCTTTATCTGCTCAATAAAAAACTATGTAATTATTAATTCTGCATACTTTGTATCAATTTTGATTGGACTATTATATTGATTCAAATTCCTCAACAATTTCCTTTGATGGTGCTTCTGTAAGCAAGCTTACTACCACACAAAGGACTAGTCCAACGATAAATCCTGGAAGAAGCTCGTAGATTCCAAATATACCGCCCATTGGCTTGATTACAAATTTCCAAAGGAATACCATGGCACCGCCGCCAAGCATTCCTGCGATTGCTCCAAAGCGGTTTGCTCTCTTCCAGAATAATGCTAAAAGCATAACAGGACCGAAAGCTGCACCGAAACCAGCCCAAGCGAATGAAACAATCATGAATACAGAGCTGTTTGGGTCTCTTGCAATAAAGATTCCAATTGCTGAAATCACGATAAGTACCACTCTGGCAAGAACCATCTGCATGTGCTCAGAAAGCTGAACTCCAAGCGTTTCATGGATGATATTTTCAGATACTGATGATGAAGCTGCAAGCATCTGAGAGTCACATGTAGACATGGTGCAGGCCAAAATTCCTGCTAGGATGACACCAGCTAAAAGTGCCTGTGGAATACCTGTCTCTGAAAGTGTCTGTGCTATTGAAATAATAGCTCTCTCTGAATCTGCAAGTTCTCCAATGACACCAGCATGTACCATTGTACGTGTCATAACACCAATGAAGATTGCAACTCCCATTGCGATGAATACCCAGATTGTAGAAACTCTACGGCTAAGCTTAATTTTCTCAGGGTCCTCAATAGCCATAAATCTAAGAAGGATATGTGGCATTCCAAAATATCCAAGTCCCCAAGCCATTGTAGAAATAATAGTGATAATTCCACCGTAAGAAACGCGGCTACCTGTGGCGAAATCATGGAAACCAAGAAGATCAATATAGCCATCTAATGACATACTATAGATGCTAACAGTTTCAATACCGCCTACTGTGTGAAGTCCAAAGCCAACTACTGCTACAAGTGCGATGGTCATAATGATGGACTGTACAAAGTCTGTGGTAGATGCTGCAAGGAAACCACCTGTGGCAGTATAGCCTACGATGACAGCTGCAGATGCAAGCATTGCTACAGTGTAATCAAGTCCAAACAATGATGAGAAAAGCTTTCCGCAAGCTGCAAAGCCTGAACCTACATATGGAATGAAAAATACTACGATGATTACTGATGAAATCACCATAAGAGCATGGCTCTTGTCTCTGAATCGATGTTCGAAGAAATCCGGCACTGTAACAGAATTATTTTTTTCTGAGTACTTACGAAGTCTCTTGGCTACTAAAAGCCAGTTCAAATATGTGCCTATTCCAAGTCCAAGTGCTGTCCAGAATACGTCACATATTCCTGCCGCATAGGCAATACCAGGAAGTCCCATAAGAAGCCATGATGACATATCAGATGCCTCGGCACTCATGGCTGTTACAAAAGGTCCCAGCTTTCTGCCACCCAGATAATAATCATCTACGGTGTTGTTTTCCTTTGCAAAGCTGACTCCCATGATTAGGAGGGCTGCCAGGTAAACCAGAATTGCAATTACAATACAAACTGTGTTCATTATCTCTCCCTTCTGTTGATAAATTATTTGTTATAGTTTGATAAAAATTGTCGCGTGCGTTCGTTTGTTGGGTTGTCAATAACCTGAGCCGGAGTACCCTGCTCTGCTATTACTCCCCCATCCATAAATATTATTTCATCGGAAACATCCTTTGCAAAGCCTATTTCATGGGTAACAATAATCATGGTGGTGTGTTGGCTTGCAAGTTCCTTGATGACCTTTAGAACTTCCCCTGTCAGCTCTGGATCAAGGGCTGAGGTAGGCTCATCAAAGCAAAGAATATCTGGATGCAATGCCAAAGCTCTTGCTATGGCAACTCGCTGCTGCTGTCCGCCTGACAGCTGATGTGGATAATTGTTCATCCTGTCAGCAAGTCCCATTTTTTCAAGTAGCATTTTACCGTTTTCTATTATTTCCTCAGTGCTTTTCCCATTTGCCTCAAGCTTTGGTGCAAGGATAACATTTTCTAAGGCTGTGTACTGAGGAAACAGATTAAACTGCTGAAAAACCATTCCAAAGTGAAGTCGTTTTTCTCTTAAATCCTCTCCCCTTTTTAGGCCTTCTTTCCCATCGTATAAAAGATTTCCATTTACTGTAATGGTGCCTTCATCTGGAGTCTCAAGGAAGTTCAGACAACGAAGTAGTGTTGTCTTGCCCGAGCCTGAGCTTCCTAAAATGGAAAGTGTCTGGCCTTTTTCCATGGAAAAGGAAATTCCCTTTAGGATTTCTGTATTATCAAATTTCTTTTTAATGTTATTAACTTCTAAAATTGCCATGTGGATCCTCATCCGGCCTAATTAGGCCTCCATCCTGATTCGTAAATACGGATGGCTTGGTTTATTTAAAATAATCTAGTTTCTTTTCGATGTAGCCAAATAATAGTGTCAAAAGACCGCTGAATATCAGGTAGAAAACACCTGTATAGAATAATGGCCAAATGATACCTGCACTCTTTATGAAGCGCTCACCTTCCCAGATAATCTCATAGAAAGCTATAACTCTGGCAAGGGAAGTATCCTTTACAAGAGTGATGATTTCATTTGAGATAGGTGGAACGATACGCTTTATCACCTGTAAAAGCACTATCTTAAAGAAGGTCTGGCTTTTAGTGAGACCAAGGACCGCTGCTGCATCGTACTGTCCCTTTGGAATAGACTGAATGCCGCCTCGGAAAATCTCACTGAAATAGCAGGCGTAGTTAATCACAAATGCAACTAGAGCTGCTGTGAATCTGCCCGCATCTCCTGAGCCCCATACATTTACACCAAGGAAAATACCAGGCCCGTAAAATATAATAAGAAGCTGCAGCATCAAAGGTGTGCCACGGACAATCCATATTAAAAACCTGATAGGGCCTCTCAGAATAATATTTTTGTTCATTGAACCAAAGCTGATTACAAGACCAAGTGGAAGTGCAAAAAGCAAGGTTAGAGAAAACAATTTGAGGGTTCCTAAGAAACCCTCAAATAGTGACATCGTTACTGTTGAAAACATTTTTATACCATCCTACTGTGCTACTATGGCATCCTGTACGCCGTATTCTGTACCGATTTCTTCCAAAGTGCCATCATCATATAAAGCCTTAAGCTGTTCATTGATATAAGCTGCTAAATCAGAGCCCTTGCGGCAACCAATGCCGTATTCCTCTGTAGTAAGCTCAACTGTGTGTGTAAGATCTGGATAGCTTGTGCCCTCGCCAACCATAGCGCCTGCCATGAGAAGGTCGATGATACATGCATCAGATGTACCTGCTGCCACTTCCATAACTGCATCAGACTGAGACTTTACAGCAATAGCATTTAATCCGTTCTCATTTGCTGCTGCCTCACCTGCCGAACCAGACTCTACTGCAACACTAAGGTCTGCTAATGAGTCAACATCCTGATAGTCGTCAGCAACATCTGCATTTACTACTACAACCTGTGCGTTGTTGCAATAAGCATTTGTAGTTTCCATTGCACTTGTAACCTCAGGTGTAAGTGTCATACCGTTCCATACTACATCGATTGATTTGTTTTCAAGCTCAAGGATTTTATTGTCCCAGTCAATCTCAACAAACTCTACATCTACATCCAAAGACTCTGCCACTTTACGCGCAACATCAGCATCAAATCCGATCCACTCCCCATTGTCGTCTTTGTAATCCATTGGAGCAAAATCTGTAATACCAACGATAAGTGTGCCCTTGTCCTGAATGTATGCCACATCGCTGTCTGCCGACTCCTCTGCTGCAGAGGCTGCAGTATCGCTAGATGCGCTATCAGATGCTGCTGTGTTGCTAGCTGATGAACCACAAGCAACAAGTGACATAGACATAACAGCTGTTAATAATCCTGCTAATATTCTTTTCTTCATATTCAACTCTCCTCTATTTTCTTTGATAATTTGCTATACTTTATTTCTTTATCACTTTATCATACTAAATCATAAATGTAAACCTAAACTTAATAAATTCTCTGTTTTGAGCAAAAAAATAGGCTGGTCAAAATCGACCAGCCATTTGTTTAATTATATTAGTTTTTCTTTGCTAATGCTCTATAAATAAATGTGAATACAACACCAACTACAGAGAATGCACATGCAATAAGGAATGCATTTGCATAAGCACCTGTTGATGCAAATGTGTTTCTCATGATTTGTGGTCCAAAGTATCCTGCAAGGGCAAAGCCGATGAACATGATACCGTAGTTTACTGAGTTGTTCTTTGGTCCAAACTGGTCAGCTGTGAAGCCTGGGTAAACACCCATGAAGGAACCAAAGCTGATACCTACTACTGAAAGTCCTACGTAGAACTGTGCTACTGCGCCTTCGCCTGTGAAGTAAAGTAAGATAAGTCCAACAGCTCCAAGTACACAAGCAAGTGCAAGTGTATTGATTCGACCTATTTTATCTGAAAGAGTACCTGCTGCAATACGACCAAGTGCATTGAAAAGTGCAAGGACTGAAACAGCAAGTGCTGCTGTAGCTTCGCCAATCATAAATGAAGCTACTGACTTAGCCTGAGAAATAACCATCATTCCTGAGAATGCACCACATGTAAGAAGAAGCAGCATTACATAGAACACTGGAGTCTTAAGCATTTCCTTCCAATCCATGTTCTTTGGTGCTGCGCCGCCTGCAACTACTGCTGGCTGCCATCCAGCTGGCTTGTAGCCCTCTGGACACTGCTCAAGGAATAAGCATGAGACTGCAATAAGTACAAGGAATACGATACCTACAGCCTTGAATGCGAATGTGGCATCTGTTGCTGCTACAACCTTTGTTACGATAGGAGGAAGAATTACAGAACTCATACCATAAACAGCTGTTGTTACACCACCGATAAGACCTCTCTTATCTGGGAAGAACTTAACGCAGGTTGAAATTGTGCTACCGTAAGCCATACCAAGTCCAAGACCACCAATAATACCGTATGTGAAAATAAGGAAGCCTACGCTTATGGCAAAACCTGAAAGGAACATTCCAAGTCCCCACATGATACCCCCCACAAGGATAACCTTCTTTGGACCAATTTTGTCGTTGAACCAGCCACCAGAAATCATGGTGATAGGACCAACTGAATTTGCTATCGTATATACGATGGCAAGATCACCTGGAGTTACATTCATTCCAAGTGAAGTGTTGAAGTACTCAGCCATAGCAGCAGAGAAAACGCTCCATGCATAGATAGAGCCGAGGCACAGATTAATAAAACATCCGGCACATAGAATAATCCATCTTTTCTTGTCTAAATTCATATTTTCTCCTTTGAATAATATAGTCCGCGGTGCTTACGTGCGCTATCAATAGCGTACTACCGCCGCTCACTTAAAGTATATAGATATCATTTTATCCACGTAAGCGAAAATTTCATTTTTTTACGTTGCGCAATACTTGTCGAATATTGCAAACATAGGTATCAATCTTGATATTGCTTAAAGGAGGCATCCCTAGCCGACTGTAGCAATATCAAGATTGTTACCGTAACAAGATGAACACAGCCTATATTATCTAGATATCCAACGCAGCGTGATATCCCCAGTAAACTGCATTGGTGATTGTAGAAACCTTTGCAGCATCTCCGATTACACGAACAAATGGAGCTGCATCTAAAAGCTTTTCCACAACATCAGTGCGTGAACGCTGTCCTAATGCACAGATTACGCTTGCGCCTTCAACCATAACTTCATTTCCGTCTTTATCCTCGCAAAGAACACCATCAGCTGTAACCTTTACAGCCTTAAGTCCTGTGTGAACATCTACATACTTATCAATTTCCTTAAGGAGAAGTGGACGATGTCTTACATTTGCATCTGGAGCAAGAGCATCTCTCATTTCGATGATAGAAACCTTCTTGCCTTCCTGTCCAAGGTGAACAGCACACTCACAACCTGCAAGGCCGCCACCCATAACAACTACATTATCGCCAACCTTTTCTTTTTCCTTGTAGTAATTATTTACAACAACTACATTGTCTCCATCAAGACCTGGAATTGGTGGAACAAGTGGAGTAGAACCAACTGCGATTATAAGAGCATCTGCATTTTCTTTCTCAACATATTCCTTTGTTACCTCTGTGTTAAGACGAATCTCAACCCCTGCCTTTCTGGCAAGCTTCTCATATGTGGCTGTAAGCTGGTACATCTCATATTTAAAAGAAATAGCCTGCTCACTCTTAAGGATTCCGCCAAGCTCTGCTTCCTTTTCACAAAGGATAACCTGATGACCGCGACGAGCAGCTGTATATGCAGCGTAAAGTCCACCTGGACCACCACCTGCTACAATCACTTTCTTTTTAACAGGAGCTAATGCAACCTCATCACCTTCAATCTCACGTCCGATAAGAGGATTTACAGTACAACGTCTAGTTGATGTAGCAGCTCTTTCTGCCATACATGTAAAGCATCTCAGGCAGCGAACAATTTCATCATCACGATTTTCTGTAACCTTCTGTGGAAGATATGGATCTGCAAGAAGGGCACGTCCCATGTATACGATATCAGCCTTGCCAGTTGCAATGATTTCTTCCATCTGTGCCGGGTCATTTAGACCACCAAGTGTTGCTACTGGAACTGACACATGCTTTTTAATCTCTGCTGCAAGGAAAACATTTCGTCCGTGTTCCTCAAACATAGATGGATGTGTAATGCCAAATGTCTTCTGATAGGTTCCAGCTGATACATGAAGAATATCTACATAAGACTCAAGCTGCTTTGCAATTTCGATACCCTCTTCAAGTCCATAGCCACCTTCGCAGAATTCAGAGCCTGACATTCTAAACTCGATTGGGAAACGTGGGCCAACTGCTTCACGTACGGATGCAAGAATTTCTTTTGCAAGTCTACAACGATTTTCAAGACTTCCGCCGTACTCATCAGTTCTCTGGTTGAAAAGTGGTGAAAGGAACTGATTGATTAACCAACCGTGTCCACCATGAATCATAATCATCTCAAAGCCAGCACGTTTTGCCATGGCAGCCACATCACCATATGACTTTACGATTTCATCAATCATTTCTTTTGTCATGCCCTGAACTTCTACGCCGTCAGGTCTAACTGTGTCCATCGGACCCCACTGCTTTAGGCTCTTCTGCTTTGACTTGTCAGTCATGTATGTACCGGCAAACATTCCTGAATGTGAAAGCTCAAGTGAAGGCATTCCGCCATGACGTCTGATTGCGTCTGCTGTGTATGTTGCACATGCAAGTGAATTTAAGATAGCTGGGTTAAGTCTATAAGCATGACTTCCATCAGATTCATGAACCATGCACTCTGATACTGTAACTGCTGCTGCGCCACCCTTTGAGCGAAGCTCATAAAATGCTGTAGACTTAGGGCCGATACAGCCATCATTTGTGATATCTGTTCCACCCATAGGTGCTGAGAACATTCTGTTTCTAAATGTAACGCCTGCAATAGTGATTGGGCTGGTAAGATGTGGATACTTTCTAACCATTTAAACTTCCTCCTTTTACCCGTACATTGTTAAAAATATAACGTTTTTACTTGTGAATATTTTAACACCCTATGAAGTCACCCTTCTATCAACAAAAAAATAGAAGGTGCAAACCAATAGTTTGCACCTTCTAGAATTACTCTATAAACATATCCAAAAAACACTTAATTAATGGATTATTTTGATTGTTATTATTATAGGCCACATATACAGACCATGGTATTCCATCTGCTATAGGGATAAGCTTAAATCTGTCCGACAAGCTGTCTTTACTATGAATATCTACATCTATTCCTATTCCAAGCCCTTCACTCACAAATTCATAAATCATGGCCGCTTCCATTGTTTTTGCCCTGATATTTGGATAAAAGCCCTCTCTTTCACAGGTATTTAAGAGGTTGGTGTAGGATTGGTATTTTTCGTTTAAGGTGATGAGCTGCTCATCCTTTAAATCCCTAATTTGAATAGAATCTTTGTCATAAAGAGGATGGTTACTTGGGACGACTGCGCACATCTGCTTGCTAGAGACCTCTTTTTCCACAAAGTCCGTGGCTGCGACTCGTCCGATTACAAGCGCTATATCAAGCTGTCCTTTTACCAGCCTGTCCTTTACATCCTGATTGGAGCCTTCATCCCAAATGATGTCATTTCCTGTGAAGGCGGCCTGGAAGGCTTCCATTTTTTTCATGGGCAGCATGCGTATCAAGCCACAGGAATACCCTATATGAAAAGTCTTTTTCTTGTTTCGGATAAGCTCTAATCCCTGCTCAATTTCCTGCATATCTGTAAGAAGCTTTTGGCTTTTGTCATATAAGAATACTCCCGCCTCTGTGGGAATTAGGCCTTGCTTTGTACGATCAAACAGCGGTGCTCTAAGCTCATGCTCAAGCCTGTCTAATAGCTTTCCTAAGCCTTGTGGGCTGATGTATAGGGATTTTGCCGCTTTGTTTATGCTTCGTGTTTCGTAGCACTCCATAAAGGAGTGTATATCTTTAACATCCATAGACTTCTCCTGGGTGCATACCAACAGTTTCTACCTCTATAATAACAAAAGCCCCTTGCTTTTAACACAAGGGGCAAGAAAAATTATATTAGTTTTCTTCTTTTGGCATAACGATTGCGATATGAACATCGTCAAGCTGCTTCTGATCTACTGTAGCTGGAGCATCCATCATGATATCCTGAGCGTTCTTATTCATTGGGAATGGAATAATCTCACGGATTGATTCCTCACCAGCGATAAGCATGATCATTCTATCAACACCAGGAGCGATACCGCCGTGTGGTGGTGCACCATATGTGAATGCGTTGTACATAGCTGGGAATTTAGCCTTAACATCGTCCTCACCAAGACCTACAAGCTTGAATGCCTCAATCATGATTTCAGGGTCGTGGTTACGGATAGCACCTGATGAAAGCTCAACACCGTTACATACTAAGTCGTACTGGTAAGCTAAGATATCAAGAGGCTCCTGTTTCTTAAGAGCGTCCATTCCACCCTGTGGCATAGAGAATGGGTTGTGGCAGAACTCAAGCTCGCCTGACTCCTCGCCGATTTCGTACATAGGGAAATCTACAATCCAGCAGAACTCATATGTATCCTTTCTCATGTGCCCCTCAGCTGCTGCACCAAGAAGCTTTCTGAATACACCAGCAGTCTTCTGAGCAACAAGAAGTGGACCTGCAGCAAGACCTACAAAATCACCTGGCTTAAGTGAAAGTGCATCAATAACAGCCTGCTTTCTCTCCTGAAGGAACTTAGCGATACCACCAACGATTTCGCCGTTCTCATCGAGCTTGAACCAGTATGTCTTTTGAGCTGTAGCAACCTCTACTTCAGCAATCATAGCATCAATCTGCTTACGTGTAGCTGTAAGATTATCAACAACGATAGCCTTAACTACATTGCCCTCGAATGGGCCAAAGCCGCAATCAGCCATAACTTCTGTAGCATCCTGAAGAACTAAATCAATACGAAGGTCTGGCTTGTCAGAACCGTATTTGTCCATAGCCTCAAGATATGGGATGCGTACAAATGGAGCTGTAGAAGCTGTATTATAAACGCCGTATTTTGCAAAGATAGGTGGAAGTACATCTTCAACTACTGCAAAGATATCTTCCTGTGAAGCAAATGCCATCTCCATATCAAGCTGGTAGAACTCTCCTGGAGAACGGTCAGCTCTGGCATCCTCATCACGGAAACATGGTGCAATCTGGAAATATCTATCAAAACCAGATGCCATAAGAATCTGCTTGAACTGCTGTGGTGCCTGTGGAAGGGCATAGAATTTGCCTGGGTGATTACGTGCTGGAACAAGGTAATCACGTGCTCCCTCAGGTGATGAGCATGTAAGGATTGGAGTGGTAATCTCCATGAAATCGTGAGCAATCATTGCGCTACGAAGCTCTGCAACGATTTTGCTACGAAGGATAATTTTGCTCTTAACCTCTGGATTACGAAGGTCAAGATAACGATATTTGAGACGAGTGTTCTCATCAGCTTCCTTTGAACGATTAATCTCAAATGGGAGCTCGTTGTGAGTACACTTACCAAGAACTTCAATTGATGTAGGAACAACCTCGATTTCGCCTGTTGGAAGCTCAGTGTTCTTAGAAGAACGCTCACGAACCTCACCAGTTACAGAGATTGTAGACTCCTTATTAACAGAATCGATAACAGCCATCATCTCTTCTGTCTCCACTACTATCTGGGTAGTGCCATAGAAATCACGAAGGATAACGAATCCGAGATTCTTTGACACCTTTCTAATGTTTTCGAACCAACCAACTAATGTAACCTGCTTGCCTGCGTCTGAAAGACGGAGCTCGTTACAGTTGTGTGTACGTGACTGAGTCATGTTTATCTCCTCTTTTCTAAAACAACATAGGGCTGTTTAGCTAATGCTAAACAGCCCTTTAATAATACATCAAGACCTTTAAATTATCAATATCCCAAATATGTCATACACCCTAGTCCGCCGAGACTAACCGTATAGAATCACCATTTTTCATATTGCTTTCGCTATACTCATGAAAAGCATCATTTTTCCAGGTCCGCCAAGCCAAACCATAATGTAGCACTAGTTTTCATATCGCTTTCGCTATACTCATGAAAACTAGTGCTACATTACAGTTCGGCTTGGCTCATTGGCCTGTGGTACTTATCAAAAAATGTGTGTCATAAACTCTACGATGACAACGCGGGGCTACATCGCCAAACGCTTTATGGAGTGGTCGCCGATGCGGCCGGTAGCCTTTAGGCCTTCGTAAAGAAGGTTTTTGAGTTCGTCGCGGTTGAGGACGATTTTGGAGTCGTCGTCGAGGGTGACTACTACGTTGGTCTCGCAGGCTAGGCAGCTGCCTCCCGGACATGAGGTGTCACAGTCTTCGTCTGGACAGTGGTTCTCACAGATTGAGCAATCTACCTGATACATATTTTTACGGTTTATGACCCCGATTTCCTCTAGGGTGTTTACCATACGATATACTGTCGCACTACCGATGTTTTTGTCTACTTTTACTGCCTCGCGGTAGATTTCTTTTACGCATGATGGGTCGGAATTAAGTATGATATCTAAAACTGTTAAACGCTGCTTTGTGATACGACAGCCTGCCTCGCGAAGCTGCTGTACTATCATATCTCTTTGCTCTAGGTTGTTAACTGCTAAATCCATAATTGTATCTCCTAATACTACCTCAATTTTCTAGGTTTAACACCTCATCCGCCCTTCGGGCACCTTCCCCCTCGCCGGGGTGGCAGATAATGCTAAAGCATCATCTCTTCCCTCAAGGGGAAGGCATAACATAAAATCCAGCCCATAGGTCTGGGCTGGGATGAATAATCTTTTTAATTTCTATTTTAAAATTTTGTCTTTTGCATAGTCGCGAACTGCCTTGAAGCTTTCCTTGCTGATGACGTGCTCGATGCGGCATGCATCCTCTGAAGCAATTTCCTCATCTACGCCAAGTTTCACGAGAATTTCAGTGATGAGCTCGTGGCGCTCGTAAATCATTTCAGCGATTTCCTTGCCTTCGTCTGTAAGATAGATATATCCAGCATCCGTAACTGTGATGTGGTTCTTCTCACGAAGATTCTTCATAGCTATGCTGACTGATGATTTTTTAAAGTTTAGTTCGTTGGCAATATCTACGGAACGAACAACTGGTAATTTCTTACTAAGTAATAATATTGTCTCTAGATAATTTTCTGAAGATTCGTTTACAAATGTTCTCAAAATACAACCTCCTACATTTGGAACCGGTGAGATTGGTTGCACGCAACTCACCTATTAAAGGGTATCACATTTCCAACTTCTGTGCAACCGAATTAACTATGGTTAGTTTACTCTAACTATACATAATAATCAATAGCTTTACTTCAGCCTTTCTCAAAAAATATCCTCGGGTGGCTGAAGCCCGAGGATTCTTTTTGCATATTCGCGAGAACATGCAGATATAGGGAGAAAATATATGAATGGTCCGAATGACCCAGATATAAACTAATTAAATGAAACAGCATATATTGCACAGCAAATTAAGTAAAATCATGCTTGCACACCAACGAACAACTCCCGTGTATGGCCTTGTGTAGCCATATGAGCGACCTCTGTATTCATACCAGTTGTTACTCCAGTCGATGCTCTGTTGAAACTGTCTGTATCTAAAGTTGCCAGGCTCTAGAGCTATTGCTCTTCTGATGTATTCTCTGGCATCGTTAATGTGTCCCATTCCCTGCGAAGCTACAGCGGCGAAAAAATACCACTGGCCGTTTCTAAGTGACTCATCAATAGAATGAAGTACATTCATTGCCTGAGCAAACTGTCTGGCATTTATGTAATTTGCAGCTGCCTGCATTTCCATAGAGGCCTGGGAATTTGAGTAATCCTGATATCCACCTGAATAGCTGTAGGAACTATTTCCATAGCTATTACCATAACTGCCGAAGGATGGGCCTCCATTTTGGCGTTCATCCATAATTCGATTATACGCTGCCTGGATTTCTTTGAATTTCTCCTCGGCGGCATCTTTATTTGGATTGTTTATATTGGCATCAGGATGGTATTTCCTGCTGAGTGCTCTGTAGGCCTTTTTTATATCGTCCTCTGAGGCATCTCTTGAAATACCAAGTACCCTATAGGGATCTGTCATTACACTTTTCCTTTAAATCCTTTTTGTTTTTAAGCTGCAGATACTCGTATCTGGTCCAAACACCTGAGTAAATAATATTTCTAAGAATATCTGCATTTTCAACTATAGGTAATCTCTCGAAGGATTTGGCACATTCTGCCATGAGCGATGTGAGATTTATCTTCACAAAACACTCGAACTCCTTTGGTGATTCCTTTTTCAAATAAAGAAGAGGATTGTAATTACCTCTTTTTTCGTCTTTTTTTATGTCATCATAGGCATCCATCAGGTAGATGAATTTGCCCATGTAATAACCCATACAATGAAGGGTCTGTCCCCATGCATCCTGCTTCCAGTTAAATATTTCACCTAGCATTTCGCCAGTGTAGCAGGATACCTTTTCGATATTTGTCTCTTTTGATGCTTCTGCATATGAAAGCTTTTTAATGTATTCCTCAACAGCCTTTGCCTGTCTTGGATACTTTTGTGCGATTCGGTCATAGTCCTTTTTAATGGAGTTGGCCGCCATGCCTGAAAGCTTTGAATTTTCATCTGTATAGTGATCCATCAAGCTGTGATATGAAAGAATAATATCCATATCGGCTGCGTAAGAGATGGCCTCACTGGAATAACCATGTTTTGTTTTGATAGGATGTATCACACATCTGAAATCTTCGGAATTAATGTCGGGTTCATACAAGCTTTGGAGAAGTATGCCTAAAAAGCAAAGGTCAAAATTTAAAAGCATCTGCGCCTTGAGACCGGCATTTTTACCAAGCTGTCTGCAAAGGCCACAATAAAAGCTCTGATATTTTGTTTTGTCTTCTTCGGAGAGTTGCTCCCGATTTACATTAATGTATCCAAACAAATGCTACACCCTCTTCACAAACACTGTGTGACATTTACTGCAGGTAACCTCTATCTTTCCTCTACCTCTTGGTGCTCTAAGTTTCTGCTTGCAGGAAGGACATTTAAATATCGCGTAGGTTTTTCTTTGATTAAAATCATATTGTATCTTGGCAAATTTGGTTTTGACATTTGGAACAAGCTTTGAAAAAAAAGCTCGTATCTTAACTGTCTTTTGAAGGAATAACTGATTCTCGTTATATCGCTTCTGATAGTTTTTAGAAAGCATTCTCCAAATGCTGTATGCCAGGCAAGCCATTGCTAAAAGATATATGGCGTTTGAATGGGTGAACATGGTGAGAAGCATAAGTATTAATGCTACCCAAGTGACTGTACGTCCAAGGGCATCTATTCCTGTTCGACCTGAAAAAAACTGTGCCATTTTATATCTGAAATTGTTCATGGCTCCCCTCCAAATTGCTTTTGATAGAGAGAGAATATACTTTAAAAGCGCCACCGTCAACAGTTTGGATTTGTATTTAAGAAAAGTTTAAGATTTGATTTATAGTTCTAATGAATAATAGAAATTTCTTTATAATCTTGGGCAAAATAAGGCACCCTTAGATGATTTAAGGGCGCCTTATAGTAGTCAATATTTTATTTAAAGAACTGCATTTCCTCGTTTAGTTTAAGAGCAATATCCTTTAGATTTGCTGCTGCATCCGCCAATGTGCTTACAGTAGCTGAAAGCTCTTCTACTGATGCCCCGGTAGTTTCTGAAGCTGCAGCATTCTCTTCAGAAATTGCTGATAGTGAATGCATGGCATTTGATACAGCATAATTTGAATTTACGCAGGTCTCCGCTTCTGAAGAAATCCTTGTAACACCTTTAACTGTATCATCAATATCCTGAAGCATTCCCTGAACAGATTCAAAGGTAGAAGAAATTGCTTTTTGTTGTTGAGCATTTCCTTCCATTACCTGAGATGCAGCACTTACAGCCAGTTCAGCTTCCTGAAGAAGTGCATCCATCTCTGATCTGATTTCCGATGCAAGTGTATCTGAATCGTCTGCAAGCTTTCTAATTTCCTCCGCAACAACAGCAAAACCTTTACCCATTTCACCAGCTCTTGCTGCCTCAATAGAAGCATTCAAGGAAAGTAAATTAGTCTGTGATGCAATTCCTGAAATACCTTCAACGCGTTCATTAATATTTGAAACTGCATTCTGTGTAGAAGAAATTCTCGATGAAATCTCTTCAATTTTGGTCGTCATGTCACTACTTGAATTCTGGAGGATATCAAGTGAAGATGTAGATGTTTCTGAAGCCTGCTTCATTCTCTTTGCCAATTCTGCCATCTCAATAGTAGAATCCTTGACACCACCTACAGCATCTGTGATTCTAGTGGTTCCTTCAGCTGCAGATTGAATATCTTCAGACTGCTGTACTGCCCCACTCGCAATATGTTGAACAGAAGTAGCGACCGTTTCTGTAGTGTCTGCAATTTGACTCGCCATATCCGACAATTCATCTGATGAAATTGCAACTGTGTTTGATGAATTTTTAATATGGCCAACGATGGTAGAAAGCTTATCAATCAATTTGTTGGTATTATTGACCATCTCTCCAAATTCATCGTTTCGATTAGTATATTTATCAACCTTGGTAAAATATCCATCAGCTAGTTCTGCAATAGTTTTATTAACTGCCAAAATAGGAAGTGTAAAGCTTACTGCCTGAAGGTAAGCAAGAATGCCTGCGATAACAAGAAGAACTAATCCCACAACTAAAGTTGTCAAAGCTGATAATCGAGCGCTTCTTGTAACTGCAGAAATAGCAATGGCATCACAGATGATATATCCTGTAATAGGCTCTCGTACATATGAAAGATATGTTGGAGTACCGCTTGCATTACTGCTATAGGTATCGCTTTCCAAATTGTCGGTGATATATGGTGATGATGCGAAGCTTACAGGCTCATCATTCGGTGCAATATCATAAAATGCATGGCAAGCCAGCGTACCCTCATAATCAACAAGGAATGCTTCCTCTCCATCTTCACCCAAGATTGCTCTAAACTGACTTAAGTCATAGCTTCTGTGTATAACACCAATGATAGTTTGTCCATCATAATCATAAACAGGCACTGCTAAACATAAAATACGAGAATTGGTGGAGGCACTCACTGTAACTTTCGATGCTGTTGTCTTTCCCGTCATAGCGCCTTTCCAATAATCTCTTTCTGACACATCTGAAAGGTTACCGTCATCACTTCTAAGAATCATCCTTCCCGCAGCATTGGAGAGAACAATTGAATTACCGTCATTAAAGTAATCATTGATAACCTGCATCTGCTTCAGCGTCTGAGGACCGCTGTCACCAGTTTTAATAAACTCTATCGTATTTGGCGACGCAGCCATTGTTTGAAGCGAAATCTCTGTATCTGCAAAAATCTTATTAATCTCTGACTCTAAAAACCATGCAGACCATGCAAGAGTAATCTTTGCTTCTGCCTTTGAAGTTGTGGTGGTTCTATAATAGTTAATTGCTGTAGCTGCTATAAGTGGCAATGCAGCCAACACCACCATTGTCAGGATGAGTTTTGCCTTCACACTAGAAAATACCCCTTTTCTTCGCATATTAACCTCCATTCAAAATCAAACTGTTAACAGTGTAATTTCTCCCCAGATTAAATTACAATGCCCTAAACTTGATTTTATCACGGATACCAACAACAATAGTGACTTTTCTATGTAGATATTTGTCCCAGAATGTGAATTATAATGCAAAAATCCCACAGGCATTTAAGCCGTGGGATTTAGATTAATCTGCTATAACTTCTTTTAAAATGACTTCATTTCCAGTCACAAGATAGGTATTTTCACTACCACAATGTGGGCAGGTTTTACCATGGGCAACTGTCTCATATTCCTGTTTGCAGTCCTCACAGAAGGTCACAGCCTTGATAGTTTCACAAGTTAGTTTACTACCTTCAAGACGTGGAAACTTTTTGGCATTCCAGGCCCAGCAATCAATGAGATAGTCAGGGATAACTGTAGATACCTCACCTATCGACAATACCACCTCTAAAATGTGGTCTGCTTTATTTTTGTCAGCCACTTCCTCTACTTGTTTTGCTACATGAAACACAATACCTAATTCATGCATTACTTATACTCCTTTTCTTTTAAATAGCCTTTAGGCCGCATTTAATCAAAGTAGCTCTTAGGTTTTCATGCTCCCGGAGGCCACCTCCCATACTCTCATTGCGGTGCGGTAGCCCCTCATTCGGTATAGGGCCTTCCTCCTCGCGCTTGCCAAAACTTTCTTCTACTTTAATAAAAAGACTTTTACCCACTTAATGAACTGAAAAATGCAGCTCCCGCAGGCCTTCGACTTCGTCGCAGACCTTTTGTAGTGAGCAGCTTTTACAATCCATCATCACATTTTTGAAGATATGGTCTATTGCACCAGTGATATCTTCAAAATGCTTTGCATGCTCAGACATCCCCTTATAATTAATGTCTTTTGCAGTTATAAATATGAGCTTTACAGCTTCAATATTTTTATTTTCATGGTAGGTATCTAAAAACAGCCTTCCTACCTGGGCAAATCCTAGGCCCTCCTCTATGGCCTGGGCTGCGACTCGAACCGGCTCTCTGTTGTTTCTTGCTGAGATACGAGTCATGTACCCCTTTGGATTAATATGATACCTGACATATTCTATTTTTCTAATAGCATTATAGAGTGCATTACCATCTCCAAGGCTATCTTCCGCCACACGCACAAGTGCTATTCTGGCATAGGGCTGGTCTTCTTTAATATCCTTTAAGTCAGGACCAATCAAATATACTTCATCTGAAGGAACTAACACTTTGCTTGCAGTGACTCCCATGATACTTACAGCAGGCATAGTTCCACCACCAAGCTCAAATGCCATATCTGCCCTTAGGATAAGATTGTGGTCTCCCACATCCTCCCAATTCGCATTTACGGTATCAAGCCTGCAGGCTTTTGAAAGATCTATGGTACCAAGCAACTCCTTGATGCTTTCGTCATACAGCTTCATTAGATTTTTCTGTCTCGCTTAATCTTATCGTAGTGCTTTGCCAAAAGTGGCTGGATTGCGCTGGTGAGCTTCATATCCAGGTTGAAGAAATATACAATCAGTGAAAGTATAAATAAGCTCACAAGCACTATGGCGATAATTAATAAAATCTTTATCATAAATACATCTCCCTACTAAGCGGCTCCAAGTGTTTCGTGCTCCCGCAGGCCAAGGTTATGAGCCGCTCACTAAACAACCTGAACATTACACTTTTTACGGGCGAATTCGGCGGCGCCTAGTGCACCCATTAGCTGAGGATCGATTGGTAAATCGATTACTTTTAGCTTTAGAACTTTTTCGATGGCGGCCTTTAGACCTGCATTTTTAGCGCAGCCGCCTGTGAGCGTGATTTTGTCAGTGGCGCCGGCTTTTTTAGACATTACGAAACAGCGCTTGGCAACCGAAAGCTGGATTCCCGCCGCAATTTCATCCATCGGCTTGCCTTCTCCCACAAGTGATATAACTTCTGATTCCGCAAATACGGTACACTGTGCAGTGATTGGAATGACATTTTTGGCTTTGAGAGACAGGTCTGAAAATTCATCTAAATCCATCTCAAAAGCTCTGGCCATGGCTTCAAAAAATCGGCCTGTGCCGGCAGCACATTTATCGTTCATGGCAAAATTTAAAACTGTGCCATCACTATCAACTGCGATTCCCTTTACATCCTGTCCACCAATATCTATTATCGCCTTTACGGTAGGGTCAGCAACGTGTACCCCCATGGCGTGACAGCTAATTTCAGAAATATTTTCATCTGCAAAAGGAACCTTGTTACGTCCATAACCTGTACCTACAAGATATGTTAAATCTTCTGCGCTATTTAAATCTGTCACCTGGGCTACTGCCTGATCAAGAGCATCCTGGCAGGATAGCACAGCATTTATACGACTCTTCAAAGTGACATTTGCAACCATCTTACCAGTTTCATCAATAATCACGCACTTTGTATATGTGGAGCCTGAATCACATCCACCAAAATATTTCATTTTATATTCTCCTCGTATGACTCAAGGTCATTTATTAAATAATCTCTAATTTTGCGAGAGCTTTTTTCATTCCAGTTACGATGGCAGTATCATCGACTATTTCAAGGACTGATTTGCCCTTTAAGTCACATTCTGTCAAATTGGCATCAACTCCTATGGCGCCTAAAAATGGGATGCTTCCCAAATCCATATATGACAAAACATCCTCAGATGGAACACGATTTACTACCACTCCAATTTGCTCATACATAACCAAATCGTCAGCAACTTTTTTAATAGTCTTTATTACGTCACACCCCTTTTTGCTGGAATCTGTAACAAGGACAAGATGTGTGACCTTTTCCATGACACGACGATTAATCTGTTCAATGCCAGCCTCTCCGTCTATAACAATGTAATCAAAATTGTCGGAAATTGAAGCGATTACTTCTTTGAGATAAGTATTGATTTTGCAATAACAGCCAGCCGCTTCTGGACGTCCAATTGCAATAAAAGAAAAGCCACCTGTCTCAATCATGCAATCAAAAATACGATATCTGGCTTCGCCAAGCACCTCAACTGTAGCGCCTGCATCGCCCCTTTCAGCAGCCTCTACAGCTTCCTTGCGAATGTCATCCAAAGTAAGCTCAGGCTCCACTCCAAGTGCTGTGGATAGTCCAACTGCCGGATCTGCATCAATTGCCAAGATTTTTTTATCAGGATAAGCTTCCACTAACAATTTAACCATCACCGCAGCAAGGGAAGTTTTGCCAACTCCACCCTTTCCGGCAACAGCCAAAACTATAGGTTTCTTTTCCATTACAAATAATTCTCCCTGTATTACATATCCCTTTTGCTATAAAGACAACTACCATCCAAATAGCAATATTAATTATAACACCCACACATATGGTAAAAAAGGCAAAAAAATAACCACAACCTTTTTTGGTAATAGTGGCTAAAAAAGGTTGTGATTCAAAATGCGTATTGTACAAACGCCAGAAGATTATTGCCACACTTTACTTTCAATGAGGTGTTTTATTCTTCTGCGTGAAGCTTTTTGTTCATGTATGTGATAAGCATTTCAAGGCCTGCTTCATTCTCACCACCACGTGGGATGATAATATCTGCATGCTTTTTAGATGGCTCAACGAACTCTTCGTGCATAGGCTTTACTGTCTTTGCATACTGATCAATGATAGATTCAATGCTTCGTCCACGCTCAATCATGTCACGTTTGATACGGCGCATGAGACGCTCATCTGCATCTGTATCAACAAAAATCTTGATATCCATCAAATCACGAAGCTCTTTATTTTCAAGGATAAGGATTCCTTCCATGACGATAACAGTCTTTGGCTCGATACGAATAGTCTCGTCTGAACGGTTATGGATAACATAATCATAGACTGGCATATCAATTGGATGACCTTTGATAAGCTTTCTAACATCCTCTGCCATTCTGTCAGACTCAAATGAATCCGGATGGTCGTAGTTCAACTGGCTGCGTTCCTCAAAGCTCATTTCCGGATGAGCCTTATAATAAGAATCATGGCTGATAACCGCAATATCTGCACCAAAATAATCCTGTAGCTTATTGATAATTGTAGTTTTGCCTGACGCAGAGCCGCCTGCAACTCCAAGTACACAAATTTTTTCTGACATATCTTTACCTCTTAAAATCTTTCTAAGGTCAACCCAAATGCCCCTACTACCTGTTAACCCTTAAAACGTTTGAACCCCTCGCCATACACTGCCTTTGATTCCATGATGACTATAAACGCATCAACGTCAATCTTTTTTGCAACACGATTGACCTGATACATCTGCTTGTCTGAGCAGGCGCACATAAGGACCTGTCTTTCATCGCCCTTGTAGCCGCCCTTTGCTGTAAAAATGGTAGTGCCTCGCTCTACTGCTTTGTCGATAGCATCTGCAATGGCTTCGGCTTTGTTGGTTACGATCATGCACATCATACCTGAATCAGCAGAAATCATAACCTTGTCAACTACAAGTGAACCTATATAGCTGATTACAAAACCATAGCAAAGCGCTTCAAATGAATGCGCATAGGCAATAGTGTCGATGACTATAATCACAACATCCACAATGAAAAATATTCTTCCAAGAGACATATGTGGGTGCTTTGCTTTTATAATCATCATTATAAAATCTGCACCGCCTGTGGATGAATTGCGCATATATACTAGGGCGTAGCCTAGTCCTGTAAACACACCTACAACTATAGCATTTAAAAGTGTATTTCCTATGTCGATTCGTGGAACAAAAGGTGCCACAAAATCCATCATCACAGTGCCAATTGCCATAGTCTTAAAGGAACGCAACAAAAATTTTCTTCCAAGAACCTTGTAAGCCCAGACAATAAGCGGAATGTTCATGATGATTGTCACAAGACCGATTTTCCATCCCCAGTACTGATAAAAAATCATAGCAATACCGGTAAGGCCTGTCAAAGGGAACTTGGCATCTGCCGCAAAATTATAAAGAGCAATACCAATACACAAGCCCGACAATGCATCCATTAAAATATCGATTAGTAAATCTTTTCTTTTTTCAGCTGACATAATTTCCCCTGTTTGCTCATCTAACTATTCTGCAAAACGTTTTGTTATACCGTGTAGCACGCGCACTACAGTATCCATACCCTCTGCTGTGATGTGCTCCATTGGACCGTGGAAATTGTATCCACCTGTTCCAAGGTTTGGACATGGCAATCCCATAAATGAAAGTCTGGCGCCATCTGTGCCGCCTCTGATAGCAACAGCCTTTGGATTTTCACCAGCATCCTCTAACGCCTTGAATGCAAAATCTATAAGGAACATGTGTGGCTTGATCATCTCAAGCATGTTCTGATATTGATCCTTGATAGTAAGCTCGCAGGTACCCTCGCCGTACTTCCGATTAATGATATTTGCAGCATGCTCCATAACTTTTTTCTTGTCTGCAAATTTATCAGCATCATGGTCACGAATGATATATGAAAGCTCTGCTGATGCAACATCACCCTTCATATCTGTAAGATGGAAAAAGCCCTCATATCCACTGGTCTGGCTAGGTGTCTGTGTTGGTGGAAGCATAGCATTGAATTCCATAGCCACAAGCGCTGCATTTACCATAATATCCTTGGCATCACCTGGGTGGATATTTACACCATTAAACTTTACTTCAGCACCTGCTGCATTGAAGTTTTCGTATTCTACAGCGTTTTCTTCGCCACCGTCTACCGTATATGCGAATTGAGCTCCAAAATGCTCCACATCAAAATGATCTGCACCTGCACCGATTTCCTCATCAGGTGTGAAGGCTATACAAATCTTGCCGTGAGGCTCGTCGCTTCCGATGATTTCTTCAGCAAATGTCATAATCTCTGCAATACCAGATTTGTCGTCTGCACCAAGAAGTGTTGTGCCATCTGTATGAATCAATGTACGACCCTTTAGCGTCTTTAAATGTGGGAAATCTGCAACTTTGATTGTACGGCCACTTGTGCCAAGGACTACATCTTCACCGTTATAGTTTTCCTCAATTATCGGATTTACGTTTTCACCGCAGAAATCTGGAGCGGTATCCATGTGAGCAATAAAGCCAACTGATTTTTTATCTTCATAGCCTGGTGTAGCTGGAATAGTACCGTAAACATAGCACATATCATTTACATGAGCATCAGCTATTCCGATTTCTTTCATTTCCTCAACAAGCTTGTGAGCCAAGTCAAACTGACGGGCTGTAGATGGAACTGTTGTGCTGTCCTCATCACTTGTTGTAAATACTTTTACATAATTTAATAATCTTTCGTATGCACGCATCTTTAGTTCTCCATAAAAATAGGGCTCTAGGAGAGCCCTGTATAATACTTTTCAATATTGAAAATCTTTTAATTATAGGCCATATGCCCTCCCGGTCTTCTTTTCGGGAAAACCCAGCCATTTATGATTGGGCTTTGCCCAATGGACTGGGTTGTGGAAGCCGGGCAACTCCCGCAAGCGGGGTCCTCCCGTCTTCTCTTATTGATTAATCATAAAATCTAATAACTTCTTTGAGTCTTCCGGCTCATAGGCGATGATTTCAAGCTCGGGAATGATGCTTGAATCTGCCTGGAAAATACTAGCAAGTGAAACAAACTGTGAAAGCTTTGACTTAAGATTTAATCTGTCACCTTCGCTTGTGATTAACTCAACTGTGCCTTCACAACTATCAATTACCTTAAAAAAAGCATCTGTGTCTTTAATGTTAGTGATTTTCATATATACCTCCTTCAACGGACAAAAAATATATCTGCTTATAAGGATATAATAATACATTTCCAAAGAAAAAGTGTGAATTATTAATAATTAACGCTTTTAATTAAACATTAAATCTGAATGTAATAACGTCGCCATCAGCAACGACGTATTCCTTACCTTCCATACGTACAAGGCCCTTTTCCTTTGCAGCTGTCATAGAGCCATTTGCCATAAGGTCATCATAGCTTACAACCTCTGCCTTGATAAATCCACGCTCGAAATCAGTATGAATCTTTCCAGCAGCCTGTGGAGCCTTTGTCCCCTTCTTGATTGTCCATGCACGGGTCTCATCCTCACCAGATGTAAGATATGAAATAAGACCAAGTAATCTATATGATGCAGTGATGAGCTTATCAAGACCTGATTCCTCAAGACCCATAGCCTCTAAGAACTCCTGCTTTTCCTCATCTGACTCAAGCTCAGAAATCTCCTGCTCAATCTGGGCTGAAATAACGAATACCTCTGAGCCTTCCTTAGCAGCGTACTCACGAACAGCCTGAACGTTTTTATTGTTTGCACCATCATCTGCAAGGTCTTCATCCTCTACATTTGCAGCGTAGATAACTGGCTTTGCAGTAAGAAGATTGTACTCCTTGAAGTAAGCTTCCTCGTCCTCATCGTTAAGCTCAAAAGTCTTGGCCATGTTGCCAGCTTCCATATGCTCAAGAAGGCGCTTCTGCATAGCAGCTTCCTTCTGAAGTGTCTTGTCCATACGAGCGCTGCGCTCTGTCTTAGAGTAACGACGCTCCATAACTTCCATATCAGAGAAAAGAAGCTCAAGGTTGATTGTCTCGATATCTCTTAAAGAATCTATGCTACCATCAACGTGAACTACGTTTGCATCCTCGAAGCAACGTACAACGTGTACGATAGCATCTACCTCACGGATGTTTGCAAGGAACTGGTTTCCAAGTCCCTCACCCTTTGAAGCACCCTTTACAAGACCTGCGATATCAACGAACTCGATAGTTGCAGGAACAGTTTTCTTAGAGTTGTACATCTTTGTAAGTGCATCAAGACGCTTATCTGGTACAGATACGACACCTACGTTAGGGTCGATTGTTGCAAATGGATAATTGGCAGCGAGTGCTCCTGCCTTTGTAAGTGAATTAAATAAAGTTGATTTGCCAACGTTTGGTAAACCTACGATTCCTAACTTCATATTTTATTTATCTCCTTCTAAAAGTATTGATTTTACTGTGTTTTCAATATTTATGACACTTTTGGTCATAGCCTTTTGTATATTACCACATTTCTATTTATTTCTCTACCCTGGGTGTTTTTTAGTTTCGGGCTGTGCTGGCAGCATTTTTTTCTTTTGCACTGCCCGCTTCTCTTCTTTTGGGCAGTGCTACATTCATTTTTGCTTCTAGCACTGCCTGAACCCACAAAACTCTTCACAAAAAAAGAGCAGCTATCTTTCGATAACTACTCTATGTAATGTTCAATATTAAATTAGATTGACAATCTAAAGTTATCGTTCAATGTTCATGGAGCTTATAATCTACATCTTCCTTTATTATTTCCAGCATTATTGCTGCAAACCTTGGGTCAAACTGAGTTCCTGATCCTTTTTCTAACTCCTGCTTCACCACGTCTTGTGGAATAAGTCCTCGGTAGCTTCGGTTGCTTGTCATGGCATCGTAGGCATCGGCGACTGCAATAATTCTTGCCTCTTCCGGAATGTCCAATCCTGCTAATCCATCAGGATATCCCCTGCCATCAAAACGCTCGTGGTGCCATCTGGCGCCGATGGCAAGTTGTGGCATTTCCTCGATATTTTCAAGGATTTTTGCACCCCTTCCGGGATGTGTTTTTATTTTTTCGAACTCTTCATCTGTAAGCTTTCCCGGCTTATTAATCACAGCATCCGGAACACCGATTTTTCCTACATCGTGAAGCAGTCCCATCATGTATATTTCTTCCTGATATGCTATTGGAAAACCTGCTCTTCTTGCTATTTCTTTGGAATACTCCGCCACCCTTCCTGAATGGCCTTTTGTGTAGGCGTCTTTTGCATCGATAGCATCTGCCAATGTATGCACTACATGAAGAGACAGCCCCTCTACCTCTTTGGTCTTGCGCTCGACCTCCGCATGTAAATCATTCTGCAGCCTGATAAGTTCAAGCAAATGGCTGACTCGAAGTGTCAAAACCTCTGCTATAAATGGCTTTCTGATAAAATCCATGGCTCCCAAAGACAGCCCGGCAGTTTCCGATTCGCAATCATCATTAGCAGTAAAGAAAATGACTGGTGTTTGCTTCTTGCCATTTTCATTTTCCCACTTTCTTAAAAGCTTCATGGTCTCAAAGCCGTCAAGCTCTGGCATTTTGATATCTAAAAGTAGCATATCAATCGTATTTTTCACCACGTAATCCAACAAAAGCCGACCGCTTTTAAGGCATGTAACCTTAAAGCCGGCCTCAGAAAGAACCCTGTTAGCATTTTTCAATATGATTGCGTCATCATCTACAACCACTACACGCTCTTCCATTAACTATCCTTTCTATGGGAGATTATTCATCCCACAAGCTTCCGTATGCATTCACCGCTTCATCAACAGTCATGATGCCATTTGCAACCTTGTAGGCTGCTGCACGAAATTCTTTATTTACCGCATCATTAAGTCCTGTTTCCTGATAACTGAAGGCTCGTTCATCTGGAAAACCTTCAAGTGAGGAATAAACCTCATCCACGGAAAAATCATTGGTAGGAGTAATCAATCTCTTGATTGCAGCCATGTTGCCAAGTTCTTTTTCTCTCATTAAAAATCGGATGAATTCATTGGTCATATCCAAATTTGCACTATTTTTATTTACACTGAAAAACAGATTTACCGCATCTAAGAAATAGCCGCCCTCATCCCCAAAAGGAACTACATAAAATTGATATTTAAATGGATTAGCTATAAAAGCTTCCGATTTGCTTTCTCGCTTCAGAGTGCCGGAAACCATATCTCCACTTCCCAGCATCATCGGAACATCACCCTCAAAAAATCGCATGATGACAGCATCGTAGTCATCTGCAATCTCTTCTCCACAAAGATTTGGATTCAAATGTCCGCTATCCACAAAATCCCCAAGTCTTTCAAGAGTAGGTCGCATTATTTCTCCTGCTGATTTATCCATGGAATTAAGTGCTGCCACAGAGTCAGGATTTTTGATAACATCATCACAGAAAAATGGAAAGGCCAAAGCATAATACATTCCTGCAACTGTAGTGCCATTTGCTCCCATGATAGGTGCTTCATAACCTGCTGCCTCAAGCTTTTCACAAACATCTATTAGTTCTGAATAATTTTCAGGAACCTCAAGTTCATTTTTTTCAAAAATATCCATATTCACAAGCATTCCATAGGACCTTGTAAATATTGGAAGCATGATAACATCTCCATTATCCAGGCTCCATCTGGCGCCCTTTCGTATGCAATCCAGGTTTATATTCAAATCAGGGTTTGAAAGCACTTCTGCATGTTCAAGTACAGGAGCCATTCTATCCTCGTCCAACATCCATGATGCCGTGACGTAAATATCTGGAGCCTCATCACTAATCAAAGCGCTGGCGATTGTGTTGTCATAATCATCCAGGCAAACATAGTTGAGATTTACATTTGGATAGTATTCATAAAAACGCTCAAATTCACTTTCAAGTGATTCAAAATTTGAGTAGCTACCTGCCACTTTGAGCTGACACTCAGTTTCAAAGGATAAAGCGGGCTTGAATTCAGCATTATTATTCTCATCTTGTCCACATGAGGTCATAGTAAGTACCATTGTGGTAGCAGCTATTGCCACACAAAACTTTTTTAATAATTCCCCTGTTACTGTTCTCTCTAATTTAAACCTCATAATCCTGTCCCCCCGTTAGAATTTGCGGTATTAAATCGTAATCAAAATTATCAATAGCCTTTTTTAAAGCCTTGACTCGTGATTTCTCATTTTCCGGAAAGCTGTATTTTTCAAAACTTTCTATGATGATTGCCAAACTATCATAGTCAAAGGATTCACAGCATTCAGCAAGTGAAGCATATGCAGCCTTCATATCCTGTTCAGAAATAAGCGGAAGGCTATTATCATCATAGTCATCTTTTGTTTCCTTAAGCGGTGAAAGCGCTCCCGCTAATGTCCTATAATCTGCCAAAAGCTGCTCTATCTGGCTTTCAAGAGTGTTTAAATCACCAGCTTCTGATGCTTTCTCCAGCTTTGCGGCAAAATCCCCTAATTTTTCTGCACCTATTACACGGGATGTGCTTTTTAGAGCATGGATTTTTATGGCTGTATTTTTTAAATCTCGTGCTTGCCAGTATTTTTCTATTTCATCTGCATTAGTTTCGGCTGAATCCAGATAGTTCATTAGAGTGTCTATATAAGCTTCGTTGCTACCGCAATGAATTAAGCCTGCGTTCACATCGATGTCCTCTATTTTACAGATAAAGTCCGGAATGGTGCTATCATCAGCATCGTCGCCTTCAGATATAGCCACAAGTTTTTCTTTAGGAAGATAATGAAGCAACAGCATCTCAAGACGCTCCGGATCTATAGGCTTTGTCACATAATCATCAAATCCTGCATTTATATACATTTCACGCATACCTGAAATGGCATTGGCTGTAAGACATACTATAGGCGTGTTGTCATTTAAAGTATCTGTAAGCCCCTTCATTTCCTTTAATGTCTCGATACCATCCTTATCTGGCATCATATGATCAAGAAAAATCACGTCATAATGATTTTTCTTAAAAAGCGAAATACCTTCATCTCCACTGGTTGCAGCATCTATCTGCACCCTGGTGCGCTTAAGCAGGCTCTTAAATACAGAAAGATTAACTGTTGAATCGTCAACAACAAGCAGCCTTGCATTTGGCGCACAAAAGCTTTCCCGATATCGTACTCTTTCTAATACGGAGCGTTTGAAACGTTCTTCATAATCTCCTATCGGCATCCAGTCTTTTACCCTCTGAACAAGTTCAAAGGAAAATGTGGAGCCCTCACCATACTTGCTTTCCACCTCTATATGACTACCCATCATATTTAGAAAGCTCTGAGCAATGCTCATTCCAAGGCCAGTTCCTTCGATATTTCTGTTTTTGTTTTCGTCAATGCGCTCAAAGGCCGTAAAGAGACGATCCATATCTTCAGGTTTAATACCAATCCCTGTGTCAGTGACACTTATAATTAGCCTGATGGAATCAGCTGTTTCCTTTGCAAAATAAGCTTTAAAGGTTATGGAACCTTTTTTAGTGTATTTCACAGCATTCGAAAGAATATTTATGATAATCTGCTTGATGCGGATTTCATCACCATGCAATATAGTTGGAATATTTCTATCCACATCCAGATTAAATGCAAGACCCTTATCCTCGGCCTTTCCCTGAACCATATTCACAAGGTCATTAAGCATTGATATAAAGCTATAATCTACATTAATGATATCCATTTTACCTGCCTCAATTTTTGAAAAATCAAGGATATCATTAATGATTCCAAGCAAGGTTTTCCCTGCAGTTCTTATACTTTCTGAATAAGCAACAATTTCCTCTTCGTGGCTATCTCTAAGTACCATTTCGTTAAGCCCTAATATCGCATTCATAGGTGTACGAATATCATGGGACATAGTAGACAAAAAATGGGACTTGGCTTCATTCGCCTGGGTAGCCATTTGTGCAGCTTCTGCCAGCTTCCTGTTGTAAAGCATAAGAACAAGATAATTAAATACGAGAAGGGACAACAAGCCTATAGTAACCATTCCAAGTAGCAACCAGTCCACTACTGTATTGTTGGCAAGCTCCCATGCAGGAATATAAGCCAAAAGGAACCAGGTATCCATGGATTTTAAAGGAGTGTAGGAAATAACGCATTCTTCACCTTTTGAGTTAGACATCCTCATGGTACCGGATTCTGATGTAAGCTGACTTGTCATTCTATTGTAATCATCAATATTTACTTTGTTATAGGACTTATAGTATTCAAAAAAATTGGAATTCTTCATGGACTTGCCATGAACCAGATAATCACCATCCTTGTTAATAAGTGAAATCTCTACACTTTCATATTCACCATTCAAAAAAACAAGTTTGTCCTCAAGAGCACTTACTGGTTCAACTCGCATCAGCAATGCCTCTTTAAGCTCTCCAGTATTCTCGTCCAGAATATTTACGATATTCATAAATGCAATGGACTGTATTCCGTTTTGAGGGTTGGTATATGCTCTGGTAAGGTTTACCACACCATCTTTTTTACTGATTTCATCAAGACTGTCAAACAGCTGAACCTTTCGATATGAGACCGAATAATCGTCTGGATTTGACAAGCTTGGGTGTGTAGAAATACCACTTTTTGACGATTCATCCAATAAAATTAAATGGCCATAGATAATAGGCGATATTTTAGCCTTTCTTATAAAGGATATAGCTTCCTCTGCAGTCATCGGTGTACCCGCCTCAGCAGAACGGTTTATGTAGTTTGACCATATATCACAAAGATGCTGCTCGTCCTCAAGATAGTTGGTGATAATCTGCTCTGCAGAGACAGTCATTTTCTCGAAAGCCTCAATAACGCTCTCATTGCTTTCGCGCATTTTGGTATTGGCATACTGAATTATGAAGAAGAGTATCAATCCCATTATCACAAGGTCGATAACAATGACCAGCGTTTTCTTCACGCTTTCACCTCCCATAAAACAATCCCCTACCTATCATCAACTTTATGATAAGGCAGGGGATATTTCATTTCCAATGAATTTTCAGTGAACCATATTCAGTTTTGCGCTGAAGCTTTATACCGCAAAATCGATACGCTCACCTGTTTTTATTTCGTCATATGGAACACTAGACCAGTCTATACCACGAATCTTTTCAAGGAGCTCTTCTGCCGAAGATGCCTCTACTGTGGTACGTTGTCTTTGCTCCTCATTCTTTCCATATTTATCAATCTTTTCTTTCTTGTCTTCAACCTTCTTTTCTTCTTTTGCCTTTTCTTTATTTGCTTCGATACGCTCTCTCTGCTTTGCAGAAGATTTTTCAAGCTCTGCAAACAGTTTTACTGAACCATCATCGGCAAGCTCTATTGTTATTTTATTAAGCCCCACATCATCGGCTCTATCAGGGTCATTTGCCAGCTCTTCCGTAACCTTTTTGCTCATTTCGATGGCTTCTTCCATCTGTTTAAGTCTATTGTTACCATACTCTTCGTCCTCGGCCATCTTTTCTAGCTCTGCACTGGAAATCATTACTGAGACTTCTTTGTCACTGGCTGCTGCAAGTGCATCCTGATCCTCTTTTGTATCTGCAATGATAAAATCGTAGTTTCCATATTTCTCACGCAAGGATTTGAGATAATCCTTACCCTTATCCGTTAATTTATTTTCTGTACTTTCCGGTTTTTTTGTCTCTGTTTTTTTTACCTGAACAGCCTCTGTTCTTTCAGCTGTTTTATCTTTTTTCAGCTTTCCAGCATCATACTGATTGTACAAGCTGCTAAATCCATTTATACCTACCATAGCCTATACCTCCTTGTAACTCCATGGCCAAAACAAGACTTTCTACTTCCCTGTATATAGTCTTCGTTTATTATATCGGGTGTCTTGGAATTGTATTTCACTGTTAATATTGCCAAAAAAGTTTTCTGGGTTTAGTCCAAAACAACTAAAAAAGGACGAATATCATTTTGAATCCGTCCTTTGAATAACATTATTATATTGCTTCATCAATTACCTGAATTGCCCATGTGCTGTATTGCATTAGCTGCTTTGCAGCCTCCGTGTCATGCTCTTCAATGATGCGTTTAAACTCCACAAATTCAAAGTAAAGTCGATGGCTTCCATCTGACAAATCTACCTCTTTAGTGTCAGTTTCCTTGTCATTAAACAACACGTCGTATTCTGTCATGCCATTGACATGTGGATAGATGCACACTGTACCATCCACACCCTGAATGGTGCTAGGACCTGGTGTAGAGCAATCCTTGGCTCCTGTGCAGATACATTTAAAGCTACCGTAATCAGCAATTAAAATACCGCTGGTATCAATATCTTTTTCCATATTAGCATTGTAGCTAACCTTTTTCGGCATTCCAAACAGGCCAACCATGGCTGAGATGTTGTAGATATTCAAGTCTCTAAGAGCGCCACCGTAGTGCTTTGGATCAAAAACTCCCGGAAGTGTTTTTCCTTCCTTGAAGTTTTTGTAACGGCTGGACATCTGGCTATAGTTGAAATTGCAGATTTTGATATCGCCTACCAACTTTACATCCTTTTGAAGCTGCTTATATGCTGGCATGTGGTAGATGCTCATGGCTTCAAATAAGAACACATTATTCTTTGAAGCAAGTTCATTTAAGTCTTCAAGCTGTGTGATATTAATAGTAATAGGCTTTTCGCAGATAACATGCTTTTTAGCCTCAATGGCAGCCTTGGCATATTCAAAATGCAAATCATTTAGAATGCCGATGTAAACCACATCTACATCCGATTTCAGCAACTCATCATAATCCGTATATACGTTACTTAAATGATATTTTTCTGCCAAGCTATTAAGTTTTTCTTCGCTTGATTTTCTACCGCATATACGAATTTCTTCAAAGCCTACTTCATCAATAAAGCCCAGAATTTCCTGAACTATCATACCATTTCCAACCATTCCCAATTTCATAGTGGTTCTCTCCTTCTCTTTAAATCTTTTAGTATCCTAAGTGCTTCAATAATCCTTCGCAGCCCCTTAGGACATCATTATAGCAAATATCAAACTTACGAGTATACCAAGGATCATCTATATCACGAGGTCTGTCTGTAAAATCTAAAAGTCTAAAGATTTTATTATCAGGGTCTGGCCCAAATTCATGGGATAAGTCATGCATATTTTCTGCATCCATGCCAATGATATAATCAAAATCTCTATACTCATCTCTTCTGACATGACGAGCACCATAGCCACTGCAATCAATGCCTTTTTCATTTAACAACTGACGCACTGGTGGATACACAGGATTGCCTATTTCCTCGTAGGTCATGGCTGCACAGTCAATGTAAAACTCCTGTGCTATTCCTCTTTTTTCCACCATATCCTGTAAAACATATTTAGCCATAGGCGAGCGACATATGCTGCCGTGGCAGATGAAAAGCACTCGAATCATCGTAAAAACATCCTCTATTTCCTTGTTTTTCGGGAATTTACAACTCCTTTACAACAGATGAATAAATACATAAAATGGCGTATTCTGTCATAATCTTGCATAAAAGTATCAGCAAAAGTTGTAAAAAAAGTTGTAAATTTGAATCCCGTACAACTCACTATTTTTATTTACTCATTTACGACAAGCCTATCCATTTCTTCCTTGGCATCATCAAAGGAAAGATGTGTATAAGTGTTAAGCGTAACACCTATATCAGCATGACCCATAATATACTGCAAAGTCTTCGGATTCATTCCGGCTTTTGCCATATTAGAACAAAATGTATGCCTGCATACATGGGGCGTTATTTTAGGAAGTTCATCCTTATATATACTGTTAAACTTCTCTAAAGCATGCTGAAAATACTTTTCCCAATGAAGAGCTACCATAGGATTATTATCTTTATCCAGGTATAAGAAACCTGCATATCCGTCTATAATAGGCTCAACTTTATAATGTGGACGATTAGCAATTATTCTTCTAAAGCATTCTGCAACTTCCTCTGTCATAGGTACCTGTCTGGTTCCGCATGCAGTCTTTGTATCTTCAATGATATATTCCATATCACGCTTTCTCTGTAACTGATGCGTAACATTGATTTTCATGTTTTCGAAATCTATATCTGACATAGTAAGTCCAACAAATTCAGAAATACGAAGCCCTGTATTAAACAGAATGAACATTCCTTCATAATATCTGCAATAGTGCGGATCTTCCTTAACAAAATTGAGGAATCTGCGCTCATCTGCTCTTGATACAGCTTCTCTGGTAACAGAATCATTAACTACGACAGTTGCAAGTTGAAACTCAAAAGGATTTTTGCGAATCAAATCATCTTTAACTGCCATTTGAAATGCAGGTCTTACAACACCTCTCACCGTATGGATGGTGCTATATCCTCTTCCATCGTCCTGAAGCTTAATAAGCCATCCCTTTGCATCCGATTCCTTAACCTTATCAATTCTCTTTTTGCCAAATGCTTCTTTTTTTATAATGTTGACAACAAATTTGTAATTAGCTTCAGTATTATGCCTTACTCCGGTTTTCAAGGAAAGATACTTTTCTACAAGTTCAAGCACCGTCATATTTGCTCCATCGGAAACCAATCCGTTAAATAGATTCTGTTCCAATTCTTTTTCCTTTTCCCTTAATGACGGTTCACTTTTTTTACCTCTTGGCATTACATCATTTTTATCCAATCTCCAGCTGTAAAAATACTTTGCTTTTCCGTTCTCATCAACATATTTGAACATATATCGTCCATCTTTTCGCTGGCTTTCTCCATTGTGAAGAATACGATTCTTATTATCTCTACGTTTCTCACTCATCTTAAAATGTCTCCTTTCATAATCAACTTATGAAAAAAGCCACGATACGATATTCAAATAATATCATAATCGCGGCCTTTTCTACCATAAGTTTTAGGTCAATTTGTTATATTACGGATACCTCATCAAGATATCTCGAAAACAGTTCTCTTTTGAAGCGTATATGACTTCCTATCTCAAGAAGAAATTCTGCTCCGGCATTGTCCTCGGCTATTTGTCTGAGTTTTCTTTCACCAATGCCAAAATACTCTGCAGCTTCATATACACTAAGCGAGTACTTCTTCCATAACGGAATCTTATATTTCTTTTCGTTTACCACCCGCTTCACTTCCTTCCTTCCAGTTTTTCGTTTGCCGGCAACAAAGTATGGCAACAAACGTCTTAAAACTTTTATTTCATCATTCATAATTACTATTCTCCTTATAGAATCCCTTATTTAAGCCATTCCGGAGGTATCTCCTCTTGAACCGCTTCCACAAAATCACTTTCTGTCCCTTTGTTGCCGGAGTTTGTTTCCAGACGTTCCCAACCACGCTGTTTTCCATAAGCAGCCGATATTCGTCTGGGATTCTGAAATGCTCTCCAGCCCGGTAGCATATTCATGATTTCACCAATCTGACGCGATTCCGAGTTCTTCGGATTTCCAAGCATCTCAAGTGCTTCGTTATAAAGCATTCTGGAACATACAAGATTGCCGGTATAGTTTTCAAGCCATTCCGTAATAAGTCCCATCCATGTATCTTCCTGCATAAACGGACTTTGATATTCCACAAGATTCTTTTCTATTTCCTTCGGAAGCTTAAGCTTAATATTTCCGGCTTTATAAATCTCCATAGCTTCAGCCCACATCTGCTCAATATACGCACGAGATGCATCCTCATCTTCCAAAATATGGGTTTGTGCCTCATCTGCATGACACATAACAGGAAGAAATCTTCTATTGCCTGACCTATCAAGCGGCAAGAAATTCGTTGTATTGGAAGTTCCGACAAACACGCACTGCCTTGGTATATCTTCGGCTCTTAAGGCATACGGTATTCTATAGTTATCATACTGTTTGCTCAAAAACGCCTTTGTTGCTTCGTTATAACGCGTATTTAT
Source organism: Pseudobutyrivibrio sp. ACV-2 (assembly GCF_900107545.1). Taxonomy (GTDB): domain Bacteria; phylum Bacillota; class Clostridia; order Lachnospirales; family Lachnospiraceae; genus Pseudobutyrivibrio. The sequence continues at coordinate 8,511 of NZ_FNQZ01000008.1, read as the reverse complement.
AACGGCATACATTTCTGCTATTTCACATATCCAATGGCCTTCAAGGTGCTCATAAACCTTATCATCATCAAGCTTCTTTATATCATCCGTAAACCATTGATCAAATGTAGCCATAAATCTTACAAACGTTGATTTACCGGCTCCCTGACCACCCACGAGGCAAAGCATATACTCAAACTTACATCCCGGGTCAAATATTCTGCTGATTGCTCCGAGCATAAACAACTTTAAGCACTCATATGTGTAATCACTCTCATCGGCTCCAAGAAAATGATGAAGGGCACCTCTTATCCTCGGAACTTTATCCCATACGAGTGAATCAAGATATTCACGAACCGGATGATATTCGCTCTCTGCGGCTACAATTACCATAGCCTGTTTCAATGCCTTATCACTTCTGTAAGCATAATTCTTTTCAAAATGATAAATGATATGAATGTCGTCCTTGTCAGTGATATCTATACTTTTTCTGCTCCATGGCATTTCACCCAAAAGTTCTATTCGATTTCTAAAAGTATTTTCTCGAATATTATCAGCAAACAGAGGATCATTTTTAAGAATAATAAGAGCATTATTAATGGTAGTGCACGGTAAGTTTCTCTCATTTTTACTAAGAGACTCTTTTATTGTTTTTCTGATTTCTTTCACTTCTGTATCTTGCATTTATCTTATTAACCTCCTTCTCCAAAAATTCAATTTCTGTCTTAAGTACATCATCCGTTACATCAAACACGATGTAATCGTACAGATAACAGACATATTCAAAATCATGACAAGCCATGACAAACAATTGATCACACATATCCAACATCGGTGTTTCCGGTGCATACTCCGATTTGATCTCCCGGATATCATTCATTAGATTTCCGATTACCTTTATCAGTTCACGTTTTCTCTCATAAAAAATCTGCTGTTCGGATTTCTTTTGTTGCATTGCATACTGCGATTGTCGGTATTTCTCCATATCGGAAATATCCGCCGCTATGCCAAAATCCACTGCTATCTTTTCAGCTGCTTCTTTTGCATCCAAGCCAAATAATTTTGCCACAAAATCAATAACGTCACCTTTTTCCTGACATCCAAAGCAAATAAAACGCTTATCCACCTTCATGCTTGGTGTATGATCATCATGAAACGGGCATCGACACATTCCGTTTCTGCCCACCTTAATTCCATAAAAAGAAGCCGCCTCCTTAGTGGTGACAGCTTCCTTAATTGCTCTAAAATCTACCAATATTCAATTCCTCCTTATCTTTCGACTCCTCTGTTTATTATTCTGTTGCCTCTTCGTTTTTCATCATCTGCCTGAACACGCCTCTGGGCTTCGGCCATTCGAGCCATAATGCTGGTACGCGTTTCCTCCTTAACCGCTTGCTTTACGCGTTGCTTCGTTTCCGGTGCTGTAATTACCTTCTTAACAGAATCAACAACCATTCCGAAGGCTTTCTTCATCCTTGTCTCAAGCGAATCAAGAAGTTTCTTTGCAAATGACTTGGTGCTCTCCGAAATTTTAGAAGATTTAGCATAATCATTACGCATCTCATCTATAAACTTAAGATCCTTCTTCCTCGTATCTGCTATCACCTCTTCAGTTATGATTTCCGCAGCTTTCTCATATGCTATATCAGTAACTTCTTCAATTAATGAGTCAACATCCGAAATCTTCAGATTCATTTCTTCAAGCTTTTCTGTCTTTTCATCAAGGGAAGTTTGCGCATCACCAATCTTGCTTAAGATGTCAGAAAGTGTGTCCTCGCCGCTTGCAATCATTTCATTCTGCTTTTGGATAATATAATCCTGCTTTTCAAGATATTTCCTTCCCCCATAAACCGGATCTTTATCAAGTTCCAATTTATGTTTATCCGTTATTGCAAAAAGAAGTTCACGACATTCCTTGTCAAACACAGCTTTACGGTTATTTACTTTGCTCCTTTTCTTGTCCGGTTCCGGCAATTGAAAACCCAATTCCTCTAAAGCTTTCTCCTGTCTCGGACACAGAAGCCCGTATTCATCCGGTGCATCAAACACATGCCTCTCATGAATATGAGGTGTTCCTTCATCAACATGAAGTGCCCAGTCTATGATATGAACATGACTTCCGTATCGTTTCTCAAACTCTTCAAAATATTCCGTTGCAATCGTAAACAAAACCTCAGGCGACACTGTTTCTTCCAATTTTCCAATCTGAAGAATTGTTTCTTCAGGGCATGTTTTAGGATTAGTAAGGATATCATCCATCGTACGAATCCTGTCATAATGTCTTGCCTTTTCATGTCTTTCATTCTGTGCTTCAAGATATGGCCCGTAGAAATATTGATAAAATATCTTCTCTATTTCTTCAAAACTTTTTACTTCCGTTCCTTCCAGTCGGGATTCAAGTTGTTCCCCGCTTCCGACTCTGTAACCTTGAAATCGATCCCAATAAATATTATTCAGCGCTCTTTCATTATCTATATGTTCACTATTATCAAGGTCAAATTCTCGGTCGTTATGTTTGGGATTATATGCCCCGTTTTTCCCTGAACGACCATTATGTTTTGTTAATTTCATGCTCTAATTCTTCCTTTCTTCTAAATGATTTTTTCTTTTATCTGTAAAAGAGTTTCTTCTTTTCCGGCCCGCCAAAGGCTCCGCTTAAGGAATTCTGTTACAGATAGTACCCAGTACTAAGTGTCGCAAGCTACACTTAACTGGGCCGGGCATCTGCCCTGGACCTGACAAGGCACTTCGTCCTTGACCAGACACGGCATTTCATCCGTGACCCGATAAGGACTGCCGCCCTTAACCTGCCGAAGGGTTTCACCCTTTCGATTCCTGACCAAAGGCTGTGCCTCTGGACACTGCACCAAACACAACAAATACTTCGCTATCAAAGGGAGCAAAGTATTGTTTGTGTTCGGTGTGATATTCGCCGCTTTATCAAGAAGATCCGACAGGCAACTCTTTTAAGCGCTGTGTCGTTTTCTCATATCTTGGCCGGCTCATATCATTGCCCGACTTCCCCGAAATGGTTACCTCTTGTACGGTCATTCAATTGTTCCTTTGTCTTCCGACAAGAACAATTCTTCCATTTTTAAGGGGCTCATCCCGTATATCCGAAAGGTAGGATTTTTTTACAAAAAGAAAGAATTTCCAACTTCTTGGAAATCCTTATATTGAAAGAAAGAATGATGTGATAAGATATGATTTGAATACATTTAAGGAGTGATTTTGTAATGAAATGTAAATTGACTATTGCTGAAAAACTGAAAGATTTACGAAATGCCAAAGGGCTTAACCTTGAACAATTGGAACAGGAAACGGGTATTTCCAAATCAGCTCTTGGCAGCTATGAATCTAATGATTATAAAGAAATACCACACCCGAACATCATTAAGTTGGCACAGTATTACAACATATCAACCGATTATTTGCTTGGGCTTTCCGATAATGTTACGAATTCCGATGCTGTTCTTTCTGAACTTCATCTTGATGATGCTACCATAGATATTTTAAAAAGCGGAAGCATTAACAACCGACTTCTGTGTGAGATAATAAAGCATCCTGACTTTTGGAAATTCATGAGCGATATGGAGATTTATATAGACAGCATGGCATCAATGCAGATTGATAACCTCAACTCCTTTGTTGCCATTATGCGTACAAAGATACAGTTAAAAAATGAGATTCCCGACTCGGATCATTACATCCAAACTCTCAAAGCTTCTGAAGTTAATGAAAACGACTATTTCAGCCGCTTAATAGGATTTGACATTACTAATATTGCAAAAGATATAAAAGATAAGCATAGCAAAGACAAGGAAACCGGTGATACGATTAATCCTCTTAATGAAGTTATCGATATAGTACAGGAGTATTCTAATGCCACTTCTCCCATGAAAGCTACTCTGACAACATTGAGCAAACAGCTTGGAATGAACTTCAATAAAATGGATCCGGCTGAAGTTCAGTTCTTTACTACTTTGGTAGAAAAGTACTCTTCCGTTTACAGAAGCATGCTTCCTAAGAAAGGGCGCGGGAAAAAATAGGAAAACTAAAAGTTCCTATCGGAAATCATGTTCGAAATGTGAAAGCTCATAAAACATAGACACCGTGTAGGAACTTAGATAAATACAAAAAAACAGACCTGAAGCGGTATATCCGCGACAAGCCTGTTTACAGCGAGAAATCATCAGTACTCTCTCACCCAATCATTAAAACGATCAAACATTTCTCCCTGCGTTCCGCAGAATCCGACGAGATCGGAATACTGCGGGTTTATTGATTTATCAAGCATTCTCTCAAACATATGTTTTCTCTCCGTTTTCAGCCCACAATGCAATATGGGATTTATACATTCCCGGCCATAGTCCATTCCGATTTTAAGAGGCTATACATACAGGCATCCACGATCCCTTTGTTGCTGAAATCTGCCTGTCGTAATGTCCCCTCATAAATTAAACCACATTTCTTCATTACATTTCCAGAATGTGGATTGTGCGGGTCATGCTGTGACTCAATTCGGTTTGCGCCTACTTCATTAAACAGATAGGGAATAATTGCAGAAAATGCCTCTGATGTAATTCCTTTGTGCCACCATTTACTGCCAATGCAATAACCAATATGCAGAATATTCAGATCATCGTTTTTATCAACAACACTGATGGTTCCTATCGGTTCATTTATACTTTTCAGAACAATTGCCCATTGATAGAAATCCGGTTTCTCACTTTCCTTGATCCAATCCCGGATAACCGTTTCTGTTATTTCCACGGAAGTATGTGTGCGCCATCTCAAAAATTCCGTTACCTTTTCATCCGATGTCCAATTCGCATAGGCGGCATTTATATCTTCAGCACAGAATTTTCTCAATATTAATCGATCGGTTTCTATTGTTTTCGTCCCTTTGTGTTCCATCCTATCTCACTATTAATCCCTAATTCGTTCTTCATTACCGGATTTTTCCCTGACATCTAAACCGCACACCACCATACTCTCAACGGTTGGGTGCGCTGAACTGCTTTTTACAAAAACATCTAAATCACTAACTCAATTTTTCCAGCCGGATTTTTCATGCAAAGATATGTTCTCTCGCACGCTGTCAGCACTCCGAGTGAGCGATTTGAATGTCAGCAGATATGCGAAAAAAACCTGAAACAGGCACTTTTCAGCCATCATTCCTTATCCCTTGACATCAATACTACCGTTTCATGGGTACTCTTCCACGTGGTTTCCCACGCAAAAATATTATATCATCTCAGTGGAAATATCTCAATTATTCTTCGTACTGTTGTTCTTGCATCGTGACTTTTTCAAAAGTTGTAAATAAGTTGTAAATTCACTATTATTTCATCCAAAAATCCTTAAAAATCAAGCATTTCAATATAACGGTTAGTACCATGCCCCAGCAGACAAACAGTACTTTTATCATGTTATTTTGAAATCCTTTCTCACTTTCTTTGAGGCCTCAAAAACCGCCTCTGCAAAAGTTGTAAATGAGTTGTAAATCCAACACTATCTATTAGAGAAATGCTGTAAAATCAAGGTTCTCGACTACTTTGTTAGTACCCTGCCGTGGCAGACGAATAAAATTTTTATCATAGTCTTAAATTCCTTATAAATGCTGTATTTACAATTTATGATTCTTTACGTATTCGCTTAAATATTTCATACTGACGTTTCAATTCCTCCTCTTCATCAACAATCATATTTTTTGCTTCTAATATTCTTTCAATTGCCTGAGCAGGGTCCATAGTATGATATGGAAAAATAATAGTTTATTTTATCCACCTCTAACTTGTTTATAACATATTACTCACGTTGATTTTCATAATCATATTTCTCTTGGGCAAGATCAAGGATATATTCAAATTGAACTTCCTTGATTTCATCTTCATTTTCATTCGTGGAGAATACTTGAACTGGTGACGACAAATAGTTTTGCCTAATCTTATTTTTTTGAATTCTATTCCTGTGTTTCTTACCCACTCATTATTTCCTCTAAAAAATACCACATAAAATAATAGCCACTTGTGTGAGTAAATTTTATTATATGCATATAGATATAAATGCTTTATTTTACTCTATCCCACATTCAATTGCGGAGGCTATCGCTCTCAATTTATTTACACGCTGAACTTCATTTTGCATTGCATAAGTTGTATTCTCTGTAGGCGAAGCTTTCTTTATTAAGTTTAATACCCCTATTTCATCAGTTGCTAACAACTCAAAAGCATTAATCAACTCCTCAAGAGAAGGGGATATTTCTGTTCCTCTTAATAAAAAATACAAATCTCTTGCCGATAAACTGTCCATCGCCTCTTGTTCTTGCTTAAACGTCTTAACTACAAGCGATATAATTTCTAATTGACGCTTTTGAGCGTTTATCAATTCTTCAAGGGCTGGAATTCCGTTTGGAACCTTGAATAACAACGCTATCTCATCTAAAGATAAACCCAATTCTTTAGCACTTAATGCAATATCAATCAATTCCTTATCAGTAACAAGCGAAAAGCCCTTTTTCCTCGCAAAATTTTTTATTGTATCACCACCAAAACCTGGCCCAACTATAGCTACATAATCAGCTCCATTTTTCTCTTTATGCGTTTCAATCGCGACATCACTAATGTCAGTATGTGTAACCGTTCCACCAGATTTTGATTTTCCATCGACTACTGCAGTGACAGTCTTCCCCGTATTATCTTTCCACTTAACTACAACATCTGTATTTCCAGCACCGCCAATACGTATAGCGTCAAATCCCATTAGTCTAAACATCGCCGCAATATTTTCTTCAAAGGCCACACCCGATGCCTTCCCTTCGGCCATCGGATCCCTTGCAGAATTACTTAATGCATCAAACAATTGAATCTTTTCATCATTTTTACTAGGCGTATTATCTACATTGTTTTCAATTTCTGTAGTAGGGTTTTCAGGTAACACATTATCCGCTGACATCATCGGCAATGAAGCGGCAAAAGCTTTTCCTAATCCTGTTGCCTTTACGTGAAGGTACTGAGTTTCCTCCAAAATGCCAGCCTCAATCAGTAATCCCATTACCCATCTAGACTTCTCTGTGTTCATCCCATACTTTGATCCCTCAGCATAGACTTCATTTCTTGTAGTATCATCTTTTGCTGCTAGAATCATTTCACCAACAAAACGTTTATTTGCATGCATGATACGTAACAAATCCAAATCATTTCCTGTTTCACACCACGCCTTTGCAGCTGAAGTCGAGACGTAAATACTTTTGCCAACCTCTTCTATCAAGCCATCTGCCTTCAAAAACGGCATCATCGACTCAACGCTACTCGTTTTTAACTGAAACTCATTTTCAATAAATTCAAAGAGATCACTTCTTGTTACTTTTTCTGATGCATACTGAACAATCGTTCTCAAATTCTCTATGCGATTAGGGCTAGGAATCCAAATATTGTAAGTATTTCTTTTCTTATGAAGCGCTGGATTATCTACCAGTTTTTTTAGTAACTCTTCAATTTCAGTTGGTGCAGGTGTAATCTGTATATCCTGATTATTTTCCTCGGTATGATCTACGACATCCGATGATACAAGGGGCCAATCTTGAATAGCCTTTTTCCCTTCATCTGTCAGCCCCCATTTACGGTTTCCAACAGCCTCAATCATTCCTAGTACTTCCAGCCAATCAGTTCGTCTTCTAGTATTGCTTAAATTTGCCCAATCTAGACTATATTCTCTGCACAGAAGCTCATCTATATCTTCAATCGTTTTAGGTTCACTTTGAAGCAAATATAATATTTCACCAAAGATGCGATACTTGTCATGTAGTAAATCTGCAATATACCTTTTGTTAGGAGACTCAATAAATTTTACCCCAGCATCAGTTATGGTTAAAAGACCAGCTTTATTTGCTGCCACTCCAATCCCCTTTAAAAATGGAGCATAATTTCTCCAAGGATATACACTACTTGTTACTTTCAAATCTGGTGTAGTATTCATATCCACAGCATTATTTGCTATTCTTTCAACTAGTTCACGAACAATTTCATACCACTCCTGCTTGCTCCCCCTTAATTCGGGAATAGACCATCTTTTTCTTTTCCATTCGCTTTTTTGTTGCTGAATATCCATTATTTCCATTTTATCCTCCCAAAATACTTTATCGAATAGGCGTTTGCGAAACGCCAGAAGCCGCATATATACGGCATTTTCACTTAACTAAAAAAGAATAACCCCTCATTGGATATGGTATAATAGAGTTGTTCAAAGAAACTATCATACACACCCAAGAAAGGAGTTATTCTGACATCTATGATACCATACAAACAGCTTTCTTTGGCTGATATTTTTCAAGATTGCCAAGATAAATTTGAAAATGACAAACCTGCTTTTCTTTCTCTATTAGAGACCTATATCGACATTGATGAAATTATTCCGATTTCATTTAGAAATCATTTCTATGCATCAACGGGGCGAACCCGTAAATACCCTTTACAAGCCTTACTTTGGGCACTTATAATTCAACGAATTTTCTCTATCCCAACAGACCAG